>NZ_BPRA01000010.1 GCF_022179645.1 Methylobacterium thuringiense
GTTTTGTCACCGCCCTACACACATCAGGACGTCGAGACGGTGACCTACTGGCACGTCCAGCTCGACAGCCACGACATCCTGATCGCCAACGGCCAGCCGGCCGAGAGCTATCTCGACATGGGCAACCGCTCCTTCTTCGCGGACGGCGACGTGGTCGCACTCGACGCGACGCCCGATGCCGACGCCGCCGCACGCACGCATGCCGATTTCTGCCGCCCGTTCCACGCCGGAGGCGCGCTGGTCGACGCCGTGCGCGGACAGGTCCAGGCTCGCGCCGAACGTCTCGGCTGGCGGCACGACGACGCCCCGTGGGCGGACATGCACCTGATGGTGGACGGCGAACGGATCGACGCCGACACGCACGGCCTCGGCGCCCGCTTCGTGCTGCCGGCCTCGGCGAGGAACGTCTGGCTGATCTCGCAGACCAGCGTGCCGTGCGAAGTCTCGAGCAATCCGGATCCGCGCCGTCTGGGCCTCTGCATCCAGGGCATCACGATCGACGACGGCGTCGGCGAGAAGCGTTCCGTCGCACTCGACGATCCCCTGCTCTGCCTCGGCTTCCACGACTGCGAGGAGGGCGTGCGGCGCTGGACGGCGGGGCGGTCCCGGCTTCCGGCGGCCCTGTTCGACGGCTGCCGTGGCACGGTGTTCCTGCGCATCGAACTCGTGCGCCATGCCTTGCCGCGCTGGGTCGCGCCCGAGGCGGCCGTCGCCGTCGAGACCATGCGTGGCGCTCCGCTCCTGAGCCTGGTCGCCGCCTAATGGCGGCCGCCCTCGAGGCCGACGCCTCGGGGGCGGCGCCGCGTGGTACGGTCACCGGCATGAGACGAGCGATGCTCCAAGGTAGCCCCGTCCCAATCGGCCAGGACAAGGCGCGCCCCGTACCGAAGGTACTGTACTGGCGCGAGACGACGGACGCGCAGCCGTTCGAGACCGGCATCCAGCGCGTCACCCGCCGTCTCGCCGACGGGCTCGTCCGGCGCGGCTTCGACCTGGCGGCGACAGGCTGGGATCCGGTGCGCCGGCTGTTGCGCGTATGCGAGACCGCGGCAGGCCCGGGAGCGGAATGGCTGCTGCTCCCCGAGATCCCGATGTCGATGCTGGGCGAGGGACCGGATCCGATCCAGCTCGCCCACGCGCACGGGCTGCGTGCTGCCGCGATCGTTCATGACCTCATCCCCATCCGGCTGGCGCAGCTCTACGGGCCGCTCGAACGGGCCGTGTACCGGCGCTACTTCCGCATGTTCGCCGGCGCCGACCTTGTCTTCGCGACGACCGGTCTCGTGGCCGGGCACCTGCGCGCATATCTGGAGGCGGAGGGCCTGAGGGTTCCGCCGATCGCGGTGGTGCCGCTGCCGGGCCAGTTCGCGGATCGGCCGCGGGTGCGGGAAATCTCCCCGCCGCGTCGGCCGGACGAGCCGCTTCGGCTGCTGACCGTCGCGACCTGGGAACCGCGCAAGAACCTGCCGCGGCTGCTGCGCGCGGTGCGGCTGGCACAGGACCGGAGCGGGCAGGCGATTCACCTGACCCTGATCGGACGCCGCACCGGATACGCCGACCACGACGCCGAGATCGAAGCGCTGCTCGCCGTCACGCCGGGAGCCACGGCACAAGGCCGCATCGGGGATGGCCGGCTGGCCGGGCTGTATGATGCCCACCACGCGAGCGTGTACCCGTCCTGCGAAGAGGGGTTCGGGATGCCCGTCCTGGAAAGCCTCTGGCTGGGGCGGCCCTGCCTCTGCCATGCGGGCTCGGCGATGGCGGAGGTGGCGCCGGGCGGCGGCACGCTCATGACGGACATGGACGGCGACGACGGCGTCGCCGCGGGCCTGATACGGCTGGCCACCGAACCGGCCATGCTCGAACGCCTCACGGCGGAAGCGGTCGCACGCCCGCTGCGGACCTGGGACGACTACGCCGCGGACGTGGCGGAACGGCTGCGGCAAGGGATCTCCGACGGCCCGTGAGGGGCCGCGAACCGGAACGAGCCGTGCGAACCGGCCCGTTCCGGTCTCGACGGGTCAAACCACCCGGTGCGAGGGCGGCTTCGGCGGCGGGGCGGGAAGCTCGACGAGTTCGCCCGTGAGCGGATTCAGGATCACCACATCAGCCTCCTGTGGTTGGCTGCGAGGCGGCATGGCGCGCCCCAAACCGGGCGAAAGCTTGTCCGTGCGCGTTGTCCACAGGGTGGACGGCCGGATCGCCCGCTCCCGTCGTCGCGGGCGCGGCACACGAGGACTGGGGCAAGGGCGGGAGGGGCCGGCGCCGCGCTGGAGGTTCGGCGGACCGGCCGTCGAATCAGGCGATGCGCTCGAGCCCGATCCCGAGCTTTTCCGGGCCACGCAGGGAGGCGCCCGGCCGATAGGGCGGCGGGTCTTGCAGCAGGCGCGGGGCGACGAAGCGGCGCACGAGGGCGTTCAGCGCGATCTCGGTCTCGATCCGGGCGAGCGGCGCGCCGAGGCAGTAATGCAGGCCGCCGCCGAAGCCGAAATGCTGGTTGTCCTCGCGATCGGGGTCGAAGCGGTCCGGATCGGCGAAGCGGGCCGGGTCGCGGTTGCCGGCGGCGAAGAGCAGGATGACGGGAGCTCCCGCCGGTATGGTGGTGCCGGCGATGTCGATGTCGCCGAGCGCCTTGCGGGTCCGGAAATGCACAGGCGGCTCGTAGCGCAGCAGCTCCTCGATGAGACGCGGGGCGCGCTCGGGATCCCGGCGCAGCCTGTCCAGCTCCTCGGGATGCCGGATCAGCGTCAGCATGCCGTTGGTGATGAGGTTCACCGTGGTCTCGTGGCCGGCGACCAGGAGCAGGATCGCCGAGGCGATCAGATCGAAATCGCCCATGGCGGGCTTGCCGGGCTCGGGGTTGGCGAGGCCGCTGAGCATGTCGTCGGCGGGGTTCTTGCGTTTCTCCTTGATCAGGCCGCGCATGTAGTCGGAGATCGCGTCGAAGGCGGTGGCGGTGGCGTGGCGCGCCTCCTCGTCGCCGCGGGAATCCGGCTCCAGGGCCGTGGCGAGCACCGTCGCCCATTTCTGGAACTGCTCCTCGTCCTCCTCCGGCACGCCAAGCAGCCGGCAGATCACCATCACCGGGAGCGGATAGGAAAAGTCCTCGACGAGGCAGATCTCGTCACGGCCCTGAAGCTTGTCGATCAGGTCCTCGACGATTCCTTCGACCTCGCGGTGGACGCCGCGGACTCGGGGGATCGTGAACTGCTCCATGACGATGGCGCGAAGCGTATCGTGATCCGGTGGATCGCGAAAAATCAGCGGCCGGTGCGCGTTGACGACGCGGTTCTTGATCGGGTTGACGATCCAGTCCTTGAACGGGTTGCCGGTGGGCGGCCGCTGCGAGGGCGGCAGGTCTTCCGAGCTCAGGCGCGGATCGAAGATCAGGCCCCGGATCGCCGCGTGGGTGCTCACCACGTAGCTGCCGTCGCCCTGGCGCGACACGGGCGTCTCCCGGAGGCGCGCATAGAGCGGGTAGGGGTCTGCCCGGTTGGCCGGGTCCGTGACCTCGGCGAAGAGCGTGTCGTGCGACATGGCGGGGTGTCTCAACGCGAACGGGGCTGGGGAAAATCCGGAACCCCGAAATCCTTGATCGACTGGTCGGTGGCGCCGAGGATCGGCGGGAAGGCGACGCCGGCCTCGATGCGCTCGGCATAGGCCGGCAGCCAGCGGGCCTGGTCGAAGGAGATCGCGGCGATCGTACGCCCCTCGCGCCCGTAGACGGCGAGGAAGCGGCGCGAGGCCCGCGAGCCCTGCATCACGGCCACCGTGTCGGCACCGTCCGCGAGGCCGACGCCCTTGATGTTGATGCCGAACTGGCTCGACCAGAAGGCGGGCAGGTGCCGGTATTCCTGCTGGTCGTCCTCGGCCGCCAGCATGTTGCGGGCGGCGTGGCCCGCCTGCGCGACGGCGTTGCCCCAGTGCTCGAAGGCCGCGAGCCGGCCGACATGGAGCGGGTTCGGGGTGCGCGCGACGTCGCCGGCCGCGTAGATGCCGGGGGCAGGCTGCCCGTCCGCGTCGAGCGCCCGGCAGGCGACGTCGCAGGTCAGGCCGCCTTCGTCCGCCATCAGGCCGGCCTCGGCCAGCCAGCCGGTGTCGCGGGTCGCGCCGAGTGCCACGATCACGCAATCCGTCTCGATCGCCGCGCCTTGCTTCAGCCGCGCCCGGCAGACCCGGCCGGCGGCATCGGCCTCGAACGCGTCGACATGGGTGCCGGGCCGGAAGTCGACGCCGGCCGTGTCGAGGCAGGAGACGATGACGCCCCCGATCCGGCTGCCGAGGATGCGCGCGAGCGGTGTCGGGTTCGGATCGGCGAGGGTGACGGCGAGGCCGAGATCGCGGCAGCAAGAGGCCGCCTCGCAGCCGATCAGGCCGGCGCCGACGATGAGCACGCGCTTCGGCCCGGCGGCGAGGGCGGCGCGCAGGGCCGCGGCGTCGTCCCGGCTGCGCAGGGTGTGGATGCCGGAGGGCAGCGGGCCGGTCTTTTCCGTGACCGGCCAGGACCGCGCCCGGGCGCCGGTGGCGATCAGCAGTTTTTCGTAGGGCAGCGCGCTGCCATCCGCGAGGCGCAGCATGCGTGCGGCCCGGTCGAGTCCGACCGCCGGCTGGCCGAGCCGCCAGGTCGCGTCGAGATCGACGAGGTGGGGCAAGGCGGTGGCGTCGGGGCGCAGCTCACCGGCGAGCACGTGCTTGGAAAGCGGTGGCCGGTCGTAGGGCTGGTAGGGCTCGTCGCCGACGAGGGTGAGCGGGCCGGCATAGCCGCCGCGCCGCAGGGCTTCCGCCCCGCGCAGTCCCGCGAGCGAGGCGCCGACCACGACGACGCCGCGATCCGCGCTCACGCCTTCGCTCCCGTATCGAAGCTGATCGCCCGGACCGGGCAGGCCTGGGCCGCCCGCGCGATCTCGGCCTGCTTTTCGGAGGGCGGGGTGGGGTCGTAGAACAGGATCTCGTGGCCGCGCATCTCGAACTGCTCGGGCGCGGCGTAGCAGCACTGGGCGTAGCCCTGGCAGCGGTTGAGATCGACCACGACCCGCAGGGGGCGGGCTCCGGTCTCGTGAGGTTCGGTCATCGAAGGCCTGGATCGGGACGGGACGGACAGAGGATCACAGGCCCAGATAAGGGCCGCCCTGCTCGCCGGGATGCGGCATGAGGTGCGGGATCGAGCGCAGCGGTGTGCCAGTGGCGAGCGACAGCACAAGGGCCGCGGCGCCGGAGACCAGGCGGGCCGGGACGCTGGCGGGAGACGCGATGCGGATCGGGATCGAGGTCATGACGCTCTCCTGTGCCGTGCCGGCGAGCCGGCATCGTTGGATGGTACCGCGCGCAACGGTGCGGATGGAGCGGGACGGCTCCTGTCGGAGCGCGGCCCGGCCCGGGTGAGATCGTCCAGTGCGGACAGGATTTCGTGCCGTGCGTCGCGGCCCGCGAGGGCGTCCGACAGCATTGCGGCACGCTTCCTGAACCGGGGATCGGCGAGCACGGTTCCGGTCGCCCCGCGCAGGGCAGCCGCGCTCGGCGTGTTGGTCGCGAGGTTCAGGCCGGCGCCGGACCAGCCGACGCGGGCGTTGATCTCGGCCTTGTCCTCGGTGAGGCCGGCCGAGACGATCGGCACGCCGGCCGCCAGGGCCATCGAGACGCTGCCATAGCCGCCATTGGTGACGAACAGGTCGACCTTCGGCAGCAGCGCGTCGAAGGGCAGGAAGGGCGCGACCCGGGCGTTGGCCGGGATCGGCACCCCGATCTCCTCCACCGGCCGCCCTCCCGTGGTGGCGATCACCAGAAGGTCGTCACGCTCGGCGAGCGCCTGGAGCGCCGGCTCCAGCAGCTCCGAAAGGTCGTGGTTGGCGAGCGTCCCCTGCGTCACCAGCACCACCCGCCTGCCGCCGTCGAGCTCGGGCCACCAGTCGGGGCGGGGTTGGCCGGACGGAGGGGCGCTCGACAGCATCCCGACGAAGCGGAGGCCCGGCGGCAAGGTGCCGTAGTCGTACTCGAATTCCGGCACGGTCGGCTGCAGGAAGGCGTCCGGCAGCACGGCGATGGAGTGGGGCAGGGAGGCCGGCAGCGGCGGCAGGCCCATGCGGGCGAGAACGGCGTCGGTGTAGGCGCGCACCGGGTTCACGAAGGCGGCGTCCATGCCGGCGCCGAGGACGGCGTAATGCGCGCGCTCGGCCTCCGTCTTCGCCGGCGGCAGGCCCATGCCGACGGGCGCCCTGTCGGGCCGGTCGAGGAACAGGAAACTCACGTTGACGGTGACGATCGGCGGGCGCGGGCGCTCGGCATCGACCAGCAGCGGCAGCACGCCGAGGAACATGCTGCCGGCGACGACGACGTCCGGGCGTTCGCGGGCGATCAGCGCGCGCAGGGCTTCGGCCTGCACCGGCATCGGATCGATGAAGCGTCGCTCGAACTCGCGGCGGTAGCGCTCGGGCCCGGCGGGCAGGCTCGTCTCACGGAATTCCGAAGCGCCATCGTCGGGATAGGACGCGAAGCGCAGGCCCGCGCCCTCCACCTTCATCGCGAAGGCGGCGGAGGTCGTGACGAGAACGTCGTCGCCGCGCTCGGCCAGCAGGCGGCCGATGGCGAGGAGCGGGTTGATGTGCCCCATGAGGGGCGTGGCGGCGATCAGGACCTTCATCGCGCTTGTCCTTGGGCTGCGGCGGGGCGTTACCCTGGAGATCGTGTCCCGCAACCTGAGGGTTACCCCGTGCGCCGCTCGTGTGTGCGGTGCCGCACGAAACTACATCAGGTCCTTGGGCGGGACGCCGGGCGGCTCCTTCATCGCGTCGAAGGGGACCACGGCCATGAGGTGGCCGTCGCTCATCTTCACGACGTTGAACTGCTTCCCCGTGGCCTTGTCGGTGGCGACCGCGACCATGAGTTCCTTCGGCGCGAACGGCGTCACCGCAAAATCATGGCCCCAGGCGCCGACGAGACCCGAGAGGGAGGCGAACGCCGTCCCCGTGCCGGCCAGGAACCCCGCCAGCAGAATCGATCCCTTCAGCATCGCAGAGCTCCCATCGCAGGCGGCCGCATCGCAGCCGCTGCGAAATCTTCGCCCTGCCGGATCGGCCGGTTACGCGCGCCGCATCGCCCGGCCGAGCAGCAGCGTCAGGAGGCCGGCCGCGATCATGATCGCGGCGATGGCCGCGAGCGCGAGATCGAAGCGGCCGGTGGCGTTCTTGATCCAGCCGATGAGGTAGGGACCGATGAAGCCGCCGAGCCCGCCGACGGCGTTGATCAGCGCGATACCCCCGGCGGCGGCGCTGCCGGTGAGGAGCGCGGTGGGCAGGGTCCAGAAGGTCGGAAGCGCGCAGAAGACGCCGAGCGTCGCAAGGCTCAGCAGCGCCATCGCCGCGACCGGCGCATCGGTCTGTCCGGACAGGGCCAGCGCCAGCCCGCCGAGGATCGCCGGGATCGCGACGTGCCCAATACGCTCCTGCCGCCGGTCGGAGCGGCGCGTCCAGGCGATCATGCCGGCGGCCGCGACCACGTAGGGAACCGCCGCGACGAAGCCGGTCTGGAGCGTGGTCAGCCCAAACCCCTTCACGATCTGCGGCAGCCACAGGCCGATGCCGTAGAGGCCGGCGCTGAGCCCGAGATAGACCAGGGCGAGCCCCAGCACCTGGGGATGCACCAGCGCCTGCCTCAGCCCGATTTTTTCGCGCGCCGTCGCCTTCCGGTCGCGTTCGATCTCCCGGGCGAGTTCGTCGCGCTCGGCGGGTGTCAGCCACGCCGCCGCCTCTGGCCGGTCGGTGAGGACGAAGAGCACTGCGATCCCGAGGAGCAGGCTCGGGGCCGCCTCCAGCAGGTAGAGCCATTGCCAGCCGGCGAGACCGTGCGCCCCATCGGCGGCGGCCATGATCCAGGCCGAGAGCGGCGAGCCGATCGCCGCCGAGACCGGCACCGCCATCATGAAGGTGCCGACGATGCCGGCGCGGCGCTCGGAGGGGTACCAGTAGGTCAGGTACAGGATGATGCCGGGAAAGAACCCGGCCTCGGCCAGCCCCAGCAGGAACCGCACCAGGAAGAACGAGCGCTCGCCCACGACGAAGGCGGTGGAGGCCGAGACCAGCGACCACGAGATCATGATCCGCGCGATCCAGGCCCGGGCGCCGACCTTTTCGAGGACCACGTTGCTCGGCACCTCGAACAGGAAATAGCCGAGGAAGAACACGCCGGCCCCGAACCCGTACACCGTCGGCGATAGGCCGAGGTCGCGGTTCATGGTGAGCGCCGCGAAGCCCACGTTCACCCGGTCGAGATAGGCGACGAAGTAGCAGAGCATCAGGAACGGCAGCAGCCGCCAGGACACCTTGCGCATCAGGGCATCGGTCATCGGATGGTTCGTTGCTTCGCGCGCGGCGGGACTGCCCGGGGGTGCCATAGCCCGAAAATGCCGGCGGGGCGTGCCGGAGCGCTTTCCGGCGAAACGCTGCCGGTTCGTCGAAGGACGGCCCGGCAGCCCGGGAACCGCCGGACCGATGCGATCGGATCGGATACGCATCGAGCCGGAAAAGTGTTTACCGAGCCGCCGCCCCATTTTGGGTCGGCGCGTGCCGCCATGTCCCGCCCTGCCCGAACCGATCAGCAAGCGTGCAGCGCCATGACAACCGACCATCGAGCCCCCGCCGACAGCGGCGAGGCGCCGCTCCGGCTCCCGAACGGCGAACGCGTCCTCGTCGCCGGCACGTCGAGCGATCTCAGTGTGTTCGGTCCGCTGAAGGTGCTCGACGGCGACTGGGAGCCTCATCTGCGCGCCTGCTTCGCCCGGCTGGTGCGGCGCGATTGGACCTGCCTCGACATCGGCGCGAATATCGGCGCGCACACCCTCGGCCTCGCCTCGCTGGCCGGTTCGGTGATCGCCTTCGAGGCGGCCGACCGCAATGCCGCGCATCTGCGGTTCAACGTCGATCGCTCCGCCGATGCCGGCCGCGTCAAGGTCGCCAACCTCGCCCTATGGGACGCGCCGGCATGGCTGAGCATGGCCGCGGCCGAGGAGGTCGAGGGCTGCACTTTCGTGGCGAGCGGGGACGCGGCCGACAGCCTGACGCGGCTGCGTGCCAACATCCCGTCCGTGGCCGAGCGCGAACTGAACCTGACCCTCGACGCGGTCGAGGCCATGCGGCTCGACGACTGGCTCGACGTGCATCCGGTCCGCCGCCTCGACCTGATCAAGCTCGACGTCGAAGGCTCCGAGCGCCGCGTTCTGAGGGGCGCGCGCCGCACGCTCGACTGGTTCCGGCCGATCCTGATCACGGAATACAATCCCGGCTGCGCGACGCGGTATTTCGGCGAGCCCGCGGACGCCTATTTCCACGATCTCCGTGTGCTGTTCTCCAGCATCCGGCTCATCGAACAGGACGGCACGCCGTCGGAGCCGATCGCGGATTGGGAGACGCTGGCCGCCCGGCTCTCGGCCGGCAAGGGCTGGGAAGACCTGTTGTGCGAGCACTGACCGGGGCGCCTGTCCGACGCTGAGGCGCGTCCTCCACATGCCCGCGGCACTCAATGCACCGCGAGCGATGCCCCCGGCTTGTCGTGCGTGCCGTGGCGCTCGACCAGCGTCGCGCTGGCCGCGTTGAGGCCGACGACCTCCACCTCGTGCCCGCGGGCGCGGGCCTTGAGGACGACGCTGTCGAGGGCGGCGACGGCCGAGATGTCCCAGAAATGCGCGGCGTGCACGTCGATGACGAGGCGCTCCACCGGCTCCAGCACGTCGACGGCGTCGGCGAAGGTGCGGGCGGAGGCGAAGAAGACCTGTCCGGTGACCCGGTAGGTCCGCACACGCCCGTCCGGCGAGAGATCGGACGTCACCCGGTTCAGGCGCGAGACCTTGCCGGCAAAGAACACCCCCGAGAGCAGCACGCCGACGAGCACGCCCAGCGCCAGGTCGCGGGTGGCGACGACCATCGCCACGGTGGCGAGCATCACGGCGGACGAGGGCAGGGGGTTGGTGCGGAGCGCCGCGAGCGAGCGCCAGGAGAAGGTGTTGAGCGAGACCATGATCATCACCGCCGTCAGCGCCGCCACCGGCACCACGGCGAGCAGGTCCTGCAGCGCCACGAGCAGCACCAGCAGGAAGCTGCCCGCCACCAGCGTCGAGAGCCGGCCGCGGGCGCCCGAGGAGACGTTGATCACGGACTGGCCGATCATGGCGCAGCCGCCCATGCCGCCGAACAGGGCCGAGGCGATGTTGGCGACGCCCTGGCCGGCGCATTCGCGGTTCTTGGAACTGCCGGTGTCGGTCATGTCGTCGACGATCTGCGCGGTGAGCAGGCTCTCCAACAGGCCGACGGCGGCGAGCGTCGCGGCGTAGGGCAGGAGGATGTGCAGCGTCTCGAAGGTGAGCGGCACCTGCGGCAGACTGAGGCTCGGCAGGGTCGAGGGCAGGGCGCCGAGATGCGCGACGGTGCGCACGTCGAGGTGGAACGCGGCGGTGACCGCCGTCAGCACCGCGATGGCGACGAGGGGCGAGGGCACGGCGCGGGTGAGGCGCGGCAAGCCGTAGATGATGGCGAGGCCGAGCGCGATTAGCCCGTATGTCGCCGTCGGCACGCCGATCAGCTCAGGCAACTGCGCCAAAAAAATCAGGATCGCCAGGGCGTTGACGAAGCCCGTCATCACCGATTGCGAGACGAAGCGCATCAGCCGGCCGAGCTTGAGCAGGCCGGCGAGGATCTGGATCAGCCCCATCAGGATCGTGGCGGCGAAGAGGTATTGGACGCCGTGGTCGCGCACGAGATCGACCATCACCACGGCGGTGGCCGCGGTGGCGGCCGAGATCATGGCCGGGCGCCCGCCGGCGAAGGCGATGACGATCGCGATCACCACGGAGGCGTAGAGCCCGACCTTCGGATCCACGCCGGCGATCACCGAGAAGCCGATGGCCTCGGGGATCAGCGCCAGGGCGACGACGAGGCCGGACAGGGTGTCCCCGCGCAAGTTCGAGACCCACGCGCGGGCGTATGTTTGGAACGATGTCATGAGGGAAATCCGCAGGAGACCGGCGGCCGCGCCGTGTCGGCGCGCTCCGGAAAAGGTCTCGAATGCGTGATCCGGCGGATCGGCGGCCGGAAGAGCCACCCGGGCTTGCACCGGGTCCAGGCGAATGCGGACGGCTTACGGAGATTGCCGCCGCGGCGCAACACGAGGGCCGGTCAGGTCAGGTTCAGCCGGGCCGGTCTTAACCTCAGGTATCGACGGCCCCGATGCCGGGTCTCGGACACACCATCTCGGGATCCCCGGCGCTTCGGTCGCGGGGACGATCCGGCCGGATACGCCCGGCCCCGTGAGTGATCCTTGTCGGATCCGGCGTTTCGGCGCATCACCCGATCAAGGTTCGGCCTCCCGTCCGAATGCGATCGAAGCGGACTCAGGGACAATCTATGGTGCCAGCCGCGCTCAGCGCGTCGAACGAGGCCGAGCGCAGGGCTGCCCTGGCGCGCTACGCGGTTCTCGATACCGAGGCCGAGGCGGATTTCGACGACATCGTCTCGGCGGCCTCGGCCGCCTGCGGCATGCCGGTCTCGCTGATCTCGCTCATCGACGGCGACCGGCAATGGTTCAAGGCGCGAGTCGGCCTCGCGTCCACCGAGACGCCGGTCCGGTTCTCGATCTGCGCGCATGCGGCGAGCCAGGACGACGTCTTCGTGATCCCCGACACGACCCGGGATCCGCGCACCGCCGACAACCCGCTGGTGACCGGCGACCCGAAGATCCGGTTCTATGCCGGGATGCCGCTCGCGACGCCGGAGGGCGTGGCGCTCGGCGCGCTCTGCGTCATCGACACCAAGCCGAACGACCTGAGCGCGGCGCAGCGGCTGATCCTGCGCACGCTGGCGCGCCAGGTCATGACGACGCTGGAGTTGCGCCGGGCCCTGCGCGAGCGCCGGGAGAGCGACCGCCGCAACGCGGCCATCCTCGAGAGCGCCGTCGATTACGGCATCATCTCGATGGATTTGGAGGGGCTCGTCACGAGCTGGAACTCTGGCGCGGAGCGGATCCTCGGCTGGAGCGAGGCCGAGATGCTGGGGCGGCACGCCCACGTCTTCTTCACCGACCAGGACGAGCAGGACCGGATCGCCGAGAAGGAGATGGGCAGCGCCCTGCTGCACGGGCGCGGCAGCGACGAGCGCTGGCATCGCAAGAAGGACGGCAGCCTGTTCTGGGCCAACGGCGAGATGATGCCGCTGCGCGACGAGCAGGGCACGCCGGAGGGCTTCATCAAGATCCTGCGCGACCGCACCGAGCAGCGCCTTGCCGCCGGGCGCCAGCGCGCCGACGCCGAGTTCATGCGCAGCGTGCTCGCGGCCTCGGCCGACTGCATCAAGGTGCTCGATCTCGACACCCGCCTCACCTTCATGAGCGAGGGCGGCATGCGGGTGATGGAGGTCAGCGACTTCAACGCAATCAAGGGCTGTCCCTGGCCGGATTTCTGGCAGGGCCAGGGCAATGCGGACGCGCTCGCGGCCATCGCGACGGCACGGGCCGGCGGGACCGGGCATTTCCAGGGTTCGACCCCGACCATGGCCGGCAACCCGCGCTGGTGGGACGTGCAGGTCACGCCGATTCCGGACGAGGACGGCCGGCCGGAGAAGCTTCTGGTGGTCTCGCGCGACATCACCGTCCAGAAGGATGCCGAGCGCCAGATCAGCGCCAGCGAGGCGCGCTGGCGCGGCCTGTTCACCGGCATGCAGGAAGGCTTCCTCACGGCCGAGCTCATCCGCGACCCGGAGGGGCACGCGACGGATTTCCGGTTTCTTGCGGTCAACCCCGCCTTCACTGCCCAGTCGGGTCTCCCGGCCGGCATCGCCGGCAGCACGATACGCGAGGCGGTGCCCGATATCGCGCAAAGCCTGATCGATACCTATGCCCGCGTGGTCGACACCGGCGTACCGGAGCTGTTCGAGATCGACGTGCCGGCGCTGGGGCGCACCTTCGAGGTGCGGGCCTTCAAGGAAGGCGGCCAGCGCTTCGCGGCCCTGTTCCTCGAGATCAGCGAGCGCAAGCGCACCGAGCGCCGCCGGGCCGCGCTGATCGAACTCGGCGACCGCGTGCGCGACCTCGGCGACAAGGGCGAGATCGCCGCCATCGCCGCCGCGATCATGGGGCGCATGCTCGACCTCTCCCATGCCGGCTACGGGGCGGTCGACCACGAGGGCGAGACCATCCTGATCTCGCAATGCTGGAGCGCACCGGGGCTGACGAGCCTCGCCGGGCTGCACCAGTTCCGCGAATACGGCTCCTACATCGCCGACCTCAAGGCGGGCGAGACCGTGCTCATCGCCGACACCGCCCGCGATCCGCGCTCCGCCAGCCAGGTCGAGGGCCTCGAGGCGATCGACGTGCGGGCCCTCGTGAACCTGCCGGTGATGGAGCACGGCCGCTTCGTGGCGATGTTCTACATCCTGAAGCGGGTGCCGCACGACTGGACGCCGGATGAGGTCGGCTTCCTGCGCAACGTCGCCGACCGGACGCGGGCGGCGATCGCGCGGGTCGAGGCCGAGGAGCAGCAGCAGGTCCTCAACCTCGAACTCAGCCACCGCATGAAGAACATGCTCGCGATGGTGCAGTCGATCGCCACGCAGACCATGCGCAACGCCGCCGACCTCGACGTGGCCAAGAGCGTGCTCGCCGGACGCCTGATCGCGCTTGGCAAGTCGCACGACCTGCTGCTCGGCGGCTCGCTCGGCTCGACGCCCCTCGACACCCTCGCCGAGAGCGCCCTGGAGCCCCATCGCGACGGGCCGGACCGCTTCGTCGTCTCGGGGCCGGCGGTGAACGTCGGGGCCAAGGCGGCGATGTCGCTGGCGCTGATCCTGCACGAACTCGCCACCAACGCCGCGAAATACGGGGCGCTGTCGCGGGCCGCGGGCCGGGTGACGCTCGCCTGGACCCTCCGGGACACCGCGACCGGCCCGCAGGTCCACCTGCTCTGGAGCGAGACCGGCGGCCCGCCGGTGGTGGTGCCGACCCGCACAGGCTTCGGCACCCGCCTGATCGCGCGCGGCCTCGCCGGCGATTTTGGCGGCGCGGTGACCCTCGGCTACCCCGCCGAGGGCGTCGTCTGCGCCATCGTCGCGCCGCTCAAGGAGCTGCAGGCCGAGGACGTGCGGCCGCCGCGGGATTGAGCGCTCCCACTGGCTGCGACGGTGCCGCGGGCGTTTCCGTGAAGCACCGCGTCTCGACGGCCGACGGGGCCGCCGGTCTCAGAACCGTCCGGCCAGCGTCAGCCGCACGGCCGTCGGCTCGACCGGGTGGAAGTGCCGGTCGGCGACGCCCTCCGCCGCCTCGCCCGGCAGCCGCGACTCGTAGAAATACGTGATCTGGTCGGCCCGGGCGTTGGTCAGGTTGAGGACGTCCAGCGCCAGGCTCATGCCGTTGTCGAAATTGTAGCCGATGCGGCCGTTGAGGAGCGCGGTCGGCTTCGAGCGCACGGAATTGTCCTCGATCAGGGGGCGCGGGCCGAAATAGCGGAAGCGCATGGCGCCGAACCAGCCGAGTGGCTCGCCGAAGGTGACACCGGCCGAGGCGATGGTGGTGGGCGCCTCCGGGATGCGGCTGCCAGCGGGATCGAACTCGGTGAAGCGGGCATGGGTCACGGTGAGGTCGCCCTCCAGCGAGAGCCAGGAGGTCACGGCGTAGCGGTTGGTCCATTCGACGCCGTAGCGGCGGGTCGGGCGGCTCGGCTCGGTGGTGCCGCTGTCGCCCTGGAACAGGTTTTCCGAGGCGAAATCGAGCTGGAACAGCGTGACCGTCGTCACCAGCCCCGGCAGCGAGGCATTGCGGATGCCGATCTCGGAGCCGGTGGAGGGCACCAGGAAGGGCGAGCGCTGCAAGTTGAACAGGGGGCTCGACGGGTCGACCGTCGCGGTGACGCCGCGGGCGTCGTTCGAGTGGAAGCCGCCGCCGTAGTTCACGAACAGCTCGGTGTCGAACCAGGGTCCGAGCACCAGCCCGAGCTTCGGATTGACGATGCCGTCGCGCGCCTTGCCGGAATTGGCGGGCGTGTCGGAGACCACGTCGGCGTAGTAGCCGTCGGCGCGGAAGCCGATGCTGGTGCGCAGCCAGTCGGTCCATTTCACGCGATTGTCGAAGTAGAAGGCGCCGCTCGATTCGAAGATCCGGTCGTCGAGGATCCCGGAGCGAAACCGGCGGTTCGTGGTGTTGAACAGGCCGACGCGGATCGAGTCGGTGCGGGTCTGCACGCCGATCTCGTTCTCCATCGGCCGACCGAACAGGTCGCCCTGGAAGATGTGGGCCACCTCGCCGCCGCCGAGGATGCGCTGGTCGAGCTGGTGGAACTGGTCGCCGTTGGCCGGATCGTTGAGGAAATAGGTGAAGTCGTTGAACAGGTTCATCTGCTGGCGGATGACGTAGGCCGAAGCCCGCGTCACGCCGGTGTCGTCCGTCCCGCTCCAGCGGCCGGACAACGAAAAGCGCGAAGCATCGCCGCCGTCGGTGGGGTTCAGCGTGCCGAAGCGGCCGATCAGCCCCTCGGAGACGGCGCGGGCAGGGATCTGGTTGGTGGCGGTCCAGCGGCTGGCATAGGCCATGCCGGTGACGGAAAAGCCGTCGAGCTGAGTGCCCTGGCTGTAGCGGACGACGCCGTTCACCTTGCGCAACGCATCCGGCACCTCCCAGGGGCCGTCATAGACCTGGGCCTCGCCGGCCACGAGCAGGTGGCCTTCGCCCAAGGGCGCCGAGGCGATGGTGAGGGCGCGCTTGTAGCCGAAGCTGCCGATGGAGGTCAGCGCGAGGTTCTTCTCGACGGTGTCGAGGTAGTCGATGCGGACCGAGCCGGCGGAGGCGAAGTCGCCGTCGCGGGCGAAGTAGGGGCCCTTGTGGAATTCGACGCCGGCGACGAGTTCGGGGATCAGGAAATTGATGTCGGCATAGCCCTGGGCGTGGGCGTTGGTGCGCATGTTCACCGGCATGCCGTCGACATTGATGGCGATGTCGGTGCCGTGATCGAGGTTGAAGCCGCGGAGGAAGAACTGGTTGGCTTTGCCCTCGCCGGAATGCTGGGTGACGATGAGTCCGGGCACCGATTCCAGCACCTCGCCGGGCCGGGTGACCGGCCGGCTGTTCAGCGCCGCACCCGAGATGGTGTCGGCGCTGGCGGAATCGACGGTGCGCAGCGCGCCGCCGATCCCGGAGACGCCGCCGACATAGCCGGCGCTCGCGGCCGGGCCGCCGGACGAAGCGGGGACTGGGCCGGGCGCGCCTTCGCCGGCGACGGCGATCTCGTCGAGGCGGGCATCCTCGGCCGCGGCCGGCGCGGCGCAGGCCAGCAGGCCGAGGGCGGGCAGGACGAAACGCGCCGCGCGGGGCAGCGTTGGGACGGAACGGAAAACCGACAAGAGAACCTCGGGCGACGGCAGTGGCACGTCACCGCGAACAGGTCTCGCCACACGACGTCGGCCGCGTGCCTCGACACCCGCCGGAGCACCCCGCCCGACGCGTTTCGCGTGTGACCACGACTGACGGCAGGTCTCCTGGCTCACGGGTCGTCGCCGTCCATCCGTCTTCCCGGGTCGAGGAACCCAGTGACATCGGTGGTGGAAGGCTCGCCGCTTACAGTTGCGGGGGCAGCCGCGGCCTCGGGGTCCAAAGACCTCTCACCGCGTTCCCTTTTGATCCCCGAGGGGAACCGTCACGTCCGAGCTAGCGCTCTGGTTGCAACGCCGTCAACGCCGTGACGCGAATAGCCCAGCGCCGTCGCGTTTGCGCCACAGCAAGCACGACGTCATGCGGAGCGTAGCCCCGCCCATGCCGGGCGGGGCCGCTCGATTCACCACTTGTAGGCGAGGCTTCCCATCACGCGGCGGGCTTCGCCGTAGAAGCAGTTGCTCGTGTCCGTGCAGGAGGTCACGAAGCGGCGGTCGCCGAGATTGGCGGCCGTGATCGCCGCGCGCCAGCGGTCCCAGGTGTAATGCACCGTCGCATCGAACAGTACGTATTCCGGCACCGTCAGCGTGTTCAGGCCGTCGGCGAAGGACCGGCCGATGTAGCGCACGCCGCCGCCGAGACCGAAGCCGCGGAACTCGCCCACGGGGATCGTGTAATCCAGGAAAGCCGAGGCGAAGGTCTCCGGCGTGCCGATCGGCGTCAGGCCGAGGAGCGCCGTCTGCTGGCTCTTGATGTATTCCAGGTCGTAGTGGGTCACGGCCGCGACGACGTTCAGGCCGTCGAAGAGGTTGGCGACGAACTGCGCCTCGATGCCGCGCGAGCGGACGCTGCCCTGCTGCGTGGTGCTGCTGCCGTTGGCGAAGGCCGAGGGGATCGGCGGGTTGTCGCGGACGAGGTCGAACGCCGCCACCGTCAGGAAGTAGCCCGCGCCGATCGGCTGGAACTTCACGCCGACCTCGACCTGCTCGCCCCGGTCCGGCACTAGCGCGGTGTTCGTGATCGAGTCCCGGCCGATCTGCGGCTGGAACGAGGTCGAGTAGGCGACGTAGGGCGCCAGACCGAAATCGAAGTTGTAGATGAGCGCGATGCGCCCGGTGAGGGCCTGGTCGTCCCGGCTCGTGCTCGGGTCGCCGAAACGGCTGAACTTCACCTTCACGTCGCTCGTCGCGAAGTCCTGGCGCAGGCCGCCGACGAGGCTCAGGTTGTTGGTGAGCTTGATCTGGTCCTGGGCGTAGAGACCGAGCTGCGTGAAGCGCGGCACGTCGACGAGATTGACCGGCGCCCGGTCCTGCGCCGGACCGAAGGTCGGAGCGAGGAGATTGAGCGACGGCCCTGGAAACAGAACCTGCTGGTTGTCGTACAGGGTGTAGTTCTTGTAGTCGACGCCGAAGATCAGGTCGTGCTGAAACAGCCCGTCCGTGAAGCGCGCCTCGGCCTGGTTGTCGACCTGGAACAGGCTGACCTTGTCGGTGAAGCCGAACTGGTAGCGCCCGAGCTGCGTCTGTGCGGCATCGGTGTAGCCGAGCTGGCCGACATAGGAGTTCTGGTAGCCGTCGCTGAACGAGTAGCGGAGGTTCTGCCGCACGGTCCAGGTCTCGTCGACGGCGTGCTCGAACTCGTAGCCGGCGAAGAGCTGCTCGCGCTGGAAGTTGTTGAAGGTCGGATCGCCGACGTTCAGCGAGCGGTCGATGCGCAAGCCGCTCGCGTTCGGACGCACGGTGCCGGAATAGGGCAGGAAGTTCGAGGTCACCGCGCTCGAGTCGCGCTGATAGCTCGTCAGCAGGGTGAACGAGGTCGCGCCGTCCGGCTTATACGTGATCGCCGGGGCGATGTAGTAGCGGTCGGAATCGGCACCGTCGACCTGGGTTCCACCGGTCCGGCCGATGCCGGTGAGCCGATAGAACCAGTGTCCGGAATCGTCGGCGGGGCCGCCGAAGTCGAAGGCGCCGTAGACTTGGCCGAACGAGCCTCCGCCAACCTCGACGTAACCGAACGGCACCGTCGTCGGCCGCTTGGTGACCTGGTTGACGAGACCGCCCGGATTGCCGGCGCCGAACAGCACTGCGGACGGCCCGCGCAGCACCTCGATGCGCTCCAGGCCGAAGATCTCGGTCTTGAGGGTGCCGAAGCCGTAATTGAGAAGCTGCAGGCCGTCCTTGTAGATGCCGTAGTCGCTCGCCCGGAAGCCGCGCAGGTTGAAGAAGTCGACGCGCTCGTCCACGCCGGTGACGCCGGAATAGATGCCGGCCGTGTACTGGGTCGCCTGGGTCAGCGTCGTCGCGCCCTGCGCCTGGATCTGCTCGCGGCCGATCACCGAGATCGATTGGGGGGTCTCGATCAGCGGCGTGTCGGTCTTGGTGGCGGTGGCCGAGCGGGTCGCGACGTAGCCGTCGATCGGCCCCTTCGGATCCTCGCGCGGAATCCGGCCGTCGGCGCCGGGCCGGCTCACGGTGCCGGCGGTGCGGCCGACGCCGCTGCTGTCGACCGGCCTCACGCCGTTGGCCTGACCTTCGACCGCGATCTCGTCGAGCCGGGCCGTACTGCCCGAGGCCGTCTGGGCGCTGGCCGCTGTGATCGCCGCGGTGCTCACCCCGGCCAGCAACAGGACGAGCCCCGCCACCTTGCGGCGGCGCACCGGACCGGCGGTGGAGATGACAGAATTCGTACGCATGAGAGCCCCCATCGAAGGGCGCAAACGCCCCCGTTCGGACGCGCGCCACAGCACGTCCGCCGCTTGTTTAGAATGATGATAAGATGCTGATTTGCTTCAGCTTTTGTCGGATCGACGTTAATCCTGAGGTAATGCTTCGGCAACGCCCGTGCACGTTGAATTCTGGATACGTGATGGTTCTGCAACAGACCCGGCGGCGTGCCCGCCCCCGGAGGGAAGGGCGAGAAAATTCTCCCCCGGGCCGCCTCGGCGGAAAAGTCTTCGCTGAGAGCCAGCCTATAACGCAAGATCAATTCATTGACCGCGCAAGTCTTGCGGCAATACTATCGCGTGAATTGAGCGGTCGTCCGGAACGAACAACGCTCTCTCTGCTTTCTCGAAAACGCGATGTCGTGCCGCCGATCGTGGATATGTCGTGACGACATCCCCGATCGGCGCGCCGGCGGAGCGTCCGCCCCTCCACATGCAGGTCGTGCCCGATGACGTCTCCTTCCTTTGCTCCCGCAGGAGCCCGCTGATGGCCGTCCGCATCGTCGCCTTCTCCGGCAACACCCATCGCCCCTCGCGCACCCGCACCCTGGTCGAGGCCGTCGCCGCCGAGGTCGCGCGCCTGCGCAACGTCGATCTCAAGATCTTCGACCTCGTCGATGCCGGTACCGGCATCGCGGTGGCGAGCCGCGACGCCCTGCCGTTGCCGGCCGCGCGCATCGTCGAGGCGATCGAGGGGGCCGACGCGCTCATCGTCGGCTCGCCGGTCTACAAGGGCGCCTATAGCGGATTGTTCAAGCACCTCATCGACTTCGTCCATCCCGACGCGCTGGTCGGCAAGCCCGTGGTGCTCGCCGCCACCGGCGGCGGGCCGCGCCACGCGCTGGTCGTCGAGCATGCCCTGCGGCCGCTCTTCGGCTTCTTCTCGGCCCAGACCGTGCCGACCTCCGTCTATGCCGGCGATACCGAGATCGTGGACGGCCGCGTCGCCGACGACCTCGTGCTGGAGCGCGTCGCCCGAGCCGCGGCCGAACTCGACGTGCTGCTCGATCTCGACCTCCGGCAGAGCGATCGGCGGATCGCCGCCGCGCGCTGAGGTCTCACGCTGCATGATCACCCGACGTCTCGCCCTCGCAGGAGTGCTCGCGACCGCCTTGTCCGTCCCGTCGCGCCCTGCGCGGGCGGGGGAGGGCGGGTTGCTGCACGTCGGCTACCAGAAGAACGGGATCCTGGCGGTGGCCAAGGAGCAGGGCGCGATCGAGACGCGGTTGCGGTCGCTCGGCGTCGGCGTGACCTGGGTCGAGTTCTCCTACGGGCCGCCGCTGCTGGAGGCGCTAAGCCTCGGCAGCATCGATTTCGGGCAGGTCGGCGACGCCCCGCCGATCTTCGCGCAGGCCGCGAAGGCCGATCTCGTCTATGCGGCGGCCCAGCCGAACGGCGGCTCGGGCTCGGCGATCCTGCTGCCGAAAGGCTCAAAAATTCAGACGCTTGCGGACCTCAGGGGCAAGCGCGTCGCCTTCGCCAAGGGTTCGAGCGCTCACAACCTGACCATCGCCGCGCTGGAAAAGGCCGGTCTCGGCTACGGCGACATCGTACCGGTGACGCTGGCCCCGGCCGATGCGGCCGCCGCCTTCGCCCGCGGCGCGGTCGATGCCTGGACGGTCTGGGATCCGTACTTCGCCATCGCCGAGACGGGGGAGGGGGTGCGCATCCTGGCGCAGGCCTCCGAGATCACGCCGACCAACAACTTCTTCCTGGCGAACCGCACGGCGATCGAGGCCAGTCCCGAGCGCTTCACCGCCGCGATCGAAGCCCTCGGCGGCGTCGCTTCGTGGTGCGAGGCGAACCGTGCCGAGGTCGCCAGAAGCCTGTCGCGCATCACCGGCGTGCCGCTGCCGGCGACCGAGCGCACCGTCGCGCGCATCAAGTACGTGATCGCGCCGATGGATGCAGCACTCACCGCCGAGCAGCAGCGCATCGCCGACCGCTTTCACGGCCTGAAAATCATTCCGCGGGCGATCCGCGTCGCCGACATCGTCTGGACGCCGCCGGGCGTCCCGCGCAGCAACGGGTAGCCGCATGGCCGATTCCGCCCTTCCCGCCCTCGCCCGCAGCGCCGCCGCCCGGCCCGCGCGCCCGGCCGCCCGCACGCCGTCCTGGCTGAACCCGAGCCGGCTGATCCCCTGGCTCGTCCCGGCGGCGATCATCCTGGGCTGGCAGGTGGCGGGCTCCACCGGCCTCGTCTCGACCCGGTTCATGCCAGCACCCCTCGACGTCCTCCGTGCCGGGTGGCAGGCGGCGCAGACCGGCGAGCTCTGGGTCAACCTCTGGGTCAGTTTCTTGCGCGCGCTCGCCGGGTTCGTGGTCGGAGGCGGCATCGGGCTGGCGTTCGGTCTGGCCAACGGGCTCTCGAAGCTCTCCGAGCAACTCACCGACACGACACTGCAGATGGTGCGCAACGTGCCCCACCTGTCGCTGATCCCGCTGGTGATCCTCTGGTTCGGCATCGACGAAGGCGCGAAGCTGTTCCTCGTCGCGCTCGGCGTATTCTTCCCGATCTACGCCAACACGCTTCACGGCATCCGCTCGGTCGATCCGCAGCTCATCGAGATGGGCCGGGTCTACGGCATGAACCGCCGCGAGCTCTTCTGGCGCGTGGTTCTGCCCGGCGCGCTGCCCTCGATCTTCGTCGGCCTGCGCTACGGGCTCGGCATCATGTGGCTGACGCTGATCGTCGCCGAGACGATCTCGGCCAATTCCGGGCTCGGCTACATGGCGATGCAGGCCCGCGAGTTCATGCTCGTCGACGTCGTGGTGCTGGCGATCCTGATCTACGCAGCTCTCGGCAAGGTCGCCGACAGCCTGACCCGGCTCTTCGAGCGCACCTGCCTCGCCTGGAACCCGGCCTACCGCAACGGCTGAACCGCTCCTCCAACCTGAAGCCACCATGACCGCGAGCCCCGCCCTGAGCTTCGAGACCGCCACCGAGACCGCCCGCACGGCGCGCCGTCCGGCCACCGGCCACGCGCTCTCCGTCACCCTGCGGCGCCTGACCAAGGCGTTCGACGGCGGCGAGCCGGTGATCCGCGGGCTCGACCTGCACATCCCAGCCGGCCAGTTCGTCGCCATCGTCGGCCGCTCCGGCTGCGGCAAGAGCACCGTGCTGCGGCTGATCCTCGGCCTCGAGGAGCCGACCTCCGGCCTCGTCTCGCTGAACGGCAGCGACACGCGCGCCTCGAAACGCATCATGTTCCAGGAGCCGCGGCTGCTACCCTGGGCGCGGGTCGTCGACAACGTCGCGGTCGGGCTCGGCCGCGAGGGCAGCCGGGCCGAGCGGCGCGAGCGCGCCCGCGCGGCGCTGGAAGAGGTCGGGCTCACGGCCAAGGCCGACGAGTGGCCCGCGACCCTCTCGGGCGGCCAGCGCCAGCGTGTGGCCCTCGCCCGCGCTCTCGTCAGCCGGCCGGCGCTGCTGGCCCTCGACGAGCCCCTTGGGGCGCTGGACGCCCTCACCCGCATCGACATGCAGGCGATGATCGAGCGCATCCGCATCGAACAGGGTTTTACCGCGATCCTGGTGACCCACGACGTCGGCGAGGCCGTGGCGCTCGCCGACCGCATCCTGGTGATCGAGGACGGCGCGGTGGCGCTCGACGTCGACGTGGACGCCCCCCGTCCGCGCCGGCGCGGCGACCCCGACCTCGCGGCACTCGAAGGCCGCATCCTCGATCAGCTTCTCGCGCGCACTTGAGTTGGGTCGCACTGTCTGACGACGAACCGGAATCCACTTCGTCTGACAGGGCTCCAAGCGCGCCGCTCCCAAAAATCTCGGAGACACCGATGACCGCAAGCACCGACGGAAAGACCGACGTCCTCTGGTTCCTGCCGACCCATGGCGACGGCCGCTATCTCGGCGCCTCGGAAGGCGCCCGCGACGTCTCCCTCGACTACCTCCGGCAGATCGCACAGGCCTCGGACGATCTCGGCTATTACGGCGTGCTGCTGCCAACCGGCCGCTCCTGCGAGGATTCCTGGGTGATCGCCTCGGCGCTCGCCCCGCTGACCAAGCGCCTGCGCTTCCTCGTCGCCGTGCGCCCCGGCCTGCAGGAGCCGTCCGTCGCCGCGCGTATGGCCGCGACGCTGGACCGGATCTCGGACGGCCGGCTGCTCATCAACGTCGTCACCGGCGGCGACCCGGTCGAGCTCAAGGGCGACGGCGTGTTTCTCGCCCATGACGAGCGCTACGCGGTGACCGACGAGTTCCTGACAATCTGGCGGGGCCTGATGGCCGGCGAGACGGTCAGCTACGAGGGCAAGCACCTCAAATGCGAAAACGGCCGCGTGATCTTCCGGCCTGTGCAGGATCCGTATCCGCCGCTGTATTTCGGCGGCTCGTCCCCCGCCGGCATCGAGGTCGCGGCCGACCATTGCGAGGTCTACCTGACCTGGGGCGAGCCCCCGGCCGGCGTGGCGGAGAAGATCGCCAAGGCCCGCGAGGCCGCAGAGCGCCGCGGCAAGACATTCTCGTACGGGATCCGGCTGCACGTCATCGTGCGCGAGACCGAGAGCGAGGCCTGGGCGGAGGCCGAAAAGCTGATCTCGCGGCTCGACGACGCCACCATCGCCAAGGCGCAGGAGACGCTGAAGCGCCAGGATTCCGTCGGCCAGAGCCGGATGATGGCGCTGCACGGCGGCGACAAGAGCAAGCTCGTCGTCTCGCCGAACCTCTGGGCCGGCGTCGGCCTCGTCCGGGGCGGCGCGGGCACGGCTTTGGTCGGCTCGGCGACCCAAGTCGCCGACCGGATGAAGGAGTACATCGATCTCGGCATCGACCGCTTCATCCTCTCCGGCTACCCGCACCTCGAAGAGGCCTACCGCTTCGCCGAACTGGTGTTTCCGAAGCTGCCGCTGCGCACCACGACCGGAGCGCCGCGCTCGGGCGCGCCGAACAACGGCCCGTTCGGTGAGGTCATCGCCAACGACATCGTCCCGACGCGCCGCATCAGCGCGCACTGACCACCTCCGTCATTGCGAGGCGAAGCCGAAGCAATCCAGGGCCTACGCACTGACGTCGGCGTGTGCGGCCCTGGATGGCTTCGCTGCGCTCGCCAGGACGGCGAGACGACCGAAACCGACTTCACTCTCCTCACGTCGAGACCGCCCATGCCAGCTCTCGCCAAGATCCAGGCGCTCGCGCTTTCCGCGCTCGTCCTCGCGGCCCTCCTGCTCGTCCCGGCGCGGGCCGACGAAAAGACGATCCGCATCGGCTACCAGAAATACGGCACGCTGGTGCTGCTGAAGGGCCGGGCCAGCCTGGAGCCGAAGTTGAAGGCGCTCGGCTACGGCGTGACGTGGTCCGAGTTCCCCTCCGGCCCGCCGCTGCTGGAAGCGCTCAATGCCGGCGCGATCGATTTCGGCACGGCCGGCGAGACGCCGCCGATCTTCGCCCAGGCCGCGAGCGACGTGCTCACCTACGTCGCCCACGAGCCTGCCGCACCGCGCGGCGAGGCGATCCTGGTGCCGAAAGGGAGCCCGCTGCAGACGGTCGCCGACCTGCGCGGAAAGAAGGTCGCGCTGAACAAGGGCTCGAACGTGCACTACCTGCTCGTGCGCGCCCTGGAGAAGGCCGGGCTGTCGCTCAAGGACATCACGCCGACCTATGTCGCCCCGGCCGACGCACGCGCCGCCTTCGAGCGCGGGGCGGTGGACGCCTGGGTGATCTGGGACCCCTATCTCGCCGCCGCCGAAGTCTCGACCAGCGCCCGCACGCTCAGCGACGGCACCGGCCTCGTACCGAACCACCAGTTCTACCTCGCCTCGCGCGACTTCGCCGCCAAGAACGGCCCTGCGCTGGACGCCGTGATCGCGGCGATCGGCGAGGTCGACGCCTGGGCCAAGGACAATACGGATGCGGTCGCCCGCGAACTCGCCCCCTCCGTCGGCATTCCGGCCCCGATCCTGGCGGTAGCGCTCAAGCGCCAGAGCTACGGCATCCGTCCCCTCGACGAGCCGGTGATCGCCGAGCAGCAGCGCATCGCCGACACCTTCCACGGCCTCGGCCTCGTGCCGAAGGCGCCCAACATTTCCGAGGCCGTACGCAAGCCCGGCAGTTGATACCGTCGACAGGACGTCGATCCTTCGACGGTCTGTCGACGGCAAGCGCGAACGCGCGCCGCCGCCGATGCGGCGGACGCCTTCGACCGGTCACGGTCGAAGGTCACTTGCACAACAGAGACCCTCATGAACCGCCGTCACCTCGGCCGCCTCGCGGCTCTGTCGCTCGCGCTCCTCGCCACCACCGCGCCGCTGCGCGCGGAGGAGGGCGGGGTGCTGCGCATCGGCTACCAGCGCTCCTCGACGCTGGTCGCGCTGCTGCGGCAAGACGAAGGGCTGGAGAAGGCGCTGGCACCGCTCAAGGTCACGGTATCCTGGCACGAATTCACCAGCGGCCTGCCGATCATGGAGGCGCTGAACGTCGGCCAGATCGACGTCTCGGCGGACGTCGCCGACACCGTGCCGGTCTTCGCGCAGGCGGCGGGCGCAAAAATCACCTACGTCGCGCAGGAGGCGGCATCGCCCACCGCCCAGGCGATCGTCGTGGCGAAGGACTCGCCGCTGAAAAGCGTCGCCGACCTCAAGGGCCGCAAGGTCGCGGTGACCAAGGGCGCCGGCAGCCACTACCTGCTGCTCGCCGCGCTCGCCGCCGAGGGCCTGACCTTCAAGAGCATCACGCCGGCCTATCTCACCCCTGCCGACGGCCGCAGCGCGCTGGCCGGCGGCAGCGTCGACGCCTGGGTCGCCTGGGATCCGTTCCTGTCGGCGGCGCAGGATCAAGCCGGCGCGCGCATCCTCAAGGACGGCACCGGCCTCTCGCTCTACAAGCGCTACTACCTCGCCGCCGACGCCACCGTGACGAGGCAGCCCGCCGCGCTCGGCGTACTCTTCGCCAAGCTCCGCGAGACCGGCGACTGGGTCAAGGCCCATCCGGACGAGGCCGCGACCCGGCTCGCCACCCTCTGGAAGATCGAGCCAGCCGTGATCCGGCAGGCCAACGAACGCCGCAGCTACAAGGTCGAGCCGATCACCCGCGACGGACTCTCCGAGCAGCAGAAGATTGCCGACGCGTTTCGCGCCGAGGGCCTGCTCCCCCGCGCCGTCGACACCACGACGGCCCCGATCTGGGAACCGCCGGTGCGCTGACGGGCGTCGCTGGAAGGAACCGTTCGGGGCAGAGACGTCCGGCCCGGACAGGGCGCACCCTCCCATGTGGCGCGGACGCGTAGCCGGGCAGGCGCGCGGACAGGTCGGCGTGACGCTTCCGCCGAACGTCGGCCGTCACTTCGAGCGCATGACGGCACGCCCCGCCGTCCAACGCGTCCGCGAGATCCGGGGCGAAGCATGATGGCTTCGTCGGAGCGATCCCGATCGACGCGCTCCGCGGCAGAACCTCCGCACTCGGCTGCCCTGCCGATCCGCGCTTCCGAACGAACCAGGCCTGTCCTTTCGATCGCTCCGCGCGGTTCGCATGCCTGGCCCCTCGCTGCGCGGATCGAGGAACCAGCAGCCGTCCCTGGGCTTGACGCGGCATAAGCGCGTTGCGCGGAAGGTCCCTCGGGCGCTCCTTTGCGGAGCCGGGGGATCGATCAGTTCAATCCGGCATCACAGGATCCATCATGGCGAACACCAACACGACGGCAGGCCAGCGGCTGCACGTGACGCAGAACGACACGAAGTCCAACGCCAAGAAGGTCTCGACCGAGGCGCTCAACGCCCGGCTCGCGGATGGGATCGACTTGGCCTTGGCGGTCAAGCAGGCCCACTGGAACCTGAAGGGCCCGCAGTTCATCGGCATCCACCTGATGCTCGATGGATTCCGCGACGAACTCGACGACTACAACGACAAGGTTGCCGAGCGCATCACCCAGCTGGGCGGCACGGCGAGCGGCACGGCGACCGCGGTGGCGGCCGCATCGCAGCTCGCCCCGTACCCGCTCGATGCCTACGCGATCGCCGATCATCTCGCAGCGCTGATCGATCGCTATGGGGTCTACGCGAACGCGGTGCGTCAGAACATCGACGACACCGACGAGGCAGGCGATGCCGGTACGGCGGATCTCTTCACCGAGGTCTCCCGCGGCGTCGACAAGCAGCTCTGGTTCCTGGAAGCGCACGTCCAAGAACCGACCGGACAGGTCCGGGACGGCGACCACGCCGGAAAGCGCTGAGCGAGCCGTCTACCGGATCGCCGTGAGAGGAGGTGCTGCGCCAGCACCTCCCTTTTCCGCGGCAGGACGACCCCGTCATCCGTCCTGCGCGATAGCCATGGCCGCATGGGTGAGGGCGACGTGGCTGATCGCCCGCTGTGCGTTTCCGAGCATGGCACCGGTATAGGCGTCGACCTGCAACGAGGTTTTCCCCGAGGAGCGGGTTCGCTTTGCGCCGGGGCCTTCGGCGCGTCGCAAGAGCCGTGCATATGATGCACGTGCCGGGTCGGCGGGATGGAAACCACGGATCGCGTCGGAACCGTTCCACGGCGATGACTGATGTCGTTCACAGACGACTTCTTCCGGCAGGCCGGCTCCGACTCAGGGTGTGTCCCGATCCACGGCGAAGACGCCGTTCCAAGACGTGAAGACCGCGATGCTGCTCTACGATCACCCGCTCTCGTCCTATGCCCAGAAGGTCAAGATCGCCCTGCGCGAAAAGGGCGTCCCGTTCACCGCGCAGCTTCCCGACGACTTCGGGACCGGACGGACGGATGGCCCCTTCGCGACGGCCAATCCCCGGACCGAGGTCCCGGTCCTGATCGACGGCGAGACGAGGGTCTTCGACTCGACGGTGATCCTGGAATATCTCGAGGACCGTTTTCCCGAGCCGGCTCTGCTGACCAAGGACGCTGCCGCACGCGCCTTGGCCAGGATGACGGAGGACGTCTGCGACACGCAGTACGAGGCCGTGAACTGGGGCTACGGCGAGATTCTCTGGTTCCGACGCGCCACCGGCGCGCTCGCCGGGCATCTGCGCGATCAGGCCGCCCGTCAGACGCGCGTGCTGCAGGATTGGCTCGCCGAGCGCCTCGGCACGGCCGCGTGGTTCGGCGGCGACCGCTTCGGCTGGGCGGATGCGGCCGTCGCGCCGATGGTCAACCGATCCGTCCATTACGGCATGGGACCACGGCCGGGCTCCGCCCTGGCGCTTTGGCATGCGAGGCTGTGCCGGCGTCCCGCGATCGCCGCCACCTTCGCCGAATTCGACGCGGCCGCGGCCGAGATGACTGCGGCGTCGGACCTCTACACGACGGGCGGCCGGCGCCGCGAGTACCGCGATCACCGCCTGGAATGGATGGTGAAATCCGGCGGCGTCGAGGTGGTGCTTGCCGGCCTGCGCGACCAAAACATCCGCTTCTCCTGGCCGCAGGGATCGGCGGAGTCCTGAGGCGCCGGGACGGCCGTCCGGATGTCGGGCGCGAACAGAACCCCCGCCAGGATCCGCGTCGGCGTCGTGTTCGCGGCGGCGGCGGTTCGGCTACATCATGCGCATGCGAAGGTTGAACAGCACCACGAGCGTGCCGCCCACCATCAACAGCACGATGAGGGTCGAGAACAGGATCAACTGGAGATCGTCGCGAGCCGAGCGCTTCAGATCGATGTGCAGGAAGCAGCGGACATGCACGATCGCCTGAACGAGGGCCAAGGCGTAGACGAGGCCGAGCGCCGTCGCCCCGCTCGCCCAGCGCCAATACACCAGCGCGAAGGCGAGGCAGGTCAGCAGCAGGGCGAGACCATAGCCGACGCCGTAGGTGATCAGGTCGCTTTGCCGGGACTGCGACCGGTCCTCGACCGGCGAGTCACCCACGGATCCAGACGTTGCCGCCTTGTCTTCGCGAAAGAGCACCTTCGAGGCGCCGAGCACGGCGGCGGCGCCTGCAAGCTTCAGCAGGGTCATCGCCTTGGAAGGGCGGTCCGTGGTCATCCGAGCGTTCCCTGCAGGTAGACGACGGAGAAGATCGCGATCCAGATGATGTCGAGGAAATGCCAGAACAGGCCGAGCTTCAGCAGGTTGAGCTTGACCCGGGCATCGATCCCGAACGCTGCGATCTGCGCGAGCATCACCACGATCCAGACGCAGCCGGCGGTCACGTGCAGTCCGTGCGTCGGCACGAGGGCGAAGAAGGCCGAGAGAAAGCCGCTGCGGTCCAGTGTGGCACCGTCGGACACCATCGTCGCGAAATCGCTGAGTTCGAAGCCGAGGAAGGCGATGCCGAGGCCGAGGGTGAGGCAGAGCATCGTGACGAGACCGGTTCGGCCGCGGTCGTACTTCATAGCGATCGACGCGAGCCCGAACGTCAGGCTGCTCGTGAGCAGAATCAGGGTCTCGACGAAAGCACCGCCGATCTTGAACTCGGCCGCCGGTCCCGGAGCGCCGGCCGTCGCGGCGAGCTGAGTTCCGTAGATCGCGAACAGCAGCGCGAACAGGATCGCGTCGCTCATCAGGAAGATCCAGAAGCCGTAGAGGCCGGTCTCGGCCTCGCCGGGCTCGAGGTCGTCGGAGTCGCTGAGGTTCAGCCCGACATGCCGGAGTTGCGGGCCGCTCATGCCGGCACCTCCGACGGGAAGATTTTTGCCAGACCGCGATTGGCCGTCGTGACTTCGAGCTGCCGCGGCACCGCGCCGGTCGCCCAGGCAGCGTCGCGCCAGCGACGGTCGGCAGCCGCAACCTCGGCGGCCGGGATGATGCGGTGGGTGTCGCGCACGAAGCTGCGCGCGATCACGACGGCCCACAGGCCGGCGAAGCCGAGGATCGCCAGCCACCAGATGTGCCAGACGAGGCCGAAGGCGCAGGCCGTCCCGGTCAGGCCGACGAGCGGGCCGACCCAGCTGTTCCTCGGCACCCTGATGTCGCGGTAGGGGCCGGCGGGTGCGTAGGCCTGTTCGCGCTCCTTCAGCCAATAGAATGCATCCAGCCGGTCGACCTGCGGAATCAGCGCAAAATTGTATTCGGGCGGCGGCGCTGGAACCGACCATTCGAGGCTGCGGGCATCCCAAGGGTCGCCGATCGGCACGCGGTTCTCCGCGCGATCCCGCACGCTGACCCAGAGCTGCACGAACAGGCTGACGAGACCGCCGAGCAGGAGAAGCGCGCCGACGATGGCGGCGAGGAGCCAGGGCCGGAAGTCGGGCTCGAACAAGGCCTGGCTGCGCCGCGTCATGCCGGCGAGGCCGAGCACGTAGAGCGGCATGAAGGCGAGGTAGAACCCCGCGACCCAGCACACGAAGGCGATCTTGCCCCAGCGTTCGGACAGCCGGAAGCCGAAGGCCTTCGGAAACCAGAACATGTAACCCGCGATCATGCCGTAGAGCAGGCCGGGGATGAGCATGTTGTGGAAGTGGGCGACCAGGAACACGGTGTTGTGGACCATGTAGTCGATCGGCGGGATCGCGAGCAGGATTCCGCTCAGGCCCCCGAGCACGAAGGTCAGAATGAAGGCGAGCGAAAACAGCATCGGCGCGGTGAAGCGGACCTCGCCGCGAAACATCGTCCAGATCCAGTCGTAGATCTTGACCCCTGTGGGCACCGCGATCGTCATGGTGGCGATGCCGAAGGCGGCGTTGACGTCGGCGCTCTGGCCCATCGTGAAGAAGTGGTGCAGCCAGACGGTGAAGGAGAGCACGCCGATCACCATGGTCGCCACGACGAGCGAGGTGTAGCCGTAGAGTTCCTTCGACGAAAAGGCCGAGATCACCTCCGAGTAGACGCCGAAGGCGGGCAGGATCAGGATGTAGACCTCCGGGTGGCCGAACAGCCAGAAGAGGTTCACGTAGTTCATCACGTTGCCGCCGAGGTCGTTCGTGAAGAAGTGGAAACCGAGGTAGCGATCGAGGGCGAGGAGCGCGGTGGCGAGCGTCAGCGGCGGCATCGCGAAGATCATCAGGATCGCGGTGCAGAGCGCCGTCCAGCTGAACAGCGGCATCCGCATGAGATGCATGCCGGGGCAGCGCTTCTTGTAGATCGTCGCCGCGAAGTTCAGGCCCGAGAGGGTCGTACCGAGCGAGGACAGCGTGATCGCCCAGATCCAGTAATCGGGGCCGACGCCGGGCTGGAAGGCGGTCTCCGTGAAGGGCGGGTATCCCGACCAGCCTCCGGTCGAGAATTCGCCGACGGCGAGCGAGATCATCACGAGCCCGGCCCCGCCCGCCGTCAGCATCAGGCTGATCGAGTTGAGCAGCGGGAAGGCGACGTCGCGGGCGCCGATCTGCAGCGGCACCACATAGTTGATCAGGCCCGTCAGGAACGGCATCGCCATGAAGAAGATCATGATCGTGCCGTGGGTGCTGAAGAGCTGCGCGAAGTGCTCCGGCGCGACGATGCCCGGCGCATTCACCGCGAGCGATTGCTGCGCGCGCATCAGAACCGCTTCGACCAGCGCGCGGGACAGCATGACGCCGGCCAGCACGATGTACATGATGCCGATCTTCTTGTGATCGAGGCTCGTCAGCCAGTCGCGGAAGAGCGGGCGCCACCAGCGCTTCCAGGTCAGGAGAGCCGCGAGCGCGAGCGCACCGATCACGACGAGGGCGCCGGCGAAGGCCCCGATCAGTTCGCTGACGGTTGGATTGTCCCAGGCCCGCACGAACGGAAATGCCTTCGCGTCGATCCGGCCGAGCAGGGCGTACCAGATCTCGGCGCTCATCGATGGCCCTGTGCGTGGCCGGCATGCGGGCCGGGATTGTCGAGGGTGAGAATGGCGGGGAACAGGCCCGGCGCGACCGAACCGAATCGGATCGGCTCGGCCAGGGTCGAGCGAGCCGACAATGTCTTGAAGGCGTGCCTGTCGAGGGTCTTGCCGCTCGCGCGCGCCTGCGCCAGCCACGCCGCGTAGCCGTCGGCTGTTTGCGCCAGCACCGCGAATTTCTGGTTCTGGAAGCCGATCCCGTTGAACTGCGTGTTCTCGCCGAGAAAGCGGCCCGGCTCGCTCGCGGCGAGGTTGAGCTGCGTGGTCATGCCGGCCATCGCATAGATCTGGCCGCCGAGCCGGGGCACGAAGAAGGACTGCATGACCGTGCCGCTGGTCAGGCTCAGATGGACCGGGCGCTCGGCGGGGAAAACGAGTTCGTCGACGCTGGCGACGCCCTCGTCGGGGTAGATGAACAGCCACTTCCAATCGAGCGCGACCGCCTGCACCTCGACCGGAGCCTGGGCGGAGGCGAGAGGTCTGTAGGGATCGAGCCGGTGCGTATCGCGCCAGAGGAGCACGGCCAGCACGACGACGATCAGAGCGGGCGGGATCCAGATCAGCCCCTCGAGCGGCCAGTTGAAACCCCATTGCGGGCGGTATGCGCTCTTCGTGTTCGCGAGACGGTAATGCCAGGCGAAAATCGGCGTCAGCACCAGGACCGGCCCGGCGACGAAGATCAGGATGAAACAGACGAGCAGGAACAGGCTGCGGGTCTCGTCGGCGACCGGACCGGCGGCGTTGAGAAAGCCATGATCGAGCACGCCGCAGCCGCCGAGCGGCAGCAGCGTTCCGGCGGCGAGCATCCGCGCGACCATGCGATGCGGGCCGGACGGAGCCGTGTCGGCGAACGGCGTCGCGATCCGGTCAGCCCCGTGGAGGATCTCGGCCCTGCACCATCGCCGTGATGCGGTCGGCCGTGCGCAGCGCGATGGCCTGGATCGTGAGCGAGGGATTGACGCCTCCGGTGATGAGGACAACCGAGCCGTCGCAGACCCAGAGGTTCGGACTATCCCAGGAGCGGCAATCGCCGTCCACCACCGGGGTTTTCGGGTGGTCGCCCATGCGGGCGATGCCGTAGCGGTGGTGGGTGTCGTCGCCCTGCTCCCCGATGTTTCGTCCACCGGACGCAGCCAGCGCAAGGCCCATGACGTCGATCCCGTGCCGGTTCAGGGCCCCGTCGTCGTCGCACCAGGCGATGCAGCGGGACATCGCGTCGGCCGGCTGACCGCGCGGTGAATTTCAGAACGAGGTGATCGCAGCTCTCGCGGACGTTGGCGCGCTGTTCGAGGTCGTCTGCGCCGCTTTCGTCGAGAGCAGGGAGCCGACGAAGGCGGATCGGGATCCGGCCGTCGGCAATCGCCTGCAGGACACGGCCCTGGTCGAAGGCATGACCGCGCGGCCCGAATGGCTGGGCCGGCGCGTGAACAGCCGATCCAGTTCGTGAGCAATCCGCGAAGGCCGGTCAGATTTTTCGGCGGAGGGGTAGTTGATGGGGATCGGCTTATCGGACGCCGAATTTCCCTCTGCAATCAACGTATCCTGGCGGAAGGGGTGGGATTCGAACCCACGGTGGAGTTGCCCCCACGGCGGTTTTCAAGACCGCTGCCTTAAACCACTCGGCCACCCTTCCGTCCCGGCCACAAGCCGGCCCGCCCTCCGAGCCCGGGCGAGCCGGGTGCTTGTAGCGGACAACGGGGTCGGCCGGAAACCGAAACCCGCGAGATTTTCGTCAGGCCGTGCGCAGGCGTGCGAGCCGGTCGAGGAGGGCGCGGTCGTGGAGGAGGGCCATGCGCTCCTTGGGCTGGAGCCAGGCGCTCGCCTCGGCCAGCGTGTCGGCCTCGACGATCTTGGCCTGGGCCAGCGTCCGGTCGGCGTCGATGCTGCCGCGGGGGCGGCTGGCGCCCCGGGGCAGCATCGCGGCATGGTCCTGGGCGAGGGCCGGGTCGGCGTGCAGGACACCGAGCGCGTCCGCGTCGTCGAAGCCGTGCCGCGCATTGCGGGCGGCGAGTGCGCCGGCGCGCAGAGCCACCGGGGGCGGAGTGTGCTCTTCGGGGGTGCCGAGCAGGCCGAAGCGCTTGAGGGCGAGGCCCCAGGCGAGCTGTCCGCTGGCCCAGGAGATCGGGATCGCGAGCACGAGGCCGAGGATCGTCGGCGACATCCAGAGGAACAACGAGGTGGCGATGGCGAAGGCGGCTACGCCCGTGAGCAGGCCGAGGAAGCTGTGCCAGCGGTGGCGGCGCACGATGTCGGAAAACGGAATCGAGCCGTCGTCGCGCCGCTGCGGGTTCCAGCCGGTGTCGCGGCCGGCCAGGATCTGGAAGACCGAACCGGACTGGATCAGCATGGCGATCGGCGCGATCAGCGCCGAGAGCAGGATCTCGATCAGGAAGGATAGTATCAGCCGGATGCCGCCGCCCGAGGCCCGTCGCACCGCGCCGTCGATCAGGGCAAGGAACAGCCCCAGGAACTTGGGCGCGAGCAGGATGCCCATGGTCAAGCCGAAGAGCTGGAGCGCGCGCACGGGATCGAAGCGCGGCCAGACCGGCGTCAGCCCGAACTCGGCGGAAAAGTATTCGGGCCGCACCCAGGCCGTCTGCAGCACGAGGGCGACACCGATGACGAGCTGGGCGAGCCAGAGCGGCGAGGCGAGATAGCCCATGATGCCGGTGGCGAAGTGCTGGCGGGAGGGCAGGGCGAGGCCAGCCGATCCGATCACCCGCGCGTGCTGGAGGTTGCCCTGGGCCCAGCGCCGGTCGCGTACGGCGAGATCGATCAGGGTCGGCGGGCTTTCTTCGTAGGACCCTTCGAGGCGCGGCAGCATGGTCACGCCCCAGCCGGCGCGGCGGATCAGCGCCGCCTCGACGAAATCGTGGCTGAGGATATGGCCGCCGAAGGGCGGATTGCCCTTGAGGTCGGGCAGGCCGCAGGCCTCGGCGAAGGCTTTCGTGCGGATGATCGCGTTGTGGCCCCAGTAATTGCCGTCGCGGCCGGACCAGATCGTCAGGCCGGTGGCGATCACCGGCCCGTAGATGCGGGCGGCGAATTGCTGGACGCGGGCAAACAGCGTGTTGCGGTTGATGATCAGCGGCAGACTCTGGACGATGCCGGCGTCCGGGTCGGCTTCCATCGCGGCGGTCAGCCCGGTGATGCAGCCGCCGGACAGCAGGCTGTCGGCGTCGAGGACCAGCATGTGGTCGTAGGCGGCCCCCCAGCGGCTGACGAAATCGCCGATATTGCCGGCCTTGCGGTGATGGTTCTTGGGCCGGTGGCGGTAGTAAAGCCGGGCCTCGGGGCCGAGCTCTTCGCGGAGCTTCAGGAAGGCGCGTTCCTCGGCGATCCAGGCATCGGCCTGCGTCGTGTCCGAGAGCACGAACCAGTCGAAATGCTGCCCAAGCCCCGTCGCCTCGACTTCCTCGCGCATGGCCTGGACGGCGGCGAAGGTGCGGGCGGTGGCCTCGTTGTAGACCGGCATCACCACGGCCGTGCGCGTCGACAATTTGGTGGGAGCCGGCGTCGCGTCCGAGCGGGACCGGAGGAGCGCGAAGAAGCCGAGGATGGCGGCGGTGAAGGCCAGCGCGATCCAGGAGAAGGTGAGCGTGAACAGCACGAGCAGCACGTATTGCAGCGCCGTGGCGCCGCCCGAGACCGAGATGACCTCGTACATCTGCAGCGTGCCGTAGGTCGTGAGCGCCACCGCCCCGCCGAAGACGAAGGCGCGGGCCGCCCAGGGCCGCTTCTCGGGTTTCGAAGGCCTGCGCCGCGCCGCGCCGTCCCAGCGGGCGAGGTCCTGCACCGGCATGGCCAGCGGCGCCTCCGGCGGCATCGCCGGCCGGAACCCGTTGCGCGGCCGTTCGTCCGGCGGCAGGGCTAAGGGGAGGGTGGGCTCCAGCACGTCGTCGAGGGTCATGGCGTCCGTCATCGGCGTATCGGGGAGGCGATCACGGGTTCTGGCATCAACCGGTCCAGCGATAGAGCCAGGTCTCGCTCACCTGGCGCTCACCGGACTTGAGGGCGAGACGCAATTCGCTGGCCGGCTGGCCGCCGGAATCGAGTTCGAAGGCGACACGCACGGTCCGGCGCTCGGGGTAGGGGTAGAGCACCTGACGGGTGATCGTGCCTGGATTGGCGATCAGGACGGTGCGCAGCTCCGGCACCGCGCCGTCCTGGCCGGCGAACAGGATGTCGCCGGTGAAATCGACGAGGAACAGCCGGCGGCCGTTGGCGGAGCCGCGCCCGCTGCGGCTGGTCGAGACGCCTGCCAGCGCCGGCTGGTCGGGCGACGCTTCCGGCGGCTGCCAGCACCAGGTCTGGCGGTAGCGAAAACGCGCCTCGCTCTTCTCGGGGATCGCCGCCTTCGGGCGCCAATAGGCGATGACGTTCTCGTTGACCTCGGAATCGCTCGGGATTTCGAGAAGCGTCACGGCACCAGCCCCCCAGAGCGCCTTGCCGGGTCCGTCGGGGCCGTCCGCCTCCATCGGCTCGATCCAGAGCGAGGGCCGCCACTCCCAGTGCTGCACGTCGTCCTGGAAGGCGGCGTAGTCGCGGGCCCGCTGCATCAGGCCGAAGCCCTTGGGGCCGTCGTCGAGGAAGGAGGAGATCTGCAGGGTCTGCGGATTGTTCACGGGACGCCAGATCGCCTCGCCGCCGCCGTTGCGGATCTGGAGGCCGCCGGAGGCGTAGGCGGCGGCGCGGGCGTCGTCGAGACCCCGGCGGCCGTTCGGCCCGAACAGGTAGCTCGACTGTGCTCCGCCGAGCCCGAGATGGTCGATTCCCGTGCGGGTGAACAGGGTGCCCTCGACCTCGACCACCGAGGCGTCGCCGGGCTTCAGCGTCATCCGCAAGGCCGCCGAGCAGGATTCCGCATCGAGCAGGGCGTGGAGCACGAGGGGGCCGCCGTCCTTGCCCGGCCGCTCGATGAAGAACGCCTTCCAGCGCGAGAAATCCTCGCCGCGGCTATCAGCCGGGCGCAGCATCAGGGCGCGGGCGGTGAGCCCGAAACCCTGGCCGCGGGCGATCAGCCGGAAGAACGAGACGCCCTGGAACACCGCGAAGTCGGAGAGCTCCGCCCCGGCGAAGCGCGCCCGCAGCCGGAACCCCGAAAAGCCCGGATCGCCCTGGCCCGGATCGGGCAGAGCGATGCCGTCCGCCGTGAAGCGGTCGCGGGCATAGGGGACGGGGCGGACCGTGCCGTCCTCGACGAGCAACAGCGAGACGCGGTCGGCATAGACCGAGCCGCGATGGAGCGGTTCGACCGCGAAATCGAGCCCGGCATCGCCCCAGATCGCGGCGCCCGGCGCCGTGCGGATCGCGGCGTATTGTTCGCGCGAGAGGTTTCTCAGGGCCTCGGGCAGGTCGTCCGTGCGGGGAGCGACGTAGGGTTGGCGGGCGAGCGCGCGGGCGAGATCGGGCACGGTCGAGGCCGTGAACGGCGTGCCGGCGGCCGGCAGGGCAGGGGCACCTTGAGCGAAGACCGCATCGGTGCCGAGCACGGCGCCGGCAAGCGCTCCGGCTGCGACGCCGCGCAGGAGGTCGCGGCGGCTGCGGGAAACGACGCCCGCTTCGCCCCGCGCCCCCTCGGACGCCCGCGACGGGTCTCCACCTGAAAGGCCGAACGGCACGTGTTCGGGGTTGCCGGTGGTGGAATGCGTCATGCCCTCGTCGATGCAAGCGTCGGTGGTGGAAAGGGAATTCTGCCCGGATAGGGAGCAACGCCTGAACCCGGGGTTAAGGTTGCCTGCTTGTGACGGGCAGCGTGCTGTTTTGTCCAGGCCGCGTGATCGGTTACATCCGCGGCGGCGACGATGGGAGCGGAACGGCGGATGATGTCAGCAGACGAAAGCCACCCGGCGAGCCCGCGCAGTTTCACTGCGATCGTGCTCGCGGCGGGCAAGGGCACGCGGATGCGCTCCGACCTGCCGAAGGTACTGCACGCCATCGCCGGGCGCAGCATGCTCGGCCACGTCCTCGCCGCCGTGCAGGAGGCCGGCGCCACGGGCATCAGCGTGGTGATCGAGCCGGAGCGCGCCGACGTCGCCGCCGAGGTCGAGGCCCTGGCGCCGGGCGCGCGGGTGCACCCCCAGGTCGAGCGGCTCGGCACCGCCCATGCCGCGCTTCAGGCGCGCGAGGCATTGGAGACCAGCTGCGACGTCATCATCGCCTTCGGCGACACGCCGCTCGTCACCGCGCAGACGTTTCGCCGGCTCAGCTCCGCCCTCGGCGGCGGTGCGGCGGTCGCCGTGCTCGCCTTCGAGGCGGCGGATCCGAAGGGCTACGGCCGGGTGCTCACGGAGGGCGGCCAGGTCGTCGCGATCCGCGAGGAGAAGGACGCGTCGGAGGAGGAGCGCCGGGTTAACCTCGGGAATGCCGGGCTGATGGCGCTCTCGGGCGCCCACGCCCTGCGGCTGCTGACCCGCATCGGCAACGACAATGCCAGCGGCGAATACTACCTCACCGACGCCGTGGCGCTCGCCGTGGCCGAGGGCCTTCGAGTCGCGGTCGTGTCGATCGACGAGGCGGAGGCGCAGGGCGTCAACGACCGGGTCCAGCTCTCGGTGGCCGAAGCCGCGATCCAGGGCCGCCTGCGCCGCGCCGCGCAGCTCGGCGGCGCCACGCTGCTCGCGCCTGAGACCGTCTTCTTCAGCGCCGACACGGTCGTCGGCCGCGACGTCCTGATCGAGCCGCACGTGGTCTTCGGTCCGGGCGTGGTGATCGGCGACCGTTGCACCATCCGCGCCTTCTCGCACCTGCGCGATGCGCGCCTCATGACGAACGTCGATATCGGCCCGCATGTGCGCCTGCGCGGCGGCGCGGTGCTGGAGGAGGGCGTGCATCTCGGCAACTTCGTCGAGATCAAGAACGCTGTGCTCCATGCCGGCGCCAAGGCCTCGCACCTCGCCTATCTCGGCGATGCCGAGGTGGGCGCGGGCGCCAATATCGGCGCCGGCACCATCACCTGCAATTACGACGGCGTGAACAAGCACCGCACCACCATCGGGGCGGGGGCCTTCATCGGGTCGAACTCGGCGCTGGTCGCGCCGGTCACGATCGGGGCGGGGGCGCTGGTGGGGGCCGGGTCGGTGATCGTGCGCGACGTGCCGGCCGATGCGCTGGCCGTGGCGCGCGGACGCCAGCAGATGATCGAGGGCTTCGTCGCGACGAAGCGCGCGGCCATGCGGGCGGCGAAAGCGGCCAAGTCCAAGGGCTGAGGCGGCGGCGCGGGGCGGCTGGCCCTGTGCCGTTTCGATCCGCTAGAAGCACCGCTGTCGCGTCGCGCGAGAGGCCCGGGCCTTGCGCGGGACCGGTCCGATGGAACCGCCTCGTCTCAGCCCGGGACGGCGCGGTGGCGCAAAAAAGCTCGAGAGACGGCACATGTGCGGAATCGTAGGCATCGTCGGGCGCGAAGCGGTGGCGGGGCAGGTGATCGAGGCGCTGCGCCGGCTCGAATACCGCGGCTACGATTCCGCCGGCATCGCCACCCTGGAGCACGGCCGCCTGGAACGCCGCCGCGCCGAGGGAAAGCTCTCGAACCTGCAGCTCAAGCTGGTGCAGTCGCCGCTCACCGGCGCCATCGGCATCGGCCACACCCGCTGGGCGACGCATGGCCGGCCGAACGAGACCAACGCCCACCCGCATGCCACCGCACGGCTGGCGGTAGTCCATAACGGCATCATCGAGAATTTTCGCGAGCTGAAGAAGGAGCTGGAGACTGCCGGCGCCCGCTTCGAGACCGAGACGGACACGGAGGTGGTGGCCCAACTCGTCAGCCACCTGATGGACCAGGGCCTCGGCCCGGTCGCCGCAGTCGAGGCCGCCCTCCCGCGCCTGCGCGGGGCCTTCGCGCTGGGCTTCCTCTTCTCGGGCGAAGAAGACTTCCTGATCGGCGCTCGCCACGGCGCGCCGCTGGCCATCGGCTTCGGCGACGGCGAGACCTATCTCGGCTCGGACGCCCTGGCGCTCGCCCCGTTCACGGACGAGATCACCTATCTCGACGAGGGCGACTGGGCGATCCTGACCCGCGACGGCGCCGAGATCCGCGACATCGCCAATCAGATCGTCGCGAGGCCGCGCCAAAAGATCGTCAGCCAGGCCTTCCTGGTCGACAAGGGCAACCACCGCCACTTCATGGCGAAGGAGATCCACGAGCAGCCGGAGGTGGTCGGCCGCACGCTCGCCCATTACGTCGATCTCGCAGGCGGCCGCATAGCCCTGCCCGAGGCGCTGCCCTTCGACTTCGCGAAATTGAGCCGGCTCTCGATCACCGCCTGCGGCACGGCCTATTACGCCGGCCTCGTCGCGAAATACTGGTTCGAGAGCATCGCGCGGCTGCCCGTCGAGATCGACGTCGCCTCCGAGACCCGCTACCGCGAGCCGCCGCTCGACCGGGACGGGCTGACGCTCGTGATCTCGCAATCGGGCGAGACCGCCGACACGCTGGCCTCGCTGCGCTATGCGAAGTCGCAAGGGCAGCACTCGCTCGCGGTGGTCAACGTACCCACCTCGACGATCGCGCGGGAATCCTCCGTGGTGATGCCGACGCTGGCCGGCCCCGAAATCGGCGTCGCCTCCACCAAGGCGTTTTCCTGCCAGCTCACCGTGCTGCTCTGCCTCGCCATCGCGGCCGGCCGCGCGCGCGGCACCATCGACGCCGCCCGCGAGCGCGCGCTCGTCGACGCCCTGATCACCGTGCCCGGCCTGATGGCGGAATCGGTGGCGCTGGAGCCCGAGATCGAGGTGCTCGCCCGCGAGATCGCCAAGGCCCGCGACGTGCTCTATCTCGGCCGCGGCACGAGCTACCCGATGGCGCTCGAAGGCGCGCTGAAGCTCAAGGAAATCAGCTACATCCACGCCGAAGGCTACGCCGCCGGCGAGCTCAAGCACGGCCCGATCGCGCTGATCGACGAGAACGTCCCGGTGATCGTGATCGCGCCGCACGACGCGATCTTCGAAAAAACCGTCTCGAACATGCAGGAGGTCGCCGCGCGCGGCGGCCGGATCGTGCTGATCGGCGACGCCAAGGGCGCGGCGGATCACGGCCTCGACACGCTGGCGACGCTCACCATGCCGGCCGTCGACCCGGTGGTGGCCCCGATCGTCTATGCAGTGCCGATCCAGCTTCTCGCCTACCACACGGCAGTGTTCATGGGGAAAGACGTCGACCAGCCGCGCAACCTCGCGAAGTCGGTCACGGTGGAGTAGCGGCCACAGCCATTTCGCTCTCGAAATGCGCTACGGACATGCCTCGGCAAGCTTGAGGAGCGGAATGGCGTTCAAGGCGAAATCGGCATCCGAGAGCAAGGCGGCCGAACTGGCCGCGGCGATCGTTCGCATCGTCGACCGGGACGGCGCACCGCTCGCCATCGGGGTCGACGCGCTCCGGCAGGGCAATCCACGGCTGACGCCGCTCGCCATCGGCCAGATGTTCCGTCGCCACCGCGACGACCTCGAAGCGGCCCTTGCCGATCGCGGCTACACGCTCGTCGGATACGCCGACCAGGGGCCGGGCCGCGGCATGGAATTCGAGATCGGCGCTGCGGAGTAGGGCAGCGACCGCCCGGCCTGCGCCGGGCGGTTCTTGCAACGGTGCGGGCGCGACGCTCTCAGTTCGCGTTGCCGCTGCCGCCGGCCCCGCCGCTGCCCTGCGGTACGGCGCGCTCGGGCTGGCTGGCATTGCCGGCTGCGGCCGAGTTCGACTGGTAGGTATCGGCCCCGGTCGCGCCGCGCGGAACCGTGACGTCCGTCCCGCCGCCGGTGTTGTTCTGTCCGCCGATGACGGCACCGGTGGTGGCCGGCGCGCCCGTCGGGGCGGCGGGAGCTGCTGCGGTCTGGGCCAAAGCGGGCGAGGCGAGCGCCATGGCGCCCGCAAGAGCGAGGGTGAACCGGGTCATCGATAGATCCTTGGGTTGAAGAACGACGGCAACGCCGCGCCGGCCCGCGATATCCGGTGCCACCCGGTTCATGACGCCGCATGGCGACCGCGCGCCGCAGCGGCTTGCGGCGCATCCCGTCTGCGCCACCTCGCGGGTCGACGACGCTCGCGCCGCCGGCTCGGCAGGCGCCCTTCCTCCGCGGACTCCATGGCGACCTTCTTCACGGCAGACACGCATTTCGGCGACGCGGCCCTCGTCCAGCGCCGCCGCGGCCGGTTCGGCTCGGTCGAGGGCCACGACGAAGCCCTGATCGCGCGCTGGAACGCCGTGGTCGCGGAGGACGACGAGGTCTGGCACCTCGGCGACTTCGCGGCCGATGCCAGCCGGGCGCATTGCGCGGCGGTGTTCGGCCGCCTCAACGGCATCAAGCGGCTGGTGCGCGGCAACCACGACACCAACCGAGTGCTCGAACTGCCGTGGCACGCGCCTCCGGTGGAGAGCGCCCGCATCACGGTCGCGGACGCCGCCGGGCAGCCCTGGCGGCTGTTCCTGTCGCACTACCCGCATCGCAGCTGGGCCGGTTTCTGGCGCGGGACGCGTCACCTCTATGGGCACACCCATGCCTGCCTGCCCGACACCAGCCGCTCCTGCGACGTCGGCGCGGACGCCTGCGATTATCGGCCCCTCGACCTCGCGGAGGTTCTCGCGCGCCAGGACGCCGCCGGGCAGGCGCCGGAAGAGATGGCCCTGCGCGGCCTGCGCTGAGTGTGCCCCCGGCTCGGTGGACATCGCCCGCGAAACCGGGCTTTGATCGAGCAAACGAAGGGGCCGCGCGGGCCCCGAGCGGAACACCGTATGAAGATCGAGATCGTCCTCGGCGACGTCGTGACGAAGGGGGCCCAGGCCGAGCCGGCCGTCATGGACATCGAGGAATTGCTGGCGACGCGGCTGCTGGTCCAGGGCAATTCCGGCTCGGGCAAGTCGCATTTGCTGATGCGCATCCTGGAGCAGAGCGCCGGCACGGTTCAGCAGATCGTCGTCGACCCGGAAGGGGATTTCGTCTCGCTGAGCCAGCGCTACGGGCATGTCGTGATCGATGCGCGCCGCAGCGACGTCGAGCTGGAGACGATCGGCCTGCGCATCCGCCAGTCGCGCGTCTCGGCCGTGCTCGACCTGCAGAATCTCGAGGTCGAGGGCCAGATGCGGGCCACCGGCATCTTCCTCAACGCCCTGTTCGACGCCGACCGGGAGCACTGGCATCCGGCGCTCGTCGTGGTCGACGAGGCGCAGCTCTTCGCTCCCGTCGAGAAGGGCGAATTCTCCGAGGAATCGCGCCGGATCTCGCTCGGAGCGATGACGAACCTGATGTGCCGCGGCCGCAAGCGCGGGCTCGCCGGCATCATCGCGACCCAGCGGCTCGCCAAGGTCGCCAAGAACGTCGCGGCGGAAGCCTCCAACTTCCTGATGGGGCGCACCTTCCTCGACATCGACATGGCCCGGGCCGGCGATCTCCTGGGCATGGACCGGCGCTCGACCGACATGTTCCGCGATCTCGGCCGCGGGCACTTCATGGCGCTCGGGCCGGCGCTCTACCGGCGCCCGACCCATGTGACGGTCGCCTCCGTCACGGCCAGCGCGCTGGGCAGCGCGCCGCGGCTGACGCCACCGCCGAGCGAGGTCACGCTGGAGGAGCGGGAAGCCCTGCTCGCCCCCGTGCCGATGGCGGCGGCCCGCCCGGTCGCGGAACGCCGCGCGGCCGTGCCCGCGCCTCCTTCCGTCAACGACATGCTCGCCAGGATCGCCGAGCGGCGCGAGGCCGACGACGCGGAGCACCCGCCGATCCCCGCGATGCCGGCCGAGGAGCGCGAGGCGATCCTGCGCGCGATCGTGCAGGAGATCATCGCGAACCCCGACAACGCCTTCGCGGACGAGCAGAAGCTCTTCAACGAGTTCTCCTACGCCCACCGCTTCAAGCGCCTGCCCGGCCATGCCGACCGCGACGAGTTCCGGCGGCTGCTCGCCTTCGCCAAGGCCGGGGCCGACACCATGGACGCCTCGGACGAGCGCTGGCAGCAGGCGCTCGCCGCCGCGGAGGACGTGCCGGTCGAGGATCGCACGCTGTTCCTGCTGTTCGCCCGCGCGGCGATGAGCCGGGCCGAATGCCCGCCCGACGCCACGGTGGCCCGGATCTGCGGCACCCGCTCGGCCGGTCGCGCCCGCGGCATGATCTCGTTCCTGGAGCGCAAGGGCCACATCGCCGTGCGCGCCGGGTTTCGGAACCTCAGAACCGTCGCGATCCCGGCGCTCGGCTGGGAGACGGCGCCGGGCGATCCGAACGCGCCCGACGTGCCGTCCGAGGAATCACGGATGGCGGCGGCGGAGTAGGGCCCTTTGCGACTGCCGTTCACCGACCCGGTCGAGGCTGGCACTCTCCTCCTCCTTGTGGGGAGGAGGGAGGAGGTGGGGGTGGTGCAGACGGCACCGGAACGCTCGATCCTGAGCCACCCCCACCCCTGGCCCCTCCCCACAAGGGGGAGGGAAAAGAGACCGCGCTACCCGAACAGATAACTCGGAAAAAATCAGAACGCCGCCGCCTCGATCGTTCCGTCGCGGTGGAGCGCCGCGCGCTTCATGCCGGCGGCGTTGAACGGCATGACGACGCGGCCCTCGGCATCGATCGCGATCAGACCGCCCTCGCCGCCCAGCGCCGCAACGTCGGCCAGCGCGCCCCGCGTCGCGTCCTCCAGGCTCGCCCGGCCGAAGCGCATCCGCATCGCCACCTGCGCCGCGGCGGCCGCGCGGATGAAGTACTCGCCCTGGCCGGTGCACGACACCGCGACGGCACGGTCGGCCCAGACCCCGGCGCCGACCAGCGGCGTGTCGCCGACGCGGCCGGGCAGCTTGCCGAAGACGCCGCCGGTGGAGGTGCCGCCGGCGAGCCGGCCTTGCGCATCGCGCACGACGCAGCCGACGGTGCCGTGGGCGAGTTCGCCCGGCGGCGGCAGGCCGCCCTCGAGCCCGGCATGGGTAAACCAGTCTTGTCCGGGCTCGATCGCGTCGAGGCCCTGTTCGCGGGCGAAGATCGCGGCGCCGTCCCCGGCGAGCAGCACGTGCGGAGTCGCCTCCATCACGGCGCGGGCCGCCCGGATCGGACTGCGAAAGCCCTGCAGCGCCGCCACCGCGCCGGCCGCACCCGTCGTGCCGTCGACGAGGCTCGCATCGAGTTCGTAATGCCCGGCGCTGTTGGGGGACGAACCGCGACCGGCGGCGTAGAGACCCGAGGCCTCCAGGGCCGCGATCGTCTCCACCGCGACGTCGAGTGCCGAGGTCCCGGCCCGCAGCCGGTCCCGGGCCGTCTCGACGAGACCGCGCATGTTTTCGATATCACGGGCATAGTCGCGGCTGCGGTTCGGGATCGCCCCGCCATGCAGGGCCAGGGCGATCGTCTGCGTGTCGCTCATCCAGGGTCTCCTCGTGCCGAGGCCCGGACACGCCGATGCCGTCAGGGCCGATCCCGCGCGTCGCCTACCACGCGGCCGCGGCTGTGAGCAGGGGCGGGCATCCAGTCCGGATCACGCGCCGTGCCGCTATCGGCACCGCAGCAGCCCCACGATCCCGAGGCAACCGGAGGTGAGGCCGCCCGGGGCTTCGCTCGCAGCCCCGAAGGCGCCGTAGGACACCACCAGCGGCGTGATCCGCGGCGCATCCTCGGTCGCCACGATCACCCCGGCGCAGACCAGTCCGAAGGCAAGAGTCAGGAATTCGTGGACGCGGAGGCCGCTCCGCCGGGGAGAGGGTATCGATCGGTCTCCTGCAGGTAGGGACCGTGTTTGAGGGCCGATTGTTACAGCATTTCGTGGGAAAGTTGCCCACGTAGTTTGTCGTCGAACGCACGGCGAAGTTTTTGCGCCACCCTGTCGGCAACGGCTAATCTCGCCCGTCCTCGGAGACGAAGCGGGACCGACCGATGCTCTATGCCATCCTCTGCTATCACGACGAACATGCCGTCTGCGCCTGGAGCCGGGAGCAGGACGACGCGGTGATGCAAAAGCTCGCGGTCGTTCAGGAGCGGCTGGCGCGGGAGGGCCGGCTCGGGCCGGTCGCCCGGCTGATGCCGACCACCGCCGCCACGACTTTGCGCAAGGACCGCGAGCCGCCGCTCGTCGTCGACGGCCCCTTCGCCGAGACCAAGGAGCAGCTGCTCGGCTTCTACCTCGTCGAGGTCGCGGGGCTGGAGGAGGCGCTCGCCATCGCGAAGGAACTCGGCGCGGCCAATCCCGGCGGAAGCTACGAACTGCGCCCCGTCGCCAATTTCTTCGATGCGAAAGCCGCCGCACCATGAGCGATCTCGACTGGATCGAGCAGGCGCTGACCGGGGCGCGGCCCGTCGCGGTCGCCGCCCTGCTGCGCTATTTTCGCAATCTCGACACGGCGGAGGAGGCGTTTCAGGAAGCCTGCCTGCGGGCGCTGGCGTCCTGGCCGAAGAACGGTCCGCCGCGCGACACCGCCGCCTGGCTGATCCTGGTCGGGCGCAACGCCGGGGTCGACGCCGCGCGCAAGCGCAGCCGCCTCGAGGCGCTGCCGGACGAAGAAAGGCTCTCGGATCTGGAGGATGCCGAGAGCGCGCTCGCCGAGCGCCTCGACGGATCTCAGTATCGCGACGACATCCTGCGGCTGCTGTTCATCTGCTGCCATCCCGACCTGCCGCGGACGCAGCAGATCGCGCTGGCCTTGCGCATCGTGTCCGGCCTGCCGGTGGCGCGCATCGCCCACGCGTTTCTCGTCGGCGAGAGCGCGATGGAGCAGCGCATCACCCGCGCCAAGGGGCGGGTGGCGAAGGCCGCGGTGCCGTTCGAGGCGCCGGGTCCCGCTGAGCGCACGGAGCGCCTCGCGGCGGTGGCGGCGATGCTCTACCTCGTCTTCAACGAGGGCTATTCCGCCGGCTACGACCAGACCGCAGCCCGCGCGCCTCTCTGCGACGAGGCCATCCGCCTCGTCCGACTGCTCCAGAAGATCTTTCCCGGTGAGCCCGAGATCATGGGTCTCGCCGCGCTGATGCTGCTGCAGCATGCGCGCACCGCCGCCCGCTTCGACGCGCACGGCGCCGTGGTGCTGCTGGAGGACCAGGACCGCGCGGCCTGGGATCGCGGCATGATCGGGGAGGGGCTCGCGCTCCTCGACAAGGCGATGCGCCACAACCGGCCCGGCCCCTACCAGATCCAGGCAGCCGTCGCCGCCCTCCACGCCCGCGCCGCGACGGCCGCCGAAACCGACTGGCCGCAGATCGACCACCTCTATGCCAGCCTCGAGCGGATGCAGCCCTCGCCCGTGGTGACGCTCAACCGCGCGGTCGCCGTGTTCAAGGCGCGCGGGCCGGCCGACGCCCTGGCGCTGATCGCGCCGCTGGAAAAGGACCTCGCCGGCTACTTCTACTTCCACGGCGCCCGCGGCGCGTTCCTGAACGAGCTCGGCCGGCGGGAGGAGGCGCGGGTCAGCTTCGACAGGGCGATCGCGCTCGCCGGCACCGCGGCGGAGGCGGCTTTCATCCGGATGCAGCTCGACGGGCTGGGGGAGGGCGGGGCACGCGTGGCCGGGTGAAATCCGAAGGCCTTGTCGAGACCGGATGTCGGAACGGCAACGCTTCGATCGTCCTCCGGGTATCATCCCGCCACCGAGCCCGAGGGACACCACCATGTCGGCAATGCTGCAGCCCGAGACAAACACGCGGGCCATGACGCTCGCCGGTCGCGGCATGAGCGGCCTCGTCATCGTCTTTCTGCTGTTCGACGCCGGCATCAAGCTCGTGCCGATCGCCCCCGTCACCGAGACACTGACGGCGCTCGGCTGGCCGGCAAGCATCGAGATGGCGCGCGGGCTCGGTGTGCTGACGCTCGTCTGCACGCTGCTCTACGCGACGCCGCGCACCGCGGTGCTCGGGGCGATCCTGCTCACCGGCTATTTCGGCGGGGCGATGGCCACGCATCTGCGCGTCGGCAGCCCGGTGTTCAGCCACCTGCTGTTCGGGTTCTATCTCGGCCTACTCCTCTGGGGTGGCCTCTATCTGCGCGATGCGCGGCTGCGGACGCTGATTCCGATTCGTCTCTGAGATTCCCACGGCCCCTACCGGGATTCCGAGACCGCGCGCGTCCTTGCAGGGAAGGCGGAGCCCGCGGCGAGCGACAAGGAGGGCGACGTGCCTTCCACCACGCCCGATCTTCCTGGGGCGAGCGAAAGAACCGCGACGCGCACGGCACCGTGAGCCGGGTGCGGTTGCACGACGAATACGGCGGTGACTCGGTCCGGCCGTCGTGCTGCGACGGAGAAACGCCCGCGGACGTCTCACGACGCCCCCCGTGTCCCGGCGGCCACAGCCGTCACGCAATCCGGCGGCCGGGTTGGACACCGGATCGAGGGCACACGCAAGCAACGTCCGTTCGATGCGACGCCTGTTCGGTTCGAATCGGTAAATAACTCACGAATACTGCAAGTACGACTTCGATTTTGTCATTGGAATAATTATAAATATCCCGGCGAGCTGTTAACACAACTATAAATGTATTTGACCCCTCAAGAAGGCGTGACCTACCGCAGAGGGCGACGGAGGCGTCCAGGCGGCATCGGGATCGGCCCGGCGCGCGACGCATCCGCCGGACGGACACCACACCATGTCGAGGACGATCGCCGCCGGGATTTTGGCCGCCGCCCTGATGCCGGCCCTGCCGGCCCGAGCGGAGGGGCCGAGCGATCCGGTGATCGCGCTGGACGAGCTCTCGGTCAGCGGCGACGGCAAGGCGGTCTCGCGCGGCTACCAGCCGGTGCGCTCCTCGATCGCGCTCGGCACCGAGACGCCGATCCTCAGGATCCCGCAGGCGGTGGCGGTCGTCACCGAGCAGGCGCTCCAGGACCAGGCGGTGCGGACCCTCGACGAGGCGCTCTACAACGTCTCGGGCATCACACAGACCAACACGCTCGGCGGCACGCAGGACGCCTTCATCCGCCGCGGCTTCGGCGACAACCGCGACGGCTCGATTCTTCGCGATGGCCTCAGGACCGCGCTGCCGCGTTCGTTCATGCCGACGACGCAGCGCGTCGAGGTGCTGAAAGGTCCGGCCTCGGCCCTCTACGGCATCCTCGATCCGGGCGGCCTCATCAACATCGTCACCAAGAAGCCACGCTTCGTTCAGGCCGGCTATCTCGAGGTGTTCGGCACGAGCTTCAACGGCGGCGGCGTCGAGGCGGATTTCACCGGGCCGATCGAGGGCACCAACCTCGCCTACCGCTTCATCGCGCAGCACCGCAACGCCGAGTACTGGCGCAATTTCGGCTCCCAGAACCAGCAGGTGATCGCCCCCTCGCTGACCTGGCAGGGCGACGACACCCGCGTGACCGTCTCCTACGAGTGGTCGCACTACAAGTTTCCGTTCGACCGCGGCACGATCTTCGATCTGCGAAGCGGCAAGCCGGTGAACGTGCCGCGCGATCGCCGCTTCGACGAGCGCTACAACATCACCGCAGGCGAGAACCACGTCGCCGGCCTCAACATCGAGCACGATTTCGGTTCGACCTGGAAGGCGAACCTGAACTACGCCTTCAGCAACAACTTCTACCAGGACAACCAGGCCCGGGTGGTCTCCTACAACCCGGCCACCAACGCCCTGGTGCGCCGGGCCGACGCCACCCAGGATTCGAACTTTTCCGTGCATTCGGGCCGGCTCGACTTCACCGGCAAGGAGAGCGTCCTCGGCTTCGAGCACGATCTGCTGGTCGGCGCGTCCTACGACTACTCGGACGTGCTGCGCACGCGCCTGATCCGGGGGCCGAACAACACCCGCTTCAACATCTTCAATCCGGTCTACGGGCTGCTGCCGCAGAGCTTCGCCATCTCGGCCGTCGACAGCGACCAGCGCGAACGCATCTCCACGGCCTCGGTCTACGCGCAGGACACGATCGCGCTGACCGAACAGCTGCTGCTCGTCGGCGGCCTGCGTTACCAGGACTTCTCGCAGATCGCCGGCAAGGGCCGCCCGTTCAGCACCAACACCGACGTGTCGGGCGGGCGCGTGGTGCCCCGCCTCGGCCTCGTCTACCTGCTGACGCCGAGCCTGTCGGTCTACTCCTCCTACAGCCAGACCTTCCGGCCGAACTCGTCCATCGCCAGCGCCATCGGCGCGCTGCCGCCGGAGGAGGGGGAGGCCTACGAGGTCGGCCTGAAGGCGGAGATCTTCGACGGCATCACCGCCACCGCCGCGCTCTACGACATCGACAAATCGAACGTGCTCTACACCGAGGTGATCGGCGGTATCTCCTTCAGCCGTACCGCCGGCAAGGTGAACTCGCGCGGCTTCGAGCTCGACGTCGCCGGCCAGATCGCGCCGGACTGGAGCGTCATCGCCACCTACGCCTACACCGACGCGGTGGTGACCGCCGACCCGACGCTGAAGGGCAACGAACTGCTCAACGTCGCGCCCCACACCGCCTCGGTGTTCCTGACCCACGATTTCGGTGCGCTGGGCGACGGGCGCTTGCGAGCGGGCATCGGCGGGCGCTACGTCGGCGCACGGCCGGGCAGCGCCGCGAACACCTTCCGGATGCCGGACTACGCGGTCGCCGACGCCTTCATCGCCTACGACACCACGGTGCACGGCCAGCCGACCACGCTGCAGCTCAACCTGCGCAACCTGACGGACACGACCTATTACACCTCCTCCATCGGCACGAATCTCGGCGTCCAGGTCGGCGAGCCCTTCCAGGCCATCGCCTCGGCCCGCGTCTTCTGGTGAGGGGATGGGGCTAACTCTGCGAAAGATCCTCTTCCGCCTGCACTGGGCGCTCGGCCTCACCGCCGGGCTGGTGCTCGCGCTGATGGGCGTGACCGGGGCGCTGATGAGCTACGAGGAGGCGATCATCGACCTCCTCAACACCGACCGGGCCGTGGTCGCGGTGAGCGAGCGCCCGCTCCTCGGGCCCCAGGCACTGGTGGCGGGGCTCGAGGCGTCGTGCCCGCCGCTGAAGGTGAACGCGCTGACGTTCTCCGGCGAGCCGGGACGGGCGGTCCGCGCCCGCTTCGTCTACGACGCCAGGACCGGCGCCCGGCCGCCCTCCGTCTATCTCGACCCCTATGACGGCATGCTGCTCGGCGAGACCCGCGGGGAGACGACCTTCGCGACGATCCGCGAGCTGCACCGCTGGCTGCTGATTCCCGGCGAAGGCAAGGGCTGGGGCCGGCAGATCACCGGGGCCTGCGCGCTGGCGCTCCTCGTGTTCCTCGCCACCGGGCTGTACCTGCGCTGGCCGAAAATCCATCGCTGGCGGATCTGGCTGAAGCCGAACCTGGCACGGCCGGGCCGGGCGCGCTGGTGGTCGCTGCACAGCATCGCCGGCACCTGGCTGCTGCCGGTCTACCTCGTAATCGCCCTGTCGGGGCTGTGGTGGTCCTACGACTGGTACCGCACCGGCGCGACCTGGGTGCTCACCGGCAAGGCGCCGGAAGCGAAGGCCGGGCGCGTGCTCGGCCGCAAGGGGCCGGACGGGCCGCTGGCGCTCGACGCAGCCTGGAGCACCTTTCAAAAGGGCGAGGGCGGGCAGGCGGCGCTCGCCATCCTGACCCTGCCGGGGCCGGACGCCACCGCGATCCGCATCCGCTGGCTGGCCAAGGACGCCGACCACCCGAAGGCGCGCAACGAGGCCACCTTCGATCCGGCGACGGGCGCGGTGCTCGGATCCAAGCGCTACGACGACAAGCCGCTCGGCCAGAGGCTCGCCGACAACATGCTGGAGGTGCATCGCGGCCGCTTCTTCGGAGACGTCTTCGCCCTGGCCTTCGCCCTCGCCGCCCTGGCGATGCCGCTCTTCGCGGCCACCGGCCTCACGCTCTACGTGCTGCGCCGCCGTGTCCTGCGCCGGCCTTCGCCGTCGACGGCGAAGGCCGGCGGCACAGGGCTTCCGGCGGATTGGGCACGGCCGCGCTCTTGAGGCGCGGGGAGCGACCGGCTACCTCTGGAGGGGGGACCTGACGGCGCATGTCCGACAGCCCCGTGGTCCAGAGTACATCCGTGGCGCCAACCATCTCGCCGATCCCGGATCCCGAACCCCTCTCGCCCAAGAAGCGGGTGAGTGCGCGGGGCCGTCTGCGGACCTATTTCCTCACCGGCATCATCGTCGCCGGCCCGCTGGCGATCACGATCTACATCACCTGGTGGATCATCGCGCTGATCGACGGCTGGGTGAAGCCGCTGGTGCCGGCGAGCTACCTGCCCGACCACTACCTGCCCTTCTCGATTCCCGGCCTCGGCCTCGTCATCGCCTTCGTCGCGGTGACGCTGCTGGGCTTCCTGACGGCCAACCTCGTCGGCCGCTCGGTGGTGGAGTTCGGCGAGGTGCTGCTCGCCCGAACCCCGGTGATCTCCGGCCTCTACCGGGGCCTGCGCCAGATCTTCGAGACGCTGTTTTCGGCGAACGGCACCTCGTTCCGCACCGTCGGGCTCGTCGAGTTTCCGGTGAAGGGCACGTGGTCGGTGGTTTTTTTGTCGGCTCCAGCCGGCGTCGAGGTGCAGGCGGCGCTGCCGAAGGGTGAGGTCACGGCGGAAGGCACCGGCGGCCACGACTATGTCGGCGTGTTCCTGCCCTGCGCCCCGAACCCGACCACGGGCTTCTTCTTCTACCTGCCGCGCTCCGAGATCATCGAACTCCCCATCAGCGTCGACGACGCGGCCAAGCTCGTGATGTCGGCCGGCGTGATCCAGCCGGAGGACCCGCAGGGCCGCCTCCAGGCCATGGCGGCCTCGCTGCGCCCGGGTCAGGTCGATGCGCCGGACAACGAAAAGGCGCGCCGGGAGCCGGCGCGCCAGAATGCGTAAGTCAGCGAAGGGTGAGGGGGCGACCGGCCCGTCAGTGACTGACGGTCAGCGCGGCCTTCTCGACGGCGATGGTCGGCGGGGTCGCGTCGGCGATCTGGCCCGTGGAGGGATGCGAGGGCGAACCGACCCAGCCCGTGGTCATCTGCGCCGTCAGCAGCAGCGCCAGCACGGCGCAGAGCGCGTTCGCGGCGATCCGGAAAGGACGGGCCGACTGGCGCACGCCGGCCATAAGGTCGTCCGAAGAGGGGGCGGCGGCGATCGTGTCGCTGATCGGAAGCAGCCACGGCTCGTTCGGCAGAGCGCTCGCGGAGCCCATTTCATGGGCACCCGGCAGGTTCTGGAACAGTCCGTTCGACATGGTCGGTCTCCCGATTCGTCTGTGGCAGCCCAGTGTGGCGGGCCTTTCGTTCATCTCCAGTTAAGCGGGGAATACGTTCATTTCAAGTTCATGACAGCTATTCCGAGCGTCTTGGGGCATCCGACGGAGCTCTCGCAAAGCTTCAATGATTCCTCTCAAACCATTGATACAGAACGCCTAAATCCGCTCGAAGAGGGCCTTGCGGAAGCGGTCGCGTGCGGCGCGGACGCGCAGTCTGCATCGGGGAAAGGCCCGTTCAGGTTCGTGCTTTCTGAACGGGCAAGGCGCCGCGAATCTGAACGTTCTGCAGGCTGCCGGCCGGCTCACCCCGCCCCGAGCAGCCGGATCGCCGCGTCCCGCTCGAACAGGTAGAGCAGCACCCGCAGGGCCTCGCCGCGCTCGCTCCTGAGACCCGGATCCCGTTCGACGATCAGCCGCGCGTCGTCGCGGGCGACCTCCAGAAGATCGCCATCGCTCTCCAGGCGGGCGAGGCGGAAGGCGGCGAGGCCGGATTGGCGGGTGCCGAGCACCTCGCCCTCGCCGCGCAGGCGCAGGTCCTCCTCCGCGATCCGGAAGCCGTCGTCGGTCTCGCGCATCATCTCGAGCCGCGCCTTGGCGACCTGCCCGAGCGGCCCGCGATAGAGCAGCAGGCAGGACGACGGCTTGGCGCCGCGGCCGACACGCCCGCGCAGCTGGTGGAGCTGGGCGAGGCCGAAGCGCTCGGCATGCTCGATCACCATGATGGTGGCCTCCGGCACGTCGACGCCGACCTCGACCACCGTGGTCGAGACCAGCACCCGGGTCTCGCCCGAGGCGAAGCGCTCCATCGCCGCGTCCTTCTCCGGCCCCGGCATCTTGCCGTGGATCAGGCCGACGGTGGTGCCGAATTCCTTGGTGAGATCATCGAAACGCTCGGCTGCGGCGGCGAGGTCGATGAACTCGGATTCGGCCACCAGCGGGCAGATCCAGTAGACGCGGTCGCCCGCGTGCAGCGCCCGGTGGAGGCCGGCCACCACCTCCTCCATGCGTTCGACGGGGATGGTGATGGTCTTGATCGGCTGGCGCCCGGCCGGCTTCTCGTCGAGCACCGAGACGTCCATGTCGCCGAAGAAGGTCAGCGCCAGGGTGCGAGGGATCGGCGTCGCGGTCATCACCAGAATGTCCACCGCCTCGCCTTTGGCGCCGAGGGCGAGGCGTTGGTGCACGCCGAAGCGGTGCTGCTCGTCGACCACGGCGACGCCGAGATCGCGAAACACCACGCTGTCCTGGAACAGCGCATGGGTGCCCACCACGATGTCGATGTTGCCCTCGGCGAGATCGGAGAGCGTCGCCCGGCGCTCGGCCACCCGGTCGCGGCCGGTCAGCAGCCGGATGCGCAGCGCTCCGATCAGCGGCCCCAGCCGCTCGAAATGCTGCCGCGCCAGAATCTCGGTCGGCGCCATCAGCGCGGCCTGCCGCCCGACCTCGACGGCCGAGGCCATGGCGAGCAGCGCCACGGCGGTCTTGCCCGAGCCGACATCGCCCTGGAGCAGGCGCAGCATGCGCTTGTCCGAGGCCATGTCGGCCCGGATCTCCTCCACCGCCCGCGCCTGCGCCCCGGTGAGCGCGAAGGGCAGGGCGGCCTCGATCCGTTCCTTGAGGTGTCCGTCGCCGGCATTGGCACGCCCGGGCTTTTTTCGCGCCCGCGCCCTCATGAGCGCCAGCGCCAGTTGCGAGGCCAAGAGCTCGTCGTAGGCGAGGCGGCGGCGGGCCGGGGTCTGTGGCGGAGCCTGGCCCTCGGCCACGGGCGGTGGCGCGTCCTCCGGGTGGTGCTCGGCCCGCAGGGCGTCCGCGAAGGGCATCAGCCCGTTGGCCTTGAGCCAGGCTGGATCCTGCCATTCCGGCAGCACCGGCAGCTTGTCGAGGGCGGCGTGCGCCAGCCGGCTGATGGCGCGCGAGGTCAGCCCCTCGGTGGCGCCGTAGACCGGCTCGACGGCCGGCAGGTCCGAAAACCCGGCCTCGTCGATGACGCGGGAGGGATGCACCATCTGCCGATAGCCCTCCCACAGCTCGATCCGACCCGAGACGTAGCGATGCGAGCCCAGCGGCAGCATCTTCTCCACCCGCGCCTTGGGCATGCCGAAGAACACGAGGCTGACGTCGCCGCTGGCATCCTCGACCAGCACCCGGTGGGCGCGGCGCCCCCCCGTCGGCGGGCGATGCTCGGACACCGTGACGCCGAGCGTCACCGCCTCGCCGATCGGCGCCTCCGCAATCGCGCCGCAGAGCGGCCGCGCGATGCCGCGCTGGGGCAGGTGGAACAGCAGGTCGACGATGCGCGCCGGCCGCTCCTCGGTGCCGAGCAGCTTCTCGATGAGCGGCGCCATCTTCGGCCCGACGCCGGGCAGCCCGCGCGCCGGGGCGAACAGGGCGTCGAGGAGGCTCGGGCGCAGGCGGGGGGCGTCGGTCATGGGACTTTTTGGGAGCGGGCTGCGTTCTCTGCCACGATCAGGCTTTCTATCGCGTGAGCGCCGCCGCGTCGCGGCGGCAGGCGCGGCGTCCCCCGATCAGGGGATCGCAGGATCACGAGATCCGAGGATCCCCTGATCCGCCTCATTCCGTTCCGTGCTAGGCTGCGCCTTCTGCGGACACACGGACGGGCTGCCATGATCGAATTCTTCGACCGCGAGGGCCGGGCCGTGGCCTTCTGCGACGATGGGCGCTCGCTGTTCCTCTGGGACGGCCGGCCCGCCGCCTTCATCCACGAGGACGGCGTCTTCGCCTATTCGGGCGCGTTCATCGGCTGGTTCGCGGACGGCTGGATCTGCGATGCGCAGGGTGGCCGCGTCCTGTTCGAGTTCGACGCCGTCGGCGGTCCCGCCAAGCCCGAGCGCGGGCCGCGGGCGACGAAGGGCCAGCGCACCGCCAAGCCGTCCCGCGGCGTGCGGCAGGCCGCACCGGCCCATCCGGTCTTGTCCTCCGCGTGGTCGAACGAGACGTTTGCGGGTTTGATGTGAGGCCCTTCGCGCAACGCACGGCGGTGGGCTAGACTCCATCCACCGATGGCCGGCCCGACGCCGCGTCGAGCGGCCTCTTCAGCCCCGAGTCCCGTCATGTCCGGCACCACCCGCACCAGCGCCGACCTCGACCCGCGCCGCCGCCGCACGCTGTTTCGCGCCTGGCACCGGGGCATGCGCGAGATGGACCTGATCATGGGCCGTTTCGCCGACGCCGAGATCGGTACGCTCACGGACGACGAACTCACGGTCTTCGAGGCCCTGATCGAGGCGCCCGACCGCGACCTCCTCGGTTGGATCACCGGCGAGGCCGAGACGCCGGCGAACTACGACACCCCGGTCTACCGCCGGCTCAAGGCCTTCCATAAGCACGACGCGCCGATCCATTCATGAGGGTGCGGACGATTTGTTTGCGGTTTGTTCTTGACAAAATTCCTATTCTATGGTTCTTTCCCCTGGCTCGCCCCCACGGAGGGAGGCGCTTCGGCGGACCGGGCCGAAGCGCTGCGGGGATGCGAGACGGTGCCTGCGTCGGTGGTCCGGATGCCCCACCGCCTCGGGCAGAGCCTGTGACGCAAGGTGCTGTGGGACGGGTACGCGACTTTGATCGCCGGACCCGGGACCCTCGCGGCACACCGAGAGCCTTCGATCCACCCGCCCACTACGAGGCGGGTGCGGGACGCCCCGCCGGCCGAGAGGCCGCACGGTGAGGCTGAAATGCCGATCCGTGAGGATGACAAGAGCGTCCTCGCGTCGAGTCATGGGCCTGTGAGAAGACACCGTGACGTCGCCGGCCCGCACCAGCGGGCCGCGGGACGCCGTGGGACCGAGTTCTACAAACCACAGAGTGGTTCCGCGGCGTCCCGCGTCCACCCTCGTGACAGTTTGGGCCATGCCGCCGGAGCGTAACGCTCGCGGGGATGCGGATGGCTGACTGTGCCTCTTGCCCGGCCCCTTTGCCGCGCCCCTTCGCTCGGCCCCCTTGCCCGGAGACCGACTCTTGGGCAGTGCGCCGTCGAGGCTCGATGCCCACCCAGACAAGTCATGCGCGGCCGCGACCCTGAAAGCCCCCGACGCCCCCTCACCCCGCGACGCGATTCGAGCTACATCCCGCCCGACATGGCCAAATCCGCACCCATTCCCGCCCCGAAACCCCAGGTCGCCCGCTTCGCCCTGCCGAAATCGGCGCCCCTGGCGAAGGCCCTGGAGGCGCTGAAGCGCGGCGACAGCCCGACGCTGTCGAGCGTGCCCGACGGGTTCGACACCATCGTCGTGGCCGACCTCGCCCGCGCGCTGGCGCAGGGCTTCGAGGGGCAAGGATACGAAAGACCTGCGGTGCTGGTGCACGTGGCGCGCGATTCGAGCCGCTCCAACGCCTTCCAGCACGCCCTGAAATTCGTCGCCCCCGAGATCGAGGTGATGAATTTCCCGAGCTGGGACTGCCAGCCCTACGACCGCGTCTCGCCGAATTCCGGCATCGCGGCCCAGCGCATGACCGCGCTGTCGCGGCTGACCCGGTCGCGCTCGTCGGAGGAGAAGCCGCGCATCCTCTGCACCACGGTGAACGCCCTGGTGCAGCGCGTGCCGCCGATGACCCGGATCGCGGTGGAGACCTTCTCGGCGGCGGCCGGCAACGTCGTGCCGATGGCCAAGGTCACCGAATGGGTCGAGGCCAACGGCTTCCTGCGCACCGGGACGGTGCGGGACACCGGCGAATACGCCGTCCGCGGCGGCATCCTGGACCTGTCGCCGCCCGGTCTGCCGAACCCGATCCGGCTCGATTTCTTCGGGGATACGCTCGAATCCATCCGCGCCTTCGATCCGGAGACACAGCGGACCGTGGGCTCGCTCCGCTCCCTCGACCTCGTGCCGATGAGCGAGGTCCAGCTCGTCACCGAGACGATCCGGCGCTTCCGACAGGGCTACATCGCGTCGTTCGGCGCGGCGACCCGCGACGACCGGCTCTACGAGACCGTGAGCGAAGGCCGGCGCTATGCCGGCCTCGAACACTGGATGCCGCTCTTCTACGACCACCTCGACACGCTGTTCGACTACGTGGCCGGCGTGCCGATGGTGTTCGATGCCCAGGCTGAGGACGCGGCGACCGAGCGGCTCGACCTGATCCAGGACTACTTCCACGCCCGCGACGAGGCGCAGAAGACGCCGCAATCCGGCGTCGCACCCTACAAGCCGCTGCCGCCGCGCGCCCTCTACCTGACCACGAACGAGTGGAAGCAGCGGATCGCGGCGAGCGCCGTCGCCCGGCTGACGCCCTTCGCGGTGCCCGAGAGCGAGGGGCGGGACGGCATCGATTGCGGCGCCCATGCCGGCCGAAACTTCGCGCCCGAACGGGCGGACGAGGCGGCCAGCGTCTTCGATGCGGCAGTGGCCCACATCAAGGAGCTGCAGGGATCCGGTCATCACGTGATCCTCGGATCCTGGTCCGACGGCTCGCGCGACCGGCTCTGCGGCGTGCTCAGCGACCACGGCCTGAAGAAGCCGATGGAGATCAACACCCTCACCGCCGTCAACGCGCTCAAGCGCGGCACGGACGTGGCGGTGGCGGTCTGGGGCCTGGAATCCGGCTTCGTCATCGACCGGCTCGCCGTGGTCTCGGAGGGCGACATTTTGGGCGACCGGCTGGTGCGCCAGAAGCGCCGCTCGAAGCGCCCGCAGGACGTGATCCTGGAGGTTCAGGCGCTGCAGCCGGGCGACCTTGTCGTGCATGCCGACCACGGCATCGGCCGTTTCGTGACGCTGAAGACCGTGCATGCCGCCGGCACGCCGCACGACTGCCTCGAGATCCAGTACGCCACCGGCCTGCTGCTGCTGCCGGTGGAGAACATCGAGCTCCTGACCCGCTACGGCTCCGAGGATTCGGAGGTCGCGCTCGACCGGCTCGGCGGCAGCGGCTGGCAGGCCCGCAAGGCGCGGATGAAGAAGCGCATCCTCGAAATGGCGGGGGCGCTGATCAAGGTCGCGGCCCAGCGTTTCGTGAAGCAGGCGCCGCGGCTTCGCCCGCCCGAAGGGCTCTACGGCGAGTTCGCGGCCCGCTTCGCCTTCGAGGAGACCGAGGACCAGGCCACCGCCATCGACGCGGTGCTCGACGACCTCAACACCGGCCGTCCGATGGACCGCCTCGTCTGCGGCGATGTCGGCTTCGGCAAGACCGAGGTGGCGTTGCGCGCCGCCTTCGCCGCGTCGATCTCCGGCAAGCAGGTCGCGGTGATCGTGCCGACGACACTGCTGGCCCGCCAGCACTTCCGCACCTTCGCCGAGCGCTTCAAGGGGCTGCCGATTCAGGTGGCGCAGCTCTCGCGCTTCGTCTCGGCGGCCGACATGCGGCAGAACCGGGCCGGCCTCGTCGACGGCACCGTCGACATCGTCGTCGGCACCCATGCGCTGCTGGCCAAGAACATCGCCTTCAAGGACCTCGGCCTGATCATCGTCGACGAGGAGCAGCATTTCGGCGTCGTCCACAAGGAGCGGCTGAAGACGCTGCAGGCCGACGTGCACGTGCTGACGCTCTCGGCGACGCCGATCCCGCGCACGCTCCAGCTCGCCATGACCGGTGTGCGCGAACTCTCGATCATCGCCACGCCGCCGGTGGATCGCCTCGCGGTCCGCACTTTCGTGACGCCGTTCGATCCGCTGCTGATCCGCGAGGCGCTGCTGCGCGAGCGCTACCGCGGCGGGCAGTCCTTCTACGTGGTGCCCAGGATTGAAGACCTCGCCGAGGTCAAAAGATTCCTCGACCGTGAGATGCCGGAGACCACCGTCGCGGTCGCCCACGGCCAGATGGCGGCGGGGCAGCTGGAAGACGTCATGACGGCCTTCTACGAGGGCAAGTACGACGTGCTGCTCTCGACTACGATCGTCGAATCGGGCCTCGACATCCCCACCGCCAACACGCTGATCGTGCACCGGGCCGACATGTTCGGCCTCGCCCAGCTCTACCAGCTGCGCGGCCGCGTCGGCCGGTCGAAAGCCCGCGCCTACGCCCTATTCACCACTCCGGCGAACCGCCAGCTCACCGCCCAGGCCGAGCAGCGCCTCAAGGTGCTGCAGACCCTCGACACCCTGGGCGCCGGCTTTCAGCTTGCGAGCCACGACCTCGACATCCGCGGCGCCGGCAACCTCTTGGGCGACGAGCAGTCCGGCCACGTCAAGGAGGTCGGCTACGAACTCTACCAGCAGATGCTGGAGGACGCCGTCACCGCGCTGAAGGCCGGCATCGAGGAGCCGGTGGAGGAGGCGTGGTCGCCGACCATCGCGCTCGGCGCGCCCGTCACGATCCCCGAGGACTACGTCGAGGACCTCACCGTCCGGCTCGGTCTCTACCGCCGCCTCTCGACGCTGGAGAACGATCAGGAACTGGAGAGCTTCGGCGCCGAGCTGATCGACCGCTTCGGCAAGCTGCCGCCGGAGGTGGAACAGCTTCTCAAGATCGTGACGATCAAGATTCTCTGCATGGACACCAACATCGAGAAGGTCGAGGCCGGCCCGAAGGGCATCGTGATCCACTTCCGCGAGCGCAAGTTCGCCAACCCGCAGGGGCTCATCGCATACGTCACCGCCCAGGCCTCCTTCGCCAAGGTGCGACCCGACATGAGCATCGTGTTCATCCGCGAGCTGACCTCGATCCCGGCCCGCCTCAAGGAGACGACCGGGATTCTTCGGAGTCTCGCGAAGATGGTGGGAACGGGGAAGAAGGCGGCGTGAAAACGAAAAGGGCGGGCCTCGCGGCCCGCCCGTCATCGTCCCGTTACCACGAGGCTCTACAGGTCCGGCTCGTTGAGGACGTAGGGGCCGATTCGGCTCTTGAGATCGACCGGGGCCCCGACGCGGACAAGCGCGTCGTCCATGTCGATGACAGGGATGCCGCCGCGCTTCATCTGTTCGCGCAGGCGTTCGGCGAGGCGATCATAGGCCGCGTCGCGCCGCGTGGACATCTGGAGAAGCACTGCGGCGGGGCGCGCGATGACCGCGAGCACGTCGTCGAAAGCCTCGATCGAAGCGGTGACGCTGGCATAACCGAGCCCCGCAAGGTCGGCAGCCAGGGAATGGTCGACGGCGCGGAAGCCATCGTCGACAACGAGCACTTGTTGCAGCGCACCCATGATCGTCGGTGTTACCCCAGATCGGCAACCCTGGGAAGGGCGGCACCGCAACAACTCGCAAGGGCCGAATTGGTTCGCCGGCCACATCGATGCCGGCAAGGTGCGCCGACGCCGATGAGCGGGTGCTGAACGGAAGCGACGAATGTCTCCGCACGGCCGGCCGCCAAGCCCGTCCATCGGCCGGAACCGACTGGTTGCATGAAGGAATTCGGGTTCCGCCCACAGGCGGACGTGCGACGCTGCCGGAACAGGGAAGGGGCCGGCGAACCGCGTCACGCGCTCGCGAAATGGTCCGCGATACCGTCGGCGTCCAATCTCGCATGCGCGACGATCGCCGTCGCGAGACCGGCCGAGACCACCGGTGCGTAGGGACTCGTCCGCCAGGAATGGTCGGACTCGGTCGGCGCCATACCGCGTTGCAATGGGAGTGCGGCGCAGGCCTGCCCGCGGAACGCGAGGCGCCCTTCATCATCCCGGCGGATCGCCATCAGGCTCTCCGGCAGCGCGAGGCGTTCCGGCGCCGCCAGCACGAGGGCGAGGTCGCGGCTCGTCCCGCGCCGGCCCGAGACGATCGCGGTTTCGTCGAAGGCGACCGTGTCGATCACCGCATCGACCTGCAGCGCCTGCCCGGGCCGACGGCTGCGGTTCGGGAAGCGGACCGGCGCCCGGTGGACGAGGCCGATCGAGCGCAGCGTCGGGGGCAGGGCGCGGCCGGTGAGGTTGGCCTCGATGAAGCCGGGGGCGACGAGATGGGTCGGCACCGCGCGGGCCAACGCCGTCGCGAAGCCCGCCCCGTCGAAGAGCGGCAGCATCTCCAGGCTCGCGCCCGAGACCAGTGCCGCCGCGAGCCCGGTGACGAGGCCGCGCAGATCGTGCGGGCCGACGAGACTCAGGATGCGCTCGTCCGGCCCGACGCGGGTCGCCACGAGGTGGGCCGCCGCCGCCGCGACCAGGGAGCCGCCGGTGCGGTGGATCGGCCGGCCGGGGTCGCCGGCGGCGAAGCTGATGACGCCGCCGGAGAAAACCGGCGCGTCGGATCGGGATTCCTCCGCCGCGGCGCGTTCTTCCAGGACGACCCGATCGAGGTTGATCACACCGTCGGGCACCTCCGGCCCGAAGGCCGCGACGTAGCGCAAGCCGAAATAGCGGGCGGCGACCGCGCAGAGCCGCTCGGCGGGGGCAGACGCACCGAGGCGGGCTTGGGTGAGGACGGCGGAGAGTCCGGCGCTCTCGACGGCCGCGACGAGGTTGTCCTCGTCCCAGGAGGCCGGCAGGAGACAGGGGACATGGCCGGCCGCCTCGACCGCGAGCAGCGCCAGGGCGCTCTCGGCGCTGCCGGGCAGGCACAGGCCGATGCGGCTCCCGGGCGGCAGACGCCAGCCGCGCAGGCCGCGGGCAAGGCGTTCGACGATCTCGGCGGCGGCGGAATAGGTCCAGGTGATCGGCGGCCGGCCGCTCCAGAGCGGCTTGTCGGCGGGATCGATCAGGGCGACGCGGTCGGGATGGCGCCGGGCGGTGAGCCGCAACAATGCGCCGAGCCCGATCTGCGCCAATGACGGCGCCCGCAGCGACTCAGCTTCCGTGACAACCCAATGCGCAGACACCTGGACGCATCCCCGATCCCGCCTGCGGTGATGGGGTCGTCATGGTTAATCGAGCGTTAAGAGCCGGCGAGGGTGCGCCCGCGAAAACGCGCCGGCGGTTCATTTCGCCCAACTCTTGGCCACGGACTTCCGGATGGCCTCGCTCATCACGATGTCGAAGTTCAGGAAGTCCTGCACGTCGCGCAGGGCCCGCAGGCGATCGGCGAGGGCGTAGGCCTCCGGGGCGATCGGTGTGGGCGACGGCACCGGGGCATCGATCCCCAACCGGTCGAACACCGTCGCGGCGAAGGCTTCGAAGTAGTCGCGGTGGCCGACGATCGACACCCGCGAGAGCACCTCCACCGCGATGATGGAGTTGGCGGGCAGGATGCGGTCTTCGGGAAACCGCGTGCCGAGGAGCCGGGTCAGCGGGTTGTAGAGCAGGCGATAGGCCGATTCCGGCAGCATCCGGAAGAACCGCCTCAGGCTCTTCGGGTCGGCATAGTCATAATCCGCGGTGAACCGCGCCGCCTCCGCCAGATCGCCCAGGCGCCAGCTCTGGTCGGGATCCTGGGCGAGCGCGGTGCGTTCGCGAAGCCAGAGCATACGGCTCGCCATTTCGACGAACGGCTCCTGGACGAGCATCATCGTCAGGATGTCCTGCAGCACGAAATGCGACTCGTAGCGCGGATAGACGAGCGCCCCGGACAGGAAGCAGGAGGTCAGGGTTGGCGTTTCGAACAGGACCGACAGGACCTGCTCGGAGAATTTCCCGATCCCGAAATAGCTCTGCTGGAAATGCGGGTAGAGCGCCGCCTGGAGCACGGTCTCGGGATGGATGCCGGTGTTCACCAGGACCGCCTTCAGCCTGCACAGGCCGTGATCCGGGATGCGGCGATGGATGAGGACGTTGGTGTCGACGTCGCGGACTTCGACCCGCGGAAGCCCTGCGAGGCCCGGAACGTTCTGCTCGTTGACCTGAAACCGGCATTGCCCGGTCGAGTGCAGGCCCGCTTCCCGAAGTTCGGCGATGGTCTCGCTCGCCGCGATCTCCGCCACCCGTCGTCCGTCGACGGAGACGTGGATACGGCTGATCGCCAGCGGGTTGTCCGGGACGACCCATCCATGGATGACGTGGCCCTCGTCAGCGTCTACGAAAAACCGCATGCCCCTCCGAGCGCCTCCCCTGGTCCGATCCGCGAAACCGTCGACCGGTTCGGATACGGCTCCGGCGCGAGGCGATTGATAGCCCAGTTCGCCGGCCGGCGCATGCCACAGAAATGCTGCCGATCCGAGGCAGAGGCCGCATCGTCACGAACAGCCGCAACCCGATCGGGCGGGACGCCTCGGAGTTTCCTCTCCATGCACAACGACGCGATCTACGAGCAACTGACCTCGGTCTTCCGCGACGTCTTCCAGGACGATGCGCTGACGATCGCGCCCGAGACGACGGCGCAGGACGTCGCCGGATGGGATTCCGGCCGGATGATCGAACTCATCATGGCGGCGGAATCGCAGTTCGGCATCCGCTTCACGAGCCGGGAGGTCGACGCCATGGCCCGCGTGGGCGATTTCGCGGAGACGATCGCGCGCAAGACCGCAGGCAGAGCTGACGGGCCGGGCTGACGGGCGGGGCCATGCATCTCTCCTGGCTGCCCGAACCGCGCGACTGGGCAGGCGCGCTGGCGTCGCTCGGTGCGCCGGATGCGCCCTGGGAGGCGTTCGTCCGGCTCGCCGGCACGCGGCTCGACGCGCTCCGGACGAACCAGCTCGACCGCGCCCTTCAGAAGCGCCTGGCGCATGCAGCCGAGAGCTTCGGACCCCCGCCGGTCAAGCTCGCTGTTCTGGCCTCCTCGACCGTCTCGCACCTGCTGCCCGCGATCCGCGTCGGCGCCCTGCGCAGGGGACTCCGGCTCGAGACTTACGAAGGGCCTTACGGCTCCTATCTCCAGGACGTGCTCGACGACGCGTCGGGGCTGCACGCCTTCCGGCCGGACGAGATCCTGTTCGCGTTCGACACGGCCCACGTCACCCGCGGGATCAACCCGACGGCCGACGGCGCCTCGGCCGACGGCGCACGCGCGGCGGCGCTGGCGGGGATGCGCGACCTGTGGCGGCAGGCCCGCGCACGCTTCCGCTGCCCGATCCTGCAGCAGACCCTGCTCCCGACGGCCCTGCCGCTGCTGGGCGCGAACGAACATGCGCTCGCGGGCTCCCGCGCCTGGGCGACCATGCTGCTCAACGCCGAGATCCGCGAGGCTGCGCCGGAGGAGGGCGTCGACGTCTTCGCCCTCGACGACATGGCGCTGCGCTACGGTCTCTCGGCGCTGCACGATCCCGTCTGGTGGCTCAGGGCGAAACACGAGGTCAGCGCCGCAGCCGCGCCGATCTACGGGGACCGGCTCGCCAGGCTGCTCGCCGCGCGAAAAGGCCTGTCGCGAAAGTGCCTGGTGCTCGATCTCGACAACACCGTCTGGGGCGGGGTGATCGGCGATGACGGGCTCGCCGGGATCGTGCTCGGGCAGGGCAGCGCAGAGGGCGAGGCGTATCTCTCGTTGCAGGCCTATGCCCGCGACTTGGCGGCGCGGGGCGTCATCCTCGCGGTCGTCTCCAAGAACGACGAGGCCAATGCCCTGGAGGCGTTCGAACACCATCCGGAGATGCTGCTGCGCCGCGGCGACATCGCCGTCTTCCTGGCGAACTGGGACGACAAGGCCCAGAACCTCCGGCGCGTCGCCGCGACGCTGAACATCGGCCTGGAATCCCTGGTCTTCGTCGACGACAACCCGTTCGAGCGCGAGCTCGTCCGCGCCGAGTTGCCGATGGTGGCGGTGCCCGAACTGCCCGACGATCCGTCGGGCTACGCGCCCTGCCTCGCGGAAGCCGGTTATTTCGAAGCCCTCGCCGTCACCGACGAAGACCGGGCCCGCGGCCGGCACTACGCGGCGCAGGCCGTCCATCGCTCGGCGCTCGCGGAAGCGGCCGACCTGCCGGCCTATCTCGCCGGCCTCGACATGCGGCTGGTCGCCGCCCCGTTCGATCGGATCGGCCTCGCCCGGATCGTCCAGCTCACGAACAAGACCAACCAGTTCAACCTGACCACCCGCCGCACGACCGAGGACGCCACGCTGGCGCTGATGGCGGACGGCGACGTCCTCTGCCGCCAGTTCCGCCTCATCGACAGGCTCGCGGATAACGGGATGATCGGCCTCGTCGTCGGCCGTCTGACCGGAACGGGCGATTGCGTGATCGAGTCGTGGTTGATGAGCTGTCGCGTGCTCGGGCGCGGAGTCGAGGCGGCGATGCTGTCGGTGCTCGTGCAGGCCGCGTCGGAGAGGGGCGCGCAACGCCTGATCGGCCTCTACGGGCCGAGCGCGAAGAACGGGATGGTACGCGGCCATTACGGCCGGCTCGGGTTCACGCTGCTCGATACGGACGAGGACGGCGGCACCCGACACGGTCTCGACCTGTCGGCTTACGTCCCCAGTCCGGGACCGATCCACATCGAGGGCGTCTGAGCGGCCCGGCCGCGAGTCCGAATGATGGTTTCCGTCAGACGGACCGATCTGCGCCCTTCCGATTCACCCGGCATCCGTGTACGGCGCAGGCGTCATGCCTTCGCCGCATTACGGGGGGAAAGCAGGCCGCGCGATCGTTCGACCGGGCAACGGGTTACCTGGAGACAGGGCCGGCGTCCTCGAAGATCCGACGCTTCCGGATGGGATAGGCCCATCGCCGGTCCGTCGGGTCGCATCGGTCCCGCTGCTCTTCGGACACTGCGTGCGTCACGAAAGCCGCACCACGAAGCGACGATTCGAATCCGTTGAAGGGGTCATGAAGCCGATGTTCTCTGCAAACCGTCCCGCGCGCCCGCTGCGCACAGCCGCGCTCATCGCCCTGGCGGGCCTCGGCGCCGGCCTTGCCAGCCCGGCCTTCGCCCAAGCCAACAAGAAGCCCGCTCCGGCGGCGCCTGCGCCGGCTGCTCCCGCTCCGGCCGGTCAGCCGCAGCAGGGTGCCGCCCAGCAGGCCGGTCCGCAGATCATCACCGTCAAGTCCGAGCCGAGCCAGGACAAGTGGACCAAGGTCTGCGGCAAGGACAACAATTCCGGTACCGACGTCTGCTACACGACGCGCGACTTCGTCTCCGACAACGGCCAGCCGGTGCTCGCGGCCGCCGTCTACGACATGAAGAACGCGGCCCAGAAGCAGGAGGTCAAGGTCGTCCGCTTCCTGCTGCCGCTCGGCCTGATGCTGGCGCCCGGCATCCGCTTCAGCATCGACGGCAAGGAACTCACCGCCGGCAAGTTCGCGGTCTGCTTCCCCAACGGCTGCTTCGCGGAAGCCGGCGGCGTCACGCCGGAATTCATCGCCGCCCTCAAGAAGGGCACGCTGCTGAACGTCGCCGTGCAGAACCAGACCCAGAAGGAAGTCATCTTCGCGGTGCCGCTCGCCGGCTTCGGCACGGCCTTCGACGGCCCGGCCGTCGATCCGAAGGTGCTCGAAGAGCAGCAGAAGAAGCTCCAGGCCGAGCTCGAGAAGAAGAGCGATGCCATGCGCAAGAACCTCGAGAACGGTGCCGCCGCACCGGCCGCCAACGCCGCGCCGAAATAGTTTTTTGGATGAGGGTGTCTCTATCCCGGATCGGGGTGGAGACGCCGATCCGGTTACGACACGACGCAAAGGCCGGGCAGCAATGCCCGGCCTTTTTTCACGTTCGCCAATCTAAACCAGCAAAAAATCAGTTCGCCTGGCCGGCCCGCACCCGATACGCGCCGTCCGGCGCCCGGTCGAACACCTCGGAGATGCCGGCATGGCGCAGCGCCTCGCCCGAGGTGTCGGGCACGAGGTTCTGCTCCGAGACGTAGGCGATGTACTCGCTGTCCGCGTTTTCGGCGAGCAGGTGGTAGAACGGCTGGTCCTTGCGCGGCCGGACCTCCTCCGGGATCGCCTGCCACCATTCGTCGGTGTTGGCGAATTCCGGGTCGACGTCGAATACGACGCCGCGGAACGGATAGATCCGGTGACGGACTACCGAGCCGAGATTGAACTTGGCCGTTCTGATCAGGTCGTCGGGCATCGCAGCATCATGCATGGCCGGTAAATAGGCCGGGCTCTCGTCCATGTCACCCGATCCTGCCCTGCGGCAGGATCACGGCAGCTTGTAGACTTTCGCCAGTTCCGGGTCCTTGTCGGCGACGAGCCGGGCGAGGTCGACGATGACCTTGGCCTGTTTCCAGGTGGCGTCGTCCTGCATCTTGCCGTCGAGCATCACCGCACCGGTGCCGTCGGGCATCGCCGCGACGATGCGCGCGGCGAAGTTCACCTCGTCGGGATCGGGCGCGAACACCCGCTTGGCGATGGCGACCTGACTCGGGTGCAGCGTCCAGGCGCCGGCGCAGCCCATCAGGAAGGCGTTGCGGAACTGGACCTCGCAGGCGGCCGAATCGGAAAAGTCGCCGAACGGGCCGTAGAACGCCTTGATGCCGTTGGCGGCGCAGGCATCGACCATGCGGGCGATCGTGTAGTGCCAGAGGTCCTGCTGCGCCGAGGCGCGGGCCTCCTCGCCTTTGGCGTCGGAGATGACGCGGTATTCGGGGTGGCCGCCGCCGACGCGGGTGGTCTTCATGCCGCGCGAGGCCGCGAGGTCGGCCGGCCCGAGGCTCATGCCGTGCATGCGGGGCGAGGCGGAGGCGATGGCGTCGACATTGGCGACGCCTTCCGCCGTTTCCAGGATCGCGTGGACCAGGATCGGCTTCTCGACCTTGTGGCGAGCCTCGAGTTGCGACAGCAGCTGGTCGATGTAGTGGATGTCCCAGGGCCCTTCGACCTTCGGCACCATGACCACGTCGAGCTTCGAGCCGATCTCGGCGACGATCTCGAACAGGTCGTCGAGAATCCAGGGCGAATTCAGGGCGTTGATGCGGGTCCAGAGGCCGGTGCCGGTCCTGGCGAAGTCGATCTCCTTGCCCATGGCGATGAAGCCCTTGCGCGCGGCTTCCTTCTGGTCGGCCGGCACGGCGTCCTCGAGGTTGCCGAGCACCACGTCGACCGTCGCGGCCAGATCGCCGACCTTCGCGCGAACCTTCTCGTTGTGCGGCGGCACGAAGTGAATCATGCGCTCGAGCTTCACCGGAAGTTCACGGAACGGCTCCGGAGCACCGGCGGCGAGCGGCTGGAAGAAGCGGCGCGGAAGTTTCATGAGGTCTCGGGCTCCGGGTGCGGCCATCTCGGCAGACATTCTGGCCGTCCGGTTAGAGCATGATGCGGGAAAGTGGAATCCGGTTTCCCGAAAACATCGTGCGACGGCAGAGATCGGGAGCGTGAGGTCCATCTCCGAGCAAGGCCTGCTGTCGCCTGAGCCGGCTTACCGTCACGCTAGAGCGCTTTCCGACCGAGTGGATACCGGTCGGTCGTAAGAAAGCGCGTCATAACGATGGCCTAGAGCCGCCGGCCTGATGCAATCAGGTCGGATACGGCTCTAGCCCGCCGCGGCGATGCTCGTCGGCCCAGGGACGGCCAGCGACCCGCATCGTGCGGCACGGCCGTCGACGGGATTCCACGATTTTGGAATGTGAGGACACTAGGCAAGACCACGCTTTGGTCGTTATCTTGCCGAGGCAGTCGGCCGAGCGGATTTCAACTGGTTAATCGAAATCATGAGCGCCTCTCAGACCTGCTCGACGGTGTGCGAAGTCGGCAAAAAAGCCGATTCCCATGTTTTTCGTGCGTTCGTCGAAGTTTCCGATCCCAAGCTCCTTCCCTCCGAAGATTGTATTGGGGCGGTTGCACGCGCCCGCCATGCCGACGTCACCTCGACGTGCGCTGACGCACGGAGCACCCCATCATGGGGGTCATTCGTACGCGGCCCATCAGGAACAGGCCGGAGCCTCCCGTGTTCTTCGGTCGAGGCGGCCTCGGGAAGGAATTGGCCATCATGATCGCATCGACCGGACGGTCCATGCTCGTCGGCGCCGTGGTGCTGGCCCTCGCGGCCGCGCCGCCGGTGGCCTTTGCGAGGCCTGCGGGGCACGCGGCGGGGAAGCATCCCGTCGAGAAGAAGCAGGCCGAAAAGCCGGCCACGCAACCGGAGCGCGTCGACTTCACCGCCGCGGAATCGGCCACCGCTTGGCCCGAAGGCCTGCCGGGCCGCTTGCGCCTCGACGGCGACGATCCCCGGGCCTTCCAGGCGCTGATCGACGGGGCAGGGGCCGCGGGCGATCCCTGGCTCGTGCTGTCGGGCGGCGGCGAGAACGGCGCCTTCGCGGCGGGCCTGCTCGCCGGATGGTCGCAGGCCGGCGACCGGCCGGCCTTCGGCGTCGTCACCGGCGTTTCGACGGGTGCGCTGATCGCGCCCTTCGCCTTCGTCGGCCCGGCGGCCGACCCGGCGCTCCGGGCGAACTACACCGAGATCACCGCGGCCGACGTGTTCGAGCTCGGCGGCAATCCCACCGCGGCGCTCACCGACAACTGGCCGCTCAAGGACCGCATCGACAAGTCGGTCACGCCGGACCTGCTCAAGGCCGTCGCCGCCGAGCACGCCAAGGGCCGCCGCCTCCTCATCGCGACGACCCAGGTCGACGCCGAGCGCTCGACGGTCTGGGACATGGGCGCGATCGCCGGCCTCGCCGCCGGCAAGGATGCCGGCCGCTACGGCGACAAGGCCCTGAAGCTGTTTCGCGAGATCGTGCTCGCCTCCACCGCCATTCCCGGCGTCTTTCCGCCGGTGATGATCGATGCGCTCGGCGAGGACGGCAAGCGCTTCCAGGAGATGCACAACGACGGCGGGGCCATGGCGCCGTTCTATCTCGCGCCGGCACCGGCCCTCGTCGGCCGCACGTCCGGCGTCCACCTGCCGACCCACTCGGTCTATCTCGTAGTGAACAACCGGCTGACGCCGGAATTCGGCATCGCGCCGCGCACGATCCTGGGCGTGCTCGGCCACTCGATGTCGGCGGCGATCAAGGCGCAGACCCGCGGTGCCATCGCGTTGGCGCAGATCTTCGCGCAGCGCTCGGGACTCGACCTGCACGTCGCCGAGATCGACGGCCGCTTCACAAAGGCCTCGTCCGCACCGTTCGACCCCGACTACATGAAGGCGCTCTACCAGCACGGCGAGGGCCTCGGCCGCGCCGGAACGGCCTTCACCGCGAGTCAGGTCAAGGGTGACGGCCCGCTGGAAAGCGTCAAGGGCACCGCCACACAACCGACGGACGGCTTGGGCGATTCGGCGGCAGCGCGCTGAGTCTGCGACGCCAGTTCAACGTCCCCGCATCAGGCTCGGCGCACCGAAGCGCGGCAGCACCCCTTCCCGCATCACGATCTTCCGCAAGGGCGCCAGCGTGCTCATGGCGACCAAGCCGAGACCGCGGAGGGCATCGATGGGCACGAGGTCGGCGAGCAACGAGCGGTTGAGAAGATCGACGGCCGTCCCGCGCAGGCGCGCATCGGCACCGCGGTTGCGGCCGAAGCCCGCAAGCGACGCCTGGGAACCGGGATCGCGTCCGGCCTCACGGGCAGCCATCACGACATCGCGCAGCGAAGCGGCGTCGCGAAGCCCGAGATTGAGGCCTTGCGCGCCGATCGGCGGAAATACGTGGGCCGCCTCTCCGATCAGTGCCAGCCGCAGGGCGACGGGCGTCGAGACGGAAAGCCCGCGCATCGGCACCAGCCCGCGCGGTCCGTCGATCCGCATGGCGCCGAGCATCGCCTGCGCCTGACGCTCGACCGATGACGCAAGTGCGCCGTCATCGAGAGCCGAGAGCCGTCGAGCCGGCCCCTCGCCGGTCACCCAGACGAGGCTCGATCGGTGGCCGCCCGGCAGCGGCACGAGCGTGAACGGCCCCGCCCGGGTGTGGAACTCTGTCGAGACGTCGCGATGCGGGCGCTCATGAGCGAGGATCGTGGTGATCGCCGCCTGCGGATAGGACCAGTCCCGAACCGTCAGGCCCGATCCCGCCCTGAGCGGCGAGCGGGCTCCGTCGGCGGCGACGATCAGGCGGGTCTCGACCGTTCCGCCGTCCTGGAGGGTGATGACGGCGCGCTCATCGTCGCGCCGGCTCTCGGCCGCATCGCTCTCGAACAGGGTCAGGTTCGGGGTCGTCCGGGCGAGCAGACGCAGGCTCTCGACCAGTCGGGCGCTCTCGACGTTCCAGCCGAAGGCGTCGAGCCCGATTTCCGACGCGACGAACCGGGCAGGGGGCGGACGAAACAGGCTGCCGGTGTCGTCGATGAGATGGAGCTCGGCCAGGGGCGCCGCATACGGAGCGATCGTCGCCCAGGCGCCGAGCGCATCGAGGAAGCGTACCGAGCCGTCGAGCAGCGCCACGGTACGCCCGTCGGCCACCGGTGCATGCCGCCCGACGAGCGCGGTAGCGATGCCCTCGCGCGCCAGGGCGAGCGCCGCCGCGAGCCCCGCCGCCCCCGCGCCAACGACCGCCGCCTCGAACCGAACCATGCCCGACATCGCAACCCCAAGGACATCGCAATCCCAAGAGGGATTTTCAGCGCGACCCCTGCGCCGCGCCTCTGCCCAGAGCTTACAGAGGCGGCGACGCCGTCGGGTCAAGACCATGCGTCGCTGAGGAGCTTCAGCCGGATCCGGCCGGAGCTCGGACGAAACCAAAGCTTCCGGTCTGCATTACCCCCAAGCGTTTGGTCTTTGGGCGGCGCAGGGAGTGTCCGTTGAACACCTTTTCCATGCCGGCGGGCGAACACGAGGAGCGCAGCTTCGGCTCGTCGTTCGATCCCCTGTTGAACGGCGTCTCTCAGGGGCTCGCCGCTCTTTTTCCGCCGATCGAGAACACGCGCCGTCCTGTCTTCGAAGACGAAGGGGCTTGCGCGAACGAGGTTGAGGACGAGCGCGCGGACGCGTAGCAGGGGCCGATGAAGTCCCATTTGATCGAGCAGCACATCGCGGCGATGACCGTCGCGAGCACCAACCTGCTACGCCAGATGCACGACGAAGGTCTGCGCTACACCCTCGACGTCCGGCCCGACGACACGGCCACGATGCATGTCAGCGTGCGTGGACTGACGCCCGACATCGAGGGCCGCATCCGCCGCTGCCTGCTCGGCACCGGAATGACGATCACGGTGGCCGAGGCCTGAGGCTGTCTCTTCGTTGGTCGCAGCCCTATTTCGCCGTCGAGACCCAACGTTGAGGACGAGCGAGCATGCCGAAGGCGATCCGGATTCACGAATACGGCGGCCCGGAGGTGATGGTCTACGAGGACGTGCCGACCCCGGAGCCCGGCCCCGGCCAGATCCGCGTTCGGCAGACGGCCGTCGGCGTCAACTTCATCGACATCTACTTCCGCCAGGGAACCTACAAGGCGCCGTCGCTGCCGCATACGCTCGGCAAGGAAGGCGCGGGTGAGGTTGCGGCCGTCGGCGAGGGCGTGACCGGCTTCAGGATCGGGGAGCGCGTCGCCTATGCGGGCGCCAGCGGCACCTATGCCGAGGACGTCGTGGTCGATGCCTCCGGGGCCGTCCACGTCCCGGACGGCGTCAGCGACGAGACCGCCGCCGCGATGATGCTGAAGGGTCTCACCGCCCAATACCTGCTGCGCCGAACCTACCGCGTGCAGAAGGGCGACACGATCCTGTTCCATGCCGCCGCCGGCGGCGTCGGCCTCATCGCGACGCAATGGGCCAAGCATCTCGGCGCCACAGTGATCGGCACGGTCGGTTCGCCCGAGAAAGCCGAACTCGCCAAGCAGCACGGCTGTGATCATGTGATCCTGTACCGCGACGAGGATTTCGCCGCCCGCGTGCGTGAGATCACCAAGGGCGAGGGCGTGCCGGTCGTCTATGACGGCGTCGGCAAGGCGACCTTCCCGGCCTCCCTCGACTGTCTCCGGCCCTTCGGCACCTTCGCGAGCTTCGGATCCTCCTCCGGCGCGATCGACGCCTTCGACATCGGCATCCTGGCGCAGAAGGGCTCGCTCTACGCGACGCGCCCGACGCTGTTCACGCACATCGCCACCCGCGAATTGCTCGACGCCAACGCCGCCGAACTGTTCGAGGTCGTGAAGAGCGGGGCGGTGACGATCCCGATCCATTCCCGGGCGAAGCTCGCCGACGCGGCGCAGGTGCATCGCGATCTCGCGGGGCGGAACACGACCGGATCCACGGTCATGATCCCGTGATCCTGGGATCACGGGACACAAGGATTCCGGGCTCTGCCCGGACACGGCGAAGGACTCGTCCTTCGCGATCCTCGGTTTGGCGATGAGGTTCACGGAAGGCGATGTCCTGGTCGTCGTGGACGTCCAGAACGACTTTCTGCCCGGCGGGGCGCTGGCCGTGCCCGACGGCGACGCGGTGATCGCGCCGATCAATCGGCTCGTGCGGCGGGCGCCGCATGTCGTCGTCACGCAGGATTGGCACCCCGCGGGCCACGCCTCGTTCGCCGCGCAGCATCCGGAGCGAGCGCCGTTCGAGACCGTGCCGATGCCCTACGGCGAGCAGGTGCTCTGGCCGGACCACTGCGTGCAGGGAACGCACGGCGCCGAACTGGCCGCCGGACTCGACCTCGACAGGGCCGAACTGATCCTGCGCAAGGGCACCCGGTCCGGGGTCGACAGTTACTCGGCCTTCATGGAAGCCGACCGGAAGACCCGCACGGGCCTCGCCGGCTACCTGTGCGAGCGCGGCCTGACCCGCCTCGTCCTCACCGGTCTGGCCACCGACTTCTGCATCCTCTGGACGGCGCTGGACGCACGCGCCGAAGGCTTCGCGGTGGCGGTCGTGGAGGATGCGGTCCGTGGCATCGACCGCGACGGGTCGGTCAGCCGGGCTTGGTATGCGATGTGCGAAGCCGGCGTCGATCGGATCGATAGTCGCGAAATACAAACCTAACGGGATCCTGTCGTCACAGGATCCCGGGACGTGTCCGCTACACCGCGATCCCGTGCAGGTCGTAGGCGTCCGCCCGCTCGATCTTCACAGTGACGATGTCGCCTTGGCGCAGGGGACGGCGGGAAGCAACGTGGACCGTGCCGTCGATCTCCGGCGCGTCGGCCTTGGAGCGGCCCTTGGCGCCCCCCGGCCCGGCCTCGTCGATGATCACCTGGAGCCGCTTGCCGACCTTGGCCCGCTGCAGCTTCAGCGAGACCAGACCCTGTGCTTCCATGAAGCGCCGCTTGCGCTCGGCTTTCACCTCGGGAGGCACCGGCACGCCGAGATCGTTGGCGGTCGCACCGCGCACCGGCTCGTATTCGAAGCAGCCGACCCGCTCGAGCCGGGCCTCCCGGATCCAGTCGACGAGTTCCTCGAACTCCGCATCGGTCTCACCGGGAAAACCGACGATGAAGGTCGAGCGGATGGCGAGGTCCGGGCAGATCTCGCGCCAGCGCCGGATGCGCTCGAGCTGCTTCTCCTGGTTGCCCGGCCGGCGCATCCGCTTGAGGACGCTGGGGGAGGCGTGCTGGAGCGGCATGTCGAGATACGGCAGCACCTTGCCCTCGGCCATCAGCGGGATGACCTCGTCGACATGCGGGTAGGGGTAGACGTAGTGCAACCGCACCCAGGCCCCGAGCTCGCCGAGTTCCTTGGAGAGGTCGTAGAAGCGGGCACGCACGTCCCGGTCCTGCCAGCGGCTCGCGGCGTAGCGGGTGTCGACGCCGTAGGCGCTGGTGTCCTGCGAGACCACCAGCAGTTCCTTGACGCCGGCCTTCACCAGCTTCTCAGCCTCGCGCAGCACGTCCGCCGCCGGCCGGCTGACGAGATCGCCCCGCAGGCTCGGGATGATGCAGAAGGTGCAGCGGTTGTTGCAGCCCTCGGAAATCTTCAGATAGGCGTAGTGCCGCGGCGTCAGCTTCACGCCCTGGGGCGGGATCAGGTCGAGGAACGGGTCGTGCGCCGGCGGCACCGCCTCGTGCACGGCGGCGACCACGGATTCGTAGGCCTGCGGGCCGGTGACGGCGAGCAGGTTCGGATACTTTTCGCGGATCTCTTCGGGCTGTGCGCCCATGCAGCCGGTGACGATGACCCGGCCGTTCTCGGCCATCGCCTCCCCGATCGCCGAGAGCGATTCCGCCTTGGCCGAATCGAGGAAGCCGCAGGTGTTGACGATGACCACGTCGGCCCCGTCGTGGCGGCGGGCCAGTTCGTAACCCTCGGCCCGCAGATGCGTGAGGATCCGCTCGGAATCGACCAGCGCCTTGGGGCAGCCGAGCGACACGAAGGAGATCCGCGGGGCGGCCTTCGTCACGGCATCTGCGGGTACGGCGGTGGCGGTCATGGCGTCTCGGACGGCGACGTGACGCGAGGCGGCCGGTTGGGCCGCTCGGATCGCGAAGGCAAGAGGATGCGCGGGGTATAGCCCGCCACTGCCCGCGTTGCGAGCCTCGCGCCCCGCGTCGGCCTGGCCGGCCGAAGCATGCCCGACGGCGCCGCCGCGCCCAGCGTGCCGCCAGCAATCGTCCGAGATCGTATATGAAACGCCGAATCCATTCGATTTCAGTGATTTGGCATATTGTCCTCGTGCTCCGGATGAAGGCCTGCAGCTCGAAAGGGCAGGGCGCTCATGCCCTGGCTGCAGACGGGTCGCACCGAGCGGGAATTGACGGGAGGTCTCTCGGCGCAGTTGGTGCTTGCGACACACCCGAGCGCGAGACGCGAAATCACCGCCCCCATGGTCTGGACCCGCGAGATCCCATCCATCGACGCGATCGTGGCGGCACAGCGCCTGTCGCGCCTGCCCGGGCTCGCCTTCCTCGACAGCGCCATGCAGCATCACATGCTCGGGCGCGTCTCCGTGCTCGGCGCCGATCCGTTCGGCCGCTTTCGCCTACGGGAGGGCCGCGCTACCCTCGACGGACAGGCTCTCGACGGCAAGCCGCTGGAGGCCCTGCGCGCCTGCCTCGCGCCCTACCGGCTGCCGCCGCAGCCCGACCTCCCCGCCTTTCCGGGCGCCGCGATCGGCTACTTCGCCTACGATCTCGGCCGGGAGCTGGAGCGTGTGGCGAAGCCGCCGCGTCGGGCCGGGCTGACCGACGACATCGCCTTCAACCTCTACGACACACTTCTCGCGATCGACCACGAGCACGACCGCTGCGTCCTGATCGCCACCGGATTTCCCGCCACGGATCCGGACGCACGCGTGGCCCGGGCACAGACCCGTCTCGACGCCTTCGCCGCATTGCTCGGGACACCGGCCGAGCCCGAACCGCAAACCAAATCCACTCCGGCACCGCTTACCTGGCACTCGAACTTCTCGCGGCAAAGCTATGAGGACGCAGTCGAAAAGGTCCGCGACTACATCCGGGCCGGCGACATCTACCAGGCCAACATCGCCCAGCGCTTCTCCGCCGAACTGCCGCCGGGCTTCGATCCGTTCGCGCTCTACCAGCGGCTGCGCGCGACCAATCCCGCGACCTTCGGCGCCTATCTCGCCTTCGACGAGCTGACGGTCGCATCGAGTTCACCCGAGCGTTTCCTGACGTTGCGCGGCCGGGAGGTCGAGACGCGCCCGATCAAGGGGACCGTGCGCCGGGTCGAGGATCCCGACGAGGACGCCGCGCTGGCAAAGGCCCTCCAGGCAAACCCGAAGGAGCGCGCCGAGAACATCATGATCGTCGACCTGCTGCGCAACGATCTCTCGCGGGTCTGCGAGCCGCGCAGCGTGCGGGTGCCGGTCCTGTGCGGTCTGGAATCCTATGCCTCGGTCCACCATCTCGTCTCGGTGGTCACGGGCACCCTGCGGGAGGGTACTGATGCCCTCGACCTCATCGCAAAGACGTTTCCCGGCGGCTCGATCACCGGTGCGCCGAAGCTCAGGGCCATGGACATCATCACCGAGATCGAAGGGGATGCCCGGGAACTCTACTGCGGTGCCATCGGCGCCATCGGTTTCGACGGCACCATGGATACCGCGATCGCCATCCGCACCGTGTTCATGGACACACGAGAGGCCGTGCTCCAGGCCGGCGGCGGCATCACGCTCCTGTCCGAGCCCGGTCCGGAATACGAAGAGACCCTGACCAAGGCCGCCCGGGTCTTCGCCGCCTTCGCGCCGGACGGCGAGGGGGGCCGATGATCCTCGTCGTCGACAACTACGATTCCTTCGTCTTCAACGTCGTGCGCTATTTCGAGGAGCTCGGCGAGACGGTTGCAGTCGCCCGCAACGACGCGCTCTCGGTCGCCGAGATCCGCGCCATGGTGCCCGACGCCGTGGTGATCTCGCCGGGGCCCTGCACGCCGGCCGAGGCCGGGGTCAGCCTGCCGGCGATCCGTGACCTGTCGGGCGTGGTGCCGATCCTCGGCGTCTGCCTCGGCCACCAAGCCATCGGCGCGGCCTTCGGTGGGCGCGTGGAGCGCGCGATCCGCCCGCTCCACGGCCAGGCCACCCCCGTGCGCCACGACGGCACCGGCCTGTTTTCGGGCCTGCCCGACCCGATGGCGGTGGCGCGCTACCACTCGCTGATCGTGTCGCCCGAACCCGGCATGAACGAAAACCTCGCGGTGAACGCGGTCTCGGCCGAGGGCGAGATCATGGCGCTGTCGCACCGCCGGCATCCGACCTGGGGCATCCAGTTCCATCCGGAATCGGTGCTCACCGAAGGCGGCCACGCGATCTTTTCCAATTTCCTCCGGCTCGCCCGCGCCTGGCGTGAGGGGCGGGGACGGATGCCGGAAAAAGTGAGCCTCGATGCTCTGGTGTGACGGCCGGGTCGTCGAGGGCCCGATCCCGTTCGACCTGTCCGATCGCGGCCTGCTGCTCGGCGACGGCGTGTTCGACACGGCGCTCGCCTGCGACGGACGCATCGCCTTCGAGGACGCCCATGTCGCCCGGCTCGTAGCGGCGGCGCAGGCGCTGGGATTCGCGGATGAGCCCGAGCGGATCGTCGCGGCGATGCGCGCCGTCGCCGTCGCCGCCCCGCGGACAGTGATCCGCACCACCATGACCCGCGGTCCGGGACCGAGGGGCATCGCCCCGCCCGCCGAGGCCCGGCCGTTCCTCTTCGCGCGTTCCGGGCCGATGCGGCCGGGCCTCGCCTTCGCCCCGATGCGGCTCCACCTCACCGCGATCCGCCGCAACGAGACCTCTCCCGCCTCGCGCCTCAAGAGCCTCGGTTATCTCGACGCCGTACTGGCCGCCCGCGATGCGGCGGCGGCCGGGTTCGACGAAGCCCTCTTTCTCAACACACGCGACCGCGTCGCCTGCGCCGGCATCGGCAATCTCTTCGGGATTTTCGGCCGAACGCTGGTGACGCCGTCCCTGGAGGAGGGGGTGCTGCCGGGGATCGTCCGGGCGCAGATTTTCGCGGTTGCCGCGAGGCTCGGGCTCGCGGTGGACGAGCGGCCCCTGCCGCTCGACGAACTCACGGGAGCCGATGCCGCGATCCTCACCAACTCGCTGCGGCTCGTGAGCCCGGTGACCGCGATCGGAGATCGCTCGTTGGACAGTGCCGGGAACGCGACCGTCGCGCATCTGATCCAGGCCGTCCGCGAGGCCGTCGCCGCATCCTGCAATGTCGCCCCGGAGACCGTGTCGTGACGGGGCGGGGGCAGGGGCAGGGGGACGACGACCGCGCCTGGATGCGCTGGGTGATGATCGTCGTCTATGCCGGCATCGGCATCGTGCATCTCACCGCGACCGACGCATTCCTGCCGATCATGCCGGACTGGGTGCCGGCGCCGCGCTTCGTGGTGATCGTCACCGGCCTCTGCGAGATCGCCGGCGCGCTGGCGCTGACGACCGCACGCCTCAGGCGCCTCGCCGGCATCATGCTGGCGCTCTACGCCGTCTGCGTGTTTCCGGCCAACGTGAAGCAGGCCCTGGACCACATCGCGATCCCGCCGATCCCGGACAGCTGGTGGTATCACGGCCCCCGTTTCGCGATGCAGCCGGTGATGGTGTGGTGGGCGCTCTATGCCGTCCACGTGATCGACTGGCCATTCGGGCGCCGCCGTACCGGATCCGCGCACAAGGATCCCCTGCTCCCGTGATCCTCCGATACGGGGATCACGGGAGAACAGGATCCGGGGCGCGTCCTGCGTAGTCCTGTCGGGAGCGTGCGGCCGGGGCTCTGCTAGAATCGGCGCCATGCCGAAGAGTCGCGCACCCAGCCCTTCGAATCCGCTCCCCGAGGAGGAGGATCTTGCCAGGTCTCCGCCCGGTCGGGCCGAGGTCGAGCGGGCGATCGGACGCATCCTCGACCGGCTGAAGCCGCAGAGCCCGAAGCGCGGCCGGAAGGCGAGCCGGGCCGTCGCGCGGTAGCGCTGCGAACGGGGAGGGTGGTTCTCAGCCCTCGGCGCGTTTGACCGCCTGCCAGGCGGCTTCCATCGCCGGCAGGTCGACCGATGCCAGGGTCCGGCCGTCCTTTGCCAGGTGGTCGGCCATGGCCGTGAACCGGCGCTCGAACTTGCGGGTGCCCCGCCGCAGGGCTTCCTCCGCGTCGACGCCGGCATGGCGGGCGAGGTTCGCCACGGAGAACAGCAGGTCGCCGATCTCTTCGGCCACCGCCTCCGGATCGTCGGCCGCCAGGCTCTCCTCGACCTCGTCGGCTTCCTCGCGGACCTTGGCGATCACCTCCCGCGCATTGGGCCAATCGAACCCATGGAAGGCGGCCTTCCGTGAGATTTTTTCGGCGCGGGTAAGGGCGGGGAGGGCGGAAGGTACCCCGTCGAGGGGCCCCGCCGCCGCCGGCACCCTGCCCCGGGCCAGCTTCTCAGCCCGCTCCTGCGCCTTGATCCGCGCCCAGGCCGCCTCGACCGCCGCCGGATCGCCGCGGCCTCGCCTGGCGGGAAGCAGGCTGCCGTCGGCCTCGAACACGTGCGGATGCCGCCGAACGAGCTTGGCGACGATGCCGGCGACGACGTCGGCGAAGGCGAAGCGGCCCGCCTCCTCCGCCATCCGGGCCTGGAAGACCACCTGGAGCAGGAGGTCGCCGAGCTCGTCCCTGAGATCCTCGGGATCGCCGCGCTCCACCGCGTCGGCGACCTCGTAGGCCTCCTCGATGGTGAAGGGCACGATGCTCGCGGGCGTCTGGACGACGTCCCAGGGGCAGCCCGTCTCCGGATCCCGCAGGGTTGCCATGAGCTGCAGCAGCGTCTCGATCGGGTGATTCGTCATGGTGGCGTTCGTACCGCTTTCGTTCCGAATGCGCATCTGAAGGCTTTTCCCGGCCTCGACGCCCGAATGGCCGAGCTACGTTGGATAAACCGGGTGTGGCATGTGGATAATTCCTTATATTCCATAAATTGAACCCCTTCCAGGCGGTTCGGCTCAGCGAACGCCTCGCGCCTAGGGTAGGAAGAATATCTGCTTCGCTCTTTTAAGAGAGTCAGTTCAGCAGGTTATAGGGGGAGACGAATAACGCTGCGGCGACAGTGTGTTGAGACGGTTTCGTGCATCTGATTCTGCGTGGCTGTGCATCGGATTCTGCGTGGCTCCGTATGGAACTCTGCGTGGATTCCCGGATCGATCGCATCGGAATCTGCGCGGGTTCGCATGGGATTCGGCGTGGGAAAACCGGTCGGGCTGTGCATTCCGGGGAGAACCCGGCTTCAGGTCTCCGTATTGAACTCTGCGTGGGCTGATCCGCAGTGATCCGGCCCGTATCGAACTCTGCGGACCGGCCCCGGAGCGAGCCTGGGGATGGCGAGGCCCGAGAAGCGGGGAAAGCCGGGATAAGACCGATCCGCCACAGGACTCCCGGGGTCCGAATCGTGCCACATCCGCCGCCACCCGGGCCGAGTGCCTCTCACGAACCCCTATCGGCGGGAGCTCCTGAGAGACACTTGGACGTCGGCGATACGACGGGGCAGGGTGCCGAAGAGGACGTTGGCGGACGCAAGGCATGGCGGGGCTCGAACAGAAGATCGACGGGATCCGCGACCCGGACCTGCGCGCCGAGCTGGAGGCGGCGCGGGGCGGATTTCTGTTCGCCCAGATCGTCGAGCACCTGCTGTTCCGGCAGCGCGATCGCGACGCCCAGGCCGCGACGGAAAACTCCCAAAAGACCCGGCGCGAGGGCATGGCCCGGGACCAGCGTCGGCGCGACGCCGTGCGCGAGGTCATCGAGAACGAACCGGCCGTGCCCGAAAACCTGCAGCACATCCACTCGGTGCTGGCGCTGTGCGGCCTGCCGTATCGCGATCCCGGACCCGTCCGCGAGGTGTTGCGGGAGTACGGCCGCAACTCGCTGAGCCTCTCGGCCGGGCGCCTGAAGAACCCGATCACGGGCGAGATGGAGATGCAGGGCCTGCCCTACGGCCCCAAGGCGCGGCTCGTGCTGCTGCACCTCTGCACCGAGGCGGTGAGGCAGCGGAGCCCGGTGATCGCGGTGGCCGACAGCCTGTCCGGCTTCATGCGGGAGATGGGATTTGCGGTGACCGGTGGCGAGCGCGGCACCATCGGCGCCTTCAAGGAGCAGCTCAACCGGCTCGCCGCCTGCTCCATGCAGATCGGCCTCTGGGACGGCAAGGAGACCGCCTCGACCCTCACCGTGCCGCCCTTCCGCCGGCTCGACCTGTGGCGCCCTCAGGGCTCCGGAGAGGTGGTCTGGCAGCGCGAAGTCCAGTTCCACCAGGATTTCTACGAGAGCCTGATCAAGCACGCCCTCCCCGTGGACATCCGGGCGGCCAGGGCGTTGTCGGGATCGGCGCGGAAGCTCGACCTGCTGTTCTGGGCCGGCTACCGCCTGCGGGCCCTCCAGCGGCCCCTGAGGCTCACCTGGGACAACCTGCACAAACAGTTCGGGGCCGACAACGCCTCGCAGCGCAGCTTCCGCCAGGCCTTCAAGGCCGACCTCGCCGGGGTGCTCGAGGTATTTCCGCGCCTGCCGATCACCCTCGACGAGCGCGGCATGGTGCTGAACCCGGCCGACCCGAGCGCCCTGATCGTTCCGCCGAAGGCCATCGGATTGGCTCGGAAGAAACGTAACGCCGCCTAATTCCATCTCGGAATATCAAGCTGCCGTGGATCGTTACGGCATGCACCGGACCGCATACCGCGTGTCGTACCAGCATGCTGCCCGGATTGGCCATGCCGTTGACCGGGATGCGTGACGCGGCATGGAATATTCCAGTTCGGACGGGAATGCGCTCTGGAATTCCCTTCATGCAGGTATGGAATATCTGATTCCGAATAAGGAATAACTGGTTCTTCGAGGAATATTCCGCTAAGGCATTCCAAGACAGCCGCCAGGCGAAAAAACCGGCTTGAGGACGACGCCATGGTGTTATCGGAAGCCGAAGCCGAGACGCAGCTCGCCGCCCTGCGCCGCCAGCGCGAGGCGCTCGATCGCGCCATCAACGATCTCACCCTCTATCTCGAACTCGGCCGCCGGCTGACGGCCGGCGCGAGGTTTTCGGCCGACGAGCCCCGGTTTCCGGCTCCTGCCTCCGCCGCGGCCGCTTCGACGCCGGGACCGGGCTCGCCCCCGGATCCGGCCGACGACGCGGATCGCCCTGCGCCGCGCCGCCCGGCCGCGGCCGGCGGCGAGTCCCCGGCCGAGCGGCGGCTGCCGCCTTGGTCCGAGCCTGCTTTGGTGCAGCCGTCCTTCCCGGAGACGCCTTCGTCCGGCGTGCCCTCGCCGTCCGGCGAAGCCCGCCCCGCCGCGCCGGGCCCCGCCGACCCCTCGGATCCTGTCCCCGATCCTGCCCAAAATCCTGCCGCGATGGAGGGCGTGCTCTCCGGCGGCGTCCTCGCGCGCCGTTACGGCCGCGCGCTGATCGAGGCGGCCCTGGCGGCGCTGGACGAGGCCGGCCGGCCGCTCCATGCCGCCGAGATCCTGGCGCTGCTCGCCGGCCGCGGCTTCTCCCTGCCGGGCCACGATCCCGTCGCCGCCCTCAACACCCGCCTCTGGAAGCGCTCCGGCCCCGGCGGTCCGCTGAGGCGGATGGGCGATGCGGTCTATGCCCTGGCGGAACCCGGTGCGACGGGCGAGGGCGCCGCGTATCGGGACGAGGACGAGGGGTGAGCCGGTTCCCGCGCGACCTGCGCAGAGGGCCGCAGGCGCACGCGCGAATTACGAGGAGTCGGGCGCGCTGCATTCCGGTATAACGGGCTTTCTGAAATCTCGGACCGGCAGAGCGAAGACCCATGGCCAGATCGACGATGAGCGCCCGGGACGCGGCCGAGGCCGCCTTCAAGAAGACGACGACGAAACCCGTCGAGGCCGCCCCGGTCGCGGCCAGGGCGCCGGCCCTCCCGGGCGGGCGCGAGCAGGTGACCCTGCGCATCGATCGCGACGTGCTGGAGCATTTCCAGGCGGACGGTCCGGGATGGCAGGACCGCCTCAACGCCGCACTCCGCCGGGCCGCCGGCTTGTCCTGAAGCGCCGGGGACCGCGGCCGGCCTAAGCGAGAACTCAGGGTTCCCCGCCGCGCCCCACCGACGACCACAGCGCTTCGAGCAGGTTGGAGCGCTGGTCCGAATAGGACGAGTTCATCTCGGTGATGCGCAGGATGGCCTCGTCGAGGGCGTCGAGGCCGCCGGCGGCTGCGAGCCGTTCGCCGGCCTGGCGCAGTTCGATCACCACGGCCGCCGAGGCGGGGTCGTCGCGATAGGGACCCTCGATGCCGGCGTCGCCCGCGAAGCGGCTCCAGGTGATCTGGCGCAGCAGGGCGTCGACGGTGCGGTCGGTCTCGGAGGTCGACAGGTCGATCATCGAAAATCCTTCGGGCCTTTCACCGTGGCGCGGGGTCGCCTCGCGGCCGTCGACACGGCCCTCGTCACTGTCTTGGCGAGAGGGCCCGGTCGTGCGTCTCGTCGAGGGCTTCATCGGATATCGTGCCGGGCATTCCGCGGCACAACACCGGTCTGGTGGTATTTCGTTCCGTTGCATCTCGTGCGTGTGACGGGCTCCGAAACTTCATGCCGTGGAAGGGCGGTCTACCAGCGGCCGTGGGCTTCGGCTCTCCAAGCCGTCGGCAAGCGCGAATGCGCGTCGCCGCGCGTGCGGCGGGCAGCCCTGAAGGCGTCAGCCGTAAGGGCTACTGGTAGTAAGGGATCCATCGGGCATGGCCACGGTTGTCGCCCGTGGTCCGCATGGCCATGTCACGTGTGGTTGCACGCATCGCCCGCAGGAGCGAGGCGCCGTGCCGGCCGCCGGACGCAATCGGGTAGAAGAGACGGGACGAGATGGAACGGGAGGACGCCTGGAGGCTGACGGACCAGCTGCATGCGGGCACCGGCAAGGGAGACCCCTTCGCCGCCGCCGTGCGCGGCACGCGCATGCCGATGATCATCACCGATCCTCGCCAGGCCGACAACCCGATCGTCTACACCAACAACGCCTTCCTCGCGATGTCCGGCTACGACCGCGACGAGATCATGGGCAAGAACTGCCGCTTCCTGCAGGGACCGGACACCGACAGGGCGGCCGTGCGGCAGATCCGCGATGCGGTCACGAGCAATCGCGACATCGCCATCGATGTCCTGAACTACCGCAAGGACGGCACGTCGTTCTGGAACGCGCTGTATCTCAGCCCGGTGGCCAACGAGGCCGGCGAGGTGCTGTACTTCTTCGCCTCGCAGCTCGACGTCACCGACCGGGTCGACGCCCATCTCAGGACGCAACAGGAGAAGGAGCATTTCGAGCGCGAGGTCGCCCGGCGCACCCGCGACCTGAGCGAGGCGCTGGCCGCCAAGACCATGCTGGTCCACGAGGTCGACCACCGGGTCAAGAACAACCTCCAGATGATCTCCTCCCTGCTGGCGCTGCAGACCCGCACGATCACCGACCCGGCGGCGCGCGCCTCGATGGAATCGATGCTCAGCCGGGTCGAGGCCCTCGGCACGGTCCACCGGCGGCTCTACCAGTCCAACAACGTCGAGCGCTTCGACGTCACCGAATTCGCCCGCGACCTCGCCACCGACCTCGTGCGCGGTTCGGGCCGCGAGGGCATCCGCCTGCATTTCGATTTCGAGCCGGTGGAGGTGCCGGTGGCCAAGGCGCCGCCGATCGCCCTGATGATGAACGAGCTCGTCACCAACGCGCTCAAGCATGCCTTCCCGGACGGCCGCCCCGGGCGGCTCTCGATCCTGGTCGCGCCGGACGACAAGTATTTTTCGATCAAAATTACCGATGACGGCGTTGGTATGCCGGTACCGGTCGAAATATCCGGCAAGCGCTCGTTCGGAAAGCGCCTCACCGAAACGCTTGCGCGCCAGTTGAATGCCAGTATCTCTTGGCAGTCCGCCAATCCCGGCACGACCGTCCACGTCAGTCTGCCCCGCGAATCGGCAGTCAGTTCGGAGACTTGAGTGAGCGACAAGCTGCGGGTTCTGCTGGTCGAGGACGAGGCCCTGATCCTGATGCAGCTCGAGACGCTGCTGGAGGATGCCGGCCACGTCGTCGTCGGCACCGCCATGAACGCCGCGGACGGCGTGGCCCTGGTCTACGAGACGCTGCCCGAGCTGGTGTTCATCGATCTGCGCCTCGGCGACGGCTCGTCCGGTCTCGACGTGGCGCGCGCCGTGCGCGACCTCGACGGCATCACCGCCGTGTTCATCACCGCCAATACGCGCCAGCTCTCCGGCGACCTCGAAGGCGCGGCCGCGGTGATCGCAAAACCGTTCTCGGGCAGCGTGCTGGAGGAGACCGTGGCCTTCCTCGAGCAATGCGTGCGCAACCCGCCGCCCATGATGGCCGTGCCCCACGGCATGATCCTCGCGCCAGCCTACCAGGCGAGCTGGGCCCAGGCCGCCGGCTGAGCCGGCCCGCCCGCAAAGCCTTGCGAAACCGTCACGCCGTCCGCTGCATGTCCTCGGGCTTCGGCGCGTCGGGGGCGGCCCAGTCGGCCGGCGGGCTGATCAGGGTGATCTTGCGGCGGCGCGAGCGCCGGGAGATCTCGGAGATGCGGCAGACGAGGCGCACCGGGGTCTGGGCGGCGAAGCTGAAGGCGGGGCGCCGGGGCATCAGCACGTAGAGGTAGACGTCGTCGTAGGGCTGGCCCGAGAAGCGGGCGTTCGAGCCGTCGAGGTCCTTGGCGACCGCGATGCGGCGGCCGAGCGCCGTGCGGTCCGCCCGGGCGCGCTTGTGCCAGGGCTCGGACGGGCTCTCGTCGATCCAGGTCTGCGGCGCGAGGCGGCCGGCGCCGGGCTTCTTCAGCGTCACGGTCTTGAGGCGGCATTTGTGCTTGTCGACGTCGTGCAGGCGCAGGCGCAGGCAGCGGAACGGCCCGTCGTCGAGATAGTCCGCCCAGGTCAGCGACCAGAGCTGTTCCTCCTCCGCCAGCGCCTTGCGCCGGGCCTGCGCGTCCCGCCGCAGGGTGATCGCGAAGGTGGCGAGGCTCGAGAGCGCCGCCACCCACAACAGGATCCAGGCCGTCAGACTCGATTCGCCGAAAGGCACCGAAACCCCACGCTGACCGGCGCGTACGCCACGGCTGGAATCGTGAGGGGCCGAGGGCGGCCGCGCAAGGCCACGTTTTGCGGTGCACGCGATTGCAACGCCCGGTGTTGCTCTCGCGTCATCGCATGGGGCATGAGGCGATACGCGGGCGAGCCCGCTGGTGAGCCGCTCAATATTGGATCGTCGCCCGCAGGCCGAGCACGGCGGCGTTCTTCACCCGGCCGGCCTCCGGCAGACGCGGGTTGGCGATGCCGCCGCCGGGGCGGAGGATCAGCTGCAGGTCGGGCTGCACCGTGAAGCCCGGCACCACCACCGCCTGATAGGTCGCCTCGACCACCGTCTCGGCCCGCCGGCGCGGCATCGGGATGCCGCTATAGGCGATCGTGTCGGCGTCGGCGCGGCGGGCCTCGTCGCTGATGCGGGCATAGGCGAGGCTGAGGCCGAGCGTGTCGTCGTCGCGGCCCTCGAACAGGCCTTTGTAGGCGAGCCCGGTATCGACATAGGCGTCGACCAGGCTGGAGCTGGTCGGCGACCAGGCGGCGCGCAGGAAGACGCCGAGGCCCTCGTCGTCCTTGCCAGGCTCGCGATAGAGCGTTTGGTCGAGGATCGCGTAGATCCCGGCATTGCCGCGCAAGGGCCGGCCGATGCCGGAGGAATTCGGGTCGGCGAGTGGCAGGCCGGTGTTGTCGAAGCGCAGCGAATCGAAGCGGCCGAAATGCTGCCAGCCGCCCAGCGTGACGTCGCCGGGCAGGCCGTGGGCGTCCTTCTCGGTGTTGTAGGCGTAGGTCGCCTCGGCGACGACCAGGGCCGGGTCGTGCGTGCGAAAGTTCGTGCCGGTGCGGTTGAGGCGCTGCGCCTCCGGGTCGTCGCCGGGGCGGTTGGCGCCGGCCGGATCGCCGTCATAGAGCCCGACCTGTAGCGAAAAGCCACCGCCGGGGACGTATTTCGCCCGCACGGCCGGGGTCGAGAGCGGATAGGCCGGGCCGCCGCTCGGCAGGTTCAAGCCCGTGATCGCCGGCCAGCCGAAGGTGGAATTCACGAACAAAGTCGCGGTCTGGCTGACGAAGAACTCGGTGTCGGCCGCCTGCTGGCCGATGCGCAGGCCGAGCGTGTTGTCGAAGAGCTGCTGGTCGAACCAGAGCACGTAGAGCCGGGACGCGGGCAGGGCCTCGATCACGCTCACGTCGAGCAGGTTGCCGACGTAATAGCGCGACAGGCCGGTGCCGTGGATGAAATAGGCGTTGGCGTGGACGGTCCCGCCCTCCCAGCCCGCGAGCCGTTCGAGGTCGAGGTTGAGCCGCAGGTTCAGGCGGTCCTCGACCGCCGCGCCCCGGCGGACGCCCCCGACCGGATTGCCGAGCAGGTCGGCGACGTAGGTCAGGCTGTACTCAACGCCGCGCTGCTTCAGCACCGGACGCAGGCCGAGTGGGTCGCCGAACGGCCCGAGCGACGGCTCGATCGAGCGGCTGTATCCGCCCGAGGCCTGGCTGGTCGATTCCGGCTGCGAGACCGAGATGCGCGGGTCTCCGCCGGCGCCCTCGAAGACGGGCTTGCTCTCCTCCGCCCGCGCCGGGAAGGCGAGGGCGAGCAGGATCAGGGCCGGGATACGGCGCACCAGAGGGTCCCCCAGCTACGTGGCTCGGGGAGCACGCTACGGGGAAGCGCCGGGTCTCGCCAGGGGGCGGATGCCGAGGCCCGCGGCTTGCGGCTTTTCTACCGCAGGCCGGCCGAGGCGTCGGCCTCGCGGCGGGCGGCCCGCGCCCGGACCGGATGGTTCGGCACGTGCAGCGGTGCGACCATGCTCATGTCCGCGCCCATGATCGAGGTGAGGCGGGCGGTGCGGCCGGCAAAGCCCTGGCCGGGCTTCGGATGCCCCTTGGCCGCGAGCACCAGGGCGGGATCGACGCTCTGCGCGAGAGCGGGGGAGGCGGCGCCGAGAAACGCGAGCGCGGCGGCGACAGTGACGGACCGGACGACCATGGTCGAAATCCCAATACGGACCGCGCTGCAAGGCTGGCGGCACGTCCCCTCGCGAAGGAAGCTAGGCCGTTCGGTTCCGGCCGGATGTGCGCTTTCGCACGACTGCACAGAATCGGGTTTGTCCTGGCATCGCGTGTGGATTCGCACGACGGCCCAGCAAGAGACGCCCCATCTTCAAGTCACACCAAGACGACACGGCCCCCGGAATCGACGGAGACCGCGCCCGGACGACAAGGACATCATCATGAACATTCGTCTCGCATCCGTCGCGACTGCCCTCGCCCTGACCCTGGCAGTCCCCGCCTCCGCCCTCGCGCAGGGTTATGCGGCCTCCGGCAACGTGCCGGTCACGGCCGTCGAAACCGGCCCCGGCTGGCAGCCGCGCTCTGCCGGAGCCGTCGCCCAGCTCCGCGGCGGCGTCGATTCCTCGGCCAAGGGCGGCAACGCGGCCCAGCCCGAGCGGACGGTGCCCCAGTACGGCAACACCGCGGGCGGCCCGGCCTACTGATCAGGCGCAGAGACCGGTCCGAGACCGAGCGGCGGGGCGCAAGCCCCGCCGTTTTCTTTTGCATGGCCGGGACTCGGGCAGCCCACGAACCCGGCTTGACAGGCAGTAACAGCTTAGACTTAGTAGTATAGCACATGCTATAAATGGACGACACGACCATGTTGGGGACGCTACGTGACGGCGCGCGGTTGGCCGGGATCGGGCTCGGCCTGATCGGCTTCGGAGCCCAGCCGGCTGAGGCCGAGGATGTGGCACTCGAGGAGCTGTCGGTCACGGCGGTGGCCCCGGTCCGCGCCGCGGGCGGCGGCAACGGTGGTGGTGGGCGTTTTCCCCCGGGCGTCCTCCCCGTCGTCGCCGACACCTTCTCGTCGGTGACGGTGGTGCCGGGCAGCGAGCTCGCGCGGTCGCAGCCGAGCTCGCTCGGCGACGCGCTGTTCGACAAGCCCGGCCTGTCCGCGTCGAGCTTCGCCCCCGGCTCCGCCTCGCGGCCGATCATCCGCGGCCTCGACAACGGCCGGGTGCGGATCCAGGAGAACGGCACCGGCGTGCAGGACGTCTCCGACCTCGGGGAGGACCACGCGGTGCCGATCAACCCGCTGGTCAACGACCGCATCGAGGTGATCCGCGGCCCCGCCGGCCTGCGCTACGGCAGCCAAGCGATCGGCGGCGTGGTCTCGGCCGAGAACAACCGCATCCCGACCTTCATCCCGGCCAACGGCATCACCGGCCGCGCCACCACCGGCTTCTCCAGTGTCGACAACGGCCGCACCGTCGCCGCCACGGTCGACGCCGGCAGCGACAACGTCGCCGTCCATGCCGACGGATTCAGGAGCGCGGCCGACAGCTACGCCACGCCGCTCGGTATCCAGCGCAACTCCGCCAACGAGAGCCAGGGCGGCGCCTTCGGCACGTCGTACGTGTTCGATCGCGGCTTCGTCGGCGTCTCGTTCAGCCACTACGAGACGCTCTATCAGATCCCCGGCCTCGCCTCGGCCGCGCGGCGCACGCGCCTCGATCCGAACCAGGACAAGCTCCAGACGCGCGGGGAGTACCGGCCGCTCGACGGCCCGTTCTCGGCCGTGCGGTTCTGGCTCGGCGGATCGAACTACCGCCACAACGAGATCGGCATCGGCAACGACGGGGTCGACGGCATCCAGGCCGTCTTCAAGAACCGCGAGGCGGAAGGGCGGATCGAGCTGCAGCACGTGCCCGTCGACACCGATTTCGGCGTCCTCACCGGCACGGCCGGCCTGCAATCCGACCGGCGCAAGATCACCATCTCGGGAGCGGAAGGCGGCCTGCTGCGCCCCACCGACACCCGCGCCAACGCCCTCTACCTGTTCGAGGAGCTCGCGTTGGAGCGCGGCCTGCGCCTGCAGGCGGCCGGCCGTATCGAGGGCAACCGCGTCACCGGCGTCGAGGCGGTGTTCCCCGACGACTTCACCCCTGCCGGCCCCGACGACGAGCCCGCGGAATTCGCCCGCCGCCGCCGCTTCGCCCCGAAGAGCGCCAGCGTCGGCGCCCTGCAGGACCTGCCCTACGGGTTCGTGGCGAGCTTGACCGGCTCCTATGTCGAGCGTGCTCCCGCCGCCGCCGAGCTGTTTTCACGCGGCGCGCACGACGCCCCCGCGACCTTCGAGATCGGCGATCCCGGCCTGAAGCTCGAACGGGCGCGGACCCTCGAGGTCGGCATCCGCCGGGCCGAAGGGCCGCTGCGCCTCGACGCCACCGGCTACGTCACGCGCTATACCGGCTTCATTTTCAAGCGCCTGACCGGGCTGACCTGCGCCGACAGCTTCGGCAGCTGCGGCATCGATGGCGGCGGCCTGAGGCAGGTGGTCTATTCGCAGGCCGCCGCCACCTTCTACGGCGCGGAGATCGCGAGCCAGCTCGACCTGATCCCGGTCGGCGACGGCTTCGCCGGGATCAGCGCGCAATACGATTTCGTCCGGGCGCAGTTCGACGACGGCAGCTACGTGCCGCGCATCCCGCCGCACCGGGTCGGCGGCGGCGTCTTCCTGCGGACGGACGGCTGGTACGCGCAAGTCAGCCTGCTGCACGCCTTCGAACAGATCGAGACCGGAGCCCTAGAGACGGCGACGCCCGGCTACAACGACCTGAAGGCCGAGATCGCCCACACCAAGCCCCTCGACCCGTCCGCGTACGGCGTCAGCGAGGTCACACTCGGCCTGCGCGGCACCAACCTCCTCGACGACGTGATCCGCAACGCCGCCTCGTTCAAGAAGGACGAGGTGGTGCTGCCCGGACGCAACCTGAGGGTCTTCCTCACCGCACGCTTCTGAGACGATGCCGGCGGGTGGGATGCTGGCCGGACCAAGACTGTCGAAGGATCCGTCAGGACGACGACCGAAGCAAAATCTCGGCGTCTTCGTCCATCATGGTACTGGGCGTCGACACGAGACCATTCCGGTTCTTCAGCTATGATCTTCTGTCATCGCGGATACGACGTCGATTGTACGACACCGGACCTAATACTCCGCGCGAAACTCAGCACTGCGTCAATTTCGTACCAAGACGCTCGCGCCGTTGACGGGACGTTTCGCATGGCTAAGGGTCGTCTGACCCTGGATCCTGCGAGACGGCGATGATCTGTGGTGCTGCACGGATTCGAGGAGCGTAACCGGCATGGCGACTGCCCAGGTCGAGCCTGAACTCCACTCTCCGCTGATGGCGGCTCTCGACGCATCGGGCGTCGTCGGCGCCTGGGACTGGGACCATCTGCGGCACGTCGCGATCTACGACCGGGGCGCGGCGGCGCTGCTGGCGGGCGATGCCGCCCTGGCCGGGCGCCCGCTCGACGGCACGATGGCGATGCCCCGCGTGCATCCGGACGATCTCGGCACGCTGGTCGAGGAGACGCTGCGGGCGACGCAGGTGGGCGGGCTGTTCCTCTCGGAGTACCGCGTGCTGCTCGGCAACGGCGCGGTGCGCTGGCTGCTCAGCCGGGGCCGGACCTATCTGGGCGAGTCGGGGCGTCCCCTGCGGACCCGCGGCATCCTCATCGACATCACCGAGGGACGTGAGGACGGACAGAGCTATGTCACCCGCCCGACCGTCGGCGCGGACAACCCGTTCGAGGCCGCCGCCGACCATCTCACCGCAGCGCGCGCGGTGCTGGCCGGCATCGCCCCCTTCCGCCTGCGGGCGGCCCTCGACGTGGCGCTGATGGAGCTCGGCAGGATGGTCGCCGCCGGCATCCGGCTCGACCGGACCAAGCGCCACTGAGCACAGCGGCGGTAACGCGGACGGCCTGACCGGTGTCTTGAATGTCGCCTGTTCGGCATTATCTGTAAAACGGCGCAGTATTTCAAAATACTTTCCGTCTCAGAGACGTCCGGGACTGCAGGTCGGTCTTGCAGGGTGTCTTGGGCGAGACCGGCGTCGGCGTCACGCTGGCGCCCGACACCGCCGGAGCCCGTCCCCCATGACCACGTTCGGCAAGCGCCAGCTGCTCAAGCATCTCGGCACGATCCGCGGGAGCGGCAGCCTCTCGATCGGCGCGGACGGCCGCAGCCTCGGTTCCGTCGCCTACGAGATCGACAGCTTCGTCGACCGGATGATGTATTCTGCCAACGGCCAGATCGAGGGCGATACCGGCCTGCTCGCCGAGGCGTTCGCGGCCGGCACCGCGACGCTGGCCCTCGACGGCGGACGCTCCGTCGCCGTCGTGCTCGCCGACCCGGAGGGCAGCCCGACGGCCGAGATTGTGGTCCGGGACCAGCTGCCGCTCTGAGCGCCGGCCCAAGCCCATCCTAATGGCGGACCCGCCGCGCCTGCGCGGAGCCGCGTTTCCTCGAGCCGAGACGGTTGCATGATGCGCGCGTCGATCCCTGGTCCGATGCGGCCGGCCGGCATGGCCGCCATCGCCGTCACCCTGCTCCTCGCCGGGCTGGCGGCGCCCGGTCCGGCGGGCGCGAAGCCCCTCGCCCAGCCGGCCGTGACCGAAGCCGCGAAGCTCAAGGACATCAAGCTCCAGGGCGAGAAGGCGCAACGCACCGCCGAGGCACGCCAGCGTCTCTGGGACCGCAAGATGAAGGCCGTGAGCGGCAGCATCTGCAACGGGTGCTGAGGCGGTCTGCGGCTGTGTTAAGCTCCACGTCCGTCATTGCGAGCGCAGCGAAGCAGTCCAGGGCCAAGTCCTCGACGGTCGGAGCGTTGGCCCTGGATTGCTTCGCTGCGCTCGCAATGACGTGAAGTATCGAAGTATGGGGAGATTGATCTTACAAATAATGTGCGGATCCATCACCCCTCCCGAGCCCGCTCCCGCAGCACGAACTTCTGCACCTTCCCCGTCGCGGTCTTCGGCAGCTCCCCGAAGATCACCTGCTTGGGCAGCTTGTAGGGCGCCAGCCGCTCGCGGCACCAGGCGACGAGGTCTTCGGCCGACACGTCCCTGCCGTCCTTGAGCTCGACGAAGGCGATCGGGGTCTCGCCCCATTTTTCGTCGGGCTTGGCGACGACGGCCGCCGCCGAGACGGCGGGATGCTTGAACAGGGTGTCCTCGACCTCGATGGACGAGATGTTCTCGCCCCCCGAGATGATGATGTCCTTCGAGCGGTCCTTGAGCTGGATGTAGCCGTCGGGGTGCTTCACGCCGAGATCGCCGGAGCGGAACCAGCCGCCCTTGAACGCGGCCTTGGTCGCCTTGGGGTTCTTGAGGTAGCCGCGCATCACCACGTTGCCCTGGAACATCACCTCGCCGATGCTGGTTCCGTCGGCCGGGAGCGAGGCGAGGGTGTCGGGGTCGCGCACGTCGAGGCCTTCAAGCACGGGGTAGCGCACGCCCTGGCGCGCCTTCTTCGCCGCGCGCTCCTCGGCGGGCAGGTCGTCCCAGGCCCCATGCCAGGCGTTGACCACGGCCGGGCCGTAGGTCTCGGTCAGCCCGTAGAGATGGGTCACCGCGAACCCGGCCTCGCCCATCGCCGCGAGCACGGCTTCCGGCGGCGGCGCGGCGGCGGTGAGGAAATGGACCCGATGGGGCAGGGGTGTCTTCTGCTCGTCGGGGGCGTTCAAGAGCGTCGACATCACGATCGGCGCGCCGGACAGATGCGTGACCGCGTGCTCGCTGAGCGCCGCATACATCGCCGGCGCCCGGACCTGACGCAGGCAGACATGCGTGCCGGCAACGATCGAGAGCGACCAGGGAAAGCACCAGCCGTTGCAGTGGAACATCGGCAGCGTCCAGAGATAGACGGCGTGCTGCGCGAGGTCGGCGGTGATGACGTTGCCGAGGGCCAGCAGAGCCGCGCCGCGGTGGTGGTAGACGACGCCCTTCGGGTCGCCGGTGGTGCCCGAGGTGTAGTTCAGCGAGATCGCGTCCCACTCGTCGGCGGGCATGGCCCAGTCGTGCGCGGGATCGCCGGTCTCCAGGAACGCCTCGTAATCGGTCTTGCCGAGGCGCTCGCCCGCGCCGGTGAAGACGGGGTCGTCGACGTCGATGACGTAGGGCTTCGCCTTCGCCAGCTTCAGCGCGGCCCGGGCGGTCTTCGCGAATTCGCGGTCGACGATCAGGACCTTCGCCTCGCCGTGATCGAGGCAGAAGCCGATGGCCGCGGCGTCGAGCCGGGTGTTGAGGGTGTTGAGCACGGCCCCCGTCATCGGCACGCCGTAGTGGCACTCGATCATCTCGGGGGTGTTGGCGAGCAGCACCGCCACGGTGTCGCCGCGGCCGATCATGCGCTTCGCGAGGGCGGAGGCGAGGCGGCGGCAGCGGGCATAGAGATCGCCGTAGGGGCGGCGCAAATCCCCGTGGATCACGGCGACGTGTTCGGGGAAGGTACGGGCGGCCCGGTCGAGATAGGTCAGCGGCGTCAGCGGCTGGTGATTGGCCGGATTCCGGTCGAGATCCCGATCGTAGATCGATCTTTTCGCGGTTTTTGCCGGTTTCGGCGTCTTGGACATCGACGTGCCCTCCCGCTCGCGAGAGTAGCCGGACGCGGGGGGCGATCAATCGGATTCGCCGGACACGAAAAAGCCCGCGTCGCGCCGGGCGCCGCAGGCTTTTCGTGATCGTAGGATCGGGTCGGTTTCGGCGTGAGCCGGCTAAACGAACGCTCGGATCCGTGCGGGATCCGGGTTCGATCTCAGCGGTCGTGACCGTTGAGAAGCTTCTCGATGGCAGCGAGGCCGCTGCGCTCTGCAGCTTCTTCCGTGGTCTGCAGGCGGTCCGCCCGCTGGAAGAGCTTGCCGTTACGACGGATCGCCCAGGTGAAGTGTCCGGCCGGGCGCTCGCATGCTGCGATTTCGAGGGTGTAGGGATTCGCTGAGTTGCTCATGGCAAGGATATAGGGCGCAGGATTGGGATCGGCTACCGCACTGCCGCATATCTCGGTTGCGGGTTGTTATGGGAACCCGCGCGATTGACTTTCACGGGGCGATCATCGACACGGCGGCCCGTTCATGTCTCTCACGAAATTCCCGGTCGCGGACGCCTTTCCCGCGAGGCCACGGTGGCGCGACGGGTGTTTTGCGGGAAGCACGCACGTCTCCATGGTGCCCGCGCGATGGTGCCCGCATCCGGCAGGCGGCCTTGCGGTGCCGAACCCGTCACCGGATCGGAACGCCCGCATGACCCCTTCGCTCACCGGGGCACCATGGCAAGCCTGACGGCCGGTAGCGCCGCGCCGGTGTCTTCCCCGCGCAGTTCCGCGACCCGCTTGGCGGGCCTCCTCGCCGCGGCCCTGCACCGGGCGGACCGGGCGCTCGGCTTCGCGGCGGAGGGGCATCTGCGGGCCTGCGCGCTCCTGCTGGCGCTCGCCCTCGTCTGCTTCCTGCCGGGCTTCGTCTCGCTGCAGCCGATGGACCGCGACGAGCCGCGCTTCGCCCAGGCCTCCAAGCAGATGCTGGAGACCGGCGACCTCGTCGACATCCGCTTCCAGGGGGAGGCGCGCCACAAGAAGCCGGTCGGCATCTACTGGGCCCAGGCCGCCACGGTGGCTGCGGGCGAGGCCCTCGGCGTCGAGAAGGCCCGCACCACCATCGCGCTCTACCGGCTGCCCTCGCTGATCGGCGCGCTCGCGGCGTCCCTGCTGGCCTATTGGGCGGCGCTGGCCGTCCTGCCCCGGCGCGGTGCCGTGCTGGCGGCGGCGCTCTTCACCGCCTGCCTGATGCTCTCGGCCGAGGCGCGCCTCGCCAAGACCGATGCGCTGCTCACCGCCTGCGCGGTGGCGGCGATGGGGGCTTTGGCCCGGGCCTGGCTCGGCCGGGTGCGGCTCGAGCGCGAGCGCGCCCCGCCCTCGCGGGGCACCGCCCTGGTGTTCTGGCTTGCCGTGGCGCTCGGCATCCTGGTCAAGGGACCGATGGTGCCGCTCTTCGCCGGCCTCGCGGCCCTGGTGCTGGCGATCCGCGAGCGTTCCTGGCGGTGGCTGCTGGCGCTGCGGCCCGTGCCCGGACTGGTGCTGACGCTCGCGATCGTCGCGCCATGGTTCCTGGCCATCGCCTGGAAGAGCGGCGGCGCCTTCTTCGGAGAGGCGGTCGGCCACGATATGCTCGCCAAGGTCGGCACCGGCGCGGAAAAACACTGGGCGCCGCCGGGCTCGTACCTCGTCGTGTTCTTCGCCACCTTCTGGCCGGGCGCCGCCTTCGCGGCGCTTTCGCTGCCCTTCGCCTGGCGGCACCGCCGCGACGATTCCGTCGCGTTCCTCCTCGCCTGGATCGTGCCGGCCTGGGCCCTGTTCGAGGCGGTGCCGACGAAGCTCCCGCACTATGTGCTGCCGCTGATGCCGGCCGTGGCGATTCTCACCGTGCTGGCTCTCGCACGCGGACCGGTCCTGCGGCGCCGCTGGGAGACCGTGGCCGCCTGGCTCGTCGTGGCGGTTCCCCTCGGCGTTACGATCGGGGTCGTCGCGATCGGTTGGCAGCTCGACCAAACCATTCCCTGGCTCGCCCTGCCGCCGCTGCTCGCGGCCTGCGCATTGGCCGGCCTATCCTGGCCGGCGTTTGCCCGTGGCCTGGGGGAGGGCGCGCTGGCGCTCGGAGTGGGGGCGGGGGCGCTGCTCTCGGTGGGCGCGTTCGGCTTGGCCCAGCCGGAGGTGCCGGCCCTCAAGATCTCGCCGCGCCTCGCTGCGATCCGCGATGCCCTGCCCTGCAAGACGGTGCAGACCGCGAGCCTCGGCTACCGCGAACCGAGCCTCGTCTTCCTCATCGGCACCGACCTCGCCACGCCGAATACCGGCGCGGAGGCCGTCGCCTTCCTGCGGGCCGGCGGCTGCCGCCTCGTCTTCGTCGAGGGCCGCCACGCGCAGGACTTCGCGAGCGCCGCCGCCGGGCTCGAGGCCGCGCGTGTCGGCACGGTCGCGGGCTTCAACATCAACACCGGCCGGCGGACCGAGCTCTCGGCCTACGCCACCGGGCTTGCCGGAGCGCCTGCGCCATGAACGCGGATCCCCTAGCCACCCCGCGCCTGAGCGTGGTCGTGCCGGTCAAGAACGAGGCCGGCAACATCGAGGCGCTGGTCGCCGAGATCGGCCGGGCCTGCGCCGGGCTTGCGCCCTTCGAGGTGATCTACGTCGACGACGGCTCCACCGATGCGACCCTGGCCACGCTCAAGGCCCTGAAGGCCCGCACGCCCTGGCTCAGGATCGTCCGGCACGACAGCAGCGGCGGCCAGAGCGGCGCCGTGCGCAGCGGCGTGCTGCATGCCCGCGCCTCCGTGATCGCGACGCTCGACGGCGACGGCCAGAACGATCCGGCCTTCATCCCCGCCCTCTACGCCGCCCTCGACCAGGGCGGTCCGGGCGTGGGCCTCGCGCAGGGCCAGCGCACCAGCCGCAAGGGCGGCTGGAAGCGGTTCCAGTCCCGCATCGCCAACGGCGTGCGCGGCCGCGTCCTGAAGGACGCCACCCGCGACACCGGCTGCGGCCTCAAGGTGTTCCGCCGCGAGGTCTATCTGGCGCTGCCCTATTTCGACGCGCTGCACCGCTTCATGCCGGCGCTGGTGACGCGCGAGGGATTTTCGGTGGTCCATCGCGACGTGGTCGACCGGCCGCGCTTCACGGGCACCTCGAATTACGGGATGTTCGACCGACTCTGGGTCGGGCTCCTCGACCTCGCCGGGGTCTGGTGGCTGATCCGGCGCCGCCGGCCCGCGCCGCGGGCGAGCGAGACCGACACCTCGGATGAAATCGGATGACGCCATGCTGATCCAGCTCGCCGAGGACCTGCCGGCCTATTTTTACGACGTCTTCGTCACCCGCTTCGATTTCTGGTTGGTCTTCGGCATCCTGGCGCAGCTGGTGTTCGGCTCGCGCTTCATCCTCCAATGGATCGCCAGCGAGCGGGAGGGCCGCAGCGTGATGCCGCTGTCGTTCTGGTTCCTCTCCATCGTCGGCGGCCTGATGACCCTGGTCTACGGCTTCGTGCGCAAGGAGCCGGTGATCATCATCGGGCAGGGGCTCTCGACGGGCATCTACGTGCGCAACCTCGCACTGATCTTCCGCGAGCGGCGCCGGCGGCTGGGGCGCGAGGCCGAGGCGGCGTCGACGAAGACCCGTTGATAGCAAAGATTTCAACTTCAAATTGTTGACCTGGGCTCAGCTTCCGGGTTTCGAGGAGGGCGACGCAACTCAGCGGGCTGCCCTGTTCATCAGGAGTTAATTTCTGGTTCGTCAGCAGGGGGCTAAGACAAAGGGCCCAGATGGCGGAACTGCCCCCATTCTACGATGATCTCGTCGCCTGCCACGACGAGCTCTGGCGGCGTCTGGAACAGGGCGTGGCCGACCGGAATAGCGGCTTCCACACGCCGGCGCTGGCGACGGTCGACCTGCACGGGCGGCCGCAGGTGCGGACGGTGGTTCTGCGCGACGCCGACCGTGCTGCCGGCACGCTGCGCATCCACTGCGACCGGCGCTCCGAGAAGGCCGTCGAGATCGCCGCCACGGGCAGCGCCGCGCTCCAGGCCTACGATCGGGACGCGAAGATCCAGATCCGCGTCGACGGCACGGCCGAACTCCACACCGACGACTGGTTCGCGGAATCGATCTGGACCGAGGCCCAGCCGATGAGCCGCGCGGTCTACGGCATCGTTCCGGGGCCCGGCACCGCGCTGCTCAACGGCGGCGGCTACACGCTGCCGGGGGCGGACGAGGCGATCCTCGCCGGCCGCGACAACTTCGGCGTGGTCGTGATTCGGGCCGAGCGCCTGGAATTCCTCTACCTCGACCGCCGCGGCCACCGCCGCGCCCTCTGGCTGCGCAGCGATGCGGGCTGGGTGGAGACCTGGCTGGCGCCGTGACCGTTCAGGCCGCTGCCATCCGTTCGAACCCCGCCGCGAGATCCGCCTTCAGGTCTTCCATGTCCTCCAGCCCGATATGGAAGCGCAGGGCCGGGCCTTCCGCTTGCCAGCGGGTGGCGGTGCGGTAGAGGGTCGGGTCGAAGGGGATGACGAGGCTCTCGAAGCCGCCCCAGGAAAAGCCCATCCCGAACAGTTCGAGCCCGTCGAGCAGCGCTGCGAGACCGTCCTCGGAGACCGGGTTCAGGATCACGCCGAACAGGCCCGACGCCCCGAGGAAGTCGCGCCTCCAGATGGCGTGGCCGGGATCGTCGGGCAGGGCAGGGTGCAGCACCCGAGCGACCTCAGGCCGGGCCTTGAGCCATTCGGCCATGGCGAGGCCGCGGATGCCGTGCTCGCGCAAGCGAAGGCCCATGGTCCGCAGGCCTCTGAGTCCCAAAAAGATGTCTTCGGGGCCGGCACAGGGGGCGAAGTGCTCGTAGGTGCGCTTGATCGCCGGGTACCAGCGCTCGGTCGCCGAGACGAGGCCGATCAGCAGGTCCGAGCCGCCGGAGAGGTACTTGGTGCCGGCCTCCACCGCGATGTCGACGCCGCGCTCGTGCGGCGGAAACAGCAGCGGCGTCGCCCAGGTGTTGTCCATGATCACCGCGCCGCCGCGGGCATGCATGGCGTCGCTGATCGCCGGCACGTCCTGCATCTCGAAGGTCTGCGAGCCCGGCGCCTCGACGAGCACGGCCTTGGTGTTGTCGCGCATCAGTTCGGCGATGCCGGCGCCCACCAGCGGGTCGTAGTATTCGACCTCGACGCCGTAGCGGCTCAGGACCCCATCGCAAAAGATCCGGGTCGGGCGGTAGGCGGAATCGGTGACGAGGAGGTGGTCGCCCGCGCTGACCACGGCCATCAGGGCGATGGTCAGCGCCGAGAGCCCCGACGGCGTCAGGACGGTGCCGGCCGCCCCCGCGATCTCGGTCCAGGCCTCGGACAGCGCGTCCATCGTCGGCGTGCCGGAGGTGCCGTAATTGTAGCGCCCGCGCCGGTGCTTGATGTCGTCGTAGGTCGGATAGAGCACCGTCGAGCCGCGATAGATCGGCGTGTTGACGAAGCCGTGCTGCGCGCCGGGATCGCGGCCGGCGAGCACGAGACGGGTGTCGGCGCCGAAGCGGCCGAGATCGCGCGGTGGTGTTTTCGACATGTGCCTTGCGGAGCGGGGTTTTTCGGAGCCGGGGGCCTTTCAGCCCACCCGCACCCGCGCCGTCAAGCGGTCCGGCCCTCGGGCAGATCCGTGCCCCGGTCGTCGACCGCCGCCTCCGCGAAGGCCTGGAGCCAGGCCTGCCGCTCCTGCGATCCCTCGGGGTAGGGACAGTCGGCGGCGCTCTTGCCGTAGACGCGCGCGTTGCGGCCCTGGATGAACGGGCTGTCGCTCGCGGTGGCCTGTTCGGTCATGGGGTTTCCCTCGGATGGCGTGCCCGGCCCGCTGCCGGCGACGTCCATCCTCAACGAGCCTGCGCCCGGCCCGTTTCCTGCCTGCGTCGTCGCGGGGCCTCTGCACCCTTCGTACAGCGGCCGCAACCACGGCCTTCATACCAGTGGCCCTTACGGCTGACGCCTTCAGGACAGCCCGCCGCACGCGCGGCGACGCGCATTCGCGCTTGCCAACGACCGTTGGTATGCAAGCCGTCGGGCAACGCCGACGCCAGATTCGGAGACCTCCGCATGCCGCGTTCCTTGCCCCTTTCCTTGCCCTGTTCCCTGCCCCGTCGCAGCCTGTTCGCGCTGTCCCTGCTCACCCTCGGCCTGATCGCCGCCGCACCCGTCCGCGCCGAAGAGGCCTCGACCGCCGAACAGACCGTCGACGTGATGAACACGCTGTTCGGCAAGCATCCGGGCCTGCGCGCCAACCATGCCAAGGGCATCGTGGTCGAGGGCAGCTTCACCCCGAGCCCCGAGGCCGCCGCCTTGAGCAAGGCCTCCCTGTTCAAGGGACCGGCCGTGCCGGTGACCGCCCGCTTCTCGGATGCCACCGGCGTGCCGACGATTCCCGACGGCTCGCCCGACGCCACCCCGCACGGCCTCGCCCTGCGCTTCAAGCTGCCCGACGGCGACATGGACGTCGTGGTCAACGCCCTGAAATTCTTCCCCGTGGCCACGGGGGAAGAGTTTCGCGACCTGCTGACCGCCATCGCGAAGAGCGGTCCGGATGCGGCCAAGCCGACGCCGCTGGAGCGCTTCGTCGCCAGCCACCCGGCGGCCGGCAAGGCCGGCGCCACCGCGAAGACGCCGACGAGTCTCGCGCGCCAGACCTTCAACGGCATCAACGCCTTCGTGCTGGTGGATGCCGCCGGCAGGCGTCAGGCGTTTCGCTGGCGCTTCGTCCCGGTGGAGGGCGAGGACCTGATGGCGCCGGACGCGGCCGCCAGGCAGTCGCCGACCTTCCTCATGGACGAGATCCGCACCCGCCTCGGCACGGCGCCCGCGGCCTATCGCGTCGAGGCGCAGCTGGCGGAATCCGGCGACCCGACCGACGACGCCACCAAGCCCTGGCCGGAGGCGCGCAGGAGCGTCGTCCTCGGCACGCTGACCCTGACCAAGCCCGTCGCCGACAGCCTGGAGGCCGAGAAGGCGCTCCTGTTCCTGCCGAACGCCCTCGTGGACGGCGTCGAGGTCTCGGACGATCCGCTGATCGACGCCCGCGTGCAGGCCTACGCGGTGTCGTTCGGGCGGCGCTCGCAGTGAGGCGGCCGGCGTCGGATCCGGCGACGCCTCCCCGGACGCCCGGAACGCCTGGACGGCGTCCGGGGAGGGGACGTCATGAAGTGCTAACCATATCGCCCGACGACCTGTTCGGACCGCGGCCCGGCCCTTCGTTTCGTTAACGGGGCCCTCCTATCCTCGTTACAGGTTGCACGAGACCGGGCGGCGCATGCCGTCCGCGGGCTCCGGCAGCCGCGGTTCCGTTCCCCGTCCGGCCCCGTCATCGTCGAGTGTGGTGCGTTGCGTATCCTGCGTTCCCTGGTCCTCGCCGGCACCGTCGGCCTCAGCACCCTCGTGACCGGCTTCGTGGCCGCCGACAGGCTGGCGCACACGACGTTCCGGGCGCCCCCCGCGACGACCGTCGCCAAGGCCCCGGCGACGGAGCCCGAGACCACCGGCACCGTCGTCCAGACCGCCGAGGCGCCCGCGGCGAAGCCCGCCCGCGCGATGGGCGGGTTCGACACCGAACGCCTCAACGCCCTGATGCGCGGCGAGATGCCCCCGGCCCCCACCCGCAAGCGCTGAGGTTTTTTCGCGCATTCCGATGTGCGCCGATCCCGACCGCCGGTCGCGATCGACGCGTCCGCCGCACGCGCGGCGGCGCGCGTTCGCGCTTGCCAACGGCCGAGCGCGGGAGAGCCGACGTCAACGGCCGTCGGTATGACTGACCTGCGCAGGCCGGCTGCCGCGACGCGCGCGACAGGGTAGAACCCGGCCGTCCGAACCGGACTGTCGCCGGAAGCCGCTCCCGTGGGCCTGATCTACGCGCTGCTCGCCTATCTGAGCTGGGGCCTCGTGGTGCCGGTGCATTTCCGGCTGCTCGACGGCGTCTCGGCCGAGGCGATCCTGGCGCACCGCATCGTCTGGTCGGCCGTGTTCGTCACGATCCTGCTGGTCGTGCTGCGCAGGCGGCTGGCGAACCCGTTTCCGCTGCGGCCGCGCCACGCGCTGCTCGTCGCCTCGGCGCTGGCCATCGCCTTCAACTGGATGCTGTATCTTGTGGCCGTCGGCTCCGGGCACATGCTCGACGCGAGCCTCGGCTACTTCATCAACCCGCTGGTCAGCGTCGGCCTCGGCGCCCTGGTGCTCGGCGAGCGGCTGAGGCCGGTGCAGATGGTCTCCGTCGCGATCGCGCTGCTCGGCGTCGTCCTCGCGCTGCTGATGGCCGGGCGGCTGCCGCTGCTCTCCCTCGGCCTCGCGGTCAGCTTCGCGCTCTACGGGCTCTTCCGGAAGATCGTCGGCGTCGACGCGATGATCGGCTTCTTCGCCGAAACGTTTTTGCTGCTGCCGGCGGCGTTGCCCTACGTCCTGCTCGCGCCCGATGCCGTCCCCGCCGACGGCCGCCAGTTCGGCCTGCTGCTCCTCACCGGCATCACCACCGCCCTGCCGCTGATCTGGTTCGCTGCCGCCGCCCAGCGCCTCAGCCTCGCGACCTTGGGGCTGATGCAATACCTCGCCCCCTCCTGCCTGATGCTGCTCGGCATCGTGTTCTACGGCGAGACCCTGCCGCCGGACCGGATCGTGCTGTTCGCACTGATCTGGCTGGCGCTGCTGCTCTATGCGGGCGACTCCCTGCGAACCGCTCGCCGGAATCGCGCTGCCGTGCGAGCTTCTCGATCGAGTGATCTTCGAGGCTGAAGCCTCGAAGATCGTCCGCTGCATGGGCGGCGGCGCGCAGTCGCGCTTGCCAACGACCTGTCGCTGAAAGATTCGTCGTTGTCGGTCGTCGGTCGAGAATGCGACGAGCCAAGCCGGGGAGCCGCCATGCGCAACAGCCTCACCGACATCGCGGGCATCCGCGTCGGCCATGCCGGCGACGAACGCCTCGGCAGCGGCGTCACCGCGATCCTGTTCGACCGGCCCGTGGTGGCGTCCGTGGACGTGCGCGGCGGCGGCCCGGGCACGCGGGAGACCGACCTGCTCGACCCCTCGGCCACGGTCGCGGCGATCGACGCCCTCAGCCTGTCGGGCGGTTCCGCCTTCGGGCTGGATGCCGCCGCCGGCATCGTCGCGCGGCTCGCCGAGACGGGCAGGGGCTTCTGCGTCGGCGGCATGCGCGTGCCGATCGTGCCGGGCGCAATCCTGTTCGATCTCCTGAACGGCGGCGACAAGGATTGGGGCCGGTTCCCGCCCTATCGCGACCTCGGCTACGCGGCCGCCCTCGCCGCGGCGGAAGATTTTGCGATGGGCTCGGTCGGGGCCGGGCTCGGCGCGCGTACGGCGAACCTCAAGGGCGGTATCGGCAGCGCCTCGGCGCAGGTGCCGGACCGGCCGTTCCGCGTCGGCGCCCTGGCCGCGGTCAACGCCTTCGGCCGGGTCACGGTGGGGCAGGGGCGGCAGTTCTGGGCGGCCCCGTTCGAGCGCGGCGCCGAGTTCGGCGGCCTCGGCTTCCCGTCACCGGTGCCGGCCGACGCCTTCTCCTGGCCGCGCGAGGCGCTGCCCGGCACCAACACCACCCTCGCCGTGATCGCCACCGACGCGGCGCTGACCAAGGCTCAGGCCAAGCGCCTCGCGGTGACGGCGCAGGACGGCCTGGCGCGCGCCATCCACCCGGTCCACACGCCGCTCGACGGCGACGTGGTGTTTGCGGTGTCCACCGGCCGTCTGCCCCTCGCCGATCCCGTCGGCGACCTCGCCCGCATCGGCGCAGCGGCGGCGGACACTCTGGCCCGCGCCGTGGCGATCGGCGTGTTTTCGGCGACGCGCCTGCCGTGTCTCGCTCTGCCGGCGTGGCGGGATCACTTCGGTGATCAGCCCGGCTGACCGAGGATGTCCTCGACGAGGCGGGGATTCTTGTCCAGCAGAGCCAGGAGGACGCGGGCCGGTCCCTGCGGCTGTCGGCGCTGGTGCTCCCACTGGCGCAGGGTCGCCACCGGCACGCCGATGCTGGCCGCAAAGGCGGGCTGGGCCTTGCCGGTCCGCTTGCGGATCGCCGCCACGTCCACGGCGTCCGGCACGTGGACGATCATGCCGGGCGGCGTTTCACCTCCGGCATGAGCGTCGGCCTCCTGCAGTGCGGACAGCGTCCGCTCGAAAATGTCTCTCGCCACGATTCGTGTTCTCCCCGACTACGATGACGCTCGGGTTCGTCTGGTGCGCCAATGGGCCTTGATCGACGCTGTGAGCTTGGCCAACTGCCCGACTTAGGTGTCGGTGAACGTCTGCCGATCACCCTTGCTCAGGACCGCGAGCAGATAGACCGGCGCTTCGATGCCGACATAGGCGGTCAGGACGCGGTAGCCGCCGCTCTTCCCCTTCCCCTTGCCGGCGACGCGAAGCTTGCGGATGCCGCCCGAGCCCACGATGAGTTCGCCTGCCTCCGGATCGGCCGCCAGCCTGAGCTTCAGCATGGTGCGTGTCGTGCCTGGCATTCGCTCGGCATCGGCATCCCTGATGAAGTCCGATGTCTCGGCGACGGTGTGGAGAGCCGGGAGCATACCGCTCCATAAGCCAACGACGCAGATATGTCACTGGCTTACCCTTTTGGCCGATTAGCAAGAAGCCGCGTTCACGCCTCCCCCTCAGGCAGTGCCACGTAGATCAGCACACCGAGCAGGATCAGCACGAACCGGAACGCGTCCTCCTGGCCGTTCCAGGTCTTCGACATCCACATGCCGAACCACTCGCCGCCGATGCCCATGAAGCCGGTCTGAAACAGCAGAAACCCGAGGGTGAGCCCGACGACGGCCCAGGCTTTCGCCGCGGCGAAATGCGGGGCGGGGCCACGGAGAGCGAAAAGCATCCGCGCCGCGCCGATCCAGCAGAGCCCGGCGATGCAGGCCTCGCCCGCGACGATCAGCACGAAGGCGGCCTGCTGCAGGCCCGGATCGGTGATCGCCCGGCCGCGGATCGCCGAGCCCGGCTCGACCGTGTCCATCGACAGCACGTGCCGCACGAAGTCGAGATTGCCCGCCGGATCGATGAGGTTGCCATAGGCGACGAGCGAGCAAGTCAGCGCGATCGCGGCTACGAGCAGGGTCTTCGAGATCCGCAGCACGGCCGGCGTCAGTTCGTGCCGCCCTGGGACGGCGCCGCCATCAGTTCGATCTTCTCGATCGCCTCCTTGAGGGAGCGGATGCCCTCGGCGGTGGTGCGCAGATGGGCCACGACGAGGCGGCGGCTGTCGCCGGCATCGCTCTCGGAAATGTCCTGGACGAAGGTTTCGAGGACCAGGGAAAACACCCCGCCGCGCATGCCGAAGACGGGGGCCACGTCGAAGAACAGCACCGGCGCGTTCGCCCCGCCTTCCGCCGCCACGAGCTTGTCGGGGCTGAGCAGGCGCGGTGCCTGCGTGTCGTCGTCGGTTGCCTTCGCCATGGCGATCTCCCACGCTGCCGATCGCGCAGGAGATTAGCGGGTCTCCGCCCGGAGGCCACGCCCAATGTCGGGCATCAGGCCGTGCCGTCCTCCTTCGCGTCCGCGACGAGCTGCGCCAGGCCGGAATCGACCTCGGCGCCGAGCATGGCGCGTTCGGCCGGCGTGAGGTCCTTCGACCAGTTCGGGCCGGCGAAGCCCTCCGCGCAGCGTGCCCGCTCGGAGGCGATGTAGGCCTCGGTCTCGGCCGGCTGCGTGCGCATGGCGTGCTGGAACCCGAACCAGGCCGCGCGCTCGACCACGGCGAGGCGGGCGCGCAGGCGGATCATCACCGCCCGCTCGGGGCTGACGGCGTCGTTGTCGCTCATGGGAGGCTCCGCATCAGTGGCGCTGCTCGCACCGGGTCTTCACGTAGGTGTTCGCGTCGGCGGCCCGGCCCGAACCCGCCGCGACGGTCGGCCCCTGGATCAGGCATTCCTGAAGGGAATGGGCCTGGGCGGTGACGATGTCGAGGGCCGTCTCCCGGTTGCAATCGGGCGCCGCCACCGTGTTCGCGCAGACGAGGGCGACGACGAGGATCGTGTTCATCATGGTCTCGAATCCGCGATGGCAATGCGACCCCGGCGGCAGCATGTCCGGCAAACGAACCGTCGCGGACGGCAAAAGGCTCCGCCGCGGCGAGCGGTCATAGCAGCGCGGGGCAGGGGGGCGCCGGGCCGGCTCGAACCAGCCGCTCGAGGTGCGCGCGACACACCCGCCCCAAAATCGCCTCAACTCGGGGATGTCTTCGCGGGCTCACGCCTTGGTTGATGCAAGGAGGCAACAATGTCGTTCGACGTCGTCTTTACCCGCTCTGCGCAGAGCGTGGCCGCAGACCATGGTGATCTTCCGACCCTGGAAGAGCGCGCGCGCGACGAAATTGCGGATCTTCCCGGCGAAGGCCTCGAAGAACTCGAAAAACACTTCTTCCATGCTTTCGCACTGGAGGACGGCACGGAGTTCATCTGCTCGCTGACCGCCGACGGCGCGGTCCGCGTCGACGCCTGCGCCAACGAGGATGTCTCCGAGGCGGCCTAAGGGCGGGCGGAAGGACCTAGCCTTCTGCCAGCCTTCGCCGGCGGCTTGAGGGCTTCCAACACCTGCGGCGCCAGATCCTCCGCGATGCGGGCATGGCCCTCCCGCGTGATGTGGATGCCGTCCCACTGGTAGCTCTCGCGGGGAAAGGCCGGGTCGTAGACGATCGCCCGGATGCCGCGCTCCGCGAGCCGCGCCAGCATCGCCTCGATGTTGGCGGACCGTCGCTCCCGCGTTCCGAAGAACCTGAGGTCGTTGGCCCCGGGTTGGAGCACCACGAGCTGCGTTCCCTCCGGCACGGCGGCGTCTAGCCGGCCGAGCATCCCCGACGTCGTGTCGAAGGGCCGGCCGGCATTGACCACCTGCACGTCGAGCCCACGCTCCCGCAGCAGGGCCTCGAGCCGGGCCGGATAGGCCGCGGCCTCGCCGACGCCCCAGCCGGAGGTGTTGCTCGCCCCGACCGCGACGACGGTGAGGGCCGCGGCCTGCGCCGATCCAGCCGCGCCCGTCAGCGCCAGGGCCGAGAGAAGAGCCTTCAGCGTCGTACGCGCTCGGTTCAAAGGTTCGCCCCAATCGTCGCAGGCGGGATCACGCCCCGCCCTTCGTCCGACGCCCTGTTACGCCGCGCCACGCCCGATCGAAACCTCCGACGTCACGCCCCGAGCGCCCGCTCCAGCTCGCCCTTGCTCATGCTGGAGCGGCCCTTGATGTCCTTCGCCTTGGCGCGCTTCAGGAGCTCCGCCTTGGTCGGGCCGTCGCCACGGGCCGAACGGCGGGCCGAGGCCGCCTTGCGGGCGACGTCCTTTGGCTGGGCCGAGTGCTGCTTACCCTTGGCGCCGTCCGCCCGCTTCTTGGCGGTGGAGCGGGCATATTCGTCATCGGAGAGTTTTTCGCGCGCCGCCTCGGGCAGGTAGCGCTCGCCGGTCTCGCCGCTCTCGCGGCCCGACTTCGTGTCCCACTTCTCCTCGGTCCATTGCTTGAGGTGGTTGTCCTTCGCCTTGGCGCCGGCGTAGCCGCCGCCCTTCTTCTTGTATTCGGCCGTCGCCATCTGGGCCTTGCGGGCCGACCACTGGCCGGGCTTGCCGCCCTTGTCGGAGGCGGTGACCTCGTCCTTCACTTTGTCCCAGAGCTTCGGGTCGGTCTTCTTCGCGGTGGCTGCCATCGGGTGTCTCCGAACGCTTTTTTCGGAGGGTCAACCGAAGGGCCGCGGGGGCGTTCCGGGGCAAGTCGCCACGTCCACAGCCGACGCGTCACGGTCCCGTCATGCCCGCTGCGTCATTGACTCGCAGCGGCCGGGATTCCACGTGCTCGCCGAGGGTGACGATGTCCGAGACGAGCGCTTCCACGATGCCAAAGGTCTTCATCGACGGCGAGGCCGGCACCACCGGGCTCGGCATCCGCGAGCGCCTGGAGCGCGAGGGCCGGGTCGACCTCGTCAGCATCCCGCACGAGAGCCGCAAGGATCCGGCGGTGAAGCGCGCCCTGCTGGCCGATGTCGACTGCGTCGTGCTGTGCCTGCCGGACGACGCCGCGCGCGACACCGTCGCCATGGCCGACGCCCTGCCCGGCGGCGGCCCCAAAATCCTCGACGCCAGCACCGCGCACCGGGTCGCGCCCGGCTGGGCCTACGGCTTTCCGGAGATGGACCGGGCGCAGGGGGATGCGATCCGCGCCGCGCGCCGCGTGGCCAACCCCGGCTGCTACCCGACCGGGGCCATCGCCCTGCTGCGGCCGCTGATCGCGGCCGGGCTGATCCCGGCCGACCATCCCGTCAGCATCAACGCGGTCAGCGGCTATAGCGGCGGCGGGCGCACGATGATCGAGAGCTACGAGCGCGGGGAGGGGGAGCCGTTCCTGCTCTACGGGCTCGGGCTCGGTCACAAGCATCTGCCGGAGACGCAGGTCTATAGCGGCCTGACGCGGCGGCCGATCTTCATCCCCTCGGTCGGAGCTTTCCGGCAGGGCATGCTGGTGAGCATCCCGCTCCACCTCGACACCCTGCCCGGACGCCCCTCCGCCACCGATCTCGAGGCGGCGCTGACCGCGCATTACGACGGCGCCGGCCTCGTCGACGTGGTGACCGGGGCGGCCGAGGGCGCGCACCGCGAGCGCATCGAGCCCGAGGCCCTCAACGACAGCGACCGGCTCGAGTTGCGCGTGTTCGGCTCGGGGGAGCAGCCCCAGGCCGTGCTCGTCGCCCGGCTCGACAATCTCGGCAAAGGCGCCTCGGGCGCCGCCGTGCAGAACATCGGGCTGATGCTCGGCCTCGCCTGAGGCCAGTGTTTCCCCGGGGGGACGACAAGTCTTCCCCCGTTATCGCCGCGCAAAGACGGGGGCGGACCGGCCGTTTCGGCTGGCCGCCGTGTAGCCCCCGAGATCGGTCGGGATCATCACCGATCGGCCGAAGATGACGGCCGTCGAGATCCGCCGTCTCAGCAAGAACTGCGTAGAATCCACAGGATATCCTCCGCCGTCGCCGGCCGGCCGCCCCGGCCTGCCGCGCCGTGCGCCTCACCCCTCGCCCGGCCGGCGGGACGGCGCGCGCAAATGCACGCGACCGGGCAGCCCAATTCTGCTCAAGATCTTGCAAGACCGTAGCTTTTCGACGGATTGCGGCATTGCCGCGCTTGTAATCAACGGTTCGTTCAACATAACCCCGCCGCCGATCCAATCGCTTGCCGACACTTGGTTTTTAGGCGCGGCCGCCGGTACCAGTTGTGCAAAATCGAATTTTGCGAGCATTCGCCGCCAGGTTTCTCATTCGAGTGCTTGATTTTACAGTTTGGAGATCTTGCCCCTCGCCGAAGCCGGGCATACCGTTCGGTCGATCTTTTCAAGCGACACCGATGGCAGGTCAGACATGAGTGAACCAAGCGCCGAAACGGCCAGACTCGTCACCCTCACCGCCGACATCGTCTCTGCGTATGTGAGCAACAACCATGTACAGAGCGCCGACCTCGCCAAGCTCCTGGGCGACGTCCACGTGGCGATCTGCGGCGTCTCCGCCGCCGTACCTGCCGCCGACGCCGCGCCGGCCAAGGCGACCAGCCAGGAGGTGAAGCGCTCGGTCTCGCACGAATACCTGATCAGCTTCGAGGACGGGAAACCCTACAAGACCCTGCGCCGGCACCTGACCCTGCGCGGGCTCTCCCCGGAGCAGTACCGCGCGAAATGGGGCCTCAACCCCGATTATCCGATGACCTCGGCGAGCTATTCCGAGCAGCGCTCGGAACTGGCCCGCGCCCTCGGCCTCGGCCAGCAGCGCCGCAAGGCGGTCCCCGATCCGGTGGTGGAATCCGCTCCCGTCGAGGAGGCCCCGGCCAAGAAGACCCGCGCGCCGCGGAAGAAGTGAGGACGCCCGGGGCCGCCGGTCCCGGGTCTCAGGCCGGACGCCGCGACGGCGTCAGCCGCACGCCCGGGGCCGGGCGCTCCAGCAGCACCTCGCGGCGGAAGCGCACGAGCCGGGCCGGGCGGCCGGCCGCGCCGCTGGTGACGCCGTCGGTCTCCTCCACCAGCCCCTGCTGCGCCACGAGCCGGCGAAAATTCTGCTTGTGCAGGCGGGTGCCCGAGAGCGCCTCGACGGTCTTCTGCAGCTGCAGCAGCGTGAAGGCCGGCGGCATCAGCTCGAACACCACGGGGCGATACTTGATCTTGCCGCGCAGCCGCCCGATCGCGGTGGCGAGTACGCGGCGGTGGTCCAGCGCCATGGGCTGGCCGGTCGTGGCGATGCCGGAGGCGGCCGCCGTGCCGGCCTGGCCCTGCGCCTCCGGGATCAGGCCGGCCTCGAACAGTAGCTCGTAGCGCTCCAGCACCCGCTCCTCGTTCCAGGTGCCGCCGAAATTCAGGCCGACGCGGTCCTCGCGCTGCCGCCGCAGCTTGGCGTCCGCCGCTTGCGCGATCCAGGCGGCGAGGCGCGGCTCGATCGCGCCGAGCGCGGCCGGCCGCCCCTCGCGAAAATCCTCCCAGGGCAGGAAGCGGTACCAGTTGCGCCAGGTGGGGGCGGCATTCGGCTCGGCATCGGGCGCCGCGCCGCCCGCCGCCCGGGCTTCCCGCACCAGGGCGAGATAGGCGACCGAGAGCAGATGCACGGCCTCGGGACCGGCCGCCTTCCGGTCGCGATCGCCGAAGGTGTAGAGCTGCTCGACATAGCCGAGGCGCTGCTGGGTCTGGCGCTCGACCCAGGCGCGCAGGCCGCGCTCCAGGGTGGCGTGCTCCGGCACGAGAGGGCCCGCCGGCAGCCCCGTCCCCCGGCCCTCGGCCTGGCCCGCGACCTGAACGGTGAGCGCCCGCGGCTCCCCGCCGGTCGCAGCTATGATGACCGCGACGAGCCCGACCGAGGACGCGCTGGAAACCGTGCGCGGATCCGCGCTCGTGATCGCGCCCGTCATGCGGCCGAAGGGCTCCTGTCGCGGTGGCGAGCGCACGGAATCGCCCTCGTCCTGGAATCGCTTTGGACGGCCTCCAAAACGTTCCGCTGCTAGTGCGGCAGCACGGCCTCCATCGTCAACGGCGGGCGGCGTTTCATGGGGTTCACCCGCCACGCTCGCGCCGTCTGGAGCGCTTTCCGAGCGAGTGGGTGCCGGCCGGTCGAAAGAGACAGCGCGTCATGACAACGGTCTGGTGGTAAGAATCTGACTCTTGGTACCCGCTCCGACCGTCCGAGTTGGGTTGATTTTCGCCCGTCTGCTTCTGGGAAGCAGAATCAAAAAACCAGACGTTCGTTTGGCTTCTGACAGACGACCACTTTGCGGGGTCCCACGATATGTCCGCCTGTTGACTAAGGGAAAGCTTGCTCGACAGATGTTCATTATTTGTTCTAAAATGCATGTTTAGCGACCGTCGCATTTCACGTCGTAGGAAAGATTGATGTTCGAGGCAGTCGGCTCCATCATGCCAGTCTGGCGGCTTCACCGTGTTGATCCGGGTTTCGTCTACGTGATTGAGAACCACGGTCTCTACAAGATTGGGAAAACGTGCAAGTCTGCAGCTAGGCTTAAAGCAGCCAAAACCTGGCTTCCAGACATGAAACTGATCGGGCTCAAACCATTTTGGGGCTTGGCGCACCACGAGCGCATGCTTCACACCGGGTTCGCTCAGTATTGGTATGCGCTCGAATGGTTCGACTTCCAAGAGGACGACGCGGCGCGTGAAATTCTGCTTTCTGGCTTTGCCGCGTTCAGTGACGATAATCCGGACTGTAATTCAGTCAATTTCATATACTGGTTCAATGGTGACGGGATGGCAGAAATTGTCATGGCCCAGAACGAAATGAGATTGAGCCTCTCTCGCTTCAGGAAACAGGAATCCCGAAGCCAAAAAATAGAATCATAACGTTCATCGAGAGCTTCGCCAAAGATAAATAATCGGTAATAGCCTGGGGACAGACAAGTTGTTCTATATGGTCTGACGGTTGTTCGCAATTGCTGATGCGGGTTCGTCAGCTTATATCAGGGTGTCTGGCCGTCTGCGGTTTCGTAAAAGTTGCAGGCAGCTCCTAAACAACTAGATAAACAAGGCGCGGTGGTTGGCTGACGGAAGCGGATGTTATGTTTCGAGCAGATCGACCTTGCCTATGGACGTGAGCGCCCCGCGGAACCAAGAGCGGTAATCAGTGGATGCTTCGCCAATCTCCTCATTGAGATCAATCTCGGTCACCGCGAAATCGTTGGGGATCGAAAAGCGCAGTTCCCGGCGGAGCAAACAGGACACAACATAGTCATAGCTTAAGTTGTGATCTTCGTGATGTTCGATGGCGTAGATACCAAATCGGCAGGCGATTAGAGGATCGAGGATTGTGTAGATAAATTCCAGCGATAGTGCGCTGAGGTCGCACACATCCGGCGGGCAGAAGTGTTGGATCGCGTTGCGTGCTTGGCGTAGGCGCTCGTAGCACTCAGGATTGGGAATTCTCAGGCCTGTGGTCGCCCACAGAACCTGTGGCAGCTTCTCAAAGTCGTGCGTCCGGCCACGTGCCAACAACCGCTGGATGTCAAGCTCGTCTGCGTTTTTGTCATCTAGGGTCACAATATCCTTGAATATTAGCAGCGGATGCTCTGTGGCGATGATGGCTTTGAGGAACAGCTCTCCGGCGTGGGCCGTATTGAGCACCGACATCAATGGCCAGTGCTCGCTTCCGGGGTCCATGAAGACAGCGTGTTGGTTGGCCTGCGTGAGGGCCGCTCTCGCTAGACCGAGGATACGTTCTGGGATGCTCCGGAGCTCTTCGTTCATGAGCTCGCCTAGGCGTTGAGGCAGACGACGATGAGCCGCGATGCTTGGTCCCAGAGGGCCGTTAAATGACTGGGCGAAGGCGCAAATTCGGGCGAATGTACATGGCGGTTCATCGTGTCGATCGAGAATAGGCCGTCGGCGTTGTCGAGCTTGCGGATCAGGCTAGCGTACTTCCCGTCGATCTTCTTCTTGGCTTCAAGATCGGCGCCGACCTTTTTGACCTTATTCTTCAGCAGGTCGTTCGAATGGACGGCGGTGAGGTTGGTGCGGGTGATATAGTTGTCGATCGACAACTCGAACAGGACTCTGAAAAGCACCGCGATCGCGTTGGGGTGGTCGTGCAGCTGCAACTTGAACTGCAATTCCTCCCAGATCTGGCGATGACGCTGGACGTGGGCCTGCCAGACCACTGCATGGTTGACTTGAGGAATTAGGGTTGTGCGCTTGCTCGGCTTCGGAGCCGGCGGTTGCGGGGCGAACGGAGCTGCGGTGGGGCCGCCCGGACCGGGGCGTGGTACAACATTTGGATCTGAACCGGGATTGGGATTTGGTGGGATGCTGGAGCCGGCGCCCGGAGAGGGGAGCGGCGGCAAGGGCAATACGCCCTCGGCCTCTAGACGGTCGAGATAGGCGACCTTGCCTTCGTTATCCCAGAGATCACCGAGGACCACCTTACGGGTGGCTAGGTCCTCCGCCACACGCCGGAAGATCGGAAGGACCAGGCTTTCGTTGTGGGTGAGTTGTAGCTTACCGCGCGTAACGCTTATTCCAACGCGATTGCGCAGGCCTTCGGAGGCCAAGAGCCGATTGGCCGTCGACCACGGTATTTTTCTTGCCGGCAGCGCGCCCGCAGCTTGAAGCCGCTTTTCGATGTCGTCCGCGACGTTGACCCCGCCGCCCTTGCCCGACCGCTCGACAAATGTCGCCGTCATCCGGTCTGTCCAGGGATTTCGCCCGACGCCGCCGCGCGTGCCCGTGTGTCGGCGCAGCAGAATGTCGTCAATGCGCTCGCGATCGGGCTCGATCTGACATTCCAGCCTCGTAGGGAAGGTGCCGCTCCAACTCTCCTTTAAGCCTTTGAAAAAGGCCTGAAGTTCCACACTCGGCGCGCGCTTCGGCCGGGCGATGAGCTTGAGGCAGGTGACGCGCCGGTTACCATCGAAGACGATGTATGCGTCGCTATTCAGCCAAACCAATGGCGGCTCGTAAACCTCGCCGGTCTCCGCGAGGTCCTTCGCCAATGCGCGCATGGCCTTTTCGTGATTGGTGAACAACCAACCGATGGCTGCTGTTTCATTCTCAAGTTCGCCGTGGCGATCGTTGGCACTGTTCACAGTGAGCGCGTCGAGCGCCAATTTCTTATACGTCATTCGATCCCCCGATCGTTTGACCGTAGCAGTCAGAGTCGAGCCCGCATATCTGCGATGCTCGGCTTTGTTGTGGTTCGGCCAAAATCCACCTTCAGCGAGGCTGACAGCATTCATGCTGACAGTTCTTCCGTTCGAGCTGACCATTCAGGGCTTGTAGTGGTGAGCGCCAAGCGCGCCAGCGCTAACCCAGCTCACTTCCTTCGACGCCCTGCGAGCAGGTTTGTAGATGTTGGTGCGGCGCAGGGTTGCTGGATTCAGGTCCAAGCGCAGGTCATGAACCCAGCATTCCGAACGACCGCTAGAGGCCAACCTCGTCTGCTTGACCGCTGACCTCAGCAGACTGCCCAGAAGCAGAAGTTCTCAACGTCGGCTAGGGGGCACATTTCGATCACTCGACGCGATTGCGTCCGCGTTCGCATCATGTCGCCGCCACGCGAGCCCACGCATCTCGCCGCCGACCGCGCGGATTGCCATATGATCGGATCATCGACGAACCGATCCGCTGCGCGTAATCAGAACCCGCCTGGGACGGCGTGGGACGGGCGGGACGCACGTCCCACGCGGCCGCTCCCGGCGGATGCGGACTGAAAGAGCGAACGGAACACCTCATGAAAATCGTCAGGCCCGCCGGGGTTCGGCGGGGTCGCGCGTGATCGGCGGCCCGATCGGGACGCGTCCGGGCGTGTCGCGCCCGGTCGACCTGCGCCTCTACGGCCTCCTCGACGTCGGCGTGCTCGGGGGCGACGGCGCGCGGCTCGCGGACCTCGCCGCGCAGGCGGTGGCCGGCGGCTGCACGCTGCTGCAATACCGCGACAAGCGTCTGGACGATGCGCGCGCCGCGCTGGCGCGCATCCGCGCGATCCACGCGGCGGTCGCGGGCCGGGTGCCGCTGCTCGTCAACGACCGGGTCGACCTGGCGCTCGCGGCCGGCGCCGAGGGCGTGCATCTCGGCCAGGGCGACCTGCATCCGGAGGAGGCGCGGCGGCTGCTCGGGCCGCGGGCCATCGTCGGGCTCACGGTGAAGACCGGGACGCAGGCCGACGAGCTCTACCGGCTGCCGGTGGACTATGCCTGCATCGGCGGCGTCTTTGCCACGACGAGCAAGGACAACCCGGATGCGCCGGTCGGGCTCGACGGGCTGCAGCGCCTCGTGTTTCGCGCCCGCCTCGCGCGCGGCGCCGGCCTGCCGCTCGGCGCCATCGCCGGGATCGATGCCGGCAACGTGGCCAAGGTGATCGCCGCCGGGGCCGACGGCGTGGCGCTGATCTCGGCGTTGTTCAAGGGGAGCTCCACCGAGACATCCGCCCGCGACTTGCGCGCGCGCATCGATGCGGCGCTCAATGCGCGCGGGACCAAGAGCTGATACCAACGGCCGAAAGTTTCGATACTGTCGGACGTTGGCAAGCGCGAATGCGCGTCGCCGCTCATGCGGCGGACGGTCCTGACGGCGTCGGCCGTCAGGACCGCTGGTTATAGAGGAAATGCCGATGGCCACCCCGATCGCGCTCACCATCGCCGGCTCGGATTCGAGCGGGGGCGCCGGCATCCAGGGCGATCTCAAGACCTTCGCGGCGCTTCGCGTCTACGGCGCCAGCGTGATCACGGCGCTGACCGCGCAGAACACCCGCGGGGTGCAGGGCATCCACGACGTGCCGCCGGACTTCGTCACCGCGCAGCTCGACTCGGTGTTTTCGGATCTCGACGTCAGGGCGATCAAGATCGGCATGCTCTCGCAGCCGGCCACGATCCGCGCCGTGGCCGAGGGCCTGCGCCGCTATGCCGGCGACCTGCCGGTGGTGCTCGATCCGGTGATGGTCGCCACCAGCGGCGACCGGCTGATCTCGGAGGAGGCGGTGGCGGCCTTGCGCGACGAGCTGATGCCGCTCGCGACGCTCATCACCCCGAACCTGCCGGAAGCCGCCGCGCTGCTGGGCGAAAGCGCGGCGACGACCGAGAACGAGGCCGTCGCCCAGGCGCGGAAGATCCTGGCCGTCGGGGCGCGCGCCGTGCTGATCAAGGGCGGCCATGCCGAGGGCAACGAGAGCGTCGACCACCTCGTCGTCTCCGACGGCACGCTGCGCCGCTTCGCCGCCCCGCGGATCGTCTCCACCAACAGCCACGGCACCGGCTGCACCCTCTCGGCCGCGGTCGCCGCGGGCCTCGCCGGAAAACTCGAACTCGCCGACGCGGTGGCCCGCGCCAAGACCTACGTCACCGCCGCAATCCGCGGAGCCGACAGCGTCTCGGTCGGGCAGGGGCACGGCCCGGTCCACCACTTCCACGCCCTCTGGCGATAGGGCAGGATTCGCTCCCGCCAGGTTGCGCCCGCCCAGCGTTTGCTTTTGATGGACATGCTCGTGCGGATGACCGGTGAGTTGCGGCGGACGGAGACCATGCAGGACACGGCGACGAGCCTCGACAAGGGGCGCGCGAGGGATCTCGGCGCGCAGGTGCTGTCGGGGCAGCTCGGCAAGACCATCCAGCGGCTGCGCAAGGCCTATAATCTCTCGCTCTCGGAACTCGCCGAGCAATCGGGAGTGGCGAAGTCGATCATCAGCCAGATCGAGCGCAACGAGACCAACCCGACACTGGCCACGATCTGGCGCCTGTCCCAGGCCCTCGACGTTTCGATCGAGCGGGTGCTGGCCACCTCCGACGAGGAGCCCTTCATCGAGAAGACCTCGCGGGCGGACACGCCGATCCTGGTCTCCGAGGACGGCAAGGTCCGGCTCGCCATCATCGGCTGGATCAAGACCGTCGAGTGGCTGCAATGGTACGACGTCACCGCCGATTCCGGCGGCGTGCTCGATTCCGATCCGCACCAGCGCGGTTCGGTGGAATCGCTCTCGGTGATCGAGGGCGCCTTCGAGGTCGACGTCTCGGGTGAGACACTGCGGGCGCGGGCCGGCGAGACCCTGCGCTACCGCTGCGACCGCCCGCATGCCGTGCGCTGCGTCGGGGCCGCGCCCGGCCGCGCCACCATGGTAGTGATCATGAAGGCGGCGGTGATGGAGTAATACCAGACGGCGATGAAGGTCGCTCATCGTCGTCTGCCTGCGCGACGGCGGCCGTCCGCCGAACGCATCGATCCCGATCGTCGGCCCAGATCGATGCACATTGGGATACGGCCAGCGTAAACCCTAATCCGAGTCCGGCCGGAACGAAGCCGAATCTTGCGGTCGTTCCGCACGGTTCCTGCGACGGCCCCGTCCTCTCCCGGCATCTGTGCCGAAGCAGGACAGGTCATGGACCACGCCCTTCCCCTCGGCTGCAGCCGGCGGAGCCCGCAGGCTCCGGTGCGGGCCGCGGACGTGCGGGCCGAACCACTGCACGCGCTCACCGCTTTGCGCTTCGTCGCGGCCGCCTACGTGCTGCTCTTCCACTTCGACGCCTTCTACTTTCACGACTACCGGAAGATCGACGCCATCCTGATGGGCTATTCCGGGGTGACGTTCTTCTTCCTGCTCTCCGGCTTCGTCCTGGCCCACAGCTACGCGCAGGTCGATCTCGGCGACCGCCGGGTGTTGTCCCGGTTCTGGCGCGCCCGGATCGCCCGGATCGTTCCGGTCTACCTCGTCTCCCTCGCGATCAGCCTGCCCTTCTTGCTGAGCTGGGCGGCGAAATCGGCCGAACCGCTGCGGGAGCTGCTGCTGTCGGGGATCGTGCTCGCGCCGCTCGGCCTCCATGCCTGGGTGCCGGGGGCGGCCTGCTCGCTGAACTGTCCGACCTGGTCGATCTCGACGGAGCTGTTCTTCTACGTCCTGTTCCCGCTGCTGTTGCCGGTCGTGCTGCGCCGGCCCCTGGCCGCGACCCTCGCCACCCTCGCGCTCTGGTGCGGGACGGCGGCGGCGGCGATGGCGGTCTGGCTCGCCTACGGCGAGGGCGGCTCGCTGATCGACCCGGCCGGCACCGGCCCGGTCCTCGCCGCGCAGTTCGTCAAGTTCTTTCCCCTGCTGCGCCTGCCGGAATTCATCGCCGGGCTCCTGCTCTACGTGCTCTGGCAGAGGGTCACGATCCCCATATTCTGGCTCGTCGCGGCCATGGCCGTCGCGATGGCGCTGCTGAGCCTGCTGCTGCCGCTCCTGCCCGAGCCGATTGCCCATAACGGACTCACCGTCCTGTTCTGGGCACCCCTCGTCCTGCTTGGCGCCGCGATCCGGCGCGGCCCGCTGGTCTCGCGTCCCTTCGTGGTGCTCGGCCGGATCTCGTTCGAGGTCTACCTGCTGCATACGCCGGTCTACGCGGCCATCAACGGGCTCGACAGGGTGATCCTCGGCGGGGCCGGCGCCGCGGACTGGCCCTGGCTCACGGCCACGACGGCGACGCTCGCCACGCTGGCGCTCTCGGCCGTCGTCCACCTGTACTATTCGGACCCGCTGCGCCGTGCGATCCTGAAGGGCAGGGTGGCGCCATCCGCACCGCCGGCCCGCACCCGGGACGACCGGCCTTCGTTGTATGATATGATACGTTTTGGTACCGTACGGAACCGCCTGCCCTGAAACGGGCCGGCGGCGGCAGCGAGCCCCCTTGGAGCCTCCTTTGGAGCCGTGCCCGATGCCGTTGCTACTTCGGCGGAGCGCGCTGTAGCGCTCCTGCCCCGAGCCTGACGGGATCCATGCCGCGCGACGTTCCCCGCTCCGAGTCCGACGACCCTCGCCGCTGGATTCCCGGCTACCGGGCCATCGTGTTCGACCGCGAAGGGCAGGGCGCCACCATGGTCGAGATCGACGCCTCGGACGACGACGAGGCGCTGACCCGCGCCAGGATCATCGCGGGCGCTCTCGCCTTCGAACTCTGGGACGCGCTCTGCATGATCTGCCGGCACGAGCCGGCTACGTGATAGGCGTCGATTGAGAGCCCCGACGGAAAACTACCGCCCCGAATTCACCCAGCGCACCACGTCACCGAGTACCTGACCCAGCGCCGCGTCGAGGCCGGCTGCAGCGCTCGCCGCGTCGACAGCGGGGACGGGGACACGGGCCGAGAACACCCGGGCGTTGACCACCTTGCCGGTGCCTTCCGCGACGATCTTGGCGGAGATGTCGACCACCGCCTCGCGGGAGCCGGCGGCGATGTCGAATTCACGGATCTCGCTGACGAGCTGGTAGTCCGAGACCACCTTGTCGCCCGGGCGCGTGACCGACCGCAGGCGGCCGGAATTCTCAAGACTCTGGATGATGCGCGTCTGGATCAGGCGCGGCAGCCGGTCGGACCATTGCCCGCCGCCGACGAAGGAGAGGGAGCCGTTCGGCTCGCGCACCAGGATGCGGTCGGCCTCCAGCGGCTGCAGGCCGATGGGTTCGGCGACGACGATGGCGCGGGTGGCGCCGCCCGGACGCGCGTTGCCCGGCAAGGCCGCGAGGTCGAAGGTCAGCGGCGTGGCGCCGCCGCCGCAGCCGGCGAGGCCCGAGCTCAGCACCGCCGCCAGGGCGAGGCCGGCAGGCCGGAACCGCGCGGAGACGCGCCGGGTCGCGGCTGTGCCGGAAGTCGAGGCCGTCGTCATCAGCGCGAACACGTCGTGTCTCCGGGCCGGGAGGCGGCCCACCGGGGTCAAACTACGGCAAAGCTCTTCCGGTGCCCGTGCGGCGCGGCACATTCGTCCGCTACGGTTGTGTTCAGCGTCCACCGTTGTATTCCGGCAACGACGGCTTTCCGCCGAAGATCACCTGCGACGGGTCGCGCTCCAGACTCTTGGCGGCACGGCTGAGGGTGTTCAGCGTGCGCTGGCCGTCGCTCGCCAGCGCCTCGACCTCGCGGCGGCTCGACCCGCTGAGACGGCTCACGCTCGTCGAGATGGTGGCGGTGCGCTTGTCGAGGTTTTCCGAGAGCAGGCGGAAGGCCTTGCCGGCGTCGCGGACCGAGATCGCGGCCTCGCGGATCTCTGCGAAGGTGGACGAGCCCTGCTGGCCCGAGGCCGAGCCGAGGAAGCCCTGGGCCCCGGCGAGCACGGCGTCGATCTTGTCGGCCGAGGCGTTGAGCTTGGCCATCATCGTGCGGGCGTCGCCGAGGCCGGCCTCGATGTTCGGGCTCGAATTCGCCATCGCCGTGGAGAAGCGGTCGACGTTGTCGATCACCCGGTTGAGTTTCTGGCCGTCGATCGCCTGGACGAGCGCGCCGATGGCCGGGCCGGCATCGGCAAGCGTCTTCGAGAAGGTCTCCACGTTGGCGAGCGTGCGGTTGATGGCGCCCTCGTTGCCGGCGATCACCTTGTCGAGACGTTGCAGCATGTCGTCGGCCCGCTGTGCGATCTGGCGGGCGGCAGCCATCATGTCCTGGATGTCGGAGGAATCTGCGAAGATGGTCGGCATCGTGTCGTTGGCGCCGGCCTTGAGCGGCGGCGCGTCGGCGCTGCCGCCGGACAGCGAGATCTGCGAGACGCCGGTGAGCATCGCCGAGTCGAGCCGGGCGCGGGTGTCGGCGCGCAGCGGCGTCGTCGGCAGCACTTCAACGGTGGCGACGACCCGGCGCGGGTCCTGCGGCAGCAGGTGCACGTCCGTGGCCTCGCCCACCTTGATGCCGTTGAACGACACGGTCGAGCCCTTGGCGAGTCCGCCGACGCTGCCGGAAAAAACGATGCGGATCGCTTGGGCCGTATCGCTGCGGGAGCCGCCATGCAGCCAGAATGCGAAGCCGAAGCCGGCGAGCACGACGGCAATCGTGAAGGCGCCGATCAGGGCGTAGTTGGCACGGGTCTCCATCGGTCAGGCCTTTTCACGATGGGCGGCGAATGTGGCGTGCGCGTCGGCACGCAGGGTGCGCTCACGCATGGACCGCATTCCGGTTCTGCTTGGCGGGGTTCGGCACGATCGCCCGGGCACGCTTGCCGTGGAAGTAAGAGCGCAGCCAGGGGTGGTCACTCGCGAGCATCGCCTCGATCGGGCCCTCGGCGATGATCTTGCCGTCGCCCAAGGCCGCGATCCGGTCGCAGGCGGTGTAGAGGCTGTCGAGATCGTGCGTGACCATGAAGACCGTGAGCCCGAGCGTCTGCTTGAGCGTGGCGACGAGCTCGTCGAACTCGCCGGCGCCGATCGGATCGAGGCCGGAGGTCGGCTCGTCGAGGAACAGGATCTCGGGATCTAGCGCCAGGGAGCGGGCCAAAGCCGCGCGCTTGATCATGCCGCCGGAGAGTTCGGAGGGCAGCTTGTCGGCGGCGTCGGGCTTGAGGCCGACCATCTCGATCTTGAGCCGGGCGAACTCGTCGAGCAGGCGCTCGGACAGGTCGAGATGCTCGCGCATCGGCATCTGGATGTTCTGCTTGACGGTGAGGCCGGAGAACAGCGCGCCCTGCTGGAACAGCACGCCCCAGCGCTTCTCGAGCTCGCGGCGGCGCGCCAGCGTCAGCCCGTCGACGTTCTCGCCGAAGATCTCGATGGTGCCGGAGCGCTTGGTGACGAGGCCGAGGATGGTGCGGGTGAGCACCGACTTGCCCTGCCCCGAGGGACCGACGAACCCCAGAATCTCACCGCGATAAATGTCGAGGTCGAGCCCCTTCATCACGTCGCGCGCGCCGAATCCCACCACGAGATCGCGCACGCGGATGATGGCGTCCCGGCCCGGTTGGCGAGGAGAAGACGTCACGATGTGTCCCGATTCCGGCGAGGCGCCCCGCAGGGCGGCCTCGGGTGAAGCTGCGATGCCGTTGGGTTCGGCGTTCAAGGCGCTGATTTCGCTCAGAATTCGACCGCGGCGAAGAACACCGCGAACAATCCATCAAGCACGATGACCATGAAGATAGACTTGACGACTGAGGCGGTGACGTGGCGTCCGAGCGACTCGGCCGAGCCCTCCACGGCGAAGCCCTCGATCGTCGCGATGATGCCGATGGTGAGCGCCATGAACGGCGCCTTGAGGAGGCCGACCCAGAGATGGTGCTCGGACACCGCCGCCTGCAGCCGCGAGAGAAAGCCGTCGACGGTCAGGCCGCCATAGATCAGCGCGGTGACGCCGCCGCCGGCCAGTGCCGCGAGGTTGGCGAGGAAGGCGAGGATCGGCAGGCCGATCATCAGGGCTAAGATACGGGGAACGATCAGGATTTCGATCGGGTCGAGGCCCATGACCCGCAGCGCGTCGACCTCCTCGCGCATGCGCATCGAGCCGATCTCGGCGGTGAAGGCCGAGCCGGAGCGGCCGGCCACCATGATCGAGGTGAGCAGCACGCCGAGCTCGCGCAGCACCAGGATGCCGATGAGGTTCACGACGAAGCTCTGCGCCCCGAAGCGCTGCAACTGGATGATGCCCTGCTGCGCGACGATGCCGCCGACGAGGAACGAGATCAGCGCGATGATCGGCACACCGCGGAAGGCGATGGCCTCGAGCTGGTTGACCAGCGCGGTGAAGCGGAAGCTCGAGGGCCGCGCCGCCACCCGGCCGATCGCGGCGATGACCTCGCCGAGGAAGGACAGGCCGGCGAGGATCTCGCGGCCTGTGGAAACGACGTTGCGGCCCACCGCATCGAGGGCGCCGAAGACGCGGCCGACGCGCTCCTTCGCCGGCGGATCGGCCGGGCGGAGCGCCACCTCGCCGAGCAGAATCCTGTGTTCCGCCCGTGGGTTGGCATAGGCGAGGCGGCCGCCTGCGGCCTCGATCTCGGCGCGGGTGCGCTCCAGCACCCAGGCGCCGAGCGTGTCGAGCCGGGTGATGCCGGCGAGGTCGATCAGGACCGCCTGCGCTGCGCCGTGCGCGAGGATCGCGGCGGCGCTGCGCTCGACGCCGGGGCCCTGGTCGGCGGTCCAGCGGCCGCGCAGGGCCACGCGCTCGCCGGCGATGTCGGCGCCGGCCGCGTCGGGGTTGGCTGTGCCGGCTTCGATCAGCACGAAAAACACTCCGATTCGGTCCCGCGGGACGCGGATGAGCGCCCATCTGAGGGCATCATGGTGACCAAAGCGTGTCTTGCCCGATGCCGGCCCTGGCATATGCCGCGGATAGACCCGGCGCATGCCGGGATGCGCTCCCGGCCAATGCTACGGGGCCAAGGCCCGTGCCGACGAACGCCGCGCCTGCAGGCCGAGCCCGACGAGGCCGAGGCCGGCCAGGGCGATCGGCGCCATCAGGGCGAAGGTCGTCGCCGGCCCGGCGCTGCGATAGACGATGCCGCAGCCCAGGGTGGCGATGGCCGAGCAGAGCGCCGTCGCCGAGCTGAGCGTGCCCTGTGCCCGGCCGCGGGCGCCGTCCGGGGCGAGGGCCGACACCGCGTTCATCGCCCCGAAATGCGTGGCGCCGAAGCTGAAGGCGTGGAGCATCTGCAGGGCCGCGAGGGCGGGCAGGCCATCGCCGGCGAGGGCCATGCCGAGGGCGCGCAGCACCGCCGCGACCCCGCCGAGCGCCAGCAGCCGGAACGGCGAGCGCCAGGCCGCCGGCAGCTTTCCGATCACCGCGAACAGCACAATCTCCGCGGCGACGCCGATGGCCCAGAGCGCGCCGATCCAGGCCCCCGGCACCCCCGCCGTGCTCCAGGCGATGGCGCCGAAGGCGTAGAGCGCCGCGTGGCTCGCCTGGATCAGCGCCGCCGCGGCGATGGCCAGCCACAGCACCCGGGGCAGGCGCGGGCGCGCCGTGGGGTGGAACGCCTTTTCCACGTGTTCCACCTCGTTCCAGCTGAAAAAGGCGACGGCCGAGGCGATCAGCGCCAGCCCGGTGAGCAGGAGGGGCACCGCGAAGGCTTCGCCGAGCCACCCGAGCAGCGCGCCCCCGGCGAGGTTCGCCCCCAGGAACCCGATCGAGCCGGCCATGCGGATCCGCGGATAGTCCAATCTCGGGGGTTTTTCGGCGCGCCTCACGCTTGAGCGAAGCGGCTCCGAAGCCGCTCGCCGTCCCCCACCCGCCACCTCACCCCGAGGTGCCCGCGCCGGCGGGCCTCGAAGGGTTTTCCAGACGTCACGGAGCGAACGGGAGGACCCTTCGAGGCCTCCGCCGCGCTCCGGCATCTCGGGGTGAGGTTTTGGGGGGGAGAGAGGGGCGGAGAGGCCGTCGCCGGACCGCCCCCGCGCCGATCCGGCCTCGGCCTGGGCGGAGCGCCGCACCGCCGCGAGCGTCAGGTAGTCGATGCTCGGCACCAGCGGCGCCGCGGCGACCGCGTTGATCGCGATGAGCCCCGCGAGCAGGCCCCAGCCGACGGCGGCGGCGGCCGGCATCAGCGCGTAGGTCGCGGCGAGAACCAGACTGCCCACGAGCAGGAGCGTGCGCGCGGAAAACCCCCGGTCGATCAGCCCCATCAGCGGCGCGGTGGCGACGATGCGGATCGCGATCGGCAGCGCCAAGAGCCCGCCGATCAGCCCGGCATCGAGATGCAGCGCGTTCAGCCAGACCGGCATGAACGGCATCGCGATGCCGATCTCGACGAAGACCACGGTGTAGAGCAGCGCGAGCCGGAGGGCGTTCGGCGCGTCGCTCGGGCTGGGTGGGGGCGGGGCAGGGGGCACGGCGGGGCCGGGGCGGCGGGAGGGCGCCGGACGTGTGCACGTGGGGGGTGGGTTTGGCTATGGCTATGTTGGGGCCATATCGAGGATGCTCCGTTGGCCGCAGGCTATCCGTAGTATATTGACTGGCGAAACACTTGTAAAAGCAGCAATGTTGATGAATATGAGCGCGCCCACGCACCAACGCGAGGAGCGGGCCGATTCAAAATCAAGCTGGAAACGCTTTTTGATCGGTCCTAGTCCATTGCACTAGCAGCCCAGCCCGCGCTAAATAGGACTGCCTACGTTGCTCCTTGTCATTCGGTAGCGTATTGGGCACAAGTCCAGTGAGGCGGTCACCATTGATCTAAAAATATCGCCGAAGGGTTGGGGGACCCCGTGCCGAAATCTGCCGTAGACGACAAGCCTAGTGCTCCTGAAGCCTTTCCATCTCCAACTCCTTGGCCCGGCGCCAACGCTCGCTTGCTTGGGTTGGGAATTGGGTTGCCCGTTAGTGAGCTTGATCGCCTAGCTCAATTCAGCGCAGCAGAATTCGAGCGATTTACGCTGGAGTGGGTCTCCGATTATCTTGCGATAAAGGTTCCAGAGATCGTCGAGGTCCAGCAACGTGGCGGCGCTGGCGACAAAGGGCGCGATGTCCTCGCGTGGCTCGATCAGACAAAAGTTCTGAGGCGGCGGTGGAGGCTATACCAGTGCAAACACTATGGTGCAGCCCTAGGCGCTGGAATCGCAGCAGCCGAAATCGGGAAAGTGATTTTCTATACGCATCGAGGCGACTATACCGTACCGGAGCAGTATGTTTTTGTGACCCATAAGGGGGTTACGTCGCCGTTTCAAGATTTGATTGATGCGCCAGAAAAGCTCCGTAGTTTTATAATTACTAATTGGGACAAGCATTGTCGCGATGAAATTCGGAAGCAACCAGTAGATCTTAGTGTCGAATTAAAAGAGTATATTAATAATTTTGACTTTAGTATTTTTAGAGCGAAACAGCCTCTCGAATTGCTAAAGGAGCACGCTCAAACACGCTATCACCTAACTGTATTTGGGGCACCGCTCATTGACCGCGCGGTCCCCCCATCGCCACCTTCGGAGGTCACGCCCGGCGAGACTGGATACGTAACGCAGTTGTTTGCGGTAATCGGCGAACAGATGGGCGCGCCCGTTTTGTCACACAAAGAGTTTAGCCATATTGATAAATATCGGAAACTATTTGATCGATCTAGAATAACTTTCTACTCTACAGAAGGACTAAAAGAACTTGCTCGCGACCAAATGGCAGATGTAAGATTTTTCGAGACTTTGCTCGATGAGTTTGGGAATAGCTTATATCACTGGTATAGTGACATAGCTGCGTCGGGTTATCAACGTCTTCTTAATACTGTGAAAGGCTCGCAGTCGATTCAGTTAGGCAGCCACGCTTTGGCGCCGCATGTACTCGCAAATGATCGCGAGGGCATGTGCCATCAGATGGCTAATGAAGGCCTTGTCCAATGGTGCGAGTAGCAGCTAAGGGCCGCCCCCGCTATGATCGACCGTTCAATTCACCTCTAGAGTGCGGGCTACGGCTTCTTTTTGTGTTGGCAGCGGCGGATGGCCATAGATGCGATCTGCAACGTCTAATTTCTTATGATTATTTGATAGTACATTCTGGTGATGTTCTGGGAGGACCCAAAAGTTTACATCCAGCTGTTCCGTATCGCAGCAGTGAGCTGCTAGTTAAGCGCGATTTAATTCAGACTGGCCTCAATCAAATGTTTTCTCGAGAACTTTTATCTAAAAACTTTGATAAGTTTGGAATAACTTATAACTCTACAAATTTAACTGTTGCTTTTCTGGGACTTTTAAATACCGCTTACGCAGAATTACTGCGAGAACGCGCAGGTTGGCTTATATCAAAATTTCAAAATTTAGACGATCTGTTGTTGGAGCGTTATATGGCTGAAAACATCGGGCGGTGGGGCGCAGAGTTCGAGCGCATAACGGCCATAAGTGGTTTGGAGCTTTAGGCATGTTGCAGCTTCGTTGCATTTTATTACGAGGCCTGAATGTTGAGGATGCAATAGTGCAATTCCTCCCATCTGGGAATATTGTCGCTGGAGAGTCCGATACAGGCAAAAGTTATCTTTTACACTGAATCGACTATATATTTGGCGCCGACGAATTGCGCAAGCGTATCCCTCAGGCTGAGCCATATTCTCAGCTTTTTGTTGAATTTGAAAATACCGCAGGCGCTTTTCTCACTTTAATGCGACATCTCTCTGGTGGAGATCTCGCTGCCCATAACTGCAGGATTAAGGACATTATTGGCGAGGGCGATAAAATTGTGTTTCGTCGCCATGGAACGAGTACTGCTATCGATGTAACTTCGGTAATTTTTTCTTTTGCTGGAATCCCTGAGGCAACTCTTCGCGCCAACAAAGATGGAAAGACACAGCGTCTTTCCATCAGAAATTTTATGCCGACCATCGTCGTCGATGAAGTTTCTGTAATCGAAGAACAGTCGCCAGTTTTGGGACGTCCTAGCTACGACAACACGGCGCGAGAGCGAATGTTCGCGTTCATGCTTTCCGGCAAAGACGATAGGGGCGTGGTTGCAGCCGAGCGGCGCGACATAGCTACGGCGCGGCTGAATGCGCAGTTAGATGTGATCATTGATCTTCTGACCCCACTTGAGCAGCGACTGGATCAAGTTGTTGCAGAAAGCCCAGACGAGACGATTGAGCGCGTTGATGCAAGTATTGCCTCCGTAGCTGAATCTTTATCACAGTTTGAGGACGAGCGAGAAGGGCTTATGAACGAGCGGCAGGCAGCAACGGAAAATATGCAGCGTGCCGAGTCTCAATTGATTGCAATCGAGGAGCTTCTTAGTCGTTATCGGCTTCTGGATGAAAGATACAGTTCCGATCTCGGGCGATTAGATTTTATATCAGAGGGCGCTCATTACTTTGATGGACTTCAGGAAATTAAGTGCGCACTGTGCGATCAATTGATGACGCCTGAGCATGCTCATGTAGCGGCAGGAAGTAGTGAAACCATCTACGCATCCGCACGAGCTGAGGCTTCAAAAATTCTCGCACAACGCCTTGACCTCGAAAATGCAGTAGCAAGCCTGATAAGCCGCCGAGTTGCTCAGAACGAGGAAAAGCTATCAACGCAAAAAAATATACTTCGAGCTAATACGCGTTTGAACAGTATTATTCAGCCTGCAATTCAAACGAACGTAGAACGCTTGCAATCACTTCTAGATCGACGGATTTACTTGGAAGCAACCCGAAGTGATCGAGAGCAGCTTGAAGGCCTACGCGCAAAGAAAGACGAAATCGAGCGTGCTGCTGAATCTCGGCGCCCTGCAAAACGCGAGTGGGAAGCATTGCCCGGGAAAGCACTGCGAGCGTTCTGTAACGAAGTAGAGTTTGTTTTGAGAGAATGGAAATGGAGCGGCACGGGTCGCGTCGAATTTGATTCGAAAAAATATGATATTATCGTAGATGGACAGGCACGCCAATCGCACGGAAAGGGCGTTCGTGCTGTTCTATATTCAGCATTTATAATTGGATTGCTTCGTTATTGCTCTAATAACAATCTACCTCATATAGGATTTGCTATAATAGACTCTCCTCTGACTAGCTATAAGAAGAAGGGCGTTCAGATTAAAGGAGCAGATGGCCCTATCGACTTGGGTGTTGAGGCCGCTTTCTGGGAATCCCTCAAGCGGGTCTCCGCAGGAATTCAGATTATCATTGTGGAGAATAAGGAACCGCCGGCTGATGTTGCGGCGGCAGTTCAATATGAGTGGTTCGCGGGAGATACAGCGTCGCCAGGCGACCGGGTTGCCTTCATTCCAGTGCCCGGTCCTGCTGGACCATTCATTTGACCGCTTGACTTAATACTCGTTTCTTTTGAGGCGTTGAGCGTTATCAGCTGGGTGCTGAACGTACTCCGTCTTGAAACCCACCTTGACACCACCCACTTCGTCAGCCCGCCGCCGTCGCGACGGCGTCGCATTCCGTCCGCCCCCCAGCCCCGTCATGCCCGGCGACTCTCCCAGTCGATCGTCCATGCCGTCTCCGGCTGACGGGGCCTGATCCGCGCGGATCGGCTCACCCCGGCCAACCGCGAAATACGATCTCCCGGCCGTGCCGGCGGCCGACGGCCGGAGGCGTCGAAGCGCATGGCCGCTGCTCCGGCCCCGCCGTAAGCCGCCGTTAAAGACGTTCCGTCATACTCGATCGCGCCGAAGTCACGGTCCGTGCGCGGATTGTCGGTCGACGAGGACGTGGGTTCTATGGTGGGTTCCGGTTCGCAGACGCGGCTCGACGCGTCCGAGTACGACGTCATCGCCTCCGCCCTGGCGGAGACCGAGCGCGGGCGGCTCTTCCTGGCGGAGGTCGCCCGCCGGCATCGCGGCGCCGACACCGACACGCTGCTCCAGGCGATCGCGCGGCTGGAGCAGGTCGTCACCCGGGACGCTGCGACCGCCGACGACCCGGACGCCCTGCGCGGCGAACTCGCGGCGATGGCCGAGGGCATCGCCCGCACCCGCACCGAGATCGCGGCGATGACCCTGCCCGACGGAGAGGACGGCCGGAGCGGGGCCGAAACCCTCGACACCCTCGTGCAGGGCGCCGAGCGGGCGACCTCCGAGATCCTGAGTGCCGCCGAGGCGATGCAGGAGGCGGCCTGGAGCCTGCGCGAGACGGGGGCCGACACGGCGCTCTGCGACGTGCTCGATCGCCGTGCCATCGTCATCTACACGGCCTGCTCGCTCCAGGACCTCTCGGCCCAGCGCACCGGCCGCCTCGTCGCGACCCTGCACGACCTCGAAGCCCGGATCGCCGCAGCGCTCGGGCAGGAGGCCCCGCTTGTGGCGGAGCCGCCGCGCGAAGCCCCGCCCGCAGCGCTCCCGCCGCTGCCCGAGGCCCTGCCCCCGGAGGACGACATCGACTTCCTGCCGGACCCGGCCGAAGCGGACCCGCCGGCCGCCGGCCCGCAGCCCCGCCCGGCGCTCGCCCTGGCCGACGACGCGGACGACCTGGCGCTGGCCTTCGCCGACCTCGACCGCCTCAGCATCGAAGAGAAGATCGCGCTGTTTTCGTGAGCGCGCCGGCCGCCCGCCCGGCGCATCGCCTGCTATAGACGGGGCATGGCCCTGAACCTGCTGAAGCTCTGCGTCGGACCCGCCACGATCGGCGAACTCGAGGACCGCATCGCCCACAACCGTGCCGAAATGCTGCGCCTCGGCCAGATCCCGCGCACCGTCCACACCACCCGCATGGTGCCCAAGCGCAAGCGCGAGATCGCGGGCAAGGGCTCGATCTACTGGGTGATCAAGGGCACGCTGCTCTGCCGGCAGGCCATCACGGCCATCGAGCCCTTCACCGGCGCCGACGGCATCGGCCGCTGCGAACTCGTGCTCGACCCGGAGGTGAAGCCGGTCTCGCCGCGGCCCTGCCGGCCCTTCCAGGGCTGGCGCTACCTGCGCCAGCGCGACGCCCCCCGCGACCTCGACCACGCCGCCGCCGGCGACCTCGCCGAGATGCCGGAGGCGCTGCGGCGGGAATTGTCGGCGCTGGGCCTGATCTGAGGCGGGGCATCCCGGAATCGAAGGGGGCCGCGCTCCGAGTGGATCGCGGCCCCCTTCGATCGCTGTTGCGTGAGGCCGGCAGGGCTTTCGCCCCGCCTCCCCCTCAGATCCCGTCGAAGCGTCCGCTGGCATGGGCCAGCATCGTGTAGACCTTGCCCGTCTCGGAGGTGAGGTAGGCGTCGGCCCGCTTGCTGTCGCGGTCGTTCTTGGTGACCTCGCCGAGCAGGCGCTCGAACTCGGCGACGTAGCGGTCGACGGTCCGGCGGAACTCGCCGTCGCCGCCGTAGCGCTGCTTCAGGTCCTGGAAGGTCTGGCGGCCGTGGGCGGTGTAGAGCCGGCCGTCGAACAGGTTCGGATCACCCCGGCGGTAGCGGTTCCACAGGTCCACGGCGGCCTGATGGTCGACCATCTTGGCGATGTCCGTGGAGATGCTGTCGAGCGTCGTCCGGCTGGCGGCCGACGCGGCCTCCGTCGGCGCGGCGGCGGCGGCCGGAGCATCGCCCTCGTCGTCGTCGAGGGAGGCGCGGGTCAGCAGGTCGGAGAGCCAGCCGCGGTTGCCGCCGGGGCGGGCCGTCGTTTGGGCCGGACGGGCCGGCTGGCCGAGCTGAGCCGTGCTCGGAGCCGCCGCCGGACGCGCCGCCGCCGGAGCCGAAGCCGTCGGCGCGGTCTTGAAGGCGCCCGGAGCCGGGGAGGGCGCGGCCTGGGCGGCGGCCCTCACCGGCTCCGAGCCGGCTCCGGCCACCCGGCGCTGCTCCATGACCTGCGGCTGCACCACGTCGGCGCCGCGGTTCGAGCGCGAGACCAGGCTGGCGAGGGCGTTCAGCGCCTCGATCTGCTCCGAGACGACCCGGCGCATCTCGCTGGTCTGGTCCTGCGTCTCGCGCGGGATCTCCAGCACGCCGCGCTGGATCTCGGCGCGGGTGGCGTCGAGCTCGCGCCGGATCTCGGCGGCCATCGCGTTCATCGCGGTGACCGATTCCCCGAAGCCGGCGGAGGCGGCGCCGAGCGCCTCGGTCATCTGGCTCGAGGCCGAGGCGATCGTCGCCTTCACGGCGGCGACGGTGCGCTCGCTCTGCTCGTCGGCGCCCGAGCGCAGCCGCTCGAAATCGCCGGTGACGCTGCTGCCGGCGGTGATCGCGGCCTGGGACAGGCTCTCGCCGATCTCCCGGGCGCGGGCTTCGGCGGCGCGTAGCGTCTCCTCGACGGTGGCCGAGAACCGGGCCGACTGCGCCTCCAGCGCTCCCGAGCGCTCCTCGATCCGGGCGAGCACGCCCTCGACCTCGCCCTGGCGGCCCTTCAGGGTCTCGGCGAGGCGGCCCTCGATCGTCTCGATCGAGCCGGCGGCGCCGGTCAGGCTCGCGACATGGGCCTGCGTCTGCTCGCCGAGGCTGCGGCTGCGGGCATCGAGGGAGGCGGCGAGGGCCGCCGCCTCGGTGAGGACGCCCTGCGAGACTTCGCGAAGAGCCACCACCTGGGTCGAGACGCCCTCGGTGGCGCGGCTCGCCTCGCCGGCGATCTGGCCGAGCGCCGCCTGGATCTGCTCGACCCGGCCGGCGAGACCCTGCTCGATCGCGCCGAGATTGCCCGTCGCGCCCGAGACCAGCTCGCGCATGGCGGTGTTGGCGCCCTCGATGCGGGTGAGCACGCCGCCGAGGTTGCGCCCGAGCATCTCGTTGGCCTCGGCCAGCGAGGCGGTGGAGCGCGTCGCGCCCTCCTCGATCGCAGCGCGGAGCGCCGCGGCGGATTCGCCGGTGCGGGCGACGAACTCGTCGGCGCGCTGGTTCAGTGCCTCGACCAGCGGCGTGCCGTGCTCGGCGAGCGCCCGCTCGATCTGGTCCCCGCGCTCGGACAGGGCGGCGGCGACCGCGGCGGCCGGACCGTCGACGGTCTGGCGCAGGCGGTCGGTCTGGCCGGCGATCCCCGCGATGACGGCGCGGCCGCGGCCGTCGATGGCCTCGACGAGGGAGGCGGTGCCGCCCGCGATGGTGCGGGCGACGGATTCGGCGCTGCCGTCGAGGCGGCGGGCGAGATCCTCGACCTGGGCCTCGATCAGGCCGGCGGCGGCTTCGGTCCGCTGGCGCATGTTCTCGGCGACCGCGGCGTTGCGGCTGTCGAGCAGCGCGGCCACCGCCTCGTTGCGCTGGTCGAGCACGCGGGCCAGCGCCGTGGCATGCGCCTCGGCGAGCGCCGCCTGCTTGTTTACGCGCTCGTCCATCGCCGCGATGGTGCGGGCGGTGCGCTCGTCGACGAGGCCGGCGAAGGCCTCGTGACGCTCGTCGAAGGCGTCGGCCAGGGCGTCGGCGCGCGAGGCGACGAGGGTGGCGAAGGTCTTCATCCGGCTGTCGATCCGGCTGGTGAAGTCCTGGCTGCGGTCGTCGAAGGCCCGGGTGATGCCGGCGCCCTGCGTCTCGACGAGGCTGCCCAGCGCCTGCAGGCGTTCGTCGAACACGGCCGCAAGGCCTTGCGAACGCTGGTCGACCTGCTGGGTCAGCGCCGCGACGCGGTTCTCGAACACGCCGTCGAGCCGGCCGAGGCGGTCGTCGAACATCGCGGCCAATGCGTTGGTGCGGGTTTCCATCGCGCCGGTGGTGTGGCCGAGGCCGGCTTCGACCACGGACAGGAACTCGCGGGCCTTGCCGGCAAGCCCTTCGTGCAGCGGCCGGATCCGGCTGTCGAAGCCCTCGCCGAGCGCGCTCGCATGGCTGTCGAGCAGTCCGCGGACCTCGCCGGCATGGCTGTCGAGGACGGACTGGATACCGCGGACGCGCTCGTCGACGCTGGCACGGAAGGCGTCCGTACCGGTGTCCAGCTGGCCGCGGATGGTGCCGGTGCCCTCCTGGACGACGCGGGCCAGGTCCTGCGTGCGGCTGTCGAGCAGGTCGCGGATCTCGTGCGTGCGGGTGGCGACCGCCTCGCCAAGGCGGCCGACGCCGTCGCCGAGCAGCCGGTCGGCCTCGTCGACGATGGCGCGCAGGCTCGACAGGATGGTCTGGCCGCGCTGGTCGAGGGCCTGCGCCAGCGAGGCGCCGCCGCCATCGAACAGGCGCGCGATCTCGGAGACGCGGCCGTTCAGGGAGCCGACGACGAGGTTGCCGCGCTCGTCGATGGTCGAGGCCATCGCGGCGGTGCGCGCGTCGAAGAGCTGGTTGAAGGCGTCGGTGCGCTCGTCGAAGGCGCGGCGGATCGCGTCGGCATGGCCGGCCAGCGCCTGGCTGGTGCCGCCGCTGCGGGTCTCGACGAAGGCGACGATCTCGCGGGTGCGGTTCGACAGGTCGTCGGTGGCGGCGCGCAGGCGCGCCTCGATCAGGCGGACGGCATCGACCGCCTGGGCGTCGAGGGTCTCGTCGAGGGCGCGGGCACGCTCTTCCAGCGTGGTGCCGACGGCGTCGAGGCGGCTGAGCACGCCGGTGTCGAAGCGGTTGGCGCTCTCGTCGAGGCGGGCGACGAGGTCGGAGGTCTGCTGGGTGAAGCGCGCGCCGAGTTCGCCGGCGCGGGCGCCCAGCGTCTCGTCGAGGGCGCGGGCGCGCTCCTCCAGCGTGGCGCCGACGGCCGCGAGGCGGTTCAGCACGCCGCTGTCGATGCGGCCGGCACTCTCGTCGAGGCGGGCGACGAGATCGGAGGTCTGACGCTCGATCCGCGCGCCGATCTCGCCGGCACGTCCGGCAAGGGTCTCGTCGAGGGCGCGGGTGCGCTCGTCCAGGGTGATGCCGACGGCCGAGAGACGGCTGAGGACGCCGGTGTCGAGGCGGCCTGCGCTCTCGTCGAGACGGGAGACGAGTTCCGCGGCGTGGCGCTCGATCCGTTCGCCGATCTCGCCGGCCCGGGCACCGAGTTGCGTGTCGACGCTGCCGACGAGGCTCGTGATGGTGGCGCGGATCTCGTCGGACCGCTGCGCGGAGCGCGCTTCCAGCTGGCCGAGATGGGTTTCGACGGCCTCGCGCGCCTCGCGGGTGCGCTCGGCGATGCGGTCGGCCATCGACTGGCCCTGCACCGTGATGATCCGGTCCATCTGCTCGAGATGGCCGCCCACCGTGCCTGCCAGCGCACCGGTATCGCGCGAGATCCTGTCGGCGAGGATGTCGCCGCGGGCGATGGTCTCCTGGAGGGCGGCGAGGCGGTTGTTGAGCACGTCGTCGACGGCGCGGGCATGGCCGTCGGCGGTCTCGGCGAAGGCGGTGCCGCTGCGGGTCAGCACGTCGTTGATGCGCGCGGCCTGGGTCGTCATCGCCAGCACGATGTCGTGTCCGGCCGAGGCGAGCCGGTTCTGCGCGTCGTCGGTATGGGTCGAGAGCAGGCCGGTGAGGCTGTCGCCATGTTGGCCGAAGCGCGATTCCAGCTCGCCGATGCGGGCGCCGAGCGCCTCGCCGATTCCGGCCGAGGCGAAGGCGAGAGCGCCGGTCGCCTCTTCCGCGCGGGCCTGGAGGCCGTCGCCGAGGCGGGCGATGGCGGCTTCGACGGCCTGGAGCGAGGCGTCCGTGCGGGTGCCGATCTCACCGGCGACGCCCTGCGCGGATTGCCGGAAGCGGTCCAGGATCTGGACGGTGCGGGCCTCGACATGGCCGGCCGAGTCGTCGGCCGCCTGGCGCAGGCCGTTGGAGGCCTCCTCGAAGCGCAGCGAGGCGGTGGCCAGGCGCTGCACGACGGCGCCGCCGGCGCTGTCGGCACTGTCCCGGAAGCGGGCGACGGCGTCGTCGGCGTGGCTCTCGAAGGTGCCGCCGATCCGGGCGAGGGCGGCCTCGACTTCGGCGACGGCCTCGCGGCCGCGCTGGGCCATCAGGCCGGAGACGCGTTCGGCCGAGGCGTCGAGCCCGTTGCCGAGTTCGTTGCCGCGGACGGTGACGGTCTCGTGGAGGCGGTGTGCGGCCGCCTCGATGCGGTCGGCGAGTTCCGCGCCGCGCTCGCCGACGGTGCCGGCGATGCGCTCGGCCGACGCGGTGAGTTCGTCGCGCACGCTGCCGGCGCGGGCGGTGAAGGCCTCGACCACGCCGCTCGCGGTGAGGGCGAGGGCGGCCTGGGCGTCGCGGCCGCGGGCGTCGATGGTGTCGGAGACGCCGGCGCCGGCCGCCTCGATCTCGTTGCGAAGCGCCGCGCTGCGGGCGGCGATGTCGTCGGTGAGCGACAGGCCGGCGGCGGTGAAGTCGCGGCGGAAGGCGTCGCCCGTGTCGGCGAAGCGCGCGGTGATCTCCGAGCCGGTCGCGGCGAAGCGCTCCGACAGCTCGCCGCCGCGGGTGAGGAAGGCCGCCTCCAGCTCCTGCGCCGAGCGCTCGAAGCTCTCGCGGACCTCGCCGCCCTGGCGGCCGAGCATGGTGATGACGCCCGAGCCGGTCTCCTGGAGGGCACGGGAGACCGTGCCGGCATGGTCGGACAGGCTCGCGGTGAGGCTACCGCTCGCAGCCTCGAAGGCGCGGGCGACCTCGCCGGCGCGGGTCTCGAAGGTGCGGGTCATGCTGTCGCCGGACTCGGCGATACCGGCGCGCACGCCCTCGCTCGTGGCGAGCAGGCGCTGGATCAGCTCGTCGCCGCGCGTCGAGACCAGCCCGACCACACGGTCGCCGGCCTCGCCCAGCGCGCCGGTGATGGCCTCGCCGCGGCTCTCCAGGGCGCCGGTGACGCGGTCGCCCGCGCCGGTGACGGCGCTGACGATGCGCTCGGCGGCGCCTTCGAGCTCCTGGCTGAGGTTCTGATGCGAGCCGGTGATGGCGCCGCGCACGCGCTCGGCGTTGGCGACGATGGATTCCCGCTGCGCGACCAGCTCGTCGACCAGGGTGCGGATGCGGATCTCGTTGTCGGAATAGGCCCGTTCCAGGGTGGCGATCTCGCCGCGCACCAGGGTCTCCAGTTCGCCGGCCCGCGCCAGCGCCCGCTCGACGCCGTCGCCGACGGCGGCGACCTCGCGGCGTACGGTCTGCGACATGGTCAGCACGGCGTCGGTCGAGAACGACTCGGGCTCGGCCAGACGGATCGCGACCTCGCCGACGGCGCGGGCGACGAGGCGCATCTCGTGGGCGCGGACCGCGAGCATCGCGGTGATCAGGAACAACAGGATCGGCCCGCCCAACGCCGTCGCGCCGACGGCGGCCTGCAGGGCGGTGAGCCCCGTGATGTAGCTCTTGAGGTCGCCGCCGGACTGGTTCCAGGCCAGCGCGATCAGGCCGTTCAGCCACAGGAACGAGAAGATCGCCGCGAACACGTAAGGCTTGCGCGAGGGGCGGACGCGCAGGGTCTGCTGCAGGACGCCGATGCTCTGGCGGTCGTCGTTGGCGACGAGGGAGCGGTCGGGCGGCAGCAGGCCGCCCTCGCGGCGTGAGCGGCCGCGCTGCGCCTGCGGCAGGTCGCTGCCGACATCGAGGGGAGGGGGCGCCAGGCGGCCGCTCGGCTCGTTCAGCAGGTCGTTGTCGCCGACGTCGGGCATGCGCGGCTCGACGCGGTCGTTGGCCGGACGCGCCACGTCGTCGTCGAAGGACAGACCCATCGGCGGCTCGGCGAAGGCGCCTTTGGCCCGGCCGTCGGACGACAGGTCGAGATTCGACATATCCAGGGCCAGGGCCTGCTCGATCGCGGAGAGAGCGGCCTCCGCCGGATCCTTGAGCTTCTTTTCCGTGGCCATGAAACGCCTCGTTACGCATGGTCTCCGCACCGGGACGAGCCCGAACGGAGACGGATTTACCCGTTTGTCCTCGAAGTTTAGTCCCCGCTGCGGGTGCCGGATACCCGAGCGCCGCGGCAGCGAACAAAAACCTTAACGGAATGGTTACCACGCCGGTGCAAGCGCCCGGAGGGGCTACTTATGTCGTGACGCGCCAACGCTTAAACGGTGCGCCGCCGCCGAACCTCGGCTGTGGACAGATCGGTCCGAAATCATAACGCGATCCGGAAAACGGAGTCGGGAGACGGACTTGGCCGACGAAACGCTCCTCGATCGGGCCCATCTCGACGCCCAGACCTTCGGCGACGAGGCCCTCGCCGACGAGCTTCTCGGCCTGTTCGAAGAGCAGTGTCGGCGACTGATGCCGGGCCTCGAAAACGCCGCCCTGCAGGCCGGCGACCGGGCCGATCTCGCCCACACGTTGAAGGGCTCGGCGCTCGGCGTCGGCGCGGCGCGGGTCGCGGCCCGGGCGTCCGAGGCGGAGGACGCGCTGCGGGCCGGGAGCCCGGCGGCGGCCGATCCGATCCAGGCGCTGGCGATCGCCGTCGACGAGACGCTCGCGGCTCTCGCCGGGCGGCTCTAAGGCTCTGCCGGATCACGCGGCCCTCGTCCGCTGCGGCGTAGGCGCCCGAAGGCGGCCCGCGCCCTCCGTCTGCGCTTGCATTCCGGCCCGCGCCCCGCCAACAAGCGGCGCGAAGGCATTAGAAACGCGCTCAGGCGCATCGGCACCACCGCGGAGCAAGGCATGCCCAAGATCACCTACGTCGATCACGCAGGCACGGCCCGCACGATCGACGGTCAGGTCGGATCCACCGTGATGGAGACCGCGATCCGCAACAACGTCCCCGGTATCGACGCCGAGTGCGGCGGCGCCTGCGCCTGCGCGACCTGCCACGTCTATGTCGACGACGCCTGGATGGAGGCCGTCGGCCCCTCCGAGCCGATGGAGCAGGACATGCTCGACTTCGCCTCCGACGTGCGCGCGACCTCGCGCCTGTCCTGCCAGATCCGGATCAAGCCCGAGTTGGACGGGCTCACCGTGACGACGCCGGCCCGGCAGGGCTGAGCGTCCGGGTGCCGAGAGCCTGGGCAAAGCGCAGCAGATCGCTCACTTCAGCAGCGCCCGCGTCGCGGCATCGATCCCGTCGAGCGTCAGCGGGAACATCCGCTCCGAAAAGATCCGGCGCATCATGCCGATCGACTGGGTGTAGGCCCAGTGCGCCTCGGGCACCGGGTTGAGCCAGGCGGCCTTGGGGAAGTGGTCCAGCACGCGGGTCAGCCAGACCTGGCCGGGCTCCTCGTTCCAATGCTCCACCGAGCCGCCGGCCATGGCGATCTCGTAGGGGCTCATCGCGGCGTCGCCGACGAAGACCACGCGGTAATCCGGGCCGTAGGTTCGGATCACGTCGAGCAGCGGCGTGCGCTCGTCGTGGCGGCGGTGGTTCTCGGTCCAAACGGATTCGTAGGGGCAGTTGTGGAAGTAGAAATGGGCGAAGTGCTTGAATTCGCTCCGGCAGGCCGAGAACAGCTCCTCGGCGAGCCCGACATGCCAGTCCATCGAGCCGCCGACGTCGAGAAACAGCAGCACCTTCACGGCGTTGCGCCGCTCGGGGCGCAGCCGCACGTCGATATAGCCCTGGCGGGCGCTCTCGCGGATCGTCGCGTCGAGGTCGAGTTCCTCCGCCGCGCCCGTGCGGGCGAAGCGGCGTAGCCGCCGGAGCGCGATCCGCATGGTGCGCGTACCGAGTTCGACGCCGTCGTCGAGGTCCCTGAACTCGCGCTTGTCCCAGACCTTCACCGCACGGAAGTTGCGGTTGCCGTCCTGGCCGATGCGGATGCCCTCCGGGTTGTAGCCGTAGGCGCCGAAGGGGGAGGTGCCCCCGGTGCCGATCCATTTCGAGCCGCCCTGGTGGCGCTCCTTCTGCTCGGCGAGGCGCTGCTTCAGGGTCTCGAACAGCTTGTCCCAGCCGAGCGCCTTCAGCTCGGCCTTCTCGTCGTCGGTGAGGTACTTCTCCGCGAGCTTGCGCAGCCATTCCTCGGGGATGGCGGCCGGCTCCATCGCCTCGCCCACGGTCTCGACGCCCTTGAAGACCTGCCCGAAGACGCGGTCGAAGCGGTCGAGGTTGCGCTCGTCCTTCACCAGGACGGCGCGCGCAAGGAGGTAGAACTCCTCGACGCTCTTCTCCGCAAGATCGCGGTCCATCGCGTCGAGCAGCGTCAGGTGCTCGCGCAGGGTGACCGGGACCTTGGCCTCGCGCAGGGCGGTGAAGAGGTTCAGCAGCATCGCGGGCGACACCACCCGAGGCTGCCGCCGGGGTCAAGCCCGGCCCGCCCGGTCACGTCGGCGTGAGGGAAGCGCAAGCAATTCTCGTGACTTGGCTAACGATCCGGCAAGCTTGGCAGCAGGAGAATGCACTCATCTGTGGAAAGAATCGGAATCCGGTGGATATGTCGAGGGTGCGGCTTTGGAGAGTCATCGACTCCGTCACGAAGCTGACAATCAAGTCATTGAACAAGAGTCCTGCGTACCTGGACTTGTCGACCGGATGGTTGAGATGACCGTCGTCTTGCGTTCCTTGAGTGACTTCAAACGGTTTCTGCGGAAGCCGGGCGCCACGATTCAGATCGTGCACAACACCCTCATCGAGCGGCAGCCGCCGCAGTTCCGCGAGGCCTATCGGCGCAAGGGCCTCTACGAGCCCCGCACCGTGCGGGCCATGTCGAAGAAGGCGGCGGTGTTCGACGTGAAGGGCCACGAGGAGACCGTGTGGCTCTACTGGGACAAGGGCACCCGCAAGTGGCGCTTCCACGGGGACACGGTGGCCGTGCCGCTCAATGCCGCCATGGGCGCGCCGGACGAGGTGGTCTATCGCTGCAGCCTCGCGGGCGAGCAGGGGTTCCAGGCGCCGCCTCCGTCGACGGAGGACGGCGACGATCTCTATGGCGATCGCGACGACTGACCGAAGCCTGCGGGTTCGATCCCTCTTGGGTCAGGCCGTCTTGAATCAGGCCGTCTTGCCGATTCCCGCCTTGGCCTTGTCGTCCTTCGCGTCGGCGGCCTTTCCGTCCGATCCCTTCGCGTCCAGGGTCTTGCCGATGGTGCGCCGCGCCCGGAAGACCGGCCGGGTCTCGGCTTCCTTCCGCTTCAGCATGGTGCGGAACTCGTCCCGGCGCTCGTGGATCGAGGCGATGACGAGGCCCATCGGCACCCCGACATCGACGAGCACCGCTTCCGAGAGCTGGAGCGAGGCCTCGATGGTCTCCGGCACCGCGTCGTCGACGCCCATCTCGTAGAGTTCCGTCGCATGCCGCGCGTCGCGGGCGCGGGCGACGATGGTGAGGTCGGCCCGCTCGGCCCGGGCCGCCTGCACCACGGCCTCGACACCCGCCGAGGAATCGAGCGTGACCACGAGGGCGCGCGCCGTGGCGATGTCGCAGCGGCGCAGTAGCTCGGTGCTGGAGGAATCTCCGAAATAGACCGGGTTGCCGAGGCGGCGCTGCTCGGCGACGCGCACGGGGTCGGAATCCAGCGCGATGAACGGGATCTTGTGGCGCTTCAGCATCTCGCCGACGAGGCGGCCGACGCGGCCGTAGCCCGCGACGATGACGCGATCCGCCTGCGCATCCGGCGGCGGTTCGGCCCGCGCCCGGCCGAGATTCGTCTTGGTCGAGCGCCGGCCGATCCGGCGGGCGAGCAGCGAAAGGGGCGGGATCGCGATCATGGTCACGGTGGTGACGATCAGCGCCGTCTGGCCGAGCGCCTCCGGCACGAGGCCGCCGGCAATGGCGCCGCCGAGCAGCACGAAGGCGAACTCGCCGCCGGGGCCGAGCAGCAGGGCCGTCTCGAACGCCACCGGCTTCGACAGCCGCATGATGCGGGCGCCGACGAGGATCACCGCGCCCTTCACCACGAGGAGCGCGACCGCGAGGCCGAGGATCAGCACGGGGGCCGCGACGAGCTGGGCCGGATCGAGGCTCATGCCCACCGAGACGAAGAACACGCCGAGCAGCAGGCCCTTGAACGGATCGATCGTCGCCTCGATGGCGCGGCGATACTCGGTCTCGGCGAGCAGAAGGCCGGCGACGAAGGCGCCGAGCGTCATCGAGAGGCCGCTCGCGGCCGCCGTCAGCGAGGTCGCCGCGATGACGAGCAGGCAGGCCGCCATGAACAGCTCCGGGCTCTTGGTGCGCGCCACGAGCTGGAAGAGCGGGCGCAGCGCCAGCCGGCCGGCGATGACGATGACGACGATCGCCACCGCCGCCTGGCCGAGCGCCAGCGCCAGCGCGCTGCCGACATTGGCGCCGTCGTTGCGGCCGAGCACCGCGATGGCGAACAGGACGGGGGCGACGGCGAGGTCCTGGAACAGCAGCACGGCGAAGCTGGTGCGGCCGGCCGGCGTGTTGAGCCGCTTCTGCTCGGCGAGCACCGGCAGCACCACGGCGGTCGAGGAGAGGGCGAGCCCGATCCCGACGACGATGGAGGCCGCCGCCGACTGCCCGGTGGCCGCGAGCAGGCCGCCGATCACGGTGGCCGAGGCGATCACCTGGATCGAGCCGAGGCCGAAGACGAGCCGGCGCAGGACGCGCAGGCGCTCCCAGGACAGCTCGACGCCGATCATGAACATCAGGAAGATCACGCCGAACTCGGCGAGATGCGAGATCTCGGCGCGGTTCCCGATCGTGATCGGACCGAGCCAGGGATAGGAATCGGCGAGACGCCCGAGGCCGAAGGGCCCGAGAAGCGCGCCCGCGCCGATGAAGCCGAGCACCGGGCTGATCCGCAGGCGGTGGAACAGCGGCACCACCACGCCCGCCGTCACCAGGAAGATGATGGCCTCCTGGTAGGCCCCGAGATTCTCGCCGGCAGCGGCGACCTGGGCCCCGGCAGCGGTGGGATCGGTCATCGGCGTGCTTGCTCAGCCTTCGCAGCGAGGGTCGACCGTCCGCAAGCAGGACGGATGTCGCATCATGAGGGGGCAAGCCATGGCGGGGCAACCGGAATTCGGCCGCGAGCGGGGATTTGGCCGATATGGCCGAGCCCGCGGGCAGCCGGCGTGCCGGAGCGCACACGGGGCGCCCGTACCCCGTGCCCCGTGATGCACGAAAACCACCGTCCACCGCTTCGTTCGCACGCGCAGCATGCGGCACAACTTCGGCACAATGCCCGCATAACCAGCGTGTTAACGAATCCTCAATATCGCGCCAGGCGTGTCCTTTCGAGCCCGAGTTGACCGCATGCTGACCTTCCGCAAGCAGCCCCCGAGCCGGGACGTCCTCCGCGAGCGGCGCGAATGGGCCCTCGACGTCCAGCGCTGGAAACAGGCGCGCGACGTCGAGCGCGGCTACAAGATCAAGTGGGGCTATGTCGGGATCGCGTATCTCGTCGAGTTCATGGTCATCGGCGCATCGCTCGCCGGCGCTTGGCTCTTCGCCGACTATTACAGCGACGGCGACAACCGTGCCTTCCACTTCATGCTGCTCGCGCCGCTGGTCTACGCCGCGGTGGAGCTCTGCCGCGTGCCGCTCGGCATCCTGGCGCGCACGCAGCGCTCCTGGTTCATCAAGGGGCTGGCCATCCTCGGCATCATCTTCGCGGCCGGCGTGACCACCAAGTCGGTCTCGCAGCTCGGCGAGATGATGTTCCATCCCCGCCTGATGGACGCGGCCAAGGCGAAGACCGCGATGAAGGACGCGCAGAACGACCGCGCCTCCATCGATACCCGGATCGCGGCGGCCGACGCCCGCGTGACGCAGTACACGAACGAGCTGGAGCAGATCGAGAAGCGCTCGGGCGAGAACGCCTCGCAGCTTGCCGGCCTGCCGGCCCAGCGCTGCGAGCGCATCTCCGGTACCAACAGCAAGGGCAAGGCCTATTCGAACCTGAAATGCGTGGCCGACCCCCGCGTCGCCACGCTGAACGCGGCCGTCAACAAGGCGGGTGCCGACCGCGGCGCCGTGACGAAGGATCTCGAATCCGCCCGGCAGGCGCGCGCCGGGATCGATCGCGGCGCGGCCGACCGCAAGGTCGCCGATACGGAGCAGGCCTACCGCAACGCCGTCAACCGCTCGCAGCTGCACAGCTTCACCGCCATGGTCTACGGCGTCGACCCGATCGAGGTCACCGACGCGCAGGTCCACGCCTTCCTGCGCATCTTCGTGTTCGTGCCGGCTTTGTGCGCCGCCTTCGCCTCGACCATCCTGGCGCTGTCGGCGGTCTCGGTGCGCCGGACCTTCATGGACGAGGACGACCTCGGCGCAGACGTCTCGGCCGAGGCGACGCCGTACCTGCTCGCCTCGATCACCGACGCCCTGCGGGAGGAGCAGCAGCTCAGCAATCCGCGGCCGATGGTACCGCCGACGGTTGCGGCGTCGGGCTCCATCATCCCGATCGACCGGCAGGCCGAGCGGCGCCAGCCTCCGCTCGTCCAGTCGAACATGCCGGCCTCCAGCGCGGGAGCCACCGCATGAGCATCCATACGCCGGGCACGCACGAGAACCTCGTCCTCGCCCAGAACGTGAACGGCCGCCTGCGGGCGGAAGCGCGCATGATCTTCGCCCGCGCCTTCATGCAGCGGGCGATCGGCGCGGGGATCTTCGTTGCGCTGGCCGGCGTGGGCATCGGCGCGGCCTCCTACGGCTGGGCCTACATGAACCAGTTCGACTCGGCGGCCGAGAAAATCGCCGCCGCCATGCAGACGGCTCTGTCGGACGTCACGCTCAAGACCAAGGGCGAGGTCACGCTCACCGACAACACCCTGAAGCTCGAAGGCCTTCCGGCGCAGCGCGAGTCGTCCGTGCCGACCCCGACCAAGGCCCAGCTCGGCGCGGATTCCGCCCCGAACTCGAAGGCGCCGGTGAACACCACCTTCACGGTGTTCAAGCAGGTGCCCTACCTCGACGGCCAGATCGTCACCGGCTGGAACTTCAAGCCGTCCGAGGAGAAGCCCTACCAGCAATACTGCTACTTCTCGCGCCGCACGAACGAGGCCAAGGGCCAGGTCGAGATCAAGATCGACGTCGCCATGGACGGCAAGATCCTGCCGCAGCCGCAGAAATCGGACGTGAACCTCGCGATTCTGGGCACGAACTGCGTGTGGCACGACGGGAAGTCGCTGTAGCGCGTTCCACCGCTACTGCCGCGTATCCGCGGGTCGAAGCGGATTCATGAACCGAAGACCTTCGAAGTCACGCTCATTGTCCGTTGCAACGATACAGCCGTGGACATCAGCGGTCGCTGCCAGGATCATATCGAGAGGAGAGCGGGGTCGCCCTGCTTTCCGTCCGTCCGCCATGAGAGCTGCCCAGGCGAGGGCAGCCTTCGTATCGAACGGCAGCACCCGGCCTGCGAAGAGCGCCAGCAGTCCTCCGGGACCTTCCAACCAATGCTGCAGTGTCGCGCGCTTTCTCCCAGGCTGAAGACTGAGAATACCCCGCTGCAACTCCGCCACGGTCATCGAAGCGATGAAGAGGCTGTCGCTCCGCTGCTCAGCCATCCATTCCGCAAGTCGAGGTGCCGGGGCAGGCTTGAGCGAATTGCTGATGATGTTCGTGTCGAGCAGAAAGCGCGTCACAGATCGACGTCACGCTCTGCGATACGCGGCCTAGTCAGGTCGAGTTCGACGCCGACGAGCGGTGAACGGCGCAATGCTCTGAAGATACCGCCCTTCTCGGAGGATGCGGGATCCACGACTCCACTGATGGTTTGACGCAGTTGAACCGCTTCAGGTCCGTCCTTGGCCAAGTGGCGGGCCACGGACCGTATCAGAGCGCGATCGGTATCGCGTCCGAGCACCTCAAAACGAGCCATGCCGCGTTCGGCCAGCTTAGCGCGATAGGTGTGCAAGGCACGCTTCTGAGGAGAGTTGTCCATAAAAGCCCTCCGTCATATGTCTGGAGATATATCCAGCGGCTCATGGGCGCACAAGTGTTCGGAGCGAGCCGCCCGTCACATCTCGCGGAAACGACACCTGATGCGCTTTACCGGAACCGCCTCCTACGTCGCGACCTCGGACCTCACCACCGCCGTCAACGCCGCGATCGTGCTGGAGCGCCCGCTGCTGGTGAAGGGCGAGCCCGGAACCGGCAAGACGGTGCTGGCCGAAGAGATCGCCCGCGGCCTCGGCGCGCCGCTGCTGACCTGGAACATCAAGTCGACCACCAAGGCGCAGCAGGGTCTCTACGAGTACGACGCGGTCTCGCGCCTGCGCGACTCGCAGCTCGGCGATCCGCGCGTCACGGACATTTCCAACTACATCCGCCGCGGCAAGCTCTGGCAGGCCTTCACGGCGCCCGAGCGGCCGGTGCTGCTGATCGACGAGGTCGACAAGGCCGACATCGAGTTTCCGAACGACCTGCTGACCGAACTCGATCGCATGGAGTTCTTCGTTTACGAGACCGGCGAGACGGTCAAGGCTGTTCAGAGGCCGATCGTCATCATTACTTCGAACAACGAGAAGGAGCTGCCCGACGCCTTCCTGCGGCGCTGCTTCTTCCACTACATCCGCTTCCCCGACGCCGAGACCCTGAAGGCCATCGTCGCGGTGCATTATCCGGGCATCAAGCAGCGCCTCGTCGAGGAGGCCCTGCGCGTCTTCCTCGAGACCCGCGAGGTGCCGGGCCTGAAGAAGAAGCCCTCGACCTCCGAGCTCCTCGACTGGCTCAAGCTCTTGGTCTCGGAAGACGTGACGCCGGAGACGCTCCGCGAGCAGGATGGACGCAAGCTGATCCCGCCGCTGCATGGCGCGCTCCTGAAGAACGAGCAGGATGTGAGCCTGTTCGAGAAGCTGGCCTTCATGACGCGGCGGAAAGGCTGAGGACCAGGGCCGCCGGCAGGCCGCAAGGCTCCCGGCGGACGCCACGCATCGCTGTTTCAATCAGACGTCGGATCCGCCCGCCGCCCGTTTGAGGGCGTCCACGTCGCCGCCGCTGATCGCGGGCAGGGCGCGGGTGAGGCGCTCCGGCTCCCAGTCCCACCAGGCGATGGCCTGCAGGCGCGCGGCCTCCGTTTCGCTCACGCGCCGCCGTACGATCCGGGCCGGGTTGCCGGCGACGATCGCGTAGGGCGGCACGTCCTGCGCCACCACGGCGAGGGTGCCGATCACCGCGCCGTCGCCGATGGTCACGCCCGGCATCACCGTCGCCCCCATGCCGAACCAGACGTCGTGGCCGACGACCGTGTCGCCGCGGTTCGGAAAGTCCAGCTCGCCGGGAAAGCGCCCGGTCCAGCCGCCGCCGAAGATCGGGAACGGATAGGTCGAGGGCCCGCTCATGCGGTGGTTGCCGCCGTTCATCAGGAAGCGGGTGCCGGCGGCCATCGCGCAGAAGCGCCCGATCGTCAGCCGGTCGCCGATGAAGGGGAAGTGGTAGAGGATGTTGTCGAGGAAGGCGTTCGGCCCGGCCGGATCGTCGTAATAGGTGTAGGCGCCGACCGAGACGTTTTCGGGCAGGTCGAGGTTCTTGACGAACGTCACCCGTCGGTGGCCGGGCATCGGGTGGAGCGCATCGGGATCGGGGCCGAAGCGGGGATCGTGCGGCATGGCGTCCCCATTCGCGGAGGGCATGGTCGCCCGGACATGGGAGGTCTTTTCGGCCGCTCTATGTCGAGCGCGACACCGCACCCCGGACACGCGGAGTACGCGCACCATGAAGACCAAGAAACTCGGCCGCACCGGCCTCGACGTCTCGGCCCTCTGTCTCGGCTGCATGACCTACGGCGTGCCGGAGCGCGGCCCCCATCCCTGGACGATGACCGAGGCCGACAGCCGTCCGCTCCTGAAGAAGGCGCTGGATCTCGGCTTCAACTTCTTCGACACGGCGAATTTCTATTCGGACGGCACCTCCGAAGAGATCGTCGGGCGCGCGCTCAAGGATTTCGGGGTGCGCGACGAGATCGTGCTCGCGACCAAGGTGTATTTCCCGCTCACCGACCGGCCGAATTCCGGAGGCCTCTCGCGAAAGGCGATCTTTTCGTCGATCGACGCCAGCCTGAAGCGCCTCGGCACCGACCATGTCGACCTCTACCAGATCCACCGCTGGGATGACGGCACGCCGATCGAGGTGACGCTGGAGGCGCTGCACGACGTCGTGAAGGCCGGCAAGGCGCGCTATATCGGCGCCTCCTCGATGTTCGCCTGGCAGTTCGCGAAGGCGCTCTACATCGCAGATCGCAACGGCTGGACGCGGTTCGCCACGATGCAGGATCACTACAACCTCATCAGCCGCGAGGAGGAGCGCGAGATGCTGCCGCTCTGCGCCGACCAGGGCATCGCCGTGTTGCCCTGGAGCCCGCTCGCCCGCGGACGGCTGACGCGCGACGCCGGCACGACCTCGTCCCGCCAGGACAGCGACGTCACGGGCGTCGGGCTCTACGATGCCACCGTCGAGGCGGACAACCGCGTCATCGCGGCGGTGGCGACGGTCGCCCGGAAGCGCGGCATCCCGCGGGCGCAGGTGGCCCTGGCTTGGCTGCTCTCGAAGCCCGTGGTGACCGCGCCGATCGTCGGCGCCTCGAAGCCCGGCCATCTCGACGACGCGGTGGCGGCGCTCGACGTCACGCTGACGCCCGACGAGATCGCGACGCTCGAAGGATCCTACGTCCCCCACGCCCCCGTCGGTTTCTCGTGAGCGCCCAGTCGTGACCCTTTCGCGCCGTCTCATCCTGCTGCGCCACGCCAAATCCGCCTGGCCCGCGGGCGTCGCCGACATCGAGCGGCCGCTCAATGCCCGCGGCCGCGCCGCCGCACCGCGCATCGGCGCCTATCTCGCGGCGGAAGGGCTGGTGCCCGACTACGTGATGGTCTCGCCGGCCCGGCGCACGCTGGAGACCTGGGAGCGTCTGCGCGGCGCGCTTCCCGCCATCGTGCCCGAAACCGCGCCCGAGATCGTGCCCATGATCTACGAGGCCTCGGCCCACCGCACCCTCGACGCCGTGCGCTCCGCGCCCGATTCCGCCGAGACCCTGCTGGTGATCGGACACAACCCCGGCTTCCAGGACCTCGCCTTGTTCCTCGTCGGCAGCGGTCCGGCGACATTGCGCGAAGACCTGCACGAGAAGTTTCCGACGGCCGGGCTCGCGGTGATCGCCTTCGCGGTCGAGCACTGGGGCGATGTCGGACGGGGAGGGGGGCGGCTGGAGCGGTTCGTGACGCCGAGAGGGCTGACGGAGGCGGAGGCGCGGTAGCGGTCGCATTCCGACGGTCGTCGCTGCGCGTACGTCGTCCCGTGACGGTCGGGCCAAGCTCCCGCCGGGTCGCCCTCGCGACGGCGCTGTTTGAGACCATGCCGTTCGCGCGGGCGGTACTGCCTGCCTCTATCGCAGGGTCGACGACTCGCCGGGTTTCAAGGGACGGCCTTCTTCATCCGGGCCGCCGAGCGTGTTCAGGTGCTCCAGGTGCTCGAAGACATGCGCGAAGGCGGCCGTGACGGCGCGCTCGAAGGAGCCGTCACCCTGCCCCTGAGCCGTCTTGAGAGCGCTGAGCAGCTCTTGGTGCTTTTCGGTATCGCTTGCCATAGCGTTTCCCTCTTGCCGGTCGAACGTGCCGGTCGAAGCACCGGCTCGATGAGGCAAGTTCCGTTCGCGGCCCCGGTTCCTGGCCGGACAATATCGGCGCGGGCATCGAACCGTCCGTGCAGGGCGACAAGCAGCGACCGTCGTCCGATCAGCTGATCGGCGGCGGCCTGACTGTGTGGATAGCGTAGGCGTGCGGGCGAACCCCGCGCGCGCGGGGTCGTTGTGCTAGAAGTGCCAAGCTCGAATCCGCTGAGATCCCGTCCGTGCTTCTCGAAGCGCTCCTCGCCCTGACGACGGTCCTGCCGCGCCTCGATGCCGGCATCGAGGCCGCGCGGGCGCGTCTCGCCCCTGCCGGGCAGCTGTCGCTGCGCACCACCCTCGATACGAATCCATCGGCTCCGGCGCTGCCGTATTTCAGCGCGACGGCGCGGGCGGTCTCGAACTGGCGCGACGAGGCCGGGGCGGCGCTGATGCCGGCCTCCCTCGCCCTCGTCGTGAAATACGCGGACAGCGAACCGGGCTTCGTGGCCCGTTGCGTCAAGCTCAACAATTACTGGTGCATCAAGCAGGCGCGCTGGCGCGGCGAACTCGGCGGCGACGGCGAGGGTCACACCGGCTTCGCCACCGCGGCCGACGGGGCCGATGCCGCCGCGACCCTGCTGCGCCGCTACTATCGCCAGTACGGCCGCCGCACGGCGCTGGCCATCGTGCGGCGCTGGGCGCCGGCGGAATGCGGGGGCGGCCAAGTGGCCGTGTCGTCGCCGGGAAGCGCGAAACGGACTCCCTCGGGCCCGCGGGTCTCGACGGCGCTCGCGCCCCGCGGCATCGGCAGCACCCTGCGCGCCCGCTTCCTCGCCGGGCATGCGCGCGGCGGCGCCCCGCGTCGTGTCGTGTCCGCGCGCTCGGGCGGCGGGGGGGCGTTGCGGGTCCAGCCGTGGTCGGCCCGTGCCCGGCTCGCCGGCCATCCGGGACGGGTGGCCCGTATCGCCGCGCCGAGACCCGTCGCCGACATCGCCGCCGGCATCGGCCCGTCGCCGCCCGCGAGGACGGCGCAGCCGATCCACGGCCTCGCCACGTCGAGCGGACTTGCACCTCCGCCCCGGTTTCCCCTCGATGCAGCGCCCCCCGCCGTCCTGCGCCCGGTGCGCCCGCCCACGCGCGGCGCGGACGACCCGTCGGCGCTCCTCGCCTCCGACCGGCTGGTGGCCGAATCCGCGAGCCTGCCCTCGCTCGCCGCGGGACTGCCCGCCGGCAGCCTGCTCGATCTGCGTGTGCCGGCCCCGTTCTGCAGCACCGACGAGACCCGCATCCGGGCCTATGCCGACCGGATCGCCACCAGCGTCGGGCTCAAGCCCGAGGACGATCTCGGCCTGTTCGCGGCCGACGGCACGCCCACCGCCCGGCTCGCCCCGGTGATGCTGGCGATGTCCTCGGTGGAGCTCGGCTCGCTGCGAGCAAGCCCGGCGCTGATCGCGGCGGCGATCGCGCGGCTCGGGTTCACGGGCGCGGCGGCTTCGGCGGCGAATTGAGCGGGGGCTTGGCAGGTGACAGAACCGGGATGGTTTGATCTGAAATGGCACCCCTCGCTGCGACATCGTCGATCCTGTCGCGCTCGAATGATCTGCGCCCGGGATTGGGTTTACTTGGAGTGTTTGGCGGCGCAGAGGCAGTCAGGAGAGAATAAGTAGGCGGTGGGACTACTCCCCAGATACTTCCCGAAAAATCAAAAGTGGCGTTACTCCGAAGTAATCTCTTGGACGTCCGGTAACATTTCGAGCAATATTGGTGAGGTTGGCTGCTATTTTAAGAAGCCCTTCGGGCAGGATGTTTGCCCCCAGTTCGTCGAGCGTCTTCGGATCCGGGTCATCATCAGAAGGCTCATTTCGGTGGTCTGGCCATGCGTCTAAAATACCGAGCACCTTCCAGTGTCCGCGCATTAGGGCCCCATGCTTAAATGCTATGTCGTGAGCAGATGTTACAAGCGATTCGGCGGTCAAAGTAGCCCATGTATAAGACTGCGGTTTGAACACATATAAATGTATGGCTTTCGGAATTGTCGATACGACATTCATTCCTCGACGAAATTCTTGACCTTCGGGCGACGCAGGGTCAGTGTTCGCCTCACGGCAAGCTTGAGCTAGTAGAGAGTCAAATAAGTCTGGATCTAAAAAGATTGGCGTTAGTAGATTTGCATCAATGACGGAAATAGGGCCCTCAATAATTACAAAACGACCCAGGCGCGCTTCCCAGGCATCATATTCGATGAGATCATGCTCGTGGAGGTAGTCGAGTAGGCGTCGAGAATTTGCCCAGAGTGGATCAAATGTGTGCTCAGCAAGATCTTTAGTTTCGTCCGCAGTCGTTGCGTCAACCGTTGCAGATCCCCCCAGTGCGGCCGGGAGACCTACCGTGCCGCTAGCTGTGCCTTTCACCGTCTGTGTGCGCCCGGTGCTCTCAGTCGCCTTCACGGACTGACGGACCCCGTACTCGTCAAACTGTGCTAGAAATGAGCCGACGCGGCGAACATCCTGGTACAAGAAGTCATACACCGAACCGCTTGGTGGGCCCGCGGAGAGCCCCTCGCAGCCGTTTTCTTCGCTCGTCGGCGTCGCGTCTGATGTCTGCGGCTCGCTCGAGGTTTTGCTTAACGGCATCAACGACTTCTTCCGGCGTGAGGGGAGCTTCGATGCGCGCGGATTCGTCGTGCCGATCAACCTTCTTGCGGTCAGGCATCAGGAGCCTCCTTAAGAGATCGCTCAACGAGACGACGGATCGCTTCGGAGCGAGAAGGTAGGTCAGGACGTATCCTGCGCCAATCATCTATGGCGACAAGTTGATCGACAGTTAAGCGAACCGGGACGGGTCGCGGAAAAAAGAGCGCGAAAGGCATTAATCCGCCCCTTCAGGGTCTTCCGCCGGCCGACCCGTCAGCAGCCTCTCGATCCGCTGCAGCCGCATCAGGATATGCGCAATCCCCATCAGGAGAAATCCTCCGATCCAGCAGGTCGCGACGATCTCGACGCGAATGTCGCTCTGGATCACGAAGGAGGCCACGAGACCTCCGATGAGCGAGATGATCGCGACGACGGTCAGCAGAATGTTCAATCGATTGCCTTGGGGTGCTCGCGGTGTCTCGGGACTTGTGCGGTCGGACGGCGCCGCGTCAATCGTCGGCGCGGCCCACGCGCCGGAGCGTGCGAGAAAGTTCTGCCCCAATCCTGATCCCGAGCCTCGCGGGTGCCGCGGGAAACCGGCATGGTTCCGAGCCATAGCCTTGCGCGACCCGCGCCCCCGCGCCACCTCAACCGTCGCCATCCCATCGATCCCGCGCGCCCGAGTCTGCCTTGCCGCCCCTGTCCGACTTCGCCGCGCAAGCCGGCTCCGCGATCAAGGCCTTTGCCGAAGCCTCCAGCGATCTCCTGATCCAGCCGACGCTGCGGCTCGGCGTCACCGGGCTGGCCCGCTCGGGCAAGACGGTGTTCACCACCGCGCTGATCCATCACCTCGTCGAGGGCCACCGGCTGCCGGCCTTCACGCCCGCGCAGGAAGGGCGCCTGCGCCGCGCCCGGCTCGTGCCGCAGCCGGACGACGACGTGCCGCGCTTCCCCTTCGAGGAGCATTTTTCGGCGCTGACGGGGGAGCGGCGCTGGCCGCGCTCCACCGATCGGATCAGCCAGTTCCGTCTGGCCATCGAGTACGAGCGCAAAGGCGGCTGGCGCAGCGGCCCCGGCACGCTCAATCTCGACGTGGTCGACTATCCCGGCGAGTGGCTGCTCGATCTGGCGCTGATCGAGCAGAGCTATGTCGGCTGGTCGCGCGCCACGATCCTCGGCACCCGCAGGGCCGGCCGCGCTGCCATGGCCGCACCGTGGTTGGAGACGCTGAAGGGCCTCGATCCCGACGGGCCGCTCGACGAGATCGTCGCCGAGCGCGCGGCGGATGCCTTCAAGGCCTATCTCGCAGCGCTGCGCGCCGGCCCCGAGGCCGTGGCGACGACCCCGCCGGGGCGCTTCCTGATGCCGGGCGACCTCGCCGGCTCGCCGATGCTGACCTTCGCGCCGCTCGACCGGTTGGGCGAGAGCATCAGGCCCGACAGCCTCGCCGCGCTGATGGAGCGGCGCTTCGAGGCCTACAAGGCCAAGGTCGTGGTGCCGTTTTTTCGCGACCATTTTCAAAGGGTGGATCGGCAGATCGTGCTGGTCGACGTGCTCTCCGCCGTCGATGCCGGGCCGGCCGCACTCGCTGAGCTGGAGGAGGCGATCGACGCCGTGCTCCTGTCCTTCCGCATCGGCCGCAACACGCTGATTTCCTACTTTTTCGCGCCGCGGGCCGACAAGATCCTGTTCGCCGCCACCAAGGCCGACCACCTCCACCAGACCAGCCACGACCGGCTCGACGCACTGCTGCGCCTGCTCGTTGCCCGTGCCATGCGACGGACCGAAGCTGCGGGCGCCCGGGTGGGCACCGTGGCATTGGCCTCGGTGCGGGCCACGCGCGAGACGACGGTGCACGATGGTGATCTCGTGCTGCGCGCCGTCTCCGGCACGCCGGAGGCCGGCGAGCAGGTCGGCGACGACATCTTCGATGGTTCGACCGAGGCGGCGGTGTTTCCCGGCGAGCTGCCGGCGAGCGCCGAGGCCGTGCTCGAGGGTGCCGTGCCGCCGGGATCGCTGCGATTTCCGCGCTTCCGCCCGCCGGTGATCAAGCCCGACCCGCTCGGCCGGCCCGGCGACCTGCCGATGATCCGGCTCGACCGGGCCATGCAGTTTCTCATCGGGGATCGCCTGTCATGAGCCAACGCCCCCGCGCCTTCCGCATCCCCAGCGCCGACGTTGTCGAGACTGCCGACGCCCCAACGGCGATGGGCGAAAAAATCCGGCTGGTCGAAGAGCCCTTCGAGATCGTCGAGGCCGCCGACGGCGTCGTGGTGCCGGTCGCCCCGAAGCGCCGCGCGCCCTGGTTGAGCCTGTTCTTCGCGGCGCTCGGCGGCCTCGTCTCGATCGCGATCGGCCTGTCGATCGAGCGGCTGATCGTCGACCTGTTCTCCGCTGCACCCTGGCTCGGTTGGGTCGCGCTGGCCCTGCTGGCGCTGGCGCTGATCGCGCTCACCGCCATCGTCGTCCGCGAGATCGCCGGCGTCTGGCGCGAGCGCAAGATCGAGGTGCTGCGCGCCAAGGCGATGGAGGCGCTGGCGACGCGGGATCACACGGCGGCGCAAGGGGTCGTGAGGGATCTGCGCGCCTTCTACGCCGACCGCCCGGCGCTCGCCGAGGGCCGGGCCCGCCTCGATGCGCTCGGAGACGCCATCCTCGACGTCGACGACCGCATCGGCATCGCCGAGCGCGAGCTGCTCGCGCCCCTCGACGCGCGGGCGAAGAACGCCATCGCGCAATCCGCCAAGCAGGTCTCGGCGGTCACCGCACTCTCGCCGCGGGCCATCGTCGACGTCGCCTTCGTGGTCTTCGCCGCCGTGCGCCTGCTGCGAAGGATCGCTTCGATCTACGGCGGAAGGCCGGGCTTCCTCGGCTTCCTCCGGCTGGCGCGGGCCGCCTTCGCCCACCTCACCGTCACCGGCGGCATGGCGGTGGGGGAGGGCGTGCTCCAGCAGGTGCTCGGCCTCGGCGTGGCGGCGCGGATCTCGGCGAAGCTCGGCGAAGGGGTCCTGAACGGGCTGATGACGGCGCGATTCGGTCTCGCGGCCATGGCCGTCTGCCGCCCGCTGCCCTTCACCCGCGAGTCGCCGCCGACGGTCAACGACGTCGCGGGCCAACTCCTGCGCGCGAGCACCGACGAGACGCCGTGAGACCGTCGGGCAGACGGCGCCATCGTTTCACGCTCTGACGACCGGCCGGTGGCTGCGTCGGCTGTCGAGGCCACGTCAGTTTGGCGCGAAACGTGGTCTAAGTCATTGATTTCATAGCATCGCGGATCAGCGACTGCCCACCAAGTCGACGTGTTTTACGCACCTAAGTGCGCGTACGATTCCGAACCTGTCGGTGGTCGATGCCAGCGAATCACCCACTGCGCTGCCGTGACTTGGCGTTCTTTGATCATAGCCGTTTGGATTTCGGGGCGCAAAATTGGTGAGGATCGCCGGGCGCTTTTGCGGGGGTCGCCGACATGGGCGCATGAAAGACATGGGCGCATGAAAAAAGCCGCCCGTGGTGGAGCGGCTTCGCGGAGCTTCGAACCGGAAGCTATTTAGCTTTGGGGGGGCGATCAGTATCGTCCACGTATTTTCTTCTTGCTCAGACTGCCAGATAAAACGGCCATGTCGTCAAGGGCAATGGGTGACCACGACAAAAGTCATATCTAAGAACAGTAGCCGTTCATATCGAAATGGCTTCTGCTGCATGAGGCAACATCAAACTTCCGCAGAATTGGCTTCGAACCGGTTAGATTTGCTTCATTCGAACAAGGTCCTGAAATCGCCGGAGCTAGGTGCGTCGGACAGAGTGTTCGCGCCGGGGTGTCTTGGGTCGAGGCGGTCGCTCCGGCGAGGGGCAGGAATGGGACAACTGCTATAAGGACGGGAAAGGCTTCGGCATTCTCGACGCGCGAGTTGCTGCCTCAGAGCTGACGAGAGTTCTAGGCAATGTTTTCGGCTGAGAAGGACCCCACCGCGCGATCCGGTATCCATCAACGCCGGAATGCGGTGCATGAAAAATGCAGTTTGCTAAGTTGATTGCCGACGAAATTTGCTCTCCTTGGATGAAGCTAAAACCGTAGCAACGGCAGGCTCGGTATCGAATTCGTGAACGCAGCGTAAGCCCTTGTAAGACGAGGCGATATTTCTGCGCTTAGCCTGAAAGGTCGATAAAATCTGTTTGAGGTCGAGCGCGTTGCATATCGGCGACAGGCGAGGGATAGGCCTTTGCTCATAATCGGCATCGTATAAGACCCTACTGATCTGGCGAACGTGTCATGCGATTTTCGGTTGCCGCTTTGCTGTCGGCTGGCTTGGCCACGACCTGCCACGCGGCCGATCTGCCGGCCACCGCGTTGCAGACAGCGGTATCGGCTCCGCTGTTTACGTGGACTGGAGCCTATAGCGGCCTGTTCGCAGGCAGCGGGATGCTCGACAATCGGACGCGGCCAACCTGCGTCGGCGCGAATGGGCAGGCCAATGGCCTGAACTGCCCGATCCGCGCGCCCTCGTCCCATGACGCCAGCGATTTCATCGCGGGAAGCGAGATCGGCTACGACCACCAATTCGCACCGGGCTCGGGCGTCGTCGTCGGTGTGGCAGCCGACTACCAGTTTACGCCGATACGCACTTACGACATCGAGACGGGACGTTTCGCGCGAGCGGAGCAGCCCGGCGTCGTCTTTCCCAACGGCATCTATCACGTCGGCCAGCGTCTGGATTGGCTCGCCACTGCACGCGGCAAGGTCGGCTATGCGTTCGACCGCGTCTTCCTCTACGGCACCGGTGGCGTGGCCTTCGGCGACGTTCGGATCGACACGAACACCACGTCAGATCCGAACCCGGCCAGCCCACGGTTCAATCGTCCCGAGTTTGACGCCCGCAAGGGTGATCTGCGCGTCGGCTACGTCCTCGGCGGCGGTGTCGAGTACGCGATCGGGCCTCATCTGTCGGTCAAGGGCGAGGCTCTGTACTACGACCTCGGCGGCAGGACCGTTGCTGGTCGCGACAGCACCGGCCTGTTCCCCCGTCTGACCGTCGGCAGCCGGGTCGAGACGAGTGGGGTGCTCGGGCGCGTCGGCATCAACTACCGCTTCGACGATGGCGGTCTGCCGTTCATCGGCCCCGTTACCGACGTTGCACGGGCGCTGGTGAACCCTGTGCCTTACGTTCCGCCGGTCCCGCAGGTCTGGGACTTCGAGGTCGGCACGCGCTATTTCTACAGCTCGGGCAAGTTCGCGAAATCGTTCTACCGACCGGTCAACGAGACGATCATCTCGCGTCTGACCTATCGTGATTTCGACGCCCATTCCGGCGAGACGTTCGCTCGCCTCGACCACAATCCGACCGGCCTTTTCGCCAAGGGCTTCCTCGGCTCGGGCTTCGTGACCTCGGGTGGTCGGCTCAACGACGAGGATTTCCCGCCGGTCCGGGGCAACGCCTACTCGAACACCCGTTCCAAAATCCAGGACGGCGACATCGATTATGCCGTCATCGATGCGGGCTACAGCCTGTATCGCGACGACACCTTCCGCCTCGGGGCCTTCGTCGGCTATCAGCGCTATGCCGAGCGCGCCAACGCGACCAACGGGTTTCAAATTGCTTCGAACCCCGTCATCGGCGTCGGGACGATACCGAATACGGTCGCCTCGCTGACGCAGGACAACCACTGGAACGCGCTGCGCCTGGGGCTCGTCGGCGAGGCGCGCTACGACCGCTTCAAGCTGTCGCTCGAAGGAGCCTATCTCCCGTTCGTCGAACTGAACGGATACGATCGCCATTGGCAGCGGCCGGACATCAATCCGCTTACCGAGCAGGGTACGGGCGATGGCTACTTTCTACAGGGCGCAGTCACCTACGATCTGACCCCGACCATCAGCGTTGGCGTCGGCGCACGCTACTGGCGGATGTCCGTCGACCGGCAGGACGGCACGACCCGGTTCCCCAACCTGACAGAGCCGGCCAAGTTCGCCACCCAGCGCTATGGTGCCTTTGCCCAGATCTCCTACCGCTTCACGGATCCCGACTTTGGCTTTGGATCGCTGGTTTCGAAATAGCACCAAAGCGGCCCCATAATCAGCAGACCCGCCGCCGGCAGCGTCTTGTAGCGCTTCGTCGCCCAGGCTGAGCGGCTTCGCTCATGATCAATCTCAACCAACCCGCCGGGAGCTCAGAACTCCAGCGATGTCGGCATGCTCCGAGAGGTTTGTCCCTCGAGCAAAATCGGCCCAAACCTTTCGGAGCGCTCGTCCGTGTCGATCGAGATCGGACCAGGCCGCACCCTCGAGAAAGCTTGCGTTCTGCCAAGCACGCCGGTTTGCAAAAATGACCGGGAGCTCGATCGCGTGAGCGGAGCCGAACGGGTTCCCGGGCGCGGCCCACGTGATGGTGTAGAGGTGGGCGCGCCCTCCCGCCTTCACGTGACGCCTCGCGAACCTGCGGATCGCGCGCGCATAGACGGCCTCGGTGACGATACCGACGATGAGCCGCCGCAGGAGCGGGCCGATGATCGGAAGCCCGAGCCACGGCTTGAGTGAGGAGATCGTCGGCAGAAACAGCCGAGCTTCTTCGGCTGTGTGCCCGATCAGCACCTCGATGCGCGGGGCGACTGCGTCCCATGCCGCTTCGATCTCAGCCTCAGCAGGAAGCGGTGCATATCCGTATTGCGTGCCGAAGGGCATGGCTCCACGAAGGCCGAACCGCGCCCCGGCTCTTGCGACCACGGGTTCCAGGGCCAGAACCTCAGCAGTCGTCATATTGGCCGTCACCGACGCGGCCGCGCGCGACATCGCCGCGTTCATACGTCTGCGGCCGCGGGCGATCCCCAGGGGAGGGCTCTGGATGATGGCCCGCCGGAAAAGACTTCCAGCCGCCTCTGTCGCCATGATGTGAGCGATCGCGTCTCCGCCCGCCGACTGGCCGAATGCGGTTACATTTGAGGGGTTGCCGCCAAAGGCGGCGATGTTTCGCTTGACCCAGCGAAACGCCGTCATCTGGTCGAGCAGGCCGAGGTTGGCAGGCTTGCCGGCTCCGTCGCCGAGATAGCCGAACAGACCTAAGCGATAGGTCACGGACACGACGATGACGCGCTGCTCCGCCACCAGGGCCGCGGGATCGAAGCACGGCGCATCACCTGCGCCGCTGACGTAGGAACCGCCGTGGATCCAGACCATGACGGGCAACGCCTCATCCACGGCGACGTTGGCCGGCACGGTCACTGACAGGCGCTGACAGTCCTCGTCTTGCACCAGGGCACCGAGCGCACCACCGAGTGCCTCATCCAGGAACGGCACCGGCTGCTGCGGACAGGCGGGAGCCCATTGCGTAGCCGATAAGGGGATCACCCAATCCTCTACCGGCTCTGGCAGCGCGAACCGTGCCGCTCGCGCATAGGGGATGCCGGTCGCACGGATCACGGGGCCGTCGGCCCAGCCTTCGACGGGGCCGCAAGGCGGATCGAATGAGAGCTTTCCGCTCCTCGCAAACGTTTCGCTAGAGGTGCCCGCCTCTTCCGTTGCGCGGGAGGTCATACGCCACGCATCCGTTCGCCCACCAAGTTCTCGCAGCCGATCGTCAAAGCTTGTTGCTCGACAGATGATCGATCAAGAGTTTTGATGTCCCTTGAGGGCTTGGCGGATTTGTTTGAGGGCAAGCCCGTGCCCCGCGCCGAGGTCCAGCGGCCCTATGAAGCCGCCATTCTGGTCCATCAGGTAGACCATGAGGGTATGCTCGAGCGTGTAATCCCCATCGGGTAGCGGCACCCGTTTCGCGTAGGCACGGTACGATGCGGCGACCCGGTCGATCTCGGCTGGTGTACCAGTGAGGCCGGTGATCCGGTCACTGAAGGACTTCATGTACTCGCTGAGCACCGCCGCCGTGTCGCGCTCTGGATCGAGCGTGATGTAGAGGGCCTGAATATCACCACCCTGCTTCTGCATCTCGTCGATCAGGTTGCTGAGGTCGGCCAAGGTTGTCGGGCAGACGTTTGGACACTGCGTGAAGCCGAAGAACACGAGGAACGGCTTCCCTCGCAGGGAGGCAGAGTCCAGCACGCCCCCCTTCGAGGACTGTAGGCGGAACGGGCCGCCGACAACGGACAGGGGCGGGGGCTTCGGCCCGACCGGCCACATCGCGAAGGTCGTGCCGGCAATGGCGATAAGGCCGAGCGCCAGGACACCGAACAGCAGGTAATCCGCACGCCGCATGCCGGATCTGGCCGCCTGCGGGTCAGTGGGCATGGTCGTGCCCAGCGTGCTCATCGCCCGATGTCGCCGCGGCGATGCCTTCGACCTTGAACTCCACCGGCACCGAGCCGGCCTTCTCGAAGGTCAGCGAGCCCTTGACCATCTCGCCCTGCTTGAGTGGGGCCTTCAGACCCGTGAACATCAGGTGATAGCCGCTTGGTTTGAGCGTAACAGTCTCGCCCGGCTTGACCTCGAGGCCGCCCTCGACCGGCCCCATCTTCATCACCCCGCCCTCGACCGACATCGAGTGGACTTCGACCCGACCAGTATTCTCGAGCGTGCCGCCGATCAGGCGGTCGGTTTCGGCCCCCGCGTTCGTCACGCTCAGGTATCCGGCCGCGACCTTGGCCCCGCCCGGCGTTGCGCGCGACCAGGGATGACCGATCTTGAGGCCTCCGAGCGTGTAATCGTGAGCTAGGGCTGCGCTGGAACCTCCGAGAAGTGCCGCAAGGGCGGCAGTGCGCAGGATGGTCGTCAAGGCAGCTCGCACGGTGCTTCTCCAGATCTCAAGGGATAGGTGGGGTACTGCGCGACAAGCATCGCGCGGCGGCCTGTCGCATCCTTGCAGGGCGAATAGGTGCATGTGCATTTTCATCATAGGTTGGGCGCAGCAGGCAGCGTAGGGGAGCCCATCGTCGGCCTCTACGCTTGGCTGCCGGCGGCTGAGAGACGCGCGCTCCCGCCCTGGAATGTTGGAGTGCGCCGATGCTGGAAATCGTAGATGAGGTGACGCTGCCGGGGATGGCCGCCCTCCTGACGGCGTATCTGGTCCTTCATCTCAATGCGGACGGTCGGGTCATCGCAACGGAGACCGTCCAAGCTCCCAACGATGCGTGCGTTCTCGACCTTGTTCGCGCGCGAATGGATGGCAGGGCCATCGAGGTGTGGGATGGCGTCCGGTTCGTCGAGCATCTCGAGGCAAGCGACTCAGGTTCAGCATCGTTGGCTCTCGGAACAAACTGGTACCGTTAATGTAAGGCTTCGCGCAGGACAGGCTGTCATGCGAGCGTCAACGGAGCCGACGTGCCGCGCTACATTTTCGACGTTCACGATGATGGGCCAGTCGAGTGGGGCGATGACGGCGTAGAGTGCGCTGATCGAGATGAGATCGAACGTCGCGTCCACACTCTGATCGTGGCAGCTCAACAGCGGCAGGTTGCACGCGGAAGCCTGGAGGCCCTGACCACCATCTACGTGCATCACGAGAGTAATGGCATCGTCTTGGTCGCATCGGTGCGCCCTGGAGAGGACGTGCAGTTTGGCTGGACGCCGGGATCAGGAGGAGAATAAGGCGTCAGCCAGCCTGAGCTGGCTGACGCCTTTCGAGCGCGGGGGCTTGCTTGCAGACCGTGAGCGGACCGCGGCGTGTCAGTGGGACGCGCGGGAATAGTCCATTCGCTCGAGGTCGGCGATCAGACCCCGACCGGTCGGATGCCAATCGAGCCGTGCCCGCGTCAGGGCACTCGACGCCGGCATGTCGAGGCTGACGAATGCAGCCAACCACCCGAAGTGCTCCGCCGCTTTCTCCGGCGACAAGCCGACCGCCGGCACGTCCAAGCCACGGCCGATCACCTCCGCCATTTCGCGGGCGGTGACACCTTCCTCGGCGACCGCGTGGTACCGGGCACCGGCCTCCCGCCTCTCGAACGCGAGCGCGTAGAGCCGGGCGACATCGCGGACGGGAGCCGCGGGCCAGCGGTTGGCTCCCTCGCCGACATAGGCCGAGACGCCCGTGCGGCGGGCGACATCGACCAGATAGGTGATGAGCCCCTGCTTCACCGTGTCGTGCACCTGCGGGAGGCGCACGACCGACACGTTGACGCCCGCCTCCAGGAGCGCGGCACCCGCCATCTCGGACGCGATGCGAGGGTTCGGGTGTTCCACGTTGAAGACGTCTTCGGTCGCCAGTCCACCCCCCGTGGGGTTTCCGATTCCGGTGCCGGACGTGATGAGCAGCGGCCGATCCGATCCCTTCAGCGCGGAGCCCAGGGTTTCGATCGCGCGCCTGTCCTTCTCGCAGTTGGCGACGAAGTTCGAGAAGTCGTCATGGTCGAAGGCGGTATGGATCACCCCATCCGCCTGGGCCGCGCCGCTTCGCAGGCTGTCCAGGTCTTCGAGGTTGCCACGATGGGGTTCGACGCCGGCGTCGATCAGTTTTTGAGCGCCCGTGGCCGACCGTGTGAGACCAAGGACTTGATGCCCGGACCGGAGCAGTTCCGGGACGATCGCCGAGCCGATGAAGCCGGTGGCACCGGTGAGGAAGATGCGCATGAGATGCTGTCCGCTGTGGTCTGGACGATCTCTACCGGCCCGCCACCGATCCCGTTAAAGTTGTGACCTTATCCCGGTATAGGCACTAACAGGATCCCCATGCCTGCCAGCTCTGACACTCCACTGGGAGCATACCTGCGGGACCGTCGGACCAAGCTCGATCCGGCGGCCTTTGGGTTCGCTGGACGCAGGCGCACGCCCGGCCTGCGCCGGGAAGAGGTCGCCCAGCGTTCGAACATCAGCGCCACCTGGTACACGTGGTTGGAGCAGGGGCGCGGCGGCGCGCCCTCGGCGGACGTGCTGAACCGCATCGCCGCCGGGTTGATGCTGACCGAGGCCGAGCGGGAGCACGTCTTCATGCTCGCGCTCGGGCGTCCGCCGGAGGTCCGCTACAGGCCCAAGGAGGGGATCACGCCGCGTCTGCAGCGGCTGCTCGATACGCTGGAAGTCAGCCCGGCGCTGATCAAGACGGCAACCTGGGACATCGTCGCCTGGAACCGTGCCGCCGCCGTGGTGCTGACCGACTGGAGCACGGTCCCTCCCAATGAGCGCAACATCCTTCGCCGCATGTTTTGCGACCCGAGCGTTCGCACGGCGCAGCAGGATTGGGAGAGCATGGCCCGCTTCGTCGTCGGCGCGTTCCGGGCGGATGCCGTACGCGCCGGCGCTGCGTCCGAGGTCAGCGAACTGGTGGATGAGCTCTGTCGCACCAGCCCGGAGTTCGCTGCCTTCTGGCAGGAGAACGACGTCAATGCGCATGCCGACGGCGTCAAACGGCTCAGGCATCCAATCCTCGGCGCGATCGAACTGGAATTCTCGACCTTTGCGGTCGACGGCCGGCCCGACCTCGGCATGATCGTCTACAACCCTGTCACACAGGGCGTACGAGATCAGATCCGCTCGCTCGTTGGCTCAAGCGGCAACGAGGCCGGGTACGACGGTCCGGTGTCGAAGCGCGCCTAGCTCGCGGAGGACAACGAGCTCGGTCGAGGTCGCCAGATTGCGTTCGCCCTATGCCACCGCCTGCGCGCGCATCCGTTGCTGGAGCACGCGCCGGAGCAGATTTTCCTGTTATCGAACGCCGCCGCTGGCGGTGATGTTCTCACCAGTCAGCCAGCGGGCGTCGTCCGACGCGAGGAACGCGACGACCCCGGCGATGTCGTCCGGTTGGCCTGCACGGCCGAGCGGCGTTTGTGCGATGAAACCAGCCTCCATATCGGAGCCGACGACACCGGCCGTATGGGTGCCCTCGGTCACCACGAAGCCGGGGCTGACCACATTGACGCGGATCTTGCGGGGAGCCAGCTCGTTGGCGAGCACCCCCGAGATCGCGTTCAGGGCTCCCTTGGTGCCGGCATAGGCCGCCGCGGTTGGCGTAAGCACATGGGTGATCGCCGACGAGATATTGATCACGCTGCCGCCCTCGCCGAGATGCTTCGCGGCCGCCTGGGTCGCCAGCAAGACGCCGAGCACGTTGACGTCGAAGAGGCGGCGGTAGTGCTCCTCGGTCACCTCTTCGATCGCTGCGAATTCGTAGACACCGGAATTGTTGACCAGCACGTCGATCCGGCCAAACGCGTTTATCGCCGCCTCGATCAGCCCCTGAGCCTGGGCAGCCTTGGAGACGTCCCCCTGCACGGCGATGGCCTTGCCGCCGGCCGAGGTGATCGCCGCGACGACGGCGTCCGCGCCAGCCTTGCTCGACGCATAGTTGACCACGACGGCTGCACCGTCCTTCGCCAGCGATTTGGCGATGGCCGCGCCGATGCCTTTCGATGCACCGGTGACGACGGCGACCTTACCCTCAAGCTTTGACATCTGTGCTAGCTTTCGATGTGGGTCGGCCCCGGGATGGATGCCGTCGTCCCATAGTTCGGAAGTTCGGAACTATTAAAGCGCAGTTCAAGCCCCATATGGACGAAACATGAGGCCGCTTTTTCACCCCGCCCTGGAGGACGTTGAGCCGGAGGCGATCCTGCATGCCCTGTCCGATCCCAGACGGGCGGCGATCTTTGCCAGGATCGTGGGCGCAGGCTGCGTCGATGCCTGCTCGGCCCTGTCGGCTGTCGGCGACCGTGTCATCCCGAAATCGTCGCTGTCCAGCCACTTCAAGGTGTTGCGCGAAGCCGGATTGATCCGCAGCGAGCGTCACGGCGTGGAGATGCGGAACCACTCGCGTTGCGCCGAGGTGAACGCACGCTTCCCCGGCCTGCTGGCTGCGATCATCAACGCCTACGCTTTGGGACGAGGTGACGAACAGCGCTTATCCGCGCTGTCTTCAAGGGCACCATCTGCTGAAGCGTGATCACCTCACCTAATCGGCGCTCCACATGCCCCCGAACGATCAAAATCTGGCGTTTGGTACTTACGGTGATGGCCTGAGATGGGGGCCGGCCTGATTTCAGGCGGATCACCAAGGAAACGGCTCCCAGGGATCAGGGCGCACATCGTAGCATTCGGGCCTCTTTACCGCTTGGCTCACGGCAAGCGGGTAGGGGAAGAAATCCGCAAACCTGCGTGGTCGCGACATCGGCCCGACGCGTATCCGTTTGCCGATCTCCCAAAGCAGAACCGTTCTAAACTGCTTGACGCCAGTCTGGAGTTATTCTAACTACGATCTGTGCTGGCGACGGAGCCGAGGGCTCTGATCGCCGAGAAATTCGGAAGGAACATCCCATGGCCGGTACCAACGCCTCCTGCGAGAGCTGCCGCTTCTTCGACGACCACAAGACCAATGGCGGCAGCGCTGCCGGCGACGAGGGCCTGTGCCGCTTCAACCCGCCCGTGAGCCAGCCCGAGCCGAAGGGCCATGGCCTCTGGCCGGTCGTGGGCGGCAAGGATTGGTGCGGTCACTTCACCTCGGACATGCAGCCGGGCGAGTGATCGACCAGCAGGACCGAACGGTTCGAAGGCTGGCGCAGCAGCGCCGGCCTTTTTCGTTCCCGAACCGGTCGAGCGTCGACAAAGGGCACCCGGGCGCCGCAACCCGGTCATGATGCGGTCAACTTCCCGGACGACATCGGGGGCTCAGACGCACGGCCGCACGGCAGCATCGCCACGGCCCCGAACCAGCCGACGACCCGCGGACACGAGATGCGGGAATGGGGAAGAATCGCATGAACTGGTCTCCGATCACCGGTGCGCTCGCGGGCTTGGCGCTCGTCGCGCTCCCGAGCCTCGCGCAGGCCGCCCCGCGCGATCCGAGCGGCATCTGGCTCACCGAAGACGGCAAGGCCCGCATCCGCGTCGAGAAGTGCGGCGCCCAGAACACCAATATCTGCGGCTACGCCGTGTGGCTGAAGACGCCGCTGAACGACGAGGGCAAGCCCCGCGTCGACTTCCGCAATCCCGATCCGAAGAAGCAGGCCCGCGCCTCCCTCGGCCACCAGATGATCATGGGCCTGAAGCCCAATTCCGAGGGCAAGTACGAGGGCAAGATCTACAACGCCGAGAACGGCAAGTTCTACGACGTGACGATCTGGTCCGAGGCCCAGGGCGAACTCTCGGTGCGCGGCTGCATGCTCGGCTTCCTCTGCGGCTCGCAGACCTGGGAGCAGAAGGGCGACCTCGCGCAGGGCCAGCTCACCGGCCCGACCAACGGCGCCAACGGCCCGCGCGCCGACGCCGAGTGGGCGCCGAAGGGCAACCCGGCCGTGGCCAACGCCGCCGGCTCGCCCGCGACGACCGGCACCACGAAGCAGGCCGGCGCCCCCAAGGCGCCCGCCGCGAAGGCCGCTCCGTCGCGGACCGCCGCCCCGGCCCCGCAGGCTGATTCGGAGGAGTGAGCGCCTGACGCCCTCTCCATAGCATTCACCAACGGCCGCGATCCGAACTCATCGGATCGCGGCCGTCGCCGTTTCAGGTCGTCGGTGCGGCCACGCGTTGGCGCAGGCCGGTGATCACCGCCTTGAGCATGTCGGCGCCGACCTCCGCCGTGGCGAGGGTGTTGCGCGCCGAGTAGATCCGCTCGTGCACGAAGGCGAGTTTGGCGATCACTGCAGGCGTGAGCTTGAACGGGTAGAGCGCCGGCTGGCCCATGGAGCGGTTGAGCGAGTTCACCGCGTAGGTCAGCGGCATCCAAGCGGCGATCAGACGCCCGAAATCGCCGGCGCTGTAGGGATCGAAGTCGATCACCACCAGCCCGTCCTCGATATCCTCCGGAGCTGTGCGCAGCTTCGGCCGCACCTGGATCTCGAAGGCAGAGGCTGTCTCCAGCGTGTCGACGATGTGCAGGTAGTGGGCGAAGGTCTCGGCGAAATCCTCCCACGGGTGGGCGGTGGCGTAGGAGGAGACGTGGGTCTCCTCCCAATGCGGCGGCGGGCCGTTGCGGTAGTGGTTCTGCAGGGCCTTGCCGTAATCGGCGCTCTCGTCCCCGAAAATCACGCGGCAGGTCGGCAGGCTCGTGTCGTAGCGGACGAGCACGTCCCAGAAATAATGCCCGATCTCGTGGCGGAAATGCCCGAGCAGCGTCCGGTAGAACTCACCGAACAGCACGCGCCGCCGCTCGCGCTCGGCGTCATCCGCTTCCGCGATGTTGAGGGTGATCAGGCCGTTGTCGTGTCCGGTGAGCACGGGTGGGCCGGGCGCCTGGTTCTCGGCCGGATCGGCCAGGAAATCGAAGCCGAGGCCGTCGGAATATTCTTCGCGGTTGGCGAGCGGCAGGCCGAGCCGCATCAGCGTATAGAACAGCCGGTGCTTGGCCGCCTCGATCTGGCGCCAGCGGGTCAGGTTCTTCTCGATGGTGATGTCGGGCACCAGCCGGTTGTGACGGCAGGCGATGCAGTACGGCTCGGCGGAATCGGCCGGCACCATCCAGTTGCAGGCGTCATGCGCCGCGTTGGCGCAGAACCGGAGTTTCGCGCCCGGATTCGCATAGGCGTGGAAGAGGTCGTCGCCGGAGGGTTCGAGCGCCGACATCTCGTGGACTTCGGTGACGAAGCCGAGCCGCCGCTGGCAGCTCTCGCACGAGGTGCTCTCGAACGAGATCGGCTGGTCGCAGGCTTGGCACTGGAAGATCTTCATGGGCCTGTCTCGATCGTGCCCGAGGCGCTTGGGGCTGTCTTCGCAGCCGAAGCGACACGTCCTGACCAAGCGGAACCGGGATCGGGAAGTTCCGTCTCCCGGCGTCGCGCCGCCGGATCAGGCGACGTGCCGTTTCTTCTTGCCCTCGGTGAGCACGAGGCGCTCGATCTCGCCGACGCGGCGGTCTTCCTCGGTCTCGCAGAACGGGCATCTGGTGAGCACCGGCCCGTCGGCGGTGAACTCGATCTCCTGGTCGTCCGGCACCTCGACGCCGAAGGCGTAGAACTCGCCGCAGGCGTTGCAGTAGAGCCCGACATTCGTCACGCCGAGCCGCCGCTTCAGGGTCGGCAGAGGCATGCCCGGCGCCGTCGCGAGATGAAGTCGGTGTTGCGGCATCGTCGGCGGGCCTTGCGGTTGCGAAGGGCAGGGGACAGGAGCGGTCACCGCCGGAATACCGCAACCGGGAGCACGGATCTTGCTTTTTCCGGGCTCTATCCGCGGCCACGTGTATAAGGCCCGAGCCCGACGGGCTCCGCTATCACGGGGTCCGAGCCACCGAAGCGGGAGCCTTCGTGTCGATTCAAGCCGCGCTGCACCACGTCACCCATTACCGCTACGACCGGCCGATCACGATCGCTCCCCATGTGATCCGGCTGCGGCCGGCCCCGCATGCGCGCACGCGGATTCCGTCCTACGCGCTGAAGGTCTCGCCCGAGCACCACTTCATCAACTGGCAGCAGGATCCGAGCGGCAACTGGCTCGCCCGCGTGGTGTTTCCGGAGAAGAGCACGGAACTGCGGATCGAGGTCGACCTCACCGCGGACCTCGCGGTGATCAACCCGTTCGACTTCTTCGTCGAGCCCTATGCCGGCTCCTATCCCTTCGCCTATGCGGACGGCCTGCAGACGGAGCTCGCCCCCTACCTCGCCGTCGATGACGGGCACGGGCCGGAGATCGACGCCTTCCTGGAGCGGCTGCCGAAGGTGACCGGCACGGTCTCGTTCCTGGTGGCGCTGAACGAGCTGGTCCGCTCCGAGATCGCCTACTCCACCCGCTACGAGGAAGGCGTACTGAGCCCCGCGGAGACGTTGCGGGCCAAGCTCGGCTCCTGCCGCGACTCGGCCTGGCTGCTGGTGCAGGTGCTGCGCCGGATCGGCTTCGCCGCCCGTTTCGTCTCGGGCTACCTGATCCAGCTCGTGCCCGACACCACTGCGGTCGAGGGGCCGGAGGGCACGAAGACCGACTTCACCGACCTGCATGCCTGGGCCGAGGTCTACCTGCCCGGCGCCGGCTGGATCGGCTTCGACGCCACCTCGGGCCTGCTCACCGGCGAGGGCCATATCCCGCTGGCGGCGAGCCCGCATTACCGCTCGGCCGCGCCGATCTCGGGCACCACCGAGCCCGCCGGCACCGAGTTCGGCTACGAGATGCGGATCACCCGCGTCGCGGAATCGCCGCGCATCACCAAGCCGTTCTCCGGTACGGTCTGGGAGGCGATGGATGCCCTCGGCGAGCGGGTCGACGCGGACCTCGCCGCCCAAGACGTGCGCCTGACCATGGGCGGCGAGCCGACCTTCGTCTCGATCGACGATTACGAATCCCCCGAGTGGAACGCCTCCGCCGTCGGCCCGACCAAGCGCGGCCTCGCGGACCAGCTCGTGCGCCGCCTGCGCGACCGCTTCGGCAAGCACGGCCTGCTGCATTACGGGCAGGGCAAGTGGTACCCGGGCGAGAGCCTGCCGCGCTGGGCCTTCGCCCTGTTCTGGCGCAAGGACGGCGTGCCGATCTGGAAGAACCCGTCGCTGATCGCCCTCGAGGACGGCCCGCGCGACGCGACGACGGACACGGCACGCGCGCTGGTCGATTCGCTCGCGGCGCGCCTCGGCCTCTCCGGCTTCGTGATCCCGGCCTATGAGGACGACGCCTACTGGAAGGCGCGCGAGAGCGTGCTGCCGGACAACGTCACCCCTGCCGACGCCAAGAGCGGCAGCCCCGAGAACGACGCCCGCATGGCCCGGGTCTCGGCCCGCGGCCTGACCAACCCGACCGGCTTCGTGCTGCCGGCCGGCAGCCTCGCGGCGGGCGATGACCGGGTTTGGGTCTCGGAATCCTGGGTGTTTCGGCGCGGCGCGCTGTTTCTGACGCCGGGCGATTCTGCGGCCGGCTTCCGGCTGCCGCTCGCCTCGCTCCCCTACGTGCCGCCCGAATCCTATCCCTACTATCACCCGCAGGATCCGCTTGAGGATCGCGGCGACCTGGCCGTGACGGACATCTCCGATGGCCGGGGCGGCCCGAACCGCGCCAACGGTGCCGGAATCGAGGGCGTGGCCGTGCGCACCGCCATCACCGTCGAGGCGCGCGACGGGCGGCTCTGCGTGTTCATGCCGCCGCTGGAGCGCGTCGACGAGTATCTCGAGCTCGTCGGTCATCTCGAAGCCGCCGCCGCCGAGATCGGCCAGCCGCTCCATATCGAGGGCTACGAGCCGCCCTACGATCCGCGCATCGGGCTGATCAAGGTCACGCCCGATCCCGGCGTGATCGAGATCAACGTCCACCCCGCCGCCTCCTGGCGCGAGGCGGTCGACATCACCATGGGCCTCTACGAGGATGCCCGGCAGACCCGCCTCGGGGCGGAAAAATTCATGACCGACGGGCGCCACACCGGCACCGGCGGCGGCAACCACCTCGTCCTCGGCGGCGTCACTCCGGCGGATTCGCCGTTCCTGCGCCGGCCCGATCTGTTGAAGAGCCTGACGCTGTACTGGCAGCGCCACCCGGCGCTCTCCTACCTGTTCGCCGGCCTCTATGTCGGGCCGTCGAGTCAGGCGCCGCGGATGGACGAAGCCCGCCACGACGGGCTCTACGAACTCGAGATCGCCCTCGGGCAGGTTCCGACGCCCGACGAGCCGAACATCCCGCACTGGCTGGTCGACCGGCTCTTCCGCAACATCCTGGCGGACGTCACAGGCAACACCCACCGGGCCGAGATCTGCATCGACAAGCTCTACAACCCGGACAGCCCGACCGGGCGCCTCGGCCTCCTGGAGTTCCGCTCCTTCGAGATGCCGCCGGATGCGCGTATGAGCCTCGCGCAGCAGTTGCTGATCCGGGCGATCGTCGCCTGGGCCTGGCGCGAGCCGCAGGGCGGCTCCTGTGTCCGCTGGGGCACGGCGCTGCACGATCGCTTCATGCTGCCGCATTTCCTCTGGGCGGACTTCCTCGACGTGCTGGAAGACCTGAAGCGTGCCGGCTACGCTTTCGATCCGAAGGCCTTCGAGGCGCAGGCCGAGTTCCGCTTCCCCGTCTTCGGGCGGGTCGAGCAGGGCGGCGTGAGCCTCGAATTGCGCCAGGCGCTGGAGCCCTGGCACGTCCTGGGCGAGGAAGGATCGGGCGGCGGCACCGTGCGCTACGTGGATGCCTCCGTCGAGCGGCTGCAGGTGAAGGTCGAGGGTTTCAACCCCGCCCGGCACCTGATCGCCTGCAACGGTCGTCGCCTGCCGATGACCGCGACCGGTCGCTCCGGCGAGGCGGTGGCGGGCCTGCGCTTCAAGGCGTGGCAGCCGGCCTCGTCGCTCCACCCGACGATCCCGGCCCACGGCCCGCTGACCTTCGACGTGCTCGACACCTGGAGCGGGCGCTCGCTCGGTGGCTGCCGCTATCACGTCAGCCATCCGGGCGGCCGCAACTACGACAGCTTCCCGGTCAACGCCTACGAGGCGGAGGGCCGCCGGCTCGCGCGCTTCGAACCGCAGGCGCACACCCCCGGTCAGATCGAGATGCCGCCCGAGGAGCGCTCGATCGAGTTCCCCCTCACCCTCGACCTACGAACGCCGGCACCGCGATGACCTCGGGGGGGGCGCTCGCTCTGGACATGCAGGCGGCGGGGTCGGCGTTCGACCCGGTCCAGAGCTGGATCGACGGCTACGACCAGCGGCCGGGGCTCGTGGACGAGTTGCTCGACGCCGACGGCTATCTGCGCGGCGCGTGGCCGCGCTTCCTCGAACGCTTCGGCCAGCTCGGCGAGCAGGAGGTCCGGGCGCGCTTCCTGTCGGGGGAGCGGCACATCCGCGATGCCGGCATCTCCTACCGGGTCTACGGCGACCAGCGCGAGCATGCCTGGCCGCTCGGGCCCCTGCCGCTGGTGATCGATTCGCGCGACTGGGCGGAGCTGTCGGCGGGCATCGTCCAGCGCGCCGGCCTGATGGAGCGGATCGTCTCCGACATCTACGGGCCGGGCCGCCTCATCGCCGAGGGTCTGCTGCCGGCCGCCGCCGTCGCCGGCAGTCCCGAATTCCTGCATCCCGCCCACGGCATCGTGCCGCCGGGCGGACGTCACCTCCAGATCTATGCCGCCGACGTCGGCCGGGGACCGGACGGGCGCTGGCGGGTGCTGGCCGACCGGACGCAGGCCCCCTCCGGCCTCGGCTTCGCGCTGGAGAACCGGATGGTGCTCGCCCGCGCCTATCCGGACCTGATCTCGGACCTGCACGTCGAGCGCCTGCCCGGCTTCTTCCAGAGCCTCCGCGAGGGCCTGACCCAGGCCTGCGAGCGCAGCGATCCGCGCATCTGCCTGCTGACGTCCGGCCCCTACAGCAGCACCTATGTCGAGCAGGCGGCGTTGGCGCGCTATCTCGGCTTCCTCCTCGTCGAGGGCGACGACCTCGTGGTGCAGGACGGCCTGCTGCATGTGCGCACCGTCGCCGGCCTCAAGCGCGCCGACGCCCTCTGGCGGCGGATCGACGGCGACTATCTCGACCCGATGGAGCTGCGTTCCGACAGCCGCCTCGGCGTGCCCGGCATCCTCGACGTGCTGCGCCGGGGCGGCGTGGTCGTCGGCAACATGCCGGGCTCGGGCGTGCTCGAATCCGGGGCGCTCGGCCCCTACCTGCCGCGCATCGCAGAACGGCTGCTCGGCGAGAGCCTGCGCCTGTCCGATCCGCCGACCTGGTGGTGCGGCGATCCCGCGAGCCTCGCGCATGTGCGCGCCAACCTCGACGGGATGACCCTGCGCCCGGCCGCGACCCCCGTGCGCGGTCCCGAGCGCGACGCCATCCTCGGCCCGCACGCCCTCGACGCCGCTCGCGAAAAGGCGATCGCGGCGCTGCGCGACCGTCCCTTCGACTGGGTCGGGCAGGAGACGAGCCCGCTCTCGACCATGCCGGCCTGGTCCGAGGGGCGTCTCGTCGCCCGGCCCTTCGTCATGCGCGTTTTCGCCACCGCCACCCGCGACGGCTGGCGCGTGATGCCGACCGCCTTCTGCCGCACCGCGGAGCGGGAAGGAGCCGACCCCACCGAGATGCGGAACGGCATCCGCTCGGCCGATGTCTGGGTGGTGTCGGATTCGCCTGTCGAGACCCCGCCGCTGCTCTCGACGATCACGCCGAAGATCCGGCGCATCGCCGGGCATCTGCCCTCGCGCGCCGCCGACAACCTGTTCTGGCTCGGCCGCTATCTCGAGCGGGCGGAGGGCGTGATCCGCCTGGTCCAGACCCATCTCGGCCGCCTCGCCGGCACGCTCGCCGCCGATACCGGCAGCGACGTCGGTACGCCGACGAGCCTGCGCATCCGCGCGCTGCTCGACGAATGGGAATCGATCGCCGAGCCCGACCTGCCGACGGCCGCGCTGGCGCAGGAGGCGCTGAGCGACCGCGAGCAGGCCGGCTCGGCGCTGGCCCACGTGCTCTCGGCCCGACGTTCCGCCTCGACGCTGCGCGAGCGCCTGCCCGTCGAGGCCTGGCGGGCGCTCACCGAGTTGCAGGACCTGCTCGATTTCGGCGAGGCCTGGGAGCCGAGCGAGGCGCAGCTCTTCGGCCGCGCCGAGCGGGCGCTCGGCCATCTCTCGGCCCTGTCCGGGCTCTCCCACGAGAACATGAACCACTCGGCCGGCTGGCGCTTCTTCGACATGGGCCGGCGCATCGAGCGCGGCGTCAACACCTGCGCCTTCGCGCTCCGCTTCGCCGGCGACCAGGCCGGGGCTGAGGACCTCGGCGTGATGCTGGCGCTCTGCGATTCGCAGATCGCCTACGGCGCGCGCTACCTCACCGGCGTCAGCCTCGACGCCGTGCGCGACATGGCGCTGCTCGACCCGTTCAACCCGCGCTCCGTCGCCTTCCAGGTCCAGGAAATCGTGCGCCACCTCGACACCCTGCCGGAGCTTCGCGCCGACGGGGTGCCCGAGCCGCACCGCCGCGCGGCGCTCAAGCTCGCCGGCACCTTCGCGACGGCCGAGGCCGCCGATCTCAACGCAGCGGGGCTCGCCCGCTTCGAGACCGAGTTCGAGGACCTCGCGAGCGCCATCGCCGGCCGCTATTTTCCCGGCAATGCCGACGCCCTGCGGCCGGAGAAGCTGACGGGCCTCGCGTGATCTACAGTCTGCGCCACCTGACGACCTACCGCTACGCGCGCACCGTCCGCTACGCGCGCTGCAACCTGCGCCTTCGGCCCCGCGAGGGCGACGGCCAGCATGTGCTCGCGAGTTCCATCACGGTCACGCCGGTCCCCAAGGGCCGCGGCACCCGCGAGGAATACTTCGGGCCGCAGACCCTGACGCTCACCATCGACCAGCCGCACAAGGTGTTTTCGGTGGAGGCGACCTCGCGCGTCAGCGTCGCGCGTGCCGCCTTGCCCGATCCCGAATCCGGCCCGTCCTGGGAAGCGGTGCGCGAGGCGGCGCTCGCCCTGCCGACCCTCGGCGCCGATTCCCCGGCGCATTTCCTGTTCCCGAGCCGGCGCGTGCCGCTGGCGGCGGAGGTGACGGAGTATGCCCGGCAGAGCTTTTTGCCCGGACGCAGCGCCTATGGCGCCGCCTTCGACCTGATGAACCGCATCCGGGCCGATTTCCGCTTCGACGCCAAGGCCACCACCGTCTCGACGCCGCTGACCAAGGCCTTCGCGCTCAAGGCCGGAGTCTGCCAGGATTTCGCGCATGTCATGATCGCGGGGCTGCGCGGCCTCGGGCTGCCGGCGGCCTATGTCAGCGGCTACCTGCGCACCCGGCCGCCTGCGGGCCAGCCGCGCCTGCGGGGCGCCGACGCGAGCCATGCCTGGGTCTCGGTCTGGTGCGGGCGCGACTGGCATGGCGACGGCAGCGAAGGAGGCTGGTTCGGCCTCGACCCGACCAACGATTGCGGCGTGCGCGACGATCATATCGAGCTCGCCCGCGGGCGCGACTACGGCGACGTCGCCCCCATCGACGGCATCGTCTCCTCGCCGGGAGGGCAGAAGCTCAAGGTCGAGGTCGACGTCGTCCCGGAAGACGAAGAGCTGCCTTAGATCACGCCGCGTTTTGATCGAATCGATCAAAACGCAGAAAACGGGATCGATTCAAAAGTTGAGAGCAGGCTTCGCGCGAAAGACCGTTGCCACTTCTTCGCAGCCTGCTTGAGGCCGGCGCAGTGGACGATCGCCGGCGAAGGGCTTAAGCCGCGCCGGTTCCTGACGGTCCGCGAGTCGTCTCGCCGGGCATGGCGAGGGAGAGCGGATCTTGGTTCAGTCCATCGCGGATGTGCGGGAGGCGATCTTCGGCTTCATCGCGGCCCGCAATCCGGGCCTGCCCCCCGGCTCGGTGGACGGGCAGACCTCGCTCGTCACGAGCGATGCGCTCGATTCCATCGGCATCCTCGACCTGATGATGCATCTCGGCGAGCGCTACGGGTTCGAGATCGACGAGGACGCGTTCGACCTCGGCAATTTCGAGAGCGTCGACACGCTGGCCCACTACGTCGACGACAGGCGTTCGGGTTCTTAACGAGCCTTTCATGTCACCGACATTGCTGCATCATCTCCTCGACGGCGACGCCTGCGCGCCCGACCGCGTGGCGGTCGTCGATGGCGCGCAGGAGCTGACCTACGGCGCGTTTCGCGCGCGGGTGGCCGCGCTGGCGGCCCGCATGACCGCGCTCGGCGTCGGGCCGGGCGACCGGGTCGCGATCCTGCTGCCGAAATCCCTCTTCGAATGCGTTGCGATCTTCGCCGCCAGCGCGGCCGGCGCGGTCTTCGTGCCGATTCATCCGTCCCTGCGCCCGCGCCAGGTCCGCCACATCGTAGAGGATTGCAGCGCCCGCCTCCTCCTCACCGACGCGGCCCACCATGCGGCGCTCGGCGGCGAACTGGACGCTCTCGCCGGCTTCAGCCTGCTGACGGCCGAGGACGGGGAGGGGCTCACCGCACCTGGCACGCCCAGGAAGCCTGCCCCGGAGGGGCTCGCCGCGATCCTCTACACCTCCGGCTCCACCGGCCTGCCCAAGGGCGTGATGCTGAGCCACGAGAACCTCTTGGCCGGCACGCGCATCGTCAGGACCTATCTCGGCATCACGCCGGAGGAGCGCATCCTTTCGGTGCTGCCGTTCTCGTTCGACTACGGCCTGAACCAGCTGCTCACCAGCGTCGAGCAGGGCGCGCGGCTGGTGCTCCTGAGCTTCCGCCTCGGCGACGACGTGGTGCGGGCGATCGAGGCGCATGGGATCACCGGGCTCGCCGGGGTGCCGACCCTGTGGACGCTCCTGACCCGCGCCAGCCCGCGCTTCGCCAAGGCCGACCTCACACGTCTGCGCTACCTCACGAATTCCGGCGGAAGCCTGCCGCTGGCGACGATCCGGCGGCTGCGCGAGCGCCTGCCCGAGACCGACCTCGTGTTGATGTACGGCCTCACCGAGGCGTTCCGCTCGACCTACCTGCCGCCCGGCGAGGTCGACCGCCATCCGGATTCCATCGGCCGTGCGATCCCCGAGACCGAGATCTTTCTGGTGACGCCGGACGGCCGCCACGCGCGGCCCGGGGAGCCCGGCATCTTGCACCACAGTGGCCCGACGGTCTCGCTCGGCTACTGGGGGCGGCCGGACGATACTGCGCGCGTGCTGGTGCCGGATCCGCGCCGAACGGTCGATGACGGTCGATTGGTCTGCCGCTCCGGCGACCTCGTCGTCGCGGACGATCACGGCTTCCTGCGCTTCCTCGGCCGTGAGGACGCGATGATCAAGACGCAGGGGTTCCGCGTCAGCCCGACCGAGGTCGAGGCGGCGCTGATGGAGACCGGCGCGTTTCGCGCGGCCGCCGTGATCGGCCTGCCGGATCGCGGCGTCGGCCAGCGCATCCATGCGGTGACGGTTTCGTCCGGGAACGGTGCCGAGACGGGAGACGTGATGGGCCACCTGCGCCGCTCGCTGGCACCGCATCTCGTGCCTCGGGCGATCGAGCGGGTCGACAGCCTGCCGACGACGCCGAACGGCAAGGTCGACTACAAGCGGCTCGTGGCCGAGCGGGTCTCGGCCGAACTGGTGGCGGAGGGGGCGTTGGTCGAGGCTTGAAGACCCTCGGTCCGCGCGAGCGGGCCGCCAGCGCGACTGCGCGCCGCCGCATGTGGGGTGGATCGCGAAGAGTCCGAAAATCAGAACCTTCGCAAACCAACGAGACTTAGGGCCGTATCCGACCTGATTGCATCAGGCCGGCGGCTCTAGGCTATTGTTATGACGCGCTTTCTTACGACCGACCGGCATCCACTCGGTCGGAAAGCGCTCTAGCGGCCGTGCATGTGCGCGCTGGCCTTGGCGACCATGCGGGCGAAGGCGGTGGCTGCGGCCGAAGCCTGGACCTGGCTCGGATAGCCGAAGGGGGAGCGGGCGATGGTTTCGCCCCGCGTCCCGCGCAGCGTCCACGACCATTGGCCGGGCCGCTCCTCGCTCACCTCGAACTGCATGGATCGCTCGCCGGCACCTCATCACATGTTAAACAGCATACAGTCGCGAAAGCGGAGACGGGTTAAGGGCTTAGGCCCGATCAAGCCTTAGCCGGCCATGCAGGCCGGCTCTCCCCGCAATCCTCGTTGTTCACAGCGCTCGGCGCCTGCGTATCAGGAGGATGGGCGTCTCACCGGCCGCCCGAAGCCTTTGCACCTTGCCGTGGGCACCCTCCGGTTCGGTCGTTCGCCCGGCCGACGTCATGTACCGACTCTCCGAAACCGGAGGGCCCGCCCAGTAGGCGCCAGAATGCGTCCATGATAGCCAGATTTGTGCATGTGCACGTGAACCATCTGCCGGCTGACCGCTTCCCCGAAGTCACGGGGGATCCGATGATGAGGACAGATATGCCGCGCTTTTTCTTCGACGCGCAGAACGGCGTCGATGCCCGTGACGATGTCGGCCGCGAACTGCCCGACACGGCCGCCGCACAGCGCGTGGCGGTGACGGTCGCGGCGTTCTACGCCTCCGATCCCGATCGTCTGATCGACGAGGGCGTCATCGTCGTCAGGGTCCGTGACGAAGCCGGCGCGGTGGTCGCGACCGTGCGGCTCGCCTGCCTGGTGGAGGCGGCCTGAGACGTCAGGCGTCGTCGTCCTCTTTCTGTGGCCGGAGCACCCGCTGCACCGTCTCCAGGACGGTCCCGGCCAGTTCCGCATCGGGATCGTCGCGGGTGAGGGCGTCGCGCAGCATGGCGAGGTAGCCGCCGAGGCGCTCGTCGTAATGGTCCGAATCGATCGAGCGCAGCACGCTCGCCAGGAAGCCGATCGCCATCTGGTGGGCGACCTGCCGGGCGCTCATCTCGGACAGCCCCTCCGAGAGCGCCTTCAGGCCCTCGTCGTGGCGGCCGCTGACGGCGGCCAAGGCCGCGATCTGCTTGTCGGGCTCCATGCAAAACCTCTCGTGACCGAAATTGCCGACGTTCAGGCGTCCGAGCGGCCGTCGGCGAAGCGGCGGAACGCCTCCAGCGTCTCGGCGCTGACATGGTGCTCGATACCCTCGGCGTCGCGCCGCGCCGTCTCCGGGCTGACGCCGAGCGCGCACAGGAAGCGCTCGACGATGCGGTGACGCTCGCGCGACTGCACGGCCAGGGCCTCGCCGGAGGCCGTGAGAAACACCCCGCGATAGGGGCGCTGCTGCACCAGGCCGTCCTCGGCCAGGCGCTTGAGCATCTTGGCGACGGTGGGCTGGGCCACCCCGAGCCGGGCGGCGATGTCGACCTGCCGGGCCTCGCCGCCGTCGCCGATCAGGTCGGCGATCAGCTCGACGTAATCCTCGACGAGTTCGAGCCGGCGCGCCTCGCGGGCCTGCCGAAAGCTCTCGACATGGACTTCGGGGTCGATCAGCGGCCCGTCGGGCGCGGAGGACGGCGGTTCCCGCATGCTGTCGGCCGAGTCCTTTTCGCATCCATCCGGCAGGTGTGCCGGTGTTGTAGCCGAAGCGGGACCGATGCGTGAATCCCCAAGCGCGGATTCCTCGTACGCGCCGCGGCATCACATCCCTGTTGCAAAGCTTCGGCGCATAATTATAGCTGTTGCTATACTCGATCGGCGTCTCCGAAACGCCGGCTGCCCTCACGACCGATACGCATGCGATGGACCTCTCCTTGAACCCGATCGAGTCGAACCGCGGCTGGCGCTTCACGCGCGAGACGCAGGAACAGCCGAGCCTCGGCCATCTCAACGGCAGCGTGCCTGTCCTGGCCGGCGGGCATTGGCTGCGCCGGCTGATGGGTTTCATCGGGCCGGGCTACATGGTCTCGGTCGGCTACATGGACCCGGGCAACTGGGCGACCGACATCGCCGGCGGCTCGCAGTTCGGCTACACGCTGCTGTCCGTCATCCTGCTCTCGAACCTGATGGCGATCGTGCTGCAGGCGCTCGCCGCCCGCCTCGGCATCGCCACCGGCCGCGACCTCGCCCAGGCCTGCCGCGACCACTATCCGCGTCCCGTCGGATACGCCCTCTGGCTCGCCTGCGAAGTGGCGATCATCGCCTGCGACCTCGCCGAGGTGATCGGGACCGCGATCGCGCTCAAGCTGCTGTTCGGCATCCCGCTGGTCATGGGTGCGGTGATCACGGCGCTCGACGTGCTGCTCGTGCTGCTGCTGCTCCGGCGCGGCTTCCGCACGCTCGAAGCCTTCGTGATCGCGCTGCTCGCGGTGATCTTCGTCTGCTTCGGCATCCAGATCGCGCTCGCCGCACCGCCGATCCAGGCGGTGCTCGGCGGCTTCATTCCCTCGGCCGAGATCGTCACCAACCCGGCGGCCCTCTACATCGCCATCGGCATCATCGGGGCCACGGTGATGCCCCACAACCTCTACCTGCACTCCTCGATCGTGCAGACGCGGGCCTACCCGCGCACTGTCGAGGGCAAGCGCGAGGCCGTGCGCTTCGCCGTGGCCGATTCCACCATCGCGCTGATGCTCGCGCTGTTCGTCAACGCCTCGATCCTGATCATGGCGGCCTCGGTGTTCCATGCCGCCGGGCGCACCGAGGTGCAGGAGATCGAGCAGGCCTACGAGCTGCTCTCGCCGTTGCTCGGAATCGGCGTCGCCTCGACGTTGTTCGCCGTGGCGCTGCTCGCCTCGGGGCTCAACTCGACGGTGACCGCGACGCTCGCCGGCCAGATCGTGATGGAGGGGTTTCTCCGCCTGCGCATTCCGGATTGGGCCCGCCGGCTGATTACCCGTGCCATCGCCATCGTGCCGGTGGTGATCGTGACCGCGCTCTATGGCGACCAGGGGACGGCAAAGCTCCTGGTGCTGAGCCAGGTGGTGCTCTCGATGCAGCTGCCCTTCGCTGTGATCCCGCTGGTGCAGTTCGTGTCCAATCGCGAAAAGATGGGCGCGCTGGTGATCCCCGGCTGGCTCAAGCTGCTCTCCTGGGGGATCGCGGCGGTGATCGTGGCGCTGAACGTGAAGCTGTTGGTGGATACGGTCGCTGGGGGGTGACGGCTCGCCCGTCACAACCCAACCAACAGACAATTCCGGGACTTGCCGAAGGCGAGAACCCGGAACCTGCCCGAGACGCCGTGCCCAGTCGTGGGTTCCGGTTTCCGCTTCGCGGCCCCGGAATGACGAGCGAGGGTGGTGAAAGCCGCCTTCAGGCAGATTCCGGCCCGCGCAGATGCGCCACGAAGTCCTGCGCGAACGGCGCCAGCGCGGCGAGGTCGCGCACGCACAGCGTCAGGTCGCGCGCCGCCCACGCATCCTGCAATTCCACCACCGCGATGCCGAGGCCCCGCGCCGCGCGCCGGGCCGTGGTCTCCGGCACGATGCCGAGGCCGATGCCCGATTCGACGAGGCGGCAGACGGCGTCGAAGCTGCGGAGCTGGACCCGCAGCCGCATCGGCTTGCCGATCGGCGCGGCCTTTCCCGAGAGGAAGCGGGTGAGGGCGCTCGAGCGGTCGAGGCCGACGAGGTCGTGGTCGAGCACCTCGGCGAAGGCGAGGTCCCCTCTCACGCTCAAAGAATGGTTGGCCGCCACCACCACCACGAAGCGGTCGTGCCGGAACGGAAAGGTCTGCAGCGTGCCGGTGTCGACGGTGCCGGCGACGATGCCGAGATCGGCCGTGCCCTCGGCCACCAGCCCGACGATCTCGTCCGAGGTGCGCTCCTCGATGTCGACGCTCACGCCGGTGTGGAGCGCGAGATAGGCCGAGAGGGCTTCCGGCAGGAATTCGGTCAGCGCGTTGGTGTTCGACAGCACCCGGATCTGCCCGACGGCGCCGCCGGCAAAGACGGAGAGGTCCCCTTGAAGCCGGTCGATCTCGGCGAGCAGCGTGCGGGCATGCGCCAGCAGCGTCCGCCCCGCCGGCGTCGGCACCACGCCCTGGCGGCCGCGCACCAGAAGCGCGGCCCCGAGCGAGACCTCCATCGCCTTGATCCGGGCCGAGGCCGCCGCCAGCGCCAGATGCGCCCGCTCCGCCCCATGCGTGATCGAGCCGGCCTCCACGACATGGCGAAACAGCCCGAGATCGACGAGGTCGAAGCGCATCATGACGTCAGCCCCCAGCCGGTCGCTCTTCGCTGATTACGAAATCGAGCATACATCGCATTCCGCATCTCAGGCGAGCACCCGCTGCCAGCCTTCGCCTCTTGCGAAGGCACCCTCCCCAAAATCCGAATTGCGAACCGTTCCAATTCGAGGTCTGACGCGCGGTGATGAATGCGGTGGCAGGGATATGGGCGACGCAAGGCACGGTCGTTCTGACCGGCGGCCTTCTCGTGCTGTGCATGGCGCTGTGGGCGACGGGGCTCGTCGCCGAGATCGTCACCGCGTTGCTGTTCTTCGCCCTGGCGATGCTCCTGAAGCTCGCACCGGCCACGACGGTGTTTTCCGGGTTCAGCTCGTCGGCCTTCTGGCTGGTGACGAGCGGCATGGTGGTGGGGCTGGCGATGAACCACAGCGGGCTCGGTGCCCGGCTGGCGCGGATGCTCAGCGACCGGCTTCCCGATTCCTATCCGGGCTTCATCGCCGGGCTGGTGGCGTTTTCGTTCCTGCTCGCCTTCGTGATGCCGTCGAATCTCGGGCGGATCGCGCTGATGATCCCAGTGCTGATGGCGATCTGCGACGCCTACGGGCTGAGCGTCGGCCGGCCGGGGCGGACGGGAGCGCTGCTGGCCTTCGGCATCGCCACGCCGATGCTCTCGGCGGCGATCCTGCCGGCGAACGTGCCGAACCTCGTCATGGCCGGCACCGCCGAGACGCTGTTCGGACTTCACCTCGCCTATCTGCCGTATCTCTGGTTGCACGCACCGGTGCTCGCGGTGGTCAAGGGCGCGATCCTCACCGCCTGCACCGTGCTGATCTTTCCCGACCGGATCTCGGGCGCACAAACTCCCGGCGACCCGCTGCCGCCGCTCTCGGGGGAGGAGCGCCGGCTCGCCGTAATTCTCGTCGGCATGCTGGCGCTCTGGATGTCGGATGGGCTGCACCACATCCCGCCGGCCTGGATCGGCCTCGCGGCGGCGGTGATCGTGATGATGCCGCGGGTCGGCGTGCTGCCGGCGGAGGCCTTCGGGCAGGTGCCCCTGAAGACCTGCTTCTACGTGGCGGCCCTGTTCGGGCTGACGGCGGTCGTCAACGAGACCGGGCTCGGCCGGGACATCGGCCACGCGCTCCTCGCGATGGCGCCGCTGGAGCCGGGCCATCTCGCCAAGAATCTCGCGACGCTGACGGGCATCGCCGTCGGCTTCCTGTTCGCGGCGACCGCCAACGGTGCGCCGGCACTCTATACGGCGCTCGCGGGCGAACTCTCGCAGGCGAGCGGGCTCGACCTGATGACCGTGGTGATGGCGCAGGTGGTCGGCTATTCGACGATCTTCCTGCCCTATCAGGCTCCGCCGATCGTGATGTCGATGGAGCTCGGCCGGATCGGGCTCGGCGACGCCACCCGGCTGACGCTCGCCAGCGGATTCGCCTCGCTCCTGATCGCGACGCCGCTGGCCTTCCTGTGGTGGCGGCTGATCGGGAAATTGCCGTGATCGGCCAAAGGTACAGAGCCGCAGGCGAGGGCGTCGTCTTGCCGCTTGCCGCGCCGCACACTACGCCCTCTCTTTAGACACACTCCAGATCCGCGCATCTCGAGGACCCTACATGGCGCCCCCCGCCCGCCCGATCGTCGCCCCGCCGCTTTCGCCCCATCTCCAGATCTACCGCTGGACCTGGACCATGGCGATGTCGGTCTTTCACCGTATCACCGGCACCGCCCTCTATGGCGGCACGGCCCTGGTCGCGATCTGGCTGGTGGCGCTCGCCTCCGGCCCGCGCGCCTACGATGCGGTGGCGTGGTTCTTCGGATCCTGGATCGGGCTCGCGATCCTGTTCGCCTACACCTGGGTGCTGCTGCACCACATGCTCGGAGGCCTGCGCCACTTCGTCTGGGACACCGGCTACGGCTACGACAAGAACCAACGCCTGGGGCTCGCCCGCCTGACGCTGATCGGCTCGGTGGCGCTCACCGTCGTCGTCTGGGCGCTCGCCCTCCTGCTGCACTGAGGCACGCCATGGCCGATACCAAGCAAGCGTCCATCCGCACGCCCCGCGCCCGCGTCAAAGGTCTCGGTGCCTCCGGGCACGGTGCCGAGCATTTCTGGATGCAGCGTCTCACCGGCGCGGCCAACGCCGTGCTGCTCCTCGCCTTCGTGGTGATCATCGCGAAGATGTGGGGCCGGCCCTATCCGGAAGCCGTCGCGCTGGTCGCCAACCCGATCGTCGCGATCGTCCTGCTGCTCGCGGTGGTCTCGGTCGCGATCCACATGCGGCTCGGCATGCAGACCGTGATCGAGGATTACGTCCACGACACCGGGCTCAAGTTCGCGGCGCTCACCGCCAACACCTTCTACGCGGTCGTGGTGGCCGCCGCCTGCCTCTACGCGATCGTCCGCGTGGGGCTCGGCGGCCTCGCCGTCTGACGTTTGATTTTACGGGGATTCCGATGGCTGCCAACGGATCGAACGGGAGCGCCGCTCCCGCCTACACCATCATCGACCACAGCTTCGATGTGGTGATCGTCGGCGCCGGCGGCGCGGGCCTGCGCGCCACGGTGGGCTGTTCCCAGGCCGGCCTGCGCACCGCCTGCATCTCGAAGGTGTTTCCGACGCGCTCGCACACGGTGGCGGCGCAGGGCGGCATCTCGGCCTCGCTCGGCAACATGGGTCCCGACGACTGGCGCTGGCACATGTACGACACCGTGAAGGGGTCGGACTGGCTCGGCGACCAGGACGCGATCGAATACCTCGTCCGCAACGCCCCCGCCGCCGTCTACGAACTCGAGCACTGGGGCGTGCCCTTCTCCCGCACGGAGGAAGGCAAGATCTACCAGCGGCCGTTCGGCGGCATGACCACCGATTACGGCAAGGGCACCGCGCAGCGCACCTGCGCCGCCGCCGACCGCACCGGCCATGCCATGCTCCACACCCTCTACGGGCAGGCCGTGAAGAACCAGACCGAGTTCTTCATCGAGTATTTCGCCCTCGACCTGATCATGGACGAGGATGGCCGCTGCCGCGGCGTCATCGCGCTGGACCAGGCCACCGGCGAGATCCACCGCTTCCGCGCGTCGATGGTGATCCTCGCCACCGGCGGCTACGGCCGTGCCTACTTCTCCGCGACCTCCGCCCACACCTGTACCGGCGACGGCAACGCCATGGTGCTGCGCGCCGGCCTGCCGCTGCAGGACATGGAGTTCGTGCAGTTCCACCCCACCGGCATCTACGGCGCCGGCTGCCTGATCACGGAAGGGTCGCGCGGCGAGGGCGGCTACCTCACGAATTCCGAGGGCGAGCGCTTCATGGAGCGCTATGCGCCGTCGGCCAAGGACCTCGCCTCGCGCGACGTGGTCTCGCGCTCGATGACGCTGGAGATCCGCGAGGGCAGGGGCGTCGGCAAGGAGAAGGACCACATCTTCCTCCACCTCGACCATCTCGACCCGAAGATCCTGCACGAGCGCCTGCCCGGCATCTCCGAGAGCGCGCGCATCTTCGCCGGCGTCGACGTCACCAAGGAGCCGATCCCGGTGCTGCCGACGGTGCATTACAACATGGGCGGCATCCCCACGAACTATCACGGTGAGGTGCTCACCCTGAAGAACGGCGACCCGGACACGGTGGTGCCGGGCCTGATGGCGCTCGGCGAGGCGGCCTGCGTCTCGGTGCATGGCGCCAACCGGCTCGGCTCGAACTCCTTGATCGACCTCGTCGTGTTCGGCCGCGCCGCCGGCCTGCGCTGCGCCGAGATCGTCGAGAAAGGCGCGCGCCAGCCGGAGCTGCCGAAGGGCTCCGCCGACAAGGCGCTGGCCCGGCTCGACCGCTTCCGTCACGCAAACGGCGGCACGCCGACGGCCAAGCTCCGCGACGAGATGCAGCGCACGATGCAGAACAACTGCGCCGTGTTCCGCACCGGCGAGGTGCTGGAAGAGGGAAGGGGCCTGATCGGCAAGGTCTTCAAGAACATCGCCGACATCGGCATCACCGACCGCTCGCTGATCTGGAACACGGACCTGCTCGAGACGCTCGAATTCGACAACCTGATCGGTCAGGCCGTGGTCACGATGGAATCGGCGGCCAACCGCACCGAATCCCGCGGCGCCCACGCCCGCGAAGACTATGCGGACCGCAACGACAAGGAATGGATGAAGCACACTCTGGCATGGCTCGACGAGACCTCCGGCAAGGTCTCGATCGACTACCGCCCGGTGCATGCCTACACCATGTCGAACGAGATTCAGTACATCGAGCCGAAGGCTCGCGTGTATTGAGCACCCTCATATAGATTCCCGCCATGTCATTCTTGTCCAAGTTGATGCAGCGTTCGCCGAGCGTCCCCGAGCGGTCGGTCGGCGGGCAGAACTTTCTGCGGACGGCTGGGCCGGGCGTGGCGGCGCGCTCTCGTGACGAGGCGACGCAGGGCTGTCATATGGGGCCGGATCAGGTCCCGGCGCATGAACGCGCTCGCAATCCGGCCGAGGCGGCATTCTTCGCGCAGGACGACCGTGTCGTAAACAAATGGCGTCATTACCTGGAGATCTACGACCGGCACCTGTCGCGGTACCGCGACACCTCCGTTCGTTTCCTGGAAATCGGGGTGTTCCAGGGCGGCTCCCTGCAGATGTGGCGGCGCTACCTCGGTGAGGCGGCGAACCTGCACGGTCTCGACGTCGATCCGCGCTGCGCACAGATCGACGACCCGGACCTGCACATCCATATCGGCAGCCAGACCGACACGGCTCTGTTGCGGCGGATCGTCGACGACATGGGCGGCATCGATGTCGTGATCGACGATGGGAGCCACGTGAGCGACCATCAGATCGCGACGTTCGAGTGCCTGTATCCGTTGCTGTCGCCCGACGGCATCTACATCGTCGAGGACGTCCACGCGTCCTACTGGCCCGAATACGGCGGCGGCCTGCGAACGCCCGGTGCGTTCATGGAATACGCGAAGGATTTCCTGGATCGCATGCACGCCCGCTACGTGCTGGATCCCGACCCGGTCGTCCGCGATCCGGGCTTCGCCGACGTAACCCACGGCATCGCCTTCCACGACAGTATGGTGGTCTTCGAGAAGCGCGCCAAGGGGCCGCCGAAGACGATCGCCACCGGCCGTCGCTGGATTTTCTGAGAGTTTCTGGAGCCCGTTCCGCTCATGGCCCAATTCACCCTGCCCAAGAACTCCCAGATCTCCGAGGGCAAGACCTGGCCTGCCCCGCAGGGCGCGAAAAACCTTCAGGTCTTCCGGATCTACCGCTGGAACCCGGATGACGGGCAGAACCCACGCATCGACACCTACCGGGTCGACCGCGACGATTGCGGGCCGATGGTCCTCGACGCGCTGCTCTGGATCAAGAACAAGGTCGACGCGACCCTGGTCTTCCGCCGTTCCTGCCGCGAGGGCATCTGCGGCTCCTGCGCCATGAACATCGAGGGCCAGAACGCGCTGGCCTGCACCATCGGCATCGACGAATGCCGCAAGCCCGACAACGCGCTGCCGCTCCTGACCCGCAAGGACAAGGACGGCGCGGTGCGGATCTACCCGCTGCCGCACATGCCGGTGATCAAGGACCTCGTCCCCGACCTCACCAACTTCTACGCGCAGCACGCCTCGATCGAGCCCTGGCTCCAGACCGAGACGCCCTCGCCCGAGAAGGAGTGGCGGCAGACGCCGGAGGACCGGACCAAGCTCGACGGGCTCTACGAGTGCATCCTGTGCGCCTGCTGCACGACGTCCTGCCCGAGCTACTGGTGGAACGGCGACAAGTTCCTGGGGCCGGCCGCCCTGCTCCAGGCCTATCGCTGGCTGATCGACAGCCGCGACGAGAATACCGGCGAGCGCCTCGACGGCCTGCACGACCCGTTCCGGCTCTACCGCTGCCACACGATCATGAACTGCGCCAACACCTGCCCGAAGAACCTCAACCCGGCGAAAGCCATCGCCGAGATCAAGAAGATGATGGTCGAGCGCGCGGTTTGAGTGTGTGGCCCTCGACGCCGGTGCGCTGAGGGCCGTCCGCCGCATCGGCGGCGGCGCGCAGTCGCGCTTGCCGACGGCCGGTGGCCGTCGTTTCGGGTGGCGCTGCGGCAGGCGAGCCACACCGGTCCGAAAAGGCGGCGGGTCCCGGTGATTCACAGGGGGCTCCCGCCCGCCTGCCTTGCGGCAAGCGCAATTGGCGGCGACGCAACGGTCCAATCTCGGCCGTATGGGAATCGTGTATCGATGCCGCGTCAGCTCCTGTCGACTGCCGCACTGCTCGCGCTCAGCTTCGGACTCGGGGCCTGCGGCTCGGGGCGCTTCGACGGGCCCTCCGCCCGCGCGCCCCGGCTTCAGCCTTCGCCCGAGCCCTATGCGGCGGCGCCCTCCGGCGCCGTGACGAGCGCGCCGCTGGCCCCGCCGCCCGGCGCCACGGCCGAGGCCGCGCCGCTCGGCGCCGGCGTCGTCGCCTCGGCCCCGCCGCCCGTCGTCTCGGAACCCGTGCTGCCGCCGACGCCCCCGCCCGTGGTGGCCACCGGCCGCTCCTCCGTCGTCGGCGGCTGGAACGCCACGGACGCGAACGGCAGCTGCCGGGTCTCGCTGTCGAGCACGCCGGCCCTCGACCTCTACCGGGCCACCACCTCGGGCTGCGCCAACAAGGATCTCGCCAAGGTCTCGGCCTGGGATTTTCGCGACGGCGAAGTCTATCTCTACCAGTCCGGCGGCACCGTCACCGCGCGGCTGAAGCAGGCCTCGGGCTCGCTGGACGGCGCGCTCTCGAAGTCCGGCGCGGCGCTCACGCTGGCGCGCTGACGACGACGGCCCTCGCCCGTGAGCGAGGGCACGCTCACGGGTTGATGCGCATCCCGAGCAGGAAGATGTTGTCGTTGAAGCTCGAACCGGCCGCGCTGCTGGTGATCTGCTGGTAGACGTAGCTGCCGCGCAGCGTCAGCCAGCGGTTGAAGCGGTAATCGGCCCGGGCGAGCGCCGAGAAGCCGCGCTCCCTGATGCTGACGCCCTGGTAGTTGCTGCTGAGATACGCGCCGCCCACGGTGATCGACAGGTTGCGCAGAAGGTCGTGCTGGACCTCCAGCGTCGCGGCATCGGTGAACACGCCGCTGGAGCCCGGGACCGAAGTCTCGATCACGCCGGTCTGCTGGCTGAAGCGCACGGTGGTCAGCGGGCTGGCCTGCCAGACCAGGGCCGCGTTGAGGATCGGCGCCGTGATCGAGCGCAGCGCGCGGTCGACATAGTCGCGGCGCTGCAGGCCGGCGGAGACCTCGGCCGACACGAAGCGCGTGAGGGCGATCGCGGCGCCGGCGCTGAAGCCGGCCCCGTCCGAATCCCGGCGGAAGCCGGACTGGTCGACCGGCGTGTCGTAGATGCGCGTGTCGAGCAGCACTTCGACGAAGGGCGTGATCACCGGCGAGATCTCGTAGCCCGCGCGCAGGCGCACGCCGTACTGGTTGGCGTTGCGGTCGCTCTGGATCAGCGTGCCGCCGTTCTGGAGCTGGGCGTCGTCGAAGACCTGGCGATCGATCGAGCCGCGCAGCGTCACCTGCAGGCGGTTGAAGGATTCGGTGATGCCGGCGGAGGCGCCGTAGGTGGCGAAGAGCGGGCGGCTGGTCGCCGCTGCGCCGACATCCGGGCTGCCGGTGCGCTGGGTGTCGACGAGGAAGCGGGTTTCCAGGTCGATGCGGGTGTCGCGGCTCACGTCGACGCGCATCCGCGTGATGCCGGAGGCATTCGGGCGGCTCGCCGCGTCGTTGTCGGGAAACGCGCTGTACCCGCCGCGCAACTCGCCCGAGAGCTCGCTCGACGACCAGTCGCTGCGGAAGCCGAGCTCGGCGTCGCTGCGCAGGGCCAGCGAGCCCTTGGCGGCGTTTGCGGTCGTCTGTTCGGGGTTGGTGTCGTAGCCGATGCCCTGCGTGAAGGCCGGCAGGAAGGTCATGGTACCGAGCTTGATCCCGAGGGGCGCATAGGCCGGATCGGCCTCGTCGGGCCGGCGGAAGGCCGTCGCGCCGAGGAGCAGCCGGCCGGGGCTGCTCAGCCCGAGCAGGGGGATCGCCGTCGGCAGCGGCACCGAGAGCGGCAGGGGCACGCCGGATACGGTGGGCTGGATGACGGGGCTCAGGCGCAGGTCGGTGACGAAGCCCTGCGTGCGGGTGCGGGTCAGGATCCGGGTCGGGACGCCGTAGCGGCGCGGCGGTGCCGCACGTTGGCGCAGCAGGCTCTGCGGCGCACCGGCGCCGCGCGCCCCCGAGATGCCGGAGACCGGCGACCCGGCGGTGCGGAAGCGCGGCAGCCGCGCCACGCTCTGGCCGTCCGAGGCGCCTCCGGCGGCCTCGCCCGAGGCCGGGCTGCCGCCGAGCATGGTGCCGTTGCCCAGACCACCGTTACCCAGACCGCCGTTGCGAAGCGCCGGCAACCCGTTCTGGCCGTTGTCGAGGCCGAACCGGTCGGACGCGCGCTTCTTCGCGAGCGGACTGCCCGCCTCGAAGGCCGGCGCGGCCGAATCCTGGTCGGTCGCCTGCGCGCGGGCCGCTCCGCCGAGCAGGCCGGTCAGGGCCGTGCCGGCGAGGAGGAGCGTGAGCCGGCGCGCCGCGACGCGCCGAATCCTCGCTCCTGCGATGGGCCGCTCGCCTGTCACGGGTGGACGTCGCTCCGTCGGCCTGAAGGGCAGGGCGGTTCGAGGCAGGCGGCCCCTGCCGCAGGCCCATCGGGAGAACCGTGGTTAACGGAGCTAAACCGAACGTAGTTAATGGCCGGTCAACGTCGGATCCGGGGCGCCGTCGGCCCGGCCCTGCAGGCGCGCGAAAGCCGTTTGCTTCCAATTCGATCGTGCGCGCGATAGGTTGGCCGGAGCACGATCCTTGCTCTTGTTGAGCAGGATGCCCTCCCTCGCACCGGAGCCAGACCCTACCGCTCATGCCGCTGACCGTCACCTACGAGATCCTCGACGCGACCGACGGACGCTTCAGCGTCGTCGCCACGATGGCGCCGGACAGGATCTACCGGCGCGACGACGTGGCGACTCTGGCCGAGGCGGAGGAATGGATCGAGGGCCTGCACGCGCTGATGGCCGCCTGCGGAGCTCCGGTGGTGCGCGCCGCGGCCGAACCGTCGAAAACCGTGCCGGCCGATCTCGGCCGCACGCATCCGCGCTCCGTTTCGAGATAGGCCGCCGCGCTGCCGGAGCTGCCGGTCTCGGATTTGCCGAAACATCCCGGCAATCATGCCGAAACGCCCCAAACCGCCCTGCTCGCGTTCATCTTTCGCTCAGAATGTTACGGGCATTCACTTCAGGGTGGCATAAGAGCAAGGGCTTTTCGCGATCGTGACAGCAACCGCCATCCGCGCCCAGCAGATCTCACCCGAGGCCGAGCCCCAGGTGAGGGTTCCCGGCCCCGTGACGATCCGCGAGCACCTGCGCGTTCCCTTGCAGGATTACTTCGCGCTGCCGCGGGACGACGGCATGCCGGCCCGGCTCGCCGGGCTGCTCTCGGCCTTCGAGAACGCCCTGGCCTCGCGCGGCGAGTCGGTGACGGACGAGTTCCGCGACGGGCTGATGCGGGCGCTGCCGCCGCTACGCACCTTCGCGCTCTCGCTGACGGGCGACGCGACCCGGGCCGACGACCTCGTCCAGGAGACCATGCTCAAGGCCTGGATGAACCACCATCGCTTCGAGCCGGGCACGCGGCTGATCGCTTGGTTGTTCACCATCCAGCGCAACCTGTTCTATTCCGAGATCCGCAAGCGCAAGCGCGAGGTCGAGGATGCCGACGGCATCCATGCCGCCGGCCTGACGGCCCTCGCCGTCCAGGAGGACGCGATCGCGCTGAAAAGCCTCTACGGCAAGCTCGAGCGGCTGCCCGCGACGCAGCGCGACGCGCTTCTGCTCGTCGGCGCCGAGGGCTTCACCTACGAGGAGGCCGCCGCGATCCTGAACTGCCGGGTCGGCACCGTGAAGAGCCGTGTCAGCCGGGCCCGCACCCAGCTCGCCGACCTTCTCGGCGAGAGCCGCCACGACGAAGAGGCGATGGCCGCGTCGTGAGGGCGCCGGCCGTCAGGCCTTGCGCAGCAGGGCGATGGATTGGCCGAGCACCTCGCCCGACGGCCAGGGCGCCGACGTCCCGTCGATGAAGTCGACCGAGGCGTAGCCGAGCCGTTCCGCCCAGAGCGCGATCTGGTTGCGCTCGGTGAACTGGTTGAGATGCGGCACCATGCTGATGCGCTGCTGCTCGACGGTCTGCGAGAACACCTCCCAGTGCGGTCCGATGGCGAATTCGAGGAACGAGCACACCACCATCCCGCCGGGCTTGAGGCAGCGCAGCATCTCCTCGAGGTAGATGTAGGTCTCCGTATGCAGGAGATGCGTGAAGATGCTGAACGCCGCGAAATAGTCGACCGACGCGTTCTCCGGCGGCAGCGCCAGCGTCGTGTTGAGCGCGAACCGGTAATCGGCGGGGCAGCGCGTGCGGGCGTAGTCGATGAGCGGCTTGACCACGTCGAGACCGAGATAATCGATCCGGACCTCGCGGGCGAGGCTCACCGCGAGGCGACCGCTGCCGCAGCCGAAATCGACGAGCCGGTGCCCGTCCCGCAAGCCGGCATGGCGCATGATGGCGCACTCGGTCCGGCCGATCTCGTCGTAGCGTCCGCCGACGGCGATGCTCATCGCCTCGTCGAGGGGATGACGCTTCATGAGCTGGCGGACGTAGCGCTCGTAATCTTCGACGAAGTGGAATTTCGCCATTCCTGGCGTGCCTCTCGGGGTGTCGTTTCGCGCCCGGTGAGGGCCTGACGGGTCTCGCTGCTCCGTCCTCTCGCATGACGGCGGCGATGTGTCAGTATGACGGCCGCACGCGGACGCGTCCCGGCCATCTCCCTTGAGGCCGCCGGGGGAGGGGCTATGATCGGTACCGATCATGTCAGCCCCCCTCGATCTCCTGCCTCCCCGCGCCTCGGTGCGCCGCCTCGACTCCATCCTCGTCGACCGCATCGCGGCGGGCGAGGTGGTCGAGCGGCCGGCCTCGGTCGTGAAGGAGCTCGTCGAGAACGCCATCGATGCGGGGGCATCCGGCATCGAGGTCGCGATCGAGGCCGGCGGGCGCCGCCTGATCCGGGTGATCGACGACGGCCACGGCATGGGGTCGGAGGATCTCGACCTCGCTGTCGAGCGCCACGCCACCTCGAAGCTGCCCGACGGCGATCTCGGCCGGATCGTCTCCCTCGGATTTCGCGGCGAGGCGCTGCCTTCGATCGGCGCGGTGGCCCGGCTCGCCATCACCTCGCGCCGGGCCGAGGACGGCGCGGGCGCCCACCTCGTGGTCGATGCCGGGATCAAGGCGCCCCTGCGCCCGGCCTCGGGTCCGCGCGGCACCCGCATCGAGGTGACCGACCTGTTCTCGGCGACCCCTGCACGGCTCAAATTCCTGAAATCCGACCGGGCCGAGACCGCGGCGATCTCCGAGATCCTGCGGCGGCTGGCCGTGGCGCAGCCCGGGATCCGCTTCACCCTGCGCACCGAAAGCGGCAGCCCGGTCGTGTTTCCCGCCGAGAGCGAGCCGGGGCCGGCCGCCTTCCTGCGCCGGCTCGGCGCGGTGCTCGGGGCGGATTTCCCGCCGAACGCCGTGCCGCTGTCCATGGCCCGCGAAGGCTTTGCCCTCGACGGCCATATCGGCCTGCCGACCTTCCACCGGGGCGCGGCGAGCCACATCCATTTCAGCGTCAACGGCCGTCCGGTGCGCGACCGGCTGCTGCTCGGCGCGGTGCGCGGAGCCTATGCCGACACCCTGAGCTCCGACCGGCACCCGGTTCTGGCGCTGGCGCTGGTCTGCGCGCCGGACCTCGTCGACGTCAACGTGCACCCGGCCAAGACGGAGGTGCGCTTCCGCGATCCCGGGCTGGTGCGCGCCCTCGTCGTCAGCGCGATCCACGAGAGCCTGCGCCGGGTCGGCGCCCGCTCCGCCACCACCGGCGCGGCGCGCACGCTCGATGCCCTGCGGCCGGGCGGGGCAGGGGGCTTTTCGGTGCATTCCGGTGGTTCCGCCTTCCCACGGCCGGCCGGAGCCGGCCATCACCGCCTCGCAACGCCCTCCTTCGCCGCGCCACCCGGCTACCGCGCGCCGGATCGCGGCCCGGGCGGTTTTTCGGACGCCCCGCAGGCGCTGTTTTCCGCCGAGTTCGCCCCGCCCGGCGCCGATTTTCGCGAGAGCGCCGAGCTGCCGGAGCAGGTGGTCGACCACCCGCTCGGCGCCGCTCGCGCCCAGCTCCACGAGACCTACATCGTCGCGCAGACCGCGGACGGCATCGTCATCGTCGACCAGCATGCGGCGCATGAGCGCCTCGTCTACGAGCGGTTGAAGCGCGAACGCGCCGAGGGCGGCATCGGCCGTCAGGGGCTCCTCATCCCCGACGTCGTCGAGATGGCGCCGGCCGAGGCCGACCGGCTGATCGCGGCGGCCGAGGATCTGGAATGGCTCGGCCTGTCGCTGGAGGCGTTCGGACCGGGCGCGGTGCTGGTGCGGGCGGTTCCCGCCGCGCTCAGCGGCGGCTCGGTCAGGAACCTCGTCCTCGACGTCCTCGACGCGCTGGAATCGAGCGGCGTGGAGGAGGGCGGTCCCATCGGAGCGGGCGACCCGCTCAGCCGGCGGCTCGACGCCATCCTGTCGCGGATGAGCTGCCACGGCTCGATCCGGGCCGGGCGACGGCTCCGCGCGGAGGAGATGAACGCGCTGCTGCGCGAGATGGAGAGCACCGAGAATTCCGGCCAGTGCAACCACGGCCGCCCGACCTTCGTGACGCTGAAGCTCTCCGACATCGAACGCCTGTTCGGCCGCCGCTGAACCTTTTCGCCGGCAATTTCCTCGCCGATCTGCCGGCGCCACCGGGTCGAGCGCACCGACGACCCGGCTCGCGCTGCATGTCGGATAGCAGGGTGATCGCCCCGGTCTCGCCGCGCCGCCGAACCGCCCAACTCTGACGCGAAGACAGCACGACCGAAGTTTTCGGACCGAGGAGGCCCGACGATCCGGGCCGGGGGAGGGCGCGATGCTGAAGACCTATCTGGCGAATCTCGCGGCCGAACTCGAGCGCCCGCGCCTGGAGCGTCCCTTCGGCTCGGGCTGGCTCTCGGGCTCGGCGGCCCTGCTCTGCGCCGTCGTCGCCTTCCTGATGGTGGTGGCCCTGCGCAATCCGGACCTGCTCACCACACCGGAACTGGCGATGGTGCGCGAGAGCGCGTTCTTTCGCCCCGTCCTCTACCTCGTCCTGATCACCGCCTACGTCCTCTCGGCACTCAGCCTGGCTTTACGCCCCGACAAGACGCTGGGCTTCACGGCGATGGCCGCGACGCTCCTGACCTCGTTCGTCGGCAGCCTGCCGACCCATGCCTCGCTCAAGCTCGAAGGCGCCTTCCTCGGGCTCGATTTCTTCGTGCTCAACGTGCTGTTCATGGGCTTCCTGTTCGTGCCCCTCGAACGGCTGTTTCCGCGCAACCGCGACCAGGTGCTGCTGCGCGAGGAATGGCGCGAGGATCTGTTCTACTACTTCGTCTCGTCGCTGCTGGTGCAGGTGCTGACCTTCCTGACGCTGGCGCCCTCGCGTTTGGTCAGCGGCCATACCGATCTCGGGACGATCCAGGCCTTCTTCGGCGGCCTGCCCTGGCTGGTGCAGCTCGCCCTGATCATGCTGTTCACGGACTTCGTGCAGTACTGGGTCCACCGGATGTTCCACCGCATCCCGGCGCTCTGGCGCTTCCATGCAGTGCATCACTCGGCGAAGTCCCTCGACTGGATCGCCGGGGCCCGGATGCACTTCGTCGAGATCGTGGTGCTGCGCGGGCTCACCGCCACGCCGATGTTCGTGCTGGGCTTTTCGGAATCGGCGATCCAGGCCTACATCCTGATCGTCTACGTCTACTCGTCCTTCATTCACGCCAACATCGCCGGCAGCTTCGGCCTGCTCGAAAAGCTCGTGGTGGTGCCGCGCTTCCACCACTGGCATCACGGCGAGGAGCGCGAGGCGATCGACGTCAACTTCGCGATCCATTTTCCGATGATCGACCGGCTGTTCGGCACCCACCACATGCCCGAGGGCCGCTGGCCCAAGGGCTACGGCATCAAGGGCCACCCGGTGCCGCGCGGCTACTGGCGGCAGTTCCTGTATCCGTTCCGGCGGGCGGCGCGCTGAGGGGATCGCCCTCGGCCTCGGCCTGCCGCCGCACCTGCGCCCGGCCGAGCCAGAGGCTGTTGAGCAACCAGGCGAGCGAGAGCGGCACCGCCACGATCGCCACCGCGCCGGACAGCCCGAGCGCGCCGAGTCCGGCGAAGGACCAGGCGCCGATCTGGTCGCCGGTACGGTAGACCACGGTGTCGATGAAGGCCTTGGCCTTGTAGCGGTCCTCCCGCGGCACGACCGTGAACAGTACCTCGCGCACCGGCCGGGCGATGGCGAAGTTGCCGGCCCGCCGCAGCACCTGGAAGCCCACGATCGCGAAAAGGCTCGGCGAGACCGCGAGCGCGGCAAAACCCAGAACACTCGCCGCCGGCAGCAGCGCCAGGGTCGGCCCGACGCCGATCGCCTTGGTGATGCGGCCGGTGAGGAAGAGCTGCACGCCCAGCGTCAGCAGGTTCACGGCGAGGTCGACGCTGGCGAAGAACGCCGTCTGCGCCGCGCGGTCGGGAAAGCTGCGCTTGGCGATGCCGGCCTGCTCGAAATACAGGAAGGTCGAGGTGATCGAGAACAGCAGCAGGAACAGCGCGATGTTGAGGAGGTAGGGCGACGCGAAGGTCCGCCGGATGCCGGCAAATGTGCTGCCGCCGATGGTTTCGACGGCGCGCGCGCTCGGGACCTCGTGAAGGCGCTCGGACAATCGCGCCAGCCCGCGCATGGCAAAGACGGCGACTTCCAAGAGCAGGGCGGCGGCGATCAGCAGCGCCCAGGTCGGGACGTGGCTCGCCAGCGTCGCCGTCACCGCCGAGCCGCTGATCGCGCCGAGCGTCGCACCGGCGGCGATGAAGCCGAACAGCCGCTTGCCCTGTTCGGTGGAGAACACGTCGACGATGGTGGCCCAGAAGATCGAGACCACGAACAGGTTGAAGATCGACAGCCAGACGAAGAAGACGCGTCCGACCCAGACCGCGCCGTCGGGTCCCGCGCAATAGATTGCCACGGCGAACAAAATAATATTGCCGGCAAAGAAGCGGTAGGTCAGGGGCACGAAGCGGGCGCGCGGCAGGCGCTTCACCAGCCAGGCGAAGGGCAGGTTGAGCGCCAGCATGCCGAGGAGCGTGGCCAGGAACAGCCAGGGCAGGTTCTCGAGGCCGCCGGCGATGCCCATCTGGTCGCGGATCGGGCGCAGCATGTAGTAGCTCGCCAGGATCGCGAAGATGTAGGCCCAGGACCAGACGAGGGCCGGGCCTTCGCCGGCCCTCAGGTCGACGAGGCGGGCCAGCAGGGGAGGGCGCGTCGCCGCGCCGTCGCTCAAGGCGCGACCCCGAGCTTTTCCTTCAGCTCAGGCGCGGTGAGTTCCAGTCCGAAGCCGGGCTGGCCCATCTGGAATTTTTTCGCGGCATCGAGTGCACCCACGACCACCGGGTCGAAGCCGGCGTCCGAGACGAGCGTGCGCGCCGTCTCGACCGCCTTCGGGTCGTCGCCGGCGATCGGGATCGCCATGCGCGGCGCGGGACGGCCCGTGTTCTTCTCGAAGACCTTGAAGTTCGCCGCGTTGAACGCGCGCGCGATGCGGGCTTCGGGCAGGTATTTTTGGGATGTGACGCCGATGCCGTTCTGGTCGACCTCGGCCCGCAATTCGCCGTCGCGCGCGGCCGTGGCGTTGCCGGCATCGATCACGATCTTGCCCTTGAGCGCGGCCGCGTGTTCCTTCCCGAATTCGGGATAGGCCTTGTAGGGCACCGCGAGGAACACGGCGTCGGCGTACGTCAACGCCTCGGCCGGCGTACCGAGATGCGCCTTCGGACCGAGCTTTTCGACGAGGGGCTTCAGTTCCTCGGGGTGGCGCGAGGCGAACAGCACGTCGTAGCCGGCCTTGACCCAGAACGTCCCGAACGTGCTGCCGATATTGCCGGCTCCGATGATCCCGATTTTCTTGGCGGGCGTCTCAGATTGGGCGAGGGCAGGCTGCGCGAGGCAACCCGTCAGCACAGCGAGGGCGAGAAACCACGAACGAACACGAAAGAACTCAAACCGCATCGATGAAGGCCTCCATTTTCTTGCGTTCGCCGGCGTCGGGCAGACCGCCCTTGGCGGCGCCGACGTTCTCTTCGACGTAGGCGGCCTTGGCCATGCCGGGGATCGGGCAGGTCACGGCTTCGTTCGCCAGCACGTATTTCAGGAAGAACTGCGCCCAGTTCGCGCAGCCGAAGGCGGCGGCCCAGTCGGGGATCGGCTTGCCCTTCACCGCGCCGAACAGCCGGTCGCGGCCGAAGGGCACGTTGACCATCACGGCCATGCCGCGATCCTTTGCCAGCGGCAGGATACGCTCGGCGGCGCGCCGGCTGTCGATGGCGTAGTTGACCTGCACGAAGTCCAGGGCCTCGCGCTTCATCACGGCTTCCAGGTCCGGGAACTGGCTGTCGAGCCAGACCGTGACGCCGACGTAGCGGATGCGGCCCTTTTGTTTGAGGTCGCGCAGGGTCGCGAGGTTGGTGTCGGTATCGACGAGGTTGTGGACCGCGATCAGGTCGATCGTGCTAGTTTTCATACGCTGGAAGGAGCGTTCGATCTGGGCGAGGCCGGCTTCCCTGCCGCGTTCCGAGACCTTGCTCGCCAGGAACACTTTTTCGCGAAGTCCCCCCTGGGGCAGGATCTGACCCAGCACGTCCTCGGCGGTGCCGTAGCTCGGCGCGGTGTCGATCACCCGCCCGCCGAGAGCCACGAAACGCTCAACCGCCTCGCGCAGGGGCGCGATCTTGTCCGGCGTCGGCTCGACCTCGTAGCGGCGCGAGGTGCCGATGCCGATCGCCGGAAGCCCCTCTCCGGACGAGGGAATTTTTCGCATCAGCAGATCCGTCTCCGTCTGGGCGGCATGCGCGGGAGACCGCACCAGGGGCAGCAGGCCGGCGCCGGCGGCGCCTGCGATGAGCGAGCGTCGGGACAGGGGCATGATGGTCTCCTTACCGCGTTCGGCGTCTCGACCGGAGGAGATAGGGCGGGCGCAGGGCGGGGAGGGCGGTCAAAGCGCGCAGGCCCGTTTCCCGGTCTTCGTCACTGTCGGCGCCTATACCGAATGGCGATGAGCCCGGCTCGATCGCCTTTCGCCCGCGCGACTGCGCGGCGGCGGGCGTCCGCCGGACGCGTCGATCGCGACCATCGGTCGGGATCGACGCATATCGATATGACGGCATCGCCGAAACGGTCCTCAGGCAGGTCACTCACGGGACGGGCTCGCGTGCCGCCTCCGCCGTCGCGCCTGCGAGTTCCCGGTGCAGGAAGGCGGCGGCGGCCTCGATGGAGCGGCGCGCCTCCGGCACGTAGTTGTCCGCGAGCTGCCAGGCATGCGGCACCACCGGCCAGAGGGCGAGCTCGACCCGCACGCCGGCTGCCCGCGCCGTCTCGGCCAGGGCCACGCAATCGTCGCGCATCAGCTCGCGCTCGGCGGCGTGCAGGAGCAGGGGCGGGAACCCGGCGAAGTCGGCCTCCACCGGCGAGATGCGCGGATCGAGCGGATCGGCATCGCCGAGATAGGCCGGCACGAGGTTCGCCAGGCAATCCGGCCGAAACATCGCGTCCCGCCGGATGTTCGTCCGGAACGAGGCGCCCCGGCTGAGGAAGTCGCAGGCCGGCGAGAACAAGGCGACGGCGGCCGGCGGCGTCAGGCCGCGGCGGCGCGCCTCGACGACCAGGGCGAGCGCCAGGTTGCCGCCCGCCGAGTCGCCGGCCACCACGGCCGGGCCGCCTTGCGAAAACGCCGTCCAGGCGGCGGCAACATCGTCGAGTGCGGCCGGGAACGGATGCTCCGGGGCCAGCCGATACTCCGGCGCGAACACGCAGAAATTCGCGCGGGCGAAGGCGGCCGTGATCGTGCGGTGGGTCAGCGGCGAGCCGCCGACGAAGCCGCCGCCGTGCAGGTAGAGCAGGCGCGGGCGCGCGGTCTCGGGGCGTTTTCGCGGTCGCACCCATTCGCCCGGGATGCCGCCGAGCTGGCCGGGGTCGAAGACGGCGCTGGGGGAAGGTTTGAGGCGGTTCTGATCGAAGACTTCGCGAATGCGGGCGATATCGGGGGCGTGCCCGAGCCGGCGCTTCACGCTGAAGCGCACCACGAGGTCGAAGAGATGGGCGCGCAGGCTCGCCATGTCCGTCGATCAGCCCTCGATCGCGCGCCGGAGCAGCGACCAGTACCGCACCGGCATCAGGCGCTGAATCAGGGCCACGCGGCGGGCATCCGCGCCGACGATGACGCGCGGGGCGCGGGCTTCGATGCCGGCGAGGATGATCCGGGCCGCCTCTTCCGGCTTCATCGTCAGCTTGCGTTCGAGCGCAGCGACCCCGGCGGCGATCAGCGTGGCGTCGCCGGCCCGGGGCGTGCGGGCGCTGCGGGCGATTCCCGTTGCGACGCCGCCGGGATGGACCAGCGTGACGCCCAGCGGCGTGCCCGCATATTCGTGGCGAAGCGCTTCGGTGAAGCCGCGCACCGCGAACTTGCTGGCGCTGTAGGCCGCCTGGCCCGCCGGGGCGACGATGCCGTAGATGCTCGACAGGTTGACGATCTGGGCCGGCCCCGCCGCATTCAGCATCGGCAGGAAGGCGTGGGTCATGCGCATCACCGCGTGCAGGTTGATGTCCATCAGCCAGGCGACGTCGGCGAGGTCGACCTCCGCGAAGCGTCCGCCGAGGGCCACGCCGGCATTGTTGACGAGCACGTGCAGCGCGCCGTGGCGGCCGTTCACGGCCTCGGGCAGGGCGAGGATGGCCTGAGGGTCGGCGAGATCGACCACGTGCTCGCTGACCGCCACGCCCTTCGCCGCGGCCGCCCGCGCCGTCGCGGCGAGGCCGGCGGGATCGCGGTCGACGAGGGCGAGGCCGCAGCCCCGGTCGGCCAGCGCGAGGCTCAGAGCCGCGCCGATGCCGCCCGCGGCGCCCGTGACCAGCGCGACGCGGCCGTGCAGCTCGAATTTTGCCGCCATATCAAGCCTGTGCGGGGAGGGGACGCGCGCCGTGGGCTTCGGCCATGCTCTCGATCGCCGCGAGCTTGGTCTCGAAGGCCGCCCAGTCGTCGCGCTCGGCGATGGGCTCCCAGATCGCCTCGACCTCGTCGATCAGCATCGTGCAGGGCGCTTGTCCGCTGAAATACGGGTGGTCGAGCCGGGCGTCGGCAGCCGGCTCCAACCCCTGCAGGGCGGCATGGACCGGCTTGAAGTCGTCGCCGGCGTACAAGGAAGCCGCCGGGCTCGCCGCCGCCCTCGCCTCGCTCGCGAGACCGCCGCGCCAGTCGAAGAAGGCCTGCTCGAACGGCATCTGGCTCTTGGCCAGAAAGCTCCAGAAGGCGGAGACGAGGCGATGCCCCCGCTCCTCCTCCGCGGGCGATGCCAGCCCGAGGCGGGAGAGGAGCGCCTCCGCAAAGGAATCCTGCAGGGCCGGTCCATACCGCTTCAGGCTGGCCTCGAGCCGCGACTGATCCGTCAGCGGGATCAAGCATTCGGCCAGCCGGCTGAGATTCCAGAACAGCGCCTCCGGCTGGCGGCCGAAGCTGTAGAGGCCGTTCTGGTCGAAATAGGCCGCCGTGAAGCCGGCATCGTGCGTCGGCGCGAAGCGCCACGGGCCGTAGTCGAAGCTCTCGCCGGTGATCGCGATGTTGTCGGTGTTGAGCACGCCGTGGACGAAGCCCGCCGCCATCCATCGCGCGCCCATCCGCGCCACCCGCGCGATCACCTGGTCGAAGAAGGCGATGGTCCGGTCGGCCAGGGCCTCCTCGCTGATCTCGGGATAGTAGGCGGCCACCGCGTGATCGAGCAGCCGTTCGAGGTTTTTGGGCTCGTCGAGGGCGAGGAATCGCTGGAAGGTGCCGATGCGGATATGCGTGTGGCTGAGGCGGACGAGCACCGAGGAGCGGGTCGGGGAGGGCTCGTCGCCGCGCTCCAGTTCCTCGCCGGTCTCGATCAGGCTGAACGACTTCGAGGTGTAGACGCCGAGCGCCTCCAGCATCGCGGTCGCCAGCACCTCGCGCACGCCGCCCTTCAGCGTCAGCCGACCGTCGCCGGCCCGCGACCACGGCGTCCGGCCGCTGCCCTTGGTGCCGAGATCGAGCAGCCGGCCGTCGCCGAGATCGTGCAGCTGCGCGAACAGGAAGCCGCGGCCGTCGCCGAGATCGGGATTGTACGAGCGAAACTGATGGCCGTGGTAGCGTAGCGCCAGCGGCGCCTCGAAACTGCCGGGCAAGGGTTCGAACCGTCCGAAATGCGCGATCCACTCGGCCTCCGAGAGCCCATCGAGTCCGACGCGCTGCGCCCAGGGCCGATTGCGGTAGCGCAGCACGGTCTTCGGGAAGCGCGCGGCCTCCACGACATCGAAGAAGTCCGGGCCGAGATCGGCGTGGCGGCGCGAGGGGGTTGGGGAGGGCAGGGGCTTGGTGCTCCGGTCTGAGTGTATCCCACGTCGGTCGGGATCGATGCAGCGTCAACCCGAAAGCGGGCCGGCTGATCCCATCACGGCGGCCCTGCCCTGACGGCATTGGCCGAAGACGCAGGCGACCGCACCGCTTTGAAGCCGGTTGGACCTGGCCGACGTGCCCCCAACTCCGCCCCCCAAACCCAAGAATACCATTCGCATAAGATATATTATGGAACCTAAGCCTCTATTTTCAGGGGCAGGGGGCCTGGAAGGCGGTCCGCTGGGGGTGTCGCCGCATCGGCACAGGTCGCACGCAAAGCAATCGTTCACATTGAATCGCAGCCACGCTTCGGCGGCGCTCGCGCTAATGTCACAATCTCCCGTCATGGCCTCCCTTTATGGCCTCCCGACACGCTTCCCGGCGATCCCAGCCCTCGAATCCGATGCTGATGTCCCTGCGCTTCTCGTGTTTCGGTCTGGCCCTGCTCGCGACCGCTGCCGGGCTCCCTGCCCTGGCGCAGCCGGATCTCGCGCCGACGGCGACGCCGCGGGCCGTCGAACGGCAGCGCGTGGCGTCCGAGCGGGTCTCGATCAAGCTGGCGCGGCTGGCTTCACTGCTGGGCAAGGACGGCGACATCCGCATCGTCGCCTTCGGTTCGTCCTCGACCGCGGGGGCGGGCGCCTCCTCGCCGGCGGCCACCTACCCGGCCCTGCTGGAGACCGATCTCGAGGATCGCCTGCAGATCGGCGCGTCGAGCCGCCGGTCGGTCACGGTGATCAACCGCGGCAAGGGCGGCGACGATGCCCGGGACATGGCCGGGCGCCTGGAGCGCGACGTCATCGCCGAGCATCCGGACCTCGTGGTCTGGCAGACCGGCAGCAACGATCCGCTCAAGGGCGTGCCGGTGGAGCGCTTCAAGGAACTCACCCGCGCGGGCATCCTGGCGATTCGGGCCGCCGGCTCGGACGTGGTGCTCATGGACCAGCAATGGTGCCAGCGGCTCAGCGGCGTCGCGAATGCCGCCGAGTACGGCGAGGCCCTGCACGAGCTCTCGGCCGAACTCGGCGTGCCGGTGATCCCGCGCCACGACATGATGCGCGCCTGGGTCACCCGCGGGCTGATGACGCCGCAGCAGATGATCGGCCCGGACGGCCTCCACATGACCGATGCCGGCTATCGCCAGCTCGCCAAAGCCGCCGCGGTGCAGATCCTGGCCGGCGCCGGCCTGGTCCAGCCCTCGCTCGCCCGAAACTGATCGGGAAGGGGTGTCTACGCCCCCTCCCCGCGCTCCGTACGAGGCGCTGACCGAGGAGACGCTCGGCCTGTTCCTCGACGCCTTCTACGCCAAGGTCCGGTGCGACGCCGTGATCGGGCCGGTGTTCGCGGCACGGATCGCGGACGGCGACTGGCCGCGCCATCTCGCCAAGATCCGCGATTTCTGGTCGTCGGTGCTGCTCAAGAGCGGGCGCTACAAGGGCAATCCGTTCGGCAAGCATCAGGCGATCGGCGGCCTCGGCCTGGCGCATTTCGAGCGCTGGCTCGGGCTGTTTTCGCAGACCGCGGCAGAGGCCTTCGCACCGGAGATCGCCGCGATCCTGTCGGAGCGCGCGAACCGGATCGGCGACAGCCTCAAGGCCGGATTGTTCTTTCGCCCGGAGCTTTTGCGGGCGAACCCCTGATTTCTCGAGTGTCCTCGATGCCCCGCGTCGAGGAGGTCCGCCGCGCCGGCGGCGGCGCGCAGTCGCGCTTGCCGAAGGCCGAGGCCGTCGGGATCACAGATCCACGACCACACCGAACCCGTCATGGGCCGGCACCACGCCCGGCGGCAGCTTCTTCGCCAGCGTCTCGTAGTCGAGATCGGTGTGGAGGTTGGTCAGGATGGCGCGGCGCGGCGCGACCTCCTCGATCAGCGCGAGCGCGTCCGATACCGAGTAATGCGACGGGTGAGGGGTCTCGCGCAGGGCGTCGACGATCAGCAGGTCGAGGCCCTGGAGCCGCGCCTTGGCGGCCTCGGGCATCAGGCTGACGTCGGGGGCGTAGGCGGCGGGCCCGAAGCGGAAGCCGTGCGCCTCCTCGTTGCCGTGCTCCATCGCGAAGGGGAGGGCCTCGATCGCACCGCCCTCCCCGTCCACCGTCACCGTCGCTGCCGCGTCGAAGGCGTGCATGTCGAGGATCGGCGGGTAGAGGCTGCCTGGCGGCGTCTCGAAGGCGTAGCCGAAGCGGGTCCTCAACAGGGACTGGGTGAAGGCGTCGGCATGAACCGGAATGCGCCGGCGCATGGTCAGCACCAGCGGGCGCAGGTCGTCGATGCCGTGGGTGTGGTCGGCATGGGCATGGGTGAACAGCACCGCGTCGAGCCGGCCCACGCCCGCATCGAGGAGCTGTTCGCGCAGGTCGGGCGACGTGTCGACGAGAAGGGTGGTCGTACCCTCCCCCTCCTGCCGCTCGACGAGAAGCGAGCAGCGGCGGCGGCGGTTCTTCGGGTCGTTCGGGTCGCAGGCGCCCCAGCCGTAGCCGACCCGCGGGACGCCGCCCGACGAGCCGCAGCCGAGGATGCGCAGGGTCAGGGACGGCATCTGCGTTGTCCGCTCCTCATGCCGTCCTGCCCTCCAGGGCGGCCGCCTTGTCGAACAGCCGATAGAAATTTTCAGTGGTCTGCGCGGCCAGGGTCTCGAAGGGCAGATCGAGGGTCTTGGCCAGCGAGCGGGCGGTGTCGGCGGTGTGGGCGGGCTCGCAACGGCGGCCGCGATGCGGCTCGGGGGCGAGGAACGGCGCGTCGGTCTCCACCAGCATCCGGTCCTGCGGCACCGCGAGCGCGATCTCGCGCAGTTCGTGCGAGCGGCGGAAGGTGACGATGCCGGAGAAGGAGAGGTAGAGGCCGAGTTCGACCCCGACCCGCGCCAGCCGGGCACCGGAGGAGAAGCAGTGCAGGATCGCCTTGAACGGGCCGCGCCTGACCTCGTCCGAGAGCACCGCCTCCATATGCGCGTCGGCATCGCGCGAATGGATCACCAGCGGCAGGCCGGTGGCGCGGGCCGCGGTGACGTGGGCGCGAAACACTCGTTCCTGCACCGCCTGCGGGGCCGCCTCCTCGTAGTGATAGTCGAGCCCGGCCTCGCCGATGCCGACGCAACGCGGGTGCTGCGTCAGGCCGGCGAGGGTCTCGGCGGAAACGTCCGGCTCCTCGGCGGCGCCGTGGGGATGGGTTCCCACCGTGTACCAGACCTGGGGATGCGCCTCGGCGATGGCGCGATAGGCCTCGGCCTTAGCGACCCGCGTCGAAATCGTGAGCATCCGGGTGACGCCCGCGGCCTCCGCGCGGGCGATCACGCCGGGGATGTCCTCGGCGAAGTCGGGAAAATCGAGATGGCAGTGACTGTCGACCAGCATGGATCGGCTGTTTCACATCCTCTGAGCGGACGGCCTCAGGCCGCCTCGGGTTTTTCGAAACGCGGGAAGATCGGGCTCGGTGCCGGCAACGGGGTGCCGGCCTGCAAGCGGTGGGCCTCGCCGACCTGCGCGAAGAGACGCGCCTGCACCGGCACGGCCAGCAGGTCGAGCAGCACCCCGGCCGCATTCGGCACGAAGGGCTGTACCAGGATGCCGACGCGGCGCAGGGTTTCGACCGTGACGTAGAGCACGGTGTTCATGCGCGCCGGATCGGACTTCTTCAGCCGCCACGGCTCTTCCGAGGCGAAGTAGCGGTTGGCGTCAGCCACCACCGTCCAGATCTCGGCGAGGATCTGGTGGAGGGCGAGGTCCTTCATCAGCCCTCTCGCCGTCTCGGGCAGCGCCGCGGCGGCGGCGAGAAGGGTCTGGTCGGCCTGCGTGAACGCACCCGCTTCGGGGACCGCGCCCTCGCAGTTCTTGGCGATCATGGAGAGCGAGCGCTGGGCGAGGTTGCCGAGGTCGTTGGCGAGGTCCGCATTGATGCGGTTGATGATCGCCTCGTGGCTGTAGCTGCCGTCGCCGCCGAACGGCACCTCGCGCAGGCAGAAATAGCGCACCGGATCGACGCCGTAGGTCGAGACGAGATCCATCGGGTCGACGACGTTGCCGAGCGACTTCGACATCTTCTCGCCCTTTGAGAGCAGGAAGCCGTGGCCGAAGACGCGCCGCGGCAGCGGCAGGCCCGCCGACATCAGGAAGGCCGGCCAGTAGACCGCGTGGAAGCGGACGATGTCCTTGCCTATGACGTGCAGATCCGCCGGCCAGTACTTCTTTCGGGGATCGGTCTCGTCAGGGAAGCCGGTGACGGTCAGATAATTCGTGAGCGCGTCGATCCAGACGTACATCACGTGCGCCGGATGGCCCGGCACCGGCACGCCCCAGTCGAAGGTGGTGCGGCTGATCGAGAGGTCCTTGAGTCCGCCGCGCACGAAGCTCGCGACTTCGTTCATGCGGGTATCGGGCCCGACAAAGTCCGGCTGCTCGGCGTAGAGCTTCAGCAGCCGATCCTCATAGGCCGAGAGGCGAAAGAGAAAGTTCTCCTCCTCCATCCACTCGACGGGCGTGTCGGTCTTGAGCGTGCGGCGCGTGCCGTCCGGCTGCAGCACCGTCTCGGCCTCGTCGAAATAGGCCTCGTCGCGTACCGAGTACCAGCCGGAATACTTGGCGAGGTAGATGTCGCCGTTGGCCTCCATGCGCCGCCAGACCTCCTGCACCGCGGCGTAATGCTCGGGCTCGGTGGTGCGGATGAAGCGGTCGTAGGAGCAGTTCAGCGCGTCGGCCATGCCCTTGAAGCGCGCGGCCATGTCATCGACGAAGGCGCGCGGCGTGGTGCCGGCCCTGGTCGCGGCCTGCTGGATCTTGAGGCCGTGCTCGTCGGTGCCCGTGGTGAACTGGACGTCGTAGCCGTCGAGCCGCTTGAAGCGCGCGATCGCGTCCGTGGCGATCACCTCGTAGGCATGGCCGATATGCGGCATCCCGTTGGGATACGAGATCGCCGTGGTGATGCTGAAGCTGCGCTGCGCCGTGTCGCTCACGTCTGGAGGCTTTCGGGATCGCTGAATGGAGCGGGATCGGGAAGCCGCCTTGTCGCGCGGCCGGCCTGCCGACGCAACCGACGATCAAGCGAGGCAAGCGCTTGGCAGCGCCTGCCTCGGTTTGTCGCTCAGCCTCAGTCGCCGGCGCCCGCATCCGCGGGCTCAGGCTTTCGCTCCGCTCGACGCATACCAAGACGACCGTCTCGGTAAGCCCACTCCGCGCGGCGCTCTTCGCGCCTCGAAGCCGCCAAGCGGCTTCGGAAAATTGCGTTTCAGATCAAGCCTGGCGCATCGCCCCGGCCACCTCGCCGAACAGCGACAGCACCAGCGGCCGCCGGTCGAGATTGTACACCGCCGCCTCGCGCGCCTTTGCGCCGATCCGGTCGGCGGCCTCGACGAGCCCGAGGAGGCGCGCCGCCCCCTCTCCCTTGCGGCGGTCGATCTCGCCGGAGAGGAAGCGCTGCAGCGTGTCGAGGGCGGTGGCGAAGAGCTCGTCGGCATCGCGGCCGGAGAGCGTGTCGGCGAGCTTCAGGATGCGGCGCCAGTCCGGATCGTGCGGGCTCGACAACAGCATGCGAACCTCGCGCACCACGCCGGCCGTCGCGGAATCGAGCAGCGCCACGGCGCGCGAGACCGAGCCCTCGCCGAGCGCGGCGGCCCGCGCGATCGCCTCCAGCTCCGGCTGCGCGAAGGGCGCCGGAAACCCCGCGATCACCGCCTCGACCTGATCCTGCTCCAACGGCCGCAGGCTGAGCTTGCGGCAGCGCGAGCGGATCGTCGGGAGGAGGCGGCCCGGCGCGTGGCTGACGATGAGGAAGAGCGCGCGGGGAGGCGGCTCCTCGACCATCTTGAGAAGCGCGTTGGCGCTGTTGGCGTTGAGGTCCTCGGCGCTGTCGACGATGCAGACACGGTAGCCCCCCTCCCCGCCCGCCGTCTCGGCAAAGAGGTCGAGGGCCTTTCGCGCCGCCTCGACGGGGATCTTCGTCGGCAACGTCTTGGCATTGGGGGCCTGGACGCGCCTGAGCGCCACGAGGTTCGGGTGCGACAGGGCCGCGACCTGACGCGCGGCCGGGTGCCCCGGCGGCACGTCGAGGCTCTCAGGGTTACCGAGCGTGCGCGGGTCGGCGACGAGGCGGCGCGCGACCCGGTAGGCGAGGGTCGCCTTGCCGATGCCGCGCGGGCCGCCGATCAGCCAGGCATGATGCAGCCGGCCGGAGCGCATGGCCTCTTCGAAGGCAGCCTCCGCCGCCTCGTGACCGACGAGGCGGTTCTGCTCGCGGGGGCGGGGAATGTTTTGGAGATCGCCCGCTTCCGCGGTCTCGCGTGCGAGTTCAGGCGGCATTTTCGCGAGCCTTCCGGTCCTCGGAGAGTGCGGGCAGGCGGGCGGCGACCGCCTCGCGAATCGCCGCTTCCACGGCATCGGGCTCCGCCGTCGCATCGATCACGGCGCAACGCCCCGGCTCGGCCTCGGCGATGGCGCGAAAGGCGGTGCGCAGGCGCTCGTGGAAGCCGAGCGCCTCGGCCTCGAAGCGATCGGCCTCGCCCTCCCCGTTCGAAGCGGCGGCGCGCTTGCGGGCGCGGGCGAGGCCGGTTTCGGGCGGCAGGTCGAGGATCAGCGTGAGGTGCGGATGCGTCTCGCCGACCACCACGCGCTCGAGCGCGCGCAGCACGCTCTCTCCGACGCCGCCGGCCGCGCCCTGATAGGCGCGGGTCGAGTCCGAAAAGCGGTCGCAGAGCACGACCGCGCCCTGGGACAGGGCCGGGCGGATCAGCCGGTCGAGATGGTCGATGCGGGCGGCGGAGAACATCAGCGCCTCGGCGAAGGCCCCGTGCGGCTTGGCCGCGCCGGCCAGCACCGCCTCGCGGATCGCCTCGGCCTTCGGCGTACCTCCTGGCTCGCGGGTGGTCACCACCGCGCGGCCGGTGCGCTCGCGCAGATGGGTCGCGAGGCGAAGGATCTGCGTGGATTTCCCCGCACCCTCCCCGCCTTCGAAGGTGATGAAGACGCCCTCAAGGGCGGCTTCGGGTGCGTCGTTCGTCATGCCCTCAGGCCTCTAGCATGACCGGCAGGGTGTTGCGATGCCGCTGCCCGTCCACGGTTCAAGAGGCGCCGGCGCTCTTGTCTCCACCCTTGGCCTTGTCGAAGGCCTTGCGCACCAGATCGCCGCCGACCTCCAGTGCCGAGTCGAAGGCGCGCTGAGTGAGCGTGCCCTGGGCCACGGTTTCCGCGGCGAAGAGCGGCTGGTCGAGGGCGATGGTCTCGCCGCGCATGACGCGGAGCGTGCCGATCCGCTTGCCCTGCTCCACCGGCGCGACGAGCGGCCCCTGGTAGATGACGCGGGCGCTCATGCGCTCGGTGGAGCCGCGCGGCTGCAACAGGCGCACGGGCTTCTTGGCGACGACCGCCACAGCGCCCTTCTCGCCGCCGAAGACGGGCACCTCGGCCACGGTCTCGCCCGGCTGGAAGACCTGCCGGTTCTCGAAAGCGCGAAAGCCCCATTCCATGAGCTTGCGCGCTTCCGAGGCGCGGTCGCGGGCGGTCTTGAGGCCCGACAGCACCATGATCAGGCGCTGGCCGTTCTGCACCGCCGAGCCGGTCAGCGCGTAGCCGGATTCCTCGAGGTAGCCGGTCTTGAGACCGTCGGCCCCGATGTCGAGGGTAAGCAGCGGGTTGCGGTTCTGCTGCTTGATCTTGTTCCAGGTGAACTCGCGCTCGGCGAAGATCTTGTAGAGGTCCGGATAGGTGTCGATGATGTGCGCGGCGATCCGTGCCATGTCGCGCGCCGTCACCTTCTGGTCGGGGGCCGAGTAGCCGGTGGCGTTGCGGAAGGTCGAGCGCGTCAGCCCGATCTCCTTGGCCTTCTGGTTCATCAGTCCGGCGAAGGCCTCCTCCGTGCCGGCCATGTTCTCGGCGATGGTGATGGCGGCGTCGTTGCCGGACTGCACGATGAGCCCGCGCAGCAGGTCCGACAGCTTGATGCGGCTGTTGACCTGCGCGAACATCGACGAACCGCCGCCGCCGGCCCCGCCCCGCTTCCAGGCGTCCTCGGTCACCGTGAACTCGGAATCCATGGTCAGCCGGCCCTCCTTGAGAGCGCCGAAGACCAGTTCCGTGGTCATCAGCTTGGCCATGCTGGCCGGAGAGAACGGCTCGTCCGGCGCCTTCTCGAACAGCACCGCGCCGGATTCGGCGTCGATCAGGATCGCGTGGGGCGCGGCCGTCTGGAAGGTCTGTGCGCCCGCTGGGGCCGCCGATAGCGAGAAGACGGTGACGAGCACCGCTGCCGTGCGGGAAAGGATCGCTTGGAAAGCCGGTCCGGCACGCATGGTCGTCTCTCGCGCGTCGCCTGCAACTGGCAGGCCCCTCTGAAGCTTGAGTATACAGCGAATTCCCGCGCTGATCGAATCCGAGCCTCGGGAATGGTAACGCCTGCGACGTCCTGACCGCTCCCCGCCTAACGCTGCGCCGCCTGCATCGGCTTGCCGTCGTCCTTCTCCGGCTGGAGCTCGATCTTCTGGCCGTCCCGGATGTCCGGCGGCGGGCTGATCACGACGCGCTCGTGGCCGTCGAGGCCTTCGTCGACCTCGATGGTCGCGCCCAGATCGCGCCGGATGTGGATGTTGCGCCACGACAGGGTACCGTCGGGGGTGGCGACCGCGACCTGGGTGCCGCGCTGGTTGAACACCATCGCCTCCGCCGGAACCCGCACCGAGGGCGCCGTGCGCGGGATCTGCAGCGTCACGTAGACATAGAGCCCGGCCTGGAGCGCGAAGTCCTTGTTCGGCACGTCGACCTGCGTCGTCAGCGTGCGCGAGGCCGAGAGCAGCGCCACCGAACTGCGCTCGACCGTGCCGGAAAAGCTGCGGTCCGGCATCTGCGGCACCTTGATGGTCGCGGAGATACCGGGCTTCACGCCGACGGAGGCGTTCTGGGGCACGTTGACCGAAATGCGCAGCACGTCGTCCTGGACCATGGCGATGAGCGGCGTGCCGCTGCCGGCATCGGCCGTGACGAGGTCGCCGACATCGACGCTGCGTGTGGTGACCACGCCGTCGAAGGGCGCGGTGACGATCTCGAAACCGGTGAGCGCCTTGAGCCGGTCGACTGTGGCCTGCTGCGCCTTGATGTTGGCCTCGGCCACCTTCACGTCGGCCTCCGCCGAGGCGAGGTTGGCGTTCTGGCTCAGCACGCTCGCCTGGGAGTTGTCGGCGTTCTGCTTCGAGGCCCAACCCTGGCCGGCGAGGGTCGAGGTGCGGGAGTTGGTGACCTGGGCGAGGCTGACATTGGCCTTGGCCTGATCGACCATCGCCTTGGCCCGCAGCAATTGCGCGCGGAGCTGCCCAAGCTGGGCTTCCTGCTGGGCGAGCTGCTGGTCGAGGTCGGGGGCGGCGATGCGCAGCAGGCGGTCGCCCGCCTTCACTCGCGAGCCGATATCGACGTTGCGCTCGGCGATGTAGCCGGTGGCGCGGGCGAAGATCCGGGCGGTGGCGAAGGCCTCGGTCTGGCCCGGCAGCGTCAGGGCGACCGGCGTATCGATCTTTTCGGCAGTGACGGCGCGGAGCTTGGGCACCTGCTCGATGACCTTGCGGCGGCTCTCGGTGGCAGCCGCATCGCGCTGCCAATGGCCGTAGCCGCCATAGGCCAACAGGCCGAGCGCCATGAGGGCGACTAACAGGAACGGTCCCTTGCCCGGCGGCGGCGGGATATCGTCTTCGGTCCCGCTCACATCAGTTCCTTTGCCAAAGGCCAGACACCCCTCGGTGCGCGCTCTCCCTCTCCCCGCACGCGGGGAGAGGGGATGCGCACGCCATCGTTGCAGCGAGCCTGCACCGGATCATACGTAATCCTCGATAGGCTTCACCGCGCCGCGGCGCAGCAGACTGTAGAGAAACGGCACGAACAGCAGCGTCGCGGGCGTGCCGAGCGCGATGCCGCCCATCACCGCGCGGGCGAGCGCCGCGTTCTGCTCGCCGCCCTCCCCCGAGCCGATCGCCATCGGGATCAGGCCCAGGAACATCGCGCCGGCCGTCATCAGCACCGGCCGCAGGCGGGTCTCGCCCGCCGCGATCGCCGCCTCGAAGGCCGTGCAGCCGGTGGCCTCGCGGTGTTCCTTGGCGAAGGTGACGAGCAGGATCGAGTTGGCGGAGGCGATGCCCACCGACATGATCGCCCCGAACAGCGAGGGGATCGAGAAGGCGGTACCGGTGATGAACAGGCCGGCGGTGATCCCGCAGAAGGCGAGCGGCAGGGCGGCGAGCACCACGAAGGGATCGCCCCAGCTCTGATAGTTTACGGCCATCAGCAGGTAGACCGCGATCAGCGCGATGCCGAGGCCCACCTCCAGCCGGAAGAAGGCCGAGCGCATGTTCTCGATCTGGCCGCGCACGACGATCTTGTCGGGCGCCGCGAGATTCTTCTGCTCCTCCTGCACGATCCGGTCGATCTCGCCCGCCACCGAGCCGAGGTCGCGGTCCTGCACGGCGGCGTAGACGTTGAAGGTCGGCGAGGTGTTGACGTGGTTGATCACGGTCTGCGTCGGCATGCGCTTGATCGAGGAGACGCTGGAGAGCAGCGTCAGCACGCCCGGGCCGTCGCGGCCGCCGCCCTGCACGAGCAGCGGCGTGTTCTGCAGGTCGGTGAGCGAGGCGTTGCGGTATTCCGGCGTCTGCACCCAGAGCTGGTAGGGGATGCCGGTCTTCGGGTCGGTCCAGAAGTTCGGCGTCACCTGGAAGGAGCCCGACAGCGAGACGTTGATGCTCTGCGCCACCTGCTGCTCGCTGAGGCCCAGCTCGGAGGCCTGACGGCGGTCGATGTCGACGTAGAATTGCGGCTCGTTGACGATCTGGTGGAGGTGGACGTCGGTCAGTCCCTTGGTCTCCTTCAGCCGCGCTACGATCCGCTGGGCGACCTCGAGATCCTTCTCGATGTTGCGGCCCGAGACCTGGACGTCGATCTGCGCGATCACGCCGAAATTCAGGATCTGGGTGATGATGTCGGAGGGCTGGAAATAGACCACGAGATCGGGGAAGCGCTCGCGCAGCGTCTCGCGCAGGCGCTTGGTGTATTCGGCCACCGAACCGTGGCCTTCCTTCAGATTGATCAGCATCTGTCCGTCGTTGTAGGACACGAACGAGCCGTCGGAGAAGGCGAAATTGTAGTTGTTCGACGGGATACCGATGTTGTCGAGGATCAGCTCGACCTCACCCGGCGGGATCACCTCCCGCACCACCGTCTCGACATCGGCGAAAACCTGCTCGGCGGTCTCGATGCGCATGCCGGTGCGGGTGCGCAGGTGCATGGTCATCTGGCTCGATTCGACCTGCGGGAAGTAGTCCTGGCCCACGAAGCCGAAGAGCCCGGCCGTGCCCGCCAGGATCAGGCCGACGACCGCGAGCGTGGCGATGCGCCGCCGCAGCACCACGTGCAGCAGGCCGACATAGCCCCGGTGGAATGTATCGAAGCGCCGCTCGAAGCCGCGGCGGAATTTGCCGGCGATCCAGAAGACCGGCTTCATCGGTAGCGACAGCGCGCGCCGCAGGCGCCCGCTCTTCGGTTTCTCGTGCTCCACGCCGTGGTGCTGGGCGTATTCGCGCGCGACGAGCACGTCGATGAGCAGCGGCACCAGGGTGCGCGAGAGCAGATAGGAGGTCAGCATGGCGAACACGACCGCCATCGCCTGCGGCGTGAATAGGTATTTTGGGATGTCGGTCAGCGCGAAGACCGAGACGAAGGCGGCGCAGATCGAGAGCGTGGAGATCAGCGCGGGCTTGGCGATGCCGGCCGCGCCATGGACCACGCTCTCGCGAAATGGCCTGCCCTCCTCGAACAGCCGGTAGGTGTTCTCGATCGCCACCGTGCCGTCGTCGACGAGGATGCCGACCGCGAGCGCGAGCCCACCCAGCGTCATCACGTTGATGGTCTGGCCGAGCGCCGCGAGCACCGCGAGCGAGGTCAGGATGCAGAGCGGGATCGAGATCAGCACGATCAGCGTCGAGCGCCACGAGCCGAGGAAGAGCAGGATCGTCAGCCCGGTCAGGGCCGAGGCGATCAGCGCCTCCTCCAGCACCCCGTGGATCGCCGCCGAGACGAAGACCGACTGATCGAACAACGGCTTGACGCTCATGCCCTCGGGGGCGGCGGCGCGGATGTCGGGCAGCGCCTTCTTGAGGTTGTTGACGACGTCGAGGGTCGAGGCGGTGCCGTTCTTGAGGACCCGCATCAGCACCGAGGGCGCGCCTTCGCTCCGCACGATGTTGACCTGCGGCGGCCCGCCGTCGCGGACATGGGCGACGTCGCGCACCAGCACCGGCTGGCCGGCCACCACCTTGATCGGGATCTCGTTGAGTGCCGCGATAGTCTCGGGCGTGGCGTTGAGCTGGACCGGGTATTGCTGCTCGCCGAACTTGGCGAGACCCGAGGGCAGGGTCAGGTTGCCCGAGGTCACCGCGTTGGTGACTTCCAGCGGCGTGATGCCGAGCGCCTGGAGCGCGTGGAGGTCGAGGTCGACCATCACCTGCCGCGGCGCGCCGCCGAAGGGCGAGGGCAGCGTCGAGCCCGGCACCTGGGTCAGGCGCTGGCGGATGCGGTACTGGGCGTAGTCGTAGACCTTGTTCAGGCTGTCCTTGGTGGAGGTCAGCGCGAGCTGGATCACCGGCACCGACGAGGCCGAGAACCGCACGATCACCGGCGGCTGCACGCCCGGCGGCATCAGGGCGCGGATCGAGTTCGTCGAGGACACGACCTGGGCGATGGCCAGGTCGATGCTGACGCTCTGGTCGAAATAGATCTTCAGCACCGCCGTGCCCTGGAGCGTGGTCGACTCCATGCGGGCGATGTTGTTGACGTTGTTCGAGATTCCGAATTCGGAATAGGTCGTGATCCGCCGTTCCATCTCCGGCGTCGACAGGCCGGTATAGGTCCAGACCACCACCACCACCGGGATGTCGACGGTGGGCAGCACGTCCTTCGGGGTGACGAGGATCGCGCCGGCACCGCCGAGCATCATCAGCACGGCGAGCACGTAGGTCGTGATGCGGAATTTCAGCGCGTACTGGACGAGTCCCATCCGCCCTGCCTTCACGACCCCGTTTCGGAGGACGATCTACAACAGCCGGATTGTTTCCAGTAAATGTCTTAGGACGCCGCGCGGGGAAAACGCGCGGGGATGCCGCAGAGGTTTAGTAGACGCCGGCCACGTGCGAGCGGCGACCGGCCGGACCGGAGGCGGATTTCGTCACCGCGGCGGATTTGCCCGCCGGGGATGCCTTGGCCGTCGAGGCGGACAGCAGTCGGGCCATGGCGAGCTTGTCGTTCGAGGGCATCGTCGCGGCGGTCCGCACTGCCGGGGCGGCCTTGCCCATGACTGGGGAGGCCTTGGCCGCCGAGACCAGAGCCGTGCGCTGAGCCCCTCCCCCGAAGGCCGCCTGCGCCGTGCGGGCCGACGCGGCCGGAGCGGTCCCGCGCATCGCGCCGGCGAGGCGGATCTGCGGCGGGGCGAGGCTCAGCGGCGCGGCGTTGCGCCCGGCCGAGGCCATGGCGGTGCGGGAGGCGGGACCCGACGGGTTGAGGCCGGCGACCGGCATCGGGCGGAAGGCCGCGCCGCGGGCGGCCGTCGGCTGGACGGCGGCCGGCACGGCGACGCTGGCTGCGCTCGCCAGGATGATCGGCGCGCGCTGCGGACGCGGCGCGGGGGCCGCCTCGGCGGTGTCCTCATCCGACTCCGCCGGCTTGTAGGCCAGCGTCGGGCGCGTCGTCCGGGCGAAGCGCTCGGGTGCGGGCTGCTCACGGTCCGGCCCGAGATCTGCGACCATCACCGGCGAGCCGGAGCCGGTCGAGGCCGGGCGGCCGTCGGTGCGCAGGCTGGCGAGCAGGCGGCGGTCGTCGCTGCCGGCGACGGACGCCTTGCCGACATACTCGACCCGGACCTTCTCGGTGCCCTTGTTGTGGAAATCGAGGGCGCGGGCTGCCTCCTCCGAGAGATCCATGACGCGGTTGGCGTGATAGGGGCCGCGGTCGTTGACGCGCACAACCATCGAATAGCCGTTCGAGAGGTTGGTGACGCGGGCATAGCTCGGCAGCGGCAGCGTCGGATGCGCTGCGGCGATCGAGTGCCGGTCGAAGACCTCGCCGTTGGCGGTCATGCGGCCGTGAAAGGCCGAGCCGTACCAGGAGGCGAGCCCCTCGCGGACATAGCCCTTGGCGTCGTCGCGCGGCACGTAGGTCTTGCCGGCCACGACGTAGGGCTTTCCGGAGAAGCGGCGTCCGCCGCCCTTCGGGATCACGTCGCCCTCGTTGTAGAGGCGCCGGCTGGCCTTCACGCCGTATTTCGGGTCGATCTCGCTGCCGGAGGACGCAGCGCCGGCCATGCGCTGCGGGTTGTTGCCGGCGCAGTTGGCGGTGGTGAGCGCCACCGCGCAGACCCCGATCAGGCGCCAGACCGGCCAGCTACGCGGCCGTGCGTCCATCGCCGGAAAACATCCGGCCGTCGTGATCCGCGCCATACGCAACTCGCCCGGGTCAATGGCGGCCGATCATCGCTTCCCAGGAACGCGGGAAGCGCGGCCGCTCGATACGCTGTCGTGACGATCGGGGTGTGATCCCCTCACGACGCCTACAATTGTCCGGACGGCGTAAACGAAGGCTGAACGGTGACGCAGAGAGACGCGACCGACCGGCGTGCTGTTGAGATCAGGGATGAAGATCGCCCGATAATCCACTGTTCAGAAACAGATTCGCTGTGAAATCTATGACATCGACTGCGCGTTCACGCGACCGGCAGCGGGGCCGGAGGCGGGTCGATCGTTGTCCGGAAGGCCGCGATGGAAGGCTTCAGGCTGGTCGCGAGACGGCGTGCGGCGTCGATGGACGGAACGGCCCGGGTCGGGTCGAAGTCATCGTAGTTGTGTGTGGCGCGATGTCTGAAACGCCGGGTCTCCTCGACATCGCCCGCTACGTCGGGCGTCAGGATCGGCGGACGCGAGCGACCCGGCGTCATCAGCGGACGGCTGGCGCGCCTGACGAGGTCTGCGTGCCATCTCTCGCCGGTCGGTCTCTCCTCGTTGAGGATCTCGAGGATGCGCACCAGGGCGTTCTCAAGAGAGGTGTGGGCCGACTGCATGGCGTGCTGGAGCGCCATGTCCTGCTTGTAGCCTGCGAGACCATCCAGATCGAAGCCGCCCTCGTCGAATAGGTCCGCAGCCCTGCCGAAGTGCCGGCAGGCCGCGCCCAGGTCGTCGTCGACCTCCGTCCAGCGTGCGTCCGTCATGGCAGAGCCAGCCCCCGCGCCCGCACGCGATCCACGAAGGCGGGCCGGCAGGTGCCGGCATCGTGGATGTCGGGCGGGATTCCGTGCTCGGCGCAGACGTCCTCGACGAAGTTCCAGGCGGAGCCGGCGCGCTCCGCCGGAAAATCGATCAGCACGTCGAGATCGCTGTCGAAGCGCATGGTGCCCGCGACGTAGGATCCGAACACGACGAAGGCTCCGCCTTCCCGGCCTGCATAGGCACGCAGGGCCTCGACCACCGCGTCGGCCGCCTGTCGTCGCCGCGCGGCCTCGGCCGCCTTCCTCTGCGCCAGCGTCGTCACGGCCGGAGCCTGTGCCGGCGTTTCCATGTCCATCGACCGTTCCACCGGACACGGCTCCCATCGCGCGTCGACGGCATCGTATCATCGACGCCGCCGACGGACGATTCCGCGAACGCAGCGATGGCGTAGGCCGCCTGCCGACGACCTGACCAAAGGCCCATGACCCGGTGGCGGGTTCGCCCGGCTCGGGACTTATCGCTCGTGTGGCGCATCAGGAGCCGGACGTAAGCTACTGACGACGCAAGTGTAATTGCAGCTTGCGCTTCAGCGGCTCTCGGCCTCGTTGATCTGCTCGATGGAGCGGGCGCCGCGCTGCTTGAACAGCAGGTCGAGGGCCTCCAGCATCAGGCCGTGCATCTTGGTGCGCTCGGTATGAGCGAGATCCCGGAGCTGGTCGTAGACCGGGGGCTCCAGATAGACCGACATCTGCCGGGCGCGCTCCTTGAGCGTCGCGGCGGGCTTGGCCCGCGGCGACGGCACGTCGAGCTGGACGATGTCGGCGCTCTTGCGAGCCGGCGGCGTCGCCGCGGCGACGATCGCCGCGAGGTCGAGTTTAGGCGGCCTTGACATGTTTGCCGGTCCCAATGCCCCTGCCCGCCTGCATTCGGCGCTCGATCCAGGACCAGAGGCGGCGGACTTCGCCGGCGGCCTGGCCCTTCGGGTTGAACTCGGTGACGCCCTGGCCGACGCCGATGGCGTCCTGGTGGTCCGTGCGCGCCACGATGTTCACGTCGGGCAGGATGCCGAGCACGGCGAGGCCGTCGGCGGCGTCGCGGATCCGGTAGGAGCGCGGCGGCGTCTGGTTCAGCACGAAGGCGAACTTTTTTTCGAGACGATAAACGGCTGCCAGCGTCGGCTTGAAGGCGCGGAGATCCGCCGGGGTCGGGCGGCACGGGATGATGCAGAGGTCGGCCGCACGGATCGCCGAGAGCGTGCCGTTGGAATCGACGCCGGGCGTATCGATGAAGACGTAGTCGTAGGCCGATTCGCGCAGGCGCTCCATGACGGCCTCGATCTGCGTGGCGTCGATCTGGGCGACTTCCGGGCCTTCGGCCGTGCGGTGGTCGAGCCAGTCGGAGATGGTGGCCTGACGGTCCATCTCGAGGATGCAGACGGTGTGGCCGGCCTCCTGGGCGGCGACGGCGAGCGAGATGCAGAGCGTGCTCTTGCCGCTGCCTCCCTTCTGCGTGACGAACGTGATGGCCTTCATCGCCGTGAAACCCCTCGAGCCTGCCGGCCTGCCGCCGCGATCCGTCACGGCGTCCTGTGATCCCGGGATGCCGTGATCCCGGATGTCCCTGCCCCGGTGTCGCCGATCATGGTTAACCGGGGGTTAAGAGCATCGGATCGGCGGATGACGCGATCATGGCATCCTGTGATCCGTGGAGATCGGCCCTCGGCGACACGGGCCGGCTCTGGCGGAGCGCCGTCAATTTCATAACCTGAGGTTGCTAAAATAAATTGGGGCCGGGGGTCGGGAAACCGTGACATTCAAGAGCGCGCTTTACACGGCTTCAACGCATACGTTAGGTTTTCCGTTCGGTGCCAGTCGCCGAAAAATAAACTTCAAGTATATTTTGGCTGAGCCGCCGTGGCCAGCTTCGCATTGTCCCTGGAGCGTCTGCGCGGATGCCGGTTTCCCCCTCCCTGCCCGATACCGAACTCGCGGCCGCCCTCGATGAGTCGGCCTGCCTCGGCGCCTGGACGCACGATGTCTCGGCCGACCGTTTCAGCGTCGCGGCCTCCCTCGCCCATGCCCTCGACCTCGCGCCGGAGGAGCGTACCGGGGTGCCGTTGGCGCGGGTGCTGTCGCTCATCCACGCCGAGGATCGGCCGCGGATCGCGGGCCTCCTCAGTGCGTCGCAGGAGGCGGGCGGTCCGTTCGAGGCGGAGTTCCGCACCTGGGAGGGACGGCGCGGCGCGCGCTGGCTGCGGCTGATGGGGCGCACCGACATCGAGGGGGGACATCGTGCCGTGCGCGCCCGCGGCCTCGCCTTCGATCTCACCGAAGGCCGGCTCGGCCGCGGCAGCCCCGCCCGGCAGGCGCAGTGGCAGGCCAACCAGCTCGCCGACCACGTCATCGCGATGAAGGGCCTCGTGCCGCCCCTGGGAAACCCGTCGCTGGCGCGTCTGGTCGACCGGCTGGCGGTGGAGATCGGCTTCGAGCTCGCCCGCCGCCTCACGCAGGCGGCGGGCGATGTCCGGCATTAGAGCTAGGGCTGGGCCGACGCCTCCAGCGACGGGCGCGGAGCCGCGGACGGATTGATCAGGCCACGGAGGGTCGCCGCCGCGTCGCGCCGGGGCAGCGCCAGGGCCTCGGCATAGGCGGTGCGCAGGCCCGCGCATGCGGCGTGCGGCGGCGCGGAGAGCGGCCGCAGGGCGTCGTCGGCGAGGGTGCGGGCGTCGGGTTCCGGCACCGGGCGATCCGCATGGGACAAGGCGCGCACGACCAGGGCGCGGGCCGCGAGATCCCCCGTCTCGTCCAGCCGGCTCCCCTCGCCTTTCAGCACCTGCCGGGCGAGGACGAGGTTGCCGTCGGCGCCGATGGCGGCGCAGGCCGCCGGGTCCGCGCGCGACGCCTCCATCGCCTTCAGGAGATGGCGCCCCATCGCGACGAGGCTGCGGTCGTCGGCGCCGCGCATGGCCCGCGACAGGCTGCGGGCGGCGAGCCGCTTCAGGCCCTCGAAGGCGTCGGCCTCGGACAGGCCGCTGCGGTAGCTGTCGAGGTACCAGGCGGCGATGCCGTCCACGACCCGCGGCGCCCGCGCTTCGAAGCCGTGCAGCAGGTCGAGGTTGCGCAGCACGGTGGCGCGGGCATGCGCCGCGTCGTCGCCGTCGTCGAGGGTCGAATCGGGGAAGCGCGACGCGTCGACGATGCCGGTGGCGACGCCGGCAGCCAGCAGCCGGTCGGGATCCGGAAACCAGATGTCCTGCGAGGCCACCCGCAGGGCGGCGTCGGCGAACTCGGCGGAGACGCCGGCCGCGATGTAGGCGGCCCGCTCGGGGGCGCCGTCCGCGCGGAACACCTGACCGAACAGCCCGGCCTCGTAGGGCGCGTGGAAGCCGAGCCGGGTCGCCGCCATGATGTGGCGCTCGCGGCCGCGCACGAAGGCGAGGGTGCAGGCCGAGACGCAGAAATCGGGGACGTAGGTGGCGAGGCGGTGCCGGGCGATCGCCGCGCCGATCGCCTCGCCCTCGTCGACGAGGCCGCCCTCGCTGGTGAGGTGGATGCGCTCGACGCGGGGGTTCTCGGCGAGCAGGCGTTCGAGCCGCGCGCCGGCGCCCTCGGTCAGTTCGCCCGAGAGCCGCACGTCCCGCCCGCCGGGGCCGAGCACGATCCGGGTCTCGGGGCCCGGCAGGTCGGTGCCGAGGCGCGATTCGAGTTCGAGGGAGAGGCGGGCGTAGATGCCGAACAGGACGGTCTCAGCGGGTTCGAGGCCGCTGCGCAGATGAGCCTGGACGACCGTGCCGGCACCGAGGCAGGCGAGCGCCAGCCCGGCCAGTCCGATCCCACGTACGACGCGCCAGGCTGCCGCCATGACCTGCCCCCAGATGGCTCGATGGTCGTTGCGACCAAGGCCAATCTTCAATTCCCGCCAGGGCTAAGCAAGGGTTGGGCCGGGGCGTTTTCTGGGCCGGATGCGCGTCGGGGATCGCCTGTGTCGCGCAAGAGACGTTTCTTAAAACGAACGATCCGTTCGTCATGCGGTCCGGGAAAGATCGGCCCAGACCGCTGTCACTATGTCGCAGGTCGGCTCAGCCGGTAGATGTCCATGATCCAGCCGTGGCGCAGCCGCGCCGCGCGCCGGGTCTCGCGGATAACCTCCGCCACGTCGCCGAGTCGCCCGGTGACGAGGAGTTCGTCGGCGGTGCCGAGATAGGCGCCCCAGTGGATGATCAGATCCGGGTCGAGGCCGGCGAAATCGACCCGGCCGTCGAGCATCACCACCGTGGCGCCCTCGCCCGAAAGGTCCTCGGCGAGGCGCCGGCCGGTTGTGATGGTCACCGGCTCGCCGATGCCGTTGAGCGCGATGCGGTGGCCGGCGGCGAGCGCCTGGACGCTGGTGATGCCGGGGATGACCTCGACGTCGAAGGCGATCCGGCCACGGGCGCGGATGCGGTCGATGATCCGGATCGTGCTGTCGTAGAGCGAGGGGTCGCCCCAGACCAGGAAGGCGCCGCAGCCGTCCTCGCCGAGGTGTTCGGCGATGAGGCCTTCGTAGAGTTCGGCCCGGGCGGCGTGCCAGTCGTCGACCGCGACGCCGTAATCCGCCGGCATCCGGTCGCGCTCGGGATCCACGGCCTCGACGAAGCGCGGCTGCGCGCCCGTGATGGTGCGCTCGCAGATGTCTCGGCGGACCCGCACCAGCTCGGCCTTGGCGTCGCCCTTGTCGATCAGAAAGACCACGTCGGCCGCGTTGAGCGCGCGCACCGCCTGTAGCGTCACGTGCTCGGGATTGCCCGTGCCGATCCCGATGAGGAGAAGCTTCTTCATAAGCCCGGCCCTCGAAGCCGACGCCCCGTCGCGCCGGAGGCGTCGATGCCTGCGCCCGCCGGTATCACGTCAGCGCCCGAACCACGACGCGACCGGGTCGACCACGTAGGCCGCCACCGAGGAGATCCAGGCGCGGGCGCGGGTGGTGAGACCCTCCTTGCGTACGGCGGTGTCGGAATCGGCGGAGCGGAAGGCGAATTCGGCCGCGACATAGGCGTCCTCGGACGCCTTGCAGGCACTGAGCGCCGCGCGCTCGGCCGCGCGTTTCTCGACGCTGACGGGCTGGCCGGAAAAGTGCTGGCGGACGCAGCGGTGCCAGTCCCGGCGCAGGCCGTCGAGATCGGTCTCCTGCGCCTGCGCCGCGCCCGCCGAGAGCCAGGCGGCGGCGATGAGGACGGACAGGTTCGAGCCTCGCATCACCCAAGCCTCTTAACGATCCGGTTGAGGGCACCGAGGACGCACCGACGTTCCCGGCTTGTTCTCAGAGCGTGAGGGAGGCTCTACGTGATTTGCGCGGGCTTGGCTGTCACTCGGATGCGTCACGCATCCCCGTCGATGCCGGCGGCCCTGCGGTTCAGCCGACGAGGGCGGTGAGGCCGGTGCCGATCAGCGTCACGAGGCCGATGGTGACGATGAACTTCAGGTCTTCGATGCGCTCGCTCATGGCCGATTCCTGCGGCGGCGGGTTTGACACCGCCGGTCGAGATCCATGCGCATCTAGCGATTCGGCGCGAACGGCTCCGTGTGTTTCGTCACCCGCGATCCTGCTTTCGTCGCGGCGAAATACGGTTGCCGGGGTCGCGTCAGCCGCCGCCGGCACCGCTTCCGCCGCCGCCGCCGGTGTTGCCGACGGGGAGTTCCGGCTTCTCCGCATTGCCGTCCGCGGCGGAACTGGACGAACGGCTGTCGGCGCCGGTCCCGCCGCGGACCTGCGTCTCGACCGAACCCGGTCCGCTCTTGGTCCCGCCGCCCGGCTTCACGAACTCCGTGGCCGGCTCGCCCGGCGTCGTGATCCGGGGAGGACCGGGCTGGCGGATCTCGGCCGGCTTGTTGCCGCCGCCCGATTGCGCCGACGCGGCGCCGGATAGGAGCAGAAGCGGCACGCCCAGCGCCGCAGCCGTCTTGGACTTCATGGTTGGCTCCCGGTTCGAGAACGATCGGTCCGTGACAACACGGGAACGGCCCGGGCGTTTCCCGCTCAGCCGATTGCGATGCGCAGGTCCGGCTTGAAGGTCTTGCCCTCCACGGGGTTCGCGACCCAGCGGGTGCGGCCGACCGCCAAGTCGTGGCCGGCATGGAAATGCCCGGAGATCCAGGCCTCCGGGCGCTGTGCCTCGGGCAGGTCTTCGAGCACGGTGGTCGCGTAGAAGGCCGGCACCCACCACGGCACGCCGGGCGCGCCTCGGAACGCGTCGGCCGCGCGCGGGCTCGGCGGGTGGTGCGTGACCACGACGGTCGGGCCGGCATGGGGCTCGGCGAGGGCGGCCAGCAGCGCGGCCTTTTCGGCGCGATGCGCCGCCATGGCGTCGGCCGGCGACCAGGCCGTGCCGTCGGCGTTGCGGATCGAACCGCGAAACTCCCGCGAGCCGGTGACCGGATCGGTCATACGCGCCGCCGCGAAGGCGACCGGGTCTTCCGGGCGGCCGGGCGTGTCCGGCGTCAGCCAGCGGCCCGCCAGCGACCAGTCGCTCCACAGGGTCGTGCCGACGAAGCGCACCCCGTCGATCAGGGTGCTCGCGCCGTTCTCCAGCAGGTGGAGGCGGGTGCCCTCCCCGACCAGCCGCGCGACCTCGGCACGCAGGGCGGCGAGCAGTTCGGGTGCGGTGCGGCCGTCGCCGGTGGGCGCGTAATGCTCGTGGTTGCCCGGCACCAGCACCACCGGCCGGCCGTCCGCCAGCGCGAGCACGGCGGCAAGCCCTTCCTCCGGGCGGCCCTCGAACAGGTCGCCGGCGCAGACCATCACGTCGAAGGGCCCTGTCGGCCGCGGGATCAGGTCGAGGCGGCGGCGTTCGAGATGCAGGTCTGAGATCGGAAACAGGTGCATGAACCGGTCAAACCCGTGCTTCGGCGGCGCCGCGGCGCTCGGCGCGCGCCGCCTTGAGGATGTCGACGGCGGACTCGGCGTTGAGGACCGCGATGCCGAGGCCGACGACGAGGTCGGGCCAGGGCGACAGCGTCGCCGCCGTGGCGAGGCCGGCCAGGATGATCGCGATGTTCGCCGCCACGTCGTTGCGGGCCGAGAGATAGGCCGCGCGGGTCAGGCTGCCGCCGCCCGCGCGGTGCCGCGCCAGCATCAGCGCGCAGGTGAGGTTGACCGCGAGCGCACCGATCCCGGTGAGCGTCAGCGGCAGGGGCGCCGGCGGCGCCATGTCCGCGATCTTGTCCCAGGCTGCCCAGGCTGCGCCCAGCGCCGGCAGCAGCAGGATGAAGGCGAGCGCCGTGCCGAGCCGCGCCCGGTTGCGCAGGCTCCAGCCGAGGCCGGCGAAGATCAGGAGGTTGATCGCCGCGTCCTCGAGAAAGTCGAGGCTGTCGGCCAAGAGCGCCACCGAGCCGATGGCCAGCGCCACCGCGATCTCGATGCCGAAATAGCCGAGGTTCAGCGCGGCGACGCGGACGACCACCGGGCGCAATCCCGGCGCGGAGCCGTGTTCGTCCATGGCCGGGTTCACCTCGTCGCCGCGGGCGCTTGCCGCCGGGAGGGCCGTACCGGACCGCCCCACCGGGAGCAATCGCCGCCCCGGACGCGGTGCAGACCGTCCCGACCGCGTTCGGGATTGCCCTCGGCCGCGCGCCCCGCGCACTGGATTTGCACTCCGTCCTGTGCAAGGCCAAAGCTTTGCTGCGCTCGCATGCGTCGCGGGCGGCACCGGAGACACCCAGCGATGTTGCCCGAACTTCGTATTCTGTATTTCGAGGATCTGGAGGTCGGCCTCACCGAGATCTGGAAGAAGGAGATCTCCTCTTCCGACGTGGTGGGCTTCGCCGAGATCACCGGCGACCGCAACCCGATCCACCTCTCCGAGCACTTCGCGGCTCGCACGCCCTTCGGCACCCGCATCGCCCACGGCCTCTACACGGCCGGGCTGATCTCGGCGGTGCTCGGCACCCGCCTGCCCGGCCCCGGCGCGGTCTACATCAGCCAGACCCTCAACTTCCGCGCGCCGGTGCGCATCGGCGACACCGTCGAGGTCATCGTCGAGGTGGCCGAGCTCATCGCCGAGCGCCGCCGCGCCCGCCTCACCTGCACCTGCAAGGTCGGCGACGAGGTCGTGCTCGACGGCGAGGCCCTGGTGAAGGTGCCGAAGAAGGAAGAGGCCGACCCGCTCACCATGCGCATGGGCGGCGGCCGCGCCTGATTCTTTTGTGAGTGCAGGGACCGTCGATGCTTCGGCGTCGAGGGTCGACGACACGATGAGCGCCAGTCCAGCGATCACCATCGACGACCCCGCCGATCCGCGGCTCGCGCCCTACGCGTCGATCCGTGAGCGGGATCTCGTCGGCCGGCGGGGGCGCTTCATCGTCGAGGGCGAGGTCACCCTGCGGCTGATGCTGTCGCCGGCCTCGCGCTTCCGGGTCGAGTCGATCCTGCTTTCGCCGGAACGCCTGCCCGGCCTCGGTGATCTCATCGAAACCATGCCCGCGCCGCCGCCGGTCTATTGCGCCTCCCGTGCCGTGATGGGCGCGGTGGCCGGCTTTCCGATGCATCGCGGCGTCCTGGCCGTGGGCCTGAGCGGCGCGCCGCCCGAGCCGGCCGGGCTGATCCCCCCTGCCCCGGCGCCCGCGACCGTGCTCGGCCTCGTCGGCCTGACCAACCACGACAATGTCGGCGGCCTGTTTCGCAACGCCGCCGCCTTCGGGGCCGACGCGGTGCTTCTCGACGACGCCACCTGTGATCCGCTCTACCGCAAGGCAATCCGGGTCTCGGCCGGCGCGGCGCTGACCGTGCCCTTCGCGCGTACGGCAAGCCCGCAGGCGCTGCTCGACCTCGCCGCGCGCCACGACCTCGTGTCGCTGGCGATGACGCCGGGGACCGAGGCCGACATCGCCGACATCGCCCTGCCCGCCCGCGCCCTGGTGCTGCTCGGCAGCGAAGGCCCCGGACTTCCGCCGGACCTGATGGCCCACTGCCAGAGAATCCGGATCGGGATGGCGGCGGGATTCGACTCGCTCAACGTCGCCACCGCCGGCGCCATCGCGCTGCATCACCTGCTGCGGCGACGGTGCCGGCTGTAAGCGTGGCTTTACGCGCGACATTCCGTGGCAATTGCCGCACAACGTGCGGAGGCAGAGATAGCCTTGCCGACAGGTTATGGGTCTCGAGGGGGAGCGGACGGCGTTGCTACAGTCAGGCGAGGGGTTGCGGAGCCTGTCCGGCCGCCGCGTCGCGGTCGTCGGAGCCGGACCCGGCGGTCTCGCCACGGCGCTCCTGCTCGCCAAGGCCGGCATCCACGTCACGCTGTTCGAGCGCGACGCCGTGGTCGGCGGGCGCACCAAGACGGTCGAGGCGCCGGGCGGCTACCGCTTCGATATCGGCCCGACCTTCTTTCTCTACCCGCAGATCCTGGCCGACATCTTCGAGAGCTGTGGCGAGCGGCTGGAGGATCACGTCGAGCTGAAGCGGCTCGACCCGATGTACCACCTGCTCTTCGAGGGCGAGGGCGGCGTCTCGGGCGAGATCCGCGCCACCGGCGATGAGGACCGGCTGCGCGCCGAGATCGCCCGGATCGCGCCGGAGGATGCGAAGAACCTGCATGCGTTCTTTACCGAGAACCGGACCAAGCTGAACTTCTTCAAGCCGGTGCTGGAGCAGTCCTTCGACCGCTTCTTCTCGATGATGAGCCCGGCGATGCTCGCCGCCCTGCCCCATCTCCATCCCGGCCGCAGCGTAGACAAGGATCTCAAGCGCTACTTCGCCGACCCGCGGGTGCGCCTCGCCTTCTCGTTCCAGACCAAATATCTCGGCATGTCGCCGTTCCGCTGCCCGAGCCTGTTCACGATCCTGTCGTTCCTCGAATACGAGCACGGGGTCTACCACCCGGTGGGCGGCTGCGGCGCGGTCTCCGAGGCGATGGCGGGGCTCGCCCGCCGCATGGGTGTCGACATCCGCCTCGGCACCAAGGTCGAGCGCGTGGTCTACCAGGGCAAGCGCGCCGCGGGCGTCGTCGTGAACGGAGAGACCTTCAACGCCGACGCGGTGGTGATCAACGGCGACTTCGCCGGCACCATTCGCGATCTCGTGCCCGAGACGCAGAGGCCGCGCTGGCGCGACCGCAAGGTGGACAAGGCCCGCCTCTCCTGCTCGACCTTCATGATGTATCTCGGCATCGAGGGGACAGTCCCCGAAGGTCTCGGGCACCACTCGATCCTGCTGTCGAAGGACTACAAGCAGAACATCGAGGAGATCACCGGCGGCACCCTGCCGATGACGCCGTCGCTCTACGTGCAGCATGCCGGATACACCGACGGCGGCATGGCCCCTCCGGGCCACACCGCGCTCTACGTGCTGGTGCCGGTGCCGAACCTCAAGTCGGGCATCGACTGGGAGAGCGTGCGCCCGGCCTACCGCCGGCTGGTGCTGGAGCGCCTGAAGCTCCTGGGCATCGCCGACATCGAGAGCCGCATCCGCTACGAGCGCGTGCTCGACCCGCGCGACTGGCGCGACGAATTCACGGTGCACGAGGGCGCGACCTTCAACCTCGCGCACGATCTCGGACAGATGCTGTGGTTCCGGCCGCACAACCGCTTCGGGCCGGGCCTCTACCTCGTCGGCGGCGGCACCCATCCGGGCTCCGGCCTGCCGGTGATCTACGAGGGCGCCCGCATCTCGGCGCGCCTGCTGATCGAGGACCTCGCCGGTGCCAAGGCCCCCGCCCTGAAGGACATCCCCGCAACCGCGCCGCTTGCGACGCAGGGCGAGGCGCGGTGATGTCGGCGGCGGGGCTACTTCGTCCCGCAGCCGATGCAGATGCCCTTCATGATCTTGTCGTCCTTGTTCATCCGCTCCGTGCGGCCCTCGCGGGTTTCGGCAGGGCCCGGTCCGGCGGCGGCGCCCGGCGGCTTGGTCTGGCCGACGGAGGTGGTGTGGGGGGCGGTCACCGTGGAGGTGGGGCCGCCGCCGGTGCCGGTCTCGGTCTGGGCGAAGGCGGGCGCGGCGGTCAGGACGAACATCGTCGCGATGATGGATCGCATCGGCATGAAAAGACTCCTCGTTTCGCGATTAACGTGCGAGCGGGGCTCGAAAGTTCCTGGTTTCTCCGATCGCGCCGCAGGGTCTCGCGTTGACCGCGTCCGGATCGGGTCTAGCTTGTCTGAAAAGGACGGCCGCAGGTCGTGCCCCGGGGAGTCGTATCGACCATGAGTAGCGGTTCCTCGGTCGCGGTGGTCGGCGGCGGGTTGGGTGGTCTGGCGGCGGCCTGCGTGGCGGCGGCGCGCGGTCACCGGGTCACGCTCTACGACAAGAACGCTTGGCTCGGCGGCAAGGCCGCGGTCCTGAACGACGGCGGTTTCCGCTTCGACATGGGGCCGACGATCCTCACCGTGCCCCGCGTCCTGGAGCGGATCTTTTCCGAGGCCGGGCGCAGCGTGCACGACGCGCTGGACCTGCGCCGGCTCGACCCGCAATGGCGCTGTTTCTTCGAGGACGGGTCGCGCATCGACTTGATCGAGAACGTCGACGCCATGGCAGCCTCAATGGACCGCTTTGCCCCCGGCGAGGGCGTCGGAGACGGCTACAGGAAGTTCCTGGCAATTTCCGAGAACCTGCACGGCGTTTCCGAAAGATTCTTCTTCTGGAAGGCGGTGCAGGACCTGTTCGACACGATCGACATCCGCGCCAACATGAACCCGTCGACCCTGCGCGACGTGCTGTCCCTGCGGATGCATTCCACCGTCGCCGGCACCATCCGCGGCAAGGTCAAGGATGCGCGGCTCGCCCAGATGCTCGACCATTTCGTCCAATATGTCGGGTCGTCCCCCTACGGCGCGCCGGCGGTGCTCTGCGCCATCGGGCACATGCAGGTCTCGGAGGGCGTCTGGTATCCGATGGGCGGCACCCGCGCGGTCGCCGAGGGACTGGCGAAGCTCGCTACCGATCTCGGCGCGACGCTGCGGCCGGCCGACGAGGTGACGGGCCTCGACATCCGCGACGGCGTGCTGCGCGGTGTCCGCACCGCGAACGGCACCACGGCCTACGACGCCGTGATCTCCAACATGGATTCCGTCCGCACCTACCGCGAGCTCGTCGGCGGCGCGGTCGGCAAGACGTATGAGAAGAAGACCTTCGAGCCGGCCTGCTCCGGCGTTGTGCTCTATCTCGGCCTGAACCGGCGCTACGAGCATCTCGGCCACCACGACTTCGTCTTCTCGCGCGATCCGGAAGAGGAGTTCGACTTCATCTACCGCAAGGGCGAGCCGGCCCCGGACCCCACCGCCTATCTCGCCGCCCCCTCCGGCACCGATCCGTCGGTGGCGCCGGACGGCGGCGAGGCGCTCTATGTCCTGGTGCACACGCCGTATCTGCGCCCGCACCACGACTGGCAAAAGATGTTTCCGGCCTATCGCCAGGTGATCCTGGACAAGCTCAAGCGCACCGGCGGCATGCCGGACCTCGAGGAGCGCATCGTGTTCGAGCGCCACCTGACGCCGCAGGACATCCACGACCGCTACCACGTGCTCAACGGCGCGATCTACGGCCTCGCCTCCCACGGCCGGATGACGGGCGCCTTCAAACCCGGCAACCGCTCGCGGGAAGTGAAGGGGCTCTATCTCGCCGGCGGCGCGGCCCATCCCGGCCCCGGCATGCCGATGGTGATGATGTCCGGCTGGATCGCCGCCGACGCCCTCGATACGGATCTGCGGGCGGGCGCGCAGCCGGATCTGCGCAGGACCGCGTGAGCCGTCTCCCCCGCCCCGTCGCCGAGCCGGTGCGCTCGGCTCGGGTCTGGCGCTTCATGACCGCGTATTTTTCGCGGTTCCTGCGCCGGCACATGAATGCCCTGCGGCTCGCCCGCTGGGGCGCGCCGCGGCGGCTCGATCACCCCGGGCCGCTGGTGGTCTATTGCAACCACCCCTCCTGGTGGGATGCGGCGACGACGATCCTGCTGGCCGACCGGCTGTTTCCGAGCCGCGCGATGTTCGCCCCCTTCGATGCCCGGATGCTCGAAAAATACGGCATCTTCCGGCGGCTCGGCGCCTTTCCGGTGGATCTCGAATCGCGGCGCGGCGCAGCGCAGTTCCTGGCCTCGGCGCGCCACGTGCTGGCCAAAGCCGAAAACATGCTCTGGCTCACCGCGCAGGGCCGGTTCTCGGACGTGCGCACACGGCCGCTCGATCTGCGCCCCGGCATCGCGCATCTGGCCGAGATCGCGCCGGACGCGCTGTTCGTGCCGCTCGCCCTCGACTACGCCTTCTGGGACGAGCGCGGGGCTGAGGCCTGCTGTGCCTTCGGCGAGCCGATCGCCGCCCGCGACCTCCTCGCCCTGACACGCCCCGAACGCCTCGCCCATCTGGAGGCGGCGCTCACCGCGACGCTCGACTATCTCTCCGCCGACGTGATGACCCGCGATCCCGCCCGCTTCTCGGCCGTGATCGAGGGCGCCCGCGGCGTCGGCGGCGTCTACGATCTCTGGCGGCGGCTCGGCGCCCTAGCCCGCGGCCGGCGCTTCGACCCCGCGCACGGCGCGAACGAGGCCGAACGGATCCCGTGATGCTGGCGCTCGCCCTCCTCTCCCTCGCCCTGGCCCTGCTGCCGGCGGTCCTTGCCGCCGTGAACCTGAGGGCGCTGGCGACGCCCGATCCGGCCCCGTCCGCGACGGGGCTCGTCTCGATCCTGATCCCGGCCCGCAACGAGGCGGCGATCATCGCGGGCACGGTGCGTGCGGCGCTGGCGAGCGAGGGCGTCGCCGTCGAGGTGCTGGTCGGCGACGACCATTCCACCGACGCCACCGCGGCGCTCGTCTCCGAGATCGCCATGGGCGACCCGCGCCTCAGGCTCGTCGCGGTGCCGGCCCTGCCCGAGGGTTGGACCGGCAAGAACAACGGCTGCGTCACCCTGGCGAAGGTCGCCGGGGGCGATCGCCTGCTCTTCATCGATGCCGACGTGACCTTGGGGCCGAACGCCGCCGCTGCCCTCTCGGCCCACGCCGCGCGGACCGGTGCGGCCCTCGTCAGCGGCGTGCCGCGTCAGGCGATGCAGACCCTCGGCGAGCGGCTGACCGTGCCGGCCATCACGTTTCTGCTTCTCGGCTTCCTGCCGGTGCCGCTGATGCGCAGGCGGCCCGACGTCTCGCTCGCCGCCGGCTGCGGGCAACTGATGATGATCGCGGCGGACGCCTACCGCCAGACCGGCGGCCACGGCGCGGTGCGGACCTCGATGCATGACGGCGTCACCCTGCCACGGGCTCTCCGGGCCGCCGGCTACCGGACCGATCTCGTCGCCGGCAGTAGCCTCGCCTCCTGCCAGATGTATCCGGGCTTCGCGCAGGCATGGGCCGGCTTTTCGAAGAACGCCCGCGAGGGCATGGCGACGCCCCGTGCCCTGCCCGTCTGGACGTTTCTGCTGTTCGGCGGCCAGATCTTGCCGTGGCTGCTGCTCGTGCTGGCACTCGCCGCCGGGCTGCCGGGCTCGGTCGCGCTGGTAGCGCTTGCCGCCGGCCTCGTCTCCCTCGGTACCCGGGCGGCGATCACGCGCGCGAGCGCCGAGCCGCTCGCGACGATTCCCCTGCACCCGCTGACGATGGCGACGGCGCTGGCGATCCAGTGGACGGCGCTGGTTCGCGAGGCCCGGGGGCGGGCGCCCGCCGCCTGGAAGGGGCGGAGCTATCCGGTCGGGCCGGGTTGAGGCGCACCCTCCCCGCCCGTCTCCGCCACGATCCAGGCCGCCGTGTCCGGGTCTGCCCCCGCCACCGGCAGGTGCAGGATGATCGGCGTCTCGTAGGGGTGTCGCGCCTTCAGCGCGGCGCCCAAGGCGTCGGCGAGGCCCTCGCGCGTCTTGAGGATCGCCACGACCTCCCGGCCACGCTCGATGGCACCCTTCCAGGCATAGACCGAGGCCATGCCGGGCAGGACGTTGACGCAGGCGCAAAGCCGCTCGCGCACCAGGTCTTCGCCGACGGCCAGCGCCGTCTCGGCATCGGCGAAGGTCGTGTAGACGAGGAGCGGGCGCTCCATGCTATGCCTCTTGGTGCAGACCCATCCCGGAGCGAGTGAGACCTCGCCCGGTCGCTGCGTCAACACGGCTCGAACGCGGATTGCTGGATTCGATGGCGGCGCGCTTCCCACGGATCGCCTTCGTCGCGAGCCCGACGCCCGATGCCCGCGAGGCGGCGGAGGCGCTGATGCGCCGCTACGACCATGTCGCGCCGGAAGAGGCCGACGTCGTGGTGGCGCTCGGCGGCGACGGCCTGATGCTGCAGGTGCTCCACCGCTTCATGGACGGCTCGAAGCCGATCTACGGCATGAACCGCGGCACCGTCGGCTTCCTCATGAACGAGTTTCGCGAGGATGGGCTGATCGAGCGGCTGGAGACGGCGCAGCGCAGCGTGATCCACCCCCTCGCCATGGTCGTCACCGACACGGAGGGGCGCACCCACGAGGCGCCGGCGATCAACGAAGTCTACATGCTGCGCCAGATGCACCAGACGGCGAAGCTGAGGATCTCGATCGACGGGCAAGTCCGGCTGCCGGAACTGATTGCCGACGGGGTGCTCGTGGCGACCCCGGCCGGTTCGACCGCCTACAATTTCTCGGTGGGCGGCCCGATCCTGCCGCTCAACGCGCAGTTGCTCGCCCTGACGCCGATCTCGTCGTTCCGGCCGCGGCGCTGGAACGGGGCCTTGCTGCCGAACTTCGCGCGCATCCACATCGAGGTGCTGGACGCCGCCCACCGGCCGGTGGCGGCGGTGGCCGACCACACCGAGTTTCGCCGGGTCCGCACCGTCGAGACCTGGCTCGACCACGCCACGGACCTCGTGCTGCTGCACGATCCCGGACACAGCCTCGACGAGCGGATCCTTCGCGAGCAGTTCGGCTGACACGAAAACGGGAGGCCGAGGGGCCTCCCGTAGAGCGCACGTGCCGCCCAACGTCGTCGCGGGGCGGCACGAATGTCATGAAGGGCGGGAAAGGCGGCGCAATCGGCCTGCCGTTCCCGAACGTTCAGTAGTCGAGGAGCAGCCCCGACGAGCCCACGGCGGCGATAACCAGCATGCTGGTGAAGGCCACGGTGACGCCGAAGGTCACGATCTTCGAAAACACCATGTTGGCTCCCGTCATGAAATCGAACGTCCCTGATATGTTGCGTTGCCCAACGAGATAGCGGGACTGCAACGCCCGCGATGCGCGCTGGCGCACATGCTAACGTGCGTTGCGGCAACGAGTTCGCTGCGACGCACCATCGCAGCCGTCATCACGCTGCACCAAACGGCCAAGCCGAATCGGGGTTGCATGCGCGTGACGCAGGTCTTTGTCTTAAACGTGCAAGCTTTTTAACCTATACATTGAAAAATTACCTACTTCATGCTTGTTTGCCGTCACTCGCCTCCCGGGACTTTCGGGGAAGCGCCGCAGGGTCGAGGGCGGTGCTTTGGGAGGCTGGGGCGATGCCCGCGTCGGTGGTCTGACCATCGCCGCCCCGGGCGGGGCATCGACGCAAGGTCTGCCCTGGTCGTGGCGGGGTCCGCCGTGGAAATGCGCCGGGCTTTGGCCGACCCGGCCTCGGCGAAACCGAGAGGCTGTCGGCGCCATCCACGACGAGGTGGCGCGCACGGAAGCAGGTGCCGGGTTAACTCTCCGGGGATGTGGGCATCCTGCTCGGCAGGAGCGCAGCGCCCGGAATTGTTGAGCGACAGGTCGACGCCACCCGAACACCATCGTGACGCAGCACCGGTCCGCGCCCTTCACGAAGGCCCGGATCGCGGGACGCCGGCGAACCGGATTCGTGTGTGATCACTGCGCGCTGCGGGTTCCGCGGCGTCCCGCGTCACCCCGTTTTTTTCGGGGTTTTGTCGATCGGGGTTTTCTTGGGCCATGCCTCCGGCGGGACACCGCGCGGGGCCGAAACCACATGCGTGGATCCGTCTCATGCGGTTTCCGGCCGAAGCGGTCGGTCCGCCCAGGGCGGCACCGGTCTCAGGCGGCGATGCGCTCGCGGTCGTCGCGGTAGCTCGCCAGGATGCTTTCGGAGATCAGGCTCTCCACCAGATCCGGGGCGTCCTGCATCTCCGGCCCGCGGGACGGGACCGTCACCAGCATGAGCGGCTGGGCCGGCTCTTCGGCGCGCTCGGCCTCGGCGCCCGAGGTCGCGCGGTCGGCCAGGAAGCGCGTCATCAGGGCGTCGGAGAGGCCGTCGAGGACGGCGGTCGCCGCCTCGGCCTGCCGGCGCTCGTGCTCGGCGCGGTAGCTCGCGATGATCGCGTCGGGCAATTCGTCGAGGACGCGGGAGAGCCGGTCCGATGCGACCGCCTCGGTGGCAAGGCTCTGCATGGGCACGGCTTCCGGCAGAAAGCCGGCGGCCTCGCGCCGTACGGCCTCGATGCGCAGGATGTCGTCCCGCTCGGCTTCGGCTGCCAGGAAACGCGCATGCGCGCGGGCCTCCTCGCGGGCGGCCTCCGCCTCGAAGCGGGCGAGGAGCGCCATCAGGCTGCGGCTCTCGGCGAAGGGCATGTCTTCGCAGGCGGTGAGCGCGCGCTCGATCATCCGGCGGGCCAGACGCGGACCCTCGATCTCGGCGCTCCCCGTCGCGGCCTCGCGCCAGGCCGACAGCGCCGCCTGGATCGCGGGCAGCAGCAGGGCCGGCAGGCCGGCGCGGCGGTGGAGGGCGGCGAAGCCCGCGCCGCGCGGCTCGAACATCAGCCCGGCGACCCGCGCCCGGCTCAGGCCCGACAGGTCGGCGAGCGCGGCTTCCGCGAACGGCATCCGCAGCGACAGGATGGCCCGCAGGATCAGCCCGGCATTGAGCTGGCCCTGTCCCCTGAGATGCGCGACCAGCCGCGCCAGCCCGCTCTCGCCGGCCTCGTCGCCGAGCGAGAGGGCGGCGCAGTCGCGCGCCTCGCGGTTGACCCGCTCGCCGCGCTCGCGGTTGAGCCAGCCGCTGGCGAGCCCGAAGGAGGAGAGCGCTTCGGCGACCCGCGCGGCGATGGCGTGGCGCACCTCGATGCCGAGGCCGGGCCGGGCGAGCAGCGCCTCGCGCAGCAGGGCGTCGTGCCCATGGCGCTCGACCATGCGCAGCAGCGCGGCGGTGCCGATCTCGGCATGGCGGTTGCGCGCGAGCACGGTGAGGGACGGCGCGCCGGCAACCTCGGCGAGCGCCGCCGCCACGGGCTTCGAGACATCGGCACGGCCGGCGACCGCCGCACGCGTGGTCTCGCAGCCGATCGCGGCGCAGTCGACGAGGTCGGCATCCATCAGCACCGGCGAGCGGGCGAGCACGAGGCAGGCGATCTCGGGCTGATCGGAGGCGAGGGCCACGATGAGCGGGCGCGGCGCCGTATCGGAGGAGGCGCAGGCCTCGGCGAGCGCCCGGCGCACCAGGGTCGAGCCGTCGTCGAGGAGGCCGAGCAGCGCGGTCTTGGCCTCCCAGGCCGCCTCGGGGGCGAGGCTGCCGTGGCAATAGGCCCGCGCCAGCGCGGCGGCGGCTTCGGCGCGGCGCTCGGCGGGAGCCGTCTGGGTCGCGAGGAGGAACTGGCGAAGCGTCATGGGCCGTTCCGGAATCCGAGGGAGGAGAACAGGTCGAGGATGCCGGAGCGCGCCTTGGGCACGGCTTCCGTCTTGAGATCGGTCTCGCCCGGCGCGGCGGTCGCAGCCGGTACGGCCGCCGCCACGGAGGCCTGCGCCGTGACGACCTTCGGCAACTGGAACGAGGCCGGTCGGCGCGGCGGCAGCGGAATCAGGATCGGCGCGGCCGTCCCGGTGGCGGCGGCGCTGGCGGAGCCGATCGCGCCGATCGAACCCGTGGTCTCGGGATCGGCCGCGGCGGAATCCTGGGCCGCATCGGAGCGCGGGAAATAGCTCGGTGCGCTGCGCGCCTCGGCGCTCGATCCGCGATTCTGCCAGAGCCGCGCCACGCCCGCCGAGACCGCGCCCTGGCGCTTGTCGGTCTGGAACAGGTTGCGCAGGCCGTCGTCGAGGGAGGCGTAGGTGGTGGCGGTCTCGGGGACGTTCGCGGTTCCGGCCATCGCCGTCTGGCCGCCGGCGGTGCTGGTGGAGAGCATCGCGTAGAGCTCGGCCGAGCCGCGCGCCCGCCCCGCCTTGTCGTAGAACAGGTTGCGGTTCGAGGCCGCCGCCTCCGGCAGGTCGCTGGCGGCGGCGCGCGCCGGGCTCGCCTGCACCGAGCCGATCAGGGTGGTGGCGCCCTTCGCACCGAGCACGTGGGCGGCGTAGAGGTCGCCGCTGGTCGGCTCCCGCCCGAGCGACGCGCCGAGCGCCTCGCGGTTACGCTGGGTCAGCGCGCCGGCCATCGCCGAGGCGACGCGCGGATCGCGGCGCAGGTCAAGGATCGCCTGTTTCGTCGCCGCGTCGGAGACGGAGTAGGTGCCGTCGGAGCGCGCGGTGATGGCGTCGGCATAGGAGGACAGGCCGAGCTTCGCCCCGGTCGTCTTCATGGTGCCGAGCCAGGTCTGCTCGATGAATTGAAACAACCCGCTCGCCGAGGAGGTCGCGGCCTTGGCGCTCGGGTCGAGCCCCGATTCGCGCTTGGCGGTGGCCAGCAGGTAGTCGAATCCGACGCCGGTGGATTCGGCGCCGCTGCGGATCGCATCGACCACCGTTCCGTTCGCCGTGCTCGCCGTCCCGGTGACCGTGCGTCCGCCGCCGGTATTCGAGCCGGTCTCGCGGGTGCCGACGGGGGCGTTGGTGAACAGGAACATGGGTGACCGGCTTGGGCGGCCTAACGCGGCGCCGCACAACGGACTTTCGTGCCTTCATGGTAAAGGAAGCTTGAAGGTTGCCGGCCGAACGGCGTCCCGTTTGGAAGACAGTTTTTGGGGGGAGGCAGCGTGCGGGCCTACCTGATCGCGCCGGGCGCCGGACTGGACGATGGGGCCGCCGAGGCGGTCGTGCTCGACGGGCGCACCGTTTCCGCGTCATTGCGAGCCGCAGGCGAAGCAATCCAGGGCAAACACGCCGACGTTGCGGATGTGGCCCCGGATTTCGTCGCTTCGCTCGCAATGACGGGTGGGGGCACCCCCCGGATTCTGCTCCGCGTCGAGGGGATCGACGCGCCCGATCTCGATACCTGTCTCGCCGGAACGGTCCGCTTCAGGCCGGACGCGATCGTGCTGCCGGTGCGCCACGGGCGCGAAATCGCCCATCTCGGGAGCCGCCTCGCCGTCCACGAGGCCGAGCACGGCCTGCCCGATGGCGGGATCGGCATCGTGGCGATCCTGTCTTCCGCCGACGCCGTGCTGGCTGCCGCGAGCTTCGCCGGGGCGAGCCCGCGGCTCTGCGGCCTCGGCTGGGATGCGGAGGCGCTGGCGCGGCAGCTCGGCGGGCCTGAGAGCTCGGCGAGCGTGACGTCCCCCCACCCACCTCATCCTGAGGTGCCGCAGCGAAGCGGAGGCCTCGAAGGAGGGCTCCAGGGACCGCGCGGCCCGCTGGAGCCCTCCTTCGAGGCTCGGCTGCGCCTCGCACCTCAGGATGAGGGGGTGGGTCGGAGCGATCCGTGGGGAGCACGCCCCGTCCTCGCTCATGCTCGCGCAGTGGCGCGGCTGGCAGCGGCGGCGGCCGGCGTCGAGGCGATCGAGGCGGCCTATCCGGATGACGATGCGACGGGCTTCGCTGCGCACCTCGCGGCAGCGCGGCGCGACGGCTTCGGCGCGATGTTCGCTCGAAATTTAGCCCAGGTCCGGCTCATCCGTGGCGCGCCGTAAGCCTCACGACTCGCAAAACACCCAGGCGTCGGGGCTTCGCATCAGCGTGGCCACGAAGGCGTAGGTGAGCTTGTGGGTCGGCCGGTGGGCGACGATGCGGCCGACGAGGGGATGGCCGGCGAGCGTCAGGTCGCCGAGAAGATCGAGGGCGTTGTGGCGCACCCGCTCGTCCGGGAAGCGCGCCCCGCCGAGCACCCACGGCCCGAGCTGGATCGCGGCGCGTCCGGGCCGGACCCCGCGGAGGATCGGTTCTCCCGGCGGATGTGCCATGCCGGCCTGGATGTCGCGCGTCAGGTCCGTCGGCAGGTCGGGCCGCGGTGCGTTCGCAGCCTGCCCCGCCGCTTCGGCGCGGGGGCCCACGGGCCGCAGAAGCGGGGCGAAGAGCCGGTTCGCCACCGGGCCGAACTGCCAGAGCCGGCTGACCTGCCCCGACGAGCGGCTGGCTGCGAGCTCGGCGGCGAACGTCTCGCGATCGGGCGTGCCCCGCCAAGCCTGGACGCCGCCGGCATAGTAGGACTCGCAGGTGACGTCGAGTTCGAGCCGGTCCGCCGGCTCGGCCCGCACGAAGCGCTGGCCGATCGCCACCTGGACCGGCCGGGTGATGCGGATCGCGCGGCGCGGCGCGGCCTGCGACGCGATGCCGGCCCGTGCGATCCCCGCGCACCAGCCCCGCGCGCTGCCGTCGAGGATCGGCAGTTCGCGGCCCTCGACGCGCACCAGGGCGTTGTCGAGGCCGAAGGCCGAAAGGCTGGCGCAGAGATGCTCGACGGTGCGCAGGCTGCCGCCGTCGGGCAGCCTGAGCGCCGTGTTCAGCCGGCTCGGTGCGCGGTTTTCGTAGGAGAGGGCGACCGCCCCGCCGCCGCCCGCGACCTCGAAGCGGATGCCGTGCCCGGGCGCTGCCGGCGCGACGGTGACGCGGGCGAGCCGGTTGGTGTGCAGGCCGCGCCCGGAGACCGAGAACGGCGCCGCCAGGGTCGTCTCGTCATGCTGCGCGACGGGCAAGCGGCGCCCTCTTGAAAAGCCGAGATCTGAGACCCCGCGAATGCTGCGGAACTTCGGTGTACTGTTTTGCCCTACCCGCCGCCCTTCGGCCGTTCCAGCTCGAACCGGTTTTCGGATTCGATGCGGAAATAGTCGAAATAGCCGCCGCGCAGGATCGGCTGCATGGCGGCGGTGTCGACCCGGCCGTCGCGGACGAAGCGGTCGTCGACATAGATCGAGACCACCTGACCGATCACCAGGAAGCTGCCCGCCTTACCCCCGCCCAGCGGGACCAGCGGCACCGTCTGAAGCCATCGGCATTCGAGCGCCGCCGGCGACGCCGCCACCCGCGGCGGCCGCACCTTTCGCGATGGCGTCGTGGCCAGCCCGGCATGGTCGAACTCGCTGACGCCGCGCTCCAGCGGCGCGGAGGTGGCGTTGACCGCGTCGCGCAGCTCGTAGGTCGCGAGGCTGCAGACGAATTCGCCGCCTTCTTCCGCGAAGGTCATCGCGTCCTTGCGGCCGGTAGAGGAGAACATCACCATGTCCGGCTCGCCCGAGACGGCGTTGAAGAACGAGTACGGAGCGAGGTTGAGCCGGCCCGCCTTGTCCATCGCGCTGATCCAGCCGATCGGCCGCGGGGCCACGATCGCCTTGAGCGGGTTGTGCGGCAGCGTCCGCGCGTCGGCGTCGTAATGCATTGTCGGGCCTTCGCAGGTTTGCGGCGATCTTGCTTGCGGCCATCTGCCGTGGCGCAGGTCATCCCCTCCCCCTTGTGGGGAGGGGTCAGGGGTGGGGGTGGTTCAGGATCGAGCGGCGGTGGTTCCGCTTGCACCACCCCCACCACCTACCTCCTCCCCACAAGGGGGAGGAGAGCGCTTTCGTCGACGGCGAGGATCGCCTGCAAACGGTCTCAGAGCCGCGTGACGAGGTCGGCGAGAACCGGGCGCGGCCGGTCGCCCGGCACTTCCTGCGGGCGGCCGATATGGATGAAGCCGGCGATTTTTTCCGAGGGTTCGAGCCCGAGCGCGTCGAGGACGCGACGGTCGTAGGCGTACCACTCCGTCAGCCAGGAGGTGGCGTAGCCGGCCGCATTCGCGGCGATGACGAGGTTGGTGCAGACGGCCCCGGCCGAGAGCACCTGCTCCCATTCCGGAATTTTGACGTGCGGTCCGGCGCTGGAGACGACGCCGACCACGACGGGCGCATGGGCGAGCCGCCTGCGCTCCAAGTCGAGCCGTGCGGCATCGGCCCCGGGAAAGTCGGCGGCATGGGTCGCGGCGATGGTCTCGCCGACCGTCAGCCGCGCCTCGCCCTCGATCACGAGGAAGCGCCAGGGGACGAGCTTGCCGTGGTCCGGCACCCGCGCGGCGATGGTGAGCAGGTCGTCGAGCTCCTCCCGCGACGGGCCGGGGCCTTCGAGGCGCAGGGGCGGCACCGAGCGGCGCACGCGAAGCATGTCGAGGGTGGCGTTCATGGGATTCCGACGCGCTGTTCCGGCGGATCGGCCACGGCCATGCCGCCGCCATCGTCCGGTGGTAACGCCGTCTTGGCGCAGGGTCGCCGGATTGGCAATTGCGGGTATCGTCGCCCGCGGACGAGGTAGTTCTGGGATGCGGGGAGCCGGGATCTGGCGGGTGGTCGCGCTGCTGTTCGCGATGGCGGGCGGCGCATGGGCGCAGACGTCCGATCCCTTCGCCAACCCGGTCGGCGACCCCCTGCCCTCTCCCGGCATCACCAGCCCGATGCTGCCGCAGCCGGCCCCCGCCGAGAGCGAGGCCGACCTGTCCCTCTCGGCGACGCTGGCCGGAAACAGCCAGCCGCTCCGCTCGGGGCTGGCCTGGCGGATCTACGAGGATCGCGGTGTGGCCGGCAAACCGGCCATCGTCGCCCGCTCCAGCGATCCGGCACCGAGCTTCAAGCTCGCACCCGGCAGCTACGTCGCCACCGTCACCTACGGCTTCGCCAGCGCCTCCAAGCGGCTGACCATGTCCGGCTCGCCCGCTACCGAAGACCTGAAAGTGAGTGCCGGCGCGCTGAAGCTCTCGGGCGCCATCGGCGACCAGAAGATCGCGCCCGGCCAGCTCGCCTTCTCGATCTTCGTGCCGATCGGCACCAATTCGGAGGGCCGCCTCGTGCGGAGCGGCGTCAAGGCCGGCGAAGTCGTGCGGCTGCCCGAGGGCACCTATCACGTGGTCTCGACCTACGGGGAATCCAACGCGATCCAGCGCGCCGACCTCAAGGTCGAGAACGCCAAGGTCACCGATGCGACCCTGAACCACCGCGCCGCCACCGTGACCCTGAAGCTCGTCGCCGCCCCCGGCTCCGAGGCCTTCGCCGGTACCGCCTTTTCCGTGCTGACGCCCGGCGGCGACACCATCCGGGAGGCCATCGGCGCCTTTCCCTCGGTGACGCTGGCGGAGGGCGACTACGTGCTGATCGCCCGCCACGAGGGGCAGGTGTTCACTCGCGAGTTCAAGGTCGAGAGCGGCATGGACCGGGACATCGAAGTGGTGGCGAAGGCGTCATGAGATTCATCGATCGCGGCGTCCCCGCTGCTCTCCTGATGCTTGCCCTGGCCGCCGTTGCGCCTGCCTCGGGACAGAGCGTGACCGACGGCTCGGAGAGCGCCGTCGGTGCCGAGAACGCCGCTGCCGTGTTCGCGCTGATCGGCAAAGGCATGAAGGACCCCGCTTCGGCCCTCTATGCGCGATTGCGGCGAGGACGGGCCGGCGCGCTCTGCGGCGAGGTCGACGCCACCAACCGCATGGGCACGCATACCGGCCCCCGCCCCTTCGTGGCGGAGCCCGCGGGCGGCTTCGGCGGCATCGTCCCGGACGCGCCCGAACTGCGCAATCCGTCGAGCATGGCGCAGTATCAGGTGATGCAGCGTACGCTCGACCTGTATCGGGCGAACTGCGCCGCCGAGTAGGGCTCAGGCGAAGCGGCGCGCCCCGGCCACGCAGGCGATGACGGCGGCAGCGGCCAGCAGCATCGCGGGCTCGATCCGCTCGCCGAGCAGCAGGGCCGCGAAGGCGAAGCCGAGGAAGGGCTGCAGCAGCTGCAGCTGGCCGATCGCCGCGATGCCGCCGCGGGCGAGCGCCCGGTACCAGAACACGAAGCCGATCAGCATGCTGAACAGCGCGACGTAGGCGAGGCCAGCGAATGCCGGCAGCGGCGCCGTAGCCGGATCGGCCGGCATCCACAGCAGCGTCAGCGGCAGGGTCACGGGCAGCGCGAGGAGGTCCGCCCAGGCGATCACTTGCCAGCCGCCGAGCCGTTTCGCGAGTTTGCCGCCCTCCGCGTAGCCGAGGCCGCAGACCAGGATCGCGGCGAGCATCAGCCCGTCTCCCAGTCCCGAGAAGCCTGCGGTGTTGTGTGCGGCGTAGGCCACGGTGACGGCGCTGCCGAGGACGGAAAAAATCCAGAAGGCCCACGACGGACGCTCGCCGGCCCGCAGCGCCCCAGACAATGCTGTGGCGAGCGGCAGCAGCCCGATGAAGACGGCCGCATGCGCCGCGCCGACATGGCGCAACGCCAGGGCCGTGAGCAGCGGGAAGCCGACAACCACGCCGAGGGCGACGATGGCGAGCGAACCAAGATCGCCCCGCGCCGGCCGCCGCTGGCGCAACAGCAACAAAGCGGCCCCCGCTGCGATGCCGGCGATGGCTGCCCGCGCGGCCGTGAGAAAGAACGCATCGAAGCCGGTCAGCGCGAGACGCGTCGCTGGGAGCGAAGCGCTGAAGATCAGGATGCCGAGACAGCCGTCGACCAGGGCTCCCGACAGCGGAGAGGCGGCCGGCGCCGTCGGCGCGACCGCCTCGTGGAAGCCCGGCTTCGAAAGGGTGCCGACCCTTTGCGCCGCCACTCTACGAGAACGGAACGATCAGCGGCAGCGCCAGCGCGATGCCGGCCGCGAGGATCAGCACGTCGGCGAGACGCCGGGCGACCCAGGCGTTGCGCCCGGACGGGCTGGTATCGGTACGGGTCATGGCCTGGCTCCTGCAGTTCGTCTGTGGTCGCAGGATGCCGTCCGTGCGACTTTGCCGACAGGCACGGTTGCAGTACGATCCGGCCAAACTGTACGGGACAAACATCCGTACGGTTGCTCACGCCATACGGGAGCGAGGGCGATGGCGGATGGCGCACCGACCACATTCGCGGAGCCCGGCCTCACCCGCGTCGAGGCGGTGATGGCGGCGATCGAGCGGCGTATCGACGGGCGGGCCATGGCGGCCGGCGCCCGCCTGCCCTCGGTGCGCGCCTTCGCCGACACGATGCAGGTCTCGAAATCGACGGTCGTCGAGGCCTACGACCGGCTGCTGGCCCAAGGCTCCATCGTCTCGCGGCCCGGCTCCGGCTTCTACGTCGCCGGCAAGCCGCAGCCGCTCAGCCTCGCCGCGATCGGCCCCCGCCTCGACCGCGAGGTGGACCCGCTCTGGATCGCGCGCCAATCGCTGGAGACCGGCGACGACGTGCTCAAGCCCGGCTGCGGCTGGCTGCCGGCCGACTGGATGCCGGAGGAGGGCCTGCGCCGCGCCTCACGCCAGGTCGCCCGCGACCGCGGTGCCAGCCTGACCTGCTACGACACGCCCCTCGGCCTCGCGCCCCTGCGCCAGCAGCTCGCCCGGCGCCTGACCGAGCGCGGCATCCTCGCCCATCCCGACCAGATCGTGCTGACCGATTCGGCGACGCACGCCCTCGACCTGATCTGCCGGTTCCTGGTCGAGCCCGGCGACACCGTGCTCGTCGACGACCCCTGCTACTTCAATTTCCACGCCCTGCTGCGGGCCCACCGGGTCGAGGTGGTCGGCGTACCTTTCGGCGATGCCGGACCGGATCTCGCCGCCTTCGAGCAGGCGCTCACGGAGCACAAGCCGCGGTTCTACCTGACGAATTCAGGGCTCCACAATCCGAACGGCGCCTCCCTCGGCCCGGCCGCGGTACACCGGATCCTGCGGCTCGCCGAGGCGCACGACACGCTCATCGTCGAGGACGACATCTATGCCGACTTCGAGGCCGAGCCCGGCCCGCGGCTGGCCGGCTTCGACGGGCTGGAGCGGGTGATCCATATCGGCGGCTTCTCGAAGACGCTCTCGGCCGCCGCCCGCATCGGCGTGATCGCGATCCGCTCCGACTGGGTCGAGCGCCTCGTCGACCTCAAGCTCGCGGTCTGCCTCAGCAACAGCCACCTCGCGGCCGCCCTGATCCACCGTTTCCTGGCCGACGGCAGCTATCGGCACCATCTCGAATCGGTTCGCACCCGGCTGGCGGACTCTCGGGGAACGACCCTGAAGCGGCTCGTCGCGGCGGGCTTGAGCGTGCCCTTCGTGCCCACCGCCGGGATGTTCCTCTGGGCCCGCCTGCCGGACGGCCTCGACGCGGCCGAGGTCTCGCGCCGGGCGCTGGCCAAGGGCGTCGTGCTCGCCCCCGGCAACGTCTTCAGCCTCGGCCAGAACGCCGCGGACCACCTGCGCTTCAACGTGGCGCAATGCGCGGACAAGCGGGTGTTCGACGTGTTGGAGGCGGCGATGGCGGGGTGAGGCCGAAGGCAATCTTTTCATCGTCCGAAATCCGGACTATGTTTGAGTGTCCGACGGAGGCGTGGCGATGGGCAAGCTGCACCAGTTCGGCAAGGTCTTCATCCGGGTCTACGCCAACGATCACCTGCCGCCGCATTTCCACATCGTGTCGCCGGACGACGAGGCCCTGGTGGAGATTGCCACGCTCGACATTCTCGCAGGTGCTCTGCCGAGCAGGGTCGCCAAGAAGGCCCTCGCCTGGGCCGCTGACAACAAGGCCGTGATCGCAGCCGAGTGGAACCGTATCAATCCCCGCTTCCCCATCGACTGAGGAGAGACCGATGACGTCCCCGGTGCCTCGGATTACGGACATCGCCGCCACGGGCCCGACGCAACTCCGTGTCGCTTGGCGGGATGGCGTGGACACGCTCGTCGATCTCGCCGGCTGGATCGCGACGGGTGACGACGTGCTCGCCCCGTTGCGCGATGCTGTCATGTTCGCGGCTGCGCGCATCGGCGAGTACGGCGCGAGCCTCGCATGGGGTGATGAGGACGGCGATCTCGCCATCGATGCATTTCACCTGCGTCAGATCGCGACGGAGCAGGCGAATGCCGGCACGTTCCAGCCGGCGGCATGGCAGGCCGAATTGCGGCTTTCCAATCAGGAGGTGGCCGATTTCCTCGGGCTCAGCCTCAGCACCTGGAACGCCTACAAAGCCGGCGCCAGGGTGCCGACGCCGACCGCGATGCTGTGCGGAGCTGCTCTACGAGATCCGATCCTGCTGCACGCCCATTTCAAGCCGCGTCGGGCTGGGCGCCCGCGAAAGGCGCCCGCACCCTAAACCGATCCCTGCCTACGGCGCCGCGCGCTCCTCGTGCTGCCCGTCGAGGGTGACGTTCTCGCTCGGCACCGAGTCCACCACGGCCTCCGCCCGCCGCAGGTCAGGCGACGTCGCTTCCTCGACGAAGGACGCCACCGCCTCGGCCAGCGACAGCGACTTGGTGTGCTGGCTGCCGAGCCGGCGGATCGAGACGGTGCGCTCCTCGGCCTCGCGTCGTCCGAGGGCGAGCAGCACCGGCACCTTGGCCAGCGAATGCTCGCGGACCTTGTAGTTGATCTTCTCGTTGCGCAGGTCGGCCTCGACCCGGAGCCCGGCCCGCCGCAGCGTGCGGATCACCTCGTGGGCGTAGTCGTCCGCCTCCTGAGTGATCGTGGCCACCACCACCTGCACCGGCGAGAGCCAGAGCGGGAAATGTCCGGCGAAATGCTCGATCAGGATACCGGTGAAGCGCTCCATCGAGCCGCAGATCGCGCGGTGGACCATCACCGGCGGAATCTTGTTGCTCTCGCCGTCGATGTAGAAGGCGCCGAAGCGTTCCGGCAGGTTGAAGTCGACCTGCGTGGTGCCGCATTGCCAGTCGCGGCCGATGGCGTCGCGTAGGACGTACTCGAACTTCGGGCCGTAGAAGGCGCCCTCCCCCGGGTTCACCGCCGTGGTGATGCGCCCGCCGGACTGCTCCTCGATCTGCGCGAGCACGCGGGTCATGACCTCTTCGGCGTGGTCCCAGAGCGCGTCGGAGCCGACGCGCTTCTCCGGCCGCGTCGAGAGCTTCACGACGATGCGGTCGAAGCCGAAATCGGCGTAGGTGCTCAGGATCAAATCGTTGATCTTCAGACACTCGTCGGCGAGCTGGTCCTCGGTGCAGAACACGTGCGCGTCGTCCTGCGTGAAGCCGCGCACGCGCATCAGCCCGTGCATGGCGCCGGACGGCTCGTAGCGGTGGACGACGCCGAACTCGGCCATGCGGAGCGGCAGGTCGCGGTAGGACTTCAGGCCGTGCTTGAAGATCTGGACGTGGCCGGGGCAGTTCATCGGCTTCAGCGCGAACCAGCGCTTGTCCTCGGCCTCGTCGCCGGCACTTTGGGCCGCGAACATGTTTTCGCGGTACCAGTCCCAGTGGCCCGAAGTCTCCCAGAGCGCCTTGTCGAGGATCTGCGGGGCGTTGACCTCCTGGTACTCGCCCTTCAGGCGGCGGCGCATGTAGGCGATGAGCTCCTGGAAGATCGTCCAGCCCTTGGCGTGCCAGAACACGACGCCCGGCCCCTCCTCCTGGAAGTGGAAGAGATCCATCTCGCGTCCCAGCCGCCGGTGGTCGCGGCGCTCGGCCTCCTCCAGGCGGTGGAGATAGGCGTCGAGGTCCTCCTTGGTGGCCCAGGCGGTGCCGTAGATGCGCGTCAGCATCGGATTGTTGGAATCGCCGCGCCAATAGGCGCCGGCGACCTTCATCAGCTTGAAGGCCGTGCCGATCTTGCCCGTCGAGGTCATGTGCGGGCCGCGGCAGAGGTCGAACCACTCGCCCTGGCGGTAGATCTTCAGATCCTCGCCGGGCGGAATCGCGTCGACCAGCTCGACCTTGTAGGTCTCGCCCCGGTCGGCGAAGAGCTGCTTGACGTCGTCGCGCTTCCAGACTTCCCGCGTGAACGGCGCGTCGCGAGAAATGATCTCGCGCATCTTCGCCTCGATCTTCGGAAAGTCCTCCGGCGTGAAGGGCTCGGCCTTGGCGAAGTCGTAGTAGAAGCCGTTCTCGATCACCGGGCCGATCGTCACCTGCGTGCCCGGCCACATGGCCTGCACGGCCTCGGCCAGCACGTGCGCCGTGTCGTGGCGGATCAGCTCCAGCGCGCGCGAGTCGTCGCGGCCCAGGAACTCGATCGCGGCATCGCGTTCGATCAGGTCGCCGAGATCGGTGACGACGCCGTCGAGCGCCATGGCGACGGTGCGCTTCGCCAGCGACTTCGCGATGCCCTCGACGACGGCGCGGCCGGTGACGGCTTCGTCGAAAGCGCGCGTGTTGCCGTCGGGGAATGTCAGGATGGGCATATCGGTGTCCTTGCTCACTCCTGCGAACGCGGCAGGTAAGCGGGTTTTGGATGTTCGCGTCGGGACGCGGCGCGGGGTTTAGACCGATTTCGAGTGAGAGGAAAACCGGCAGGCGATCTCGCATGGGGCTGCTGCCCGTCGCTGCGTAACCGTTCCAGCTCGCTTCAGAGGCACGAGATGCCAGACAGGCCGAGATGGGCCGCAGTTACCCCGATTTCAGCATTGCCGGCCGATCTGGTCGCGTCCGTCTCCCATGCTATGCTGATCGAGCGGTCCGGAGGCTGAGATGAACATCACCGTGCCCATTCCCGACGATCTCGCCCTCAAGCTCGCGGCAGCCGATGGCGGCGAGCTTGCGCGACGGGCGCTCGAGGCGTTCGCGACAGACGAATATCGACGCGGACGACTGACCGAGTCCGAATTGCGCCGGCTCCTCGGCCTCGACACACGCTATGCCCTCGACGGATTTCTGAAGGCGCGCAACGTATACCTCGCCTACGACGGCGAGGATCTGGAGCGAGATCGAAGCGACCTTGCCCGGCTCGGCTTCTGATCCGACGGCGCGCACCGTCGTGAGCGACACCGGTCCGCTCAACTACCTCGTGCTGATCGATCACGCCCACGTTCTGAAGCCCCTGTTCGGCAGCCTTCTCATACCGGAGGCCGTCCGCAGAGAATTGGGCCACCCGGGCGCGCCGGCACGCGTACAGACTTGGATCGCTGCATCGCCGGGATGGCTGTCAGTTCATCCCGATAGCGCCGACACGGATGCGACCCTGCACCGTCTCGGCGACGGCGAACGTCAGGCCATCGTCCTTGCGCGGGCGCGAGCAGCAACGCTGATTCTGATGGACGATCGGGCCGGCGTTGCAGCGGCGCGCGCCATGGGCTCCGTTGTGATCGGCACGCTCGGTATCATCGATCTGGCCGCGCGCCGCGGGCTGCTCGACGTCGCGCAAGCCGTAGCGCGCCTGCGAAACACGAATTTCCGCTGCAGGCCGAGTCTCTTGTTCGACCTGCTCGCCCGTCATCGTGCATCATGAGGCTTTGAGGGCTCGCGCGGCTCGACCGCCTCGCACACGAACGGCGAGGCCGGAGCCTCGACCCCGCGCCAGCGCCCGTAGCGCCACGGCAGCCACCACCTGGCCCGCCCGGGCACCCGTTCCGGCACCAGATCGATCCCGTGCGTACCGAACGGTCCGCAGCGGCAGACCCGCGAAAATCCGATCCAGCCGCCGGCCCAGAGGCCGTGCCGGGCAATCGCGGTATCCGTGTACTCGGAGCAGGAGGGCCAGTGTCGGCACTGGCGGCCGATCAGGCTCGACAGGGTGAGCTGGTAGCCGCGGATCGCCCAATGCGCGGCCCTGCGCACCATCACCGAAGACTCCGCACCGCCCTATTCGGCGGCCTCGGCCGATGCGGCCTTGCGGGCGGCGATCTGGTCGAGGGCGTTCACCACCGCGTCGAAGGTGAGCAGCGTCGAGGCGTGGCGGGCACGGAAATCGCGCACCGGCTCCAGGACGGCGAGGTCGGCCCAGGTGCCGTCGGGCGGCAGGCCGTTTTCCTTCAGCATGGCGCGCATCCGCTCGCGCACCGCGCGCAGCTCGTCGGCGGTGGCGCCGACCACGTGGCGAGCCATCAGCGAGGACGAGGCCTGGCCCAGCGCGCAGGCTTTCACCTCGTGGCCGAAGTCGGTGACCGTGGTGCCGGCGGCGTCGGTGACGAGATCCACCGTCACGGTCGATCCGCAGAGCCGAGAATGAGCGCTCGCGCTCGCATCGGGCGCATCGAGACGCCCGAGCCGCGGGATATCCGCGGCGAGTTCGAGGATGCGGCGGTTGTAGATGTCGTCGAGCATCAGAATTCTGCTGGAAGCCGGATCCGCGTTCGGTGCATTGCGCGAATGCCCCATAACGTCGATATAGGCGCAGAGCCGCCGTTCCGCGAGGACGGCACGTCGTTCCAGGTCGTGCCCCGACCGGCGCCGCCGGATCCAAAGGGGCACCGGCACCTTGTATGAGTGATGCCGGCGGGACCCGACGATGTACGCCAAGCCCGACAGCACCACGATGAAGGCCCGTGTCGCGCGGGCGGGAGATGCCATGGATGCCGCGCTCAAGTCCCTGTCCTACGGCATGAGCGACGAGAACCGGCGCGCGGACGCCATAGCCCTGATGCGCAACGACAACGACGCCCGCTCCGATGTCGCGCCGCTGCCGGATTCGGCACAGCGCGTTCCGAACGAGATCGCGCTTGCCCGCCCGAGCCGCCAGGAGGCCGAGGCCGCCGTGCGCACCCTGTTGCGCTGGGCCGGCGACGACCCGACCCGCGAGGGCCTGATCGATACCCCGGCGCGGGTGGCCAAGGCCTACGAGCAGCTATTCTCCGGCTACAAGATGGATGCCGACGCCCTGTTGGAGCGGGTCTTCGAAGAGGTCGAAGGCTATTCGGACGTCGTGTTGGTGCGCGACATCCCGTTCTATTCCCATTGCGAGCACCACATGGTGCCGTTCATGGGGCTGGCGCATGTCGCCTACTACCCGTCGAAGGGCGTCGTCGGCCTGTCGAAGCTCGCCCGCGTGGTCGACGCCTTCGCCAAGCGCCTGCAGACGCAGGAGACCATGACGGCGCAGATCGCCGACACCATCGAATCGATCCTGAAGCCCCGCGGCTGCGCCGTGATGATCGAGGCCGAGCATCTCTGCATGGCGATGCGCGGCGTCCAGAAGGCCGGCGTCTCGACAATCACCACCCAGTTCCGCGGCGTCTACAAGGACGACGCCAGCGAGCAGGTCCGCTTCCTCACCCTCGTGCGCAACAAGCCGTAGCGCTTCGGTTTTCGCGCGCCGCTTCCATTTGCGACACGCCAAAATGACAAAAGAATTCGCAGCGCCGGGGACGCGGGCCGAGGTCGAGGAAGGCGCGGTGCTGACGCCGCGCTTCGGCGCGGACGGTCTCGTCGCCTGCATCGCCGTCGACGCCCATGACGGCGCGGTGCTGATGCTGGCGCACATGAACGCCGAGTCGCTGGCGCGCACCCTCGAGACCGGCGAGGCCTGGTACTGGTCGCGCTCGCGCAGCGAACTCTGGCACAAGGGCGCGACCTCCGGACAAGTCCAGCGCGTCGTCGAGATGCGGGTCGACTGCGACCAGGACGCCCTGCTGATCCGGGTCGATGTCGGCGGGGACGGCGGCTGCTGCCACACTGGGCGGCGCTCGTGCTTCTATCGCAGCGTGACGTTTGGGACTGGAAGCGCGGCGGCGCTCGTTCCGGCCGGGCCGTGAGACCGACGGCCGCCAGCACCGACTCTTCCAGCGATCGGCTGTCGGCAAGCGCAACTGCGCGCCGCCGCTCGTGCGGCGGACAGCCATCGCGGCGTCAGCGTCGAGCGCCACAAGGATGAGTCCCCGCGCGGCCCTGCAGGTCCAAAGTTTCCCCGAGGGCGTCGTCGAGCCCGTCGAGGCACCGCGTCCGCGTGCACCGCGGGTCGGGCTGGCGCTCGGCGGCGGTTCGGCGCGGGGCTGGGCGCATATCGGGGTGATCGAGGCGCTGCAGGAGGCCGGCATCGTACCCGAGATCGTCGCGGGCTGTTCGATCGGTGCGGTGGTCGGGGGGGCCTACGCGGCGGGCAAGCTCGACCGGCTGAAGGCTTTTGCGCTCTCGCTCACCAAGCGCCGGGTGATGGGCCTCGTCGACCTGCGGATCGCCGGGTCGGGCCTGATCGCCGGCGAGCGTCTGGCCCGCCGCCTCGCGCAGGAACTCGACGGGCGCCGGATCGAGGCGCTGCCGGTGGCCTTCGCCTGCGTCGCCACCGAACTCGGTACCGGCCACGAGGTGTGGCTGACCAACGGCCCGCTGGTCGAGTCCGTGCGCGCCTCCTACGCGATTCCCGGCCTCTTCCCGCCGGTGTCGCTCGATTCCCGCCTGCTGATGGACGGCACCCTGGTCAACCCGGTGCCGGTGCGGCTGGCCCGCGAACTCGGGGCGGACGTGGTGATCTGCGTCAACCTCGCCTGCGATCCGCGGGTGCGCGGCTCGCTGATCCGTCCGGAGGCGCCGCCGGACGAGGATGACGCGCTGGAAGCGGAACTCGAACACGTCGTGGAGACCCGGAGCCGCTGGGCGCTGCTGCGCGGTGCGGGGCTCCGCATCGTCGGCCGGGGCGCCCCGCGCCCCCGTCCCGCCACCAAGTCATCGGGTGAAAAATCCGGAGCGCCCGGCGCGGCGCGGGTGATGTTCGACGCCTTCAACATCACGCAGGACCGCATCTCGCGAGCCCGCCTCGCGACGGACCCGCCCGACGTGATGGTCAGCCCGCGGCTCGCCGCCATGGGCCTGTTCGAGTTCCACCGGGCCGCGGAGGGCATTGCGCTGGGACACGAGGCCGGGCGCGCGGCGCTGCCGGAGATCCGCCGGATGATCGAGGGGGCTGCCGCGCGCGTGTAGAGATCAATCAGGCGAGCGTGATGTAGTCGCGCATCGCCTGGTAGTCGGCCTCCACCGCTGCGATGCGCCGCTTCACCACGTCGCCGATGGAGATGACGCCCGCGAGATGGCCGTCCTCGATCACCGGCAGGTGGCGGAAGCGTCCGTCGGTCATCAGTTCCATCACCTCTTCGATGGTCGTGGCGCGGGTGCAGGTGGTGACCTTGGCGGTCATGTAGCGGGAGACGGGGGCGTCGAAGGCGGCGGCGCCGGCCTCGGCCAGCGCCCGCATCACGTCGCGCTCGGACAGGATGCCGAGGACGTTGGCGTCCGCGTCGCTCACGATGACGGCGCCGATGCGCTTCTCGGCGAGCAGATGGATCGCTTCGTCGATCGTGCGGTGCGGTGGCACCGTGGTGACGGCGGTGCCCTTCTCGGCAAGGATGCGTGCAACGGTCATGGTGTTGGTGTCCTCCCTGGACACGGCACCGTCAGCCCACGGCGCCACGAAGTTCGCCGGCCGGGTTGGCCCCGGCTCATCACGCGATAGTGTGGCGCTTGCGCCGACATGGCAAGCGCCTGTGGAAGCGCCGGATCGGCCGTTCTCCGGAAAAATCGACGTCGCGCGCCGGGCGCTCGGCCTGCCCTCAGCTCCGGCGCGGCTCCAGCAGCGGCAGCAGGAAGAAGCCGGCCAGAAACCCGCCGAGATGCGCGTCCCAGGCGATCGGGCCGTCGCCCGCCCCGAGGGGCAGGGAGATGAGCCCGAAGAGCAGGTTCGTGCCGAGCCAGATGCCGAGGAACAGCACCGCGTTCCGGTTTCGCAGGAGTTCGGGGATCGTCTCCAGCGGCGGCTGTGCTGCGACTTGCCAGGCCATGGCCGGGCGATAGGCCGGCGGCGGCCGGAACACGAAGCGGGCCGCCGCCGCCATCAAGGCGGAGATGCCGGCGGAGGCGCCGACCAGCGGCATCGCGCTCAAGGGGTCGATGAAGAGGTGGAAGGCGGCCCCCGCCACGACCCCGACCAGCGCCAGGACCCCGTAGCGCCAGGCCCCGTAGCGGCGCACGACCGGAGAGCCGAAGGCGGCGAGCCAGACCACGTTGAAGATCACGTGCATCCAGGAGCCGTGCAGCAGCCCGTAGCTCGCGAAGGTCCACGGCATCGCCGAGGATTCCGAGACGAGCGCGCGGGCGAAATCCTGCCGGGCGGCGACCATGGACGGGTCGCTCAACCCTTCCCCCGCAGCCTGAACGATGGCCTGTGCCTTGGCGGGATCGAGGGCCACGGTCCACCGCGCCGGGATGAAGGCGAGGTCGATGAGCGCCTGGATGTCCCAGAGGTCGGGCAGCACTTGCCGGATCGCGTGAATGCCGACGAGTACCGCGATCGAGGCGGTGACGACGCCCGGCATGTTGAAGACGGGCACGCGGTTCTGGCGTGGCAGATCGGGGGAAGCATCCATGCCGCCACCATGTCGGGGCCGGCGGCCTTGCCGCAAGAGCCGCGTGCGCAAACGCGTCGACAGCCCGCATCATGCGACAAAAAAAGGGGAGAGCGTCACCGCCCTCCCCTGAACGAAGGAGATCGTCCCGCATTCGCGGTGCCGCGCGTTCGAGCGCGTGGCATCCCGCACCAACCGGGTCCGATCCCTCCAAGGACACATCGCAAGCTGTGGATCGGGACCGCAAGGGTATCGGGGTGCCGCTGGGGAGCGGCGGGTCTCGATCCGACGCTTCGATCCTCACCGAACGGAGCTGCGTACGCAATCGCAACACTCTCTTAACCTTAACGAAAACTTAAGAGAGCCCGTCGCGTCGGGCCGGCATAGGGTGTGCGCCGGGCTCGTCAAACGCCAAAGGCCCGGCCCGGTCTGACCCGACGATCGACGATCCCGAGACAGGCCGAGCGCAGCCGTATCGATCCGGAACACCCATGAAGCACCCGACGAGCCGCCTGCTCCACGCCTACTGGGACCGCCTGCGCGGCGAGCGCGCCGCACCGGAGCGCAGCGAGATCGAGCCCGGCGAGATCCGCAACCTGCTGGCCGACAGCCTGATCCTCGAAATCGAGCCGCAACGATGCCACGCCTCGGTGCGGCTCGCCGGCACCCGCCTCTGCGCCCTGTTCGGGCGGGAATTGCGTGGCTCCGCCTTCTCCGATCTCTGGGGCGATGCCGAGGGTGAGGCCGCCCAGGGCTCGTGGCGGCTGGTGGAGACGGTGGCGATGGACACCGTCGGGGTCGTGGCCGGCCTCAAGGGCCACACCGCTCGCGGCGAGACGATCGACCTCGAACTCCTGCTGCTGCCGCTGCGTCATCGCGGACTGACGCAAGCCCGGATGCTCGGCGCATTGAGCCCCCATTGCGTGCCGGCCTGGCTCGGCCTGCAGCCGGTGACCCGCGTCGAGGTGACGTCCCTGCGGGTCCTCGAGTCGGCGGCGATCCCCGACGCGGCGGAGTTGCCTGCCGACATGCCGGCACCCGCCAACGACCCCCTGCCCGTCCGCCGCGGCCATCTGATGGTTCACGAGGGCGGGCGCCTCTCACGGACCTAGCCGGCTGGCGACTCAACGTGGAGAGGTGCATCTTTTCGGCAATCTCTGTGGTGCCTGCATTGCCGCGTCTTGGAACAAGCCTTTCGTAACCCTCTGGATCTAAGCCTTGAGGACCGATTCTGCGTTTGCTGGACAACACCCCGATATGAGCGAGGCCGCTGCCGCGATCGCCGAAGCCGTCGGGACGCGTCCGCTCCGCGGCTCCGATCTGCGTCGCCACCAGCGGGTCCCCGTCGCCCTGCTCGGGCGCTACATGCTGTCCGACCGCCGCGAGTACCCCTGCCAGACCGTCGACATGTCGCCGGGCGGCGTGAAAATCACCTGCGCCGTCCTCGGTGAGGTCGGCGAGCGCGTCGTGTTCTATCTCGAGCAGATCGGCCGGGTCGAAGGCGTCATCGCGCGCCATCCCGGCTCCGGCGGCCTCGCCGCTCGCTTCAACGCCTCGCCGCGCAAGCGCGACAAGATCGCCTCGCAGCTCACCTGGCTCGCCAACCGCGAGTTCCTCGGCCTGCCCGAGGGCCGGACGCACGAGCGCCTGACGCCGCTCAACCCCGTCGTGACCCTCCGCCTCGAAAGCGGCCGCGAACTGACTGCACGCGTCATCGACATCTCGATGTCCGGCGTCGCGATCGCCACGGAGACGGTGCCGCCGCTCGGGACCAGCGTCATGGTCGGCAGCACGCCCGGCCGGGTCGTGCGCTACTTCGAGGGCGGTATCGGCGCGCAGTTCATGCTGCCGATCTCCGCCGACCGGTTCCACGAGGGTATCCGGCTCTGAGCTGCCTCGGCGGGCTTGGACGTTTTTTCCGATTTTGCGACCGAGCTGACGATCTTTGCCGGAGCCGCCGGCCGTTCAGACGCGGCTTCGACGCCGTCATGGTGTGCAGCGCCTAAACGCATCTCCGAAAAATTGGCGCAAATCCACATCCATCGATTCGGCGTGCCGCGCGGTCGGAACCAAGCTCCCGGAATTGCATAAAATTGCGCGCATTCGCTTCAGCGCACCGGAGCGGATGCGGCTGCAACGTGGCCCTCGTTCGAAGGGGTGTCCGCGATGTGCAGCGCAGGGATCGTCAAGGCCGGGATCGCGGGGCTCTTCGTCGGGCTCGTGCTTCTCGCCGGCTGCGCCGGGGCCGAGGCTCGCGAGCAAGGCGTCGCCGCCCTCCCCGCGGTCTCCGCCGGCGCGGTGCCGATCGGGGCGGCCCGTCCGATCCTTGCCTGGACCGAATTCTGCAGATCCTATGCGGCCGAATGCGCCCTCGATCCGAGCGAGCCGGCCCGCATCGCGCTGAGCCCCTCCGTCTGGTCGCTGGTCGCTTCGGTCAACCGCAAGGTCAACCGCAGCCTGCGGGCTCAGACCGATCAGGAACATTGGGGCGTGCCCGACCGCTGGGATCTCGCCGAGGACGGCGTCGGGGATTGCGAGGACTTCCAGTTGCTCAAGCGCCGTCTCCTCGCCGAGGCCGGCCTGCCCCGCCGGGCCATGCGCATGACCGTCGTCATCGACGAGAAGGGCGAGGGCCACGCCGTACTGACCCTGATCACCGACCGCGGCGACTACGTGCTCGACAACAAGACCGGCGCCGTGATGGCGTGGCACGAGACCGGCTACACCTTCATCAAGCGTGAAAGCCAGGATGCGGTGGCTTGGGTCTCCCTAGGCGGCGTCACCTCGCCGGTGGTTACCGCCAACCGGTAGACCCCTTTCGAACGCAGGGGATCCGGCTCGTCGATAGACGTCGTCTCGCGACACGAGGTGTCCGCGATCCGTGTGGCCGGCTTGCAAGGGCTGACGCCGACGTCCCGTCCCGAGACGGGAAACGACCCGATCGCTTCAAGATCGCTTAACTTTGCTGTTGAGCCTGGGCCTCGGCCGTGCAAGCTTTGCCGTTGGGTCATTGCGGCAGGGCTTCGGGTCATGCTTTACGCGGTTCAAGGCAGCGTCGGCGGCGCGTCGCCGGTCGTCCGCGCCGCGGTGCGCCGCCGCCTTCGCCGGGCCGCCCATCTCTCCATCGTCGGCGCGGCGCTGCTTCTCGGCACGGCCGCAACGCAGGCACGGCCCGCGATACGTCTTCCCGAGATCGGCACCAGCATCGACGACGGCCAGGCGGCCCGGCCGGTCGCCGCGTGGAGCGAGTTCTGCGCGCGCATGCCCGGCGAGTGCAGCATCGACCCGTCCGAGCCTACGCAGATCACACTGACCCCGGCGGTCTGGCGTCTGCTCGCAGCCGTGAACCGGCGGGTCAACCAGAAGATCAGGCCGGTGACCGACATGGAGCACTGGGGCGTCGTCGATCGCTGGGACTATCCCGACGACGGATTCGGCGATTGCGAGGACATCCAGCTGCTGAAACGCCGCATCCTGGTGGAACGCCGCCTTCCCCGCCGGGCGCTACGCATGACGGTGGTGATCGACGAGATCGGCGAGGGGCACGCGGTGCTGATGGTGCGCACCGACCGCGGCGACCTGATCCTCGACAACAAGACCAGCGCGGTGCTGCCCTGGCAGCGCACGGGCTACAGCTTCGTCAAGCGCGAGGGTCAGGATGGACAGGCCTGGGTGTCGCTCAACAACGGCACCTCGCCGGTGACGACCGCGAACCGGTGAGTTTTTAGGTCTCGGCGGGGCTCGGCAGCTCTCAGGCGCCGACGACGAGATGGGCGAGGTCGACGGCGACCCGGCCCGACATCAGGCTCCAGCCGCAGGCGACCATCGTCGCGATCATGACGAAGGGGATCGGCCTCTGCTCAAGGCGGCGGCCCCGCATCGTGTTGCGCAGGATGATGAAGGGGGCCGTGAAGGCCAGCATCGGCACGGCAGCCAACGCCGAGACGCCGCCGGCCTCCAGAAGCTGGAAACTCGCCTTGCGCTCCGTGAACAGCTCGAACGCGCTGGCGAGAAGTCCCGCCAGCGCGAGCCCGACGAACAGGGTTTGGAGGGAGTCGAGGGCGGCTGGGCTGACGGTCATGACGCAACGGCTCCACCGGGAGGAGACACGCAGTCTGACCGAGGATTTACGATCTGTTAAGCAATACCCGCCCGGAGGGTAAACGCCGTCCGGGAGGACTGTGGATGGCTTTGGCACGGTGCCGGGTCGCCACGCGACCGGGCACCACGCTCAGCAATCAGTTTGGCGCGCACTTCCAGGCCGAACGGGTATCCAGCTTTGGCAAGGCGTGCGTCAGGCCTCTTCCTCAAGGTCGATGTCCAAGATCGCCATGCGGAACTGGTAGGAATCGTCCCCATCCTCCTTGTCGTCGGAGATGACGCCGATGGATTCCTCGCCGATGAACACCTCGGCCGAGTCGCCCATCTTCATGGCGACGACGCGGATGTTGGTGTTGGCGAACTTGCGGCGAAGATAATCCTGCAGCGTCGTGGCTTCGTTCTTGTTCAAGGGCTCGAGCCTTTCTGAGCGTTCGGCGGATCCCGCCCGCGACCCGCGCGCGCCGATGAGGGCGATGGGGCGAAGCGGGAGCGATCGTCGGCCCTCCCCTGTGGACGGCCGGAATGCCCGCAGAGCTAAGGCCGGCCAGCCGTCTCGGCAAGCATCAGATGCCGCCGGCGATGTCGATGTAGTCCGTCATCGCGACCAGCTGGTCCATGGAACGTGCCGGCTCGGCGCAGCCGGCGGTTCCGACGACGCGGGCCGGCACGCCGACGACGGTCGTGTGCGGCGGAACCGGACGCAGCACCACCGAGCCGGCTGCGACGCGGGCGCAGGCCCCCACCTCGATGTTGCCCAAGATCTTGGCGCCGGCCCCGATCATGACGCCCCGCCGGATCTTCGGATGGCGGTCGCCACCCTGCTTGCCCGTGCCGCCGAGCGTCACCGCGTGCAGGATCGAGACGTCGTCCTCGATCACCGCGGTGGAGCCGACGACGAGGCCGGTGGCGTGGTCGAGGAAGACGCCGCGGCCGATCCGGGCAGCCGGGTGGATGTCGGTCTGGAACACCTCCGACGATCGGCTCTGCAGGTAGAGCGCCAGATCGCGCCGGCCCTGGTTCCAGTACCAGTGGGCGAGACGGTGGGCCTGGAGGGCATGGAATCCCTTGAAGTAGAGCACCGGCTCCAGCGCCCGCGTGGTCGCCGGATCGCGGTCCATCACCGCGGCGATGTCGGCGCGAATGCTGCGGCCGAGCTCGGGATCGCCCTCGAAGGCCTCCCGAAAGCCGTGGGCGACGAGGTCGGCCGGCAGCGAGGCATGGCCGAGGCGCGTCGCCACGCGATGGGCGACCGCGGCCTCCAGACTGTGATGATTGAGGATCGTCGCGACGAAGAACGAGGCGAGCTGCGGTTCGTCGCGCACGACGATCTCGGCCTCGCTACGCACACGGCTCCACAGCGGGTCGACGACGCCAGCGACGGCGTCCGATGCCCGGTTCTGGCTCAGCGCAGGACTGGCAGACATGCCTTCCTCCTCGGAAACTAGATCACGCGTCGTTTTGATCGAATCGATCAAAACGCAGAAAACGTGATCGATTCAAAAGTTGAGAGCAGGCTTCGCGTGAAAAACCGTTGCCACTTTTTCGCAGCCTGCTCTAGGGGCGGGACGGTCCTCCGGCCGGTACCACCCTAGCCTGTCCCGAATAACGATCTGCCAGCGCTCGCCCGTTCTACGACGGTCGGCGGCGTTGGTTCGGCACGGCTGGAGAACCAGCTCCTTCGTGCCGTGTGGACTGGAAGTGATTGCAAGGTTGCGTTGCGTCAAGGCCCGCCAGGGTCGCCGCGCCAGCCCAGGTCATCCGTCGATCACCGCACGGCGCATGGCGGGAGGCTGGCGAGGTGTACGGCGTCGCGACGACCTTCGTCAGGCGCTACGCCGGTGCGACTCCGTGGCCGGCTCGATCGACGGTACACGCACGTCGATCATGGCGATCAGACGGTCGAGCATGGTTGCGACGGGCACACCGGAGGTGTCGACCGTCGCCGAGGCCCGGGCATAGAGCGGCTCGCGGCTGAGCAGCACCGAGCGCAGATCCTCCAGGGCGGTGGCGTGATCGCCCGTCGATTCCAGTTGGCCCTGATCGCGCACCCGCTGCATGTGCTCCTCGGGGCGAGCCTGGAGCCAGATCGTCACGAAGGATTGCAGCAGCAGGTCGTAGGTCAGCGGCTCGGCGACGATGCTGCCGCTGGTGGCGAGAATCAACGGGCCGGGATGCGCGGTCAGGCGGCGGAGCGCTCGCTGCTCGAGCCGGCGATAGCCCTCCTGGCCGTAGATCGCGTAGATTTCCTTCACCGACAGCGCGTTCTCGCGCTCGATCTCGGCATTGAGTTCGACGAAGGTCCAGCCCAGACGCTCGGCGGCGAGGCGCCCGAGCGTCGATTTGCCGGCGCCGCGAAGGCCCACCAGCGCTACGCGGATCCCGCCGCTTTGCCCCGCCTGCTGAGGCGAAGTTCCCGACAGCACGGATTTGGCTAGGGCCACCTGCTCGGGAGACGCCTCGCGCAGCAGGTCGCGGATCAGCCTCCATTCGGGCGAAGAGTCCTGGCCTGCGATCATGTCGTCGAGGCGCACGCCCATGGCGTTGGCGACCCGCCGCAGCAGGATGATCGAGACGTTGCCTTGTCCGCTCTCGAGTTGCGCGATGTAGCGCTCCGACAGGCCGGACGTCTGGGACAGGAGTTTGCGCGAGAGTCCCCGCACGGTCCGGGCATCGCGCACGCGACGGCCGAGTTCGCTCAGGAAGATCGCTTCGGGTTCCACCACGCCGGTCATGGCGCCATCAGCCTCTTATGCATCGCGACACCACACCCGGGATCGGGTTCCGTCGTCGACGCGACCTCGACCCCACTGCGTTGCAATCGGCGGACCACGATGCCCGCACCGGCGCGGGCGTCACGGTCGCGCGAGCCGCCGCGACCCCATCCACCGACATGGTCGCGTTCGTGCTGCATCGCAATAGTGGATTTTCGGGAGTGTCTGTTCAGGGCGCTCGACGCAATCTGCGCCTGAGCGGGATACCCATGCGTTTCTTGCCGGGAACAAACGGTGTGAACGGCCGCGCAGAACCTTGACGCTACCCTCTGGGTCTTCGGGCTACTGGGCAGCAGGGAGTGCAGTGGCCTCCAGCACCTCAGCCGGCGCCGTCGTCCTGCGGGCGGTCGTCACGGGTCGGGCCATCGACGCGAGCATGGTGGCGGCGGGACGGCGCGGCGGCAACGGCACCTCGACGAGGTCGGCGGAGGCGACGATCGCATTCTGGGCGGGCGCGGCCTGAACCGGTACGCCTGCGGCCATCGGAGCTGCTGCGACCTGGACGGGAGTCTCTGCGTGAGCCGGGGCGGTATCGCCGCCGAGGGTGGCCGGGCGGCGCGGCGGTAGCGGAACCTCGACGGGGCCGACCGAACCGGACGGGGCGGCATAGGCGAGTGCGGTGGTTCCGGCGATGCCGGCCCGCGGATCGGCCGAGGCCATCTGGACGGGGGCCGCATTCTGACCGGAGCGGAGGCCGAACAGCTTGGAGAAGTCGTTGGAGGAACTCGCGGTCTGCACCGCCCCGGAGGCGGGCACCTCGTCCGGCACCGCCGTTTCGATGCCGAGCTTCTTGGCTGCGTAGTAGAAGCCGCGGTTGTAGTAGCGATAGGCCTGATCGATGTCGCCCTTGGCCAGACGATAGGCGGTGGCGAGATAGGCGATGCCGTATTTCAGGTTGGTCTCGGGGTCGTAGAGACCGGAGGCGTCGCCGGTGTAGCCCATGCCCCGGGCCGTGGCGTGCTTGATCTGCATCAGCCCGAGCGCCGAGCCGCCCCTGGCCCGCGGATTATAGTTGCTCTCGCGCTTGACCACCCTGTGCACGAAAGCGGCCGGCACCTTGTTGGCCTTGGCCTGCTGCTCGATCAGCGCGTCGATGTTGTCGTGCGGGCCGTTGCTCTGAGCGAAAGCCGGCAGAGGGGCGGCAAAGACCATGGCGGCAAGCACGAGGCGCGTCTGCATTTCCGGCACGATCCAGTTCGGTGTGTCGGCCCTCCGTCGGATCGGATACGGCCACGGTCTCACCGAAGCTTGGTCGTGTCGAAATGAGGCCGTAAAGCGGCCTCGCCGGGCCGGATGTCGCCAGCGTAGCCGTTCGCCGGATCCCTGTGTCGAGAAGGGCACAGACCTCGCCGGATGGCTCAGCCCAGCACGATCCGCTCGATCGCCTGGGCGAAACCGTCTTCGTCGTTGGATGCCGTGACCGCGGAGGCTGCGGCCCGCACCTCCGCCTTCGCATTGCCCATGGCGATCGACCGGCCGCTCACGCGGAACATCGCCACGTCGTTGCCGGCATCCCCAAGGGTCGCGATCCGTGCGGGGGCTATCCCGAGACGGCGGCTCATCTCCAGCACGAAGCCGCCCTTGCTCACCCCCGGCGGCGTGATGTCGAGATAGTAGGCCTGCGAGCGCTCGATTGCCGCGCGCTCCCCCAGCGCCGCCGAGAGTTGTGATTCGACGCGGGCGAGCTCGTCGGCATCGCCGCTGACGCCGACGATTTTCTGGGCCTTGCCGAGCAGCGGGCCGAGGTCGCTCACGACCGTCGGTTCGACGCCGAGCGTCCTGCGTTCGAGGTCTGCATAGGGTGCCCCCGGATCGCGCAGGGTCCAGGTGCCGTCGGCAAACACCCAGACGTCGATGCCGGCCCGCAGCAGATGGTCGACGGCCTCCCGCGCCGTACTTTCGGGGATCGTCGTCTGCGAGAACGGCACGAGGTCCGGTCCGACGAGCGTACCGCCGTTGAAGGCGCCCATCGGCAGGCGGAGGTTCAGCGGTTCGACCAGCGCCTTGAAGCCGATCGGCGGCCGGGCCGAGGCGACCGTGAAGGCGATGCCGGCGGCGTCCAGGCGCTTCACCGCGTCGATCGTCGCGGGCGTCAGCCGCTTGTCCGTGGTGACAAGCGTGCCGTCGACGTCCGAGACCACGAGGGCGATGTTCATGCGTCGCATCCTGTCGCGTCAGGAGGCCTGCGAGACCCCCAATCGGATGGCGATGGCCGCCGCGACGGCGTCCGGTCCGTCGTCGATCCCGACGGTGATGGGACGCTCCTCGGGGCCGGGAGGTTCCAGGGCCGCGAACTGGCTGTCGAGGAGTTCGGCCGGCATGAAATGGCCGCGGCGCCGTTTCAGGCGCTCGCCGATGAGCGCCCGGCTGCCCTCCAGATAGACGATCCGGACATCCGGCCGGTCCTGCACCAGGGCGTCGCGATAGGAGCGGCGAAGCGCCGAACAGACGATGACGCCGCTCGTCCCGGCCGCGAGCCGTGCGTCGATCCAGGCGCGGATCAAGGCGAGCCAGGGCTTGCGGTCGGCGTCGTCGAGGGCGTGGCCCGTGTGCATCCGGGCGATGTGTTCAGGGGTATGGAAATCGTCGCCGTCGACGAAAACCCAGCCGAGGCGTCGCGCGAGCAGCTCCGCCACCGTGCTCTTGCCGGAACCGGACACGCCCATCACCACGAGCACCATCGGATCCGGCATGCCTCCTCCTCGCGACGCGCCGGGAGACCGCCTCCCGCCCTAGAACACGCTGCGTTTTGATCGTTTCAAGAGTTGAGAGCAGGCTTCGCGCGAA
>NZ_BPRA01000011.1 GCF_022179645.1 Methylobacterium thuringiense
GCCGGTGGCGATGCCGATCTGGTCGATCGCCGTCTCGATGCCCTCGCGCATGTAGGACTCGAAGTCCTTGTCGCGGTGGCGCTCGTCGGGATTGACCCAGGAGATCACGAAGACCGTCAGCCCCTGGGAGACCATCCAGCCGATCAGGCTCTTCGTCGGATTGAGGTCGAGGATGTAGAACTTGTTGATCCAGGGCGGCACGATCAGGAACGGGCGCTTGAGCACCGTCTCGGTCTTCGGCGCGTACTGGAGCAGCTCCATCAGGTCGTTGCGGTAGACGACCTCGCCCGGCGTCACTGCGACATCCACACCGAAGGTGAACGCGGTCACGTCGGTCTGGCGCACGCGCAACTCGCCGCCGCCGGCCTCGATGTCCTCGGCCAGCATCTTGAGGCCGCGCACGAGGTTCTCGCCGTTCTCCGCCAGCGTGTGCCGCAGGAGCTCGGGGTTGGTCATCACGAAGTTCGAGGGCGAGTAGGCCGCCAGGATCTGGCGCAGGTAGAATTCGGCCTTGTGGCGGGTGCGCGCGTCGATACCCTCGGCGTTCTCGACGAGGCCTTCGGCCCAGCGCGCCGTGATGAGATAGCTCTGCTTGATGAAGTCGAAGACCGGGTTCGTCGTCCATTCCGGGTCGGCGAAGCGCTTGTCCTTCGGATCGGTGGCGATGGCGGGCGCCGGGGCCTCGCCCTGCATCCGGCTCCAGGTCGAACCCCACAGGGCCATGAAGGCCTCGGAGAGCTGGGCCTGCGCCGCCATCGCCCGCTGCGGATCGCTCATCCAGGTCTCGGCGACCTTGCCCAGCGTGCGGGTGATGTCGCCCATCTCGTCGGAGGGGTTGGCGTTGCCGCGCCCGTTCGCCTTGCCCTCCAGCGGCGCGAGATAGCTCGCCGACATGCGCCCGAACCCCTCGGCCAGGGCCGCGGCGTTGCGGGAGATCGCTTCCAGATCCGGTTGGACCGGCTTCGGAACGTCCGACACGCGTTTGATCCTCCCTGATCGGCTCTCTCCCGCCTCTTGGACGACCAAGCGGCGGTGGGCCTCGTTTCGGACAAATTAGCGCTTCACCCGAACATGTCGCCAGTCCGCCGGACAATGTCCAGATCGCGCAGCCCATGCTTTCGCCCAGACTCTTCGGACTTCTCGCCCTGAGCCTGCCTATCCTGGGCGCGGCGGGCTGCTCCGGCGACGTGAATCCGATGAAGGAGGCCTTCGTCGGCGCCGGATACGGGCCGAAGAAGGTCGACGCGCCGGACTTCGTCGAGACCTCCCGCCGCACCGACCGGACCTACATGCCGGTCGGCCAGGACGAGCCGAAACGCGCGATCCGCGCCCGCTCCTCCGAGGCCCAGAAGAGCCTCGAAGCGGATCTCGAGGGCGCACGCACCCGCAACGAGGCGCGCGGCAGGACGGCGGAGGGCGCGGCCAAGGGCATCGCCAAGGGACTCAAGCCGGCCGAGCTTCCACCCGAGTAGCGCCGCGGCACCCGCGCCACACGCGACATTCGAAAAGCGGTGGTTGCAGGCTTTCGGAGTCGGCGTGGGCGAACGTCGATGGTATGAGACGCGATTCACCGCCGCTCGCGAAAGGCGGGCTCCCGCTGGGAGGCCCGCGCGCCCCGGACGCCAAGAACGCCATGACCGATTTTCACCGCATCAAGCGCCTGCCCCCTTACGTCTTCGAGCAGGTCAACCGGATCAAGGCGCAGGCCCGCGCCAACGGCGCCGACATCATCGATCTCGGCATGGGCAACCCCGACCTCGACGCCCCCAAGCACGTCATCGCCAAGCTCTGCGAGACGGCCGGTCGCCCGCGCACCGACCGCTACTCGGCCTCCAAGGGCATTGCCGGGCTTCGGCGGGCCCAGGCCGGCTACTACCAGCGCCGCTTCGGCGTGAGCCTGAACCCCGATACGCAGGTCGTGGCGACGCTCGGCTCCAAGGAGGGCTTCGCCAACATGGCGCAGGCGATCACCGCGCCGGGCGACGTGGTGATCGTGCCGAACCCGAGCTACCCGATCCACGCCTTCGGCTTCCTGATGGCCGGCGGCGTCGTCCGCTCCGTTCCCGCCGAGCCGACGCCCGCGATGTTCCCGATCCTGGAACGCGCGATGCTGCATTCGATCCCGAAGCCCGTGGCGCTCGTGGTCTGCTACCCGTCGAACCCGACGGCCTATGTCGCGACCCTCGATTTCTACACGGAGCTCGTCGCCTTCGCGAAGAAGCACGAAATCATCCTGCTCTCCGACCTCGCCTATGCCGAGGTCTATTTCGACGACAAGGCACCCCCGCCCTCGGTGCTGCAGGTGCCCGGCGCCATCGACGTGACGGTGGAGTTCACCTCGCTCTCGAAGACCTATTCGATGGCCGGCTGGCGCATGGGCTTCGCGGTGGGCAACGAGCGCCTGCTCGCGGCGCTGACGCGGGTGAAGTCCTACCTCGATTACGGCGCCTTCACGCCGATCCAGGTCGCGGCCACCGCCGCACTGAACGGCCCGGACGACTGCATCAAGGAGATGCGTGCGATCTACAAGAAGCGCCGCGACGCGCTGGTCGAGTCCTTCGGCAAGGCCGGCTGGGTGATCCCGCCGCCCCAGGCCTCGATGTTTGCCTGGGTGCCGATCCCGGAGAAGTACAAGCCGCTGGGCAGCCTCGAATTCTCGAAGCTCCTGCTGGAGAAGTCGGACGTCGCGGTCGCTCCCGGCATCGGCTTCGGCGAGCACGGCGACGACTACGTCCGCATCGCGCTGGTCGAGAACGAGCAACGCATCCGCCAGGCCGCCCGCAACGTCCGACGCTTCTTCGATACCGCGGACAAGACGCTGCACAACGTGGTGCCGCTGCAGAAGGCGGTGTGAGCTAGCGCCCGCCCTCTCCCCGCACGCGGGGAGAGGGCCACGGACCCCTTGTCGGGTCCGTGGCAAGCGGAGGCGAAGCCGAAGCGAAGGTGAGGGGGCGACTCCGGAAGAGGTTTATCCGGCACCGCCCCCTCACCTTCGGCTGCCGCCTCGCCGTGCCCCGGCAAGGGGCACGGCCCTCTCCCCGCAAGCGGGGCGAGGGGATGCAAGCAACCCGAACAGACAATCTTGAGAGTAGGTCTTGCTGAGAGCGGGTCTCGGCGGAGGCTCACGCCCCCGCCTCCTCCCCCAGCGTCTCTTCGATGTAGAGCTGCGCCAGCAGCACCTTGATCACCGCCATCAGCGGCAGGGCCAGGGCGATACCCCACAGGCCGAACAGCACGCCGAGCAGGAGCTGCCCCGCAAAGATCGTGGCGGGGGGGATGTCGAGGGCGCGCTTCTGGATGAACGGCGTGAGGCCGTAGCTCTCCAGGGTCTGCACCGCGAGATAGACGCCAAGCGCCCCGAGCAGCGCATTGACGCCCGAGGCGAGGCTGGCGAGCAGGATGACCACGCCGGCCAGGAGCGGGCCGACGGTGGGGATGAAGGCGAGCAGCCCCGCCTGCAAGCCGAGGATCAGCGAGCCGCCGATGCCGAGGAAGGCGAGACCGCCCCAGGTGCAGAGGAAGATTACCGCCATGGTGATGAGCTGGCCGAACAGCCAGTGCCGCAGCGTCTCGCCCATGCCGTCGAGCACCTGGCCGCCGCGCTCGCGCCGGTGCGGCGGCAGGAAGCGCACCACGCCGTTGCGGTAGCTGCCGGGATCGGCCGCCACCGAGACACCGAGGAAGACGATCACCAGGCCGTTGCCCAGCGCGTTGAACAGTTCGAGCAGGACGGTCGCCGCCGGGCCGAGCACGCTGCCGGCATCCGACAGCAGCGAGCCGGGGCTCTTCAGCGCGCCTGAGGCGAAGCCGCTGAGGCCGCCCTTCGGCTCGTCGTCGCCTTTCGGCTTCGGCTGCCCGGCCTCACCGGTCCCCTGCAGGGCTTCGAGCTTGTCGAGGCTGACGCCGTGATCCTTGAGCCAGTCGCGGATGGTGCCCGACTGGTTCTGGATGGTCTGGCCGAGCTCGCGCCCCTGCTGCGCGATGGTGGCGCCGCCGACTGCGCTCATGCCGACGAGGAAACCGGCAACGGCGAGGCTCGCGATCAGCAGGCGCAGGGCGCGCGGGATCGGCAGGACGTATTTGAGGCCGCGGGTGAGCCCGTCGAGGAAAACGCCGAGAAGGACGCCGGCGAAGATCAGCAGCAGCGTCGCCGAGGCGAGCCAGCACAGCGCGAGCAGCGCCACGAAGGCCACGACCGCGATGCCCGAGCCGACCAGCGGGCGTGCGCCGCGCCAGGGGCCGACAGGGCCGTCAGCCGTCTTCACGCCGGATTCCTGGATCCCCATGGGCCTGCATACGCCTTCCGCCGGTCACGCCGGCGCGGGCGGCATGGACGCAAATCGGGCGCGCGTCCATCATCCCTCCGACGCCGGCTGCGACCATCCCTCCGCAGCCTTGGCATCGTGCTCTGTCGCCTCGACCCAGCCGCCGGTGGTGCCGTCGGCGAGGTGCTCGCGCTTCCAGAAGGGCGCGCGCGCCTTGAGGTAGTCCATCAGGAAGCTCGCCGCCGCGAAGGCCGCCGTGCGATGCGCCGAGGCGGTGACGACGAGCACGATGCCTTCGCCCGGCCGGATCAGGCCGTGGCGGTGGATCACGCGGACGGCCTGGATCGGCCAGCGCCCCTCGGCCTCTTCGACCACGCGCTCGATCTCGGCCTCGGCCATGCCGGGATAGTGCTCGAGTTCGAGCGCCCGGAGCCGGCCGTTCTCGTCGCGACAGAGGCCCGTGAAGCTCACCACGGCCCCGGCGCGGCCGTTCGTCGAGGACTCGATCGCCGCGAGTTCGGTGGCGACGTCGAAGGGATCCGGCCGGATGCTGACGCGGCTCATGCTGTCCTCGAAACGCGGCTGCGGGATACCGCTCCCGTGCATGCGCCTATATGTCTGCGCTCGGTCTGCAGTGCCATGCGCCCGGACCCAGACTCAAGGACGCTTCTCGTGACGCCCGACCTGATCCTCCCCTACGACGGCGTGCTGCCGACCTTTTCCGCCCGGCCGGTCTGGTGCGGCACGGGCAGTACGGTGATCGGCACGGCGGCGATCGGCGCGCAGGCCTGGCTCGGCGACGACAGCGTGATCCGCGCCGACGGCCAGACCGTCACCGTCGGCGACCGCTTCTGGCTCGGCACCCGCTCCACGGTCCACATCGCCACCGACACCCTGGCGACGGTCGTCGGCGACCGGGTAACGGTGGGCCGCAACGCCGTGGTCCATGCCTGCACGGTGGGCTCGGACGTGGTGATCGAGGACGACGTGATCGTGCTCGACGGGTCGGTGGTCGGAGACGGCGTGCTGATCGAGGCGGGGGCCACGGTGTTTCCGCGCTCGACGCTCGAGGCCGGCCACGTCTATGCCGGCAGCCCGGCCAAGCGCCAGCGCCCGATCACACGCGAGGAGATCGCCGAGCGCGCCGAGCGCCTGCGCGAAGCGGCGGCCACGTCGCCCGCGCCGACCGTGGGCGATGCGCCGGAGACGGAGGAGACGGTGTTCGTCGCCCGCACCGCGCGGCTCTCGGGCCGGATCCTGCTCGGAGCCGGATCGAGCGTGCTGTTTTCCTGCGCCCTCGAAGCCGAGGTCGGGCCAATCGTGGTCGGGGCCGACACCAACATCCAGGACAACACGGTGATCCGCACCCGCGGCGAGGGCGTGGTGATCGGGCGCGACACCACCATCGCCCACAACGTGCGCATGGCCGATTGCCGCATCGGTGCCCGCAGCCTCGTCGGCATCGGCTGCGTGATCGCGCCGGGCACGGTCGTCGCCGACGACGTCCTGCTCGCGGGCGGCGCCACCACCGATCCGGGCCAACTCCTCGACAGCGGCCACCTCTGGGGCGGCCGCCCCGCCCGCATCCTCGCCCCACTCGACGCGGGCAAGCGCACGATGATGGCGAAGATCGTCGAGGGGTATTGCGCGCACGGGCGCGAGTATCGGCAGCTGCAGGCGGGCGAGGTGGTGTAACCCCACTTACCGGCCCTCATGCTGAGGAGCCGCAGCGTAGCGGAGGCCTCAAAGCACCCCTGCCCCTATCCGTGCATCGCTTCGCCATTGGATCGGCGTTCAGGGGTCCTTCGAGCCTGCTGCGCAGCATCTCGGGATGAAGAGGGGAGTGGTTGCCGGAGGCTGGCTTCCTCCCTCACATCGGTCCCGTAACATCCCCCAAAAACCGCCCCACCAGCATCCGCGCCAGCACCCGCGGCGAGTCCGGCACCAGCACCGCGAGCTTGTTCGAGGTCGAGAGCGAGGCGATGCCGTGCAGGCCGGCCCAGAGGGTCGCGACGGCCTGCCGGCGTTCGGTCGCGTCGGGCAGGAGCTGCTGCAGCACCGTGTCGACGAGGCCGGTCGCCTGCGACAGGGCCTCGGCGTACCAATCGGGAAACGGTACGTCGGGGGCGGCGACATGCTCGAACACGAGGCTCCAGACCCGCGGGTCCGCGGTGACGAAGACGAGGTATGCGTCCGCCAGCGCCAGCGCATTGTCTCGCGGTGGCTGTGCCGGATCGATCGCACCTTCGAGCGTCGCGCAGAGGCGGCGGAAGGTGCGGGCGTTGACCCGCAGGATCACCTGATCGAGGTCGCCGACCGCGTTGTAGATCGAGTTCGGCGCGTAGCCGATCGCCGCCGCGAGCCGGCGCATCCCGAGCCCGCGAAAGCCCTCGTTGCGCACGAGGCTCTCGGCCGCCTGGGCGACCATCTCGATAAAGCCTTCGCGGTCGTGCTCGCCCCGCGGTCCCGCGGCCCGTTTGCCCTGTCCCATGCCGTCTCCTCGATGTTGGCGTGGCCGCATCGTCTTCACGCGAATTGGCGGCCACTCCGCTCGAAAATGCGCTCGCAGCGTAGAAGAACCGCGCAACAACAGAACCTTAGGACCTGCCGGCGCATCCTGCGGAATGGCTGTCCGGCGTGCGGCGACGCACGCATCGGGCGGGATAGATTGCACGACGTGCAAGATCAAGTTGCCGGCCGCGCCGAACCGCGTATTTTGAACAACGTGCAAACTATCTGACGGCCCGATCGCAGGGCGCGTCGGACAGGCTGGATTTGACGCCCAAGCTATCGCCGGGCAGTCATGGGCCAGCCGGGAGAGAGGTCCATGTTCGCTTCCCTGATGACGACGCGGCGGTTCGCACCGCTGTTCTGGTGCCAGTTCTTCTCGGCCTTCAACGACAACTTCCTCAAGAACGCGCTCGCGTTGCTGATCCTGTTCAAGGTCGGCGAGACCGGCACCGATCCGGGCCATGGCGGGATTCTGGTCACGCTGGCGAGCGCCGTGTTCATCGGCCCGTTCTTCGTGCTGTCGGGCCTCGGCGGCCAGCTCGCCGACCGCTACGACAAGGCGGTCCTGGCCAAGCGCCTGAAGTTCGCCGAGATCTTCGCCGCGTTGCTCTCGGTGCTCGGCTTCTGGCTGCAATCGGTGCCGCTGCTGTTCGCCTCGCTCGGCACCTTCGGCATCATCGCGGCGCTGTTCGGCCCGATCAAATACGGCATCCTGCCCGATCACCTGAAGCGCGAAGAACTCACCGCCGGCAACGCGCTGGTCGAGGCCGCGACCTTTTTGGCGATCCTGCTCGGCACCATCACCGCCGGCCTCGCCATGGCGATGGGCGGCCACGCCCTGGGGCTCGGCGCCGGGCTGATGACGTTTGCGATCCTGTGCTGGCTCGCCGCCCGCCAGATCCCGCGCACCGGCGAGGGCGACCCGACCCTCAAGGTCGACGCCAACATCGCCCGTTCCACGGTCGGGCTACTGCGCGACCTCTGGTCCGACACGCGGCTCTGGCGCGGCTCGATCATCGTGAGCTGGTTCTGGCTCGTCGGCGTGGTGGTGCTCTCGCTGCTGCCGGTGCTGGTGCGCCAGACGCTCAACGGCACCGAGATCGTCGCCACCACGCTGCTCGCGGTCTTCTCCATCGGCATTGCGATCGGTTCGGCCCTGGCCTCGTGGCTGGCGAGCGGCCGCATCGTCCTGCTGCCGACGCCGGTCGGCGCGATCCTGATGGGCCTGTTCGGCCTCGACCTCGCCTGGACCGTCTCCCAGGCGGTGCCGGCCGTGGGCGAACCGATCGGCGCGCTCGCCTTCCTCTCCGACCCGACCGGTATCCGTCTGCTTGTCGACTTCGCCGGCCTCGCCATCGCCGGCGGCCTCTACATCGTGCCGTCCTTCGCCGCCGTGCAGGCCTGGACGCCGAAGGAGAAGCGCGCCCGGGTCATCGGCGCCGTCAACGTGATCACCGCCGCCTTCATGGTCGGCGGCACCCTGGCGCTGGCCGCGCTCCAGGCGGCCGGCCTCACGATGGGGCAGCTCTTCGCCCTCATCGCGGTGCTGAACCTCGTCGTCGGCGTGATCGTGTTCAAGATCATGCCGACGAGCCCGTTCCGCGACTTCCTGTCGATCTTTTTCCGGGCTTTCTACCGCCTCGAGGTGAAGGGCCTGGAGAACGTCGAGAAGGCCGGGCCGAACGCCATTATCGCGCTGAACCACGTCTCGTTCCTCGACGCGCCGCTGGCCCTCTCGCTGCTCGACCAGGAGCCGGTCTTCGCCATCGACCACGGTATCGCCCAGCGCTGGTGGGTGAAGCCGTTCCTGAGGGTCACCAAGGCGATGCCCCTCGACCCGACCCGGCCGCTCGCCACCCGCACCCTGATCAACGCGGTGAAGAACGGCGAGACGCTGATCATCTTCCCCGAAGGACGCCTCACCGTCACCGGCAGCCTGATGAAGGTCTATGACGGCGCCGGCCTGATCGCCGACAAGTCCGGTGCCATGGTGGTGCCGGTGAAGATCGACGGCCCGGAACAGACCATCTTCTCGCGGCTCTCGCGCCTGCAGGTGCGCCGCCGCTGGTGGCCGAAGGTCACCGTGACGATCATGGAACCGGTGAAGCTCGCGGTCGATCCGGAGCTGAAAGGCAAGAACCGCCGCCGCGCCGCAGGCGCTGCCCTCTACGACATCATGTCGGACCTGATGTTCGAGACCACGAACATCGACCGCTCGGTGATGTCGGCCTTGATCGAGGCGGGCGACCGCCACGGTTGGCGCCGCGTCGCGCTCGAAGACCCGGTCACCGGCACGATGAGCTATGCGCGCCTCGTAATGGGCGCCAACATCCTCGGCCGCAAGCTGATGCCGCTCGCTGCCGAGGGCAAGACCATCGGGCTGATGCTACCGAACGCCAACGGCGCGGCCGTCACCTTCTTCGCGCTCGCCAGCGCCGGCCGCGTGCCGGCGATGATCAACTTCTCCGCCGGCTCCGCCAACGTGCTCTCGGCCTGCAAGGCGGCGCAGGTCGACACCATCGTCACCTCCCGCGCCTTCATCGAGAAGGGGCGGCTCGGGAGCCTGATCGAGGGGCTCGCGGGCAAGGTGAAGCTCGTCTATCTCGAGGACGTGCGCGCCACGGTCACCACCGGCGACAAGCTCAGGGGCCTGATCGCGCCCCGCAAGCCGCTGGTGAAGCGCAAGGGCTCCGACCCGGTCGCGGTGCTATTCACCTCCGGCAGCGAAGGCACGCCGAAGGGCGTGGTGCTCGCCCACCGCAACATGCTGGCGAACACCGCCCAGGCTGCCGCGCGCATCGATTTCGGCCGCACCGACAAGGTCTTCAACGTCCTGCCGGTGTTCCACGCCTTCGGGCTGACGGCGGGGCTGGTGCTGCCGCTGGTCTCCGGCGTGCCGGTCTATCTCTACCCGTCGCCGCTGCATTACCGGATCGTGCCGGAGCTGATCTACGGCTCGAACGCCACGTATCTCTTCGGCACCGACACCTTCCTCACCGGCTACGCCAAGGCCGCCCACCCCTACGACCTGCGCTCGCTGCGCTACGTCGTGGCCGGTGCCGAGAAGGTGAAGGATTCGACCCGCAAGACCTGGAGCGAGAAGTTCGGCCTGCGCATCCTGGAGGGCTACGGCGTCAGCGAGTGCGGGCCGGTGGTCGCGCTCAACACGCCGATGTTCAACCGCTTCGGCACGGTTGGCCGCATCCTGCCTGGCATCGAGACGCGGCTGGAGAGCGTGCCCGGCATCGAGGAGGGCGGCCGGCTCTCGGTGAAGGGGCCGAACATCATGCTCGGCTATTACCGCGCCGAGAAGCCCGGCGTGCTCGAACCGCCGCCGGGCGGCTGGCACGACACCGGCGACATCGTCGCGATCGATGCCGAGGGGTTCGTCACGATCAAGGGCCGCGCCAAGCGCTTCGCCAAGATCGCCGGCGAGATGATCTCGCTCGCCACCGTCGAGACCCTCGCGGCCGAACTCTGGCCGGACGCCCCGAGCGCGGTGGCCGCCGTGCCCGATGCCCGTAAGGGCGAGCGGCTGATCCTGTTCACCGAGGCCAAGGGCGCGACGCGGCCGGCCTATCAGGCCTTCGCCAAGTCGAAGGGTGCGCCCGAACTCGCGGTGCCGGCGGAGGTCGTGGTCCTCGAAAAACTGCCGATGCTCGGCAGCGGCAAGGTCGACCAGGTCGGCGTGACCAAGCTCGCGAAGGAGCGCTCCGAGACCTCGCAGGCGGCCTGAGCGCCGGAGCGATCCGTCGATCCCCGAAACCCGGCTCGCAGCGCGCGAGCCGGGTTTTTTCGTGCCGATATGAGGACGCTTGAAATTCGATCGTATTTCGATATATCTAATATATCGACATATCGAAACATGATCGGAAGGCATCATGCATCCCCGTTTCCAAGACCCCCGCCAGGATTGGTACTTCGCCCGCCACCAGCACGACGACGACCGTCCCTTCGGCGGTCCGACCCGTCACCGCGGCCCCGGGCGGCACGGCGGTCCCGGCCGCTTCTTCGGCCACGGCGACCTCCGCCTCGTCGTGCTCAACCTGATCGCGGAGAAGCCCTGCTACGGCTACGAGATCATCAAGGCGATCGAGGAGCGCGTGGGCGGCGCCTACAGCCCGAGCCCGGGCACGATCTACCCGACGCTGACCATGCTGCAGGACCTCGGCCACGTGACCGTCAGCGACGGCGACGGCGCCAAGAAGCTGCACACCATCACCGCCGAGGGCCGCGCCTATCTCGACGCGCACCGCCCGACCCTCGACGCGCTCATGGAACGCATGGACGAATCCGGTCGCCGGCACGGCGGCGGCCCCGCTCCGCAGATCGTGCGGGCGATGGAGAACCTGAAGCTGGCGCTGCGCCTGCGCCTGTCGCGCGGACCGCTCGACGAAGAGCAGATCAACGCGGTGGCTGCGGCGATCGACATGGCCGCTACGACGCTGGAGCAGGTGTGAGGGGGCACTAAGTTGCCGGCTGAAGACATCCGAACGACGCTTGGCAACCGTGCTTTCTGGCGCGGTTGCCGTCTGGTCGGGGCTTGACCGCACCGCCGAAATCCTCATGCAGGCGGCCGACGCGGCCTCGGCATCCCAGGGTCCCGCGCACGGATGCGAGGCCCTAACCGCATGCAGGCTCCCGCGATCGAAGCCGCGCCGCGCCGTGCGTCGTTCCTGACGCCGCTGTTCCGGGACCGCCGGATCGCCGCCGGGCTGTTTCTCGGCATCGGCTCGGGGATGGCCTTTCCGCTGATCTACGCGACGCAATCGGTCTGGCTGACGCGGGCCGGGGTGCCGATCGAGACGATCGGCTGGCTGTTCGGGCTGACCTTTCCCTACAAGCTCAAGTTCCTCTGGGCGCCGTTCCTGGAGCGCTACGACGCGCCGCTACTCGGCGCCTGGCTCGGGCGGCGGCGGGGCTGGATCCTGCTGGCGCAGGTCGGTGTCGCGGCATCGCTCGCGGGAATCGCCTTCGGTGATCCCGAGCACTGGCTCGGCTGGACCATCGCGTTCTCGCTCGCCCTCGGCGTCGCCGGGTCGACGCAGGACATCACCGTCGACGGCTGGCGCATCGCCGTGGTGGCGAAGGCGGAGCTTCCGCTGATGTCGTCCTGGTCGGAGATGGGCTGGCGCGTCGGCTCGCTGATCGCGGGCGCGGGCGCGCTGCTCGTCGCGGGCGAGCACGGCTGGAAGGCGGCCTACCTCGTCATGGCGGCGCTGATGCTGCCGAGCATGATCGCCGCCTGGATCGCTCCCGAGCCCGAATCCGACACGCGCGCCGCGCATGCGCCGATGAGTTTCGCCGCGACGATCTGGGCGCCGATCAAGGACCTGCTCGACCGCCTCGGGCCGCTTGGCATCCCGATCCTGATCATGATCGCCGGCTTCCGCATGCCCGGCTACGTCTCCACCGCGATGGCGAATCCGCTCTTCGTGACGCTGCACTACTCGGACGTCGACATCGCCACGGTGGTGAAGGTCTACGGGTTCTGGCTCGGCCTCGGCGCGACCTTTTTGGGCGGCTGGCTGATCCCGCGCGTCGGCATCATGCCGACGCTGCTGTTCGGCACCGTGTTCGGCTCCGCGGCGCATCTCGCGCTGGCCTATCTGGCACTCTACGGCGACCACAACGACGGCGCCTACTGGACCTTCGTGGTCGCGGTCGGGATCGAATCCTTCGCCTATGCCTTCGCCTCGATCGTGCTGATCACCTACATGTCGACGCTGACCTCGGACGCGCACGCGGCGAGCCAGTTCGCGTTGATGACCTCCCTGGTGGCGCTGCCGGGCAACCTGCTGGCGATGACCTCGGGCGTCGCGGTCAAGGCGCTCGGCTTCGCCTGGTTCTTCGTCGGCACCTCGGTGATCGGCATCCCCGTCGCGCTGCTCTGTGCCTGGATCTGGTGGCGGCAGAGCCGCGAGCCTCGGCCAGCTGGCTGATCCAGCCGAACTTCAGCCATCCTCCCGGCTTACGCGAGTGCCCATGACTCTCGACCGCCGCCGCTTCCTCGCCGCCACCGCCGCCCTCGGCCTCGCCGGGCCGGCCCTCGCCCAGAGCTACGGTCAGACCTACAAGGTCGACAACGACGACGGCCGGCCGATCGCTAACATGCGCCTGCCGGGGGAGATCACCGGCCAGATCGCCGAGCTGAAGGGCGTGACCTATATCGGCCCGCGCGATGCCGAGGTCGTGCTCTACGAGTTCTTCGACTACAACTGCCCCTATTGCCGGCAGGCCGCCGCCGACATCGCCGCACTCGCCGCCAGCGACCCGTCGCTGCGCATCGGCCTCGTCAACAACCCGATCCTCTCGCCGATGTCGGCCCAGGCCGCCAAGGTGGCGCTCGCCGTCCAGCGCAAGCTCGGCTCGGCCGCGGCCTTCAAGGTCTACGGGCAACTCCTCGGCACGCCCGGCAAGATCGACGGCCTCAAGGCCCTCGAGGTCGCCGCCAGGGCCGGCGTACCCCGTGCCGAGTTGGAGAGCATCGGCGACAGCGAGGAGATCCGGCAGGCCCTGAGCGCGCAGATGCACGTCGCGGCCAACCTGGGTCTCACCGCCACGCCGTCCTACGTGCTGGGCAATACCGGCATGCTCGGCCATCCCGGCCCGAAGGCGCTCGCGCGCATGATCGCGGCGATGCGGCGCTGCGACCAGATCGCCTGCGGATAGGCGATCTGGCGCGTCCAGGCGTCCGGTTGGACTACTTCTTCGAACCATCCGTCGGCGGCAGCACCGGAGCCGGCGCGGTCGGCGCGGCATCCGTACGCTCGACCTTCGCCGCCTCGCGCAGCTTCAGGATCACGTCCTGCTGGGCCTTGCGGGTGATGTACTGGTCGACCTGCTCCTTCATCTCGTCGAAGCTCGGCACCGGCTTGGTGCGCTTCTCCTCGAGCTTGATCACGTGCCAGCCGAACTGGGTCTTGACCGGATCGGAGACCTGGCCGGGGCTCATCTTGAAGGCGGCCTCGGCGAAGGGGGCCACCATGCGCTCCTTGGTGAACCAGCCGAGATCGCCGCCCTCGGCCTTCGAGCCCGGATCCTTCGAGGTCTCGCCGGCAACCTTGGCGAAGTCCTCGCCGCCCTTCACACGCGCGGCGATCTTCTTGGCGTCGGCCTCGTTGTCGACGAGGATGTGCCGGGCGTGGACCTCCTCCTCGGGCTTCAGCGCCTTGACGGTCTGGTCGTAGAGGGCCTTCGCGGCGTCCGGCGTCACCGCCTTCTTGGCCTCCTGCTCCAGGAAGTCGTCGAGTAGCAGCTTGTCGCGGAAATAGGCGAGCTTGCGCTTGAACTCCGGCGACTCGCCGACCTTCGCGGCGTCGGCCGCCTGGGCGCCGACGCGCAGGTCGATCATGTAGTCGACGAGCAGGCCCTTCTTGCCGGCTTCGTCGACGCCGGGAAGCGACAGCGCCGGGTCCTCGCCCGCGATGTTGAGGTCGCCCTGGGTGATCGGGGCGCCGTTGACCTTGGCGATCACCGTGTCGGGCGAGGTTTTCGCCGCCGGTGCTGCCGCTGCCGCTGCCGGAGCCGACGGCGTGGCGCTGGTCTCCTGGGCGAGCGCGGCGCCGGGCAGCGCGAGCGACAGGGCGAGCGCGCTCGGGCGCAGGAGGCGAAACAGCATCGTCATGAAAGCGGTCTGTCCTTGGGCGACGCCGCGTCGGGCCGGCTCTGACGGCTGGCTCTCGCAAACGACGTGAAGAAGCGGCCTACGGCCGCGGGCAACGGCCGACACGTGGAATCTCGCCGCGCCAAACGCAAGCGTCGCCGTTCCGATCGTGGCCGATGCCGCTCTTAGGAAGTGCCGAAGATGTGATCCGGCGGCGTCGCCTCCGGTGAAGGCAGCCGGCTGCAACGGTTCAGGTCCAGGCATGACGGCCGTCGAGAACCGATCCGATGCCGCGATCAGCCCCGCGGGCCGACGAGCCCCGGCGGCATGAATTCGGGCTCGCGAATGGCCGGCCGCGCGACCGGCGGCCGGCGGGCCGCCTCCGGCTTCGATGCAGGGGCCGGCGCGGCCGGCTTGGCGCGGACGGTAGGGCGCGCCGCCGGCACGAGGTCGGCGGTGGTCGGCACGGCCTGTCCGGCGCGGGCCGGCTTGATGACAGGGCGCGGGGTGATCGAGCCGGTGGTGACGACGTCGGTGGCCGCCGACGGGGCCGGCGTGCCGGGCATGTCCAACCCGTAGATGTCGTCGCGAAAATGCGCGCGGCCGTCCGGCGTGGCGTAGCCGGTGAGGTAGACGAAGGTGACCGGCACCGGCTTCACCAGCTTGATGTCGCGCTTCTCGCCGGTGGCGATGCCGCTCTCGATCTCGATCGGACCCCAGGTCGAGCCGGCGCCGTTCGGTCCCTCGGTGCCCTGCAGCAGCCAGGCCGCGAATTCCTTGACCTGCCCGACGCGGACGCAGCCGTGGGAATGGAAGCGGACGTTGCCGGCAAACAGCGACTTCGAGGGCGTGTCGTGCATGTAGACGGCAAACTTGTTCGGCATGTCGATTCGGACTTGGCCGAGCGAGTTGTCGAAGCCGGAATCCTGCCGCAGCATGTAGTTGACCGCCTTCTCGCCGCTCCAGTCGAAGGTCGTGGAATCGACCTCGACGCCGCCGGGGCCGAGCATGCGGATGTGGTTCTTGGCGAGATAGCCCGGGTTCTTGCGCATCGTCGGGATGATCTCGTTCTTGATCACCGAGACGGGCAGGGTCCAGGTCGGGTTGAGGTTGACGTCGGTGACGCGGGTCTCGACCGAGGGCGTCGCCTTGTCGGGCTTGCCGACGACGGCGACGTAGCGGCGGGCGACGCCGCCGTTCTCCACCGCCTCGACGGTCGCCGAGGGGATGTTCACGACGACGTAGCGCTCGCCGAAGGGAAACTTCGAGCCGATCAGCCGCTCGGCCGAGGCCGCGAGCTGGCGCTGGCGCACGCTGGCCGGGACGTTCAGCGCGGCGACGGTGAGACGCTGGACGAGGCCCGATTCCGGCAGGCCGTGGCGGGCCTGGAAGGCTTTCACCGCCGTCACCAGCGTCTCGTCGTAGAGGTCGGAATGCGTGGCGTTCGCCGCGAGGTCGCCGGTCATGACGAGGTGGCCGCGCAAGGCCGCTATGGCCGGGTTGCGGTCGCCCGGCTTCAGGCTGGTGCCGGCCGGGACCGGGCTCCAGCCGCCGGCCTCGGCGAGCACCTTGTAGTGTTCGGCCATGCGCATGGTGGCGAGAAAGGTTGCTGGCGCCAGCGTCGGCGTCGGGTCCTCCGAGACTTTGGCGAAGACGGTCGCCGGCAGTTCTCGCGATTTTTTGGGCGTTTGGGGCTGCGCGGTCTGGACGGCCGGCGGTGAGGCGGCGGGTGCCGGCTCCTGCGACGTGGGCTGGACCGAGAGTGGCAGCGGCGCGGCCGCTGGCCGCGCGTCCTGCGCGGGCTCGGCGATGGCGACGCCCATCAGCAGGAGCACCGTGATCGGCGCGAGCGCCGTGGCACGGCTGGGGGTGTGGTGACGCAACAACATCGCCGGCCTCGATTGGGTCGTGGGAGGACGATGCGCGTGGATGGTTACCATTCTCCTCATCCGCCGCCCGGCCGGGTGCGGATCGGCACGCCGCCGGTCGATGGCTCCGTGCGTAGCGATCCGGGGTGCGTCCCGGCATCGGTGGGTCTACAAGGCCCGCGTCGCTCCGGTGCCGCGTGCGGGACCGAACGTCCGGCGGGTCAGGGTTTTACGCCCTCGGGTGTCCTTCCCGGCCCGCTGCCGCCGGGGCCTCGCTGCCCGCCATGCGCCGCTCGCGCGCAGCAGGCTCCCGAGAGGCACGGGCGTTGCGAAGGCCATGGCCCGGAGGATAGGGTCGCGCGCCGCGGCCCGGCCCGACCGGATCGCCGCGACGCCGCAAGTCCACGGGAGCTTAGCCTTTGGCCACCATCATCCCCGTCGCCTCCTTCGACTACGTGGTGTTCGGCGCAACCGGCGACCTGACCCGGCGCAAGCTGCTGCCCGCCCTGTACTATCGGTTCCGCGACGGCCAGATCCCCGGCTCGAGCCGCATCATCGGAGCCTCGCGCACGGAGCTGTCGACCGAGGCCTTTCGCGATCGGGCACGGGAGGCCCTGCGCGAGTTCGTGCCCTCGCATCATCTCGACGAGGCCTCGCTCACGAGCTTCGTCGACCACGTGCAGTACGTCGCGGTCGACGCCCTCGGCGACGACGGCTGGGACGAACTGAAGGCGCTGCTCGACGAGCGGCCCGACCAGATCCGGCCGTTCTACCTCGCTACCTCGCCCGACCTCTACGGTGCGATCTGCCGGAACATCGAGCGCTGCGGCCTCGTCGGCGAGAAGACCCGCGTGGTGCTGGAGAAGCCGATCGGCAAGGACCTGAAATCCGCCCAGGCCATCAACGACAGCGTCGGGGCGGTCTTCCCCGAGAGCCAGATCTTCCGGATCGACCATTATCTCGGCAAGGAGACGGTGCAGAACCTGCTGGCTCTGCGCTTCGCCAACACCATCTTCGAGCGGCTCTGGAACGCCGACGTCATCGACCACGTCCAGATCACGGTGGGCGAGACGGTCGGCGTCGAGGGCCGCGGCGGCTATTACGACACCTCCGGCGCGCTGCGCGACATGGTGCAGAACCACATCCTGCAGCTGCTCTGCCTGACCGCCATGGAGAGCCCGCTCTCGCTCGACGCCAACTCGGTGCGCGACGAGAAGCTGAAGGTGCTGCGCGCCCTCAAGCCCATCACCCCGGCGGACGTGCAGGCGGTCACGGTGCGCGGCCAGTACGCGGCGGGCGCGGTCGCGGGCAAGAGCGTCCCGAGCTACCAGACCGACCTCGGCGGCGATTCCACCAGCCGCACCGAGACCTTCGTCGCCCTGAAGCTCGAGGTGCGCTCCGCCCGCTGGGCCGGGGTGCCGTTCTACCTGCGTACCGGCAAGCGCCTGCCGAGCAAGCATTCCGAGATCGTGGTGCAGTTCCGCGCTTCGCCGTTCTCGATCTTCCCCGACGAGGCCTTCGGGCGCGAGCCGAACCGGCTCGTGATCCGGCTGCAGCCGGAGGAGGGCATGAAGCTCGAGGTGATGACCAAGGATCCCGGCCCCGGCGGCATGCGCCTGAGGCCGACCAACCTCGACATCTCCTTCGAGGAGACCTTCAAGCAGCGCTATCCCGATTCCTACGAGCGCCTGCTGATGGACGTGGTGCGCGGCAACGCCACCCTGTTCATGCGCCGCGACGAGGTCGAGGCCGCCTGGGAATGGGCCGACAGGCTGCTCCAGGCCTGGGCCGACCGTCCCGAGCCGCCGCGCCCCTACGCCGCGGGAAGCTGGGGGCCGACCGCTGCGATCGCCCTGATCGAGCGCGACGGGCGCACCTGGCACGAAGAGATCCGCTGACCCGGCGGCAATCGTTCGTCCTGCATGTTTCGCCCCGCAGGCCGTCGCGGACCGGCGCCGTTTCGACGGACAGCCGCGCTGCACGTATACAACCGTACATAGCATCTCAAAATCGACCGGAACGCGCCCACAGGAGGCACGTTGACCGCCGCGAGCCCATGGATCGAGACGGGCCGTGCACTCATCGCAGATCGAACGGCGGAATGGTTTCGGACACCCCACCGACAGACACGACACCGGAGGCGGCCCCGCGGGCCGTCTGCGACGATTTTCGCCGGTTCGCGGATTACGTGCCCCTGATGATGTGGCGCTCGGACCCGCGTGGCCGGGCGTTGCATCACAACGAGTGCTGGCTTCAGTTCACCGGGCGGCCGCGTGAGGAAGAGCTCGGCGACGGCTGGCGCAGCGGCCTTCACCCGGACGATTTCGAGCGTCACGCCCAGATCGCCGCCGAGGCCTTCGAGGCGCGTGAGCCCTTCAGCATCGAATTCCGCCTGCGCCGGAACGACGGCTCCTATCGCTGGCTGCTCGACACCGCCCGGCCGCTCGTCGAGGACGGCACCTTCACCGGCTATCTCGGCTCCTGCTTCGACATCACGGACCGCAAGAACGCCGAGGATCATGCCGAGGCGGCGCTGGTCGAGAAGGAGACGCTGCTCGCCGAGATCTATCACCGGGTCCGCAACAACCTGCAGGTGATGGTCAGCCTGATCGGCCTCTACGGCCGGGCCGCGCCCGAGCCGTGCCGGGGTAGCTTCGATGCGCTGGGACAGCGCGTGCGCGCCATCGCCCTGGTGCAGCAGCACCTGCACGAGGCCCCGCACATCGCTTCGATCGACCTGCGCGACTACCTGCACCGCCTCGCCTCCGGTCTCGGCCAGCTGCGCCGGGCGGGCCGCATCGGCGTCACCGTCGGCGGATCGGGCACCAGTCTGGTCGAGCCGCGCACCGCCAACGCACTGGGCATGATCGTCGCGGAGGTGGTGGCCGAATGCCTCGACGCCACCGCGGAATCGGTGAGCTGCGGCATCGGTATCGATATCGTCGCGGGCGTCGGCGAACCGGTGCGGTTGTCGATCGTCTCGGGATCGGGGGAGGCGGCCGCCGCGGGCAAGCCGGGCGTGCCGAAGCTCGGACCCCGGTTGATCGCGGCCTATGCGGCCCAGGCCGAGATCGCGGTGAGCGGCGACGCCACCCGCGCGCATCCCCTCGACCTGCAGCTGCCCGAGGCGCGGGTGCACGGTCCCGGCTGATCCGGCGCAGGCCGGATGGATCGCCTCGCGACGCCGCCCGGCCTATATCGGTCCCAGGACACAACACCCGACGAGTTCGACCGCTTCCATGCTGCCTCCCATCGACGACATCATCGACAACTTCGAGCTGATCGAGGATTGGGAGCAGCGCTACGGCTACATCATCGAGCTCGGCCGCGAGATGGAGGCTCTGCCCGAAGCCCGGCAGACAGAGGACAACCGCGTGCATGGCTGCGAGAGCCAGGTCTGGCTCGACGTCGGACTCGACCCGGCCGCCCCGGAGCCGCGCCTGTCGCTGCGCGGCGACAGCGATTCCAGCATCGTGCGCGGCTTCGTCGCCCTGATGGTCTCGCTCTACGATGGCAAGACGCCTCAGGACGCCGCGACCACCGACGGCCTCGATATCTTCCGCCGGCTCGATTTCGGTTCGCACGTGACGTCGAAGCGCTCCAACGGCGTGCGGGCCATGGTGGCGCGCATCCAGCACGACGCGAAGCGCTTCGCGGCGGCTTGAAATATCGGTGTTGCCGGTTGACCTGGGCCTCGCGAGCAGCCTTCGATCGTGCTCCTTGAGCAGGCTTCGGGCCTCTCGCGAAATCCAGCGATGGGCCACCAATGAGCGTCGTCGATCTCGCCCGCTTCATGGAGGACCTCGCCACGCAGTCGGGCGCGGCGATCCTGCCGTTCTTCCGCGCGCATTTCGGCATGGACGACAAGGCCAGCGGCTCCGGCCGCGGCTTCGATCCGGTGACGGAGGCCGACCGCGCGGCCGAAGCCACCATGCGCCGGATGATCCGGGCGACCTTTCCGACGCACGGCATCCTCGGCGAGGAATTCGGCGCGGAGCAGACCGACGCCGAATGCGTCTGGGTGCTCGACCCGATCGACGGCACCCGCGCCTTCATTTCCGGTCTGCCGACCTGGGGCACGCTGATCGGCCTGACCCGGAACGGCACCGCCGTGCGCGGGCTGATGCACCAGCCCTATCTCGGCGAGCGCTTCCTGGGCGACGGCGGCGGCGCCACCATCCGCACCGCGAAGGGGGAGCGGACTCTCCGCACCCGCCGCACCGACAAACTCGCCGACGCGATCCTGGCGACCACCGATCCGCGCCTGTTCGCCGAGGGCGAGGAGCGCGAGCGCTTCGGCCGGATCGAGTCGGCCGTGAAGATGTCGCGCTACGGCACCGATTGCTACGCCTATTGCATGCTCGCCGCCGGCCAGATCGACCTTGTGGTGGAAGCCGGCCTGCAGCCCTACGACATCGTCGCCCTGATCCCGATCGTCGCGGGCGCCGGCGGGGTGATCACCTCCTGGGACGGCGGCCCGGCGACGGGCGGCGGCCGCGTCGTCGCTGCGGGCGACCGCCGCCTGCACGAGCAGGCGCTGGCGATCCTCAATCCGTAATCCGATCCCGCCATCGTGGCGCTGCGTTTGCGATGAAGCTGGAGGATTGTGGTGGCTACCGGAAGCGTCGCGGTCCAAGGCGCGAGCTATCAGACCGTTTCCGGTCGATGCCACGGCCCTTTCCCGGACACCTGGAACGCAGTGGAAGGTGATCCGGGACCCAGCGCAAATATAAGGGCCGCGCCAGCGGCTCGATTCGAACGGCGCAGACGTTTCGACGCTTCGCGACGTCCTCATGCTGGACCCCGGATCGGGTTCCGCTGACGCTCCACCCGTCCAGGGAAGGGGGCGGGGTACGCCGAAGGAGTTCAACCAGAAACGGTATCACCTCCCGGAGCGATCACACTCCCATGTCGAGCTTGTTCCGGCTCACCGCGACGTGGATCAGCTCCGCCAGCGTCTGCACGCCGAGCTTCTGGCGCATGCTGGAGCAGGCGCCGATGACCGTGCGGTAGCTCACCGAGAGGTTGTCCGCGATGACGCGGTAGGACTTGCCCTTGCTCAGCAGCGAGAGGATCTGCAGCTCCCGGGCGTTGAGCGTGCCGAGCGGCGGGCCATGCCCGCGCATGTTGAGCATGGCGACTTTGGTGGCAAGCCGGTGTTCGAGGAAGCCGCGCCCGGCCCGCACCGTGGTGAAGGCCTCGACGATCGTCGCCGTCGGCGCATCCTTGAGGACGTAGCCGAGCGCCCCGCTTTCGAGGGCGCGCGACACCACCACCGGATCGTCGTGCATGCTGAAGGCGAGGACGCGCACGTCCGGCTGCAGCGCGCGCATCCGCCGGATCAGCGACAGGCCCGAGAGATCCCGGTCCTGAAAGCTGAGGTCGGCGACCACCATGCCGGGGCGGAGCTTGTGGAAGATCCGGTATCCCGAGACGATGTCGCCGGCCTCGTGGATCCGCTCGATCCCGAGGCTCTCCGACAGATCCTCCACCACGTGGCGGAACCCGCTCAACACGACCGGGTGATCGTCGACGAGGAGGACGCTCGTCGGCGTCGCCGCCTCGCCGCGGGGATCGCCCCTGGACCGGGTGCTGCGCTCGACGGCCATCACGGCTTGGCCTTCTCCTCGCGCTGCGCGCCATAGCGTTCCGCGAGCTTGACGAGCGTCGCGTCGCGGTCGTCGCCCTGCTGGCGGGTGTTGTAATAGTGCTGGCACATCTCTCCATAGAGTTGCCGGCCCCGGGCACCCTGCGCGACGCGGGTCAGGCCCTCGATCAGCGCCTCGTAGCCCTCCTTCTTGCCGGCCTCGCCGAGCATCTGGCCGAGCTGCACCGTGCGGTTGGCGATCATGCGCGGGTCCTCGATGAAGAAGGACTGCGCTCGGCCGAGGCTGCGCCGCATCTGCGCGCTCGCCGCGTCGTCGTTCGGCACCGGCTTCCCGGCCTCGCGGCTCGCGAGCCAGCGGCCGGTCTCCATCGGATCCGTCGGCGAGAGCCAGGCCGGGATGTCGGCATCCGACTGCGTCGCGACGATGGCCTGATCCTCGCTCTTGGTCTCGGCCTCGTCCCCGCCACCGCAGCCGCCGAGGGCGAGGAGGACGACGACCGGAAGAAGCGCCGGGGCCCTCATCGGACGGCCTCCCCGCCCTGCGACAGGCCGAGATTGCGCGGCCCCTCGCCGACCTTGATCCGGCCGGTTTCGCTGAGGGTCGACAGATCGATCACCGAGACGTCCTCCGAGAACCAGTTGGCGACATAGGCGCGCGTGCCGCTGACCACGATGCCCTCCGGATAGCGCCCGACCTTGACGGTGCCGGTGACCGCGAGGCTCGCCGCGTCGACGACCGAGACCGTGCCGGCATGCTGGTTGGTGACGAGCACCCGTAGGCCGTCGACGCTCGTCGCGACGCCGTAGGGCATCTTGCCGACGGGCACGGTGGCGATGCGCTTCAGCGCCGCCGTATCGATCACGCTGAGATCGTTGCTGCGTACGTTCGCGACGTACAGCCTGTCCTGCGCGGGGCTCAAGCCCAGGGCGAACGGCGCTTCGCCGACGGGAATCGTGGCGATCCGCTCCATGCGGGCGGTGTCGATCACGCTGACCTGATGGCTCTCGCGGTCGGCGACCCAGAGCCGGCCGGCCCGGTCGAGCACGAGGTTCGCCGGATCCTTGCCCACGGCGACGCCGCCCTCCACGGCTCCGGTCTCGGTTGAGAGGCGCACGACCCGGGCCGCCTTCCAATCCCCGAGATAGAGGTAGCGGCCCTGCGGCTCGACCGCGATGCCGAAGGCCTGCCCCGCATAGGGCAGGCGCTTCAGCACCCGGCTGGTGCCGCCCTCGACGATCGTGATCGCGCCATGGTCGGGATGCGAGAGGTAGAGCCGGCCCTGCGCATCCGCCGCCACCCCCGCCGGCCCGGCCCGGACGTCCAGGGTCGCCGTGACGCTGTCCGTGCCGGTGTCGATCCGGGCGAGCTGCCCGGCCTCCTGGCTGGCGACGAAGACCGAGGCGGCGGAGGCGGGAGAGGGCAGGGCGGCGAGCAGGCTGAGCAATAGCGCCGTGCCGAACCGGGCGGATCGCATCGCTGCGGCCGGTCCTCGTCCCGCACCGTCATCGCGAGCCGCAGGCGAAGCGATCCAGGGCCACACTCGCCACGTCGGCGCGTTGGCCCTGGATTGCTTCGTTCCGCTCGCAATGACGGGTGGGCATTCTTCCGCCTCTCCTCTCGATCCTGGGAAGGAGTGGGAGGTGGGGGTGGGTCCGCCGGGCTCCGATGCAGACAAGCGGAACCACCCCCACCCCTGGTCCCTCCCCACAAGGGGGAGGGGAACGAGGGAGGTGCTTCGCCCGTCCTTTGCTCCCACGAGACTCATTGGGTCGCGGCGCCCTCGACCTTGGCCTTCAACCCCTTGAGGCCATCACCGAAAAAGGCGTTCATCGCCGTCTTGCCGGCCTCGTCGGAGAGGTTCTCGGGCGGCTCGTTGCCAGTGTCGCCCCGGTAGAAGCGGCCCATCCATGCCACCTTCGAGCCCTCGCCGTCGGGGCTCACGGTGAGTGTCGCGGAGTAGGACGAGACCGGCAGCGCCTTCAGGTCGGCATCGCCCGAGCGATAGGAATAGGTGAAGCCCTCGGCCTTGTATTCGTCGAGGCTCTCCTTGAGGACGCCGCCGTTCTTGAGGGTGATCGTGCGGGTGCCGCCGTCCTTGCTCCCCTTGTCGCCCTCGCTCTTCTCGACGGCGGGGTGCCAGGCCTTGATGCCGGAGAAATCGCCGACGACCTTCCAGACCGCGTCCGGCTTGGCCTTGATGGTGATGGATTGGTCGATCTTCTGCGGCGTTGGGCCGTGGGCGAGGGCGGCGGTCGCGGCCAGGGCGAGGACGATCGCGGGTGTCGCAAGACGCATGGTTCAGGCTTTCTTCCAGCGGAGGGGACGGGAGCCGCCCCGCCGCACCAGCGCACGCAGCGGCCGGACGGCGAAGACGGCGAGCAGCAGCGCCAGGGCGGCGCTGCCGAGGAGAGGGCGGAGATCGAGGCTGCCGGGAAGCGGGCGGGGCGTGCCGGCGTCGAGCAGCGGCCGCAGCAGGCCGCCGGGGCCGTCGAGATGGGCGTAGGCGAGGCCGGTCTCGCCCGCGAGCGTCTTCAGGTACGGCTCGCGCACGGAGGACAGGTGCTCGGTGCCCTTCGCGGCCGTACCGCCGAAGGGGGCGTTGCGGGCGTCGTAGCCGGGGCGGTTCTCGGCGTCGGTGGGCGGAGGCCCGAAGCGATTCTCCTGCTGCACGTCGGTCTCGCCGTAGAAGCCGGTCTCGCGCCCGCGATCGTCGAATTTCGGGATCTGCGCGAGCGCGGTGCCGCCCGCCCCGACGATCAGCCCGCGCACGGCCCCGGCCTTGCCCTCGTAGCTCGGGCCGCCGATGCTCGGGAGCGGCGGGGCCTCTTGCCCGTCGGTGATGAAGACGAGGTCGGTGCCGAGGCTCGCCGCCATCTCGATGGAGCGGAACAGTCCGGCCGAGATGCGGCTGTCGCCCTCCCAGGCCATGCGCCAGTCGAGCGACCCCAGCGCCCCGTCGAGGGGCGAGAAGTCGCGGCAGACCTCGATCGGCGTGAATAGCAGGAAGGGGCGGCGCTCGGTGAAGATCGCCAGCGCGAGCCGCGAGCCGCACGGCAGCTGGCTCACGAGTTCGCGCAGGGCCGCCTTGGCGGTGTCGAGACGGCTCGCCGCGGTTCCGTCGGCGCGCTGGTAGTCGCGCACGTTCATGCTGCCCGTGATGTCTACCACGGCCAGCATCTCTATGCCGTCCCGGGTGAGCGGCACGGTCCGCACCGCGAAGGTCGCCAGGACTAGACCCGTCACCACGGCAAGCGCCTGCAGGCGACGATCGCACAGGTTGTGGACGAGGGCGCTTCTCACGGTGCGCCCCGCGGCTGGCCGGGAATGTCCGTCCAGATCTTCTTGGGCTCCGCCTTCAGGTCGTCGCCGTGCTTGCGGTCGAAATCCGGAAAATCCCGGATGAGGCGCGAGGCGACGTCGAGATTGAACTTCGCGTCCCAGAACTCGGGCCGCGCCTGCAGCGCCCGCCGGTAATCCTGCCGCGCCAGGATCACCAAAGGCCCGGCCGGATCGATGTCGTTCCGCGTCAGATGCTCGAAGGCCTGCCGCAGGCGGGAATTCGCCATCGCGTAGCGCGCCCGGGCGGAGACATCTGCTTCCTCGCGCCGTTCCAGCGTCTGGACCAGCCCCTCCGCCTCCTCCAGCCGGTCGCGGCGGGACAGGACCTGAATACGGGCGAGCAGGACCTGGGAGGGCGCCTCGGCGCCGACCGCGACATCCTTGTTCTGCGCGAGGTCGGCAATGGTCCGGTTCGCCTGCGCCGTGCGCCAAGCCATTGCCGCGCAAGCGAGAGCTGCGGCGGCGAGCACGATCGGCAGGGCGAGGAGGAGGGCGGGGCGGGCGCGGCCCCAGGCGCCGGAGAGACGCCCTTGCAGCGATCCGCGCGGGCTGGGACCCGAGAGGGCGAAGGGACCTGAGCTCATGCGGCGAGCCTTCGCTCTTCGGTGATGTCCCGGGGTGTCGGCGAACGTGTCATCCGGCGGCGCTCGGCCCGTCCCGGATCGGCTTCCAGGAGCTTGCCCGCGAGCAACACCAGCAGCCCGAAAGCCGCCAACGCGTAGGCGAAGGGCGTCAGGTCCCGGCGAGGGCGTTGCTCCGTATAGGGAATCGGATCCCGCTCGAGGCTCTCGATCTGGCGGATCGCCTCGGCCACGGCCTCCGGCCCCTCGGCCTCGAAGGCGCGGTAGGGCGTGCCGAGGCTCTTGAAGAACAGGTCGAGATGGCGCTCGGGGGCGGCCTGAGGGGTGTCCTCGCCGGCAGGCTTGTCGCGGATCGAGGGCGAACCCTTGGTGCGCAAGAAGAGCCAGTAGAGGTTCGGCCGGATCTTCGCGAACTCGGCGCGCAGGGCGCCCTGGATCTTCGGATCGATCACGGCCGCGCCGTCGGAGACCAGCAGCACCGCACGGGAGATCGAGGCCGCCTCCGCCCCGAATTGCGAGAGCGCCATGGCCAAACCGCGGGCGACGTTGGTGTAATCGAGGCCGGGCCGGTCGATGGCGCCGATGGCGGCGCGGACGGCGTCGTGGCGGTCGGTCATCGGCACGACGAGCATCGGTGCGGTCGAGAAGGCCGTGACCGCGAACTGGTCGTGCGCGCGGCTGCCGACGAAGTCGCCGAGCAGACGACGGGAGGCCGCGGCCTTCGACTCCTCGGCTCCCGAGGGCTGCTTGCCAGCGAATGTCTCGTTCATGGAGCCCGAGCGGTCGATCAGCATCGAGACCTGTGCGCCGATGCCGGTGCGGGTCACCGTCTCGCCGGAGCGGTAGGGGCCGGCGAGCGCCAGGATCAGGCCCCCGATCGCGAAAAGACCCGCAAGCTTCAGCGCCCAGCCGATCGCTCGCGACACACCGTCGAACGGCACGGCGGCGATGGCGGAGACGGCCGTCCGGCGCTGGCTCGACGCGACGAGCGGCAGAAGCGCCAGCGGCAGCAGCCACAGGACGAGGGGCAGGGTCGTGCCGAAGCGGGAGAGCAAGGTCATCGCTCAGCCTCCCGCCGTCCGCTCGGCTGCGGCGAGATCCCTGGCCACCGTTTCCGCGTCGCGCAGCGACCATTGGCTGCGCGCTGCGGACGTTTCGCGGCCGAAAAAGGCGAGCCGCGAAGCCGTGAAGAAGCCGGCGAGACCGCTCTGCTGCGGCCGATAGGCGGGATGCCGGTCGAGGAAGGCCGGCAGGTCGTCGGCAAGCACGCGCCGCCCGTCCGTTTCATCGAGCCCGCGATGGAGCGCGATCAGCGACTCGCGATAGGCGGCATCTTGGTCGGGCCGTCGCGCGAGGATGCGCAGGCTGCGCTGGACCCCTGCGAAGGCGCGGCCCCGGCGTTTGCCGAACGGAATCCAGGCGCGGTCGCGTGCAAGCAGAGCGAGTGTCAGCAGCGCAAGGGCCGCGAAGGCCCCGGCCCAGCGCAGCAGGGGCGCCATGTCCATCGGCGCGGCACGCCCGTCCGGCCGCATGTACTCGGTCGGGTCCTCGCGTGGGGGCGGCTGCACCTCGCGCAGGGGCGACACGTTGATCGACCAGGCCGGCACCTGCGCTTTCGCCGTCGTCACGCCGTCCTTACGCTCGCTCGCGACGGTGAGCGCGAAGCCCGGGATTTCCAGGGCGCGGGCGTCGAGCGCCGCGTAGAACGACTGGTAGGTGAGGTTGAGGCGGATGCGCCGTGCATCGCCCTGAGCGGTGCTCTCGATCGCGATATCCCGGAGGTCGAGCCAGTAGGTCACCGGGCCGGGCTGCGGCAACGAGGCGGCCTGCACGGCGAAGCCGTCGTCGACGACGATGTCGACCTGAACCCTCACGAGGTCGCCGACGAAGTAGCCGAAGGGGCGCGGCGTCCGCACTTCCACCGAGCGCACCTGCGCCTGCAGGGTGTCCGGAAGGGCGATCAGAACGAGGAGAAGGAACGCGAGGCGCAGCATCATCGCCTCAGGTCGTCATGAGGTGGCGGCTCAGCATCTCGGCGTCGAAGCGGGCTTCGAGCCGGAAGGGCGAGCGGCCATAGGTCGAAGCGATCCGGCGCAGGGTGTCGAGGCGCTCCCGCTCCCGCGCATGCCAGCGCCGGCGCAGGCTCGGGCGCATGAACACGGTCCGCCTGCCGCCGCCTTCGAGATCGTCGAACTCCATCAGCCCGAACGACGGTAGCGCCTCGTCTTCGGACGCATCGGCGAGGAGCACCGGCACGACGTCGTGCAGGGCAAGTCCCGAAAACACCTGTTCGATGAGCGCCTCGGGCCAGCGAAAATCGGAAATCACTAAGACGAGCTTCGGCCGTCCGGCGAGCCGGCGCGGAACCTCCGCCAGTCCACGCGCGCTCGCACCCCGGCAGTGCATGTCGCCGATCCGGGCGGCATGCTCCATCGCGATCCCCTGCCGGCGGGTAGCCGGCAAAAACACGTCCTCACGGATCGCGTCGTCGCAGCCGATCAGACCGAAGGCATCGCCGATACGCGTCGCGGAGGTGGCGAGGCCGGTGCAGAGATCGGCAACGAGCGCCATGCGGTCGGCCTCACCGCGGAAGCGCATGGAGGCGGACAGGTCGACGAGTGCCCAGACTTCGATCGCGGTGCGCGTCTCGAAGCGGCGGACATAGGTGCCCTCGAACGGATCGCGCAAAGTCGCGCGGATGTCGATGCGGCGCGCATCCGGCAACCGCAGGAACGGCACCTGATCGCGAAACGTGCCGAGCCCGCCGGCATCGCGGCCGCGGTGGGCGCCGACGACGCTGCCGCCCGGCCGCCAATGGGGAAGATAGACGACCTCGCCCGTGCTCACGGTGCCGGCACCGTCTCGAACACCGCGCGGATCAGGCCCGGCACGATGGTCTCGCGGCGCATCTCGTAGACCGGCTCGAGGAAGACGCGGTGGGCCATCACCTCGGGGAACACGTCGCGGATGTCCTCCGGCACGAGGAACTCGCGGCCTTCGAGCCAGGCGCGAACGCGGGCGGCACGGACCAGGAAGGCGAGACCGCGGGGCGAAGCGCCGCCCTTGATCAGTGCCGTCATGTCGACGCCGGGCAGGCGGATGCCGGCCTCGGCGGGCCGTACCAAGGCCTCCCATAGGGCGACGACGTAGGCTTCGATCTCCGGCGATGCCTTGATCGAGTGCTGGATCGCGTTCGCGATACCCGAGACGGCAGCATGGTCGATGACGCTGGCCTCGATGGCTTCGACCAGGGCATCGGTGTCGTGGAAGCGAGGATCGAAGACGAGGTCGCGGCGAGCCTGAGCATCACGCGGGGCCTCCATCCCGATCTCCATCAAGAAGCGGTCGCGGGCGGCTGCCGGAAGTTCGAAGGTTTCTTCGCGCTCGACGCGGTTGCGGTCGGCGAAGACCTGGAGATCGGGGAAGTGATACTCGCGATTGAAGGCGGTGAGGCTGCGCTCGGCCATCAGGCGCAGCAGCAGCGAATGCACTTGTGGCCGGGCGCGGTTGATCTCGTTGAAGAAGAAGACCGACAGGTCCTCGGCCTTGCGCAGGACCGGGCCGGGCTCGACCCGCGGGCGGCCGTCGTCGGCGAGGTAGGTGTGATAGATCAGGTCGGAGGGCATCATGTCGACGGTGCCTTCGACCCGCTCGTAGGCGCCGCCGAGCGCCCGGGCGACGGCCCGCAGCAGGGTCGTCTTGCCAACGCCGACATCGCCTTCCAGCAGCACGTGACCGCGGGCGAAGATCGCGATCGTCACGAGGCGGACGGCGCGTTCCTGCCCGACGACGGCCTTGCCGACCTCGCACTGGAAGCGGGCGGCGGTGTCGCGCCAATCGGTGAGCATCGCGTCGCCGTGGCGAATGGTGTTCATTGTCCTGAACCCTGGATTTTCTTGGCCTCCGTCCGAGGCGTCCGCGTGTCGCCGGAGCTTTACGGTTGCAAGGCGGACAATGCTCTCCTCCCCCTTGTTGGGAGGAGTTGGAGGTGGGGGCGGCTCCGCCTGCCTCCGACCGAGGCAAGCGGAACCACCCCCACCCTCGATCCCTCCCCACAAGGGGGAGGGAAGGTGTCACGGTCGGTCGCCGCGGGAACTGAAGACCCGACGGCTCTCCGCGCTTTCAGTTCGCCGAGGAGAACTTGGCGATGTCGTATTCGAACTTGCCGGTCTTCTTGGCGTTCTCGACGCGCTGCTTGTTGCGGTCTTCCATCTGCTTGATGGAGTCGGCCTGCTTAGCGACCTCCTTCGGGTCGTGCTTCGGGTCGTACTTCGAACCCGCGACCTTGTCGGGGAAGCCGGGCTTCGGCTCCCAGCAATTGCCGGCCGCCTTGCACTTCTGGCCGTCATAGGCCACCGCCGGCAGCGCCAGCGCCGAACCGACCACGATCGCCGCAGCGTAAACGAATGTCCGCATGATCATTCCTCCGTCTCTTCCCTGGTTGCGGCTCGGGCGCCGCTTATTCGTCGCGCCTGACCTACGCGACGTGCTCTTCGAGAACGATCATTCCAGCGGCTTGCACTGGCCTTTCTCGTCCTTCGAGAAGGTCTCGCCCTCTTTGTAGGGCTTGTAAGCTTTCTTCTGCTCGGCGCTGAGCCAGACCGCGTCCTTGGCCGGCCCCGTGTAGAGGTGCCGCACCCAGGTCACGACCTGCAGGATCTCGTCGGGGTTCAGGTTCTCGTTGTGCGGGCCCATCATGCCGTTGGCGCCGCCGAATATCGTCGAGAACAGTCCCTTATCTTCGGTGTTGGACGGATAGGTCCAGTAATTGTCATTGAGACCGGGCCCGAGCTTGCCCTCCGCCAGATGGCCGTGGCAACCGGAGCAAGACGTCGCGAACAGGCTCTGGCCATTGCGCAGGCAAGACTTGTCCTCGAGATAGATGTTCTCTCCGGTCTCGAGGAACTTCTTGACCCCAGCTGTATCGCGGCCGCCTTCCTTACCCTGCGAGGTATCGAGGGTCTCGCCCGTCACGGTGTTCTGAAGGACGACCCCGGAACTCGGGGCGGATTGCGGCTGGGCGAAGGCGGGCAGGCTCACCGAGGCGGCGAGTAGCCCGAGAAGTGCAGCAAAACCCGTGTGTTTCAGCGTCATCGGTGTCTTTCGGTGCTCCGGTCCGATCCTCCGGCGGGGTCGTTCGCGCCCCGATCCGGAGTGGAATGCGTTGTGTCTGATCGAGCGAGGGTGGGTTCGCTCAGTTCGAGGCCGGCGTGGTCGGCACGCCCTCGTCCTTGAGGATCGCCTCGATCTTCGGCTTCGCCTTTGCGATGCCGGCGTCGAGGGCGTCGCGCAGGGCTTCGTCCCCCTTCCGCACGCCCATCGACTGGTCGAAGCTCTGCGGCATCTTCTGGCCGTCGCTGCGGACGGTGTCGTCGGGCACCAGCGTCATGCGCAGCGGCGTCGAGGATTCCTTGACGTAGCGGCCGACATCGGGCGCGAAGGCGACGGCGACGTCGGCCTTGTTGGTGGCGACTTCCGTGACCATCCGGCCGGAATCGATCTGGGTGTACTGGTTTCGGGCGGCCCGGAAGTTCACGAGCGAGTAGAGGTAGGCCATGTCCTCTTCGTAGCGCCCGATATCCTTGAGCATCGCCTCGCTCGGGGTGCCGAAGCCGACGACCATGTGGTCGACGCTCTTCAGGCGCGGATCGGCCCAGGACTTGATGTCGAGGTCCTTGTCGGCGCGGGTGATGAAGACGTAGCCGCTGCGATAGTAGGGCTTGGTGGTCAGCACGCGCGGATCGTCGCTGTCGAGACCGACGACGACATCGCAGAGCTTCTTCTCCAGGCCGTCGCGCACGAGGTAGATCGCGGCCTTGGAATTCCACACGAACTGGGGCTTGCGGCCCATGGCCTCGGCCACGGCGGCCGCGATCTTGTTCTCCAGGCCCGAACCGTCCTTCATCGAGAGCGGCGGCTGCTTTTCGGAGGCGCAGATGCGCAGAACCGAGGGGTCGGCCGGTGCGGCGTCCGCAGCCCTGGCCGGAGCCGTCGTGGTCTCGGAGGGAGGAACCTGCGCCTCGGACTCGCCGGCCGCGCGCGCGGCGGTTCCGGCTGCGAGGGCGAGAAGGGCCGCGGCGGAAACCGCAGCGAGATGTCGTCCAGTGACGAACCGCATGGTCTTGGAAACCCGTTTCCTCGTTGATCGTCTTTGCGGTTTGGGCGCGCGGCCGGGGTGGCGTTCCCCGAAGACCGTCGTTCATGCCGTTCCGCGTGGGAGGCTCCGCAGGTTCAAGACGAACCCGCGAAGCCCCATCGTTCAGGTCGACTTACTTGGAGACGAACTCACCGACGTTCGGGTCGTCGTAGGGACCCTTGCCGTTGAGGGAGAACACCACCACGCCGCCGCCCATCTGGGTGTAGTTGGCGAGCTTCTTGAAGGCGCCGACCGCGCCGAGACCGGCGGTCGGATCCTGAAGGTCGAACACTAGGCCGACACCCGGCCAGCCGCCGACGCCGTACATGATGGCGACGTACTGATCGCCCTTGTGGGTGTAGGTCATCGGGTAGCCGATGGCGCCGGACGGCAGCTTGAACTTCCAGAGAAGGTCGCCGTTGTCGGAGTCACGGGCCTTGATGTAGCCGTCCAGCGTTCCGTAGAGGACGAGGTCGCCGGCAGTCGCCGTCGTACCGCCCCAAACGGCGAACCGCTCCATCTTCTCCCAATTGAACTTGCCGGTGATCGCGTTGTAGCTCTTGATCTGGCCAAGTCCTTCGTAGTTCTGGCGGTCACCCTTCGGGCCCGGGTACATGTTCAGCGTCGCACCGACGAAGAACTGACCTGCGCGGTACGGAAGCATGAAGGGCTCCCAGTCCATGCAGATGTGGTTGATGCCCATGAAGAAGGCTTCACGCTTCGGGTCGTAGGAGTCGTGACCCTGGTTGTGATAGCCCATCGCCGAGGGACAGATGTCCTTGGCGAGGTGGTCCATGCGGGTGCCGTACTCGGGATCGCGCACCGGGGTGCCCGTCTTCAGGTCGACGGACTTGAACACGTTGACGGTGTCGTCGATCTTGTTGGCCGAGACCAGCGAGCCGTCGGTCCGGTCGAGCGTGTAGACGATGCCGTTGCGGTCCGGGTGGGTGAGAAGCTTGCGCATCTTCCCATCCTTGTCCTTCTGCTCGGACAGCATCATCACGTTGACGCCGGCGTAGTCCCACTCGTCGTGCGGCGTCTTCTGGTAGCCGAAGTGAGCCTCACCCGTATCGGCGTCGCGGCCGAAGATGGTCATGGTCCACTTGTTGTCGCCGGGACGCATGGTCTCGTTCCACGGCGCCGGGTTGCCGGTGCCGAAGTAGATCATGTTGGTGCCCGGATCGTAGGCGTACCAGCCCCAGTTGGTGCCGCCGCCGATCTTCCAGGCATCGCCCTCCCACGTCGCCGTGCCGAGGTCCTTCTGGCCGTAATGGGGGTTCTTGATGTTGAAGTCGGAAGCCAGCAGCAGGTCCTTGTCGGGACCGGTCGCGTAGGCGCGCCAGACCTGGGCACCGGTCTTCACGTCGTAGGCGGTGAGATAGCCGCGCACGCCGAGCTCGGCGCCCGAGGAACCGATGATCACCTTGTCCTTCACGACGTAGGGAGCGATCGTCAGGGTCGAGCCGACCTTGATGTCCGAGTTCTCGATCTTCCAGACCGTCTCGCCGGTTTCGGCGTTGAGCGCTGCGACGTGGCCGTCGAGCTGGGTCTTGAGGATCAGGCCCGGGGTCTTGCCGTCGCCGGGCCAGTAGGCGAGGCCGCGGTTGACGAGGTCGCAGCAGGCCACGGCGCGAGCGGCCGGGTTCTGCTTCGGCTTGTCCTGCCAGAGGATCTTGCCCGGATCGTCGAGACCGAGGGCGAAGGTGTAGTTCGGGAACGAGGTGTGGATGTACATCTTGCCGTCGACGACGAGCGGTGCACCCTCGTGACCGTTCAGCAGGCCGGTGGAGAACGTCCACGCCGGGCGCAGCTGCTTCACGTTGCTTTTGTTGACCTGCTTCAACTCGCTGTAGTTGTTTGAGTCGTAGTTCTTGCCGGGCATGACCCAGTTGTCATCGCTCTTCGAGAGTGTGACGAGCTTGTCGTCGGCCGCAGCCGCGATGCTCGACGCGGCGATCGGCGCGAACGCCACCACCGCCAACAGAGAAACCGAACTTAAGAGTCTGCTCATCCTGCGTCTCCTAGCCTGTCCGCCGCGTCTTTCGACCTCGCGGCCATGCGTGGCTATTTCCCTCACGGAGCGGAAGCACATCTCAATTGACCTTCGCCTTTACGGCTTGGTCTATAAGATCCAGCTAAGAATAACCGGTCTTATAAGAGATTTATTACTGCCTCTCGTCCTGTCATTTCTAGGCAGCACCGTGGACAAAAGTCTTTAGACACTTCGACATTTGTAGGCGGGAGCAACTGGCATTGACGCGCAGGGCAATGCGTAATGCTTCCTCTGCGCCCGTCTCGTGCTTGACGGTCCGACCTGTCCGTCGCACCACTTTGCCGGACGGTCCGGGGGGAGGTTCCGGCCGTCGGGGTGGAGTGGGCTGATGTTGCCACGGCCAGGGCGCGGGCAAGGTCTAGGCGGAATGCGACGTCTTCGCAGTCGCGAGATTTTACGCCGCGGCGCGTTCGTTCGGCTGCGTATGCTCGGAAATACTTGGATTAACCGCGCATCCGCTGTTTCGCGCTGCAACACGATCGTGGGCCGCGCGTGGCTTTCGGCGGCAACGCCCATTCTCTCCGGGCTGCTTGCAATGGGGATTCTCGGCGGCGGGATTGCGGTCGCCGCGCTCTATCCCCATGACGGCCGGCGCGACATGACCGGGGCCGACAATCAGCGTTATCTCGGCGCCGGCGTGCTGTATTGCCGGCGTCCGGACGGGGTGCCGCAAAAGGCCGCAGCGGCCTGGCTGATCGGCGATCCGTCGCTCGTCGTCCTGAATGCCCACAATTTCCGCAACCGGCGCATGGAGACGACCCGCGAAGTCTCGGACTGCTTCTTCCAGATCGGCGGCCGTAACCATGTTTTCGAATCGGGCAGTCTGCGACTCGGGACGCCGCCGGACGCCCGCTCGCTCCACATCACCGACGATTGGGCGATCCTGCGGCTGGCGATCCCGGTGGCAGGGCTCCTGCCGCAACCGGTTCCCGATGCTTCCGACCTGCCGACGGGAACCGCGGAGCGTCCCGTGGTCATGGTCTCCCCCGGCGGCCACGAGAACTATCGTGGCCCCAGCAGCCTGGAGATCTGCTTCGTGCGGCAGATCGATCCGCCGAGCGAGGACGAGATCCGCCGCGTCCGCCACGATTGTAACGACGGCTTCGGCGGATCCGGGTCGGGCCTGTTCGACGAGACCGGCCGGCTGCTGGCCATGCAGAGCGCCTCGCTCTCGATGAACGCGCGCCGGCCCTTCGACATCGAGTTCCACTACGGCTCTGCTCTGCTGTTCGAGGGCGATCTGCTCAAGGCGATCCGCGAGGAGATCGTGGCGATCGCCGGAACGACCCGCGTAACCCGCTGACGGTGCCGATGCCGTCGCGGCGGTGAATGTCGTCACGGGTTTCGAGCGCGGCGGGGTCGCGTCGCCAGCGCCCTCAAATCCGCCTCAAAGCGGAGCCATTCCTCGACGGCTCCGCCATGTCCTCGCGAAGCCCCAATCCTTGCGACGCCCCGGGCGATTCGCGTTTGTCGCCGGGCGGTGCATGCGTCCCCAGAGCCGGATTTCTTCAGTCGCACGGTCGGTCTTTTGCTTCGTCGTCCTTGCGGTCTGCCTCGGCGGCCCGGCCACGGCGCAGCAGGACAAGGCCTCCGCTCCGATTCCGCCCTCGACGCTCGCGTTGATCAAGGCCAGGGGAAGCAGCGCCGAAGCGCCGATCCTGCTCCGCGCCTATAAGAAGGAATCCGAGATCGAGGTCTGGAAGCGGGCGGGCAACGGCCGCTTCGTCTTCATCAAGACCTATCCGATCTGCCGCTGGTCGGGACAGCTCGGACCGAAGACCAAGACCGGCGACCGGCAGACGCCGGAGGGGTTCTACACCGTGGCCAAGAGCCAGATGAACCCGAACTCGCATTACTACCTGTCCTTCGACGTCGGTTACCCGAACGCCTACGACAAGGCACACGGCTACACGGGCTCGGCGGTGATGGTGCACGGCATCTGCTCGTCGATGGGCTGCTTCGCCATGACGGATACGGTCGCGGGCGAACTTTTCGCCGTCGCGCGCGAAGCCTTCTCCGGAGGTCAGACGGCGTTCCAGTTCCAGTCGTTTCCGTTCCGGATGAGCGCCGCCAACATGGCCCGCTACCGCAGCGATGCGAACATCGCCTTCTGGCGCCAGCTCAAGGAAGGCTCGGACCGCTTCGAGGCGACGGGCCAGGAACCCGTGGCGACCGTGACGGCCGGCCGATACGCCTTCGCGCCTCTGAAGGACAAGGAGCAGGAGGCGCTGGCCGGCGCACGTGTGAAAGAGGAGGCGGCCCATGTCGCGAGCCTCGTCGAGGACGGGGCCGCCGCCGTGCGCACGACCTATTCCGACGGCGGGCAGCATCCGTTCTGGGCGGCACTGATCAGCCGGGGAGTCCCGGTCGGCGAGGTCAGCCGGCCCGAGGCTCTGGCCTATGCCGGCCAGGAGGTCGTGCTGATCCCGGCCCGGCGGAAGGCTCCGCCGATCTCACCGCTGCCCGAAGCCGTCTGGGCGGCCGCGATCGCCACGGGCACCCCGTTTGCGAACGTGCGGACCTGGAACTTCGTCCCACCCTATGAGACGCCGGTGCCGCGCTTCGCGTTCGAGATCGCACCGGACTATGCCGCGAAGCCCCCGTTGCTCCTGCGCGGCCCGGCCGAGGGCCTGCTTGCCGCCCCGGCCTTTACCGGCACGCGGCCCCTCGTCGACATCGTTGCGCAAAAGTGACACGGCCGGGCTTCACGGGCCCTCCTTCACGGTGTCGTGTGCGTGCCCGCACACGGACCGGAATAGCCGCCGCCTATCTCTTCCTTGTAAGGATTTTACAGAGGTACCGGCTATCTTGGCCGCAATTGAACCCATGTCGACGCGACGGAAAGTGCTCGCCGGAAACGGCCGGAGCGACTGGTACAGGCGCATGAACACGACGAGTCCCGCAACGGACGATGCGCTCACCCTGCGTTTCTGGGGTGTGCGCGGCTCCACGCCGGTGAGCGGCCCCGAATACGTCGAGTTCGGCGGCAATACGCCCTGCCTGGAAATCCGCTGCGGCGGCCGTCTCTTCGTCCTCGATGCGGGCTCGGGACTGGGAGCCTTCGGGCGCAACAATGCCGACGGGTTGCCGCAGGAGATCGACCTGCTGTTCAGCCACCTGCATCTCGATCACACCGCCGGCCTGCCGTTCTTCAAGCCCGCCGTGTTCGACGAGACGCGCACGATCCATACCTATTGCGGCAACCTCGACGGCGCCTGTGCTGCGGAAGCACTCGGTCGGTTGTTCTCGCCGCCGCTGTTTCCGGTCGAGCTCGACGTGTTGCCCGTCACCATCAGGCATCACGGCTTCAAGGCGGGCGAGCCGCTGACCTTCCCCGACGGTACGCGCGTCGACACCATCCTGCTGAACCATCCCCAGGGCTCGGTGGGTTACCGGTTCGACCACGGCGGCAAGCGCCTGTGCGTCATCAGCGACATCGAGCACACCGATCCCTGGCCGGATCCCGCGCTCCTGGCCTTCGTCGAGGGTGCCGACCTGATCGTCTACGACGGCATGTTCACCGAGGGTGAGTATTGCCGCTGTGCGGGCTGGGGCCATTCGACCTGGCAGAAGGGCATCGAGCTGGCGCAGGCCGCCCGCGCCAAGGCGTTGGCGATCATCCACCTGCACCCGGCCCATACCGATGCCCAGCTGCGCAAGGTCGAGGCGGACATGCAGGCGGTGATGCCGAGTTCCTTCATCGCCCGCGAGCGCCAGGCGGTGGATGTCGGCGCCGCGGCCGTGCCGTCGCGCCCGCAACTGGCTCTGGCATTGACTGCCTGACACCGAGAGGCGCGGCGATCGAGCCGTCGCCTTTGCGACTGCACGCCAGTCTGACTTGGATCGTCCGACGTCGCCTGGGAGCCGTATCCGATCGCATCGGCTCGGCGGCTCTAAGGTTCTGTTTTTGCCACACATTTTTTCGACCAACCGAGATCCACTCGATCGGAAAGCGCTCTAACGCTGCGCCAGCCCAGGTCGTTTCTCGATCTCCGCCAGCAGGATCCCCTCGGTGAGGATCTGCGGAAGCACGCTCGCTTCCGCCTTGCCGCGATAGAGCAGGTAGAGCGGCACGCCGCTCCGGCCGTAGCGCTCGAGAAGCGCGGTGATCTCGGGGTTCTGGTTCGTCCAGTCGCCCCGCAGCAGCACGACGTCGTTGGCGCGGAAGGCCTGCCGGACCCGGTCGCGGGACAACGCCGTGCGCTCGTTGATCTGGCAGGTGATGCACCAGGCCGCCGTCATGTCGACGAACACGGTGCGCCCATCCGCGCGAAGGGCGTCGAGGCGGGCCTGCGTGAACGGCTCGATGCCGTCCGCCGTCACCGTTCCGACGGGCGAAGCCCGGTCGCCGTCGAGCACCGCAACGAGGCCGGCCGTCGCAAGAAGGGCCGCCAACGCGGTGCCGCGGGCAAGCCCGCCGGCCCAGCCGCCTGCGAAACGCGCCCGCTCCCAGGCCCATGCGGCGAAGCCGACGAGGACGAGACCGACGAGTCCGGCGAGAAGGCCGTTGGGCCCGACCTGTTGCGCCAGCACCCAGACCAGCCATGCGACCGTGGCGTAGACCGGGAAGGCGAGCACGCCCTTGAGGGTGTCCATCCAGGCGCCGGGGCGCGGCATCAGGCGCAAGGCTTCAGGCCAGAGCGTTAGCGCCAGGAAAGGTAGCGCCAATCCGAGGCCGAGGCTCGCGAAGACGACGAGGCCCGCCGCCGGCGGCTGCGTCAGCGCGAAGCCCACCGCCCCACCCATGAACGGCGCCGTGCAGGGGGTGGCGACGAGGGTGGCGAGAACGCCGGTGAAGAACGAGCCCCGATAGCCCGAACGCCGCGTCAGCCCGTCGCCGAGTCCCGCGATGCCGCCGCCGACATGCACCACGCCCGAGAGGCTCAGCCCCATCGCGAGCAGCCCGTAGGCGAGGACGGCCACCACGATCGGCGATTGCAACTGGAAGCCCCAGCCGATGGTGGCCCCACCGGCCTTCAGCGCCATCAGCAGGCCGGCGAGCGCAAGGAAGCTCCCGAGCACGCCGGCCGTGTAGGCGAGACCGTGGATCCGCACGCGCATGGCGGATTCGCCCGCCTGCTTCACGAGGCTCAACACCTTGATCGAGAGGACGGGGAAGACGCAGGGCATCAGGTTCAGGATCAGGCCGCCGAGAAGCGCCAAGCCGGCTGCACTCCACAACGTCAGGGTTTCGTCGCCCGCCGGTGCGGGCATCGGCACGGCGGCTGACAGGGACTCCGATGGAGCGGCCATCGCGGCGGCGGGCGGCGGCGGTTCGCCGATGGCGAAGGCCCGGCGCGTGCCCCTGTCGATGAAGGTCAGCACGCCGGGCAGCTCTGCCGGCGGCTTGGCGGCATCACCCGGCTTCAGGGCGAGGTGCAGGCCGGAGGTGTCGACCGTGAGAGTCTGCGAGGCGGCGTTGTCGAGCACCGTCTCGCCGTAAGGAAAGAAGGCGGCTTCGCGGATCGCGTCCGGCTCGAGCCCGGCGTGATCGAGGCTCAGCACGACCGTGTCGCCCTCGCGCGTGAGGCGCGACGGCCAGGGCGAAGCCTCGGGCAGGGCCGCGCGGGCCTTGGCGAACAGGTCGGTCGAGGCCGGGTCTGGGGCCGGCGTCGCGCCGGCCGTGGCGACCGGCAGCGCAAGTTCGAGATCGGCCGAGCCCGGGATGCAGATCTCTTCGCAGACGAGGTACGACAGTTTGCCGGCGAGGCGTACCGATCCGCCGGAATAGTCTGCCGGCACGCTGACGGGGACGAGCAGCGTCACCTCGCCCTCGTAGCCGTAGTTCATCAGGGTCTGGACCGGCAGGCGCTCCGGCGCGGGCCATTCCACGGCACCGACGTTCACCCCTTGGGGAAGATCCCAGGCCATCTCCGGCGGCAGGCCCGAATCGCCGGGATTGCGCCAGTAGACGTGCCAGCCCGGCTTCATCGCCATGCGGATGCCGACCGTCACCGTCGTGCCGGGGGCGACCGCCGAGGGTTCGGCGACAAGGCGCGCCTGGACGAGGTCCTTCGGCTGCTTGGGGACGAGCGCCTGCGCACCGGTGAGGCCGGTGAGCAGGAGGGCAAGCGCGGTGAATGACCGGATCATCGCTGCAGCCTACTCGATAACGAACGTCCGGCGCAGACCTTCCGCAGGTCGCCGCCGGACCGGGGCAGATGACGCCGCACCCTGCGAACCATCCCGGCCTGTCCTACGCGCGAAGGAGCCGGAGAGTTACGGGGGCTCGACCGGCCAGGGCTTTACGGCGCGTAGGCACGCACCTGCGTCGGCAGGCCGGGGACGATGGCCGACGGCGCACGCGCCACGGCGTCGGCGGGATCGGCGGCGTCGCTGCGCGAGCCTGCCCGGACGGCGACGGCGTTCCAGGGGCCGGCGATCTCGAAGGCGGTCGGAACGGCGAGCGAGCCCGAATCCGTCGCGCCCTTGCGCGGAAGCAGCGCGGCACGGGCGAGGAAACTCCGCTCCGGCAGCGAGATCCGGCCGCGCAGGCGCGCCGTCAGGCTCCGGGCGGTGAGGCCGCCCTCCTCGATCTCGCCGATGCCGTCGCTGAACGCGAGGGTGATGCCGGCGCGCTCGAAGGCGGTGCGGCCGTTGCGGCGGGCGAGCGCGCCCTGCGCCACCGCGCCGCCGCGATGGATCACGTCGGCGAGGTCGAGCCCGGCGATGGCGCCGCCATCGACTGCGAGGACGGCGCGGCCGGCGAAGGTCTGGACGAGGCCGGCGGCATCGCGTCCGCGGCCCTCGATGCTGAAGCTCCCCTGCGTGGTGCCGAGCATCCAGCTCGATTCGCCGAGATCCACCAGCAGGGTGCCGAGGTCGAGCCCGTCGAAGACGCCCTGCGCCTTCACCTCGGTCTCGTCGGCGGCCGATCCGGCGGGGGACCTGAGTGCGGCGCGGCCTTTCAGCGTGCCGCCGCGCAGGCTCGCCCGCCCGAGGGTGACGTCGATGCCGCCGGCGCGCACGATCACGCTGGAGGCGAGGTCTTCAAGGACGATGGGCCCGAGCCGAGCGCTGCCGCCCGAGAGGCGCAGGTCGAGATCGCCCCCGGTCAGCGGCCCGAGCGCCAGCGGATGCCGGCCCCAGCCGTCGTCGCCGTCGAGGCCGGCGACGCGCAGCAGCCCCGCCAGAACCGGGGCGAGGTTGATTTCCTGGGCATCGAGCGTCGCGCGGATCGAGGGCCGGCGCCCTGTCATCTCGGCCGAGCCTGCCCCTTCGAGGACGGTGCTGCCGGCGCTGACGCGCATGGAGGGCAGGCGCAAGCCGTCGCGCGAGGCCTCGAAGCTGCCTTCGACGGAGAAGGACTCCATCAGGGGCGACAGGCCGATATCGTCGCCGGTCCAGGCGAGGGTCTCGGGCAGCGAGCGGGTTTTGAGGCTGCCCTGTCCAGCGAGCGTCAGGCCGTTGGCCAGGCTGCCCACGCCGTCCGCATCCAGCGAGCCGGCCGGCCAGGTCAGGGCCGCGGTGAACGGCGTCTCGCGGCCGGCCAGAAGATCGGCGGGGCAGAGGGAGGTCAGCGTGAAGCGCGCCGAGGCCCCGTTCCAGGTCAGGCCGCCAGCGATGGCCGCCTTGTCGCTCCACAGGGGCCAGGACAGGGCGAGGTCGACGTCGCGCGCCGTCTCGGGCCGGCCGTCGCGGGGGTCGCGGCCGGTCACCGTGGCATGGCTGAGCGTGAGCCTGCGCGGGTGCGAGACGTCGCCGCCGGACAGCGTCTCGGAGATCCGTTTCAGGGGGCCGGCCCAGCGGGTGTCGTCGTCGCTCGCGGGCAGCGCCACATGTGCGCCGTCGAGGCTGAGCGAGACCACCTCGGCACGGCCGAGCAACAGAGAGGCGAGGCTGAGCTGCACCGTGAGGCTGCCACCTTCGGAGAGCACCGGGCCGTCCGCCGTGCCGGCGCTCAGCCGGATGTCGGAGAAGCCGATCCGGGGCAGGGGCAGCAGCGAGATCTCGGTCCTGCCCCGTGGCGTCAGCACGATGCCGTAGCTCTCGGCGAGGCCCCGGCCGACGAAGGCGGCGGCGCTCGGAACGTCCACGGACCAGGGCACGCACCCGCAGACGAGCCCGGAGATCATGGCAAAGAGCGCCACGGCCGGGCCGAAGGTCGTCAGGGTACGGCGCGGCGTCATGGCACTCCGTGAGGGCGCGCGATTGCGAAACCGGACGTGTCGAGACCGGCGGGACGCCCTTCAGGCCGGCTTCGAGACGGCCCTACGGACGCTACACCTAGCCGGTCCAGGGCGGCTTGTCTCTCCGCCGAATGCCCGGGGAACAGGTCTCCCGCAGACCGCGGCGGCTTGGGACGGCGCCTCGTTGACTGAAATTGCGTCGCAGGTTTGACGACGACCCGCGCTGCGGTGCACATCAGGCCCGCACGCACCTCATCGGACAGGCGGGCGGGCGGCTTTTCGAGGACGGGCTTGATGAAGAAGGTGCATCCGGATCCGAAGGCGGCCCTGGACGGGCTCCTGCACGACGGCATGACGATCATGGCCGGCGGCTTCGGCCTCTGCGGCATCCCGGACGAGCTGATCGCCGCGATCCAGGCCTCGGGCGTCAAGGACCTCACCGTCATCTCGAACAATGCCGGCGTCGACGGCGTCGGCCTCGGCAAGCTGCTCGAGACGCGCCAGATCCGGAAGATGATCTCGTCGTATGTCGGCGAGAACAAGGAGTTCGCACGCCAGTATCTCGGTGGCGAACTCGAGATCGAATTCAACCCGCAGGGCACCTTGGCCGAGCGCATCCGCGCGGGAGGCGCCGGCATTCCGGCCTTCTATACCAAGACCGGCTACGGCACGCAGGTCGCCGAGGGCAAGGAGACCAAGGAGTTCGACGGCCACCATTACGTGATGGAACGCGGGCTCTTCGCCGACCTCGCCATCGTCCACGCCTACCAGGGCGATACCGAGGGCAACCTGATCTACCGGAAGACGGCGCGGAACTTCAATCCGATGATGGCGACCGCCGCGAAGGTGACGGTGGCGCAGGTCGAGCACCTCGTGCAGCCGGGCGAGCTCGACGCGGATTTCATCCACACGCCGGGCATCTTCATCAAGCGCATCATCCACGTGCCGGTGCGCGAGAAGCAGATCGAGCAGCGCACCACCCGCAAGCGCAAGGATGCGGCGCCTGCCGCGGCCGGCGGCGGCGCGGTCTGAGATTCTTTCCTCCCCCCTTGTGGGGAGGAGTTGGAGGTGGGGGTGGCGCCGGATCGAGCGTGACGGTGCCTTCTGAACCACCCCGACCCCGACCCCTCCCCACAAGGGGGAGGGAAATTCGTCCCGAGGAGATTCACGACGATGGCCTGGACCCGTGACCAGATGGCGGAGCGCGCCGCCAAGGAGCTGCAGGACGGCTTCTACGTGAATCTCGGCATCGGCATTCCGACGCTGGTGTCGAACTACATCCCCGACGGCATGACGGTGCAGCTCCAGTCGGAGAACGGGATGCTCGGCATGGGTCCATTCCCCTACGAGGGCGAGGAAGACCCCGACCTGATCAACGCCGGCAAGCAGACCATCACGGCACTGCCGACCACGAGCTACTTCTCCTCGTCGGATTCCTTCGGGATGATCCGCGGTGGCCACATCAACCTGTCGATCCTCGGCGCGATGCAGGTCGCGCAGAACGGCGACCTCGCCAACTGGATGATCCCCGGCAAGATGGTGAAGGGCATGGGCGGCGCCATGGACCTCGTCGCCGGCGTCAAGAAGGTCGTGGTGGTGATGGAGCACGTCGCCAAGAACAAGGACGGCTCGGAATCGGCCAAGCTTCTGAAATCTTGCGATCTGCCGCTCACCGGCACCCAGGTCGTCGACATGGTGATCACCGATCTCGGCGTCTTCACCATCGACAAGCACGGCGAGGGCGGCATGACGCTGGTCGAACTCGCCGACGGCGTCACCGAGGGCGAGATCAAGGCGAAGACCGAAGGCGCCTTCGCTGTGGCGTTGCGCTAAATCCCGGGCCGGAACGAACCGGGACACCTGCGTCCCGGCATGGCTAAGCGGGCATTAAGCCGACTCGGACCATTGTCGCGAACACCGGAAGGGCGCCCTCTGAGCGCGCCCACCACCGGTCCGTGTTCGAGACGAGGGTGTTGCGTATGCGTAGTGCGGCGGCGACGGACAACGTCATTCCCTTTCGCCGGCCGGCCGGCCTGATGGCGGCACGCTCGGCCGAGAGCGTGGCGCTCGGTGCCCGCGGCCGGGAACGTGCCCACCAGCGCAGCCTGATGGACGCGGTCTACGCCACGGGAACCATGGTGCTCGCCGCGGACGACCGCGACACCAAGCTCATCGCCTCCCGCCTGCAGGTCTACGGCTTCCTGACCATCGAGGAGGTCGCCGAGGACGGCACCCTGCGCCGTCTGCGCCCCTCCGAGGCGATCCGCGCCCGGGCCGAGCGCCCGTGGCGGCTGTCGAAGGCCTCCTACGGCGCGAGCCTCGCCGTCTCGATCCCCTCGGTCGATGATTTTCTGTTCGAGACGTCGAGCATGCCGGCCTGACGCCGTCGATTGCGACGGCCGTGCTCCCGACGTCGGTGTCGCCGAGAGCGGGTCGTCTGCGCCTGCACAAGCGACCCGGCTCGCTCGCCATCGCTACAGAGCCGGGCATTGCGGCTTTCCCCGAGAGAGACGCGTCCGCCGGGCATCGCCTGCCCTGTGCGTGGTTCGGAATACACGGACCTGCTGCCGGAGAAGACGCGCCACCCAGCCCGTAGCCCCGATGTCTCCGGACAGCCCTGCACGCATCTCGACATCGCCTCAGGACAACCAGGGCGCGCCCGTCAGCCTCTCCGATCCGGCCCACAAGCGCTGCGCATCGGTCTCGTCGCGAGCATGCGAAAAAATCTCGGACACGCTCGGCCAGCCGCGTGCCTCGCCGATCCCGTCCGGCCCGTAATAGGTCCCGCCGGCCGCCTCCGTAGACGTGGCAGCGTAGAGGAGCGGCAGGGCGCCTCGCGCCGCCGATTGGCCGAGCAGGCCGAACACCAGCTGTCCCGTCAGCCGCTGCACCGGGCCGGCCCCGCCGCCACGGCGGATGATGGCGGTACGGGTGATGCCGGGATGGACAGGGATCGCGCGGATCGCCGACGCGGACGCCCGCAGCCGCCGGTCGAGCTCGAGCCCGAACATCAGCATGGCGAGTTTCGATTGCCGGTAGGCGGAGCGCGCATCGTAGGCCCGGAATTGCAGGTCGTCGAAGCGGAGCGTGCCGCGTTGGTGGGCGATGCTCGCCACCGGGACGATCCGCGAGGCCGGCCCGGGCCGGACATTCGGGAGCAGCATCCCGGTCAGGGCGAAATGTCCGAGATAGTTCGTGGCGAGCTGCCGCTCGAACCCGTCCTCGGTTTCCTGCCTCTGCGGGACCCAGGCGATGCCGGCATTCAACAGCAGGACGTCGATCGGTCGCCCGTCCGCCCGCCACGCCCCGGCGAAGGCCCGTACGGAGGACAGACGTGCGGTATCGAGGGGCCGGAATTCCAGCGCGGCACCCGGATGCTCTCGCCGGATCGCGACCATCGCCCGCTCGGCCCGATCCGCATCCCGCGCGGCCAGCACGACCCGCGCCCCGGCCCCGGCGAGCGCCAGGGCCGCCGCGTAGCCGATGCCGCTCGTCGCGCCGGTCACGATCGCAAGCCGGCCATCCTGCGCCGGCATGTCGGCCGTAGTCCATCGGGGTTTGGGCATGTGTCTCGTGTTGTGGCTCTCTCGGCGATCCGCTGCGCCTACCGTCCGCACGTGATCGCGACGACCGACCCCAGCACCGGAGCCGCCGCCGCGCCGAGGCTCGCAGCCTGCGGGTTCGCCGGAGCGGGCTTTGCGGGCGCGACGCCCGCCTGCGCCAGGAAGGCGGCGATCATGCCGGCGGGGACGAGCGCGTAGCTCGTCGGCGGCATCACCCCGGCGATGAGGCGCGGGGCCGTAGGGAAGCGCGCGATGAGGCCGACGAGGTGGCCGGAGCGGTCGAGCACCGGGGCTCCCCCGGCTCCGGGTTGGAGCGGGGCGAAGACGCTGCCTGTGCCGGCAATGCCGGGAGCGACCGCCGCGCCCTTCGCCTCGGCCCCAAGTACCACCAGGGCGTCGCCGGAGGCCGGAGGTTCGGCGCGGAGCGCGGGCAGCTGTGCATTCTGCGCGCGCTGCCCGGTTTCCAGCAGCGCGAGGGCGCCGGTGGAATCGCGGAGCGCCATTCGTGCCGGAGCGCCGCCGATCTGCGGGTTCGGGCAAGCTTCCAGGGCCGCCGCCGCAGTCAGCACCCGGCCGCCGCTGACGGCGAGGCCCGTCGCGGCGGGACGCGCGGTGGAGCCGGAGAGCGGCGGAGGCGAGAGCGGCGTAGCCGGGATGGCCGCGGGCTTCGCGCTGCCGGCCGAAAGGGTCATGGCGGTCATCGCGCCGGGCTTCGGCTCGGACGGCGCGGCAGCCTCCGGGAACGGCCGAAAGCTGTTGGCCACGGCGATGACGAGGCGGTCGACCTCCACGGTCAACGCCTTGTCGTAGCTCATGGTGAAGCCGCGGATGCCGTCCGCCCCCGCCGCATGGCGGATGTAGAAGCGGCCTGTCGGCGTTTCGCCGGTCACCACGAGAAAGTCGGGCTTCTTGACCTTGTAGGTCACCTTGCGCTCGGGCGTGACGGCGGTCGCGCGCTCGAACAGGGCGTCGAGATCGCTGCCGCCTGGCGGGGAGGACGTCGTGTCGAGGGTCACCCGGCCGTCGCTGCTCTGCCAGCGGGTGCCGCGCGGCAGCGGGCTCTTCCTCGCGAGCAGCTTCTCCGGCACGCCGATGACCGCGCCGCTCGCCGGATCGGCCTGGACCGTGAAGCGGAGTGACTTTCGGACCGCCTCGCCGGCCGCGTCGAGGGCCGGGCGGTCCCTGGATGCCAGGATGCCGCTGGGCTCGACGCCCTGCCGCCGCTGCCAGCCGACGATGCCCTCGTAGGTGCGGCGGCCGAAGGTGCCGGCGGTCACGGCATTGTAGTCGCCGGTCCAGACGAGCGAATCCTGGATCGCTTTGCGCTGGGCCTCCGGAAGCGCCTCGAACGCGGCGCGGGCCGCCTCGTAGGCCGGGTCGGCCGCTGGCTGGGCCGGGACGGCCGGCTTGGGTTTGGCCGTCGGCGACACGGGCGTGCGTGCTGGCGCCGGTGACGGTGCGGGGACCTGCGCATGGGCGGCCGAGAGCATAACGAGGCCGCAGACGGAGGCCGCCAGGACAGCGCGCTGGATCGTCATCCTCGAATCTCCCAACATCGCGACACCGGCCAGTACGCCGACGCGGTGACCGGAGACAGATTTCGCCGCAAAGAGGCAAGAGAAATCACGATCTGTCGAGTACTCCTCGCCGAAAGGATACTCGGCTAACGGACGTTGCGGCCGGCAACGGCCGTGCTAGCGTGCCGCCCCGCCGGTCCGGCGGCTCTGACGGGGTGCAGACGTGGCCATATCGCGAAACAGCCTGTTGGGGCGCCGTCTCGGCACATGCGCCGTCCTCGCGCTCCTGGCTGTCCCGGCCTCGGCCCAGGCACCGCGCCCGCCGGCTCCCATCGCGCGAACGGCGACCGCTCCCGTCCCGAAAAGCTACGTGAAGGAGGCGCTTGCGAGCCAGGGCGTCCGCCTCGAAAGCGCGCTCAGGAGCGAGGCTCCGGCCAACGGCAAGACCGCCGCGCAATGGCGCAAGGAAGCGGAGGCGGCGGCCGCCGACGATTCCGAGAACGCGGACGCCGATGCGGAACTGAAGGCCTACGCGGCCGCCGTCTCCGCCGACCCGTCGGACCCGCGCAACTGGCTCGGCTACGCCCGCACCGCCAACGCCGCGGGCGTCGACGAGGAGAAGGGCGACTACGCCTCGCGCTCCAAGCTGAAGGAGCGTGCCCCGGCCGCAGCCTACCAGGCCTATCTCCGCGCGAAGAACCCGGCCGACGAAGCCAAGGCCCTGTCGGATCTCGGGGATTTCTATGCCGCCCAGACCGAGTGGCGCCCGTCCCTCGACGCCTATCGCGCCAGCCTCGGCATCCGCGACGTGGCCGAGACGCGGGCCGCCTACGAAAAACTGCGGGAGGAACACGGGTTTCGCATCACCGACTACAAGGTCGATTCGGACGCCGCAGCGCCGCGCGCCTGCTTCACCTTCTCGGAGCAGCTCGCCCGCAAGACCGACTTCACGCCGTTCGTCGCCGTCTCGGGCGCGGCCAACGCCGCGGTGACTGCGGAGGGCCAGCAGGTCTGCATCGACGGGCTCAGGCACGGCGAGCGCTACGCCTTCGTCGTGCGGCAGGGACTGCCGTCCTCCGTCGGCGAAACCCTTCTGAAATCAGCCGATTACGAGATCTATGTGCGGGATCGCTCGCCGCAGGTGCGCTTCACCGGGCGCAACTACGTGCTGCCGCGGACGGGACAATCCGGCGTGCCGCTCGTCTCCGTCAATGCGGCCAAGGTCGACGTCGAGGTGCTGCGCATCGGCGACCGCGGGCTGCTGCCGGCGCTCCGCTCGGAAGAGTTTCTCGGCCAGCTCAGCGGCTCGACGGCCAAGACGATCGCCGACGAGAAGGGCGTGCGGGTCTGGAAGGGCACGCTCGACACGGCCAAGGCCGAGGTCAACCGCGAGGCGATCACGGCGTTTCCGGTGCTGGAGGCGGTCGGCAAGCTGGAGCCCGGCCTCTACATCATGCTCGCCAAGGCGAGCGGCACCACCTCGGCCTCCGACGACGAGGGCGGCTACGAGCAACAGGCGACGCAGTGGTTCGTGGTGTCGGACCTTGGCCTCACCGCCTTCAAGGGCCGGGACGGCGTGCACGTGCTGGCTCGCTCGCTTGCATCCGCCAACGCGATCGCCAGCGCCGACATCCGGCTGATCGCCAAGAACAACGATGTCCTGGCCACGGCGAAGACCGACGCCAAGGGCCTCGCGAGCATCCCGGCCGGCCTCGCCCGTGGCGAGGGCGGGCTGGCACCGGGGATTGTCGTGGCGCAGCTCGGCGACGATTACGGCTTCCTCGACCTCAACCAGGCCGCCTTCGACCTGTCGGACCGCGGCGTGAAGGGCCGCGCCGTCACGACCGGGGCCGAGGCCTTCGTGTTTTCCGAGCGCGGGGTCTACCGCTCCGGCGAGACCGTGCAGCTCACCGCGCTTCTGCGCGATCCGCAGGGCGTGGCCATCGCCGGCTTGCCGCTGACGCTCGTGGTGAAGCGGCCCGACGGCGTCGAGTACCGCCGGGTCTCGGTCGCCGACGAGGGGCTCGGCGGACGTTCGCTCTCGCTGCCGCTGATGGCGGGCGCCATGCGCGGGACGTGGCGTGTCACCGCCTTCACCGACCCGAAGGCCCCTGCCGTCGGCGAGGCGAGCTGGCTCGTCGAGGATTACGTGCCCGAGCGGCTGGAGGTGAGCCTCACCCCCGAGACGCCGGCCTTGAAGAAGGGCGAGGCGGCCAGGATCGACGTGGCCGCGCGCTACCTCTACGGCGCTCCCGGCTCGGGGCTGGAGGTATCGGGCTCGGTCGCGGTGCAGGCGGCGACCGGCAGCGGGATCAAAGGCCTCGACGGCTACGCCATCGGCCTCGACGACGAGGCGGTGGAGGCGACGACGGCCGAGATCGGCGACAAGGCAACGACCGATGCGCAGGGCCGCACGGTGGTGACGGTGCCGGTGCAGGAGGTCGCGAGCCCGCGGCCGCTGGAGGCGAAGATCACGCTCAACGTCGGCGAGCCGGGCGGCCGTGCGCTGAGCCGCAGCGTCACCCTGCCGATCCTGCCGGGCGCGCCCGTGCTCGGCATCCGAAAGGGTTTTTCCGGAGACCTCGCCGAGGGCGCGCCCGCGAGCTTCGACGTGGTGATGGCCGCGCCCGACGGTCGCCGCCTCGCGCAAGCAGGCGTGAGCTGGAACCTCGTCAAGGTCGAAAAGAACTACCAGTGGTACCGCGAGGACGGCCGCTGGCAGTTCGAACCGGTGAAGTCGACCCGCAAGGTCGCCGACGGCCGCATCGACCTCACCGCCGACGCACCGGCCCGCATCACCGCTCCGGTTAGCTTTGGGAACTATCGGCTAGAGGCGTCTCTCGCCGGGCAGCCCCTGGCGGCGGCGAGCGTGTCCTTCACCGTCGGCTGGGGCGGCGGTGAGAGCGCCGACGTGCCCGACCTCCTCGACCTCACCCTCGACAAGCCGGCCTATGCGGCCGGCGAGCGCCTGCGCGCCCGTCTTCAGACCAAGTTCGCCGGCACCGCGACGCTCGCCATCGTTGGAGACCGGCTGCACGAGGTCATCGACGTCAAGGTCGCCGAGGGCGGCTCGACCGTCGAGATCCCCGTCAAACCCGAATGGGGCGCGGGTGCCTATCTCGTCGCCACCGCCTACCGGCCCCTCGACCAGGCCGCCAAGCGCATGCCGGGCCGGGCGCTCGGCCTCGCCTGGTTCTCCATCGACAAGGACAAGCGCGGTCTCGCCGTCTCGATCGGCGCGCCGGACAAGACCCGCCCGCGCGAGACCCTGACCGTCCCGGTCAAGGTCGCCGGGCTGCAGGCCGGCGAGGAGGCGCGGGTCACGCTCGCCGCGGTCGATGTCGGCATCCTCAACCTCACCCGTTACGAGGCGCCGAACCCGATTCAGTACTTCTTCGGCCAGAAGGCGCTCGGGCCGGAGCTGCGCGACCTCTACGGCTACCTGATCGACGGCATGCAGGGCACGCTCGGCGCGATCCGCTCCGGCGGCGACGGGGGCGGTGGCGAACTCGCCGACACCCCGCCGACCCAGGCGCCGCTGGCGCTCTATTCGGGCGTCGTCACGGTGGGACCGGACGGGACCGCGCAGATTCCGCTGTCGCTGCCGGCCTTCAACGGTACGGCCCGGCTCATGGTTACCGCCTGGACCAAGTCCCGCGTGGGGCAGGCCTCGGCCGACATGATCGTCCGCGATCCGGTGGTGCTCACCGGCACGCTGCCGCGCTTCCTCAATGTCGGCGACCGCTCGCGCTTCTTCGTGGCCATCGACAACGTCGAGGGCGCTGCTGGCGACTACACCGTCGATCTCGACCTCAGCGGCCCCGTGGTGGTCGGCGGCGAGGCGGTGCATTCGACGATGACGCTCGCGGCCGGCGCCAAGGGCCAGTTGGTCATCCCGATCACCGCCGCCGGCCCCGGCACGGCGAAGCTCGACGTGAACCTATCGGGCCCCGGCATCACCGGCGTCGCCGGCCAGAGTTTTTCGTTGGCGATCGGCCCCGGCACCGGAGCGCTGGTGCGGCGGACGGTGCGGCCGCTGGAGCCCGGCGCGAGCCTCGACGTCACGAAGGAGCTGCTGGCCGACATCCTGCCCGGCACCGGCTCGGTCTCGGTCTCGGCCAACCGGCTGGCCGGCATCGAGGTGCCGGCCCTGCTGCAGGCGCTCGACCGCTACCCCTATGGCTGCTCCGAGCAGACCGTGAGCCGCGCCCTGCCGCTGCTCTACGTCAACGCGCTCGCCGCCGCCGAAAAGCTCGGGCTCGACGGCCGGCTCGACGAGCGGGTGCGCGAGGCGATCGACCGCGTGCTATCGCGCCAGGATTCGAGCGGCGCCTTCGGCCTGTGGTCGACGGAGAACGCCACCGACACCTGGCTCGACGCCTACGTCACCGACTTCCTGACGCGCGCCCGCGAGCACGGGTTCGCCGTGCCGCAGGTAGCCTTCACAAACGCCCTCGACCGGCTGCGCAACACTGTTGCCAACGCCACCAAGGTCGAGAATGGCGGGATGGACCTCGCCTATGCGGCCTACGTGCTCGCCCGTAACGGACGCCCGGTGATGGGCGACCTGCGCTACCTCGCCGACACCAAGCTCGCCGACTTCTCGACGCCGCTGGGCAAGGGGCAGCTCGCCGCCGCCCTCGCCCTCCTCGGGGATCGCGGCCGGGCGCAGAAGACCTTCGATTCGGCGGTGAAATCCCTGCAGACCGAGCGCGACAGGGGCGTCTACCGCGCCGATTACGGCTCGCGCCTGCGCGATGGCGCCGGGCTGATCGCGCTCGCCGCCGAGACCGGCATGACCGGCGGCATGATCCAGCCGGTCGCGACGATCCTCGGCGAGGAGCGCGCCAGCGGTCGCTCTACCAGTACCCAGGAGAACGCCTGGATGGTGCTGGCCGCCGAGAGCCTGTCGAAGGAATCGGATGCCCTCGCCCTCAGCGTCGACGGCGCGGTGGCCAAGGGGCCGCTCGCCCGGCTCTTCAAGGCGCCCGCCCTCGACGCGAAACCGGTGCGGATCTCCAACGAAGGCCGCGAACCGGTGCAGCTCGTCGTCGGCGTCTCGGGCAACCCGATCGCGCCGGAGCCGGCGGAATCGCGCGGCTACACGGTGGAGCGCGGCTATTACCGGCTCGACGGCAGCGCGGTGGATGCCACGAAGCCGCTGCGCCAGAACGACCGCCTCGTGGTGGTGCTCAAGGTGACGGAGGCCAAGGCGAGTTCCGGCCGCCTGCTCCTCGTCGACCGGCTGCCGGCGGGCCTCGAGATCGACAACCCGAAGCTCCTCGACGCGGACGCGCTCACCGGCCTCGCCTTCGCCAAGAGCGACGTGCAGCCGAACCACACCGAGTTCCGCGACGACCGCTTCGTGGCCGCCTACGAGCGCGGCCCCGACCAGTCGGCCTTCTTCTCGGCGGCCTACACGGTCCGCGTGGTCTCGCCCGGCACCTACGTGCATTTGGGCGCGACCATCGAGGACATGTACCGCCCCGAGCGGTTCGGACGCACGGCGTTCGGATCGGTCGAGGTGGTGGCGAAGTAGGTGAGCGAGCTGCCGCAAAACCCTCTCCCCTCTGCGGGAGAGGGTGCCCGCGGAGCGGGCGGGAGAGGGGAGCGACGTTTCCGGAGATGGCGCTCCCCTCTCCCGACCCTCGCTGACGCGAGGGCCACCCTCCCCCGCAGAGGGGGGAGGGTTTTCGCGGTGGCTACCGCGCTGTTTTGCCTCGCGATCGTCCTTCCCGCCCTAGCCCTCTGGCGTTTCACAGAAAATCTCCCACTCCTCGACCTCACCCAGGCCGCCCGCCGCTCCACAGTCATCCTCGACCGCGACGGCCAGCTGCTACGCCCCTTCGCCACCGCCGATGGCCGCTGGCGCTTGCCGGCGACGGCGGGGGATGTCGATCCGCGCTACCTCGCCATGCTCAAGGCCTACGAGGATCGCCGCTTCGAGGAGCATCCCGGCATCGACCCGGCCGCGACGCTCCGCGCCGCATGGCAATGGCTGGCCCACCGAAGGATCGTCTCGGGCGGCTCGACGCTGTCGATGCAGGTCGCCCGCCTCGTCGAGCCGCGCTCCGAGCGCTCGCTCGTGCAAAAACTCCGGCAGATGGTGCGCGCGATCGAACTGGAACGCCGCCTCGGCAAGACCGGCGTGCTCGATCTCTACCTGCAGCTCGCCCCCTATGGCGGCCCGGTGGAAGGCGTGCGGGCGGCGAGCCTCGCTTATCTCGGCCGCGAGCCGGCCAGATTGTCCTTCGCCGAGAGCGCGCTGCTGGTCGCGTTGCCGCAGGCGCCGGAGGCGCGACGGCCGGACCGGTTTCCGGCGCAGGCTCGCCGCGCCCGCGACCGGGTGCTCGACATCGCGGCCGAGCGCGGCGTGATCGGCCGCGCGGAGGCCGAGACCGCCAAGGCCGAACCGGTGCCGTCATCGCGAAAACCCTTTCCGATGCTGGCGGCGCATGCGGCCGAGCAGGCGGTGGCCGCCGATCCGGAGGCGCGGGTGCAGCGCCTCACCCTCGACAAGCGCCTGCAGGCGAGCCTCGAGACCCTGGCCGCCGAGCGCGCCACTGCCATCGGCCCGGCGCTGTCGGCCGCGATCCTCGTCGTCGACAACCGCACCGGCGCGGTGCTCGCCCATGTCGGCAGCGCCGGCTATCTCGATGCGGCCCGCGCCGGCGCGGTCGACGCGACGCAGGCCGTGCGCTCGCCTGGCTCGGCGCTCAAGCCCTTCGTCTACGCATTGGCCTTCGAGAACGGCATCGCCCACCCCGAGACCCTGCTCGACGACCGCCCGGTGCGCTTCGCCGCCTCGTACGCTCCGGAAAACTTCGACCTCGGCTTCCACGGCACGGTGACGGCCCGCTACGCCCTGCAGCAGTCGCTGAACGTCCCGGCCGTCGACCTCCTCGACGCGGTCGGCGCCGCCCGCTTCATCGCCCGCCTGCGCGGTGCCGGCGCGCAGATCCTGCTCCCGCGCGACACCGCCCCCGGCCTGCCCGTGGCGCTCGGGGGGCTCGGCATCACCCTGACCGACCTCGCGCGGCTCTATGCGGGGCTGGCGCGGGGCGGGGCGGTGCCGGATCTGGTGCGCCGGGTGCCGGGTTCCCCTCCCCCTTGTGGGGAGGGGCCAGGGGTGGGGGTGGTTCAGCCTGACTGCGAAGGCGGCCAGCGGAACCACCCCCACCTCCAACTCCTCCCCACAAGGGGGAGGAGAGTGACCGCGGATGAGCACGAAGCGGAGCGCACCATCGCCGACCCCGTCTCGGCCTGGTACGTGGCCGACATCCTGAGGGGCGCCCCCCCACCGGAGAACGCACTCTCCGGCCGGATCGCCTTCAAGACCGGCACCTCCTACGGCTATCGCGATGCCTGGGCGGTGGGGTTCGACCGGCGCGTGACCATTGCCGTCTGGATCGGCCGGCCGGACGGGGCCTCGGTGCCCGGCCTCGTCGGGCGCGCCTCGGCCGCGCCGGTCCTGTTCGACGCGTTTTCGCGGTTCGGCGGTGAGCCGGAAACCCTGCCGCGCCCGCACGACGCCCTCGTCGTCGCCACGGCCGGCCTGCCGCCGCCCCTGCGCCACATTCGCCGGGACGCGCCGAAGACGCTGGAGGTGACCCTCGGCGTGCCCCTCAAGATCGCCTATCCGCCGGACGGATCGCGGGTCGATCTCGGCCTGAGCGAAGGCGCACGCGCCCAACTTGCCCTCAAGGCGCTCGGCGGCCAGCCGCCGTTGACCTGGATGGTCGACGGCCTGCCCGTGTCCGAGGGCATGCGCCGGCAAGCGGCCTGGAGCCCGGAGGGCGCGGGCTTCGCGCGGATCTCGGTGATGGACGCCTCGGGTGCCAGCGACAGCGTCGTCGTGCGGATCGAGTGATTTCGGTTGTGCGCGACACTGGGCTGCAGCGGCGCGACTGGCCGGCCGGCGTCGCGGGCCGTACATGCGGGGCATGAGCCCGACCCGCATCGTCTGCATCCGCCACGGCGAATCGACCTTCAACGCGCATCACCGGGCGACCGGCCGCGACCCTGGCCACATCGATGCGCGGCTGTCGGATCTGGGCCACCAACAGGCCGCGGCCGCGCGAAAGGACCTGCAAAGCATCCCGTTCGAGCTGGTGGTGACGTCGCCGCTGACGCGGGCGCTGCAGACCACGGCCGGCATCTTTTCGGGACATCCGTCGAAGCCGGCTCTGCTGGTCGAGGTGCTGCACCGGGAGTGCCAGGAAAGCTCTTGCGACGTCGGCCGGGCGGCCTCGGTGCTGGCGGAGGAGTTTCCGGACTTCGACGTCGGCCACCTGCCCGAGATCTGGTGGCATGCGGAGGACCCGGTTCAGGCAGAGGGCTATCCGGTCGAGCCGCGCGACCTGTTCGATGCGCGCGTCGCTGGGTTTCGCGACTGGCTGCGGGCGCGGCCGGAAACGACCATCGCCGTCGTCGGGCACTCGACCTTCTTCTACCACCTCACCGGGCAATGGCTCGCCAACTGCGAGGCGATGGACCTCGATTTGACGGTGGAGCCGCGGCTGCGCGCCTACGCCTGAACCCGGGCCGAGCGGGCGGCATCGAGACGGTCCCTGGCGCGGACGAGGTCGATCTCCGGCGCCTGCCGGCCGATCGCCAACGCCGCGTCGAGGATTGCCACGGCCGTCGGCCAGATCCCGTTTGCGAAGGGCGCCGCGCCCTCCGCGACCTCGGCTGCGCAGCGCGCGTCTCCGAACGCCTTCACCGCGGCCGTGGCCGTGCGCGAGACCGCGGCGAGCCGCGCGCCCTGCACCCAGGCGCGGCGCATGGCGGCGGCCTGCGCCAGCACGGCGCCCTGGCTCTCGGCGAGCTTTGCCGCGGCCAGAGCCTCGGCCGCGCCGGGGGCGGCCTCGCAGCGCGCGGCCAGCGCCGGCAGCCCGGCCCGGTCCAGGAGCGGCGGCAGGATGCGGCGGACGCTCTCCAAGGCGAGGAACGCCGTGCGCTCGCCCTCGATCTCGGGAGAATCCGCCGAGCCGGAAAGGCGCAGGACGAAGGCCATCAGCCGGGTCCGCTCCCCCTCCGGCATCGCGTCGTTGAGGCCCAGCGCATAGGCGGCCAGCGGCCGGGAAAAGCAGGGCGGGCAGTCCTCGGTGGCGGTGATCGCCTTGTAGGGCAGCCCGGCCGCGACGATCGCCGCTTCGTTGATGCAGGTGCCGCCATCCGGGCCGGGGAAGGCGTGCGAGCCGGCGAGCAGCCGCCAGTTCAGGATATGGTCGAAGGGGCCTGCGGTCACGGGCGTTCCTCTCGGGATCCGAGGGGAGACTGACAGCAGAGACGGGCTTTGGCGAGTGCTGCGGTGTCGTCAGCCGCTGACGCCGGCCGCGAGGCCCGCCAGCATCGCAAGCCCCAGCACCAGCACGAAGGCCGCGGCCGCGAGTTCGAGCCCGCCGACGGCGAGCGCCCCGGCTCGGCCGCGTCCGCCCGCCAGCCGCAGGGCGAGCGCCTTGGCGAACACCGCGAGGCTCGCCAGCGCGCCGGTGGTGAGTGCCGTGCCGAGCGCCATGGCGAACGTCGCGGCGATGCCCGCGGCCAGCAGCCCCTGCGAGGCGGAGAAGACCAGGATCAGGACGGCCCCGGCGCAGGGCCGCGTGCCCGCGGCGAGCACGACGCCCGCCCGCTCGCGCCATGTCTCCAGGCGGGCCACGGTCTCGGCGTCCGAGATGTGGGCGTGGCCGCAGCCCGGCCCGCAGGCCTCGGGCTGTTCGGCGGCGGCGAGCGCCGCGAGCCGGCCGGCCTTGCGCCAGGTCACGGCGGCGCCGACGAGGGCGACGAGGGCGAAGCTGACGGTTTCGATCAGCGTCCCGGCCCGCGTCACGCCGGCGGCGGTGGCGTTTAGCAGCAGCACGCCGACGCCGACGATCGCGATGGCGACCAGCGCCTGCAGCATCGCCGCGGCGAAGCTGAGCCCGAATCCGCGCCGAAGCGTGCGCTCGCCGGCGACGATGTAGCCGGCGATCACCGCCTTGCCGTGGCCCGGCCCGGCCGCGTGGAACACGCCGTAGCTGAAGCCGAACAGCACCAGCGGCCCCCAGGCGCCGCCCTGCTTCAGCGCCGCGACCGCCGCCTGCAGGTTGCGCGAGAAGTTCGACTGGACAGCGAGCAGCCAGCCGCCGAACCCGGTCGCGGAGGGCGCCGCCTCGCGAAACCCGAGGCCGAAGGGCGAGCGCGCGGGCGGGGCTGCGATGCCGGGCATGACGAGCCACGCCAGCAGCGCCAGCACGGCGGCAGCCAGCGCGATGGCGCAGGCCGCGAATGCGAGCCGCCGCGCGAGCCGGTTCCGCGGTGCCGGCGACTCTCCCAGCGCGACGCCTACGGACATGCGACCAGCGCCCGGTTGGCGTATTGGACGCCGAAATTGGCGGCGGCGGTGAGCGCCTCGAACATCGCCTCGGTCATCGACTTGCCGGCCTCCGCCGTCTTGGCCTCGGTGGTCTTGGGCCGGCTGATGGTCACGGCACAGCCGGCCGGCGCGTCCTTCAGGCCGACGGCATCCGGTCCTTCGGCGAGCCCGAAGGAGACGAAATTGGTCGGGTCGGAGATTTCGAGTGCCACGACCCCGCGCCCTTGAGCCGGAGGCGCCTTGAGCGGCAGCAGGAAGCTCAAGCGGGCCTGGTTGCCGGCCATCTCCATGCGCGGCTCGCGCGGCGCGACGAAGGCCTGCTCCTTGCCCGCGACCTTGAGCTTTGTGAAATAGCCGAATTCCGCCACGCCCCTGGCGTTCTCGTCGGCAAGGCCCTGAAGCTCCTCCGGCGAGAGCCGGCCGTCGCCGTCGGTGTCGAGCCCCAGCGTCAGGGTGGCGGTGTAGGCGGCATCGAACGTCCAGTCGTGGCGCACCCCCACGACCCGGCCGCCGTCGTAGACGATCTCGGCCTTCGCGACGATCCAGACATGCGGATGCGCCAGCGCCGGGCCGGTGAGCGCGAGGCCGGCGGCGAGGACGGCGCAGCGCAGGAGCGAAGCGGTCGGCATGCGGGTCACGGTCGCTCGCGGCTCGTGGAAAGACACCATACGGAGTGAGCGCGAAGGTGCCGGGCCGGTTGGGCGAAAGCGAGGCGTTGGCGGAGCGGCGATCCTCGACAGCCCCCCGATGGCTCACTACACGGGCACGGCCTCGGCCGCTCCGAATGGGCGGCCCGCCGAGTCCGAAAAGCCCGCACCGCCCATGCCTGATCTCCTCCTCGAACTGCTCTCGGAAGAAATCCCGGCCCGCATGCAGCGGCGTGCGGCGGAGGATCTGAAGAAGCTCGTCACCGACGCGCTGGTGGAGCGCGGCTTCCTCTACGAGGGCGCCAAGGCCTTCGCGACGCCGCGCCGGCTGGCGCTGCACGTCGCGGGCCTGCCGCCGCGGGGCGAGGCGGTTCGCGAAGAACGGCGCGGGCCGAAGGTCGGCGCGCCGGAGGCCGCCGTGCAGGGATTTTTGCGGGGCGCGGGGCTCACGAGCCTCGATCAGGCGACCACGATCACCGATCCGAAAAAAGGCGAGTTCTACCTCGCGGTGATCGAGCGGGCCGGCCGCGAGACGCTGGACGTGCTGGTCGAGATCCTGCCGGCGATCATCAAAAGCTTTCCCTGGCCGAAATCCATGCGCTGGGGCGCGGCCTCGGCGAAGCCCGGCGCGTTGCGCTGGGTGCGCCCGCTGCAATCCATCGTCGCCACCTTCGGCCCCGAGACCGAGACGCCCGAGGTGGTGCCGTTCACGGTCGACGGGATCGTCGCCGGCACCACGACGCGCGGCCACCGCTTTTTGGCGCCGGGCCCGATCACGGTGCGCCGCTTCGACGACTACGTGCAGGCGCTCGAGCGCGCCAAAGTCGTGCTCGACGCGGACCGGCGCAAGGACATCATCCTGCACGACGCCCGCGACCTCGCCTTCGCCCGTGGGCTCGACCTCGTCGAGGACGAGGGGCTGCTCGAGGAGGTCGCCGGCCTCGTCGAATGGCCGGTGGTGCTGATGGGCTCGTTTAACGAGGCCTTTTTGGACATCCCGGCCGAGGCGATCCGCGCCACCATCCGCGCCAACCAGAAGTGCTTCGTGCTGCGGAAAAGCGGCTCGGAGACCCTCGCCCCGGCCTTCGTCCTGGTCTCGAACCTCGTCGCCTCGGACGGCGGCGCCGCGATCACCGCCGGCAACGAGCGCGTGGTCCGCGCCCGGCTTTCGGACGCGAAATTCTTCTGGGAGACGGACAAGGCCGCGGGCCTGGAGAGCCGGCTACCGAAGCTCGATGCCATCATTTTCCATGAGCAACTGGGGACGCAGGGGGAGCGCGTGGCCCGCATCGCGGCGCTCGCCCGCGAACTCGCGCCGCTCGTCGGCGCGGACCCGGACCTCACCGAGCGCGCCGCCCGGCTCGCCAAGGCCGACCTCGTCACCGAGATGGTCGGCGAGTTTCCCGAGTTGCAGGGCCTGATGGGCCGGAAGTACGCCACGCTCCAGGGCGAGCCCGAGAGCGTCGCCGCCGCCATCGAGGAACACTACAAGCCGGTCGGCCCCTCCGACCGCGTGCCGACCGAGCCGGTCTCGATCGCCGTGGCGTTGGCCGACAAGCTCGACACGCTGGTGGGATTCTGGGCCATCGACGAGAAGCCGACGGGGAGCAAGGACCCGTATGCGCTGCGGCGGGCGGCTTTGGGAGTCGTCCGTCTTTTAACCGAGAATGGTATCAGAGCCCGATTGCTTCATCTGTTTGCTCTGTCTTTTGCCAGAAGCTATGCTGGAATACAGCTAAATCAACTCTCTGAAGCTTCGGGTCGCGTGCAAGAACTTCAGAATTCGCAAATCGATCCTATCGAAATTCAACGGCTTCTCGATGTAATTCGCAAGGAAGTCACGCCAGAAGGTGCCAGACGCTTTGCTGATAGTACCGGCCAGTTGGCGTGGGAGATAGCTAATGCATTGCTCGCCTTCTTCGCCGACCGCCTCAAAGTCTACCTCCGCGACCAAGGCGCCCGCCATGACCTGATCGACGCCGTCTTCGCGCTGCCCGGACAGGATGACTTGCTGATGGTCGTCCGCGGGGTCGAGGCGCTGGGCCAGTTTCTCGGCACGGACGACGGCAAAAACCTGCTCGCGGGCGTCAAGCGCGCCTCGAACATCCTCCGCATCGAGGAGAAGAAGGACGGCCGCACCTACGAGGCCGAGCCGGATGCCGCGTTGATCGCCTCCGCCGGCCAGCCGGAGGAGCAGGCGCTGGCCGAGGCCCTGACGTCGGCCCGGGCCGACGCCTCGGCCGCGGTCGCGGCGGAGGATTTTTCGGGAGCGATGCGGGCGCTGTCGCGCCTGCGGGCACCGGTGGACGCCTTCTTCGAAAAGGTCACCGTCAACGCCGACGATCCGGCGGTTCGCGCCAACCGGCTGGCCCTGCTGAACGCCCTGCGCGCGGCCACGCGCGAGGTCGCGGATTTTTCGCGGATCGAAGGTTAGCCGGGTTTCGGTCGAGCGGAGGAAGGGGGCGTCCAAGCTTTCCCCGGACGCGGCAGCGCTGCTGGATCGGATGGGGCGCCCCCTGCCGGGGAAAACGATTCTCTCCCGTCATTGCTTCGCTGCGCTCGCAATGACGGGGAGGGTTGGTCCAGCCTCAGTGCTTGCTGTCTTTCGGCTCGCTCGCGGCGTGGTGCTTCAGCGGCTCGATCTTCTTCTTTGCCGTCGTCGCGGAGGTCTCGGTGACGTCCCTGGCCTGGGCCACGTGGCGGGCCGCGACGCGGGCCGAGGGTTTGGCGGGGACGGGCTTGGATGCGGATCCCGCCACCGGCGCCGGCTCGACGGCCGGTGCCGCGGGGGGCGCCGCCGGCTTGTTGAACAGGTTGCCGAGCGCCTTCTGGTAGGCGGCGGGGTCGCCGTCGGCGTCGGCGACCGTGATCCGGGCGGCCTTCGGCTCCGCGGCCGGCTCCTGGGCCGCCAGCATCGTCGGGCCCTTGGCGGGCTCGGTCTTGCCCTTGCCCTTCTTCGCGAGCGCGGCGGCGGCGGCCTTGGTCGGGCCGGGGGCGTCGGGCGTCGCCGCGGCGACGAGGACCGGCCGGCCCTTGGCGTCGACCTCGATCTCCTGCGGACCGCTGGCGAGGCTTTCGGGCCGGCTCACGTCGCCGAGGTTGTGGCGCGCGTAATCCTTCGGCGAATAGGCGAGTTCCTTCTCCTTCTCGGCCTCCGTGAGGGCGGCGAAGCCGCTCTGCTGCGGGGGCTGGCGGAAGACCGGGTTGCCGTAGCCGTCCTCGTAGACGACGCGTGTGGCCTTCTCGCCCTTGGCGACGAGTTCGGCGATTTGCCGGTTGTCGTGGTCGCGCTTCTCGGCGACCAGCGGGTCGATCCGCGGCGTGCACGAACCGGCGGCGACGTCGGTGCCGCCGAAGGCGTATTTCGTGCCGCAGGCCGCCACCCGCGGCTCCTCCTTCAGGGCCTCAAAATAGTCCGAGCCCTCCTTGAGGTTCTTCCAGAACGGCGCGTTCGGGTCGTTGCGGAACTTGGCCATGTTCGTGGCCGTCATCCGGAACGGATAGGATTGGAATTGAAAGCCGCGCTGGCCGCCCTGGAAGGCGTCGCGGGCGATGGCGTAGACCTCGGACATCGAGGCGTCGGTCATGGCGAAGCAGCCGGCCGACGAGCAGGTGCCGTGCACCATGATGTAGTTGCCGGTGGAGCCCTTGGCCCGGTCGATCGCGTTCGGATAGCCGACGTCGAACGAGAGGTAATACGAGGAATTCGGGTTCATCTGACCCGGCGTGATCGTGTAGAAACCCTCCGGCGCCTGACGGTCGCCCTGCTTGGTCTTGGGACCGAGCTGGCCCGACCAGCGGCAGATCGGGAAGGTCTTGAGGAGTGCGTATTGTCCGCTGGACGTCCGCTTCCAGACCTCCATCTCCGCTTCCTTCTTGTAGGCGCGGATCAGGATCGGGTCGGTCTGGCCCATGCCCTTGGTCTGCATGAGCGCCACGGTCTGGGCCGGGACCGGGGTAAGGCTGCGGGTCGAGACTCCGCCGAGCATGCCGCTGTCCTGGCAGGCTCCAAGGGACAGCGCCAGGGCGACGAGACCGGCCGCCGCGAAGGGACGCACAGACATGGGGGACCCCGTGTGACCGCGCCGGCAAGCCTCGCGGCGCCGACGACATTCCCCAACCCAATAGCCCCGTTAGACTTACCCGGATCTTACCTCAAGGAGACGAGGCGGCCGGACGCCGAAAGGTCCACCGGTGTGGTGACAGCGCACCACTGATGCCGCATTCGGGCGAAAGCGGGGCCGTTACAGAGTTCGGGAGTGTTCGCGCGCCGCCTGTGTACAAATCGCGAGTCGTGAGACTCCTGAAGAACTTGGGTCGGGATGGCGGCTCAGAGCTTCCGGCCGATCTCCATGAATTTCTGGGCGCGGCGGTCGCGGATCTCGTCGGGACCAAGGCCGTCGAAGGCGGCCAGCGCGCCGGCGATGGCCTCGCCGGTGTCGGCGATGGCCGCGTCCTTGTCGCGATGCGCGCCGCCGGTCGTCTCGGGGATGATCCCGTCGATGATGCCGAGGCGCAGCAGGTCCTGCGCGGTGATCTTCATGGCGGTGGCGGCGTCGTGCGCCCGGCCCTGGTCGCGCCACAGGATCGAGGCGGCGCCCTCCGGCGAGATCACGCCGTAGATCGCGTGCTCCAGCATCAGCACGCGGTTGGCGGTGGCGAGCGCGATGGCGCCGCCCGAGCCGCCCTCGCCGATCACTACGGCGACGTTCGGCACGCCGAGGGCGAGGCAGGCCTGGGTCGAGCGGGCGATGGCCTCGGCCTGGCCGCGCTCCTCCGCCTCGATGCCCGGAAACGCCCCGGCCGTGTCCACGAAGGCGAGGACGGCGAGGCCGAAGCGGTCGGCGGTCTCCATCAGGCGCACCGCCTTGCGGTAGCCCTCGGGCCGGGCCATGCCGAAGTTGTGGCGCAGGCGCGCCTCGGTGGTCGCCCCCTTCTCCTGGCCGAGCACCAGCACCGGCCGGCCCCGGAAGCGCCCGAACCCGCCGACGATGGCCTCGTCCTCGCCGAAGGTGCGGTCGCCGGCGAGCGGCGTGAACTCGTCGATGAGGCCCGCGCAGTAATCGACGAAGTGGGGGCGCTGCGGGTGGCGGGCGACCTGCGTCTTCTGCCAGGGCGTCAGGCTGGCGTAGATGTCGGAGAGCGCGGCGGCGGCCTTCGCCTCCAGCCGGCCGATATCCTCGCTGATCGAGACCGCGCCGTCGCGTGCCCCGAGCGCCCGCAATTCCTCGAGCTTCGCCTCCAGCTCGGCGACCGGCTTCTCGAAATCCAGGTAGGAGCGCGTCGCCATCGTGCAGGGGGCTCACTTCGCCGTGGTGTGGATGAGAGGGTGCCGGACGGGCTGGACCGTCGGCGGCGGCGGAACCTGACGAAGCGCTCCTGCCCTGTCAACGCTGCCGTCGGATCGCTACAAGGCGCGTCGAGTCCAGCATTCTTCAGGCAGCGCTTCCATGATCCTCACATCCAAGGCCGCCGTCGTGACCGGTTCGACCGGCGGCATCGGCCTCGCCGTCGCCCGGGGGCTCGCCAAAGAGGGCGCGGACGTCGTCCTCAACGGCTTCGGCAAGCCGGAGGAGATCGAGAAGGCCCGCGCCGGCATCGCGGCGGAATTCGGCGTCCGCGCGATCTATTCCGGCGCCGACATGTCGAAGCCCGCCGAGATCGCGGAGATGATGGCGATGGCGGAGAAGGAGCTCGGGCGCATCGACGTGCTGGTGAACAATGCCGGCATCCAGTTCGTGGCGCCCGTGGAGGATTTTCCCGTCGAGAAGTGGGACGCGATCCTCGCCATCAACCTGTCCTCGGCCTTCCACACCATCCGCGCGGCGGTGCCGGGCATGAAGGCGCGCGGCTACGGCCGCATCGTCAACATCGCGAGCGCGCACTCCATCGTCGCCTCGCCCTACAAGTCGGCCTATGTCGCGGCCAAGCACGGGCTGCTCGGCATGACGAAGAGCGTGGCGCTGGAAGTCGCGGGACAGGGCATCACCGCCAACTGTATCTCGCCGGGCTACGTCTGGACGCCGCTGGTCGAGAGCCAGATCCCCGACACCATGAAGGCCCGCGGCCTGACCAAGGAGCAGGTCATCGAGGACGTGCTCCTGAAGGCCCAGCCCACCAAGGAGTTCGTCACCGTCGAGCAGGTCGCCGCGATCGTCACCTTCCTGTGCTCGGACGCTGCGAAGCAGATGACGGGCGCGAACCTGTCGGTGGATGGGGGCTGGACGGCGCAGTAGCGCCGGTCAGTTCGTCGGCTCGCCCGCCGCCACCTTCGCCGTCCAGTCGTCGAAGGCGATGACGGTCTGGCGCTGCTCGCCGAGGCCGTCGATGCGCAGCACCATCTGGTCGTCGGCCTTGAGGAAGCGCGGCGGCTTCATGCCGAGGCCGACGCCGGGGGGCGTGCCGGTGGTGATGACGTCGCCGGGCTCCAGCATCATGAAGTGCGAGACGTAGGCGACGAGCTGCGCGACGTCGAAGATCATCGTCGCGGTCGAGCCCGTCTGCTGCCGCTTGCCGTTGAGGTCGAGGCTCAGCGAGAGCTTTTTCAGGTCCGGGATCTCGTCGAGGGTGACGAGCCAGGGGCCGAGGGGGCCGAAGGTCGGGCAGCCCTTGCCCTTGGTCCAGGTGCCGCCGCGCTCGTACTGGAATTCGCGCTCGGACAGGTCGTTCATGATGCAGGCGCCGGCGACGTAGTCGAGCGCCTCGTTGGCGTGGACGTAGGAGGCGCGCGCGCCGATCACCACGGCGAGTTCGACCTCCCAGTCGGTCTTGGCCGAGCCCTTGGGCAGGATCACCGGATCGTTCGCGCCGCCGAGGCAGGACGGGGCCTTGTTGAACAGGATCGGTTCGGAGGGGATCGCCGCGCCGGTCTCGGCGGCGTGGTCGGCGTAGTTCAGACCGATCGCCACGACGTTGCGGGTGCCGCCGACGCAGGGGCCGAGCCGGGTGCCGGGCGGCAGCAGGGGCAGCGTCTCCGGATCGATCATCGCCAGGCGGTCGAGGCCCTGACGCGAGAGGGCCGCTCCGGCAATGTCGCGCACCGAGCCCGAGAGGTCGCGCAGGCCGCCCTTGGCGTCCACGAGCCCCGGCTTCTCGTCGCCGGCCGCACCGTGACGGATCAGCTTCATCGTATCGTCCCTTGCCCCCGAGAATCGCCGCGACCATGGCCGGGCCGCCGGAGCGGTGCAAGCGTGGCCGAACCCGTCCCGGCGGCGTCGTCGGCGTTGCCTGTAGGCAACGGACCCGCATCAAAGTGACGAAAGCCCGGCGGGGCGGGCCGCAATCTGCATGATATCGTATGCGCGTTATACGTGAACCAAGTTTGGAGCGAGCGCATCGAGCCGGGCCGGCCAAGCACATCCGATGATTTCGTTTGGTTAACGGAGAATTAATACTTGTCGAGGCTATCCTGGCCTTGGGATTGATAAGCTTTGCACAAGCCGGCAGCGTTGCCGGCAAGGTGCCAGCCCGGCCGGGGGACGGCGGGGATACGAGCACCGTCGGATCGGCTTGGGGACGTAGTCATGATCGGCAGGATTGGTGCGCTCGCCCTGGCGAGCGTCTCGGCTTTGGCCTTCGCCACCGGCGCGCAGGCCGGCGCCTTCGGGCTCCACGAGCAGAGCGCCGAGGCCCAGGGCCTCTCCTACGCGGGCGCCGCCTCCGGCTCCGGCGGCGTCTCCTCGATGTTCTGGAACCCGGCCGTGATCACGATGCGCCCGGGCTGGGTCACCGAGCAGAACCTCACCTATATCGGCCTGCATGCCGACATCCGGCCGACGGCCGGCACCAATCCCGGCTTCCTGCCGCTGGGCGGGAGCGGCGACATCGGCCAGGGCGCGATCGTGCCGGCCGGCGCGACCTCCTATCAGCTCAGCGACAAGATCTGGATCGGCCTGCAGACGGGTGCGCCGTTCGGCCTGATCACCAATCCGAACAAGGTCTGGGCGGGCGAAGTCTACGGCCGCTCGTCGCGGATCTTCTCGCTCGCCTTCAATCCGGTCGTTGCCTACAAGGTCAACGATTGGCTCTCGATCGCCGCCGGCCCGAACATCCAATACTTCAAGCTGACGCTTCGTCAGGCCCTGCCGATCACCCTCTCCCCGACGACCTTCCCGAGCGGCTTCCTGAAGGGCGACGCCTGGGGCGTCGGCTACACCGCCGGAGCGACGATCACCCCCTGGGACGGTACGGTGCTCGGCATCGGCTATCGCTCCTCGATGCATCACGACCTCGAGGGGTCGGCCTTCGGTGTCGGGCAGGTCAAGGCCAACCTCAACACCCCCGAAAAACTCAGTGTCGGCCTGACCCAGGCGATCAATCCGGTCACCCGGATCAACCTCGGCTTCGAGTGGGACAACTGGTCGAGGATCGGCAACGTCGCCATCGTCTCGACGGCCTTGGGTCTGCCGGTGAGCAACTTGCCGCTCAACTTCAAGGACGGTTACGCCTATTCGATCGGCGCCGAGTACGATTGGTCGCCGTCGCTCACGGTCCGCGGCGGCTTCTCCTACGAGGAGGTGCCGATCGACGACCAGAACCGCTCGGTGCGACTGCCCGACAACGATCGCTACACCGTCTCGATCGGCGCCGGCTATCGCTGGAGCGAGAAGCTGACCCTGAACGCGGCCTATTCCCACGTCTTCCTCGACAAGAGTAACATCTTCGCTGGGGCCGGCCGGAACTACGACGTCGGCAACATCGCCTTCGCCGGCGTGGTCGACGCCAGCGCCGACATCGTTTCGGTGGGCTTCCGCTACGTCTTCGGCGCCCCCGCCGCACCGCTGCCGGCCCCGATCGTCCGCAAGTTCTGAGAGCGGATCGCCCTCCAAGGGACAGGACGTCGACCGACACTCCCTCCGGCCCCGAGATCCGCTCTCGGGACCGTTTCTCCCGCGTCGATTGACAACATACTGTCGAATCGACAACAAGATGCCATGCCGCACGGCGACGCCATCACGGAGCTGATCCTGGAGAGCTTCCGGCTGAACGGCTGCCTGCTCGCCGCCGGCGACGCGCTGCTGCAGGATCTCGGACTCACCAGCGCCCGCTGGCAGGTGCTCGGCGCGGTGGCGCTGTCGCCCGCACCGGCGCCGGTCGCGCATCTGGCGCGGACCATGGGGCTGTCGCGGCAGAACGTGCAGCGCATCGCCAACGAGCTCGACGCCTCGGGCCTCGTGACGTTCGCGGCCAATCCGCATCACCAGCGGGCGAAGCTCGTCCTCATGAGCGAGCGCGGCCGCGCCGTGTACGCCAAGGCGGCGGCCCGGCAATCGCCCTGGGCGGCGGCCCTGGCGCGGGAGCTGCCGGACGATGCCATCGAAGAGGCGACGGGCGTGCTGCGCGCTCTGCGCCGCCGGCTCGAAAGCGGTCAGGCGACGCTGCGGAAGGAGAACCCGGCATGATCCTCGGTCACCTGGCGTTCTTCGCCGCCGCTTTGTTCACGGGGGCGGCGTTCTACATCAACGCGGTCGAGCAGCCGGCCCGGCTTGGGCTCGACGACCGCGCCCTGCTGAGCCAATGGAAGCCGTCCTATGCGCGGGCGACGGTGATGCAGGTCTCGCTGGTGCTCGCGAGCTTCGTGCTCGGCTTCGCGGCCTGGATCCGTACCGACCATGCGGGCTGGATCGTCGGGGCGCTGCTGATGCTGGCGAACCTTCCCGTCACCCTCCGGCTGATCCTGCCGGTGAACAAGCGCCTGATGGCGACCGACCCCGCCGGGGCGGGGCCGGAGAGCCGGGCGCTGATCCTGCGCTGGGGATCGCTCCACGCGATCCGTACGGCCTTGGGGTTTTTCGCGTCGATCGCCTACCTGAGCGCCGTGACGACGTGAGCGTCAGTAGCTGTCGGTGCCGCGGCGCATCTGGGCATCGACGCTGAGCGGGCCGGGGCCGGCGGCGGCGATGTAGAGGAAGACGAAGCAGAACAGGATCGCGGCATCGCCCCCGTTCAGCGCCGGGAAGAAGCTCTTGGGGGCATGGGCCAGGAAATAGGCGACGGCCATCTGGCCCGAGAGGATGAAGGCGACGGGCCGGCTGAACAGGCCGATCACGAGCAGCGCGCCGCCGACGAGTTCGAGGATGCCGGCGATCCAGGGCAGCGAGAACATCGCCGGGTTCATGCTGCTGGCCGGGAAGCCGAGGATCTTCTGGGTGCCGTGCGCCATGAAGAGCAGTGCGGCGACGATCCGCAGGATGCTCAGCATCCGCGGCGCCCACGATAGGGTGATGTTGTTGAAATTCATTCTAAATCGGCTTCCGGCGTGTGGGTTGAACACACGAGCGGACCTATGTCAGGTGCGGCGAAACTGCAATCGCACGGCGACTTGGCCCGCGACCCTCCAGATCGAGCGGAACTTCAGTCATGCACTGGCCCGACCGCCGCATCCTCGACCTTGCCGGGATCGAACATCCGATCGTCCTGGCCCCGATGGTCGGCGCCAAGGCGGCGCTCACGGCTTGCGTCACGGGTGCCGGCGCTCTCGGATCGCTGGCCTGCGCGGCATCGACGGCCGAGCAGGTCCGGGCGGCCGTGGCCGCGATCCGCGAGAGCGCCGACGGGCCGATCAACCTCAACTTCTTCTGCCACGCGCTGCCGGCGGACGATGCGCCCCGCGATGCCGGATGGCTCGCGCGGCTCGGTCCCTACTACCGCGAGTACGGCCTCGATCCGGCCGCCGCGACGCCCATGGCGAAGCGGGCGCCGTTCGACGCGGAGATGTGCGCCGTCGTCGAGGCGTTGCGGCCGAAGGTGGTGAGCTTCCATTTCGGCCTGCCGGACGCGGCGCTGCTCGACCGGGTGCGGGCCGCGGGCTGCCGCGTCTTCGCTTCGGCGACGACGGTGGCCGAGGCACGCTGGCTCGACGCGCGCGGCGTCGACGCGGTGATCGCGCAAGGCGCGGAAGCCGGCGGCCATCGCGGGATGTTTCTGCCGGGTGAGCTGGCCGCACAGCCCGGCCTGTTCGCCCTGCTGCCGCAGGTGGCCGACGCCGTGGGCGTGCCCGTCATCGCCGCCGGTGGGATCGCGGACGGGCGCGGCATCGCCGCCGCCTTCGCGTTGGGCGCCGCCGCCGTGCAGATCGGAACCGCCTACCTGCGCTGTCCGGAAGCCGGCATTTCCGAGGTCCATCGCGCGGCGCTCCGTGCGGCACGCGACACGGACACCGCGATCACCGACGTCTTCACCGGGCGCCCGGCGCGCGGCCTGTTCAACCGTGCGATGCGCGAGCTCGGGCCGCTTTGCGAAGACGCACCGGCCTTTCCGAAGGCGGCGGTCGCGCTCCAGCCGCTGCGGGCGGCGGCGGAAGCACGAGGGCAGGGCGACTTCTCGCCGCTCTGGGCCGGGCAGGCGGCGGCGCTGGCCCGTGATCTCGGCGCCGCCACGCTGACGCGCCTCCTCGCCGGGGAGGCGACGCAGCGGCTGGCAAAGATCGGCGGCCGCTACCCTCCGTAGCTCTGCACCAGCGAGCCCGCGACCAGCGTCCAGCCGTCGACCAATACGAAAAAGATCAGCTTGAACGGCAGGGCGACGGTGGCCGGCGGCACCATCATCATGCCCACCGCCATCAGGATCGAGGCGACGACGAGGTCGATGATCAGGAAGGGGATGAACAGGAGGAAGCCGATCTCGAAGGCGCGGCGCAGCTCCGAGATCATGAAGGCCGGGGTGACGATCTCGAGGCCCACCGCCTCGGGGCCGGAGGGCACCGGCACCTTCGCCATGTCGAGGAAGAGCTTGAGGTCCTTTTCGCGGACGTTCTTGAGCATGAAGGTCTTGAACGGGGCGGTGGTCCGCTCGAAGGCGACGGCCTGCGTGATCTGGTTGGCGAGCAGCGGCTCGATGCCGTTGCGGTAGGCCTCCTTGCCCACAGGCGCCATCACGAAGGCGGTGAGGAACAGGGCGAGGCTGGTGATCACGGCGTTGGGCGGTGCGGTCTGGGTGCCGAGCGCCGAGCGCAGGATCGAGAGCACCACCACGATCCGCGTGAACGAGGTCGCCATCACCAGCACGGAGGGCGCCAGCGCCAGCACCGTGACGAGGGCGACGAGCTGCAGCGCCCGCTCGGTGGTGCCGCCGGTGCCGAGATCGAGGTTCAGGCTCTGCGCATGCGCCGCACCGGCGCTCGCGCCGAGGAGGGCGAGGCCGAGAAGGACGGGGATCAGGGCTCGATTCGAGGGCTTCATCGCGCCGGCAACCTGCGTCGCGCCGGCCCTGGGCACAAGCGGCGCGCGGCCACGCCGGCCCGCCGTTCTCTCAGGTCTTGCGGTCGAGGGGCCGGCCGAGCAGCCGGGCGAACTCCGTCTCGATCTCCTCGACGGTGAACGGCGTGCCGCCGGGCGGCTGCGCGGGTTTTGCCTCGGGCGCAGGCGCAGGCGGAGGTTCCGGAACTGCGGGCGGGGCCGGGGGCTCGGCCATCGCCGCCGCGATCGGATCGGGCCGGGGCGCAGGCTCGGGCGCGGCAGGCTCCGGCGCGACAGGCTCGGGCGCGGCAGGCGGTGGAACCGCGTTGGCCCGTCCGATCAGGAAGGACGGGGTCGGCCGCGGGGAGGCCGTGGCGATCACCGGCTCGACGAAGACCGGGGGCGTCGCGGCCGGTTGCGGGGCAGGCGTCTGCGGCGGCGGGGCAGCCTGGCCGGGCGGCGGCGTCACTGCGGTGGATTGCCGGCGCAGCGCGGTCTCGAGCTGGCGGGTCATGTCCGACAAGGCCGCCGGATCGATCGGTCGAGGCTGGCCTGAGGACATCAGCGAGGGCGGCACGATCGATTGCGGCTCGGCCGCCGCGTCGGCCGGCGGCGGCACCGGCCGCCCGTGCTCGAAGGCGGCGTCCGGGCGCGGCTCGACCAGCGGCGGCGGCGTGCGGCGCAGGATGCGGCCGACTTGCGAGATGCCGATACGGGATTTCAGGGACGCGGCGACGGTCCTGTCCTCGGGGGCGGCCTCGGGCGAGAACAGGGCGGGATCGAGTGGCTGCGGCCGGCCGGCGGCCGGGCCGTCATGCCCGTTCCGGCTGGAAGTCGGCGGCGGCACCACCAGCGGCATCTCGAAGGACGAGGCGCCGAGGGCCGGGCGTTCCGTCTCCGCGTCCTCTTCCTCCGACGTGCCGGAGGCGGGATCGGGCCGCATCAGGTTCTCGCCGGGCAGCCGCGAGCCGGCGCCGCGGATCACGTTGCGTTCCACCACGACGTCGTTGGGGCCGCCGACGAGCAGCAGGTGCTCGACGTTATCCCGCCGCAGCAGGATGAGCTGGCGCTGCCGGTCTAGCTCGTAGATGTCGACGATGCCGAGCCGGGGCTGGCGCGCGCGGTTGGTGGCGCGCGCGGACAGGGACAATCCCCGCCCGGCGACGCGGCGAAACAGCAGCACGACGCCCATCAGCAGGACGAGGATGACGAGGAAGATCACGAGGAACTGCAAGTAGTAGGGTCCGTCCGAACTGAAGAACTCTGGCAAGACGGGACACTCTCGTTGTCCGGGCCAAGCCGGCCGGGCATGCGACGCCGCGCGAGAGTATCGCGTCCGGCCCCGCCGCGGGCAACAAAGGTAAAAACTTCGTTAACAGCTTCGCGCAGGGATCCGGCATCCCGGGCGGCCGCAAGTCCGAAGGCGGTCCATCCGCCCACGCTTTAACGCGACGTTAACCATGGAGGCGGCAGATTTTGCCGACCCGGAGCGGGCCGCTCGGCAATCCGTGCCGGGTAAGCCGCCGCGGCGGGGCGAGGATCGGCCGCGATGTCCTTCACCGACCTGCCCATCCTCGGCATGCTGCGCAACAAGATGCAGTGGCACCAGGCGCGCCAGGCGCTGCTTGCCGAGAACGTCGCCAACGCCGACATGCCGAACTTCAAGCCCCGCGACCTCGCCGAGATCGGCAGTTCCTCGGGGCCGGGCGGAATGACCGCACCGTCGGCCGCGATCGTCGGCGGCGACGGGCTCGCCCGCACCGACGTCAAGCATATCGGCCTCGCCACGGCCGACGGGCCGAACGCGACCCCCAAGCGCTTCAAGGGTTTCGAGATCCGCCCCGGCGGCAACGGCGTCAATCTCGAGGAAGAGATGATGAAGGCCGGCGAGAACCAGAGCGACTACCAGATGGTCGCCTCGCTCTACCAGAAGAGCCTCGACGCCCTGAAGATCGCCGTCGGCAAGCGCTGAGCCGGATAACAGGAGCTCGCCATGGATTTCCTCAAGACGCTCGGCATCGCCGCCTCGGGGCTCAAGGCCCAGTCCGGCCGGATGCGGATCATCGCGGAGAACATCGCCAACGCGGATTCCTCGGCCAAGACCCCTGGCGGCGAACCCTATCGCCGCAAGGTGCCGACCTTCACCAGCCGCTTCGACAACGAGCTCGGCGCCACCCTCGTCGAGACCGGCCGGGTCCGGCGCGACCAGACCGCTTTCCGCACCAAGTACGACCCCGGCAACCCGGCGGCGAACGCGAGGGGCGAGGTCTCGATGCCCAACGTCAACGGGCTGATCGAGAACATGGACATGCGCGAGGCCCAGCGCTCCTACGAGGCCAACCTGAACATGGTCACCGCCACCCGGCGGATGATCTCCAAGACCCTCGAAATCCTGAAGGCCTGACCGCCATGGCCACCTCCGCCTTCGCCGCCGGCGCCTACGCCGCCGCCCAGTCCATCGCCCGCCCGGGTTCAGCGCCGAAGCCGATGCAGGCGAGCGGGGCCGGCGGCGGCTTCGGCTCGCTGCTCACCCAGGCCCTCGATACGGTGGCGCAGACCGGCGCCAAGGCCGACGCGCAGACCCTCTCGGCCGCGACCGGCAAGGCCAACGTCATCGACGTCGTCACCGCGGTGGCCGAGAGCGAGACCGCCCTCCAGACCCTGGTGGCCGTGCGCGACCGCGTGATCTCGGCCTACGAGGAGATCATGCGGATGCCGATCTAGCGCGCGGTTTCTTCCCTTCCCCCACAGACCTCGGGCTTGCCCGAGATCTGCACTTCAAGTGCCCAAGTCGGGCAGGCCCGACTTGGGATTGGGGGAGGGTGGCCCTCGCGTCAGCGAGGGTCGGGAGAGGGGAGCGCCCTCTCCGGAACCGTCGCTCCCCTCTCCCGACCCGCTTCGCGGGCCACCCTCTCCCGCAGAGGGGAGAGGGAACAAGAAACCGCAGCGCAAAGTCCCAAAAATCAATGACCGGCCTCGCCATCCTCGACATCGCCCGCGACGGGATCGTCACCTTCCTCAAAGTGGCGGGGCCGCTGATGATCGTGGCGCTCATCGTCGGTCTCGCGGTCTCGCTGTTCCAGGCGCTGACGCAGATCCAGGAACAGACCCTGATCTACGTGCCGAAGATCGTCGCCGTGTTCGCCGCGCTGCTGTTCATGCTGCCGTTCATGGGCGACGCGCTCGCCTCCTACATGGGCCGCATCGCCGAACGCATCGCGTCCGGCGGGTGAGGCGGCCTTCTGCTATGAAGGGCCATGAACCTCCTCCTGCCCGGCATCGCGGCGGCGTTCCTGCTGACCTTCGGGCGCGTGGGCGTGATGATGATGCTCATGCCGGGCCTCGGCGAGCAGAACATCTCGGCGCGCCTGCGGCTGTCGCTGGCCCTGCTGGTGACGCTGGTGCTGTTTCCCACCGTCCGCCCGCTCCTGCCGGCTACGGGCGGCGCCATCGCGGGGCCGGCGCTGATGGGCGTGCTGTTCGGCGAGATCCTGATCGGTCTGGTGCTCGGGTTGACCGTGCGCATGGTGCTCGCCGCGCTGCAGACGGCGGGCGTGGTGATCTCGCAATCCCTCGGCCTGTCCTACGCCATGACCGTCGACCCGATGACGGCCTCGCAGCAGGTGACGCTCGGCAACTTCCTGTCCCTGCTCGGGGTCACGCTGATCCTGGCGACCGACCTGCACCATCTCGCGCTCGAGGCGATCGGCCGCAGCTACGTGCTTCTTCCACCGAACGACCTGCCGGCCTTCGGCGATGCGGCGCAGCTCGCGATCAAGGCGGTCGCGCGCGGCTTCACCCTCGCCATCCAGATCTCGGCGCCCTTCGTCGCCTTCGGGATCCTGTTCAATCTGGGGCTCGGCGTGCTCTCGCGGCTGATGCCGCAGCTTCAGGTCTTTTTCGTCGCGGTGCCGGCCTCGATCCTGCTCGGCATGCTGATCCTGCTCGCCTCCCTCGGCGTCGTGATGGGGGTCTTTCTGGACGATCTCGGCCGGTATCTCGGGGATCTCGTCGGGCGGTAGCGGGCGCGCCGATGCCGAGCGCGCAGCGCTCCGGAGCCTACTGAGCCATGTCAGAGGGCGCCGACCAGGAAGACAAGACCGAAGAACCGTCCCAACGGCGCATCGATCAGGCGATCGAGAAGGGCAACGTCGCGAACTCGGTCGAGATCAACACCTTCTTCATGCTGGGGGCCTTCACCCTGGCACTGATGCTCGCGGCCGGTCCGGTGGCGACGAAGCTGATGACCGACATCCGCGGCTTCCTGGCGCATGCCCACGCCATCCCGTCGGATCCGCAGGCCTATGCCGGGCTCGCGGGCCGCGTCCTGATCATCTTCCTGCAGGCTATCGCGATCCCGGCTGCGATGGTCGCCACCGCGGCGCTGGCGGCGGGCATGATCCAGCATCCGCCGGTCTTCACGGCGCAGAGCCTCGCCCCGAAATTCGAGCGGATCTCGCCGATGGCCGGCATGAAGCGCCTGCTCGGCATCGAGGCCTTCGTCCAGTTCGGCAAGGGACTGGCGAAGCTCGGCGTGGTCGGCGTGGTCGGCGGCACCATCCTGTGGGGCCAGCACGACCGGCTCGAGGCCTTCGCGCAGCTCGATCCGGCCGCGGGCCTGCGGGCGGTGCTGGCGCTCGCCCTCAAGATGATGGGCGGCGTGCTCGCGGCCTATGTCGCGATCGCGCTCGGCGATGCGCTCTACCAGCGCCACCGTTGGCGGAGCCGCCTGCGGATGACGAAGGAAGAGCTGAAGCAGGAGCACAAGGAGAGCGAGGGCAGCCCCGAGGTGAAGGGCCGGCGCAAGCAGCTCATGCATCAGCGGGTGAAGAAGCGGATGATGGCCGCCGTGCCCACCGCCACCGTCATCATCACCAACCCGACCCACTACGCCGTGGCGCTCCGCTACGAGCCGGGCATGGGCGCGCCGATCTGCGTCGCCAAGGGCGTCGATTCCCTCGCCTTCCGCATCCGCGCGGTCGCCACCGAGGCGGGCGTGCCGGTGCTGGAGAATCCGCCGCTGGCCCGCGCGCTGCACGCCACGGTCGAGATCGACGACGAGATCCCGGCTGAGCATTATCGCGCGGTTGCGGAGGTGATCGGTTTCGTGCTTCGCCTGCGCAAACGGGCGGCGTGACGCGACGGGCCGTACCGGCGCGGAACGCCACGGTTTATCCACCTTTTTTCGCGAGACTTTTCCGTCGCTTCGCTGACGTTTCCGCCGGGCCCGTGCGGGCGGCAGGACAGGGCTCGACGGATGGATGGGGCCTGATGGCTGAGGAGAGCGCAGCAGCGGCGGCAGCCCCCGGGGCGACGTCGATCGACCGGTCGGAGCGGCCCGGCCGCGTCGGCCTGCTGCTGATGCTGGCGGGGCTACTCGTCGGCGCGGCGGTGGGCCTGTCCTTCGTTGCCAGCGACCAGGCGCAGCCGCTGATCCTCGGCCTGCTGGCCCTGCTCGCGATGGCCGGCGTCTTCTTCCTGTTCGCCCTGGCGATCGGCGCGCTGCAGCTCGCCGGCCGCTCGGGCCGCGACGACATCACCCGTGGCATCGTCGACGCGGCGCCGGAGGGCACCGTCGTGGTCGAGGAGGGCGGCCGCCTGATCTACGCCAACGAGGCCTATATGCGGCTCGCCGGCGGCGACAGCTTCAACACGCTGCGCCCGGTGGAGCGCATCTTCGTCGGCGCGCCGGAGGTGTCCGAGGCAGTCTACCGCCTCGCCCAGGCCGCCCGCGACGACCGTGGCCACACGGAAGAGATCCGCATGGCTCCGCCCCCCGTGGGCGCGGCCGAACGCGACGCCGCCTGGTATCGCATCTCCGTGCGGTCGGTCGCCCGCCACGGCCGCAACGCCGCGCTCTGGACGGTCAGCGACATCACCCACGAGCGCGAGCGCCAGGAGAACGTCTTCCAGGAACTCCAGCACGCGATCGACTATCTCGACCACGCGCCGGCCGGCTTCCTTTCGATCGATGGCGCCGGCTCGGTCGTCTACATGAACGCGACGCTGGCCTCCTGGCTCGGCTACGACCTCGCCACGGTCGGCTCGGGCGGCCTGAAGCTCCTCGAGATCGCGCCGGGGGCCGACGTGTTCACCGGCGCGGCCGGGATGCCGGGCGAGGTCCGCACCGACCGCTTCGACATCGACCTGCGCCGCCGCAACGGCCATCCGCTGCCCGCGCGCCTCTACCACCGCGTCGCCTACGGCCAGGACGGCAAGCCCGGCCCCTCGCGGACCTTCGTGCTGAACCGCTCGGCCGGCGCCGAAAGCGACGAGCCGCAGCGCGCGGCGGAGGTGCGGCTCGCGCGCTTCCTCAACAACAGCCCGATCGCCATCGCCACCGTCGACCGCGACGGCCGGGTCGCCCGCGCCAACGCCTCGTTCGTGCGGCTCTTCACCGCCATGCCGCGCCAGCCCGGCGAGGGCGCGGCCAGCGACGCGCCCGAGCCGATGATGCGCGAGGCGGTGTTGGAGCGCGACCGCGGCACGCTGGAGGCCGCGCTGATCAAGGCCGCCAGCGGCACCGGCGAGATCGAGCCGATCGAGGTGGCCCTGGCCGGCCCGGGCAACCGCTCGGTCCGCGTCTGGATGAGCCCGGCCGACGGCGACGCGCCGCAGGCGGCCAAGGAGGCTGCCAAGGACGGATCGAAGGACAGCGCGCCCGCGCAGACCGACCGCGAGCGCGTGATCCTCTACGCCCTCGACACCACCGCCCAGCGCCAGCTCGAACAGCAGGTCGCCCAGGCCCAGAAGATGGACACCGTCGGCCAGCTCGCCGGCGGCATCGCGCACGATTTCAACAACGTCCTCCAGGCGATCATCGGCTACTCGGACCTGCTGCTCGCGAGCCACAGGCCGACCGACCACGCCTTCCAGGACATCATGCAGATCAAGCAGAACGCGAACCGGGCCGCGAGCCTGGTGCGCCAGCTGCTGGCTTTCTCGCGCCGCCAGACCCTGCGGCCGGAGGTCATGAGCGTCGGCGAGGCGCTGGCCGACCTGACCCTGCTGCTGAAGCGCCTCCTCGGCGAGCGCGTGGCGCTGGACCTCAAGCATGGGCGCGACATCTGGCCGGTGAAGGCCGACGTGAACCAGTTCGAGCAGGTGATCGTGAACCTCGCGGTCAACGCCCGCGACGCCATGCCGACCGGCGGCAAGCTGCTGATCCGTACCGCCAACGTCACGGAGGGCGAAGCGCGCCCGGCCGAGGTGCCGGCCGGCGAGCACGTGCTGATCGAGGTGCTCGACACCGGCGAGGGCATCCCGCCCGAGATCATGGAGAAGATCTTCGAGCCGTTCTTCACCACCAAGGAGATCGGCAAGGGTACCGGCCTCGGCCTCTCGACGGTGTTCGGCATCGTCAAGCAGTCGGGCGGCACCCTCGACGTCCAGTCGACGGTCGGCGAGGGCACCGCCTTCCGGATCTACCTCCCGCGCCACATCCCCGAGGCCGAGCCCGCCGTCGACGAGACCGCCGTGCCGGCGATCGAGCCGCCGCCGCGCCCCGCCACCTCGGCCAAGATCGCGAAGGAGCGCCTGAGCGAGGCGCTGCAGAAGCCTGCCCCGATGGGCACGCCCTCAGCACCTCCCGCCGCCGACACCACGGGGCAGGCGACGATCCTCCTCGTCGAGGACGAGGATCCGGTGCGTGCCGTGAACTCCCGCGCGTTGATGGCCCGCGGCTACACCGTGCTCGCGGCAGCCTCCGGCCCCGAAGCCCTGCGCCTGATGGAGGAGCACGACTACGCCGTCGACCTCGTCGTCTCGGACGTGGTGATGCCGGAGATGGACGGGCCGACCCTGCTGCGCGAGCTGCGCAAGCACCGGCCCGACCTCAAGGTGATCTTCGTCTCGGGCTACGCGGAGGACGTCTTCCGCAAGAACCTACACGAGGGCGAGTCCTTCGACTACCTCGCCAAGCCGTTCAGCCTGAAGCAACTGGTCGAGACGGTGAAGACGACGCTGGCGGTGTGAGGCAGTTTCCGATTGATCGAAGCGGTCTTCGTGCATCTCCTCGCCCGCTGGGCGAGGGGGACCGTGCGAAGCGCGGTGGAGTGGGCCGCACCACGCCCGGTACTGAGAAACGACAGTGCCGCCCCCTCCGTCCGCTTCGCGGCCACCTCCCCCAAAGGTGGAGGAGACGCGCGAGCCATGCCGAACGATTCAGCCGGAAACGGTATAAATGCGGCCGGTACCCCGCCCGTCATCGCGAGCGCAGCGAAGCGATCCAGGGCCAACACGCAGGTCGTCGCGGATGTGGCCCTGGATCGCTTCGCTGCGCGCGCGATGACGGAGACCCGAACCGCCTTACGCGGTTCCGTCCCGCAGCTGCCGCCGGATGATCTTGCCCGTCGTTGTCATCGGCAGGGCGTCGAGGAAGGCGACCTCACGCGGATACTCGTGCGCCGACAGGTTCTTACGCGCGAAGGCCTGAATCTCGGCGGCGAGGTCATCCGAAGCGACGAACCCTTCGCGCAAGACTACGAACGCCTTCACGATCTCGGTGCGCAGCGCATCCGGCTTGCCGACGGCCGCTGCGAGGGCCACCGCAGGGTGGCGCAGCAGGCAATCCTCGATCTCGGTCGGGCCGATGCGGTACGCAGCCGAGGTGATGAGGTCGTCGTCGCGGCCGACGAAGTGGACGTAGCCGTCGGCGTCGCGCCGGGCGGTGTCGCCGGTCATCCACCAGCCGTCCCTGAATTTTTTAGCGGTCGCCTCGGGCTGGTTCCAGTAGCCGAGGAAGAGCACCGGGTCGGGCGCCTTCACGGCGATCTCGCCGGCCTCGTCGACCGCCGTCTCACTCCCATCATCGCGCAGGATCGCGACGCGGTGGCCAGGGACCGGCATGCCGGTGGAGCCGGGGCGCGCCACGCCGGCGCGGGCGCAGGAGGCGAGGACGAGGTTGCACTCGGTCTGCCCGTAGGCTTCGCCGATGGTGAGCCCCAGCGCATCCCGCGCCCAGGCGAAGGTCTCCGGCCCCAGGGCCTCGCCGGCCGAGGCGATGTTGCGCAGCGCGGAGAGGTCGAAGGTTTCGCGCGGCCGCGCGACGCCCCGCAGCATCCGCAGGGCGGTGGGCGGCAGGAAGGCGTTGGTGACGTGCAAGTCCGCGATCAGCCGGAACGCCGCCTCCGGCTCGAAGCGGCCGAGCGGCCGCGCCACCACCGGCATGCCCCGGCGCAGGCTCGGCATCAGTACGTTGAGCAGCCCCCCGGCCCAGGCCCAGTCGGACGGCGTCCACATCAGGCCGCCGCCTTCGGCCGGAAAATCGTGCATCATCGCCCAGCCCGGCAGGTGGCCGAGGAGCACGCGGTGGCCGTGCAGCGCGCCCTTGGCGAGGCCGGTCGTGCCGGAGGTGTAGACCATCAGCGCCGGATCGTCGGGGCCGGTGTCGTGTGTCGCGAAGTCGGGCGAGGCCTCCGCCAGCAGCTCCGAATAGCTCTCGGCCCCGTCGGACGGTCCATCGACCGAGACAACGACGAAAAGGTCCGGCAGCGCGTTGCGGATCGGCTCCAGCTTGGCGAGGCCGGCCGCGTTGGTGACGACGGCGCGCGCGCCGGAATCCGTCAGCCGGTAGCGTAGCGCCTCCGCACCGAACAGCCCGGCCAGCGGCAGGGCGATGGCGCCGAGGCGGTACGCGGCCAGGTGCGCGACCACCACCGCCGCCGATTGCGGCAGCAGAACCGCGATCCGGTCGCCCGGCCCGATGCCGCGTGCTGCGAGGGCGTTGGCGAGGCGGCTCGAATCCTCCCGCAACCGCCCGTAGCTCACCGGCGCGGCGGCGCCAGCCTCCGAGACCTCCAGGATCGCCGTGCGGTCTGGTTCGGGCGCCGCCCAGCGGTCGCAGACGTCGGCCGCGATGTTGTAGCGGTCGGGGATGTCCCAGGAGAACCCGGCGACGAGCGCCGCATGGTCGGAGGCGGGGGTCAGCACGTGCGTCGGGTCGCTAGTCTGCGCGAGGCGGGAAACCGCCCTTGAAGGCGAAGTCGCCGATCGGGCGGCGGCCGTTCGGCTTGCCGCGCTCGCGCTCCTCCTCGGTGAGGCTGTCATGCGGCGTCTTGCGGCCGATGGCGATGGCCGCCTCGATGCGGTGATCCGCCGGCAGCCGCAGCACCTCCGGCGCGCGCTCCCTGTCGAAGCCGCCCATGGCGTGCGCGTGCCAGCCCTGCCGGGTCGCCTGCAGCGCGAGGCTCTGCCAGGCCGCGCCCGCGTCGAAGGAGTGGCTGGCGGAGGGCTTCAGTTCGTCGCCGACCTTCATCTTCTCGCTCGAGGCGATGAACAGGATCGCGCCGGTATCCTTCACCCATTTCTGGTTTCCGGGCAGGATCAGGTCGAAGAACGTCTGCCACTCGGGCGTGCCGCGCAGCGCATAGGCGAAGCGCCAGGGCTGCGAGTTGTAGGAAGACGGCGACCAGCGCGCCGCCTCGAACATCCGCAACAGCTCGGATTCCGGCACGGCCTCGCCGGTGAAGGCACGCGGCGACCAGCGCTCGATGAAGAACGGCTCTATGGCGTGGTCGGGCTGGCGCGGGTTCGGTTCTGTCACGGGGCGTCGTCTCCTGGGCAGTGGCGGTCGACGCCACCTATGCCACGGGGAAAAGCCGCTCGACAGGGGCACCTTTGGCGGGGCGCACTGCTCTCGGCCGCTCTTCACGGACAACTGGCGCCGGCGGCACACCGCGGGTTTCTTGGTCCTGCGGCGCTGCGCTCCGTCGTCGTCCCTGGCGAAGTCGCGCGCGCCCGCTAGTTCCGGCCTGTCGCGCGAGGCGTTCGCTGCAGAAGCGCCCGCGCCGGAGGACGTCCCATGATCAGATCCGCATTCTGCGCCGCCACGCTTCTGGCGCTGACGGCCACGGCCGCGCCTGCGCTCGAAGTGGTCAAGGCGATCACCGTCGCTGCGCCACCCGACAAGGTTTGGGACACCATCGGCAATTTCTGCGGTATCGGCGACTGGCATCCGGCCATCGAGAACTGCGAGGCCTCGATGCAGGACGGCAAGCCGATCCGAAAGCTGACCCTGAAGGGCGGCGGCGGCACCATCGTCGAGACCGAGCTGTCCCGCAGCGACGACAAGATGAGCTACAGCTACGCGATCCTCGACGGCCCCCTGCCGGTGGCCGGCTACATCTCGACCCTGGCCGTCACGCCCGGCGGCGAGGGCTCGCGGGTGACGTGGTTCGGGGTGTTCGAGGCCAAAGGCGCGGACGACGCCAAGGCGACGGCGACGATCGCGGGAATTTACGAAGCCGGGCTCGCGTCCCTCGCCGAAAAAGCCAAGGCCGCGAAGTGATCCACACGTCTTCGTGACGGTCACACGGCCGCGCTGCCATCCTAAAGACACCGGCGAGCGAAACCTGCGCGCATGATTCGACGCCTCCGCGACCTCTCCGCCGCGCGCCACCGCGAGGCGGGCACCGCCCTTCCTCCGGGCGCCAAGAAAATCGTGAGCTGGAACCTGCTGCGCCGGACCGGCGCGGCGGTGGAGTGCATCGTCGCCCTCGTCGAGCGCGAAAAGCCCGACCTCGTGCTGATGCAGGAGGCGACCGAGGGCATCGCGGCAATTACCGACCGCATCGGCGGCGTCTTTGCGCGCGCACCTTTGCCCGGCCGGATTCACGGCCCGGCGATCTGGAGCCGCGAGCCCTGGGCGACGCCGCCGGAGGTGGTGACTCTGCCCTCCGGGATCATCGTCGACCGGGTCTGCCAGGTGCTCGACCTCGGCGATTTCGGCGTCGCCAACGTGCATCTCTCGCACGGTCAGATGCTGAACCGGCGCCAGCTCCGCCGCATCGAGCAGCACCTGCCGGCCCGCGCCGCGGTGCTCGGCGACTACAACATCGTTGGGCCGGCCCTGCTGCCGGGTTTTCGCGACGTCGGTCCCCGGCGGTCGACGCATGCCATGATCGGGGTCGCGCCTTTGCGCCTCGACCGCTGTCTCGTGCGCGGCCTCGTCTGCCACGAACGCGCTGTGCTGCCGCGCGGGCTCTCGGACCATCGCCCGATCGTGGTGCACCTCGCGCCAGCCACGGAGGACGCTCCGCAGCGCCGGCGGATCAGAGATATGGCAGCAGCAGTCGCACGGCTGCATCGCGAAGGCGGACGGGCAATCCGCGGGCGTCGAGATCGGCCTGCGTCAGCTGTGTCTCCCGTTTCGCCTGGATGAAGTCGTCCAGGCGTTCGGCGAGCGCCGTGTCGTAGACCTCGACGTTCAACTCGAAATTCAGCCGGAAGCTGCGCGAATCCCAGTTCGCGCTGCCGATGAAGCTCCATTCCCGGTCGATCACCAGTGCCTTCGAATGATCGAAGGGCGGCTCGTCGAGCCAGATCCGCACGCCGGATTCGAGCAGCGGCCCGACATGCGCCCGCGTCGCGAAATCGACGAAGCGGTGATCGCTGCGCCGGGGGATGACCACGTCCACAGCGATCCCGCGCGCGGCGGCGAGGCCGAGCGCGCTGGTGATCAGCTCGTTGGGCAGGAAATACGGCGTCGTCAGGCGGATCGACCTGCGCGCACACGTGATCCCCTGAAGGATCACGGTCGCGATCTTCTCGATGTCGGCATCCGGCCCCGAGGTCACCACCCGCGCGGTGATCTCCCCGACGGGCGTCAGCGGCGGCAGCCAGCGTTCGCCTTCGAGCTCCTCGCCCGAGACGAAGGCCCAGTCCGTGGCGAAGGCCTGGGCGAGCTGTTCGACCACCGGACCCTCGATCCGGAAATGCGTGTCGCGGATCGGGAAGCTCGGCTTGGTCGCCAGCCGGTTGCCGTCGGAGACGTTGACGCCGCCGGTGAAGGCGACGCCCCCGTCGACGATGAGGACCTTCTTGTGGGTGCGCAGGTTCAGGAACGGCATCCGCCAGGGCAGGGCCGAATGCATGAACAGCCCCGCCGTCACCCCGGCGCGGGTCAGGTGCCGCCACGCGGCGGGCCTGAAATAGCCGCTGCCGATGCCGTCGACGATCACCCGCACCTCGGCGCCGCGCGCCTTGGCCGCGCTCAGCGCCGCGATGAACTCCCGGCCGATGGCGTCGTCGCGAAAGATGTAGCTCGACATGGCCACGCTCTGGCGCGCGCTGCCGATCGCCGCCAGCATCGCCGGATAGGCCTCGTCGCCGTTGCGGAACACGGCGATGGCGGTGCCGGCCACGGTCGGCAGCCCGGTGACCGCACGTACGGCCCGGTCGAGGGCCGCATAGGCCTCCGGTACGACGGCGGTGGCCTGGGGGGTCTCGTCGATCTGCTGGGAGGGCTTGCGCTTGAGCTTGCGCGCCCGGCGCTCGACCCGGTTGATGCCGAAGGTGAGGTAGAAGGCGCTGCCGAAGACCGGCGCCAGCCAGGCGAGCCCGATCCAGCCGATCGCCGCGCCGACCACCCGCTTGCGCAGCAGTACGTGCATGCTCACGGCCAGCGAAAAGCCCACGCCGAGCAGCGCGAGCACGTCCGTGCGAACGGACGCCGTCGCTTCGAGCCATCGATAGAGGGCTTCTTCCAAGGCGCTCGCTCGGTTCTACCTGATCCCGTGCCATACGGCAGGCACGCGTGCCGGGGAATAGAGCGCGGATCGCCATCGACCGGGCGCGGGGCGGATGCACCGCAGAACGCAGGAACCCCGCCGTGAAGCGGAGTTTTCGCGGTGGCGGAAAGCGTGCCTACCAGCGGTAGGTCAGGGTGCCGAAGACGCTGCGGCGGAAGCCCTCGAAGATGTAGCCCGTGTAGAAGCCGGCGTTGAAGTAGCGCTGGTCGAACAGGTTGGTGGCGTTCACGGAGAGCACGGCGCCCTTCCAGGCCGGATCGAGCTGGGCGAGGTCGTAGCTCAGCGATGCGTCGACCAGGGCATAGGACGGGATGTCGTCGACGTTGTTGGCGTCGGTGCGCTGCCCGATGTAGCGTACGCCGGCTCCAGCCCGGAAGCCGCCGAAGGGCGAACCCAGCGGGAAGGCATAGTCGGCAAACAGAGAGACGCTGTTGTTCGGGGCGTTCGGCAGCCGATTGCCGACGAGTGCCGGATTCGTCGGGTTCTTGGTGACTGCCGTCTCGAGATGCGCGTAGCCGAATACCAGGTTGAACCCCTCGAAGAGATTCGCCTTGCCCTCGAGCTCGAAGCCCCGCGAGACCGCCTCGCCGGTCTGGATGAAGAAGCCGGGATTGAGCGGGTCGGCCAGCGGGATGTTGGTCTGGGTGATCTCGAAATAGGAGGCCGTGTAGAGCTGGTTGGTGCCCACCGGCTGCCACTTCACGCCGCCCTCGACCTGCTTCGCCTCGCGGGGGTCGAGCGCCGCGCCGCTGGCGCGCTGCCCGGCGATCTGCGGGTTGAACGAGGTCGAGTACGACGCGTAGGGCACCACGCCGAAATCGAACTCGTAGCCCAAAGCCACGCGATAGCTCAGGGCGGAGAAGCTCTGCTGGCTCACCGTCGTCCGGTTCAAGGTCGGGAGCGGCAGGTTCGGGAAGTTGAAGGTCGTGCGGATTTCCTGGTCGACCCAGTCGTTGCGCACGCTGCCCGTCAGGATGAAGCCGTTCCACTTCATCTGGTCCTGGAAGTAGGCGCCGGTCTGCTGCTGCGAGGCGCGCGTGCCGACATTCGTGCGCAGCGGGAAGGCGATCGAGAGGTCGTAGACCGGGTTATACAGGTCGATCAGCCGGTTGGCGGCAGCCGTCGGGTAGCCGTTCGGAAACGTCCGTGCGTCGCGGCGGTAGTAGTTCTGGAAGTCGACGCCGAAGACGACGTTGTGCTGGACGCCGAACGTATCGAACTTGCCCTCGACGTGGTTGTCGGTGAGTAGGCCCTGACTCGATTGATCGCGGAGATAGGGGAAGACGGAGACCGAGAGGAAATTCGCGGGCGTCATGGCCGGCGCGGCGCCGGTGGCGTCGTATTTCGAGGTGGTCTCGTAGGCCCTGAACGCGGAATGGAAGAGCCAGCCCGGAGCGAAGGTATGGTCGAAGATGTAGCCGGCCTCCTTGTTCTCCAGGAGGCCGGTGTTGAAGTTCGGCTGTCCGACGAAGAGGTCGCGCTGGTAGAAACCGCGGGCGCTTGGGATAATCGAGCCGACGATCGGCAGGCTCTGCTCGGAGCCGCCGCCGCGATATTCGGCATATTTCGCGAGCACGGTGAGCGAGGTGTCGGAATCGGGACGCCACGTCACGGAGGGGGCAATGAAGGTGCGGTCGTCCGGCGTGAACTTGACCTGGCTGTCGGCGTTCCGGACGAGGCCGGTGATGCGGTAGGCGAAGTCCGGCGCGCCCTCGACGGGGCCGGTCAGGTCGAAGCCGGCCTGGATGCGATTGCGGTTGCCGCCCTGGATGAAGACCTCGTTGAACGGCGTGAAGCTCGGGCGCTTCGAGACGAGGTTGATGATGCCGCCGGGCTGCCCGGCACCGTAGAGCACCGAGATCGGGCCCTTGATCACGTCGATGCGCTCGTAGGCGTAGGGCTCGATGTTCTGGTCGAACGAGTTGAAGCCGTAGCGCAGGCCGTCCTCGTAGACGTTGTCGAAGTTGTTGGCGTTGAAGCCGCGCAGCGTGAAGGTCGGGCCGCCCTGGCCGCCGGGATAATCCACGGCCTGGACGTTCGGCGTGTAGGCCACTGCCGTGTTGATGTCCTGCACACCGCGGACGTCGAGTTCCTCGCGGGTGATGACGCTCACCGTGGCCGGCGTCTCGAGGATCGAGTCGTTGCCCTTCATGCCCGCCGTCGAGCGCGTGGCGACGAAGCCCTTGGTGCCGAAGGTCGGGAGCTGGCCTTCGACCGAGATCTCGTCGAGGGTCGTCGTGCTGCCCGCGACGGGGCCTGGGGTGTTCGAGGTCCCCGGCGGCTTCGACGCCTGGGCCTGGGCCGACGCGAGGCCGGCGAGCAGCGCCGCCGCGGCGACACCGGCCATCAGGCCGTGATGAATGCCGCGACGTCCGCAGACGCCGTCCCGTGTCGTGCGCATGATGCCAGCCCCGTCTGCATTCCAGATCTGCATGACGGACACCAATCCGACCGCAGATTGAACGGATTCAGTAACGGGACAGGAATGCTCTGCAATTCCAGCAGTTTGGACAGAATCTAAAACTGCCCTTCATCGTTAAGCCGGACACATCGTCCGAACAACGGTCAAGCTCTTGTCGTGACGTGTGTCTTCGGTTGCGCGCTCATGCGCCCGGACAAGGCCAAAGGCGCTTCAAAGGCCGCGAGGCACGTGTGGATCGTGTCGACGGCGCAACACTTGAGCGCAGCACTTGGCGCAGGGAGGCCGGCCGATACCCGGCCTCGAACATGGTCCGGGGATGGACTATTTGGCGGCGAGCCTCGCGGCTGCGGTGCCGATCTCCGCACCGTCGCCGTTGGCGCTGAGGGCGTAGGCGGTCTGGCCCGCACGCCAATAGGCGGTGGCGCCGTCGGTCGAGCGGCTCAGGGCGTCGGAGCCGTTCTTGCCCTCGGCCTTCCGCGTGGCGAAGAGCGACAGGTCGCCGAGCGTCCCCGCGGAGATCGCCACCTCGACGCCGAGCCCTTGCCGCGCCGGGAAGACCTGGACGTCGCGCACGCTCCAGCCGTCGGGAAGCTCCGGCAGGGACAGGCCGGTGGCCGCTTCGAGGTCGGCGCGATCGTAGGTGGAGACCGGGCGCTGCGAATGCGTCTTCGCGCGGATCAGCACGGCCTGACGGGCCCGCTGCGCTTCTTCGAGCAGCGACGGATCGATGGTGGAGGCGTAGGTGTCGGGCACGCCGAAGGTGCCGATATCGGTATGGGCGAGCCACCCGGCCCCGACCAGGACCACGATGGCTGCAGCCCGGCGCATCCGTGCGCCGACCCGCTGCCAGGCCATCGAGCGGTCGAGGCGGCGGGCGGACGTGCGCAGGCGCTCCGGCCCCGCACCCGGCGCATGCGCGAAGATCTCGCGCAGGGCGTCGCGGTCGCGCATGTCGGCCATGACCCGCGCCGCATCCTCGGGATGGCGCGCGAGATGGGCCTCGACATCGAGACGCCGGATCGAATTCAGCTCGCCATCGACGTACGCCGCGAGATCGTTTTCCGTGATCGGGTCGATCATCACGCCACCTGCCTTTCCGGACTATTCCGCCCCGTCATGTCTTGTTTTTCAATTTCGACGATCACGCCTCGCCGACGGCCTGTCTGCGAGACGACGCATCGGCCGATGCCGGTTCGCCGTCGGCCGTCTCCGGGCGTCCGTCGCTCGCAACCAGGCGGAGCTGCGGACGCCCACGCTCAGGAGGGCCGTTGGGGCGCCTCGCGTCGTTGACGGTGTCCTGCACGCGTGTCGGCTCGTTGTCCTCGAAGGCCCGCAGGGCCGCGCGGCCGCGTCCGAGCCGCGACATCAGCGTGCCGATCGGGATGCCGAGCACGGCCGCCGCCTCGGCATAGGCCATGCCCTCGAGGGTTACGAGGTGGAGGGCCGCACGCTGCTCCTCGGGCAAGGTCTCGAAGGCCTTGCGGATCTGCGAGAGGCGGACCTGCCCCTCCTGGGCGGGCAAGGCGACGTCCTCGCTCAGCTGAACCAGCACGTCTGCATGGCGGGCCTCGACCCGCTTGCGGCGCTGCTCGTCGATGAAGACGTTGTGCAGCACCGTCATCATCCAAGTGCGCAGATTGGTGTTGGCCCGCAGCGACCCCTTCGCCTCGAGCGCCCGCACCAGCGTATCGTGGACGAGGTCGTCCGCCTTCAACGAATCGCGGGTGAGCGACCGGGCATACCGCCGCAGCGGCGGCAGCAGATCGACGATGTCGGGTCGCTTGGAGCGCGATCTGTCGAAAATCATAATAGGGAAACGTGCCGATGCCGGGCTTTAATCCCAAGGCCCGCATCGGCACGCCATAGCATGTGCGCCACCGCACGCACACCGGCGCAAGCGGCTGATGCGTCTACTGATACGCGCTCTTCAGATCCAGAGAGCATTCGCGTCCGACGCTGTCGAAGCGCTCCTCGAGCCAGAGCTTCGCCGCTTCGCGCCCCCGGTCGCGCAGGCGCTTGAGACCCTTCCAGCGCGCGTCGAGGCGCGACGAAGCGTCGTAGTCGTCCAGCGCCTCGGTGCCGTCGATGCGATGGACGAAGACGCGGTTGTCCTTCTCGCCGCCCGGCGTCTGCTCGGCGAGCAGCCGGTGCATCACGTCGATGGCACGCAATTCCCGCATCAGGTTGGCGTTGAAGGTGATCTCGTTGAGCCGGTTTTCGATCGCGTCCCGCGTGCGCGGGGTCTCGCGGCGCTCGACCGGGTTGATCTGCACGATCAGGATGTCGCGGGTGCGTGCCCCATCGGCGTCGTCCTGGTGCAGGGGATAGAGCGCCGGATTGCCGAGATAGCCGCCGTCCCAATAGGGCACGCCGTCGATCTCCACCGCCTGGAACACTGTGGGCAAGCAGGCCGACGCCATCAAGTGGTCGGGGGTGAGCCCGTCGCGCTCGAACAGCGTGAGCTTGCCGGTCCAGACGTTCGTCGCCGAGACGTAGACCTGGGCGGTGTCGGCCGCGCGCAGTCGCCCGAAATCGACGGTCTTCACCAGGGCCTTGCGCAGCGGATTGTAGTTCAGCGGATTGGAGACGTAGGGGCTCGGCGCGAACGCCTTCATCCAGAAGTCGAAGACGGGATTGTCCTGGAACATCCCGAACAGGCCGCTGACCACGCGGCGCTGCGAGGGCAGCATCGCACCGTCCAGGCTGGCATTGTGCCAGAAGGTCTCGAGCGCCACACGCGCGCCGTCCGGGCCGCCCGCGAGCCAGCCGTCGACCAGCACCACCGCGTTCATGGCGCCGGCGCTCGCACCGGTGACCGCGTCGAAGGCGAGACGCCCGTCCTCGATCAGGGCGTCGAGCACGCCCCAGGTGAAGGCGCCGTGCGCGCCGCCGCCCTGAAGCGCCAGCGCCACGGTTTTCTCGGCCCGCGGGCCGGCCAGGATACGCCCCTTGCCGTCGAAGGGCTTCGGCTGCTCCGTGCCCTGGACCGCTCCCTCGGGGACGACGGTGTAGGGGGGCGTCGTGTCGGACGTGGTGCCGGCGTAATCCATGCGAACCTCGCGACGGGATGTTGCAACGCAAACCGTAATGCTGCGCAGCAATAAATGGTCTTGAGGCCCGCTGGTTCAAATGGTGGAGCGCATGGCTGTCCGTCGTGGTTCCTCCTTGAAAGGCCGGACACCGGACCCTTCCTCCACGATCCTGCTGCATTGCGGCAACAGCTGCCTCCCCGGCTCGACATCGCGCCTGGGATGCGACATGAAGCGCCCCAAATGCCGGCGTGCCGGCGGTGTCGCCGTCAGCCATGCGTCTTGCATGGTTGACGATGGCTTCGGCCGGTCACAGCTAACTCAGGTCGCGAGTGCTCGCGTCATCGGATAGGATGGCACCCGGGTCAGCCGCCCGACGCCAAGGTCCCAGATGGAAGCCATGGAAGCCCCTGACGCCCTCTCGAATCCGATCGCTCCCGAAAGCCCCAACATGACGGGTCCGGAGGTGGCAGGTCCATTGCCACGCCACCGCTCGGTGGGCGTCACGGTCGGGCACGGCGAAGGTGCAGTCACCGTCGGCGGCGGCGCGCCCATCGTCGTTCAGTCGATGACGAATACCGATACGGCGGATATCGACGGCACCGTGGCCCAGGTCGCGCAACTCTCGCGCGCCGGCTCCGAACTCGTCCGCATCACCGTCGACCGCGACGAGGCGGCGGCGGCCGTGCCGAAGATCCGCGAACGGCTCGACCGGATCGGCTGCTTCGTCCCGCTCGTCGGCGACTTCCATTACATCGGCCACAAGCTGCTGACGGACCACCCGGCCTGCGCCGAGGCGCTGGCCAAGTACCGGATCAACCCCGGCAACGTCGGCTTCAAGGCCAAGAAGGACGTCCAGTTCTCGACCATCGTCGAGCAGGCGATCCGCTACAACAAGACCGTCCGCATCGGCGCGAACTGGGGCTCCCTCGACGGCGAGCTCCTGACCCACCTGATGGACGAGAACGCCCGGTCGGCCCGCCCCATCGATGCCCGCGCCGTGATGCGGGAGGCCATGGTGCAGTCGGCGCTCGGCTCGGCCGACCGCGCGGTGGCACTCGGCCTGCCCCAGGACAAGATCATCCTGTCGGCAAAAGTCTCGGCGGTGCAGGACCTGATCGCGGTCTACCGCGAGGTCGCCCGCCGCTCGGACTACGCGATCCATCTCGGCCTGACCGAGGCCGGCATGGGCTCGAAGGGCCTCGTCGCGGCCTCCGCCGCCATCGGCGTGCTGCTCCAGGAAGGCATCGGCGACACGATCCGCTACTCGCTGACCCCTGAGCCCGGCGGCGACCGGACCGTCGAGGTCAAGGCGGCGCAGGAACTCCTGCAGACCATGGGGTTCCGGACGTTCGTGCCGATGGTCGCGGCCTGCCCCGGCTGCGGCCGCACCACCTCGACCACGTTCCAGGAACTCGCCCGCGACATCCAGAACTGGCTCGTCACCTCCATGCCGGAATGGAAGAAGACATATCCGGGCGTCGAGGGCCTCAACGTTGCGGTGATGGGCTGCATCGTGAACGGCCCCGGCGAATCGAAGCATGCCGATATCGGCATCTCGCTCCCCGGCACCGGCGAGACCCCTACCGCCCCCGTCTTCATCGACGGCAAGAAGGCGATGACCCTGCGCGGCCCGACGCTTGCCAAGGACTTCGAGGGCATCGTCGTCGACTATATCGAGCGCCGCTTCGGGCAAGGCGCGAGCGGCACCAGCACGCGCGACGCGGCCGAGTGACGGGTCGGCTTCGGCCGCCCCCCTGGTTCTTCCCCGACGCCCGCCGACGCGTATCCGTCATGCCGATCCGGCAGATTCCGCGGTCAGACGCCTGAGCACCGACCGGATCCCATGACCCAACCCGTCACGTCGAGCGTGTCCTCCGGCCCGGCTCCCGGGGAGGGCGGCCCCGTCGCCGCCTCGGCCGGCTCGGTGGACGCCTCCGACGAGGCCGCCTACGGCCATGCCAAGACCGGCTTCTGGTCGCTCGCGGTCGGATCCGTCGGCGTGGTCTACGGCGATATCGGCACGAGCCCGCTCTACGCGTTTCGCGAGGCACTCGCGCCTGCGAGAGCCGACGGCATCCTGCTCGAGGACGAGGTGCTCGGCACCACGTCGCTGATCATCTGGGCGCTGCTGCTGATCGTCACGGTCAAGTACGTCATCATCCTGCTGCGCATGGACAACAAGGGCGAGGGCGGCATCCTCTCGCTGATGGCGCAGGCCCGCCACGCGCTCGGCGGCTCGACCATCGTGTTCATGCTCGGGCTGCTCGGCGCCTCGCTGTTCTACGGCGATTCGGTGATCACGCCGGCGATCTCGGTGCTCTCGGCGGTGGAGGGCCTCAAGCTCGTCACCCCGGCCTTCGAGGAATTCGTGCTGCCGATCACCGTGGTGATCATCCTCGGGCTGTTCCTGGTCCAGAGCCGGGGCACGGCGCGGGTCGCGACCTTCTTCGGGCCGATCATGGTGGTGTGGTTCCTGGCGCTGGCGCTGACGGCGCTGCCGCACGTGGTGGCGAACCCCGTCGTGCTCTGGGCCTTCAATCCCTGGTACGCGGTGCATTACCTGCTCGGGCACGGCACCGGCGCTCTGGTGGCGCTGGGCGCGGTCTTCCTCGCCGTCACCGGCGCCGAGGCGCTGTTTGCCGATCTCGGCCATTTCGGGCGCAAGCCGATTCAGGTCGCCTGGCTCTGCCTCGTCGCCCCCTGCCTCGTCATGAACTATCTCGGCCAGACCGCCCTGGTGCTGGCCAAGCCCGACACGACCGACCCGTTCTACCAGCTGGTGCCGGACTGGGCCCTGATCCCGATGGTGCTGCTCGCCACCATGGCGACGGTGACCGCGAGCCAGGCCGTGCTCACCGGCGCCTTCTCGCTGTCGCGGCAGGCCATCCAGCTCGGCATGCTGCCGCGCATGGAGATCCGCCACACCTCCGAATCGCATTCCGGCCAGATCTACCTGCCGCAGATCAACATGCTGCTCGGCGTCGGCGTCATCATTCTCGCGATCGTCTTCCGCTCGTCCTCCGCCCTGGCCTCGGCCTACGGCATCGCCGTGACCGGGACGATGCTGCTCACGGCGGCCATGGGCTACGTCGTGCTGTGGAAGGTGATGAAGCTGTCGCCGCTGATCGCGGCCGCGATCATGATGCCTTTCATCGTCATCGAGTCGCTGTTTCTGCTCTCGAACCTGATGAAGTTGCACGAGGGCGGCTACGTGCCCCTGCTGCTTGCCGGGGGGCTGATGATCATGATGTGGACCTGGGTCCGCGGCGTCGCGATCCTCACGAAGAAGACCCGCAAGACCGACGTGCCGCTGACCGAACTCGTCGGCATGCTGGAGAAGAGTTCTTCGTACCAGCACGTGAAAGGCACGGCCGTGTTCCTGACGAGCGATCCCGAGATCGCGCCGGCAGCCCTCCTGCACAACATGAAGCACAACAAGGTCGTCCACGAGAAGAACGTGGTGCTGACCATCGAGACGGTCGACACGCCCCGCTTCCCCGACGCCGAGCGCGTGCGCATCGAGCCGGTGGGGCCGCATTTCCACCGCGCCGTGATGAAGTTCGGCTACATGGAGACGCCGAACATCCCCAAGGCGCTGGCGCTGCTGCGCAAGGAGGGCTTCAAGTTCGACATCATGTCGACCTCGTTCTTCCTGTCGCGCCGCTCGATTCGCCCGGCCGCCCATTCCGGCATGCCGCTCTGGCAGGACCGTATCTTCATCACGCTGGCCAAGAACGCCAACGACGCCACCGACTTCTTCCAGATCCCGACCGGCCGCGTGGTGGAGGTCGGGACGCAGGTGACGGTTTAGGAGTGACGGCATGAAGCTCGTCGTGACGGGCGCCGAGGGGCGCATGGGGCGGATGCTGATCCGCGCGGTGGCCGAGGCCGAGGGCTGTACCCTCTCCGGCGCCATCGAGCGCGAGGGCTCGGCCGTCGTCGGCCAGGATGCCGGCACGCTGGCGGGCCTGAGCCCGCTCGGCGTCGCGGTGAGCGACGATCCGCTGCCGGTCTTCGCCGAGGCCGACGCGGTACTCGACTTCACCGTGCCGAAGGCCACCGTGGCCTTCGCGGACCTCGCCGCACAGGCCCGCATCGTCCACGTCATCGGCACCACCGGCCTGTCGGATGCGGATCTGGAGCGCCTGAAGGCCGCCTCCTACCACGCCCGCATCGTGCGCTCCGGCAACATGTCGCTCGGGGTCAACCTTGTCGCAAGCCTGGTGCGCAAGGTCGCCGCCACCCTCGGCGAAGAATTCGACATCGAGGTGCTGGAGATGCACCACCGCATGAAGGTCGACGCTCCCTCCGGTACCGCCCTGCTGCTCGGCGAGGCCGCCGCCGCGGGCCGCGCCGTGGCGCTCGCCGACACCCGCGTCTCGACCCGCGACGGCCATACCGGCGCCCGCCGCCCCGGCGACATCGGCTTCGCGACCCTGCGCGGCGGCTCGGTCGTCGGCGACCACAGCGTGATCTTCGCCGGCCCCGCCGAGCGCATCACGCTGAGCCACCACGCCGAGGACCGCGCCATCTTCGCCCGCGGCGCCCTGAAGGCCGCGCAATGGGCCTTCGACAAGGAGCCCGGGCTTTATGGGATGGACGACGTGCTGGGGTTGTGAGGCCTTTTGGGAGAGGGATCGAAACCTGACGGATGGAAGCCGTTTCCTGGAGTCGCTTGCGCCCCGACCACGACGTTCCCACCGGCTCACCGACAGCCTGAGAGCGGACGCTTCGACAGCCTTACGCGTCGGTGACACCGGCGCATCCAAGAGATGCGTCACGCGCCTTGCCTCGTGCCCGTCTCGAGAATTGTTGCCATCTTGTGTGCGGGCAGGACGAGATCGGACATCGGAGGTGAAAGATGGACGACAAGGTCACTTGGGAAGCGTTGCACGCGCTTGAAGTTTGGAATTGGCAGAGACCGAACGCCATCGAACCGGCAGACTTCGACAGAGCAATTCAAGCGTGTTTGCCGGTCCTGAGCGACGCGGACGTCGAAACCGCAGACCGAACCTCGACCGCCCTCCGTTCCCTGTACGAACGCTCGAACCACCGCCTCGGGGTGTTTCTGCCCGAGTTCGGCAAGGGGCTGCGCACGACAGACAAATCTCAGCAGCGAGCGCTCTTGGAGCAGGCGATGATCTGGAGCGAGAACAAGCACGAGCGCCTGATCCTCGACAGGTGTTTCAAGCAAATAATGTCGGACGAGGCGGCAGGCCTCTACGACGAACATCTGAGCATCGACGATCTTATCGAAATGGTCGCCACAGCCCACTGGCAGAAGGTCGCGATGGTCGTCGGTCGAATCATGGGTATCCGACCTGGTTTCGTCGACGAGGCTCTCGCAGAGCGTGTGAGAGCTCTCGTCGATCGTGGCGTGCTGGAAGCGCAAGGGGATCTGTCGAACATGCGCCATAGCGAGGTTCGTCTGGCGAATTCCTGACGATGCGGATCGGACACGGCGCGATGCTGATCGCGCTACGGCCGCTCTCGCAATCATGCGCCCCGAAGCGGAGCGCCGCAAAACCACCCGTTGCAACTCCCAGGCACGGATACCGAGCGTCAGAGGCCCACCCCTGGACCAAAGTCGGGGGCCCGGCGTCCGGCCGATGCGCCCCCCGCGCTTGGGCGCGGGCCACGCCTCTGCTAGGAGCCGGCGGTCAGGGCGCGTTCAGGCGCACGCGGCTCTACCCCGCCGCGAGATCATCATCGTCCGGAGTCCACGCTCATGGAGCGCCTGCTCGTCCTCGCTCGCCACGGTCAGAGCGAATGGAACCTCAAGAAGCTGTTCACCGGCTGGCGCGACCCCGACCTCACGGACCTCGGCGTCGAGGAAGCCCGCACGGCCGGGCGCTGGCTCAAGGCGCAGGGGCAGCATTTCGACGTCGCCTTCACCTCGAACCTCAAGCGGGCGCAGCGCACCTGCTCCCTGATGCTGGAGGCGATGGGCCAGAGCGATGTCGAGACGATCCGCAACGAGGCCCTGAACGAGCGCGATTACGGCGATCTCTCGGGCCTCAACAAGGACGACGCTCGCCAGCGCTGGGGCGACGAGCAGGTCCACCAGTGGCGCCGCTCCTACGATGTGCCCCCGCCGGGCGGCGAGAGCCTGAGGGACACCGCCGCGCGGGTGCTGCCCTACTACATCCAGTGCATCCTGCCGCGGGTGATGGCCGGCGAATCGGTCCTGGTGGCCGCGCACGGCAATTCGCTGCGCGCGCTGGTGATGGTGCTCGACGGCATGACCACCAAGACCATCGCAAGCCTGGAGATCGCCACGGGAATTCCCCTGGTCTACCACCTCAAGGGCGACACCACGGTCGAGTCGAAGTCCTCCCTCGACAAGGACATCGACCACGACGTCTGAGCCTCTGCAGCCCGTGGAGCTGGCGCCCGGCCTGATCCACCATCCCGGCTGGCTCGACGACGCGGCGCAGCTGCGCCTCGCGACCGAGCTGGCGGCGGTGTTCGAGGCCGCGCCACCCTACACGCCGCGGATGCCGCGCACGGACAAGCCGTTCTCGGTGCGGATGACGAATTGCGGCCCGCTCGGCTGGGTCTCGGACCGGGCCGGCTACCGCTACCAGCCGACCCATCCCGAGACCGGCTCTCCCTGGCCGGCGATTCCGGACACGGCGTTGCGCGCCTGGAACCTCCTCGGCGGATACCCGGCAGCCCCGCAGGCCTGTCTCGTGAACCTCTACGGCACGGGCGCCCGCATGGGCCTCCACCAGGACCGCGACGAGGACGACCTGTCCGCGCCCGTCGTCTCGCTGTCCCTCGGCGCGACGGCGCTGTTCCGCTACGGTGGCCTGACGCGCTCCGATCCGACCCGCTCGATCCGCCTCGCCGGCGGCGACGCGCTGGTGATCGGCGGCGCCTCGCGGCTGATCCACCACGGCGTCGACCGCCTGATCGACGCGCCGCGGGGGCTTTTCGCCGACGTGGAGCGGCCTGAAGCCGGCCGGCTCGCGCTCCTCCTGCGCCGCCTCCTGCCGGCCGGCGGGCGCTGCAACCTCACGCTGCGCCGCGTCACGCCGCCCTGAAGTCCTTCCGGGCGCTTGACAGCGGGCGGAGACGGGCTGACGCATCGCGGGGTATGGGCCCGGCGGACCGGGCCTTCCGGAGACACGATCCCGATGCCGTTGCGTCCTGCCCTGCGCCGTATCGCCAGCCTCGGCTTGCTGGTTGCCGGCCTCGTCGTGCCCGTTCTCGCGATCGAGGACGCACGCGCCGACGCGACGGTGTTTCCGCCGAGCTCGCGCTTCGGTTTCCAGCCGCCCTCGGACATGGCCCCCTCCAAGCGCTTCATGGGCTTCGAGCGGATGGAGGGCGGCGCCATGGTCTCGGTGGTCGAGCTGCCGGCCGGCGCCTATGCCGAAATCGAAAAGAGCTTCACCGACGACAACCTCAAGAGCCAGGGCTTTGCCGTCGATTCGCGCGAGGCGGTGAAGGTGTCGGGCGGGCTCGACGGCCTCCTGTTCACCGGCGGGCAATCGGTGCCGGCGGCTCCGACGCCCGACGCATCCGGCGCGCCGTCGGCGGAAGCGCCGGCCATCTCCCCCGGCGGCCCGACGATCAAGAAGTGGCTGCTCCTCGTGAACGGCCCCGACGTGACCGGCATCGTCGTCGCGCAGATCACGCCCGGCGCCGAGACCGACGAGACCATCAAGGCCATGCTGCTCGGCGTGACCCTGCGTCCGGCGCTCAGCCTCGACCAGCAGATCGACGCGCTGCCCTTCCGGATCTCCGACCTCGCCGGCTTTCGTCCGGTGCGGGTGCTCGCCGGCAATTCCGTGCTGCTGACCCGCGGGCCGAAGGACCAGCTGGTCAACCTGGAACAGCCGATCCTGGTGCTGGCGCAGGCCGTGCAGCAGCCGCCGGCCGCCGAGCAGCGCGAGGCCTTCGCCCGCGCCGCGCTCTACTCGAACCAGACGATGAAGGACTTCGTCATCGAGCGCTCGCAGAGCTACCGCCAGAACGGCATCGACTGGCACGAGATCGTGGCCCGCGCCAACGACATCCCCACCAGCACGGCGGTGGTCGTCACCCAGACCATCCGCTTCAATCCCGACGGCTACCTGCGCTCGCTCGGCGTCGTCCGCGCCGACCAGCGCGACGAGACGCTGTCGCTGTTCCGGCAGGTCGTGGACAGCGTGCAGTTGCGCTGAGCGTTCAGCCGCGCGTCTGCGTCACCGCCAACTCGGGCTTGTGGTTCAGCGTCTGGAAGACGACGCAGTAGCGCTCGGTGAGCTTGAGAAGCTGGTCGAGCTTCTCCTGCGGCGCGTCGGTGTCCAGCGCGAAGCTCAGGCGGATGGCGCGAAAGCCCACCGGGGCCTCCTTGTCGACGCCGAGCGTACCCCGAAAATCGAGGTCGCCCTCGGCGCTGACCGTGCCGGCGCGCAGCGGGATCTCGAGCGCCGTCGCCACCGCCTTCACGGTCACGCCGGCGCAGGCGACGAGGGCCTCGAGCAGCATGTCCCCCGAGCACAGCTCCAGGCCCGAGCCGCCGGTGGCCGGGTGCAGGCCGGCGACGGCCAGCGCGCGCCCGGTCTCGACCTTGCAGGCGATGGAGGTGTCGTCCAGCGTGCCCTTGGCCTTCAGCGTGACCACGGCCGAATCCGGCGTCTCGCGGTATCGGTTCTTGAGCGGGGCCTGCATCTCGCGCAGAGCAGTGGCGTCCATCGGGCGTGTCCTCGGTTCGGTCGTTGTCGTTCGATGGGTGCGACGTAGCGCAGGTGCGCGCGCTCAGAAAGACCCGCCGCCCGCGAACGCCTCGGCCACCTTCGCCCGCGCCGCGACCGGGCGCAGCGAGCGGTCGAGGGCCGCGAGGATGCCCCGGGTCGCGGCCTCGCTTCCCGGCGCGGTCGGATCGCGCGGGCGGGACATGGGCAGCGCCAGGGTCTCGTCGAGTCGGCCGGGCTTGGGGCGCATCACCACGGCGCGGTCGGCGAGCGCCACCGCCTCGGCGACGTCGTGGGTGACGATGAGCACCGTCGGCCGGACCTCCTCCCACAGGGCGAGGAGATGCCGGTGCAGGTCCTTGCGGGTGAAGGCGTCGAGGGCCGAGAACGGCTCGTCGAGGAGCAGGACGCGGGGGCTCGCCACGAAGGCGCGGGCGATCGCAACGCGCTGCTGCTGCCCGCCGGAGAGCTCGCGCGGCCAGCGGTGGCCGTGCTCCCCGAGCCCGACGCGATCGAGGGCATGCGCGACGCGCTCCTGCCGCTCCGTCCGCGGCCTGTCGGCGAGGCCGAAGCCGACATTGTCGGTGACCGTGAGCCAGGGCAGCAGGCGCGGCTCCTGAAACACCAGCCCGACGCCCGGATGCGGGCCGGCGATGCCCTCGCCGTCGAGGGTGATCCGCCCGGCGCTCGCCGTATCGAGCCCGGCGATCAGGCGCAGCAAGGTGGTCTTGCCGCAACCCGAACCGCCGATCAGGGCGACGATCTCGGCTTTCGCGACCTGAAGGTCGATACGGTCGAGGGCGTGAGTGCCGTCGGCATAGGTCTTGGAGAGGGCGTCGAGGCTCAGCATGGTGGCATTTCGATAGCACGCGGCAGAGGCCGAGGGCATCGCGCGCGGACGGCAGATTCGCGGCGGGCCTGTCGCCCACGGGACATATCCGCCTGGACCTGTGCGGTGCTAAGGCAGCGACGTCCACTCTGCCGGGGTATCGGGCCTTGACCACCATCCTTCGCGGCCTGCTCCTCGCCGCGCTCCTCCTCGGCCCGGCCTCCGCCGCAGACCTGTCGGGAGCCCCGCTCCGGGCGGGCCGCTTCCTCGCCACCTGCGAAGACCTCGGCCAATTCTGCTCCGCCGACGCCTGCGGCCGCAACCAGATCGAGGCGGCGCTGAATTGCAGGGCCGTGTGCCCGAGTTCGGCGATCCTCAGCGTCGTGCCGGGGTCGTGTCCGTCGTTGGTGCGCGATGGGCGGGTTCGGGTGAAGTTGCGGGCGAAGGGGTAGGATCGGTCGACCCCTCAGCCGTCGAGGCCGATTAGTGGTACGCCCTCGGCCAGCGCCGCCTTGATCAACGCGCGATCTGTCGTTGCCAGCGGTAGTTTGGTTCGGACGGCGAGTTCGAGATAAGCCGCGTCATAGAGCGACAGACGGTGGGCTCGCGCGAGGCCGAGCAGAAGCGCTTCGTCCACATCGGATGGCTGCTCGACCTCGAGTTCGGTCAGGAGCGCCAGCGCCTCGACGGTATCGTTCGGGACGATCCGTCCTCGGCGCTCGGCCATAACGAGGATGTTGCGGATCTCGAACCACCAAATGCCCGGAGCGGAAGCCGACTCCGAGGTCAGTCGTGCCGCAACGAGATCGGCGACGGGGTTGCTCTCGTCGGGAAGAACCCAGGCGGCGATGGCCGATGCATCGACCACGAAAGCCATCAGCGCTTGTGGCCTTCGTGACGCCAAGCCGAAATCTCGTCTTGCGTCACCCGGGGCATTCTCCTCCGAAATGCTTCGATGTCACGAAGGACCTCGGCACGGCTCCGAGCAGGCCGCGACTCCGGCACTATCCGCGCCACCGGCCGCCCCTCGCGAGTGATCACGACGGTTTCACCCTTCTCGACCTCGTCGAGCAGATCGGACCAATCGGCCTCGGTAGCCTGGACTTCGCGCATGACAGAATCTCGCGAGCGGTGACGCCGCCCCGATCCTACAGCGTCTCCCGCGCCGTGTCCTGCCAGCGCACCAGCGGGTTGGTGAGCGTCACCAGCAGCGTGTCGGCCAGCTTGCCGACGATGGCGAAGCAGATGATGGCCGCGAGGATCTGGTCGGGCTTGCCGAATTGCTGGCCGTCGACCAGCAGGTAGCCGAGGCCCTCCGAGGCACCCATCAGCTCGGCCGCGACCACGAACAGGAAGCCGAGGCCGAGGCCGGTACGGAGCGCCGTCAGCGTCGCCGGCAGCACCGCCGGCAGCAGGATGCGGCGGGCCAGCGCGGTCTTCGACAGGCGGAAGATGCGGCCGACCTCGACGAGCTTGCGGTCCACCGAGGCAATGGCGGCGGAGACGCCGACATAGACCGGGAAGAACACGCCGACGGCGATGAGCGCGACCTTTGGCGTCTCCAGGATGCCGAACCACAGGATGAACAACGGCACCCAAGCGAGCGACGGTACCGCGCGCAGGGCCTGAAGCGTCGGGTCGATCAGCCAGCGCAGCCAGGGCAGCGTCGCGGTGAGGGTGCCGGCGAGAATGCCCGCCCCCGCACCGAAGGCGAAACCGAGGCCGACGCGGATCAGCGTCGCCTCGACATGCATCCAGAGATCGCCGGAGGCCGCGAGTTGCCAGAGGGTCGCCGCGATGCGGCTCGGCGGCGGGATCAGGCGCCCCTGCGCGAGCCCGGAGCCGACGGCGAGTTCCCAGCCGAGCGCCAGGATCAGCGGCACCGCGAGGCCGAGCCCCCAGCGCAGGGCGGAGCCGGCGCCCCGGAGCGCCTTCGCTCCGGCGGTGACCGCAGGGCCGGGCGGAGCGGCGGAGAGATCGACCTCGGCAGCCAAAGGCCCGGACCCGGAAAAACGTGAAAAAACTAGCGGGCCGGGGGCGGGTTGAAGCGCGTGTCGATCAGCCCGTCGACGGCGGCGGCGACGTCGGTGCCCGCCGGTATCACGCCGGCCTGCTGCAAGGCTATCCCGGCGGCGCGGATCGTCTCGGCCTGTGCAGGGCCGATTGCGGGCTTCGCCAGGTTGGTCCGCTCCAGCTGCCGGGCGATCACCGGGTCGGGCAGCTTCGTCGCCGCGACGAGGGCGGCCTTCAGCGCGTCGGGGTTGGCGAGCGAGTAGGCGCGGGCCTGCTCATAGGCCGCGATCACGGTCCTCACCAGGTCCGGGTGCTCCTTGGCGAAGTCTTCGCGAACATCGAGGACGCCCCACGTGTTCGCCGCGGCATCGCGAAAGAACAGCACGTCGTCGTTCTCGATCTCGGCGGCGGCCATCATCGGGTCGAGGCCGGCCCAGGCGTCGACGTCGCCGCGGTCCAACGCCGTGCGGCCGTCGGCATGCTGCAGCAGGACGAGCTTGGCGTCCTTCTCGGTCAGGCCCGCGCCCTGCAGCGCCCGGATCAGGAAGATGTGCGGATCGGTGCCGCGGGTCACGGCGATGCGCTTGCCCTTGAGGTCGGCGACGCCGCCGATCCCGACATCCTTGCGCGTGACGAGCGCCGTCCATTCCGGCTGCGAGAAGGCGTAGACCACCTTGATCGGATTGCCGTTGATGCGCGCGAGGAGCGCCGCCGCGCCGGCCGACGAGCCGAAATCGATGGCGCCGCCGTTGAGGAATTCCAGCGCCTTGTTCGAGCCGAGCGACTGCACCCAGCGCACCTTGATGCCCTGGGCCTTCAGCGCCTCCTCCAGAAAGCCCTTGTCCTTCAGGACGAGGCTGACCGGGTTGTAGGTCGCCCAGTCGAGCCGGATCTCCTTGACGTCGGCCGCACGGGGCACGGCCGGCATGCCCACAAGCGCGAGGATGCCGGCAAGGGTGCCGGCAAGGGCGGAAAGCAGGATGCGGCGGTCGAGCATGGAGAGGTCCCGGGCAGTCGGTCGTGAAGCGTCGCCGAAGCGAGAAGGCCGAAGCGCTAAGTCACCCCCGCTTGCTCCGTCAAACCGGAATCCGCAAAAGAGAACGATCCTCTTCGACTTTACGTTGCGGCAGACAAGATATCCCAACCAGCTGCGCCCGCTGTCGCGCGGCCCGTAACATGCTAACGGGGCATCATGTTCGATGCCGCACCCGCTCTCGAAAAGGTCCTGGAATCGCTCGACCGGGACGCGCGGGAGCCGACCCGGCTTCGCGCCCTCCTGGTGCCCGAGCTGCGCAAGGTCATCGAGGCCGGGCACAAGGATGCCGAGCGCCAGCTCCTCAAGGATCGCAACGGCATCGCCTGCGCCCGGCGGCTCAGCACCCTGACCGATCACGTCGTCAAGGCGATCTTCGACGCCGTGGTCTGGCGGCTCTACCCGAACGACAACCCCTCCACCGGCGAGCAGCTCGCCATCGTCGCCACCGGCGGCTACGGCCGGGGAACGATGGCGCCGGGCTCGGACATCGATCTGCTGTTCCTGCTGCCCTACAAGCAGACCGCGTGGTCGGAGAGCGTCGTCGAGGCGATGCTCTACGTGCTGTGGGACCTCAAGCTGAAGGTCGGCCACGCCACCCGCTCCGTCGAGGAATGCCTGCGCGAGGGCCGCGCGGACATGACGATCCGCACGGCGCTTCTCGAAGCCCGCTTCCTGTTCGGCTCGCGCACGTTGTTCGAGCAGCTGGTGACGCGCTTCGACGGCGAACTCGTCATGGGCACGGCCGCAGAGTTCGTGGACGCGAAGCTGCGCGAGCGCGACGGCCGCGTCGCCAAGGCCGGCTCGTCGCGGTACCTCGTCGAGCCCAACGTCAAGGACGGCAAAGGGGGGCTGCGCGACCTCAACACCCTGTTCTGGATCGCGAAATACACCTACCGGGTCCGCGATCAGGCCGAACTCGTGAATGCAGGCCTGTTCACGGCAGAGGAATACCGGCTGTTCGAGCGCTGCGACGAGTTCCTCTGGCGGGTGCGCTGCCACATGCACTTCGCCACGGGCCGCGCCGAGGAGCGGCTGTCCTTCGGGCTTCAGCCGAAGATTGCCGAGCGGTTCGGCTTCGGTGCCCGCGGCGGGCTCTCGGGCGTCGAGCGCTTCATGAAGGCGTATTTCCTGGTCGCCAAGGAGGTCGGCGACCTCACCGCCATCGTCTGCTCGGAGCTCGAGGCGCGCCACGCCAAGCGCACGCCCGTGCTCGACCGCTGGATCGGCCGCTTTCGCGATCGCTTCCGCGCCACGACGATCGAGGCCGAGGATTTCCGGATCGACAACGGCCGGGTCAACACCCGCAACGAGGCGACCTTCGAGAGTGACCCGGTCAACCTGATCCGGCTGTTCTGGCTCGCCGACCGCCACAATCTGCCGATCCATCCGGATGCGGCCCGGCTCGCCAACCGCTCCCTCCGGCTCGTCAGCCAGGCCGTGCGGACCGACCCGGAAGCCAACCGGCTGTTTCTCGACATCCTGACCTCGAAGAACGCCCCCGAGACCATCCTGCGGTTGATGAACGAGGCGGGCGTGCTCGGCCGCTTCATCCCGGATTTCCGGCGCATCGTCGCGATGATGCAGTTCAACATGTACCACCACTTCACGGTGGACGAGCACCTGCTGCGGACGCTGGGCGTGCTCGCGGCGATCGATAGCGGCCGGCTGGAGGAGGAGCATCCCCTCGCCTCGCGGCTGATCGGTACGATCCAGAACCGCCGCGCGCTCTTCGTCGCGGTGCTGCTGCACGACATCGCCAAGGGCCGACCCGAGGACCACTCCATCGCCGGCGCGGCCATCGCGAAGAAACTCGCGCCGCGCTTCGGCCTGACCCAGGCCGAGACCGGCACCGTGTCGTGGCTCGTCGAGCATCACCTGCTGATGTCGATGGTCGCCCAGAGCCGCGACCTCTCCGACCCGAAGACCATCGAGAAGTTCGCCGCCGTCGTACAGAGCCTGGAGCGGCTGAAGCTCCTCACCATCCTCACCGTCGCCGACATCAAGGCCGTGGGGCCGGGCACCTGGACGGCCTGGAAGGGCACGCTGCTGCGCACCCTCTACGAGGAGACCGAGGTCTACCTCTCGGGCGGCCATTCCGAGTTCGCCCGCACCGATCGCGTCACGCTGATCCAGATGGCTTTGCGCGAGCGCCTGTCGGACTGGAGCGCGGAGGAGTTCGACGGCTACGCGGCCCGGCACAACCAGGCCTACTGGCTCAAGGTCGACGGCACGCGGCAATTCAAGAATGCCGGCTTCCTGAAAGCCGTGAGCGACGAGGGCCGCACCTCGGCGACCGCCTACGAGACCGACGTGTTTCGCGGCGTCACCGAGCTGACGGTCTACTCGCCCGACCATCCGCGGCTCTTGGCCATCATCACCGGCGCCTGCGCCGCGGCCGGCGGCAACATCGTCGACGCGCAGATCTTCACCACCACCGACGGCTTCGCCCTCGATACGATCTTCATCTCCCGCGCCTTCGAGCGCGACGAGGACGAGATGCGCCGCGCCAAGCGCATCGCCACCGCCATCGAGAAGTCGTTGAAAGGCGAGATCAAGATCGCCGAGCTCGTCGCCGACAAGCACCCGAAGGAGCCGCCAAAGACCTTCCTGGTGCCGCCGGACCTCTCGATCGACAACGCCCTGTCGAGCCGCGAGACCGTGATCGAGATCACCGGCCTCGACCGGCCCGGCCTGCTCTACGAGTTGACCACCGGCATCAACCGGCTCGGCCTGAACATCGTCTCGGCGCACATCGCCACCTTCGGCGAGCGCGCGGTCGACGTGTTCTACGTGGTCGACCTCACCGGCACCCGGGTGATGCAGCCCGATCGCCTCGCCGCGATCCGCGTCGCCGTGATGGAGGTGTTCGCGGGAGACGTCGCCGCGCTCCGGGCCGAGGGCCTCGACGCGCTGGTGGATTCGCCGCCGCCGCGCGAGGCGTGAGCGCCCTCCGACCGGGCCGATCCCCAGGAGCCGTTCTCAGGTGCCGGCCTGCTGGACGATGACGCCCGACCAACCCAGTCCCGCATAGGTCTCGTAGCCCGGCGTGCGGTAGAAGGCCGTGGTGGCGCCGCTACGCGGATCGCGACGATGGCCACTCGCCATCCCGGCCGTGTCGAATTGCAGAGTCTCGGTGAGCACGCCGCGCTGGTCCGAAGCCGCCAGGATCCGGCGATTCGCATCCACCAGCAGGACGCGGGTGCGGGCCTTGTCGGCCGGCGCCACCCGGACGCCCTCGACGATGGCGCGCGCCTGAGGTTCCCAGTCGAAGTGGATCGCCAGAATGCCCAGAGGCCGGCCGTTCGCCATGCCGTCGGCGCTGACCTTGGCGCAGTAGGTGGCGACCTGGGCGCCGTCGAGATGCCCCTGCCGGTGGACTTCACCGGCGACGTAGTCGTCGCCGCTCGCCAGGCGGAGGGCCTGCCGGAACCAGGGTTCGTGGGCCACCGACTGCCCGCGGATTCCCGGATAGCGGTGCTGCCGGCCGTGGGCGATCACCGTTCCGTCGAGATCGCACAGCCAGAGGTCCAGGTAGACGGTGTAGGCGGAAAGAATGATGCCGAACCGCTGCGTCGCGTGGGCGATGCGCTCCGGGTCCGGCGCGGTGGCGCAGTCGACCACGGCGCGATCCGTCGCCCACCAGCGCACGTCGCAGGTGCGCTCATAGAGATTGCGGTCGATCAGTTCGACCGCGTTCAGGGCGAGGTCGACGAGGCGTTCGCCCTGAGCGGTCTCGGTGATCCGCTGCACCAGGTCCTGCAGGCTGTTGATGCGGCCCGCGAGTTCGGCATCGAGGGATCGCGCGATGGCTTCGACTTCGGCGCCGATCGCACGGACCTCCTGAGCAACGACGGAAAAGCCACGGCCCTGCTCGCCGGCTCTGGCCGCTTCGATCAAGGCGTTGAGGGCGAGCATCTTGACCTGCCCGGTGATGGCCTGGATGCGCCGTGTCTTGTCGGCGGCGATGCGCTTCACCTCGGTGGTTTCCGCGGCGACCTGCGCAATCGTCACGGGACCGTTCTCCCGGACGCCCATGAGAGCCGGATTCGATGCCGTCTGCATATCGTCCACGGATCCCGTTGCGGCGTCCTGAGAGAAGTCTGTTCGCATTTTAATCTTAACGAGACGTTGTTCGTCCGATGCCTGTCAGGCTCAGACAAATATGCGGCCCGGGCATCGCGGCTCATCGTACGAAATTTATCCAATCAATCCAGGATAACGGCTGTGATTTACATTATTCAATCATCGATTGTGTTTGGCCCGCAGGTTTCATCTCACAAATCGGCCCCTGGCCAGCCGACATAGCTTGAGGCTCACCGTCCGACATCCATCGATTTGAGACGCTTCGAACATCGGCCACTGTCGTGTTCGCCCGGTCGGATGAACCGCACGGCATGCAACGTCATCGGCAGATACAGACCGGTTCTCGGTCGACGCCCAGAATGGGGTGGCGCGAGAGTGCTCCACGGGAATAACTGCTGCGTTTCGCGCCGTGATTCCGTTCGAGACCTTCGGATCGTCGAAGCCCCTATTCCCGTTGGGACCGTCCGGCGGGCGGGATCGGCAGGCGGACCGGCAGCGGGTCGGATTGCGGCGGAGGTTCCAAGCCTGCGCGCTCCGGCTTACGCGTCCAACTTGATTTCGCGACGCCTGCGCCTGATATCAGCGCCGTTCCCGAACGATTGTTTCGACTGACGAACGGCGATGATGGCAGACCACGACGAGCACGAGGATCGGCGCAACGGAGCGGAGGCGCCGGAGGCCGAAGCGACGGCGATCGACGCCGAGACACTGGCGACGGCTCTCCGCGAACGCGACGAGATGAAGGACCGGCTGCTGCGCACCCTCGCGGAGATGGAGAACCTGCGCCGTCGCACCGAGCGCGAGGTCGTCGATGCCCGCACCTACGCCGTCACCAACTTCGCCCGCGACATCCTCAACGCCGCCGACAACATCCGCCGCGCCCTCGAAAGCGTCCCGGCCGATTCGCGCGATGGAGCCGAGGGCGCCTTCAAGGCGCTGATCGAGGGCATCGAGCTCACCGAGCGCGACTTCGCCAAGACCCTGGAGCGCCACGGCGTGAAGGTGGTTGAGCCCAAGGGCCAGCGCTTCGACCCCAACCGCCATCAGGCGATGTTCGAGGTGCCCGACGCCCAGGTCCCCAACGGCACCGTCGTCCAGGTGATCCAGAGCGGCTACGTCCTCGGCGACCGCACCCTGCGCCCGGCTCTCGTCGGCGTCTCCAAGGGCGGCCCCAAGCCCGAAGCCGCCAAGGACAAGCCCGCCGACGCGGCGTGATGTTCTTGAACGGCTCATCGGCGCGTCCGGCCTGCCAAAAGTGATTGCAGGCGTCTCGCCGGCCCCTCATGCTGCCGGTATCGTCGGTCGCGGGTGGGGGGCCCCTTCTTGGCGAAGCAGGCTGGTCCGGTCGAACGGCATAGCGAGGCGGGTGGCCGCTTTGCTCGGTGCCGACCACCTGGGCGTTGGGATGGAAATCCGGTCCTGCTCAGTCTTCCCTAAGCTGGGCCGCCGGGGCTTTCCTTGCAGGCCATGCGCACGATCGTGAGGGTCGACAGCGTCGCGTCCCACACCGTGACGACGATGCCGTCGCTCGCGGTGACGTTGTCGGGATCCGAGGCATAGACCACGGCGAGGCTGCGCGCCTTGTCGCGGGCGGCTTCGAGGTCGGGAAGGTCCAGGCTTCCGCGCCCCCGGCGTTCTGCGCTGTCATGCACGTCGAAATGGAATCGCGGCATGGGGCTGATCCGCTGCGGCCGGGCGGAAGCGCGGCGCTTGGCCATCGGCGCCCACCTCGTGGCCGATGGTGCAAGACGATATCGCGAGCGTCGGATACCCGACCAATCTTAGCGAAGGCTGCCATCCTCGAACGCGGCACGGTGACGACGAAAAAAGCCGCCTGCCTGATGCGATCAGGCGGGCGGCTCTCGAACACGCCGATGGTCGATCGACACGGAAAGGGGGTCGAAGAACCCCGATTCCGTGGATTACATGCGGTTCATCATCCGGCGGTTCATGTCGCGGCGCATCATCTTGCGCTCCATGTGACGGCGCATCATCTTGCGCTCCATGTGACGGTGCATCATGCGGCGCTCCATGCGGTCCATCCGCACCACCGAGGTGGTCTCGGGAGCGGTCACGCCCATCGGAGCTCCGGGAGCAGCCGAAGCCGAGGTCGCGAGAGCGGCGCCGCCGAGCGATGCCAGAACGGCCACGGCAAAAGTCAGTTTCCTCACGAAGAACTCCAATTCTCTGTCTTCAGGGTAGGGAGACCAATTCGGTCTCCGGTCTTACGCGACCGGAGATGAATCGCACTCGGAGGCTCAACACCTCAGCCCCGATGTCGTTGCATCACGGGATCGGCATCGGCCCGGTTTCTATCGCGAGCCGGGCACGACCTGCGCGACACAACGCGTGGATGCATGCCTGTGGGCAACCTGACGGTGATCCCGTTTCCGGCCGATCGCTGCGGCTTGCCACGCCCCCCTTCCCCGGACGGGTGGGGCGTCGGTGGAACCCGATCCGGGTTCCGGCATGACGACGTCGCGCAGCGTCGAAACGTCTGCGCCATTCACATCGAGTCGTCGGCGAGGCCCTCGTCGCGCTGGATGCCGGATCACCGTCCACCGCGTTCCAGGCGTCCTGGAAAGGGCCGTGGCATCGATCGGATCCAACCGGAAGTGGTATGAGGGTTCTGCTTGTGAATGGCGCGTTCGCCACGGGGGTCGGCGACGGTCGGTCCGGCGTCGTATCGTGAGCTCTGCGATGGAGCCTCAGTTGATTCGTCAGGCTCAAGACGGGAGACGGACGTGCCGCGCTATTATTTCGAACTCGACGACGGAGAATTCGGCTTCACCGACGAGGAGGGTTCCGAGCATCGCGACGCCCGGGAAGCCGGTAACGAGGCCATCGGCGCCCTGACGCATCTCGCGAAGGACAAGCTCCCCAATGGAGATTGCCGCGACTTCAAGGTCGACGTGCGCGACCAGAGCGGCCGGCTGATCTTTCACGGCACGCTGGCGTTCCGGGGCGTGTGGATGCGGTAGCTGGCAAGACGGCACCGCCGCGTTCGATCCTCGGCCGCGTCCGGCCCCTCCCGCCGGAGGGGGAGGGGCCGTGCCGGCGTGATGTCCGATCCGGTCGACCCGACCCTTCCGTCAGAGTTTCGCTTCCTCGAAAGCCCGCACCCATTCGGCGCAAGCACCCGAGCGAACGATGTCGTCGAGGGTGAACTCGACGATGGGGATGTTCATCAGCCGGCTCTTCACCAGGTGGATCACGGTGCGCAGGCCGGACGTCTCGCGCAGGTCGGTCTGCGAGACGTCGCCGTTGATGATGACCTGACACTCGTCGCCGATGCGGGTCAGGAACATCTTGATCTCGGCGACGGTCGTGTTCTGGGCCTCGTCGAGGATCACGAGGCAGTTCTTGAAGGTGCGCCCGCGCATCACCTCGAAGGGCACGATCTCGATGTCGCCGGTCTTCAGCGCGATCTCGAAGGCGGCGGCGCCCATGCGCTCCTTCATGGTCTCGGTGAGCGGCGCGACCCAGGGGGCGATCTTTTCCTCCAGGCTTCCCGGGAAGAAGCCGAGGCTGCGGCCCGAGGCGACGTTGGGGCGGGTGATGATGACCTTTGCAATGCGCCGCTGTCTGAGGAGATCTGCGGCGCGGGTGCCGGCGATGTAGGTCTTGCCGGTGCCGGCCGGGCCGAGAACGATGACCTGCTGGGATACGGCGAGAGCGTCGAGGTATTCGCCCTGCCGATCGGTCAGGGGTTGGATCGGAGCGAGATGGCGTTCTTCGTCGAAACGGGTGCGGTGTAGGCGTGCGGTACGATCGTCAACCAGTTCAAGCCGTGCGCGTCGTCTTTTCATCGATCAACACTCCACCTGGACCTTGATGTCGCGAGACTGGAAATCTTTCAACCTGTCAGAACTTACACTGCCGAGCTCCTTCCGCTGCGATCGTACGCGAAATATTGCAAGAGCAAAGCCAAACCCCTCCCGACAGTTCCCGCGCTCCGCACGAGACCTGTGGAACGTGTCCGCCGCGCAACGGCCATCGCAGACGCCCGCGACGCGCGTGTGACTCGTGGGACGATTGCGAACGAGCGATGAGGGGCGAGAGCATCCCCCTCGCCCCACTTGCGGGAAGAGGGCCGCGACGACCTTGTCGTCGGCGCAGCAAGGCGACAGCCGAAGGTGAGGCGTCGCCGCCGGAGGAGTCTCGTTCTGAGCCGCCCCCTCACCTTCGCTTCGGCTTCGTCTCCGCTTGCCGAATGCACGACACGGTGCATTCGGCCCTCTCCCCGCGTGCGGGGAGAGGGATGGCCCGCGCTATTCGATGGGAGCGTTCGAAGGGGCAGGAAGGGAGGCGCCGGGGCGGCACCTGAGGTGGACCGGACTGACGGAGAGACCGCCAACACCATCGCCCTCGCTCGCCCACGCAGGGGCGGCACCGTCCGGGCTCGAAGGAGCCCGGAGCGACGCCTCATCCGGGTTGGACGAAGCTGTCGAGCACCATTTTGCGGCCGGCCTTGTCGAAGTCAACGGTGAGCTTGTTGCCGTCGACGGCGGCGACGGTTCCGGGGCCGAACTTGGTGTGGAAGACCCGCATCTGCTCTTGGAAGGACGAGGCCGAGCCCGTCGATTTCGCCACCAATTCGCCCTCGATCTGGCGCGGGCCGCCCGAACGGCCGCTTGGACCGCGCGACGCACCGAAATTGCCTCCGCCGGAATTGGCCTGCGCCCGCTGCCAACCCGGCGTGCCGTAGGACGAGCCGAACGGCGTCGGGTTGCGGTCGAAGCGCGAGGCACCGGCCTGGAAATGGGCGGGCGCGTCGAGCACCTCGACGGCGCCGGGCGGTAGCTCGTCGATGAAGCGCGAGGGGATGGTGGAATTCCACATCCCGTGGATGCGCCGATTCACGGCAAAGCTGAGCTTCGCGCGCTTGCGGGCGCGCGTCAGGCCGACATGAGCGAGCCGGCGCTCCTCTTCGAGGCCGGCACGACCGCTCTCGTCCAGGGCTCGCTGGTTGGGGAACAAGCCGTCCTCCCAGCCCGGCAGAAACACGGTGTCGAATTCCAGGCCCTTGGCGGCATGCAGCGTCATCAGCGAGACGCGGTCCGCGCCTTCCGTCTCACTCGCCTCCATGACGAGGGAGACGTGTTCGAGGAAGGCGCCGAGATCCGGGAATTCCTCCATCGAGCGGACGAATTCCTTGAGGTTCTCGAGCCGCCCGGCTGCGTCGGCCGAGCGGTCCTTCTTCCACATGTCGGTGTAGCCCGATTCTTCTAGGATGGTCTGCGCCACCTCGGAATGCGGCTGCGCGCCGACGAGGCGCGCCCAGCGGGTAAAGCTCTCGACGAGGCCGCGCAGCATCGTGCGGGCACGCGGCTTCAGCTCGTCGGTCTCGATGATTTTTCGCGATGCCGCGAGGATCGGGATGCGCTCGGCGCGGGAATAGGCGTGGAGCACCTGCAGGGTCGCGTCGCCGAGGCCGCGCTTCGGGGTGTTGAAGATGCGCTCGAACGCGAGGTCGTCGGCCGGGTTCGCAGTGATGCGGAGATAGGCCAGCGCGTCGCGGATCTCTGCGCGCTCGTAGAAGCGCGGGCCGCCGATGACGCGGTAGGGCAGGCCGAGCTGGACGAAACGGTCCTCGATCTCGCGCATCTGGGCCGAAATCCTCACCAGCACGGCGATCTCGGAGAGCGGGTGCTGCTTGCGTTGGAGCTGCTCGATTTCCTCGCCGAGGCCCCGCGCCTCCTCCTCCGAATCCCAGGCGCCGGTGACGGTGACCTGCTCGCCGGGCTCGGCTTCCGTCCGAAGAGTCTTGCCGAGCCGGCTCTCGTTCTTGGCGATCAAGCCGGAGGCGGCGGCGAGGATGTGGCCGGTGGAGCGGTAGTTGCGCTCCAGTCGCACCACGACTGCACCGGGAAAGTCGTGCTCGAAGCGCAGGATGTTGTCGACCTCGGCGCCGCGCCAGCCGTAGATCGACTGGTCGTCGTCGCCGACGCAGCAGACGTTCTTTCGCAGCTGCGCGAGCAGCCTGAGCCAGAGGTACTGGGCGACGTTGGTATCCTGGTACTCGTCCACCAGGATGTAGCGGAACCGGTTCTGGTAATTTTCCAGGACGTCCGGATTTTCCCGCCAGAGCTTGAGGCAAAGCAACAAAAGGTCGCCGAAATCGGCGGCGTTGAGGGTGGCGAGGCGGGCCTGGTAGGCGGAGTAGAGCGCGCCGCCCTTGCCGAAGGCGAAGGCCTGGGCCTCGCCCGGCGGCACCTGCTCGGGGAGCAGCCCGCGGTTCTTCCAGCCGTCGATGACGCTGCCGAGCGCGCGGGCCGGCCAGCGCTTCTCGTCGATGTTCTGGTCGAGGATGACCTGCTTCATCAGGCGAAGCTGGTCGTCCATGCCGAGGATGGTGAAGTCGGATTTCAGCCCGACCAGTTCGGCGTGGCGGCGCAGGATCTTGGTGCCGATGGCGTGGAAGGTGCCGAGCCAGGGCATGCCCTCGCCGGCCGGGCCGATCAGCGCACCGATGCGGTGCTTCATCTCGCGGGCGGCCTTGTTGGTGAAGGTCACCGAAAGAATGTCGTAGGGCCGCGCCTTGCCGGTGGCGATGAGGTGGGCGATCCGCGTCGTCAGGACGCGGGTCTTGCCGGTGCCGGCGCCCGCGAGCACGAGGACCGGACCCTCCGTCGCCTCGACGGCGCGGCGCTGCTCGGGGTTCAGGCCGGAACTGTAGGCGGCCGCCTCCGGCCTCAGGGAGGCCATGGCGCGGGCGGCGATCGAGAGGGACGCGGGCTGCTCGGGGGCGTCGCCGCCCGACTCGTCAGGCTGGTACTTCATCCGGGCATCCCTGGACCAAAACGCGAACGCCGTCGAGGCCCGGACGGGAACTCGAAAAGGGCTCCATGCGTCCTTTCGGAAAGCCCACTATCATCCCCGGCCACCATCGGAGCCGCCGCCATGCGCGCCCTGTCGCTCGTCCTGTCATCGATCCTGGTGCATGCCACGACTATCCACGCCAGCGCGCAGCTCTCGGGCGACGTCGGCTCCTCGAATGCCGCGAACCAGTCGTTCCAGCAGCAGAATTCCTTCCGCGGCCTGCAGCAGCAGCAGACCTTCAACCGCAACGAGGCGAACGCCCAGAACCGGAGCAACCAGCTCTATAACAACTCCAGCGTCGGTTCTCAGGGCTACATCCCGCGCCGCCGCCGCCGCTGACGCCGCGAAGACACAGGCAGCCACCGCCGCGCCGTGTTAAGGCGCGACAGGGCCGTGCGGCTGCACCGCACGTCCTGAAGCCGTCCGCACACGGAGGCGGCGGGAGCGGACACACGAACCGTGCGTGACACCCTGACCGCGCTCGCGGCCGCCGTCATCCTGATCCTCGTCGCGGCGCTCGCCGCACCGCCCTTCGTCGACTGGACGGGGCATCGCGCGTTCATCGACCGGGCGATCGGTTCGTCGCTGGACCTGCCCGCGCATAGCGACGGCCGCATCGAGGTCCGCTTCCTTCCCTATCCACGCCTGCGCCTCGAACGGCTGCAACTCGGCGACGGCTCCGAGAAGCCCTCGCTCGACCTCAGGTTCGTTAAGGCGGAGCTGGCGCTGGCCCCGCTGCTCAAGGGCGAGCTGCGCTTCACCGAGACGCGGATCGGCCGAGCCGAGCTCAGGCTGCCGGTGACCGACGGCGACGCGGTCATGCTGCCCGGCAGCCTCCGCGAGGCGATCGGCGCCCGCGACCTCGTCATCGACGACCTGCGCATCCAGCAGGCGCTCGTGACGACGCTTGTGCCGTCCACCGGCCGCACCGACCAATTCGCAGCCGAGGGCCTGCGCCTCAAGGCGCCGTCGCTGGCCGGTCCGTGGCAGATGGATGGCGTCAGCGGCGGCGTCCCGTTCCGCCTCGCCAGCACCAAGATCGCGGCCGACGGCGCGACCGTGAAGATCTCGGGGGGCGGCGACCGCCAGCCCCGCTTCGAGGCGGATGCCCGCATCGTCTTCAAGCTTCTCGACCCGGCCGATGCGGCGAGGCCGCACAGCCCGGGTGAACTCCGCGCCATGATCCCGGAAGCCGAGGGATCCGCTCGCCTCGTCGTCGGCCCCCCGACGAAGGATGCCGGCGCGGCTCTGCCGTTCTCGCTCGGCGGCAAGTTCAAGGCGCGCGGACCGCTGCTGCGCTTCGAGGGGGTCAACGCCGAAATCGATCCGGCCGGCCAAGCCATGCGCCTCGCCGGCACCGGGCAGATCAACCTGCGGAGCTGGCGCGCAGGCCTCAGCCTGGAATCGCGCCGGCTCAACCTCGACGGGCTGCTCTATTCCTCCGCAGGTCAGGCCCTGCTGGCGCGGGGGCTTTCGGGCGACATAGTGCTGCCGGTGATGCTCGACCTCGATCTCAAGATCGAGAGTCTCGCCCTGGGCTTCGAGGATTGGTCGGACCTCCAGCTCAAGGGGACCTTCGACCGCACCGGCGGCCTCGTCCTGCGTCGCTTCGCCGGCACCGCGCCAGGCACGACCAAGGTCGCGGCGTCGGGGGAGCTCGACGTGGCGGCCGCGCCTCGCTTCAACGGGCATCTCGAAATCGATGCAGCCAATTCCGAAGGGCTCGGCCGCTACCTGCGCCGCCTCGGCGTCGAGGGGCCGGCCTTGGCCCTGCTCGACGGCCGGCCGGTCCAGGCCGCGACCGAACTCTCGGCCGCCAAAAGCGATCTCTCGCTCAAGGGCCTTCGCTTCGTGCTCGGCGCGGCCCGGGTCACGGGGGAGGCCCGCTACGTCAAGGGGGAGGGCAGCACGCGCGGCCGGCTCGACGCCGACCTGCAGGCGCAGGGCGTCGACATCGCGGAACTGCCCCCCGTCGGTGGGCTGCTGCCCTCGCTCGACCATCACGACATCGGGCTGATGCTTCGGGCGCGCGACGTCCGCTACGGGCCGGCCGGCGCGCGCTCCGGCAACGGCACCATCGCGGCAAGCATCCAGTCCGATGGGGCGAGCCTCGTCGTGGACCGTCTCGACATCGCCGACCTCGCCGGGGCAAACGCCAAGCTCTCCGGCCGGATCACGCCGGACGGCACCGGGCGGATCGCCGGCCATGTCGGCGCCGCCACGGCCGCGCCGCTGCTGGCCCTGCTCGACCGGGTCTGGATCCCGGAGGCGCGCCTGCTGCCTGCCTTCCTGCGCGAGGGCGCCCTCGACCTCGACGTGATCCTGGAGCGCGAAGCCGGCGAGGCGGATACGCTGCGCACCACGGCCAAGGGCAAGGCGGCCGACAGCACGATCGACGGCTCGCTGCTCGCGCGCGGCGGACGCCTCGAAGCCCTCGACGCCACCCTCGCGGCGCCTCGCGCCGGGCGCTGGTTTCGACGCGACGACCTCGTGGGTCTTCGGCAGCCGGCGAGCCTGACCCTCAGCGCGCGGCGCGGGGCCGGCAGTAGCGCGCCGCTGAGCCTCAGCGTTGGCGGCACCATCGCGGGGCTGGAGCTGTCGACGCTGAAGCCGCTGCTCCTCGGCTCGGATTCCGGCCTGCCCGACGCGGGCACCCTTCGGGCGGTCACGGCGGATGCCGCGCCGTTCGTGCCGCTCGCCGGCAGCGCGATGCCGGTGGCGGGGCCGCTGCCGGCCGATCTCACGATCGCCCTGTCGCGTAACGGGACAGACCTGCACGCCGACGTGAGCGGCCGACTGGCGGACGCCGAGATCTCCGCAAACCTCGATCGCAAGCCGGACGGCGCGCTCGTCGGGAAAGCGTCGCTCGGCGGGCTCTCGTTACCGGGCCTGACGGCGGCGCTGATCCTGCCGACCGAACCGAAGGCGGAGGCCAGGGACGCCGCCGGGTGGTCGGAGGCGCGGTTCCTGCCCGCGCCATCCCGTCCGCGGGCCGACCTGTCGCTGTCGGTCGGCCGTCTCGATCTCGGGCGAGGCCTGATCGCCGAGGGAACCGCGTTCGAGCTGTCCCTCGACGGCGATGCGATGAGCCTCAAGAACCTGTCCGGCCGTCTTGCCGGCGGGCGCGTCGACGGGTCGGCAACGATCGCCCGGCAGGGCAACGGCGCAAGCGTGTCGGGGGATGGAGCGCTGTCGGGCGTGGCGCTCAAGGATCTCGCAAGCGGGGGCCTGATCCGCGGCACGCTCTCGGCGACACTGCGCTACAGCGGCTCCGGCGACAGCGCGGCGGCGCTTGCGGGCAATCTCGGCGGCAGCGGCGAGGCGACGCTCGCCGACATCGTCGTGCCGGCGGCCGATCCCGCCGCCATCGACCGGGCGCTGACCCGCGCCCTCGCCGAGGACGATCCGCTCCGCGAGGGCCGACTGTCGTCGATCCTGGCGGAAGAATTCGATGCCGCGGCGCTGTCTGCGAAGGGGCCCGTCACCACGCCGGTGACGCTCGCCGGCAGCATCCTGCGCAGCGGCCCGGTCGAGCTCGACTTCGGCGCGACGCGCTGGAGCGGCGGGTTCGTCCTCGACCTGAGGGCCAAGCGCATCGAGACCCGTGGCACGCTGACCGCCGCCTCAGGGCCGAAGGGCTGGACCGGCGGCAAGCCCTCGCTCCAGCTCGGCTTCGTCGGCCCCTGGAGCGCACCGAGGCGCGAGGTCGAGGCGGGCGCGCTCGCCAACGGGCTCGCCGCCGTTGTGCTGCAGCGCGAGCTGGAAAAGATCGAGCAATTCGAGGCGGATCAGGTCGAGCGCCAGCGCCGCCGCGCCCGCATCGAGATGGACAAGGCCCGCGAAGCTGCGCTGAAAGCCGCCGCCGATAAGGCGGCCCAGGAGAAGGCGGCGGCCGAAAAAGCCGCCAAGGAGAAAGCGGCTGCCGACGAAGCGGCTCGGATCGCGCGGCTCAGGGCGCAGCAGGCGGCGACCGAGGAGCAGCTCCGTCAGGCTCGCGACCGTCAGAGCGCCGAGGACGAGGCGCAACGCATCCGCGGCGAGGTGCCGGCGGAGCCCCTCGACATCCGGCCCCCACAGCCTTGAGCGGGTGCTTCAGATCCCGTCCATGACGTGCTCGGCGACGTCGGCGGAAACCGCGACCGCCTCGACGTCCACGGCAGGTGTCGGTGCCGTCGGACGCATCTCCATCCGCCCCGCATAAACCCGGCGCTTAAGCCATTCCGGCTGGGCGAACATCGCGCACGCATAGGCGCCCGGATCGGCGTCGCAGGGGTCGATGGGCGCGCGATTCGCAGCATGCCGCGCAACCGCGACGGCGCAGGTCGCCAGGACGATCCCGGCAACCACCTTGTTTCGGAGTCCGATCGGCAAGCCCGCACCTCGACTGCGTGAGTCAGCAGACGCTTATCACGCAGATCTTGGTTAAAGGACGGTGCGCTCAAGCGGCCTTCGCCGCCTCGGCCGCCATCAGCGCGAAGGCGTAGATCAGTCCGACCTCCTCCAGCCGGTCGAAGCGCCCGGCAGCGCCGCCATGTCCCGCCTCCATGTTGATGCGCAGCAGCACCGGGCCGCCGCCGGTCATGGTGGCGCGCAGGCGAGCGACCCATTTCGCCGGCTCCCAATAGGTCACGCGTGGGTCGGTCAGGCCGCCGAGCGCGAGGATCGCCGGGTATTCCTTGGCCGCGACGTTGTCGTAGGGCGAGTAGGACAGGATCGTCTTGCACGCCTCTTCGCTCTCGGCCGGGTTGCCCCATTCGGGCCATTCCGGCGGGGTCAGCGGCAGGTCGGCATCGAGCATGGTGTTGAGCACGTCGACGAAGGGCACGTCGGCGACGATGCCGGCAAAGAGCTCCGGCGCGAGGTTGGCCACCGCCCCCATCAGCATGCCGCCGGCGCTGCCGCCATGCGCGACGATGCGCTTCTCCGAGGTGTAGCTGGCGTCGATCAAGGCACGCGCCGAGGCGACGAAGTCCGAAAAGGTGTTGGGCTTCTTCTCGCGCTTGCCGTCGAGATACCAGCGCCAGCCCTTCTCGGTGCCGCCGCGGATATGCGCGATGGCGTAGACGAAGCCGCGATCCACCAGCGACAGTCGGTTGGTGGAGAAGGCCGCCGGCATCAGCGTGCCGTAGGAGCCGTAGCCGTAGAGCAGCAGCGGCGCGCTGCCGTCGAGTTCAAGCCCCTTCCGGTGCAGCAGCGAGACCGGCACCTGCTCGCCGTCCGGCGCCGTGGCGAAGATGCGGCGGGTGACGTAGTCGCCCGCCTGGTGGCCGCTCGGCACGACCTGACGCTTCCTCAAGTGACGGCCCTTGGTGACGCAGTCGTAGTCGTAGGTCTCGGCGGGCGTCGTCATCGAGGAATAGGTGAAGCGGATGCGCGCCGTCTCGAACTCGTGCCCCGAGGCGAGGGAAAGCGAATAGGCCTCCTCGGGGAAGGCGACCGCATGCTCGTTGCCCGCGAGATCGCGCACGATGATGCGCGGCAGGGCGTTCTCGAGCTCCAGCCGCACCATGTGGTTGCCGAGCACATGCAGATGCCGGATCATCGTGCCGGGCCGGTAGGGCACCGCGTCCTGCCAGTTCTCGCGGCCCGGTGCCGTGAGCGGTGCCGTGACGATCTTGAAGTCCTCGGCGCCGTCGGCGTTGGTGAGGATGACGAGGTAGTCGGCCCAGTTTTCCACCGAGTAGATCAGCCGGGGCTCGCGCGGCTGGACGACGGTGAGCGCCGCGTCCGGCGTGGAGCGGTCGAGGAGGTGGACCTCGGAAGTCTCGTGGTCGCTCGCGGTCACCGTGAGGAAGCGGCCGGACTGGGTCTTGCCGATATGGACGAAGACGCCCGAATCGGCCTCCTCGTAGACCGTGACGTCCTCGGCCTGCGGCGTGCCGAGGCGGTGGCGCATGACGCGGGCCGGGCGGTGGTTCTCGTCCAGCGCCACGTACCAGTACGAGGCGCCGTCCGCGCTCCAGACCGCCTCGCCGGAGGTGGCCTCGACGATGTCCGCAGCGTCCGCGCCGGTATCGAGGTCGCGCACGCGGATGGTGTGGAGTTCCGAGCCCTTGGTGTCGGCGCCCCAGGCGAGGCGCCGGTGGTCGTCGGAATGCACGGCCGCCGCGATCTCGAAGAAGGGAAGGCCCTCGCCCTCCTTGTCCCCGTCGAGCAGGATCGCCTCGCCTTCCTCGGGGCCGCCGTCGGCGGCGGTCTCCGCGCCCTGGCCCGGCAGCACCACGACGGTGCGCGGGCGGCGGCAGACGAGGGGATGCTGTCCGCCCTCGCGGTGGCGCATGTAATAAGCGAACGGGCCGTCGGGATCCGGCACGCTGGAATCGTCCTCGCGGATGCGGGCGCGCATCTCGGCCACCAGCGTCTTGCGCAGGGGGCCAGCCTCGCCGAGCGCCGCCTCGGCATAGGCGTTTTCGGATTCGAGATAGGCGCGGATGTCGGCTGGCAGCGTGGCCGGATCCTTCAGGACGTCGCGCCAGCTCTCGGCCTTCAGCCAGGCATAGTCGTCCACGATTTTGCGGCCGTGGATCGTGAAGGCGTGCGGTCGGGCGTCGGCCTTCGGCGCCTCGGCGGGAAGCGTGAACGGACCGGGGAGCGGGGTGTCGGACGTCATCGTGCGTTTCCGATCAGGGTAGAGGCGGTCGCGCCGCCCGTCCGCCGCCATGTGCCGCGCCCTGGCGTGCCCCGCAAGGCTATTGCCCGTCGTGCCGCGAGTCAGACGCCGCGTCGCAAGGCCCTGCTGCCCATGCCGCATCGTCTGGCGGGAATAGGTGCAACGAATTCAACCACAAGTGATCTTCATGCTGGTTGCCGCTGCGAAATCTCGGCAAATCGCCAAATGCAATGGGAAAGTTGATTCCACGTTCCCCTGCATAACAGCCGTGTCTTGCGAGCGGTATCCGATTATCATAAGTGACCACGAGCGGTGACGGGGGTGCCGCTTTTTGCAGAAGACTTGCGGACGAGTTGGCCGGCGCAGGCACGTTGCCTGCGCGAGGCGGTGGAGGTCGATTCTGCTCAGCAGAGAGCCTTCGACCCCCCGACGCGTTTCGCTGGACACAAGGGAAGAGATCCGATCATGAACGAGCCCGAGACGCCGGTCGATTTCGTAGAACTGGCCGCCGACATCGTGTCGGCCTACGTGAGCAACAACCCCGTGCCGCCCGCCGAGCTGCCCCAGCTCCTCGGTCGCGTCCATGGCGCGCTGATCCAGGTCGCCAGCGGCCAGGCTCCCGAGAGCAAGGCGCCCGCGCAGCCGCTTCAGCCGGCCGTGCCGGTCAAGAAATCGGTCACGAACGACTACATCGTCTGTCTCGAGGACGGCCGCACCTTCAAGTCGCTCAAGCGCCACCTGCGCGCGAAGTACGACCTCAGCCCCGAGCAGTACCGTGCCAAGTGGGGCCTGCCGCCCGACTACCCGATGGTCGCCCCGAGCTACGCCAAGGCGCGCTCCGACCTCGCCAAGGCAATCGGCCTCGGCCAGACCCGCGACGGCAATTACGACGAAGCCGCCTGATCGATCCGGGCTTCGAGAGGGGTAGCCGGCTCTGCCTGTGCCTCCCTCGGAGCTCCAACCCTCCGCCGCCCCGGCCGGCTGGACTGTCGTCAACAGCAAAGCGCTGGGAACGGACCGGCCGCGAAGACATTGATCTCGCGATGGCCGATGATGACACCGCCCCCGCCGACAAACTTTCCGAGATCAACACTCTGCTCGCCGAGTGGACCGCCCGATCGGCCGGCGACAGCGAAATGCTGATCCATCGCCTCGAAGGCATGGGCTACGCGGTCTCCGGCAAGTCCGAGGACGAGATCGCCGAAATCCTCAAGAAGCCGCCGACGAGACCGCCCGCGGCCTGAGACCGGGAGCGTGACGCTCCCCGGCGACCGCTCTCAGGGGGAGGTGGTCAAGTCTTGCATTAGGATATTTTTCTTCTAACACTGCCATGGCGCTCGCTCGGGCGAGCCCAGTAGGCGTTGGAACAAAACATGAACAAAACACGACATCGCTCATCTGCTGCCTCTCGTTTGCGATCGGTGCCGGTCGCGGCCCGGCTCGGGCGTGAGGCCGAGCGGTTGCTGGGCCAACTTGCCGAAGCGGGAGCCTACGCGCTCGCCGACCCGATCGAGCCGGAGATGCTGATCCTGCGAGGCGGTGGAGTCGGCATCTCTCTCGGGGGCGGCCGCTTCGCTGCAGCCTCCGGGCAAGTGCTGGAGCGGGCAGGCCTCGCAGAGCGTGAGGGAGGCCGGCAGCAGCGGCTCGTGTTGAGCGATGCGGGGCGAGCGCGGCTGCGGCGAAAAGATTGGCCCGCTGAGATTGCCTGTCTCGCACAGCATCTCGATCTGGTGGTCGATACGAGCGGTGATGGACCCGTGCTCCGCGACGCCTCCGAGAGCCCTCTCGCTTGGATGGCACGGCGTCGCGGTCGAGACGGCGCCCCGCTGATCGACGCCGCCGCGTACGAAGCCGGCGAGCGGCTTCGGCGCGATCTCACCCTCGCGGCGATGCTGCCACGCACCGGCCCCGACTGGGCTAGGCCGAAGGTCGACGGCGGCGGCCCGCGCGATCCGGCTTCCGCCTCGGACCGGCGTATCGCTGCCAAGAGCCGCGTCGATCGTGCGCTGGAGGCCGTGGGCAATGACCTCTCGGGGCTCCTGATCGACCTCTGCGGCTTCCTGAAAGGCCTGGAGCGGATCGAGTCCGAGCGACGTTGGCCTGCTCGCTCGGCCAAGGTGGTCGCCCGCATCGCGCTGGGCCGCCTCGCCGAGCACTACGGACTCGGGCGGGAGGCGACGGGGCCGGAGCGAAGCCGGACCCGGCTGTGGCGGGCGGCGCCGAAATCCTGACAGGCTCGCTTTCCCGCCGCGCATCTTGGCTCGCCGTCGGATGAGTCTGTGCGCCCACCCTGGTTCCCGAGGGATGCTGCCGTCGCCGTCGATCGCTCCGACACCGAAACGGGCACGCGGGGCGATCGGCGCCCCGCTTCCGGTCTATGCGCTCAACCGGAACGTAGAGGCCCCGTGAATGGCCGGCTTCTCGAATGTCGCGCCGTCGCTATGCCGGGTTCGCGTTCCACGGTTGGGCCGTTCATACCCGATGCCGGCGGACAGGTTCGACAGCCCGCTTCGACCGCTCGTGCTTCCCGAAGCGTCTCCACGGCCATTGCTTCGCCTCCGGCTCGCACCGGTCTACGCGGACGCGGGACCGCACGCGCCGACGTCGAAATCGTCCGCCGGCAGCCGAGCCAGAAACCGCTCTGCCATCTCGACCACAAGAATGTCGGGCCGGACGCGCGCGACATAGGCCCAGTCGATGCTCGACGACCAGATGAAGTGCATTTCCGCGAAACTCTCGGCCAGGAACCCGGTGAGGAGGATCCGGGTGTAATGCGCGCAGGAATCGCCGAACAGCACCAGCGTGCGCGGGTCGGCGTGGGGCGAGATGTTGCGGTAGACGACGTGGGCGCCGGTATGCAGGTCGCCGGCCCGGCCGGCGGCCTCGTAGGCCTCGACGAGCGGGCTCGCCCAGACGCGTTTCGCGTCGCGGTCGATCACCCAGTTGGTCACTGTTTCGCGCGGGCGCTCGGGCAGCTTCTCGCCGAGGTCCCAGACGCCTTCGTGGGTGAAGCGCAGGCGGTCGCCGATATCGGGCGGCGGTATCGCGCCGCAGGCCCGCATCAGGGCGCGGTAGGCGATGTAGCAGCCGTCATAGGTCCAGTGGGAATCCGTGCGGCGGTAGAGCTGCGCCTCGCCGCGGGCGGCCCGCATGGGCGCGACGAGGTCGACATAGCCGGACAGGCCTGCCAGCCGCCGGCCGAGGCGGCGGGCTGGAGAACGGGCCGGATCATAGCGCAGGCCGTCGGTGCGGTCGTCGTAGACCGAGAGCTTTTCGGGCACGACCATGTGGACACAGCGGATGCCGAGCGCCTGCGCGCGGGCGGTACGCTGCCTGATCAGCCACGCCCAGGCCCGCAGGCGCAGCCAGTACCAGGAGAGCCGGTGGTACTGGCTCAACACGGCATTGCTGCCGCCGACCAGGAACAGCCAGCCGTCCCGGCCGACATGGACGGTTTTCGAGGGATCGGGGACCTGCATCGGGCGGGTCTAGACGGGGAGGGCCTGGGTGAACAGCGCGGGCGCTTCCGACCCAGGATGGAACCTCGCCGCCTGCCCGCCATTTCGACGAGGCATGTCCGAGTCTGCACGACCCCTGATCCTGACCCTCCAGATGGAGGAGAGCGCCTTCTCGCGCTTCGAGACCCTGCGCCGACGCCATTTTCCCGAGGCCCTCAACCATATCCCGGCGCATGCAACGCTGTTTCACGCGCTGCCCGGCGAAGAGGAAACCGTCGTCACCGAGACGATCGACGCCCTGGCGCGTAAGACGGAGGCGCCGGAGGTGTCGGTGACCGGACTGCGATTCACGGGGCGCGGCGTCGCCTTCGCGCTCGACTCGGCAGACCTGTCGGATTTTCGCGCGCGCCTCGCCTCGGCTTTCGAAACCTGGTTGACGCCGCAGGACCGGCAGGGCTGGCGCCCGCATGTCACTGTCCAGAACAAGGTCGCACCCGAAACGGCGCGCGTCCTGCAGGCGGATCTGACGCGGGATTTCGCACCGTTCCGGTTCACTGCGCCGGGCCTGCTGCTTTGGCGCTATCTCGGCGGCCCTTGGGAGCCCAGGGCCGCGCTGCTGTTCGGCGGCAGCCGATGAGGTTAAGCCGGCCTCCGATGAGAATCCCTGAGATTGCCCGCCGCACGGGCGTGCCCATCGCCGGCGGCGCCAGCCGCGTCTGGCGAAAATTCCACCTCAACGAGGTCGGGCCGCTCGTGTCGCTGCTCGTGCTGAGTCTGCTCGGCTACGGCTTCTTCGCGCTGGCGCACGAGGTCGGCGAGGGCTCGACGGAAGCGCTCGACCGCAAGCTCCTGCTGGCGCTGCGCAACCCTGCCGACCTCTCCGACCCCATCGGGCCGCCCTGGCTCGAAGAGACCATGCGCGACATCACCGGCTGGGGCAGCGTGGTGACCATCGTCTTCATCACGGCGAGCGTCTGCACGTATCTGATGCTGACGCAGCGCCGCCGCATCGCCCTGTTCGTCCTCGCCGCCGTCGGTGGCGGCGAGGGCGTCTCGACCGTGCTCAAACTATTCTACCACCGGCCGCGGCCGGACCTCGTGCCGCACGGCATGGAGGTGTTCACGGCGAGTTTTCCGAGCGGCCACGCCATGATGTCGGCCATCGCCTTCCTGACGCTCGCCACGTTGCTCGCCCGCATCGAGCGAAGTCGCCGGGTCAGCATCCTGGTGCTCGCTTTGGGTGTCGCCATGACGATCTCGGTCGGCATCAGCCGAGTCTATCTCGGCGTGCATTGGCCGAGCGACGTGCTGGCTGGATGGTGCGTCGGAGCGGCCTGGGCGGCGCTTTGCTGGTTCGTCGCGCTTCAGCTCCAGCGCAGGGGCGATGTCGAGCCCACAGGCCCGCCTTCCGCGTGAAGGCCCTGCTTCGCAACGGTCGAGGCAGCGTCAAGTCCGGCTTCGCCCCGCCTTAGCAATTCGGTCGCATTGCCGATTTTAACTACGGCCGATCGTTCACGTGCTTCTCTATGAGGCGGCGCGACGCAGTCCGCCGGGACGATGTGGCGGGTGGATTGAGAAAGGGGCGTGCGCTCGTCACGAACATGCTGGAGTGTGACAGCGGCATCCGCCCAGAACGACGGAATCCAGCAGAGCCAAGCCGAATTGGCTCGCCAGCCAGTGCGAATCGCGGAAATCGAACCGCACGCTTGCCTACGGAGGGGCGTTCCGCCGACACCGGGAGCCGTCGAACCAGCGCGACTATACGCGCCGCTCACCGCGGCTGATGCCCTCGAAACGTCCGTCTCGAAGCCGCTCCCGCAAGACGATCGGCAGGCCGGCCCGATCGCCGGGATCCGCCGGCCTGCCTGTCGCCCGCGGACCGCGTAGAAAGGCGTGAAGCCCGACGACACTGAGAGAAACGCTCGGAGGCCGCTCTTTCATCCGCCGACTGAGCGAAGGCGTGGCCGGCCGCTCACTTGCCGATGCAGAAACCGGCGAACAACCGGTCGAGCATCTCTTCGACGCCGACATGGCCAGCCACCTCGCCGAGCGCACGCACCGCGAGCCGAAGGTCTTCCGCCATGAGTTCGGGCGCGAGCACCATACCGCCTGCGACGCAGTCGAGATGGCCGCAGGCGCGGGTAAGGGCGCTGCGGTGGCGCTCGCGCGTGACGAGCGCTTCGCCACCTCCGAGAGAGGCTTCGGCCGCAGCCTGGATCGCTTCGAGCAGTGCATCGAGCCCCGAACCGCTGAGTGCGCAGACACCTAGGCCATCGTCGAGGCGTGAGCTGGCGACGAGATCGACCTTGGTCCGCACGGCAAGGCTGTGGGGTCGTTGTGCGGCTTCTCGACCGGGTCCGTCTGCGGGCGAGAGATGGAGGACGAGGTCCGCGTCCTCCATGTGGCGCCGGGTGCGGCGTATGCCCTCTAGCTCTACGGGATCTTCGGTCTCGCGCAGGCCTGCGGTGTCGACCAGTACCACTGGCAGACCGCCGAGATCGCAGCGCACTTCGATCGCATCACGGGTCGTGCCGGGCAGGCTCGACACGATGGCCGCCTCGCGGCCTGCGAGGGCATTGAGCAGCGTCGATTTGCCGGCATTCGGCGGGCCGGCCAGGACGACGAAGAAGCCTTCCCGTAGCCGCTCGCCGCGCCGGCCGTCACCGAGCACCGCCTGGATCTGTTTCGAGAGTGCCCCGGCGTCTCTCGCCAGCACGGCATCAAGGCCTTCGTCGTCGACATCACTTTCGTCCGAGAAGTCGAGCGCGGCTTCCGTGCGGGCCAGGAGGTCGATCGCCGTCTCGCGCCAGGCGCCGACCTGCCGTCCGAGTGCTCCGTCGAGCTGGCGCAGGGCCTGCCGGCGTTGGGCTTCGGTCTCGGCATCGATCAGGTCGGCGATGCCTTCGGCCTGCGTGAGGTCGAGGCGGCCGTTCAGCGCAGCACGGCGTGTGAAGTCGCCTGGACCGGCAGCCTGGCAGCCCGGAATTCGCGCAAGTGTCCGCAGCATGGCCGTCCGCACGGCGAGCCCGCCATGCAGATGGAGCTCGGCCATGTCCTCGCCGGTGAAGCTGTTCGGGCCGGGAAACCAGCCGACCAGTCCCCGGTCGATGATGTCCCTGGAATTTGGATCGCGGATCGTGCGCAGGGAGAGACGGCGCGGGATGGGCAGAGGGGGCGAGATCGCCTTCAGGACGTCGAGACAGGCCGGCCCGCTGATGCGGATCACCGAGACGGCCGCGCGGCCGAAGCCGCTCGCGGACGCAAAGAGCGTGAGGCTGTCGTGATCGGCCGAATCCGCCATCGTTGGAACTCTCGCCTCCTGTAACGAGAGGCGAGATCGATGTTCAGGTATTCATCGAGTCGAAGAAGTCGCCGTTGCTCTTGGTCTGGCGCAGTTTGTCCATGAGGAACTCGATCGCGTCGGTGACGCCCATCGGGTTCAGGATGCGGCGCAGCACGTAAGTCTTCTTGAGCGCGTCGGCCGGAACCAGCAGCTCTTCCTTGCGGGTACCCGAGCGGGTGATGTCGATCGCGGGGAAGATGCGCTTGTCCGAGACCTTGCGGTCGAGAATGATTTCCGAGTTGCCGGTGCCCTTGAACTCCTCGAAGATCACCTCGTCCATGCGCGACCCGGTGTCGATCAGCGCGGTTGCGATGATCGAGAGCGAGCCGCCCTCCTCGATGTTGCGCGCGGCGCCGAAGAAGCGCTTGGGGCGCTGCAGCGCGTTGGCGTCGACACCGCCGGTCAGCACCTTGCCGGACGACGGGACGACGGTGTTGTAGGCGCGTCCCAGGCGGGTGATCGAATCCAGCAGGATCACCACGTCCCGGCCGTGCTCGACCAGGCGCTTGGCCTTCTCGATCACCATCTCCGCGACTTGCACGTGGCGGGTGGCCGGCTCGTCGAAGGTCGAGGCGATGACCTCGCCCTTCACCGAGCGGATCATGTCGGTGACCTCTTCCGGACGCTCGTCGATGAGCAGCACGATGAGGTAGCATTCGGGGTGGTTGATGGTGATCGACTGCGCGATGTTCTGCATCAGCACGGTCTTGCCGGTGCGCGGCGGCGCCACGATCAGCGCGCGCTGGCCCTTACCGATCGGCGCGACGATATCGATAATGCGCGGGCTGAAGTCTTTCTTCGGCGGGGCATCGAGTTCGAGCTTGAAACGCTGCGTCGGGAACAGCGGCGTCAGGTTGTCGAAATGGACCTTGTGCTTGATCTTCTCCGGGTTCTCGAAGTTGATCGTGTTGACCTTGAGCAGCGCGAAGTAGCGCTCGCCGTCCTTCGGGCCGCGGATCGGACCGTCGACGGTGTCGCCGGTGCGCAGGCCGAAGCGGCGGATCTGCAGGGGCGAGATGTAGATGTCGTCCGGGCCGGGCAGGTAGTTCGAGTCCGACGAGCGCAGGAAGCCGAAGCCGTCCTGCAGCACTTCGACGGTACCCGAGCCGATGATCTCGACCTCCTTGGCAGCGAGCTGCTTCAGGATCGCGAACATCAGCTCCTGCTTGCGCATGGTCGAGGCGTTCTCGACCTCGACCTCCTCGGCGAAGGTGATGAGCTCGGTCGGCGTCTTCGACTTAAGGTCCTGGAGCTTGACCTCGCGCACGGCATCGAGATCGGAAGCCGCGAGCGGCCCCTCGACGACGGCTTCGTCGACAGGGGTCGGAGCGTCGTTCTGTGACGTCATGTGAGGATTTCGAGCCGACGGAGTGCGGGAAGGGGACGGTGAGGTCGGAAGCGTATCGAGCCGGGCGCGCAACGAGCGCCGCGGGTCGAGTTCATCATCGCCAGAAGCGATCGGCCCCTGCAACGCCGTGAACGGGACCTCGGGTGTCCCTGGATGCGATGCAGCTTCGATCGAAGAGCATGTGTCGTTACCGCGTTTCGTGATCCGGCTCAAGTGCCTGCGATCTTGCGAGATCTGATCAGCGGCGGCGCAGGCGTACGTAGAGCGCGCCGGCTCCGCCGTGGTGACGCGCCGCCTCCTCGAAACCGAGGACGAAATGGCCGAGTTCTCCGCCGCGCAGCCAGTGCGGCACGCTGCGCCGAAGCACGCCGCGCTCCGAAAACGCCGACTCGGAGCTCGTGCCGCCCCCCTTGCCGGTGACGACGAGGACGCGGGCATGGCCGGCCGCGCGCGCGCGCATCAGAAAGCCGATGAGCGCAGCGTGCGCGTCCGCCTGGTAGAGACCGTGCAGGTCGATGCGGGCGTCGATGGCGAGCGACCCACGGCGCAGGCCCATACGCTCGCGGCGCTCCAGTCCCGGCGGCTTCGGTGCGGTCGTCAACTTGAACGGGCGCGGCTGCGCCGCCGCCGGGGTCGGCGTCAGATCGGCGAGCTTGACCGGACGCTGCGCGACCGGCTTCGACGCCGGCTTGGCCGCGGGCGGGATCGGTCGCGGCGTCTCGGCGGCTTTTGGCGTGGCGACGACGGCAGGGCGGCGGGTCTCGGGCTTGGACAGCAACGATGACTTGGACGGCAACGCGGGCTTGGACGGCGGTGCGGGCTTGGACGACTTCGCCTCGCTCGGCTCGGGCTTCGGCTTCGCCCGACCGCGCAGGGGCGTGATCAGCTTGGCGATCTCGCCCCAGAGACGAGCCTCCTCGCCCGAGAGGATGCGCAGGCGTCGCGGCGGTCTCATCGCGGCGCCTCAGCGGGCATCCGCCGAAACCGGCGCTGCCGCCGGCTTCGGAAGCAGGACGACGAAGCCGATCGCATGGCGCAGGTTGCCGGCGGCCGCGCCTGCGGCATCGCCCGTCCCGAGATAGAGATCGCCGCGGGCGGGGCCGACGATCGCGGAACCCGTATCCTGCGCGACGACGAGCCGGCCCGGCGTCTCGCTCTCCGGCGAAAGCCGCCCGTCGAGCCAGAACGGCAGGCCGTAGCGCCACAGCGTCGAGTCGACGGCGAGGCTGCGGCCCGGTGTCAAGGGGATTCCGGCCGCCCCGGGCGGGCCGAGCGCGACATCCGCCGCCTCCTCGACCTTGAAGAAGACGTAGGCCGCGTTCGTGCGCATCAGCCTGCGCGCCTCGACCGGATGGGCGCGCAGCCATCCGGCCCAGCGGGCGAAAGTCAGGCCTTCCAGCGGCAGGTGGCCCTCGGTCACGATCGTCTTGACCACGGAGCTGTAGGGACGGCCGTTCTTGCCATCGTAACGCACTCTCAGAATGCGGCCGTCGGGCAGCCTCACGCGTCCCGATCCCTGCACCTGCAGCACGAACAGGTCGACCGGATCGCGCAGCCAGAGCAGAGGCTTGGCCCGGTCGCCGAGCGCGCCGTCCTCGATCGCGGCGCGATCGGGATAGGGCTCGAAGCCGGAGGCCGTCCGCCGGGCCGAGCGGAGCGACGGGTCGAGGCCGGACGGGGTTTGGCCGGGTTCGAAGGTCACGAGGTCGTCGGGCCGTGCCAGGGCCGCGGCTGTGAAACCGGGGCCGGGCACCAGCGAGGCGCTGAGTTCCGGTTCGAAATAGCCGGTGAGAAAGCCGGCTCGCCGCTCGGCTTCGATGGCGCGCGACGGCCGCGTGACACGGTAGGCGGTGAAGGCGGTCTCGAAGAATTTTCGCGCGGCCTCGCGGGGGACGTCGCGTGCCTTGGTGCAGGCCGCCGCCAGATCGGCCGTCGATCCGCGCACGCTCGCCAGCTGGCTCAACGGGGCGAGCGGTGCGCCGCAGCTCAGGCGAAAGGCGTCGAGCCCAGCGGCGTGATCGTCGGCTGAGAAGCCAAGCAGGCTGGCGAGTTCGACGGGTTCGAGGACGGCATCGCCGAGTCGCAGAGGCTCAGCCGCGACGGCACCGTAGCTCGCGAGGAGAGCCGCCGCCCCGAAAGCGGTAGAGGCCGTGTGCCATGGGGCGGACATGGTTCGCTCGGCCGATCAGCTGCCGGCTTCCGTGGCGACGAGCTGCCAGTTCGGATCGCGGCTGCCCATGGTGCGGGCGAAGGTCCAGACGTCGGGCACCTCGACCACGGCCTCCGCGCTGCCGTCGACGACCTTGCCCTCGGCATCGCGGGTCGCGGTGATGAGGTTCGACAGGAACCGCACGGTGACCTGCGCGACACGGTTCTTCACGTCGACGGCGACGATTTCGGCCTTGTCGATCGACACGAAGGTGGTCTCGGCCGTCTCCTTGCGCTGCTCGCGCTCGGTGATCGCCCGCTCGAAACCTTCGGCGACTTCGCGCGACAAGAGGGTCCGCAGCGTCTTGCGGTCGCCCTTGTTGAAGGCGAGGACGATGGCCTCGTAGGCCTTCTTGGAGCCCTCGACGAAGGCGCGCGGATCGAACCCCGGTTCCAGCTGCAACACCTGCTCGAGCCCGCTTGCGACCGGCGAACCCGGCTCCGCGATCCCACGCCAGTCGCGCACCGGCGCAACGGCCGCCGCGGCGGCCTGTCCGCGGTCGGCACCAGGCAGACGGACGACGTTGTCACCGTCGGAGCGTCCGTCCGTCCGTCCGGTCGGCGGCTCGGTCCTGTTCCGCTCCACCGGGCGGAACGGCGAGCGCTCGGCACCCGTCTTCTGGCCGAGTACCGAGCGCAGCCGCCAGATCACGAAGACGGCGAGGGCCAGAAAAATGATCGTCGTAACGTCGAAAGAATCCTGCATCACCGATCCGGGTCGTGGTCGCCGCACGAACTTGACAGACACGAACGTGCTCTGGCCGCGAGGCGTTGCGATCCGCCCCGTCCTGCGCCCTTTAGCCGAGCCCCACGTAAGGATCGAGCCGCCAGAACGCGGACAGGCGCGGTGGGGCGCGCTCGCGATGATAGCCGGATATGGGGCGACGTCGCGAGCGGTTCCAGACGGCGAGTGGGCACAGGCTCGATTGGCGTGATGCGTCGGAGCGCCCCGAGGCCGGATTTCCGGCTGTTCGCAGACCTGGAATCCGAGAAAGGCACGCCGGGCTTTCGCTTGTTCGTGTTCTACGGGCATGGTAGCGGCGCTCGCGCCCCGACGGCCGGATCAAAAACCGGTCGGCGAGAGAGCGCGGGCGTCGATGCCCGGAAACGTCCAGGAAGGAGATACGTCATGGCCGATACTTCGGCACCGAACGGCGGCGCGCCGCAGACCGAAGATGTCGCACCGGCGATCAACGCCCTCGCGCAGTACGCCAAGGACCTTTCCTTCGAGAATCCGCTCGCCCCGCGCTCGCCGCAGCAGCAGGATGGCGGACCGCAGATCAACATTCAGGTCAACGTCAGCGCGCAGCAGCTCGCCGAACAGGATTTCGAGGTCGTGCTGACGCTCGAAGGCGACGCGAAGGTCAAGAACGACGTCCTGTTCGCTTTCGAGCTGAAATATGCCGGCGTCTTCCGGATGCGCAACATCCCGCAGGACCAGATCCATCCGGCCGTGATGATCGAGTGCCCGCGGCTGCTGTTCCCGTTCGCTCGCCAGATCGTCGCCGATGCAGTGCGCAACGGTGGCTTCCCGCCCCTCTACATCGATCCGATCGACTTCGTCGGTCTCTACCGCCAGAAATCCGAGGAAGCACAGAACGCGGCGGGTGCGCAGCCCACCGGACCGTTGGCCTCCTGAAGTTACGACACGCCCTCGGCCGCGATGGCCGGGGGTATCCGCCCGCTCTTCAGCCGGTCACGGTTTCGCGTTCGAGGCGTCGACGCAGGCGGGTGGCGCCGTAGACCGCAGCGAGATGCTGGCGTGCCGCATGGATCGGCGGAGCCTCTCGCTCGGCACGGGCGGCAGCGATCACCAGCAGCGTCGTTGCGATGGAATGTTGAAGGCGTCCCTGCGCGCTCGCATGCGCGAGGACGTCGCCGGACGCAGCCGGCGTCGACTCGACGTTCATCATGGTCAGCCCCTTGAGCCGTTACGACTCCATCGCCCTTTCGAGGTGCGATCGGAGCAATATTCGCGCTCCACTGGGCGTGATCAAGGCAGCTTGGCCGTATCGCTGCGATCCCCCGACGCCCTTCACGAACGAGGGGCGCGGGACTTGAGGGCGATCAGGCGCCGCAGACCGCTTCGATCTTGCTCTTGAGAGTCGCTGCGTTGAACGGCTTGACGATGTAGTTGTTCACGCCGGCCTTCTTGGCGGCGATCACGTTCTCGGTCTTGGACTCGGCCGTCACCATGATGAACGGCGTCGTGCGCAGGCCCTCGTCGGCGCGGACATGGCGCAGCAGTTCGTAGCCGGTCATCGGCTCCATGTTCCAATCGGAGATGACGAGCCCATACTTTCGGGTCTTCAGCCGTCCGAGGGCCGCCGTACCGTCCGAAGCGTCGTCGACGTCCTCGAAACCGAGTTGCTTCAGGAGGTTGCGGATGATGCGGACCATCGTCTGATAGTCGTCGACGACGAGGATCGGCATGCCGAGGTCGAGGGCCATGGAAGGACTGCTCCGGGAGGCGGGGCCGGTTCCGTCATGCGGCCCCGTGATTGGCATGAGATTATGCGGATGGCGTTGCAAAGCGGTTAACCGGAGGCATCGGTCACGGAGGATGCGATGGAATGGGTGCCGTGGCCGGCTCCTATCTGTTCGGAGAGGGCTCGATGACGCCGCATCCGCCTCGGTAGTCACACCCGAGGCGATCCGTGGAGAACCCTGCGACGATCCTTCCGCGACAGGGGGAAGGTGCCTCATACGTTTCCCACGACAATCGAAGTCCGGCGCGGAAGTGCCGTGGGAACGACCTGTGGCCGAGATCGAGATCGTCTATGTCACCACGAGTCGAAGCGAGCACAGAAACGTCCCGCCCAAGCGTCGCGCGCTGTCCTATGAACTCGGTGATCCACTTCCCCGTATCGGCGAAAGCGTCATCATCGATTTCGACGGGGGGGTGCCCACGCGCTGGATCGTTCAAGATGTCGCCCACGTGATCGAGGACGAACGGCACGGCGTCGTGGTGCGCTTGGCGGCCCCGTTCTCGTCGTGAGGTCATACCGGCTCGCTTGACCCGTCCTCCGCTTTTCGACAGGGACGGCGCCGGAATCGCAACGCGCAGGACCCGATGTCGTCTGGCGAGGAGACCATCCCAAGGCTCGGCGCCACGGGGGACCCGAACGATCCTGCCGAAGCGGCCGGCCTCCCGGATCGGTCGGCACGCTTCACTATCTCGCGCGACGTCGAGCCGCTGCCGCCGGAGCTCGCCGGGGCGGTGGTCGCTCTGGGCAATTTCGATGGCGTCCATCGTGGCCACCGGGCGTTGATCGACGCGGTGCGCGAGGAAGCCCGCCGCTTCGTGCCGCGACGTCCCGCCGCGGCGCTGACCTTCGAGCCGCATCCACGCGCCTATTTCGCGCCCGACCAGCCGATGTTCCGCCTCACCGGGCCGGCCGCCAAGGAGATCGTGTTCGCGCGCCTTGGCCTCGACGGCCTGATCGAGCGTCGTTTCGACGCGGAGCTCGCCGGCACGAGCCCCGCGGATTTCGTCCACGGCCTCCTTCTGAAGACGCTCGGCCTTTCGGGCGTCGTCATCGGCCACGATTTCCACTTCGGACGCGGCCGCACAGGAACGCCGGCCATCCTGGCCGATCTCTGCGCGGCCGCGGGCTTGGCCTGCCGGATCGTGTCTCCGGTCTCTCCCGAGCCCGGGCAGCCTCCGATCTCGTCGAGTGCGATCCGCGCCGCCCTCGGAGCCGGCGCGGTCGCTGCGGCGAACGCGCTGTTGGGCTATCGCTGGTTCGTGCTCGGCACGGTCCGCCACGGCGAAAAGCGCGGACGCGAACTCGGGTTTCCGACCGCGAACCTCGCTCTCGACTCCTGCGGCCTCGCGCACGGCATCTACGCGGTGCGAGTGCGCCTGCCCGACGGCACGCTGCACGATGGCGTCGCGAGCTACGGCCGGCGCCCGACCTTCGATGACGGAGCGCCGCTGCTGGAAACGTATCTATTTGATTTTTCAGGCGATCTCTACGAGCGGGAGATCGCGGTGGAGTTCGTGGATTTCATCCGCGGCGAAGAGCGCTTCGCGAGCGCCGGGGCTCTCGTCGCGCGCATGCATGTCGATGCGGCGGAGGCCCGTGCCCTGCTCGTCGGCGACACCGTTGCCTCGATGTTGGGGTAACGCCCCTCCCGGCGTTCAGGAACATCGGGCTATGACGTTGCGTATCGGTTGGTCCGCATCGTCCCGTGCGTGGAATGCTGGCCCCGTGGAGAACCGCTCATGAACGCCTTCATCGCCGTCGTCCTCGTCTGCGCGAACGGCATCCCCCAGGATGCCTGTACCGACGACAAGGCCAGCGAGGTGCGCAAGGTCAGGGTCGCGAACGAACTCGGCTGCACCAGCGGCTGGCAGGAGATCATCGCCCGCACCGACCTGCGCGACGAGATCGGCAAGACTTCCTACCTCAAGACCGAGTGCCGCCGGGTGAAGGAGTAGGATCGGTCCGGCCGACGCCCTCACCCGGTTCGGTCAGGCCTCGGGGAGGCCCGGAGCGATCCCGAGGGCGTCGAGGCCCTCCTCCAGCAGGTTGCCGGCATCGGGCGTGCGCAGGAGTTCCTTGACGGCGCCGTCGCCGGCCGCCTCGCGCTCGCGGGCGAAAGCCACGGCGCCGTCCCAGTCCTGCGCGTCCATGTCGCCACGGCCGATGTAGAGCAGCGCCAGGAGTTCTGCGCGCCGGTCGTCGTCGAGGCCGCGGATCATGCCGCGGACCTCGGTCTCCGTGGCGTCCTCGGTGCCGGAGGTGAGGACGTCGGTGGCGCCGTCATCGATCGGATTCGAGCCGGAATCCGGATCTGTCGGGCCTTCCTTCACCTCGACCGCCCGCAGTCGCAGGACGATTTCGGTGACGGTGTCGACGGCGAGATCCATGGAAACTCCTGATGCGGTGAGGGAAAAACCGGGATCGGCCACGCGAACCGAGGGAGCCGGATGCGGGTCCGATGCGTTCGGGATGCGTCCAGGGAACGGTGCCGAGGCTCGCGGGCCGGAGACCACCTAACCGCCGAGTGCCGCCGCGGGTTCGATCCGTCCGGCACGAAAGCGCCGCCCTGCCTCCTCGGTACTATGCCCAAGGTCTCATGCTGCTTTCGATCATGCTCTGCGCCCTGCCGCCGCTTTCGCGCACGCAGAGAGCGCGCTACCAAGTCCTTGTGCAGCCTCCGATTTTCGCCCTCCCGCAATGCCGCTCCCGGCGCCGTGCCGCCCTGGCGGCGTTCGCGCTCGCCTGGTCAAGCCCGCTTCGGGCCGAGCCGGAGCCCACGGCGCCGGCCTGCTATCCGACGGCCGGTGGTGCGCTCGAAATCTGCCGGTCGGGGGGCGAGCCTGAGGGCGTGCTCTATGCGCCGCCGCCCTGCCGGTTTGGCTATGGCGTTCAGATCATTCGACTGAAGGCGCGCAACGCGCCGGGGCCGCTCCAGGTCGTGTTCCATGCCGAGCCGGTTCGCGACGGCGGCAAGGCTTCCAAGAACGGGGCCTGCGAGGCGGATCTGCGGGCGACCGATCCCGCAGCCGGCGGTTCGGTGCGGACGGGCCGGCTAGCGGAGCAACTCGCGGGGGCGATGCCGCCGACGGAGTACCGTTTCTGGGGGGCGGCCGCTCGCGAAGAGGTGCGAAAAGGGCGGTCGCGCCGTCGGGGCCGCCGGGGACGGGAGGCGGGGTCCGAGGCGGTCCGCCCGGTCGCCGCGATGCGCGAGGGCAGCGGTGCCCGCGACCCGATGACGGTCGCCGGACGCGATTGGGCGGGCGACGACTATCAATACGTCTTCATGATCGCGACCGAGGCAGTCGAGGATAATCGCCGTCACGTGCTGATCCAGGCACGCACTCTCGATTTCGAGGCGTTCGACGTGCTGCACAGGGCCGATGGCCAGGTGCAGCCCGGATGGACACCCTTCGGCGACAGGGCAAATGCCAGGATTGGCCGCGGCCGCCGGCCCGAGCCGCCGGCCCTGGCCCCGGTCCTCGACGAGGCGGGCAAGCCCATCGTCGGGAATTGCTCCGGACAGGGTTTCGACACGCAGGGCCTCGTCGGCTCGATCAGCGTCTCGAACCAAGTCTACCACTACTTCTACACCGACGTGCTGCCGGCGGATTGCGCCGAGCCGGCGGCCAGGCGCCGGCTCGGATTGTATCTGCGCACCAGCCGCGACGTCAGCGTCGAGAAGGCGTGGTCGCCGCCGCAGACCGTGCTCGAGGCGCTGCCGCCGGATACGCTGGTGCGGGTCGGCAAGGCCAAGGGCATGGAGCGCTGGGTCATGGCCTATTCCTGCTACCGGCCAGCCAACGCCGCCGGGGGGCCGGTCGCGGACATCTGCCTGCACTACACGGCCGACCTGTCGCCCGCTGCGTTCAGGGAGCTGCCGCTGTTCGCCGAGCCGGCGCGTGCGGCGCGCTCGCCGTCCCATCTTGGGCTGCGTTCGGGCGGCGACGGCGGCGGGCGCTACGGCCGCGACGGCTTCTTCTGGATGACCGACCGCTACGGCAACGTCGACACGCCGGCGGCCTACCCGACCAAGGGCGGCTTCCTCACCTGGCTCGACCGGCTTGCCCCGCGCTCGGACGGCAGCGCCGGGTCGAGCCTCTACGGCCGCCCGGTCTACTGGTCGACCTGGACGGTGCGAAGCCGGTCGTTGTAGCGACCGGTCGTCGGAGCGCGCCTCGCGGTCTGCGCGTCCTGCATGCCCCGGGCGCACGCGTCGGCGCATCGTGTCCCGTACTGCAATCTGCGGTCCTGGAAGCCGCGACGCCCTGCGCTGAGATACATCCCGCAAGTTGAAACAAGATTATACTTGAAACAAATCGCAAGGCGAAACGCATTGTAACAATTATAAGTCGATAATAAAGTATTTGCCTTCGCGCGTATCATCGATCACGTGCGGTCCTGTGCTTCCAGCCGGGGCCGGTTTCTGTGATCCAACATGACCTGGGCCGACATCTTCGTGGCGCTCGATGCGCCGTTCGTCTTGCCGGCTCTGTCGTCGAGTCTCGTCTTCGTCTGGAAGGCTGCACGTTCGGCCGAGGCGGTCGTGCGATCGGCTTGGCCGAAGACCTGCGATGTTCCTTGAAGGCCAAGCATCTTCAAGGAAGCCGAAGCATCGGCGTCGCGACATTGTCATCGATCCGAGGATGAAGATCAGAAATGCGCGTATCACTCTTGGCTGCGTGTCTCGCCGTCGTGCCGTTGGCCGTCGCCCATGCCGATCCGGTGGAGATCGTCGGCGACCCCGCGGCTGCGGGCGGTGAGATCACGAACGTCACCATCAAGGATAAGGGCTATGGCCCGGCGGCCGTGACGGTGAAGCACGGGACGATCGTCCGCTGGAAGAACGAGGACGAGACCGCGCGCAACGTCCAGCTGCGTGGCGGCCCCGCCAAAGGCTGGGACAAGGCCCAAGGGCCGTTGATCGCCAAGGGCGAAGCCTATGCCCTGAAATTCAACGATCCCGGGTCCTACAAATACATCTGCACGCCGCACTCGATCGCCATGAAGGGCGAGATCACGGTCGAGTAAGGCGGTATCATCCGCGTAGAGCGTCAACGGTGTTTCGAGCGGGTGGACGACAGGTAACGCGATGCCGTCGTCTGCCCGCTCATGCTGTCTGCGAACGTGAGCCGCGGATTACGATTCGATCCGAGGGGCGAGGACGTTCGCGTGCATCGATCGCGCTGGGTCAGATTATCAGTTCACGCTCCAGAAGGTTTACCGCTCGATCAAGAACACGCGACCATAGTCCGTCTTCGAGCGTGCAGAACTCAGCGAGGAACGTGAGCGAGCGAACTTCGGCAAGCTTGACGAAGTTCGGGAGGGCAAGCCGCTCAGCCTTGGTCAAGGCGCGCTCCGATTCGTAGCCAGCCAGCAGCGCGGCGACGAGCGCTCCACTTTGAGAAGGCTCGCGCATGACGAGATGCCAAACCGGAGTGCCGAGGTCGAGCAGGTACGGGCCGTAGCCGCAATCGTCGAAGTCGATGAATCCGACACTGCCATCCCGGATGATGGCATTGGCCGACCAGGCGTCCCCATGACAATTTCCTGACGGGAGATCGTGCGGAGCAGGACCGCGAAGCATCTCCATGCGGCAGTGATCGATCGCATGCCGGGCTGCCGCGCTGTGGGGAATGGCGGCCAATGACGCGGTCGCTCGCATGCATACCGTCTGCGGGTCGAGGTCGAGGAGCCGCACCTCACCGCCTTCGATCCCGGCGAGGGCATCGTGCAGCTTCGCCAAGGCTGCGCCGAATAGCGCCATGTCACCAATCTCGCAGGCGACCGCCCGGCCGCCGAGCGCCTGGAACAAGCAGGCGGCACGTGTCACGCTTTCGAACACGATGCTCGCGCAATCCGCCCCTTCGGCGGTGCGGATCGGTCGAGCCACGTCGATGCCGGGCGTTGGTCGGACCTCGCGCAACAAGCGTAACTCGAAGGCGATTTCGGCCGGGGAACGGCCGGCGGCCCTGTATAGGCGCAGGTAGTAAGCTTCGCCCTTCGTAGCGAGGCGGTAGGTGCGATTGGCGCCGGGAGCAACCAAGTCACAGCTTAGAAACGCCCGGCCATAGCACCTGGAAAGATCGTTCAGGTCGATGTCACTCATCGGCACGACCTACGATGCGCAGCGTTCGAGCAGTGCTGTCATCCTCGGCTAAGGATCAAAAGCCGACAGCGGGTGGATATCTGCAAGCAGACATCCACCCGCTGTCGAGGCAACCCGTCCCACCCGATCCGAACTTAGCCGCGGTCAGGCTGCGTCGAGTTGCTTCGCCGTGATGGCGTAGGCGAAGCGTTCCGGATCGAGGCAGTCGAGACGCCAGCCTGCGACCTCGGCCTCGGGATACATCAGGAAGGCGTTCGGCCCCTCCTTCGATCCCGGCAACGGGACGTCGTGGCCGGTGTTGTAGGCCAGCCAATTCGTCTCCCAGGCGCCGAACAGGGTATCTCGGGCCGCGCGCACCTTGCCGTCGGCGATGTCGCGGTGGCCCGGCGGCTCCTCCAGCGCGACCTTGCGCACGTCCGCGGGATCGGCGGGCACCCAGCCGAACTGCGACAGGTAGACCTCGGCGCGGCAATGCTGTGCCTTGGTGACCGTCTCCGTGTTGGCGCCAAGGCTCTTGTAGCCGAACGCCGACGGCGCCACGCGGATGCCGTAGACGTCGCGCGCCGGCACGCCGACCGCGCGCAGCAGGCCGACGAACAAGGCGTTGATGTCGGCGCACTTGCCACCCATCTGGCCCAGCGCCAGCATCTGGGCGACGTTGCCCGACCCGCAGCCCCGCACCGAAGCTTCGCGGAAGGTGTTCTCGACCACCCATTCATAGATCGCCCGTGCCTTGGCGAGGTCCGTGTCGGCGCCGGCCGTGATTTTTTCGGCCGTTTGCCGCACGAGGCCATCGGTCGGGATCAGGCCGGTGGCTGCCGTGTAGAGCTGCCGCTCGGCGGCCGAAAGGGGCGTCGGCGTGCCGGGCCGAGCCAGGTCGACGGCGCGGTCGCGCCCCGCGAAGCGGCTGGTCACCTCGGCCGTCGGCGTCTCGCCCGCGGCCCAGGTCAGGTGAAGCATCTCGACGCCGTAACGCGGATCGCGCACCGATCTTACGGTGCTCGCGTTCGTGGTCCAGGTGTTGCCGAGCGGGCGGGTCCACGCGGCCTCGCCGACGGAGGGCAGCGGCACCCAGGCCTGGGCCGGCTTGCCCGCCGGCAGCGTGAGATGCGTGACGACCTCGTAGCGCCGCCAAGAACCAGGCGTCGGCGAGAAAGCGTCCTCGGCCCGCGCGAGGCGCGGCAGGCAGGGGGCGGCACTCAGGATGAGGCCGGTCTTCAACAGGTCGCGCCGATGCATCGTTGTTTCTTCGAGAAGGCTCCGGATGCCGTGCGTTGTTGCAGCCGGGGCCGAAGGGGGCAAGTTCACGACATATGACACACGAGCGCACCGGCCTGGGGGCCGTGCTGGGTGGATCTCGGTCTGCCCGCTTCCGAGCAATGCATGACAGCGGACGTCGCCGCCGCGCTCCGTCCACGGCTCTAAACTCGGCGTTAACCTAGTTCAGTGATTTGTCGGACCATTGGTAGCAGCGTCGTGCGGGCCGTACCTGCCGCCACGCAAGGATGGCAAGTTATGCGGCTGATCGTCGGCACACTGATCGTCTTCGCCTGCGTCTTCGGCAGCTACGCGCAGATGGGTGGCCACCTGGAAGTCCTTTGGCAGCCGTACGAGTTTGTCATCATCCTCGGTGCAGCGATCGGTGCCTTCATCATCGGCAACATCGGGCCGGTGCTCAAGGCCGTGCCCGCCATGCTGGGCACGCTGGTGAAGGGCCCCAAATATAATCAGCAATCCTATGTCGAGCTGCTGGGGATGCAGTACTCGTTGTACAAACTCGTGAAGCAGAAGGGTGTAATGGCGCTCGAGCCGCACATCGAAAATCCGAGCGAGTCGACGTTGTTCGAAGCCTTCCCGACCTTTGCGGCAAACCATCACGCGGTCGAATTCGTCTGCGACTACATGCGTATGGTCTCGCTGGGCGTCAACAACGCCTACGAGATCGAGGCTCTGATGGATGAGGAACTCGAGACGCACCACCAAGAGCAGGAGCGTATCGTTTCGGCCATGCAGTCGCTCGCCGACGGAACACCGGCGCTCGGCATCGTCGCCGCCGTGCTCGGCGTGATCAAGACGATGGGGGCGATCAAAGAACCGCCGGAGGTGCTGGGACATCTGATCGGCGGCGCGCTGGTCGGCACCTTTTTCGGCGTCTTCGTCGCCTATGGCTTCTTCGGGCCCATGGCGCAGTCGCTCAGGAGCCTCTTCGAGGCCGAATCCAAATACTACGTTTCGCTCAAGGCGGGTCTCCTCGCCCACATCGGCGGCCAGCCGCCGGTGATGGCGGTAGAATTTGCCCGCAAGGCTCTGATGAGCGACGTCCGCCCGACCTTCAACGAGGTGGAAGAGGCGACCGCCGCCCTGCCCGCCTAGAGCAGGCTGCGAAAAAGCGGCAACGGTTTTTCGTTCGAAGCCTGCTCTAAACTTTTGAATCGATCACGCTGCATTTCGATCG
>NZ_BPRA01000012.1 GCF_022179645.1 Methylobacterium thuringiense
CGTCGTCCGGGAGGCAACGGACGACGAATGCTCTATCTCCCCGCGACACCAACAAAAAACTGGAGAGAACGCCATGGTCCTGATCAGCGTGATGTATCCCGCCGGAGCCGGCACGCGCTTCGACATGGACTACTATCTCAAGAAGCACATGCCCCTGGTGAGCGAGCGCTGGTCCGCCCAGGGCCTGCACGGCTACGAGGTGATCAAGGGCGTCGCCACGCCGGACGGCACGACGCCGCCTTTCCAGGTGATCGCGCTGCTGCGCTTCGAATCGGCCGAGGCCTTCAAGGCGGCCGCCGCGGCGAACGGCCCGGAGATCTTCGGCGACATTCCGAACTTCACCGACACCCAGGCCGCCGTCCAGATCAACGACTTCGCCGAGTAGGGCAGGCCTTCCCCCGATGATCGACGTCATACAGCAGGTCCGGGGGAGCAATCCGTCGCTCCCCACGACCATCATCGTGCTGCGTTCGGATTCCCGCGCACTCGCCGACCCCGAAACCCTGATGCCGGAGGCCCAGGCCTGGATCGACGAGAAGACGCCGGGCGCCCGGCTCTCGCGGGAATCGGTGCTGCTCGCACCGTATCCCGGCGCGATGCCGACCGAACGCAAGGTCACGGTTCTGGCTTTCACCGACGCCCGCCACCTCGCGGCCTTCGCGACCGCCTGGACGGCGGACCCGATCCCCGAAGGCGAGGACTGAGCCTGAGAGGCCCCGATCCGATTGCATCGGCTCGGGGCCTCTCAGCTCTCGTTCTGCCGCGCTTTCTTTCGACCGACGGCATCCCCCCGGTCGGAGAGCGTTCTAGGCCGCGCGAAGCGCCTGGATCGTCCGGATCGTGCCGCCGCGCAAAGCTGTGAGGCGGCGGATCAGGGGACCGAGATCGTCGCCGGCATGGCAGGCGGTCTCGACCTCGCGGCAGAGCGCCGAGAGGCCGGCGAAGCCGAGGATGCCGGCCGCCGAGATCATGGCATGCGCATCGTGTGCGAGCTGGTCCCTGTCGACCTCCGCCTGCCTGCGCAGGTCCATCGCCGCGAAGCGGGCGCGCAATTCGGCCTCGAGCAGCATCAGCAGCGATTGCGTCCGCTCCGGCCCCATGCGGTCCCGGATGCTGGCGAAGGCGTCCGCATCGAGGATCGTCTCGCCGCGCTCGGTCTCCTCCGGATGCAGCGTGGCCGGAGCCGCCTGGTCGCGGCGCCGGGCGCGCTCGCGGCCGACCCAGAGATCGATGGCCGCGTAGAGCTCCGGCCGCTTGAACGGCTTCCCGACATGGTCGTTCATGCCGGCATCCTGCAGATCGTCGATCTGCCGTGGCAGCACGTTCGCCGTCATCGCGACGATCGGCACCTGGCCGGCATGGCCGGGCATGGTGCGGATCAGGCGTGTCGCCGTCAGGCCGTCCATGCCGGGCATCTGCACGTCCATCAGGACGAGGTCGTAGGGATCCGATCCGTTCGCCGCGGCCCGGACCCGGGCGACCGCGTCGGCACCGTCGTCCACGACGTCGACCCGGTAACCCTTGACCTCCAGAACCGCGCGAGCGAGCTCCTGGTTGATCCGCACGTCCTCGACGAGGAGTAGGTGTACCCGGGGCTCGCCGTCCTCGCTCTCGGGTACGGCCGCAGTGGCGACGGGGCACACGGCGGCGTCGGCGAGATCCGGCACGCCCTCGCGCCGCGGCAAAGCCAGGGTGAACCAGAAGGTCGAGCCGATGCCGGCCTCGCTCTCGACGCCGATCTCGCCGCCCATCATCGTCAGCAGATGCCGGCAGATGGCGAGCCCGAGGCCGGAGCCGCCGAAGCGTCGGCTGATCGAACCGTCGACCTGGCTGAAGCGCTTGAACAGCCGCTCCAACTGCTCCGGGGCGATGCCGATGCCGGTATCGGTGACCGTGAAGCGCATCGCCTCCGCCGTCTCGCCCGTCGGCAGGATGCGTTGGCCCTCGTGCGTGACCGCGAGCGTCACCGAGCCGGTCGGCGTGAACTTCATCGCGTTGTTCAGGAGGTTGAGCAGTACCTGCCGCAGGCGGTTGGCATCGCCGAACACGAAATCCGGCAGGGCCGGATCGATCCGGCATTCGATCGCGAGCGGGCTCTTGAGGGCGCTGCCGCGCACGATCGAGACCGTGTTGTCGACGAGCCCGTGCAGCGGAAAGGCGATCGGATCGAGTTCGAGCTGGCCCGCCTCGATCTTCGAGAAGTCGAGGATGTCGTTGACGACCGTCAGCAGCGCCGCGCCCGAGCCCTGAATCAGTTCCAGCCGGCGGCGATCCTCCGGCGTGTGTCGCTGGGCTTCGAGGAGCAGGTCCGCGTAGCCGAGGATGCCGTTCAACGGCGTACGGATCTCGTGGCTCATGGCCGCGAGAAAATCGCTCTTGGCCTCGCTGGCGCGCTCGGCCTCGGCACGGGCCGCCTCCGCCGCCGCCGTCGCCGCCTGGAGCGCGGCTTCCGCGCGCTTGCGTTCGGTCACATCGAAACTCAGGCCGACCATGCGGGTCGGCCGGCCGGCGGCGTCGTAGAGCGCGCGGCCGCAGACATGCATCCAGCGCTCGGACACGCCGGCGACGATCCGGTACTCGGCAACGTAATCCTCGCGCAGATCGACGGCCCGGCGAACCGAGTCCCAGACGATGCTGCGGTCGTCGGGATGGACCATGCCCGTCCAGGCCGCGGCCGGCATCGCGACCGGGCCGTCGTCGGGCAGGCCGTAGAGCCGCTGGTGCTCGCGGTCGAGGGCGACGACCCCCGTCAGCATGTCGTAGTCCCACGCCCCCGCGTCGGCGGCTTCCTGGGCGAGGCGCAGGAGGTCGCCGGTCTCCTGGAGACGCCTCTGCGTCGTGATGATGTCGTCGACGTCGAGCGCCGTGCCGAGCCATTCCGCCGCCGCCCCGTCATCCGACGGCGCGATCGGGATCATCACGATCCGGTGCCAGCGGTAGACGCCGTCGTGCCGGCGCAGCCGCACCTCGACGTTGAACGGCGTGCCGTCGGTCCGTGCCTGCCGCCAGGCCGCATCGAGGCGCTCGGCGTCGTCGGGATGGGCACGGTCGCGGCGGTCGGACCGCTCGCGGCCGATTGGGCCGTAATACTCGTTGAACCAGGTATTGGCGTAGGTCGCCGTACCGTCCACGGTGCGCGCGGCCCAGACCAGGAGCGGCAACGCCTCGGCGAGAATCCGATAGCGCGCCTCGCTGCGGGCCAGCGCCGCTTCCGCGGCCTTGCGCTCGGTGATGTCGAGGACGGTGCCGAACAGTCCGGTGACGTTCCCCTCCGGCCCGGTCTCGCAGATCCCGCTCACCGTGACGTCGCGGATCTCTCCGTCGGGACGCAGGACCCGCGCCTCGTAGGCGTAGCCGGTACCGGCCTGCATGGCATTCTGAACGATGGCGGAGACATGCGCGCGGTCGTCCGGATGGTAGACCTCGGTCAGCGCGCTGCCGAGCAAGGGCACCGGCGAGCCCGGCTCGAGGCCGAGGATGCCGTAGGTCCCGTCGGACCAGACCGGCCTGCCGTCGGAGAGGGCGACCCGCCAATGGCCGACATGCGCCATGCTCTCGGCCAGCGTCAGCAGCCGGTTGGCATCGCCGAGGGCGGCCTCCCGGATGCGGAGCTGGGACGCCTGGGCCTCGATCACCTGTTCGCGGGCCGTGCGGGCCGCGGCTTCGTGCTCGCGCAGGGCGTTGGCCTCCTGCAGGTGCAGGTGGGCGACGACGATTTCGGCGAGGTCGCGCAGGGCCGCCGCGTCGTCATCGGAGAAGGCACGCGGCGTCGTGTCGACGAGGCAGAGGGCGCCCACCCGGATGCCCGAGCGCAGGATCAACGGAGCGCCGGCATAGAAGCGGAGATTGGCCGCGCCGGCCACCAGATCGCTTGCCGCGAAGCGTGGATCCCGGCTGGCGTCGGAGACGACGAAGACGGCGTCGCTGCGGATCGTGTGGTCGCAGAAGGCCTCCGAGCGCGGCAGATTCTGCGGCATCAGCGGGCAGGCGGTCTTGAGCCATTGCCGGTCGGATTCGACCAGCGACACGAAGGCCGCCGGCACGGAGAACAGGCGCTTGGCCGTGCGGCAGACGGCCTCGAAATGCTCTTCCGGCGGCGTGTCGAGGATATGCAGGCCGCGGAGTGCGGCGAGACGATCCGCTTCTCCGAACGCAGACATAGTCACCTGATGAGGGCTCCCGGCATCGCGCACCCGACGCACGTTCCGTGTCTGCGCGCGCAGCCGTTAACGGGATCGGTAATTAACGATGATTAACGCGTCGTTAATGGCCCAGATTCGGTCTGTGGAGCGCGCGCGTTGCGGGCGAGCCAAAGCAATCGGGCGGCCTCCATACCCCAGACCATGCCCAGCATCATGTAGACGTGGCGCCATTTCTCGATGTCGATCTGCATCGCCTGCAGGAAGAACATCAGCAGCGCCGGCCAGACCACCTGCGCGTGGGCACGCAGCGGCGTCCGGCAGGTCGTCAGCCTGAAGCCGACATGCGCCGTCGCCAGGACGAGTACGATGAAGACTGCGCCGCCGAACCAGCCGCCGTTGGCGAAGCTTCCGATATAGGAATTGTGCGGCTCCAGCTGGAAGATCAGCCGCCAATGCATCGGGCCCATGCCGAAGGGTCGTTCGAGCAGCATGGCGATGCCGCGCAGCTGGTTGCCGAAGCGCCCGGTCTCGCCCTCGTCGTAGTCCTGCGTCACCGAGGCGCGGCTCTCGAACATCTTGGCGACGTGGTCGACCGAGAGCAGCCCGATCACCGCGACGATCCCGAGCGCGACGGTGACGAGGGTCAGGGTCACGATGCGTCGGCGCAGCCGGGCCGAATCGCTGGTGCGGTACACCGTGAGGACCATCAGCCCGGTCGCCACCACCGTCCCGCCCCAGGAGCCGCGGGAGAAGGACAGGAAGATGCCCGTGAGGATGATCAGCAGCCCCACGAACGACAGCAGCGGCCGCCGGGTCGTGCCGGTGAGGAGGGCATGCATCAGGTAGAGCGCGCCGAGCGTCAGGAACGAGCCGAACACGTTCGGATCCTGGAAGGTGCCCGACGCGCGGCCGTACTTGTAGAAGAGGTCCTCGATGCCGAGCACCTGCAGGTAGCCGACGATGCCGAGGAAGGCCGAGAAGACGCAGCTCGCCGTGTAGGCCTTGAGCGCGAGATCCATGCGGTTCTCGGTGTCGTCGGAGAACAGCATGGCGAAGAAGATGCCGGTGAGCACGAGATAGACGAGCTGGATCGTCCAGGTGACCGGGAACGGCTCGGCCAGATACGGCATCAGGCTGGTGCCGATCGCCACGAGGTAGAGCAGCAGCAGACCGAACAGGGGCATCACGCCACGATGCAGCCGGATGCCGAGCGCGAACCACAGCGCCATCGTCGGGAAGGCGACGACGTCGTAGGGCGCGACGTCGGAGAAAGCGAAGCAGGCGAAGAAGATGAACGCCGCGAGCAAGACCTTCGCGAACCCCGTGAGGGCCGCGACGACCGGGATCTCGGCCCAGGCGCCCGCGCTGTCGCGCGAGGGCAGGGCGGCGGCCGTGGACGGCATGGCTCGACGCACTCCGCTTATCCGCCCGACGCAACACCCGGAACGCCGTCCCGCTCACGCGCGGTCCCGTACAGGCTCCGATACAATCATCGAATGGTTGAGATTCATGAAAGACGCCGAGGAACCGGCGTCAGGCAGCCGCCCGGCGCAAGGGCTGGATGCGGTCGATCTCAGGGCCGATCTCGCGGGCCAGGGTATCCATCTCGAAGCTTTGTTGGAGGTTGAGCCAGAATTGCGGCGTGGTGCCGAAGTACCGTCCAAGCCGAAGCGCCGTATCGGTGGTGATGCCGATGCCTTCCGCGGCAACGCGCTCGATCCGTGTGCGGGGCACGCCGCAGGCGCGCGCGACCACGCCGGCCGACAGACCGAGAGGGATCAGAAATTCCTCACGCAGCACTTCGCCAGGGTGCAGCGGCGGCAGGATTTTGTCAGTCTCGTACGCGATGCCCATCACGGGACTCCTCTTGAGCTGGACGTTACCCGCTAGTGATAATCGACGATCTCCACGTCGGCCGGTCCGAGTGCGGTCCAGCGGAAGCAAACCCGGAACTGGTCGTTGATCCAGATGGCATGCTGTCCGGCGCGATCATCCTTCAACGGATGGAGCCTGTTACCCGGCGGTTCCTTGAGATCGGCCAGTTCGCCAGCTGCATGGACCATCCTCAGCTTGCGCCGAGCCGTCTTGAGAAGATTGGCTGGGAAGCCTTTCGGATGCCGGCCACGAAATACCGCTTCCGTCACCGGATCGATAAAGCCCTGGATCGGCAACGTCGCGCACGCAATGACCCGAACATGCGCAGTATCACTGAGTGAGACATATCCGTCAAGAATTTGTATCACTTCGTGATCGACAGGGCGGCAACAGGCCGGCAGTGCGATACTTTGCGGAGAGCTGAACCCAAGGGCGTTTCCCGAGAATCCTTGGGACGTCCGAACATCTCGGGCGTTGCCCCTCTTTAGGAGGCCGCATGAAGAATCCCGTGATGAGCTTCTGGCTCTCTTCCGCCAACCAGGCCGCCGGCTGGTGGATGGGCCACGCCGCCAATGCCGTCCGGGCGCAGCAGCGCGCGGCGGTCAGTGAGATGACGAAGGCCGTCGCCGGCGCCAAGCCGAAGCGCAGGCGGCGCGTGAAGCGGAAGACGGCGTCGGTCCGCCGCTAAGCCGGCCCCCCCGCCCGTCGCGGGACGTCGGCCTACCGTACCGCCGTCTCGTCGGCCATCGTGCAGTGATGATCGAGCAGCCACTCGGTGTGGCTGTCGCCTGCCCGATAGGCGAGGAGAAAGGCGCCTTGGACCGGATCGTCCGCCGCCGTGACGACCATGGCGAAGCTCGTGCGCCGCAGGTCGTGCGGCCCCGGCAGCCGCGCGAGTTCCGCGAACGGGTTGAGGCCGTCGAGGGATGCCGCAGGGACCAGCCTGCCATAATAGCGCTCGTCTTCGAGCGGGAAGGGCAGCGGCCGCCACTCGCCGGTGAAGGTCCCGGCATTGGCGTGGAGCGCCGCGCGCACCGCCGGCCGAACGCAGTCGAGGTGGATGTGCAGCTGGTCCTGCGACCGGCCGCCCCGCGAATTCACCGCCATCGCCACGTCACGCAGGTCGAGACGACCCTTCAGGGCGTCAGTGACATGGAAGCGGGCCTCCATCGCCGCGCCCCAATAGGCGGCGCCCGCCGGGCCGCGCAGGGACGCCTCTTCGAGGCCGACGACCTTGGCGGTCGGCATCACCACGACCTCGGTCTTCAGGAGCGGCGCCTTCAGTACCGCGAAACCGGGTTTCTCGGAGCTGCCGGGGTCGACCCGGAGGCAGGGGAAGGGCTTTCCGAAGGTGGATTGCGCCGCGACGCAGGTCCGCGTCACCACCCACAACGTGTCGCGCGTCACCCCGGCGGCGGCCGCGCTGGCGGCGGCGAGCAGGACGAGCGAGGCGAGGGCGGCGCGCATGGATCCGTGTACCGCGCAGGGCCGGCCCGCGCATAGGTCACCCACGGCGAAACGGCCCGCCGGCTTCGATCCCAATGCAAGTACGGCCGGCACACCCGGCTGCACGCGGAGCCCTGGACATTTCAACGCCGGGCTGTCTCCCTCCGGCCCGGAAAAGCAGGAAGCGGGAAAAACGGATGCTGTCCAAGTTGCGGAGGTTGGCCGACGGCCACACCGTTCACGTCTGGGACCGGGCCGAAGCCGGCGTCTGGGGCGATCCGCTAGCGACCCTCGAACGGGTGGCCGAGCGCTGGCGCCGGTATCGCAGCGCCACGGTCGACCCGGCCGTGACGGAGCACGACGACATGCTGGCCGAGCAGCCCGGCGGCGACGCCGCATACCGGCAAATCGGGGAATCGGCCCTGCGCGTCATCGCCGAGGCGATGATCCTGTCCGGCCGCACGCAGTTCGACACGATCCTCGACCTGCCCTGCGGCGGCGGACGAGTGACGCGCCATCTCGCGCAATTCTTCCCCGATGCGGACATCCACGTCGCCGACATCGATGCGGCGAAGCAGGAAGCCGTGGTCAAGCAGTTCGCCGCGACACCCTTCGCCTTCCCGCATGATTTCCGGGGTAGCCCGAACCGAAGCTTCGATCTCGTCTTCGTCGGTTCGCTGCTGACGCATTTCGATCGGAAGCTATTCGAGCGCGCCCTCGACTTCTTCATCAAGGCCCTGTCCCGGGGCGGTATCGCCGTGCTGACCACGCATGGCCGCAACAATGCCGCCGAGGTCGTCCGTTCGCCGTCGTTCCCGGAATTCAAGGCGAAGCAATTCGAGTTCATTCGGCACATCGAGGATACGAAGGCGAAGATCAAAACGAACTTCGATCCCGAAAAGGCGATCGTCGAGCAATTCCGGAAGGACGGCTTCGGATACTTTGCGACGCCGATCCATTCGTCCCTCTACAAGCAGAGCTACGGCGGATCGTTCTCGTCGCCGTCCTGGCTGCTGCGGCGGATCGAACGGCGGGCCGACTGCGCGGTGCTCGGATTCAAGGAGCGAAGCTACGGAAACATGCAGGACGTGCTGATCCTGCAGAAGCTCTGATCGGGCGGACGACGGCATCGACGGGCCGGCGCTTCGCGGGCGATGTGCCGCGCAGCGAAACAAATGGCCGCGTTCGCCGTTCGTGACACGCAGAGGGAGATCATCGATGGACCGCGAACGCGACCGCGACGCAGCAACGAGCCTGATCGAGGAGCACGACGAGAAGGTCGGCCGCGACACGCCGGATCGGGACCGGCCCGGCCAGGGCGACCCGTCCAGCAAGCCGGTCGACAGCCAGAAGCCGCCGCCGAAGACCGACAAGACCTCTGAGGAGGACGAAGCGCCCCGGAGCTCCGACCCGAGCCCGTTCGCGCCGCGCTGAACCTTGCCGAACGATCGAGTCCAAGCCGCCGTACCGCCTCGCAGGGGCAGACGGCGGCTTTTTCGCAAATAGGGACGGCATCGGCCTCAGGGTCGGGAGATCGGTTGCAGGGCGAGGACGTCAGACCGGATCGCCATCGTCCAGCCGCCCGCGCACGAAGCCGCGCGAGATGAGCCGGCTGCGTTCCCGTGCACGGCGTTCGCCCTCCATCAGGTCGGAGAGCGCGTCGGTGACGGCGCAACGCAGGGCCAACCCGGCATCGCCCTGGGCAGTCTCGAGATAGGCGCAGACGATGGTCTCGATCGGACAGGAAGGCTGTGCCTCCCGTCCGGTTGGCGCGTTCGTCGGCATGAACCTGTCCTTCGACTCGAATGAGAACGAAAGAAGAACACGCCATGAGGCCGATGGTTCGGTCAACCGTCGGATTGGCGGTTTCCGACGACGGCGACGCCGCAGCCGCCATGCGCGGTTTACCCCTTGCCGAGCTAAGCCGCCGACCGCGCCGGCGCCCGGCCGCCGGCCTCATCTCAGGCCTTGCAGGACAGAAACCCTTCGCGGATCGCCTCCGGGTCGAGCTTGCGCCCGATGAAGACGACGCGCGACACGCGCGCCTCGCCGTCCTTCCACGGTCCCTGGAGATCCCCGTCGAGGATCTGATGGACACCCTGGAACACGAAGCGCTGCGGCTCGTCGGGGAAGGCCACGATGCCCTTGCAGCGCAGGATATCCGGCCCCTGGACCTGGGTCAGGGTCGAAATCCACGGCATGAATTTTTCCGGATCCACCGGCCCGTCGATCTTTGCCGAGACCGACTGCATGTCGTCATCGTGGTGATGGTGGTGGCCCTCCTCGAGGAAGTCGGGCTCGATGTCGAGGATGCGCGACAGGTCGAAGGCGTTGCGGTCGAGCACCTGGTCGAGGGGCACGTCGCAGCGGCTGGTGCGGTGGACCTTGGCATAGGGGTTGATCGCGCGGATCAGGCCCTCGACGCGGTCGAGATCGGCGGGCTCCACGAGGTCGGCCTTGTTCAACAGGATCACGTCCGCGAAGGCGATCTGGTTTTTGGCCTCCGGCGCGTCCTTGAGCCGGTCGGCGAGCCACTTGGCGTCGGCCACGGTCACAACGGCGTCGAGGCGTGCGGCCCCGCCGACATCCTCGTCGATGAAGAAGGTCTGGGCGACGGGGGCCGGGTCGGCCAGCCCCGTGGTCTCGACGATGATCGCGTCGAACTTGCCGCGCCGCTTCACCAGCCCGTCCATGATCCGGATCAGGTCGCCGCGCACGGTGCAGCAGACGCAGCCGTTGTTCATCTCGAACACCTCCTCGTCGGCGCCGATGACGAGGTCGTTGTCGATGCCGATCTCACCGAACTCGTTGACGATCACGGCATAGCGCTTGCCGTGGTTCTCGGTGAGGATCCGGTTCAGCAGCGTGGTCTTGCCGGCGCCGAGATAGCCGGTGAGCACGGTGACGGGGATCTTGTCGGAGGCGGGGCGCGCGGTGTCGGACATGGTGGCTCGTCGGGCTGTTGGCGGGCGGACGGTGGATGACCGGGTGCACCTCACGAAACTCCCGATCGAAGGGAGTCTCTCCGCCGGCCGTGACGGCGCGGCGGGAGTTTCATGAGGACACTTAGCGGACCGTCATATTGTGTCATCGGACGCCGGATAGAAGGCATCCCGCATCGAACGCATGGAGCGCTCGCCGCAGCGTCTCGCCATGTCCCGCCTGCCCTTGCTCGGCCTGCCCTTGCCAGCGCAGCTCAAGCTTGGCAGTGCCACCCCTATGGAACGGCTTTCGCCGGGCCTTCGAAAGATGCCGCGGACCTTGCCTTATAGAAGCCGGAACAAGTGGTTCTGTGCATCGCTCGGTGTGGTTCGCTTCGCTGATTCGCGCACGATCGACGACACCCGCGGCACCGTGAGCTTGAGCCTGAGACCGAATGGACGCGCGCACACCCATTGAGCCCGAAGCGGATTCCGCCCGGGACATGTTCGAGGAGACGCGCGAGCGGACCCGCCGCACGATGCTGAGCCTCGTACTTCTGCTGTCGGTCGTCGTCGTGCTCGTCGCCGCCGTGGCGATCTGGCCGCAGCCGGTGCGAGACCTGGCCGAGAAGGCCGTCGCCTTCGCGCAGGGCATAATGCCCGGCAAGAGCGAGCCCAAGGACGACACCGCCGAGACGGCGAAGGTCAAGAAGGACGCCGCCGCGGGCGAGCGCGTCTTCCGTCCGACCAAGGAGCAGCGCACCGCGCTGGAGATCAAGCCGGTCGCGGCCATCACCTTCCGGCCGGAATACTCGGCGGAGGGCCGCATCGCGGTCAACGAGGACGACAACGTGCCCGTCACCTCGCCCTATTCGGGCCGCGTGACCAAGGTGCTGGCGCGGGCCGGCGACGACGTGAAGGCCGGCCAGGTCCTCCTGACCATCGAGGCAAGCGACATGGTCCAGGCCCAGAACGACTACCAGGGTGCCCTCAACGGCTTGAACAAGGCTCAGGCCCTGTTCAAGCTCGAGCAGAACATCGCCGGGCGCCAGGAAGAACTGTTCAAGGCCCGCGCCACCGCGCTGAAGGACTACGAATCCGCGCAGAACGACGTCATCGCCGCGCAGAGCGACCTCAAGACCGCCGAGGCGACGCTGCAGGCCGGGCGCAACAGGCTGCGCCTGCTCGGCAAGACCGACGAGGAGATCGCGGCCTTCGAGAAGGCCGGCCGCATGACCGCCGAGACCGAGGTGCGCGCGCCGATCGCCGGCACCATCGTCCAGCGCAAGGTCGGCGTCGGCCAGTACATCTCGTCCTCCGGCGACCCGCTTTTCGTGATCGGCGACCTCTCCACCGTCTGGCTCATCGCCAACGTCCGCGAGAGCGAGGTGCCGAAGATCCGCATCGGCCAGGAGATCGACGCCCGCGTCGTCGGCTTCCCGCGCACGATCTTCCGGGCCAAGATCAGCTACATCGCCACCAGCCTCGACGCGGCGACGCGGCGCCTCAGCGTGCGCAGCGAGCTCGACAACCCCGACCGCTCGCTCAAGCCCGAGATGTTCGCGAACTTCACCATCGTCACCGGCGGCGAGCGGTTCTCGCCGAGCGTGCCGAGCGCGGCCGTCGTCTACGAGGGCGACAAGGCGCATGTCTGGGTGTCCCGGGCGGACGGCGCGATCGAGGCGCGGGACGTCCGGCTCGGCCTGACCAACGGCGACAACGTGCAGGTGGTCGAGGGCCTCAAGACCGGGGAGGAGGTCGTCACACGAGGCGCCATCTTCATCGACCGCGCAGCGACCGGCAGCAACGCGTCCTGACGATCGGACCGAGGGCGCACCATGAACAGTCTGATCGTCTTCTCCCTCAAGCAGCGCGTCCTCGTCTTCCTGCTGTTCCTGATGACCCTCGGGATCGGCTACGCGAGCTATCTGCAGCTCAACATCGAGGCCTATCCCGACCCGGTGCCGCCGCTCGTCGACGTCATCACGCAGGTGCCTGGGCAATCGGCCGACGAGATCGAGCGCTACATCACGATTCCGCTGGAGGTGCAGCTCGCCGGCATCCCCAACGCAACGGTGGTGCGGACGATCTCGCTGTTCGGCCTCTCCGACGTGAAGGTGCAGTTCAACTACGAATTCACCTACCAGGAGGCGCTGCAGCGGGTGCTGAACCGCCTGTCGCAATTGCCGGCGCTACCGAACAACGCACAGCCGCAGATCTCACCGACCAGCCCGGTCGGCGAGATCATGCGCTACAAGGTGACCGGCCCGAAGGGTTTCACCCCGACCGACCTCAAGACGCTGCAGGACTGGGTGCTGCAGCGCCGCTTCAAGGCGATCCCCGGCGTCGTCGACGTCACCGCCTTCGGCGGCAAGGCCAAGGAATACGAGATCGCGGTCGACCTCAACCGGCTACAGGCCTACGGCCTGACGCTGGTCCAGGTGATCACCGCGCTCAACAATTCGAGCATCAACGTCGGCGGTCAGACGCTGAACGTCGGCGAGCAATCGGCCGTGGTGCGCGGCGTCGGCCTGATCCGCGACATGGACGACATCCGCGAGACCATGCTCACGCAGGTCAAGGGCGTGCCGGTGCTGGTGCGCCACGTGGCGGACGTGCGCGTGTCCAGCGCGCCGCGCCTCGGCATCGTCGGCCATGACGGCCAGAGCGACATCGTCGAGGGCATCGTCCTGATGAGCCGCGGCGGCGAGAGCCTGCCGACGCTGCGCCGGGTCGAGGCCGAGATCGAGCGGATCAATTCCTCGACGATCCTGCCGCCGGGGGTGAAGATCGAGCGGATCTACGACCGCAGCGGGCTGATCGAGACCACGACCCACACGGTGATGCACAACCTCGTCTTCGGCGTGGTGCTCGTCTTCGTGGTGCAGTGGCTGTTTCTCGGCTCGCTCCGCAGCGCGATCATCGTCGCGGCGACGATCCCCTTCGCGCTGGGCTTCGCCATCGCCATCCTCGTCATCCGCGGCGATTCCGCGAACCTGCTCTCCCTCGGGGCCATCGATTTCGGGCTGATCGTCGACGCGACCGTGATCATGGTCGAGAACGTCTTCCGGCACGTGGCCGAACCCGAGCACAGCGAGGGCCAGACGGCGCCGGGGGGGCTCACCGGGCGTCTCGGCATCATCGGCATCGCCGGAGCCGAGGTGAACCGGGCGATCTTCTTCTCGGCGACGATCATCATCGTCGGCTTCCTGCCGCTCTTCACGCTGACCGGCGTCGAGGGCCACATCTTCGGGCCAATGGCCAAGACCTACGCCTACGCCCTGATCGGCGGCCTGCTCGCGACATTCACGGTGTCGCCGGCGCTGGCCGCGCTGATCCTGCCGAAGCACGTCGAGGAGCGCGACACGCTGATCGTCCGGGCCATGCGCTTCGGCCACGTCATCATCCTGCGCCTCGCCCTGACCCACAAGGTGATGGCGCTCGGCATCATGATCGCGGTGCTGGCGGCGGCCGGCATCGCCGGCAAGACGCTGGGCCTCGAATTTCTGCCGAAGCTTGAGGAGGGCAACCTCTACATCCGCGGCACCATGCCCGGTTCAATCTCGCTGGAGGCCGGCAACGCCTATGTTGAGAAGATCCGCGGCATCGTGCGCGAGGTGCCCGAGGTCGTCACCGTGCTCTCGCACCAGGGCCGCCCGAGCGACGGCACCGACGCCACCGGCTTCTTCAACGTCGAGATCCTGGCGCCGCTGAAGCCCATCGACGACTGGCGCAAGGGCGTCAGCAAGGAAGAGATCATCGCCCACCTGCAGGCCAAGTTCGCAGCCGATTTCCCCGGGATCGAGTTCAACTTCTCCCAATACATCGAGGACAACGTCCAGGAGGCGGCCTCGGGCGTGAAGGGCGAGAACTCGGTCAAGATCTACGGCAGCGACCTCGAGGAGATCACCAAGGCCGCCAACAAGGTCAAGGCGGTGCTCGCCACCGTTCCGGGCGTCGAAGACCTCGCGGTCTTCACCTCGCTCGGACAGCCGACGGTGCGCATCGACGTCGACCGTCGCAAGGCGGCGCGGTTCGGGCTCTCGCCCGGCGACGTGAACACCACCGTCCAGGCCGCGATCGGCGGACAGGCGGCGGGCGACCTCTACGAGTACGGCTCGGACCGGCATTTTCCGATGCGCGTGCGCCTCGCGCCCGAGTACCGCCGCTCGCTGGAGACCATCCGCAACATCACCATCGGCGCCAACGCCCCGAACGACACCGTGGTGCAGGTGCCGCTCTCGGAGATCGCGAGCGTCGACCTCGTCTCGGGCGCGGCCTTCATCTACCGCGAGGATCAGGAGCGCTACATCCCGGTGAAATTCTCGGTGCGCGGGCGCGACCTCGGCAGCGCCGTGATCGAGGCGCAGGAACGCGTCGCCCGCGAGGTCGAGCTTCCGGCCGGCTACCACCTGGAATGGGTCGGGCAGTTCACCAACCTGCAGGACGCCGTGGCCCGCCTGTCCGTGGTGGTGCCGATCACCCTCGCGCTGATCGCCCTGCTGCTCTACGTCAACTTCGCCTCCGTCGTGGACATGCTGCTCACCCTCAGCGTGATCCCGATGGCGATGATCGGCGGCATCTTCGCCCTGGTGTTCACGGGCACGCCGTTCTCGATCTCGGCGGCGATCGGCTTCATCGCGCTCTTCGGCATCTCGACGATGGAGGGCGTGATCCTGCTCGCCTACTACAACCAGCTGATCGAGGAGGGGCAGACGCGCAAGGACGCGGTCTGGAACGCGGCCAACATCCGCATGCGGCCCGTCATGATGACCTGCGTCGCAGCCTGCGTCGGGCTGCTGCCGGCGGCGGTCTCGACCGGGATCGGCTCGCAGGTGCAGAAGCCGCTCGCCCTCGTCGTCGTCGGCGGAATCACGCTGGCGCCGAACCTGATCCTCGTCGTCGTGCCGGTCCTGATCTCCCTGTTTTCGCGCCGGCGCCCCCAGCCGATGGCCGCGGGGCAGGGCGCTCACCGGCATGCAGTCGCGGCCTGATCGGACACGCCCCGTGATGCACCGGCAACAGCCTGACGAAAGGGTCGTGCGTGCGCGAAGCTTCGCGTTGACTCCACCTCCCGGCGAGCGCCTGTGCAGTGCGAATACACGGTGCGGATCGCCGGACGGGGGCATGACGGCAGCCACACAGATCTCGAAGCGCCTGCGCTCGACCGTGGCCGTCCTGGCGCTGGCCGCGGGCCTCGGCGGCTGCGCCGTCGGCCCGGATTTCATGGCGCCGGCCGACCCCGCAGTCGCCGGCTACACCAAGGAACCCCTGCGCGATCCCCGCGCCGCAAGCGGCCTGACCACGCGCCAGGGCGGCTCGGCCGACCAGGACTTCGTCAAGGGCGCCGACGTCTCGGGCCAGTGGTGGACGCTGTTTCGCTCAAAGGCGCTGAACCGCCTCGTCACCGAAGCGCTCGCCAACAACCCGTCCCTCGACGCGGCCCAGGCCGCGCTCCGCATGGCGCGCCTGAACACCGAGGCGCAGCGCGGCACGCTGTTCCCGCAGGTCGGCTTCAACGGCCTCGCCTCGCAGCAGCGGGCGCCGGGCGGCGAGTTGCAGAGCCCACTGAACGACCAGCGCCAGCTGACCTACAGCCTGTTCACGCCGCAGGTGCAGGTCGCCTTCGTGCCGGACGTGTTCGGCGGCAACCGACGGCAGGTCGAGGCCCTCGAGGCCCAGGCCGAGAACCAGCGCTTCCAGCTGGAAGCCGCCTACCTGACGCTGACCACCAACGTCGTGCTCGCCGCGATCCAGGAAGCGTCGCTGCGCGCCCAGATCGACGCCACCAAGAAGGTCATCGCGGCCCAGACCGAGGTGCTCAACCTCTACAACAAGCAGCTGTCCCTCGGGCAGATCGCCGGGGCCGACGTGCTCCAGCAGCAGGCCCAGCTCTCGGTCTCGCAACAGCTTCTGCCGCCGCTGGAGAAGGCGCTGGCGCAGCAGCGCAACCTCCTCACCGCCCTGGTCGGCCGCCTACCGAGCGACGAGGTCTCGGAGACGTTCGCTCTGAACGCGCTTCACCTGCCGACGAAGCTACCCGTCAGCCTGCCCTCCATGCTGGTGCAGCAGCGGCCGGACGTGAAGGCGGCCGAGGCGCAGGTCCAGCAGGCGAGCGCCGGCGTGGGCGTGGCGGTCGCCAACCGGCTGCCGCAGTTTAACATCACCGCCGCCGGCGGATCGAGCGCGGTGCGGATCGCCCAGCTCGCGAGCTCCACCGCGTTCTTCTACAGCGTGGTTGGGTCCGTAGCGCAGCCACTCTTCGACGCCGGCACGCTGTTCCGTCGCCAGCAGGCCGCCGAAGAGGGGCTGAACCTCGCCCAGGCCCAGTACCGCCAGGTCGTGCTCACCGCCTTCCAGAACGTCGCCGACGTGCTGCGCGCCCTGCAATCCGACGCGGACGCCGTCGCCGCCGCCACGGCCGCCGAGAAGGCCACCGGCGACAGCACGGCCCTCATTCGCAAGCAGTTCGAGGCCGGTGCCATCAACAGCGCCCAGCTCCTGATCGGCCAGCAGGCCTATCTCTCCGCCCTAGTGACCTCGGCCACGGCCCGCGCCAACCAGTATTCGGATACGGTCGCGCTGTTCCAGGCGCTTGGCGGCGGCTGGTGGAACCGGGTGGATGTGAAGCCGCCGCGTAAGGACAACGATCCGGCGCCATTCCTATGAAGGATCAGAGGGTAAACCCTCTTTCGGCGTTGCCAGAAAATAGATTTTGTTGAACACTCCTCGCGCATAGCGTGATGGGTAGGCATTCGACCATGGCAGGAAAATCGAAGACGGCGACCATCGATCAGGCGGCATCCAATGACGGCGCCTCGCCCGGCGGCAACCGAGATCGCATCGCGGCGGTCCTGACGCGCGCCAGCGAGAGTGGCCTGACCGCCGGCAAGGGCGGTCGCATATCGGGGCGCGTCTCGCCCGCGCTCATCGAACGCGCGAAGATGCGGACCGGGCTACAATCCGACACCGAACTCGTGGAATTCGCACTGGCGAACGTGGCAGTCGAAGACGATTTTGCGCGCGTATTTCGCGAGTTGCGCGGCACGGTGCCCGCCGACCTGGACCTCGACGTCTAGGGGCATGGCCTTCCGCTTCGAGACGTCCGCACGCGTACGTCGGCACGATCCGAAGTCCACGCTCAGCCGGCGCCCCGACGAAGCGCTGCCCTTCGTCGGGGCGCGGGTCGAGGCAGGGAATGGGCTGCTGCTCGATACCTGCGTCTACATCGACCAGATGCAGGGCAGGACGCCTCAGGTGCTCGACCACTTGATCGCCATCAGGGTCGTGAACCACAGCGCCGTCGCCGTGCAAGAGTTGCTCCAGACCGTCGGTGTACTCGATCCGGGCGACCCGCGCAGCAAAACGGCCATCGCTGCGATCAAGACGGCCGTGGACGCGATGCCACCGCATCGTCTCTTCACGCCCGATCTCGACACCCTGGCCGTGGCAGCGATCTACGCTGGAATTCTCTGCCGGACACAGGGCTACGCCAAGGACGACCGGATGCGGGCGCTTCACGACTGCACGCTGTTCGTACAAGCCATGAGGCTCGGCCTGACCGTCCTCACCCGCAGCGTCCGCGATTTCGATGTCTTGCTGCAGTTACGACCGCGCGGGCGCGTACTGTTCTACCGCTGAGCGGGAATTAGAGCGCTTTCCGACCAAGTGGATACCGGTTGGTCGAAAGAAAGCGCGGCAAAACAAAACCTTAGAGACGCCGAGCCGATGCAATCGGATCGGATACGGCTCTAGCCTCGCGCGGGCCGCAAGCTCTCACCCAGCGCCGTCAACGTATTCCCGAAACCCTTCGCGCCCGCCAGCAACCGTTCCAGCAGCAGCGCCCCCTCCAGCGTGGCGACGACCATCCGCGCGGACGCGGCCGGGTCGACGCTCGCGCGGATGCTGCCGTCGGCGACGCCCTCGGCCAAGACATGCTCCAGCCAGGCGATGTGCTTGTCGAAGAAGCGGGCGACATCCGTCCGCACCGCCTCGGGCAGCGTGTCGAGTTCGACGGCCAGCGCCGCGCAGAGGCAGCCGAGGCCCGTCTCGACGCCGCTGAGGTAGAGCCGGCCATAGGCCTCGATCCGCGAGAGGCCATCCGCGGTCTCGTCGAGGATCGCGGCCAGCGCCTCGTCGTAGCGCGCGTCGTAGGCGGCGACGAGGGCGACGGCGAGGTCTTCCTTCGTGCGGAAATGATGGTGGATGCTCGCCTTGCGGATGCCGACGGCGTCCGCGAGATCGGCATAGCTGAAACCGGAATAGCCGCGGCCCCGCACCAGGGTCTCGGCCTGCATCAGCAATTCGCTGCGTGTGTCCCTCATCGTCTGCCGTCCGTGTTCATCAAGCGCGCTTGATTGTAGATCTTGCCGACCACGGTCGCCGGGCACTTGACCGGAACTCTGGCTACCTACTAAATGGTAGAAAGACAAGACGGAGGAAACGGCAGATGGTCGCGCCCGCATTCGGCGGAACGGCGTTCCGTGCCCAAGTTGCCTCGGGGCTCGCCCGATGAGAGGGGCTGCGAACCGGCGCGAGGCCTTGTTCGGCGGCTTCTGTCTCTGCTGCCTGCCGACGCTGGGGCGCTCGGCCGAAGGCTTCGCGATGGACGAGGTCGGCCCCGGCATCTTCATCCGGCACGGCGTGATCGCCGACGCGAGTGCCGAGAACAACGACGCCATCGCCAATATCGGCTTCGTCGTCGGCAAGGAGTCCGTGCTCGTCACCGAGTCGGGCGGAAGCCTCGTCGACGGGCAGTGGCTGCGCGGCGAGATCCGGAAACGGACGACCAAGCCGATCAGCCACGTCGTTCTCACGCACGTCCACCCCGACCACGTCTTCGGCGCCGCCGCCTTCACTGAGGACAAGCCGGTCTTCATCGGTCACGCCTCGCTCCGCGAAGCCCTCGACTCACGCGGCGAGTATTATCGGAAGCGCCTCGTGGACATGCTCGGCGCCGACAAGGCCGGCAGCGTGGTCTATCCGACCCTCGAGGTGAAGGACGCCGCCGAGATCGATCTCGGCGACCGCAAGCTCAGCTTCCACGCCCACGGCAAGGCGCACACCAACAGCGACCTCTCGATGCTGGATTCGCAGAGCGGTCTGCTGTTTCCGGCCGACCTGCTCTCAGTCGACCGGATTCCCTCGCTCGACGGCAGCCTGCTCGGCTGGTTCAAGGAGATCGAAAAGCTCAAGAGCTTCGGCGCCACGGGCGGCATCCCGGGCCACGGCCCGACGCGGGTCGAGCTGGAGCCGGCCTTCGCGGCCATCACCGGCTACCTCGCAGCGCTACGCGACCAGACCCGCAAGGCCATCGCCGCGGACGTCCCGATCGAGAAGGCCGTGAAGACCGTGGCCATGGACCAGCGGGACAAGTGGCAGCTCTTCGACAACTACAACACTCGAAACGTCACCCAGGCCTACCAGGAACTCGAGTGGGAGTGACCCGCGCGAGCCCGCATCCCCATCGTCGACACTTGCGCTAGATTCGTCAGCAATCAGGAGGACGCCATGAAAGCCTTGATCCTAGCCCTCGGCCTCTCGCTCTCGGTGACGGGGATGGCGCATGCAGCCGGAGCTTCGGACACCGATCAGGAGCGCGTCGCGCGCTGGAACGATCTCAAGAAGGAAATCTTCGCCGGCAAGACGATCGAGCCGAGCGAGACGATGGTCCGGATCGATGCCCCGAAGCGCGCCGAGGACGCCGCGCTGGTGCCGATCACACTGGCCATGTCCGACAAGGACAAGGTCAAGGGCGTGTCGCTGATCATCGACGACAACCCGACGCCCTATGCCGCCCATTTCATCTTCGGGCCGGCAGCCGACCCCGGCGAGATCAAGCTGCGCGTGCGCGTCAACAACTACACCGACGTCCACGCCGTGACCGAGACCAAGGACGGTAGATTCTTCGAATCGAAGCAGTTCGTGAAGGCGTCCGGTGGTTGCTCGGCCCCAATGGGCATGAGCGACGAGGAAGCCATGAAGGGCATGGGGGACATGCGCCTGAAGTTCGGCGAGGCGACCCCCGGCAAGCCGGCCGAGGCGACCCTGATGATCCGCCACCCGAACTTTTCGGGAATGCAGATGAATCAGGTCAGCCGCGACTACACCCCGGCCCGGTTCATCCAGAAGCTCGATGTGTCGTACGGCGACACGCTGATCTTCCACATGGACGGCGACATCTCGATCGCCTCGAACCCGGTGATCAATTTCGGCTTCAAGCCCGAGGGCAAGGGCCCGATCAAGGTCGTCGCCTCCGACAACCAGGACGGCCGGTGGGAGAAGACCTTCGAAGTGCCGTCGGCGAGCAACTGAGGCTTTCGATGCATCGCTCGCGTCTCGTCCGGCCGCTCGCGCTCGTCGCTCTCGCCGCCTTGCTCGGGGCGGCGGGCCCGGCGGATTCGCCGGTGAACGTGACGGAGCCGGCCGGGCTCTATGAAGGCCCCCAGCACGGCTACACGCCGCCGACCCTCAACGGCGCGACGGTCGTCGACCTCGCCGCCCTCGACAGGCTGATCGCTGCCGACGAGCCTGTGCTGCTCGACGTGGTGCTCGCCGACCGCAAGCCGCAGGGCCTGCCCCCGGGGACGCCCTGGCTGCCCTCGCACCGCTCCATCCCCGGCGCGGTCTGGCTGCCCGGCGCCGGCGTCGTGCCGCTGACGGCCGAGCAGGAGGCGGAATTCCTCAAGCGCATCGCCGCGCTCACCGGCGGCGACAAGGCGAAGCCCATCGTCACCTTCTGCCGGCCGGAATGCTGGGGCAGCTGGAACGCCGGCAAGCGTCTGGTCGAGGCTGGCTACAGCCGCGTGCATTGGTGGCCGCTCGGCGTCGAGGGCTGGCAGGACACGCACGACACCACCGTGGTGAAGGCCGACAAGGCCTGGACCGCCATCGCCAGCGAGAAGGCGACGCCACCGGCCCAGCCGTAACGCTGACGGCCGAGTGGAATGGCTCGAATCGTTCCGGGAAAAGACCCTCTGAGACCGGCGGTGGGGAGCACGTGCCCGGCCCACGGGCAATCCTTACCGTAAGCCTAAAAATTCAGCGATTTCAAAACCATCGCTACAGATATCCTTGTTGACACTCGTCCACTTGTGGCAGAAAAAAGGCTGCCCGGAGACGGACCGAAGTCCAGGGAGGAAACGCTCGTAAAAACGGGCAAGCGGGACGGTTAGCCGTACCACGCATGCGATGCAGGCCTCTCCGGGCCGCTTCCGATCTCAACAGTCCCGGTTCGCGCGGTGCCGCCATCGCGGCCGAACTCGTGTAGAGTGCCGCGCCGTAAGCAACGCCCTCGCGGCGTGACCCGGCCCGACGGGTCCGCGAGGCAGGCGAGGCAGGAGCCCATGTCGCAGTTCAGTCAGTCCCGGCGCGTGCGGGCCGGCGATCTCGCCCGGCGCAAGGCCGAAGGCCGCAAGATCATCGCGCTGACCGCCTACCACGCCCACACGGCGGGCATCCTCGACGCCTATTGCGACTTCATCCTCGTCGGCGATTCCCTCGGCATGGTGATGCACGGCATGGAATCGACCCTGCCGGTCACCGTGGAGATGATGATCGTGCAGGCCCAGGCCGTCATGCGCGGCACCAGCCGGGCTCTGATCGTGGTCGACCTGCCCTTCGGCTCCTACGAGGCGAGCAAGGAGCAGGCCTTCCACACCGCCGCCCGGGTCCTCAAGGAGACCGGCGCCGGCGCGATCAAGATGGAAGGCGGCGCCAAATTCGCCGAGACGGTGGCGTTCCTGGTCGAGCGCGGCGTACCGGTGATGGGCCATATCGGCCTCACCCCTCAGTCGGTGAACACCATGGGCGGCTTCAAGGTGCAGGGCCATACGCCCGAGAGCGCGGAGGCCGTGATGGCGGATGCCGTGGCGATCAGCCGGGCAGGGGCCTTCGCCATGGTGATGGAGGGCATCGTCGAGCCGGTGGCGCGCGCCGTCGCCGCCTCGCCCGAGGTGACGGCCCTCACCATCGGCATCGGCGCCAGCGCCCAGTGCGACGGCCAGATCCTCGTACTCGAGGACATGCTCGGCCTCTCCGACCGCGCCCCGAAGTTCGTGAAGAGCTACGGCGCGCTCCGCGGGCACATCGAGGACGCCGTGAAGGGCTACGCGGACGACGTGCGCGAGGGCCGCTTCCCGGCCCTGGAGCATACCTACCCGCCACGCGGCTGAAATCTTCGCTGCCTTGACGGGCGAGGGCCGATCGGGCATTCACGCGCTCGAATTCCGGCCGGGTTTCAACCCGGCCTTTTGCGTTTCGCCCGAGCGGAATGCGTTCACCCACCGCTTCAGGGGCATAGCGCCATGGCCAAGGCCGTCACCGTCAAGATCAAGCTCATCTCGACCGCCGACACGGGCTTCTTCTACGTCACCAAGAAGAACTCCCGCACGCAGACCGAGAAGCTGACGATGCGCAAGTACGACCCGGTCGTGCGTAAGCATGTCGATTTCAAAGAGACCAAGATCAAGTAATTTTCGGCTTCCAAGCCGTTCGAAGAAGCCGCCCCGTCGCAGGGCGGCTTTTTTCGTTTGGGATCCTGCCTCGAGATTGGCACGAAACAGGTCCGCCGCCGGCCCAGGCGATGGTGCCTTTTCCCGTGCAGGGTGTGGCCTGCCGGTCGTCACGAACCGTGAATCGGCGGGCTCGGCCGGGCGGCGGGTGACGGCCGAGGTTCGGCGGGGTATGTTCGGTAACCAAGAGACGAGGGCGCGCGGTTCGGGGGGAGCCGGTGCGGTCGTTCCCTTCATGCGTTTCTCCGCCCCCACGATTGCCGACAGCGATGCCGTTCTCGATCCTCGATCTCGTGGTGCTCGGCATCGTGGTGATCTCCGCCCTGCTCGCCGCGGTGCGTGGCGTCACGCGCGAAGTCCTCGCCATCGTCGCCTGGGTGGTGGCCGGCGCCGTCGCCTGGACGCTGCACCCGATGCTGCTGCCGACGGTGAAGGAGCACGTCACCAGCGACACCGTGGCGCTCGTCGCCTCGATCGCCGCGATCTTCCTCGGCACCCTCATCGTCGTGTCGATCATCACGGTGAAGATCTCCGACATCGTGCTCGATTCTCGCATCGGCGCGGTAGACCGCTCCCTCGGCTTCCTGTTCGGCGCCGGGCGCGGCTTCCTGATCTGCGTGATCGGCTGGGTGTTTCTGGCCTGGCTCGTCCAGGGCAAGATGCCGGAATGGGCTGCCCAGGCGAAGAGCCGGCCGATGCTGGAAAAAGCCGGCGACACCCTGGTGGCGCAGCTTCCGGCCAACCCCGAAGGCTTCCTGAAGAACCTGCGCAAGCCCAAGGGCGACGGCACCGGCGAGCCCGGCGAACCGCCGGCCGAGACCGAGACCGGCGGCCAGCGCCGCAGCGACGTCGCCCCTGCCACGCCGGCACCGGGACGCTGATCTGCGTGGAACCATTCTTGGTTGCGGGTGCGAGGCCGACTAAGTAGCGCTTCTTGAGCGCAGTCCGGAGCCAGGTTCCGGCAACGAGGATTTCGTATCGGCATGCCTGCACCCGGCGCGAGCGTCCCCGATTCCGAGATCGACCGCGATCCGCTGGGCGAATACGGCGACACGTTGCGCGAGGAATGCGGCGTCTTCGGCATCTTCGGCCACGACGACGCCTCCGCCGTCACCGCGCTGGGACTCCACGCCCTGCAGCATCGCGGCCAGGAGGCGGCCGGCATCGTCTCCTTCGACGGTGCGGTGTTCCATTCCGAGCGCCGCCAGGGCCTCGTCGGCGACAACTTCTCCGACCGCGGCACCATCGAGCGCCTGCGCGGCCGGGCCGCCATCGGCCACGTGCGCTATTCGACCACCGGCGGCACCATCCTGCGCAACGTCCAGCCGCTTTTCGCGGAATTGGCGAGCGGGGGGCTCGCGGTCGCGCATAACGGAAACCTCACCAACGCCCTCTCGATCCGGCGCGACCTCGTGCGCGACGGCGCCATCACCCAGTCGACCTCCGACACCGAGGTGATCCTGCATCTGGCCGCCCGCAGCCGGAAGCCGCGCATCGTCGAGCGCTTCGTCGAGGCGCTGCAGCAGATCGAGGGCGCCTACGCCATCGTGGCGCTCACCAACAAGAAGCTGATCGGCGCCCGCGACCCGCTCGGCATCCGTCCGCTGGTGCTCGGCGAGCTCGACGGCCGCTACATCCTCGCCTCCGAATCCTGTGCGCTGGACATCATCGGCGCGCGCTTCGTGCGCGATGTCGAGAACGGCGAAGTCGTGGTGATCTCCGAGGAGGGCGTCGAGTCGATCCGCTTCGCCGAGAAGCAGCCGATGCGGCCGTGCATCTTCGAGTACATCTACTTCGCCCGACCGGATTCGGTGGTGAACGGCAAGAGCGTCTACGGCATCCGCAAGAACATCGGCCACGAGCTAGCCCGCGAGGCCCCAGCCGACGCCGACATCGTGATTCCGGTGCCGGATTCCGGCGTGCCGGCGGCACTGGGCTTTGCGCACGAGGCTGGGCTGCCGTTCGAGATCGGCATCATCCGCAACCACTATGTCGGGCGCACCTTCATCCAGCCGACGCAGACCGTGCGCGAGCTCGGCGTGCGCATGAAGCACTCGGCCAACCGCGCCGCCGTCGAGGGTAAGCGCATCGTGCTCGTCGACGACAGCCTCGTGCGCGGCACCACCTCGATCAAGATCGTGCGCATGATGCGCGAGGCCGGCGCCCGCGAGGTGCATTTCCGCATCGCCTCGCCACCGATCACGCACCCGGACTTCTACGGCATCGACACGCCGGAACGCGAAAAGCTGCTCGCCGCGACCTACGATCTCGAAGGCATGCGCGACTATATCGGCGCGGATTCCCTCGCCTTCCTCTCGATCCCCGGCCTCTACCGCGCCATGGGCGAGGAGGGCCGTGACGCGACCTGCCCACAATACACCGACCATTGCTTCACCGGCGACTACCCGACCGGCCTGACCGACCTGCAGATCGCCGGGCCGAAGCGGTTCGCGATGCTGGCTGAAGCCGACTGAGCGTCCGATGACGATGACGATCGAAAAACCGCTTGCCGGCCGCGTCGCCGTCGTCACCGGGGCCTCGCGCGGCATCGGCCGTGCCGCCGCGCTGGCACTGGCCGGGGCCGGCGCGCACGTCGTCGCGGTGGCGCGCACGCAGGGCGCCCTCGAAGAGCTCGACGACGCCATCCAGGGCGTCGGGTCGAGCGCCACGCTGGTGCCGCTGGACCTCACCGACTACGACGCCATCGACCGCCTCGGGGGCGCCATCGACGCGCGCTGGGGCAAACTCGACATCGTCGTCGGCAATGCCGGTATCCTCGGCGCGCTGATGCCGCTCGGGCACATCACGCCGAAGGTCTGGCAGCAGACCATCGACATCAACGTCACCGCCAACTGGCGCCTGATCCGCTCCCTCGACCCGCTGCTGCGCCGCTCGGATGCCGGCCGCGCGATCTTCGTGACCTCCGGCGCGGCCCACAAGTGCAAGGCCTATTGGGGCCCGTACTCGATCTCCAAGGCGGCGCTCGACGCCATGGTGCGCACCTATGCAGCCGAGACCGAGACGACGCCGATCCGCGCCATGCTGCTCAGCCCCGGACCGCTCCGCACCGCCATGCGCCGCTCGGCCATGCCGGGCGAGGATCCCGAGACGCTGAAGACGCCCGAGGATCTGGCGCCGCATTTCGTCAGGCTGGCCTCGCCGGACTGGACGGAGTCCGGCAAGATCTTCGATTTTCCGACCGGACAGGTCTTGGCATTTCGGCCGCCCGAGTGATCTGACGGGCAAGGCTGACGCCTTCGGCGCAGCCCCGACCGATCCCCATCATCCTGAGGTGCCGCGCAGCGGCCTCGAAGGAGGGCTCCAGACACCACCGCGATCCCTGGAGCCCTCCTTCGAGGCCTCCGCTTCGCTGCGGCACCTCAGGATGAGGGAATGTGTTGGGGCACCAGGTCGATAACCCCACCCGAGGACCCACCATGATCGACGTCCGCTGCATCTGCGCCATCGGCCAGCGGGGCCAGCTCGGCCTGAACGGCCAGCTTCCCTGGGAGGGCAACACCGATCCGCTCTTCGTCGAAGACGTGACGCGCTTCTTCGCGCTGACCATGGGCCACGTTCTCATCGCCGGCCCCAAGACCATCGGCGCGGTACCCGAATTCGCGTTCAAGGACCGGACCATCGACGTGATCCGCTCGCACGAGGATCCCGAGCAGGTGCTGGCGCGCTATCCCGGCCGGCGCATCTTCGTCGGCGGCGGCATCTCGGTGTGGAACGTATACGCGAAGTACATCCAGCACTGGGACGTCACCCGTCTCCCCTACGACGGCGAGGCGGACCGCTGGTTCGATCCGGCCTGGATGGTGGGTGGCGCGCTGCGGCAAAGCTGAACCGAACCCTCTCCGCACACGTTCACAGAGCCCGGCAAAAGCCGGCCGTCCAGGGGAGGGCGCGCGATGACCGGCCACAGCTACCGTTTCGGCATCGAGGAAGAGTACTTTATCGCCGACGCCGAGACCCGCGGCACACCGCGGCGCTCGGTCAAGCCGTTCCATGTCGAGGCGGCCGAGCGGCTGCCAGAGATCGGCCGCGAACTGCTGCAGTGCCAGGTCGAGGTCTGCACGCCGCCCTCCACCGAGTTCGCGGCCGCGCGCGACGTCCTGCACCGGCAGAGGCGGCAGCTCGGCGAGATCGGACGCGAGCATGGCTTGATGGTCTTCGCCGCCGGCACGCATCCCGTGGCGGATTGGGCGCGGCAGCTGCCGACCAAGGGCGACCGCTATCGCGGCATCCTGCGCGATGTCGGCCTGGCCGGGCGGCGCAGCCTCATCTGCGGCATGCACGTGCATGTGGAGGTCGAGAACCCGGGCGAACGCGTCGGCCTGATGAACCGGCTGCTGCCGTTCCAGCCGCTGCTGTTCGCGCTCTCGGCCTCCTCGCCGTTCTGGCAGGGCAAGCCGACGGGCCTCTCCGCCTACCGCCTCAGCGCTTTCGGGGAATTGCCGCGCACAGGCCTGCCGGAGCTGATCGCCACCGAAGAAGATCACGCCCGCTACGTACGGATCATGGTCAATGCCGGCTCGATCCAGGATGCGAGTTTCCTCTGGTATTCCCTGCGGCCATCGATCAAGTTTCCGACCCTGGAGCTGCGCATCGCCGACAGCTGCACCCGGCTCGACGACGCGCTCACCATCGCCGCACTGTTCCGCTGCCTCGTGCGCCTCGTGGAACGGCGGCCCGACCTCAATGCCGGGCTCACCGGCGTCTCGCGGGCGCTGGCGCAGGAGAACCTGTGGCGGGCGCAGCGCAGCGGCATCGAGGCCGAGCTGATCGACGAGGCCTCGGAGCAGGCCTTCGCCTTCGCCGACACGCTCGATACGGTCCTCTCGCTCATCGCCGAGGATGCCGAGGCGCTGGGCTGCCGCGCCGAGGTCGAGGGTGCCCACCGCATCCTGCGCGAAGGCACCAGCGCAGACCGCCAGATTGCGACCTTCGAATCGGCCCGCGGCGGCGAGACCAGTAATCGCCAGGCCCTCGATGCGGTGGTGGACTGGCTCGCGGAGACGACGCAGGGAATCTGATCCGCGCTATCCACACCCACGAGCGCCGAGGCAGGTCGAATTCTTGCCCCGGCGTTCCAATCTTCAGCTTGGCCATTGAGACCGCGCCCACAGGCTCCTAGCACCAACGAACGGCCCGAACTTCGTTCAAATCAGAGGCCGGTCACACGTGCCTTGGGGCTACCATGAAGAAACTTCTGTTTTCCGCTAAAGGCCGGATTGGCCGCGGCCAGTTCTGGAAGGCGAACATCCTGCTGATGCTGGCGATCCTGGCCATCGGGCTCGCGGTGAATCTAGCCATCGCCCAGTTGATTCCCAATCAGACGGACGAGGCCGGCAACTACTCGGTGAACGGCGCCGCCGCGGTTCCGTTCATCCTCGTCAACCTAGTCTTGTTCGTCGTTCCGGCCTGGGCCGGCATCTGCCTCGGCATAAAGCGCTACCATGACCGCAACAAGCCGGGCGTCTGGCTGCTGATCATGTTCGTGCCGTTCATCGGCGGGATCTGGTACTTCATCGAGACCGGCTTCCTGCGCGGCACCATCGGCCCGAACCAGTTCGGCCCCGACCCGGTCCCGAATGCCGGCGTCGCCACGCCGATCACCTACTCGGCCGCCTGATCGAGACGACCGATCGGCCGGAGTTGTTCCGGCCGATCGAACGATGGCTGCGGTCACGCGAGCAACTTCACCAGGTTGTAGATGCTCAGCGCGGAGATCAGCACGCCGACAATGATCATCAGGGCGCGGGTCGGCAGCTTGCTGCAGATGAACGCTGCGATCGGTGCTGCGAACAGGCCGCCGATCACCAACCCGGCGATCGTCGTCCAATGCGTGAGCCCGCCGAGCAGGGCGAACGACAATCCCGTCGACACCGCGATGAAGAACTCGGCCGCGTTGACCGAGCCGATGGTCGTGCGCGGGTCCTGCCCGCTGCCGACGAGCGAGGTGGTGACGACCGGCCCCCATCCCCCGCCGCCCACGGCGTCGACGAAGCCGCCGGTGAGGGCCAGCGGCGCCACCAGGGTCGGCGGCTCGGTGCGGATGCGGATCGTCCGGAACGCCTTGATCAGGATGTAGACGCCCATCAGCAGGAGATAGGCCGTGATGAACGGCTTGATCGTGCCCCCGTCGATCGACGTGAGGATGTAGGCGCCGAGCACGCCGCCGATCACGCCGGGGATCACGAGGCGCTTGAAGAGGTCGTTGTTGACGTTGCCGAGCCGCCAGTGCGAGGCGCCGGAGAAGGCCGTGGTGAACACCTCAGCGATATGCACCGAGGCGGAGGCTGCAGCGGGGGGCACGCCCGTCGAGAGCAGGAACGTGGTCGAGGTGATGCCGTAGGCCATGCCGAGTGCACCGTCGACAACCTGCGCGACGAGGCCGACGCCCGCAGCGGTCCAGAAACCACGCGTGGACAGGCCCTCGCGGGCCGCCGCGAGCACGGCGCCCCAGTCGCCGTCGGCGTAGAGCTGAACCAGAAACACCGCGGCGCCGAGGCCGACCAGCGCGGCGAGCGATCCGCCGACCAGAAGCGCGAGCGTGCGGGGGTCGATACGCCCGGTCACCTGCGGCGACGCGGCGGAAGTCTGTACGGCCATGGAAAAATCACCTTGGTAGCAGGCTCGATGCTACGGATTTTCCCAATCAGAACAAGAACTTGCTTTCCCAATGATTCCCCCGCGCCGGAGAAGCCCGTTCCCTTCCGTCCCTGGATCGGAGATGCGGCTTCTCCCCGGCCCGGGATCGGGCGTTCAGCCCTTGTCGAACGGGTTCTTCGTCGTCCGCAACGAGAGCCGGATCGGCGTGCCGGGCAGCTCGAACGCCACGCGGATCTCGTTGACGAGATAGCGCGTGTAGGATTTCGGCAGCGCGTCGAGCTGGTTGCCGAACAGCGCGAAATGCGGCGGCCGGGCCTTCACCTGGGTGGCGTAGCGGATCTTGATGCGCCGGCCCGAGACCGCGGGCGGCGGATTGCGCCCGGTGGCGCTGCTCAGCCAATCGTTGATCTTCGAGGTCGAGACGCGGCGGCTCCAGACTTCGGCCGCCTCCGTCACCGCCTGCATCAGCTTGTCGAGGCCTTCGCCCGCGAGGCCGGACAGCGGCACCACGGCGACGCCGCGCACCTGCGGCAGCAGGCGGGTGCAATCGGCTCTGAGTTCCTTCAGCAGACCCGGCTGGTCGGCGACGAGGTCCCACTTGTTCAGGCCGATCACCAGGGCGCGGCCCTCGCTCTCGATAAGGTCGACGATGGTGAGGTCCTGCTTCTCGAACGGGATCGTCGCGTCGAGCAGGATCACGACCACCTCGGCAAAGCGCACGGCGCGGATGCCGTCCGAGACCGCGAGCTTCTCGAGCTTGTCCTCGATGCGGGCGCGGCGGCGCATGCCGGCGGTGTCGTGCAGCTTGATCCGCTGGCCGCGCCACTCCCAGTCGAGCGAGATCGAATCGCGGGTGATGCCGGCTTCGGGGCCGACGAGCAGGCGCTCCTCACCGAGCATGCGGTTGATCAGCGTGGACTTGCCGGCATTCGGGCGGCCGACGATGGCGACGCGGAGCGCCTTGCCGCGGGGATCGCCGTCATCCTCGTCGTCCTCGTCCGGCTCCGGCAGCACCTCCTGCAGGGCGCTGTGGAGCTCGCCGACGCCCTCGCCATGCTCGGCGGAGAACGGGATCGGATCGCCGAGACCGAGGGAGAAGGCGTCGTAGGCGCCGGTCAGCCCATCCCGGCCCTCGGCCTTGTTGGCGACGAGGATCACAGGGCAGCCTGAGCGGCGCACCATCTCGGCGAAGGGCCGGTCGGCCGGGAGGATGCCGGCGCGGGCATCGATCACGAACAGCACGACGTCGGATTCGACGATCGCGGCTTCCGTCTGCAGGCGCATGCGGCCGGTGAGCGAGTCGGCGGCCGCGTCCTCCAGCCCGGCGGTGTCGATCACGCGGAACTTGAGGCCGCCGAAGGCGACGTCGCCCTCGCGGCGGTCGCGGGTGACGCCGGGGCGATCGTCGACGAGGGCGAGCTTGCGGCCGACCAGCCGGTTGAACAGGGTCGACTTGCCGACGTTCGGGCGGCCGACGATCGCGACTGTCGGCAATTCCATGGTGGTTTCAGTCTTCTGGTGTTGAACGTGCGAAACCGTCAGTCCGGGGCCGCGCAGCGGAACCCGGAACCCGCGATCGAGAACTGCGCAGTGCGCGGCATCTCGCGTGGGTTCCGGGTTCTCGCCTGTGGCGAGCCCCGGAATGACGGCAAAGGATCGTATCGCTGCCGCTGCTATGTCAGAAAGCGACGGATTGAGCCATGGCGTGGTCAGCGGGTCATCGGCGGGGGCGCTGCGGCGTCGGGCTTGGCCTCGATCACGGTGACCGGGCCGCCGGAGACCAGCGCCTCGTAGACCTCGACCCGCTGGCGCAGGCCCTGCGGGGTCTCGGCGTCGCCCGCGATCTGGTCGAACCAGCGGCCGGCGGCCTCGTATTCGCCCCGTCGCAGCGCGGCGAGACCGAGCATCTCGCGGGCGGTGTGGCGGAAGGCGCCGGTCGGCGCGGCCAGACCCTGGAGACTCGTCAGCGCCGGGGCGGGATCGGCCGCGTCGAGGCGAATCAGGCCGGCGCGCAGCCGCGCGAGATCGCGCAGGCCGTCGCCGAGGCTCGTGTCGGCCGCGAGCTTTTCGTAGTCGGCGGCCGCGGCGGGGGCGTCGCGCTTGGAGAGGTCGGCGGCAGCGCGGAAGCGGGCCAGGATCCTGTAGCCGCCGGGGCCGTCCTTGCTCAGGGCCTCGAAGGCCTTGTCGGCCTCGGGGCCGCTGCCGCCGGTGGCGAGCTTGGTCGCCGTGTCGAATTGCGCGGAGGCGGTCTCGGCCCGCACCAACTGGTCGTGCTGCCAGTAGCGCCAGCCGCCGACGCCGGCCGCGATCAGCACCGCGGCGGCGATGATCAGCGCGCTATAGCGCCTCCAGATCGCGGCGATCTGGTCCCGGCGATAGTCTTCGGCGACCTCGCGAAAGAACTCGTTGTTCTCGGCCATTCCGTTCCGGACGCCCCTTTCGGGCGATGCCCGCCTCAACCCGTCTCAAGGGGGCGCGCCTAGCACGGCGGCCCGGCTTTGGCGAATGCGGAATCGGTCAGGCCTGTCCCGGCCAGGCCGCGACGCCGATCAGGATCGGATGCAGGAAGCGCGCGAAAAGGAACCACACGGCCGTTCCCGCCACCACGGCGACGATGTCCCGGGTCCAGCCGGCAGGCGCGGGTTTTGGGAGTTTGCGCGCCGGCTCGTCGGCGCGGCGCTTGAGGCTGATCCGGGCCGCCACCGCCCAGGCGAGGAAGCCGCCGAACAGCAGGATCGAGCCGAGATCGCCGTTCGCCAGCAGATGCGCCGTCGCCCAGATCTTGATGGCGAGCAGCATCGGGTGCTTCACCGCCGCCTGGATGTGGCTCGGCCGCGGCCCCATCGCCGCGAGGCTGATGAAGGCGAACAGCGTCAGCGTGAGCGCGAGATGGCGCGTCCAGACCGGCGGATTCCAGACCGGGATCATGCCCTCGGCCCGGTAGCGGCCGAACCCGTAGATCATCAGCGCGAAGCCGAGCAGCGACAGAATCGTGTAGCCGAGCTTGTAGCGGTTCTCGCCGACACGGCCGATCATCTCCGCGCGCCGGCTGCGGATCATCGTGAAGGCATGCGTGCCGAGAAACAGCACGAGGCCGAGGATCAGGATCGCCATGGTCTTCCCGGAAAAGTCGTCGAATCCGCGAGGACCGGTCGCCGTAGGGACCGGACGCGAACACTCTATAACGATTCAAGACTGGTTTTTTCAGGCGATGTCCAGGCCGCTCCGATGATCCCACGCATCCTGCTCGCCCTCCTGGCACTCGCCGACACCGCTCGCGCGGCCGGCGAGCCGCCGCTCTCGGCGCTGACGCTGGTCGGGCCGCCGATTCCGGTCTTCGTCGCCGCGCGCGATGCCTGCGACGGCGCCGACGTGCCGGACGCCCCCGCCCGCGCCTTTCGCGACGCGACCGGCGCTGTGGCCCTGTTCGGCCTGCATTACCGCAACCGGGCCCTGCGCGGCCCCGACCTGGACCACCTGAAGATCGACTGCCGCGTCGTCCTCGAATCCGGCGAAAACCCCGATCCCGCCGCCTACGACGACCGCTCCTGGATCACCGCCACCTGGACCGAGGACGGCAAGACCGTCGCCGCGCTGCTGCACCACGAATACCAGGCCGACAAGCATCCGGGCCGCTGCCGCTCCAAGGTCTACATGGAGTGCTGGTACAACACCGTCCTCGGCGCGAGTTCGACGGATGGCGGCCTGACCTTCACCCGAAAGACCCCGCCGGCGGTGGTGGCCGGCCCGCCCTTCCGCCAGGAGGTCGACCAGGGCCGGCACCGGGGCTTCTTCAACCCCTCCAACATCTTTGCTGACGGCCGCTACCGCTATGTCTTCGCCTCGACCACGGGCTGGGACCGGCAAGCCGCGCAGACCGGCAGCGACCAGCCGCACGGCGTCTGCCTGTTCCGCACCGAGACCCCGGCCGACCCGTCGAGCTGGCGCGCCTGGACCGGCACCGGCTTCACCGCCGCCTTCCCCGACCCGTACCGGCCCGGCCCGAAGCGCACCGACACCTGCAAGCCGATCGCCCCGTTTCCCGCCCCCGTCGGCTCCGTCGTCCGCCACCGCGCCAGTGGCGCCTTCATCGCGGTGTTCATGGCCAAGACCGGCGACGGTTTCTCAAAGTCGGGCTTCTACTGGACGACGTCTCGCGACCTTCTGAGTTGGGACGTGCCGCGGCTGCTGCTGGCTGGGGCGACGCTTTACGATGATCCGTGTGGGGCGGCGGGTGGGCTGATCGCTTATCCGGCGTTGCTCGATCCAGCGGCGCGGGGGCGGAATTTCGATGATGTGGGGGAGGGGGCGGCGTTGTTCTACGCGAGGCTGGGGACAAAGGGGTGTGAGGTTACTTCGGATCGGGATCTTGTAAGGCGGTCGGTGGCGGTTAAGGTTTGGCCGTGACTACCGACCCGGCTACAAAGTAAATTATATTAGATGTTTTTATCGATTTTTAGTTGGTATTTAGTCCGCAGAAGTTTCGCCCTCGGACTTGGTGGTTGGTCATATGCCACCGAACCTCAAAATAGATGCGAGGCGCCGCTACAGACATTCCAAGCCGAGTGGGAGTTGCCCCGGAAAGCAGCCTTCAAACCTCGCTGCGATCACGCACTCTTCGGTGCGCTTGCACACGCCAATCGCCCGCTCCAAGCACAACATGCTAACAATCATCCCGCTCGCAGCTGCACCCTTCCCCCGCAGCCGCGCTCCGCGAAAGATTGTGCCCATGACCATCCGGATCGCCATCGTCGCCGCCAGCCTCATCGCCGCCGGCGCAGCCCACGCCCAGGGTTCGGCAGCGCCGTCGAATTCACAGGCCGCCGCGTCGAGCCTGCAGGGCCAGAAGGCCTGGGACTTCCTCACCGCGTCGCCCACTGTCACCCAGCGCGAGGTTCCCACGACGGGCTCCGTCGCCCCGCGGCCGCGCCGCGCCGTCGACCGCGCGAATCGGTAAGGCGACGCGACAGGCGAATTCGGAACGGGACCGGCGCGAAAAGCGCCGGGCCCCGGCAGTGGCGATGCGTCGCGGCCCGCGCTAAAGCGGGCGGGTGCAGGTCTTCAGGTTCCGATGGTCGTCGTCCGCTCGCTCGCCTTCAACATCCTGTTCTACATCGCGACGGCCCTGATCGCGCTGGTCGGCCTGCCGGTTCTCGTCTCGCAGAGGGCGACTTTGCGCTACGCGCAGGGATGGGGGCACGTGTCGATCTGGCTGCTGCGGGTGGTGGCCGGCACGCGGGTGGAGTTTCGCGGCATCGCGGACCTGCCAAAGGGGCCGCTGGTGATCGCGGCCAAGCACCAGTCGACGCTGGAGACGCTGGCGCTGACGATCCCGTTCGAGCAATTCACCTACGTGCTCAAGCGCGAGCTGATGTGGATCCCGCTGTTCGGCTGGTACCTCGGCCGTTCCGGCATGGTGCCGATCGACCGCGCCAAGGGCGCGCGCACCATGGCGAAGCTGAACGCGGCCGCCGCGCAGGCGATTCGCGACGGGCGCCAGCTCATCATCTTTCCAGAAGGCACCCGCCGCGCCGCCGGGGCGGAGCCCGCCTACAAGCAGGGGCTGTCGCATCTCTACGTGGCGCTCGGTGTGCCCTGCGTGCCGGTGGCCCTGAATTCCGGCCTGTACTGGCGCCGCCACAGTTTTCGGCGGCTGCCGGGGACTTGCGTCATCGAGTTCCTACCCCCGATCCCGCACGGCCTCGACCGGCCCGAGTTTCTCACCGAGGTGCAGGCGCGGATCGAGACGGCCTCGAACGCGCTGCTCGCCGAGGGGCGGGCGGATCTGGCGGAGCAGGGTTTGGCCGTGCCGGTGTTCGAGGGGACGGGGCAGGAATCCGGGGTGGTTTGACGATCGACGCCGAGCGGTTTTGATCCCAAAGCCGTCATTCCGGAGCCGCGAAGCGGAACCCGGACCCCACCCGTGATGCGCCGCTGTAGCGGGCGGCGAGCCCAGTCATGGGTTCCGGGTTCGCCTCCGGCGCCCCGGACTGACGACTGGGGAAACACAGGGCGCAGCGTTCGGCGACGCCGCTTTTCACGCGGCGTTGAACGAGCCGCTGACCGCATCCGCCCCTATTTCCGCCCGCAAGCCATCGCGAAACAGCGCGATCGGCCGGCGCAGGCGGCCCGTCGCCGGGCGGTAGATCAGCCAGGAGCGGATCTGCGGGGCGAAGCCTCGGACCGCGACGACCCGGATGCGGTCGCGCCACGGGCTCTGCGCGAGTTTCCCCGGCGTGACGATGGCGAGGCCCATGCCGCGGGCCACCAGCGACAACCGCAGATCGGTGCTCGGCGCCTCGACGGCGACCGTGAGGCTGAGGCCTTCCGCCTCCATCCGTCGGCGGAGCGTCGTGCGAAAGCCGCAGCCGTCCTGGCTGGTGACCCAGGGGTGGCGGGCGAGGTCGGCCAGCGCCGCCGTCTCGGGCAGGGCGAGATCGCGGCCGGCGACGACGACGACGTCCTGAACCCGAAGCTCCTCCGCCACGAGGTCCTCCGGCGGCCGGGCCGATTCGGGCAGAGTGATCGCGGCGGCGTCGATCTGGTTACGCGCCACCTGCTCCATCAGCAGCGGCGACCAGCCTACGGTGAGCCTGATGGTGAGGTCGGGAAAGGATTCGCGCAAGGCGTCGATCGGCGCGGCGAGCGCCGGCTCCGACAGGTCGATGGTGACGCCGATGCGCAGCTCACCGCGAATCGCTCCGTTCGGCGCGGCACCGCTGCGCAGGTCCTCGATCGACTGCAGCACCCGTCGCCCATGCTCGTAGGCCTCGCGACCCGCGAGGGTCGGCCGCAGCGGCTTCGCCGGCCGCTCGAACAGCTGGACGCCGAGCTGCGCCTCCAGGTTCTGCACGCGGCGCGTCACGCCGGGCTGGGTCAGGTTCAGCCGGGCGGCGGCCGCCATCAGCGAGCCGGTCTCGACCACGGCGAGGAAGGCTTCGAGGTCGTTCGAGTTCATGCGAAATCCGCATGTTGAAGCCAACGATTATTGATTGGTATCATAACCATCCCCGACGCACATCCCGTGCTGCACACGGCCGACGGATGGCTAGCCATGGCAGCGACGGATCACCTTCTCATGCACGCCGGGTCAGCACCGAACACGGCCGTGGCCAACGGGGAGGGCATCCCGCGGACGACGGTGTGGTTCCTGGCAGCATCGGTCGGCGTGATCATCGTCGACTTGACGGCGCCGCAGACGCTGATCGGTGTGATCGCCGCAGATCTGGGAATCGCCGGCGGCTGGGCCGGTTTCGTCGGCACGGCGAGCCTGCTCGGCTACGCGGCCGGCCTGTTCTTCCTGGTGCCGCTCTCCGACCGGATCGAGAATCGCGGCCTCGTCATCGCCATGCTCTCGGCCGCCGTCCTCTCTGCCTTCGGTGCCGCCTTGGCCCCGACGGCCCTGCCGTTCCTCGCCTTGCTCTTCGTCCTCGGCGCCGCCTGCTCGGCCATCCAGGTGCTCGTGCCGATCGCCGCCGCCATGGCCCGGGAAAGCGAGCGCGGCCGAGTGGTTGGCGATGTCATGAGCGGGTTGATGGTCGGCATCCTGCTCTCGCGCCCGCTCGCCAGCCTCGTCGCCGACGCCTTCGGCTGGCGTGCCTTCTATGCCCTCTCCGGGGTGAGCATGGTGGTGCTGATCCCGCTGATGCGGACGCGCCTGCCGGTGCGCCGGCCCGAGGCGACGGAGAGCTATCCCGCTCTGGTCGCATCGCTTTTGGACCTGCTCCGAACGCAGCCGGTGCTGCGCCGCCGCTCGCTGACGGCCGCGCTCGGGCTCGCCGCCTTCACCGTGTTCTGGACGGCCATCGCCCTGCGGCTGTCCCAGGCGCCCTTCGGCCTCGACCAGCGCCACATCGCCGTCTTCGCCCTCGTCGGCGCCAGCGGCGCGATCGTGTCCCCCCTGGCCGGCCGGGCTGGAGACCGTGGCTGGACCCGCCCGCTCTCCGTCGCGGCCCATGCCGCCACCATCCTCGGCTTCGGCCTCGCAGCCTGGGCCGACCGCCTCGGCGGCACGTTCTGGTGGCCGCTCGCGCTCCTCGGCCTCGCGGCGATCGTGCTCGATATCGGCGTGTTTGCCGACCAGACCCTCGGGCGCCGCGCCATCAACCTGCTGGCGCCGGAAGCGCGCGGACGCCTTAACGCGCTCTTCGTCGGCCTCTTCTTCTTAGGCGGCTCGATCGGGTCGGCCGCCGCCGGCTATGCCTGGGCGCAGGGCGGCTGGCCGTTGGTCTGTGCCGTCGGCGCCGGCGTCGGAGTGCTGTCGCTGCTCTCGGATTTCTTGGGCGATCGCGCATCGCGGGGATGACGATCACGGGCTTGCGGCGCCGCGGCGCGGCTCCGCATAAGCGCCGCCATGACGACTCGTACCATGACGACTGCGGCCGTTCCGCTCGCGCCCCTGACGAACCGGCGTATCCTCGCCCTGGCGGTGCCGGCCACGCTGGCGAGCGTGACGACCCCACTCATCGGTTTCGTCGGGGCGACGGTGATCGGGCGGCTGGGCGACGCGGCACTGCTCGGCGCCGTGGCGCTCGGCGGGGTGGTGTTCGACGCGATCTTCTGGAGCTTCGGCTGCCTGCGCATGGCCACCGCCGGTCTCACCGCACAGGCGGTCGGCGCGCGTGACGACGTCGAGGTCGCCCGCACGCTGGCTCGGTCGCTGGCAGCCGGCGTGCTGATAGGACTCCTTCTCGTCCTGGCACAGGTGCCGATCGCGGCCCTCGTCGCGCTCATCAGCGGCGCAAGCCCCGAGGTGCTTGCCGGGCTCGCGATCTACTTCCACATCCGCATGTTCGCGGCGCCGTTCACGCTGGCGAACTACGCGATCCTCGGTTCCGTCCTCGGGCGCGGCCGAACGGATCTCGGGTTGCTGATCCAGGTGGCGATCAACCTCACGAACATCGCCCTGACGCTGGCACTGGTGATCGTCTTCGGGCTCGGCATTACCGGAGCCGCCATCGCGGCGCTGGTCGCCGACATGGCCGGGACGGCGTTCGGACTCGCCGTCGTCCATCGCCTCGGCACGCGCCCCTTCGCGGTCGGGCGGGCGGACGTGCTCGATCCGGCTGCGCTGGCCCGGACGCTGAAGATCAACGCCGACGTGCTGATTCGGACGCTCGCCCTCGTGGCAGCGATCGTGCTGTTCTCGGCCGTGGGCGCGCGTTTCGGCGACGTGACCCTCGCGGCGAATGCCGTGCTCTGGAATCTCTTCTTGATCGGCGGCTTCTTCCTCGACGGCTTCACCGTCGCCTCCGAGGCGGCCTGCGGCCAAGCCGTGGGCGCCCGCGACCGCCACGCCTTCGCGGTCGCGGCCCGGCTCAGCCTGCTCTGGAGTCTCGGCTTCGGCGTCGCCGTGAGCGCGGTCTCTCTCGCCGCCGGCAGCGCCTTCATCGATACGGTGACGACGAACCCGGAGGTGCGCCTCGCGGCCTACGGCTACCTGCCGTTCGCGGCCGCCGCGCCGTTCTTCGCGGCCTTGCCCTTCGCCATGGACGGCATCTTCGTCGGCGCGACCTGGACGCGGGCGATGCGGAACCTGATGCTGGTGGCGGTGGTCGCCTATCTGCTGGCGCTGGTCGGCTTCCAGGCGCTCGGCTGGGGCAATGCCGGCCTCTGGGGCGCATTCCTGCTGTTTCTCGCCGCCCGCGGCATCGGGCAGGCGGTCGTCTATCCGCGGCTCAGGCGCGGGACGTTTCCCGAAAACGCATGAAACCGATGCAACAAGAAAAAGCCGCCCGTCGAAAACGGACGGCCATCGTCAAGCAGCAACGAAAACTGCCAGAAAATCAGTTCCGGGCGGCCATCATGTCGTGGGAGAGCACGGCGAGCTTGCCGATGAGGCTGGCGACGTCGCCGTTGGTGCAAGACCACTGCGTGCCGATGGCGGCGCCGTCGTTCGAGACGGAGACCACGGCGACCGAGCGAAGCTTGCCTTCGCGGGCGAGTTGAAGCTGGTCCTGCAGGACCTGGATCACCGAGGCGACGTTTTCGTCGACGACCGCCTCGGCGGCGCTGATCGGGAACCGCAGCACGGCGGCGTCGGAGAGGATGCGATCGGGCTTGGACATCAGGCGACTCGTCGGGGATTGCGTTGCGTCTGACCGAGCGGACCTGCCTGCAGGCGCTCGACGAGGGAGGCGAGAGACTCGGGGAGGGCGGCGTCGCGCTCCACCGCGAGAGATTTTCCGATCGCCATGGCGACCCCCTTGGTCACCCGGGCGATGGAGAGACCGCCATGATCGCGGATCCCCCCGAAAGACTGGCCCGTGCGGGGCGCGCTGGAATGGATGAAGCTGGCGGCGGGATCGATCATGGCATCGTGGCTCGCTGTCGCTTTCGTTGAGCGATCCTGCGCCGGGCATCGCGTCATGAAAATGGCAGCGCGGTGGTCATGCTTCGTCATTTCGCCGGGTGTGATTTCTATGAGACAGGCGCTGGTCCCGGCTCACTTCGGGTCCTGCCAGCCGGTGGCGCGCGGGCTCTGGGTGCTGCCGGTGGTCTCGGTGCGGGGCTGGAGATCGATTTCGGAGACGGGCCGGGCTCGTGCCGACGCAGGGCTACGGTCGGCGAGATGCGCGCGCTGCACCACGGGGCGCTCGGCGCGCCGGCGATAGGCGGAACGGGAGCGGCGGGCATGGCGCGCGCGGGTGCTCGGCGTGTTCGAACCGATGAAGCCGCCGGCCACGGCCCCGACCACCGCTCCGACCGGACCGCCGACGAGGGCGCCGGCCACCGCGCCGGTGCCGACGCCGACCACCGTATTGTCGGCGGCCGTCGCGGCGACCGGAACCGACAATCCCACCAGCAGGACCAGACCGAAGCAAGTTCTTCTCAAGGCGACCGCCCTCCGACCAAATCGAGGCCGTCGTGTCGCGTGGGATCGTGACGAAACATTGACCGGCAATGCTTGGCCGGAGGAGACAAAAGCTCAGCCGTTCTGAAATAGGCACAGCACGAACTTCAATGGTCGCGCTCGTTCGTGCGCGTTTCGATGTTCGCGAGCGGTCGCCGCGCCACTCCTCGCCCCGTGGGCGAGAGGAACCGCGCGAAGCGTGGTGGAGTGGGCGGCGCCGTGCCTATCCCGGTAACGACACCGCCGCCCCGTCCGTCCGCTTCGCGGCCACCTCCCCCAATGAGGGAGGAGGGACGTGGCGGCGACCGAGCCTATCGAGCCGAGACGCCGTGATCCGCCGACAGGGCCCGCCCGAGGGCGAGCACCAGCGGGACGATCGCCAGCGCCGTCAGCGCCGCGGCCAGGATGCCGACGGTCTCGCCGGTGTGGTCGGCGAGGGCCCCATAGGCGATCGGTGCAAGGCCGCCGGAGCCGATCACCGCCGTGTAGAACAGCGCGAAGGCGCGGCCGACATCGCCGCTCGGCGCGAGTTCCGGCACGGTGCCATAGAGGACGGAGGAGGTGCCGTTGAGGAACACCCCGATCACCGGCAGCACCACGAGGGTCGCGGTCAGCGGCAGGGGGATCGTCACGGCGATGAGAAGGGCGGTAGCGAGTTCCGTGGCGACGACGCTGCGCACCACGCCGAGCCGCCCGCCGAGCCAGCCGCAGGCCGCCTTGCCGAGCGCACCGCCAGCGAAGACCAAGGCGAGGCTGACGCCCACCATCGCCTGATCGCCACCCTTGGCGTGGAGCAGGAACGGCAGGAACAGCAGGTAGCCCATGCGCGTGGCGGTATCGAGGGCGCCGACGGCGAGCAGGAGCCGGAAGCCCCTGCGATCCCCGGTGCCGTCGCGCGTACCGGCTTTGTCCTGTTGCACGAAGATCCGGCGCGGCAGGACCGGCAGCAGGGCGACGGCGACGGCGACGCCCGTCAGCGCCATCAGGCCGCCGACCGTCCGCCAGGCGAGGAGCCCGAGCAGCAGCGCGACGAGGACGGGAAACACCGCTTTGCCGAGGTCGCCGGAGAAATTGTAGATCCCGAGCGGCCCACGCGCGGCCCTGCCATAGGCCTGAGTGACGAGGAGCGAGCCGCGCGGGTGCTGGATGCTCGACCCGATGCCCGCGAGCGCCAACCCGGCGCAAAGCCCCCAAAAGCTTCCCGTCAGCGACATCACGCCGAATCCCGCACCTGCCACGAGCGTCGAAAGGACGAGCGCCGTGCGGATCGGCCAGCGGGCCACGAGGCGGTCGGCCGGCACCTGCAGGCCGCCCATCGTCCCGTAATAGAGGCTGCGCATCGCCGCGACCCCGGCATAGGACAGACCGAACTCGATCTGCCAGACGGGCAGCAGCACGTAGAGCAGGTCGGTGTAGCCGTCGTGCAGGGCGTGGGCGAGACACGCGCCGGCGAGGCCGCGCCGCTGGCCCAACGCGCCGGCCTTCGCGTCATCCTGCGACGACGTCGCCTCCGATCCGGCCAACGATAGCGTTCCGCTCACGCTCGCATCCCTTTCCGCGCCCGAATTCCATGTTCGCGCAGCCTACACCCGTGAGTTTCCGGCGATCAGGCGCTATCGTCTCGCCATACATGTGAGCCATTCTCACGGGTCGAGGCCAAGCGATGCGCCGATTGCCGCCGCTCCATGCGCTACGCGTGTTCGAAGTCGCCGCACGCACCGGCAGCTATGCCGCCGCCGGCACCGAGCTCGGTCTGACGCATGGGGCGGTCAGCCGGCAGATCGCGGCGCTGGAAGACTGGCTCGGGCAGCGGCTGTTCGTGCGGGTCGGGCGGCGCATGGCGGCGACCCCGTCGGCGCGGGCCTTCGCGGAAGAGGTCAGCCTGACCTTCGACCGGCTTACCCAGGCGGCCGAAGCCTGCGGCCGGACGGATGCGCGGCGCGTGATCCGCGTCAGCGCTCCCTCGACCTTCGCGATGCGCTGGCTGATCCCGCGGCTCGACCGCTTCCGGGCGGCGCGTCCGGAAACCGAGGTGACGGTCGCGACCACGACGACGCTGAACGATGCGTTGCGCGGCGGCTTCGATCTCGCGATCCGGCGTGGGGCGGAACCCTGGCCGCAGTTTCGTGCGGTGCCGTTCCTGACCGAGACCGACACGCTGGTGGCGAGCCCGGCACTGCTGGCGAGAACGCCGCTGGCCTCACCCGCGGACCTGTCACGGCACGTCCTGCTCGCCACCGAAACCCGCCCCAACGACTGGTCGGAATGGCTCGCCGCCGCCCGAGCGCCGCGCATGACCGGCAGGCGCCGGCACGTCTTCGACCACTTCTTCGTGACGCTCCAGGCCGTCGAGGACGGACTCGGCATCGGCATCGGGCCGTTCCCGGTGCTCGACGCCGCTCTCGCAGCCGGCCGGCTGGTCGCACCGTTCCCGGAGATCGGCGTCAGCCGGCCGGGCTACGTCGCGCTGACACCCTACGACGCCGACAAGACCCCCTCGCACACCGCCTTCGTGGACTGGCTGGTCGAGGAGGGGAGGGCGATCACAGCTCGCCCGTGAGGAACTGCGCGCGGCCGTGGCCGAAGCTCCAGTCCTCGTCGGTGTTCTCGACGGTCGAGACCATGACGTCTGCCGGGGAGATGCCGCAGGCGGCCTGCAGCTTCTCGGTGAGGAGGCGGTAGAACAACTCCTTTTTCTCGCGCCCGCGCGGCCGGGTTGTCATCTGCACCACGACCACGTCCTTGGTGCGCGGGATGCCGAGGCCGGTATCCTCCACGATCATGCGCGAGGGCTTGTGCTCCGTGACGATCTGGTAGCGGTCGCCCGGCGGCACCTGGAAGGCCTCCAGCATCGCCTCGTGCGCGGCGTCGAGGAGCGTCTTGAGTTCGGCCTTGGAGCGGCCCTCGATGAGATCGAAGCGAAGCAGCGGCATCGTCGGACTTTCGGCACGGGATGGATCGGAGTGCGGCCTAGCCCATGCCAAGGCTTTGCGGCTAGCCTGAGCGCCGAAAGAGGTGTCCCGCACCCGGTCGCATTTTTCGCATTTCGTATTCATAAGGACCACCAGGGGCGGTGCCGTGCCCGATTTCGCGCACCGCGAGAAGGACTCCGCGATGACCGATATCCGCCTCCGCCGCAGCGTCCTCTACATGCCCGGCTCGAACCTGCGGGCGCTGGAAAAGGCCAAGACGTTACCGGCCGACGCGCTGATCCTCGACCTCGAAGACGCGGTCTCGATGGAGGAGAAGGATCTCGCCCGCGAGCAGGTCTGCGCCGCGGTAAAGGGCGGCGGCTACGGGCACCGGGAGCTCATCATCCGCGTCAATGCCCCCCAGACGCCATGGGGCGAAAAGGACCTGCGCAAGGCGATCGAGGCGAAGCCCGACGCCATCCTGATGCCGAAGGTGTCCTCGCCCGCCGTGCTGGAGAGCATCGCCGACCATCTCGAAGCGCTCGACGCGCCCGAGTCGATCGCGATCTGGGCGATGATCGAGACGCCGGCGGCGATCCTCAACATCAAGGACATCGCCAAGGCGCGCCGCGACCGGCGCACACGGCTGACCTGCTTCGTGCTCGGCACCAACGATCTCGCCAAGGACACCTGGGCGCAACTCGTGAAAGGCCGCGTGCCGATGCTGCCCTGGATGATGTTCACCCTCGCCGCCGCCCGCTCAGAGGGGCTTACGATCCTCGACGGCGTCTGGAACGACATCGGCGACCCCGAAGGCTGCCGCGAGGAGTGTCGCCAGGCACGCGATCTCGGCTTCGACGGGAAGACCCTGATCCACCCCAACCAGGTCGAGCCGGCAAATACGTCTTTCGCACCGACCGAAGAGGAGGTCCGCCGCGCCCGCCTCGTGATCGAGGCGTTCGATAAGGAAGAGAACGCCAAGCGCGCCGCCATCAAGGTCGAGGGCCGCATGTACGAGCGCCAGCATATCGGCATGGCGACCCGCGCCGTCGTCTGGTCGGAGGCCATCGCCGAACGGGATGCCGCATCGCGGGGTTGAAAACGCATACCAAAACGGCCGTACCCATGGGCACGACCGTTTCACTTTCAGCAGATTCGAAGAACCTCAGTAGCCGTTGTCATAAGCATCGTAGCCATAGGCCGGACGACGATAACGCTGGCCCTCGTAGCCGCCGTACCCGGCGCCGCGATAACCGCCGCGGTAGCCATCGTCGTAACCATAGGCCGGCCGGCCATAACCATTGCCGTAACCGGAATTTGCCGCACCGGCCGCGAGTGCACCGACTGCAAGGCCACCCACGACGCCAGCAGCGATAGCGCCACTACGCCCACGAGCTTCGGCACCCGTCGTCGCGAGGGTTCCAGCACCGATCAGGGCGACGGCGGTCATGACTGCGATTCTCTTCAAAACGAACTCCAATTTATCGACCCGCGAAGGGTCACATGGAAAGTCAACGAGGAGCACCGCGATGGGTTCAATCCCGAGCGGCGACCTCCCGACGCACCCTGAATGACCTACCGATCGAACAAGGCGGCATGGCCTCAAACGGCGCGGAAGCATTCAAGCTTGTCCGTACCGTCGCCGACCGATCGCGATCCGACGTGAAGACCTCGGTAGCGATCGACGGCGATCATGTTCCAGCTTGTCTCTACGGCGCCACCGCGACGCGCGCTCGGCCCGTTCCAGCGTACCCGACGGCGTCTATCCGGGGATAACGGCCGGCGGTGATACACTCCTGGACGGAAAGGGCAGTCGGTTCGGCTACGCTCCCTTGACCTGCGGGCACGGCCGGGCTTGTCCTCGCGCATCCCGGTCGAAGCGATGCTGTTCAACCACCTCTCCGACGACCTGTTCAAGCCGCTCGCCTCGCCGAGCCGGGCCTTCAACGCGGCCCTGCTCCTGCACGTCCGCGAAAAGCTGTTCGGCGACACCATGGAGCCGCTGCGCAAGAGCGAATTGCTGGCAGCGATCGGCGATTTCTGCAGCGGCTGGACCCAGGCCGAGATCGCGGACGACGAGACCACCCCCGTCGATCCGGTGGAGCGGCGCTCGGCGGTGTACAGGCGTTTCCTCGATTCGGGCTGGCTGGTGGAGCGGCGCGAGCGCTACGTGCCGGTGGTCGATCTCGATCCGCAGGCGCGATTGCTGCTCGACGATCTCGCCCGGCTCGATCGCGGCGAGACCCGCTCTTATGGCGGCGCGGTGCTCGACGTGCTGGGGGCGCTGGAGAGTGCTACGGCCAACCCGGGAGAGCGTTCGGAAGCGTTGAGCAATGCGGCCAAGGCGGCGCGCGATTTCCTCGGGCATCTGCGCAGCCTTGCCGGCTCCATGCGCAAGATCGAGGAGCGCATCCTGGCCGAGGACGACCTGCGGGCGGCGTTTCGCCTGTATTTCGAGGAGTTTGTCGAACGCCACCTCGTCAGCGACTACCGGACGCTGCACACCCGCTTCAATCCCTTCCGCTTCCGGTCCGGTATCGTGCGCGAGGCGGGACGGGCACTGCGCGACCCGCTGACCGTGCGGGCGCTGGCAGAGGGGGCGCTGCGCGAGGGCAGGGCCGCCGGGCTCGAGGCGGCCGAACGGACGGTGCGCGGCGAACTCACGGAAATCCTTGCGATTTTCGAGGGCCTCGACCGGCATCTCGACGTGGTCTCCGACATCGTCGCACGCATGGAGCGTCGCATCGCCGCGGCGATGCGCTACGAGGGCAACCGCGATTCCGCCCGCATCGAACGTACCGCCGCGGCCCTGCGCGCCGTCGGGGCAGTCGGGGATGTCGCGAGAGCACCGGTGCCGCCGATCCTGTCGGCGCGGATGCCCGTCGGGCCGCCGCATCTCTACGCACCGCGTATGAAACGGCGGGCGATCGTCACGGAGCCGTTGCCGGATTCGGTCAACGATCCGGCCATCGATGCCTTCGTCGAGGCGAAGGACGAATTCCGCCGCCGCACGACGGTAACTCCTGAATCCATAACGGTTTTTCTGGAGCGCCAGTTCGCCAGCGGCCGTACCGTCCGCGGCTCCGGGATCAGGGTTTCGGATATCGACGCCTTCGTGGTGTTTCAGCGGCTGCGCGAGATCGACGTGCTGTTCGACGGCGCCCTGGCCGGTCGCTACCGGCTGTCGCGGGTGGATGGCCGGATCGCCAACGGCTGGCTCGATTGCCCGGATTTCACGGTCGAGCGGCAGCATGTTTGAGCCGTTCCGCGCCATCGTCGACGGAGACGAGCCGCCATCCGGCGCAAGAGCCCCCAGCGAGGACGAATTGATCCGGGCCCTCCAGGTGCTCATCAAGGTCCAGGTCGTCTATGCCGACACACCCGGCATCGGACGATCGTATGAGATTGCGCGCCATTACGCGCCGTTCTTCCGCGACTACTTCGCCTGTCTTGGGTATAGCTTCGAGGTTTCCCACCGAGACCAGATGGTGTTCTTGCGCGTACCCGCTGAGGGAGCGCGCCACGACGCGCCGGCGGAACGGCTGCGGAAGGACGAGACACTGGTCCTGCTGGCGCTGAGGCTCGCCTACGAGGAGGGGCTGCGGGACCACCGCGTCACCACGGACGGCGTTGTCGAATGTACCACCGACGACATCGCGGAATCGATCCGCACCGCCGCCCGCAGCGATCCGCCGGAGGAGACGCGACTCGTTGAAATCCTTCGCCTTTTCGCTCGGAAAGGCGCTGTGCGGCTCGGCGAACGCGACCGCACCGAGCGGGTCACGCCGCTGCTGGTATTGCCTGGAATAGCCGTGCTGTCGCCGGATGCCTGGATGGATCAGGTCCAGGCCTGGGCCGCCTCCGTCGCAGACGGGGATGCCTGACACCGCGCGGCTCCCAGTCGGCCAGGATCGAGAATCCGGCGAAATCTCGCTCCTCCCAGTCGAGGACGATCCTCGGACGTCCGATTCCGATGCCGGACATCATGCTGCCCGATGTTGCACCCGTATGATGTCCGACGCGCACCCTGTTCAGCACCACGGACGATCTCGATCACGCCTGTTGCCCACCAGCATCATGCGCTCAGGCCAAACAGGGCTATCACAATGCACGACAGACGAACGGGCTAAACCCATGCGACCCATCCTGGCCGGCCTCGTTCTCCTCCTGCTGCCGAGCCTCGCCTCGGCGGAATGCGTGTGTGCCTGCGTCCGCGGAAAGGCGATCGCCGTGTGCCAGCCGCAGGCGATGGTGGAGCCGATTTGCCAGCAGGTCTGCGTCGAGAAGATCGAGCAGTCGCTGAGCACGTTCGGCGGCGGCGGGGGTGGCGCCGGCATCGGTGGCGGTGTCAACGCGCTCGGTGCCGCGGGCAGCGGCATCGATCGGTCACGCTGACATACGTCCGGCCGGACCTCTGGGGCGACCCGGTCTGCGACATTTCGTGTGGCTCCCGCGCGCAATCACGGGTAGTTGCCTCGACACGCATCACGGCCGAGCCTAGCATCGTCCAAGGAAGGCGAATTTCGCGAAATCCGCCAAACTTTCATGGGTCTATGAACAAGATCGAGCCCGGCATCGGGATCAACCGGCGCTACCTGCACGACGAGGTGGCCGACCGTATGCGCGAGCTCATCCATGTCGGTGAGCTCGAGCCGAAGGCGCGCGTCAACGAGAGCGAGCTGACCGAGCGCTTCGGCATCTCGCGGACGCCCCTGCGCGAGGCGATCAAGATCCTCGCCACCGAGGGCCTGCTCGAGCTGCTGCCGAACCGCGGCGCCCGCGTCGCCAGCATCTCGCAATCCGAGATCGAAGAGATGATCGAGGTCATCGCCGGACTGGAGGCGACCGCCTGCGATCTCGCCTGCCGGACGATCACCGACGACGAGATCGCCGCGATCGAGCAGAAGCACGCCGGTATGGTCGCGGCGTGGAAGGAACGGGACGAGGCCGTCTATTTCCGGCTCAACCGCGAGATCCACGAAGCGATCATGAATGCAAGCCGCAACTCGACGTTGCAGGGCATCTATGCCGGCCTGTCCGGCCGCACCCAGCGCTCGCGCTATCTCGCGCACCAGACGGACGAGCAATGGGCCCGCGCGGTCGAGGAGCACGAGGGCATGATCCCGCTCCTCCAGGCGCGCGACGGCGAGAGGCTCGCCAAGCTGATGCGCGAGCACATCCGGGCCAAGAAGCCCGTCATCGCGGCCACCTACGGCGAGCCTGCGGCCGGAGCCGCCGAGGTCGCCTGACTCTCACCTATGCCGTAACCCGAGAGCAGGCTGCGAAAAAGCGGCAACGGTTTTTCGCGCGAAGCCTGCTTTAAGCTTTTGAATCGATCACGCTGCGTTTTGATCGATTCGATCAAAACGCAGCGTGATCTAGAGCAGTTTCCGTGATCTTGGACTCGCGAAAACTGCTCTATCTCTTTGTGCGGTCACATTTTCTTCACGCGAACCGGAAACCAGTTCGCTCGAAAATACTACAGGTTTCGGATCACCTTTCGCTTCGCTGCAGGCGTCCGGGAAAGGGCCGTGGCATCGAACGGATCTACCGGAAACGGTATGATACGCAGTCCCGAGACGGTTTCTGCGTCTCCATGGCCGTCGGCATCCGCTTTTCGCGGCATGGATCGGAACGAGTCGCGATCCACCCTGGTGCGCGGGGATCGTGCGGCGCTGCACAGCGCCTCCGGCTCAGCGTCCCTCCCAGTCCGGCTTCCGCTTGGCTAGGAACGCCTCCATGCCCTCGCGAAAATCGCGGCTCATATAGGCCATCAGGATGAGGTCGTCGCCGGGCCGGGCCTCGCCCTCAGTAGCGGCGGCGTCCTCTGCGAGGCGGCGCAGGCCCTCCTTGGTGGCCTGTAGCGTCAGGGGGGCGTGGCCGGCGAGCAGGCTCGCGAGGCTCGTCGCGCGCTCCGCGAGGGCTTCGGCATCCTCCACGATCTCGCTGGCGAGGCCGATGGCGAGCGCCTCCTCGGCGCCGACGAGGCGAGCGGTGAACAGGATGTCCTTCACGCGCGCCGGCCCGATCAGACCCGAGAGCCGCTTGAGGTTGCTCATCGACAGGCAGTTGCCGAGGGTGCGCGCGATCGGGAAGCCGAAGCGCGCGTCGCGGGTGGCGATGCGCATGTCGCAGGCGGCGGCGATGGCGGCGCCCCCGCCCGTGCAAGCTCCGGCGATCGCCGCGATGCTCGGCACGCGCAGGCGCTCCAGCGTGCCGAGCACGCGGTCCATGAAGCGCTCGTAGCCCAGCGCGTCCTCGGCGGTCTCGAAACCGCGGAACTGCGCGATGTCGGTACCCGCTGCGAAGGCCTTGTCGCCGGCCCCGGTGATGATCAGCGCCTTGACCGAACGGTCCTCCTCGATCCGCCGGCACAGCGTGATCAGGCCCTCGTACATGGCGAAGGTCAGCGCGTTGCGGGCCTGCGGCCGGTTTAGCGTGATCCGGGCGATGCCGGATGCGTCGGTGGCGAACAGGAGCTCGTCGGTCGGTGCGGGATCGGGCGCGCTCATCGCGGTATTCCTCGATGGTGGTCGGGCGGTCTCGGCACGACCCTGTCGCGCGATTGCCCGCCGGCGATCAAGCCGGAGCCGCCGGCCGCATCGCCGCGCGACCGTGGCGTTCGGATCATTTCTGCGGTGCCGGGTTCGTGCTATCCCCCTGTCGGAACCGGGACAATGGCGCTGCAGGGATGACGAGCGTGAGAGCGACGACGATCGGATTCATCGCAGCCGGCCTGCTCGCCGGCCTCGCGGCCGCGCCGGCCCGGGCCGAATGCGTGCGCAGCATCGTCAACAAGTCGTCGCTGACGGCGCTGGTCCGCCGGGACGGCGGCCCGTGGGTGACGGTGCCGCCGCACCGCTCGCAGGCGATCCGCTTCACCGAGCCCGGCAGCGTCGAATTCGCCCTCGTCTGCGGCCGTCCCGGCTATGGCTCGCCCGACCAGGGCGCGGTCTACCGCGACTCGATCGGCTACTCGGCGATCATCGACCGCTGCTATTACGAGATCGGCAACGGTTTCTTCGAAGACCAGCTCGGCCCCGGCTCCTCCATCGGCACCAAGGACACGGCCCCGCTGACGGTGAACGTGCCGCGCCAGGGCGACGTGGTGATCGGGACGCGACTCGACGGGCTCTGCCCGGCGGTGTTCGGCGACACCCTGCGGTCGCGATACTGAGACATCCTCACACCGGCCAGCCGGCCTCGCGGTAGGCCGAGTCCCAGAACATCCATTCGAGCTGGGCGGCGCGGGTGAAGGCCGCATGCATCGCGGCGCGTTCCGCGGCGCCGGCCTCGGCCGCGACCCGGTCGGTGACGGCGATCATGGCGTCGACCGCCTCGGAGAACTCCGGCCCGGCATAGGTGTCGATCCAGGCCCGGTAGGGGTTGTCGGCCGCAGCGCCGGCATGGATGTCGAGGCCGATCTCGCGGTACATCCAGAAGCAGGGCAGCATGGCGGCGAGATGGACCGCCAGCGGCTCGCGGAAGCCGCTGGCGAGCAGGAACGAGATGTAGTGATGCGCCACCGGCGTCGGCGGCGTCGCCCGGACCTCCTCGGCCGAGACGCCGAAGCGCCGGAAGAAGTCCGTATGCAGGCCGCGCTCGACTTCTATGGCGGCTGTCGCCGCGGTGGTGAACTGCACCACGTCGTCGGGTCCGTCGGACTTCGCCGCCGCGAGCGCCAGGGCTTGGGCGAAGGCCACGAGGTAATGCGCGTCCTGAATCATGTAGTGGCGAAAGGCCGGCAGCGGCAGCGTGCCGGCCGCGAGTTCGCGGTTGAACGGCAGGGTGCGGGCGGCCTCGTAAAGCGGGGCGTTGCGCGCCCAGGCGTCGGTGGAGAACACGGGATCGATTCCTTCACACGGATCGCGGATCGGACCGGGAGGGCCCTGCTACCATGAAGAACGACGACCCCTGCATCAGCCTCTGCCAGTTCGACGGCCGGACCGGCTGGTGCCTGGGCTGCGGCCGGACGCTCCCCGAGATCCGCGCATGGCGCAAGCTGACGCCCTATCGCAAGACCGCGCTGAGGCGCGAACTGCCCCGGCGCGTCGAGCAGGTCGGCGGCGAGGCTTCGGCCGTCGCCCTGCTCCGCAAGGGATGAGCGGGCCACGCTTCGTCCGGATAGCCGATGTGCGCGGCGACACAGCCTGAATCGTCGCACCGGTCCAGACAATGCTCGGAGATCCGCAGCGGCGGCGAAAGCAGTCCCTGCGAGACGAGGCCAGCGAGGAATTGCCGATGACGTCGAAGGTCTCATTCCGCTGGCTGCTCACGCTCTTAGCCCTGATCGCTCCCGCCGCCCTCGGACCGTGCCGGGCGGCCGGCAAGCCCGAGGAAGCGCCGGCGCGGCAGGAAGCCTCCTCCGACGTCGTCTTCCGTCACTATCTCTGACCGGCGGTTGGGTCCGGGCTCGGGTCCGTGCTAGGCCCCCGGCCGTTCAGCAGCAGCCAGGACATCACAGATCCATGCGCTCGACCCTTTTCGCCGGAGCCTTCGCAATCGCCATGACCGCATCCGCCTCAGCCGCCCCCATCACGCTTCCCTCGGGCCTCGCCTACACCGACGAAGTCGTCGGCACCGGCGCGGAGGCCAAGCCCGGCCAGCAGGTCAGCGTGCAATACACGGGCTGGCTCGACGAGAGCGGCAAGAAGGGCAAGAAGTTCGACTCGTCGCGCGACCGTAACCAGCCCTTCTCGTTCCCCCTCGGCGGCGGCCAGGTCATCAAGGGCTGGGACGAGGGCGTCGCCGGCATGAAGGTCGGCGGCAAGCGCACCCTGACCATCCCCGCCGCCCTCGGCTACGGCGCCCGCGGCGCCGGCGGCGCCATCCCTCCGAACGCCACGCTGATCTTCGACGTCGAACTCCTCGGCGTGAAGTAACGCCTACCAGCCCATCGTCCCCGGCCCGCCCTTGAACGGGCCGGCGACGTCGGGCGTGATCCAGCCGCCATAGAAGCCGCCGGGCTGCGGCTCAGCGCGGATATCGCCGACGAAGCAGCCATCCATCGGCCCGGCATAGAACGCCACCGCGCCCGCGATCTCGCGAAACGGCGGCGTCGGATCGGGATAGGCCCAGGCCGCGCCAGGCAGGGTGTGGCCACCGGCCGTGACGGCGAACAGCACCGCGCGGCCCTTCCACTCGCAGATGCCGGCGCGCTGCTGCGGACCGAGCACGCCCTCGGCCACGGCATCGCGCGGAAAATAATAGGTCGGCGGGTGGCTTGTCTCGAGCACGCGCCAGCCGTCCACCGTGTCGGCGATGGTCTCCCGGCCGAGGACGACCCGCAGGCGCAGGCCGACACGCTCCAGGCGGGGCGGGCGGGGATAGTCCCAGACGCTCTCCTGTCCGGGAGCCGGCGGTGTCGGGCTCGGTCTGAACATCGCGATGGCCCTCAGGGATTGTCTTTCGTAACCTGCGCCCAAGCTAGTCGGACGACCAGCCGAGGAAAGGACGCAGGGTGAGCGACGCAGACGGATTTGCAGTCTTCCTCGACTTCGACGGCACGCTGGCCGAGCTCGCGCCGACCCCCGACGCGGTCCAGGTCGACCCGATTCTGGTGCCCAATCTCGAGAGCCTGAAGGCCCGCCTCGGGGGCGCCCTGGCGATCGTGACCGGGCGGCCGGTGAGCGTCATCGACGGCTTCCTGGCGCCCTCGCGCTTCGATTGCGCCGGGCTGCACGGCGTCGAGCTCCGGGTCGACGGACAGCTCAGCGGCGGACGCCCGGAGGACCACCCCGACCTGCGCGCCGGCGTCGCGCGGCTGAGGGCGGAGACCGCCGCCCTCGACAAGGTGCTGATCGAGGACAAGGGCGCCTCGGTCGCCGTTCATTGGCGCCTCGCCAACGAACGCGACACCGAGACCGCCGAGGCCGTGGTGAAGGCGCTGGCGAGCGAACTCGGCGCGGGCTACCGGCTGCAGCTCGGCAAGGCGGTGGGCGAGATCGTGCCGGCCTCGGCCACCAAGGGCCATGCCATCCGCGCGCTCATGGAAAAACCGCCCTATGCCGGGCGTCGTGCGATCTTCTTCGGCGACGACAAGACCGACGAATTCGCCTTCGAGGCCGTCAACGCCGACGGCGGCGTCAGCGTCCGCATCGGCGACGAGGACACCATCGCCGCTCGCCGCCTCGCCGCGCCGGCCGACGTCCGCGCGCTCATCGCCGCCTGGGCCGACGGCGCGCCGATCGACCCCGATGCGCTGCCGGCAGCCTGACGTTATACGCCCCCTCTGATACGCTGCCCGATGCCGGTCCGGCCGGCGGCAGCGATCCAAAGACGGCCCCACGCCATGTTCGAATTCCCCGTCCTCCTCGGCGATGTCGGCGGCACGAACGCCCGCTTCTGGGTGCTCGATGAGCGAGGCGCGACGCCGCGCACGCTCTCCCACGAGCCGACCAGGGGCCATCCCGACATCAGCGCCGCGATCCGCGCTTCCCTCCGAAAGGGCGGAGACCCGCAGCCGCGCTCGGCCGTCCTCGCCATCGCCGGCCGGGTCGACGCGCCCTCCGTCCAGCTCACCAACGCGGACTGGACAATCGAGGCTGCCCGCATCGGCGACGACTTCGACCTGTCGCGCGTGGTGGTGGTGAACGACTACGTGCCGGTGGCGGCGGGCGCCGCCGGCATTGCGCCGGGCGACCTCTCGCCGATCGGCGCAGCCACCGATGCCGGCCGCGGCGCCCGTGTCGTGCTCGGCCCCGGCACCGGATTCGGCGCAGCCGCCCTCGTGCCCTACGAGGACCGTCTCGCCATCGTCTCGACGGAAGCCGGCCACACCGATTTCGGCCCCGTCGACGACGAGGACTTCGAAATCTGGCCGGGCATCGCGCGGCTCGAAGGCCGGGTCACCGTGGAAGCGCTGCTGTCGGGTCCGGGGCTGGCGCGCCTGCATGCCGCCGTGAGGCGCATCCGCGCGGGCGGCGACGGCACCTGCATCGACCCGGCGACGGTGACCGAGACAGGCCTTTCGGGCGACGATTCGCACGCGGACGCGGCCATCCGGTTGTTTTCAAAGTATCTCGGCCGGGTCTGCGGCGACCTCGCACTGACCTTCCTGGCCACGGGCGGCGTCTATATCGGCGGCGGCATCGCCCCGCGCATCCTGAAGGTGCTGAACGACGGCGGCTTCCGAAAGGCCTTCGAGCACAAGCCGCCCTTCGCGGCGATGATGCGCGACATCCCGACCAGCGTCATCACGGTGCACGACCCGGCCGTGAACGGCCTCGCCGCGCTGGCGAGCGAGGGCGACCGGTTCATCTATCACGGGCAGAGCTGGCAGGGGTGAGCGGGCTCGTCTCGCAGTTCAGCCCGTCATCCCGGGGCCGCGCAGCGGAACTCGGGCGCCTCGCCCTGACCCAGCCTCGGGCATCACGGGCGGGTTCCGGGTTCTCGCCTGCGGCGAGCCGGGGAATGACGGAGGCGCACATACGCACTCGGTCGGCGAAAGATGCTCCTCAGAGCGCCCCATCCTTCACCCGCCCCGGATCGGCCAGCGCATGCAGCAGCCCCGCCGCCGCGTGGGCGAAGCGTAGCGTCACCGCCTTGCGGCGCGCCCCGCTGAGCGGATGGTCGGCCGGTGCGCGCAGGATCGCGGCGCCGAAGGCGTCTGCGACGATGAGCCCGCATTCCTCCGGAATCAGGCTCTCAGGGACCGTTTCGGGAATCGCGAAGAAGAAGCGGTCGCAGAAATCGCGGTAGTCGGGCCATTTCCGGTCGGCGCGGAAATCGGCGACGCTCGACTTGATCTCGACGATGGTCAGGCGCCCGGCCGGGCACAGCGCGATCACGTCGGCGCGCCGGCCGTTCGCGAGCGAGAATTCGGGCAGCGAGACGCAGCCCATCTCCGAAAACAGCCGGCGCACCCCACGCTGAACATGAAGCGCCGTGGCCGACTGGCGGCGGTCGGGGGGCAGGATGGCATATGCGAGGGCAGCGGACATTGGCGGGCCGGCAGCTTCGGGACCGTACGACTGAATCAGCTGGCGCCCGGCTTGTCATCCCCCCCGATTTCACGCGATGTTTCACGTGAAACATATCCTATAATGTCTTTAATATCCTTGCGACGCCGATTTGCGGTGGCTTGGCCTTGCGTCGTGGGTGATGTCCGAAACGCCACGGCGCAGGCGGTCGAAACTCTGGCTTGGCTTTCCGTGTGGCCCAGCTATCCGAAACCGTTCGGACTGCCTTATGATCTTTTGCAACATAACACCGCCTTTCCAATTGACGGGCGATAGAATTCATTCTTGCTCGAATTCGATCGCAAAACACTTTGCAGTAATAATTTATAAATCTACATTATAAAATACAGATTATATTTCGGCTGCGCAATAAATACATCATGACCGCCACATGCGTGCCATTTTACGGTTCGACGTAACGATTCAAATATTTGTCCAAGAATTAAATTTTAATTCTATGATTTCCTCGAATCGTTTTACCGCCGAAGCTTTCGTGCGATAGCTTGAAGATAGGTATGGATTGCCCTGCAGAATTGATTTAACTGATATCGAATCAGCGCTCGATGCGCCGAAACTTGGCTATATAAATATATAATTTTAACCTATGAGCATAACCTCGATTTCGAAAGCGTAATTCTGTTTTGTATGCAGAATACGCGGTCTTGATCTTTGAAGGGAGGAAACGCGATGGCTACGATCGATTTCGTTGGCGCGCATTCTGCAGGCTCGAAAGAATATGATCTTTCGAGCGAAGATCAGCTCAGGTTTTTCAACGCAAGCACAGCTGCCAAGGCAAAAATCTTCAGCACATATGGAAATATAAGTTTTCACAACAACAGCACTGCGGGCTATTCTTTTACGATCAATAATTATGGAAATACGGTTTTTTACGACAATTCCAACGCGGGACGAGCAACCTTTTTGGGCATCAACGAATCTGTCGTATTCCGGAATCACAGCAACGCGGCACTTTCGAGGATCGTCAGCAGTGGGGTCGTCGGTTTTGACGACAGCAGTTCTGCTGGCCGCGCAACGATCGATGTCAGTTTTCTCGGCTTTTTGCAGTTCCGCGATCAGAGTACCGCGGCAAACAGTAAGATTAAGATCGATGGTGGCCCCATGGAAACCGGAGCGGCGGCCTTCTATGGTCGAAGCACGGCGGGAACGGCCGACATCACGGTCGGCTCGAGAGCCTACTTGACGTTCGACGATCAAAGCACCGCCGGATCTGCCAAGATCACCAACAACGCGTCGCCGGAGGACGGGACCGTTGGAGTCGTCGATTTTTCGTCCACGGCCGGGCTGCAGGACAATCATAGGATCAGCGCCGGCTCGATTGCAGGAGCCGGCAGTTACTACCTCGGTTCCAATCAGCTCACGGTCGGCAGCCTGAACAGAAATACGACGGTTTCGGGCTCCATTCTGGATGGCGGCCTAGGCGGTGGAACGGGCGGCTCTCTGGTGAAGGCAGGTTTGGCAACCCTCACGCTGACAGGAGCCAACACCTATAGCGGAGGCACCATCGTCAATGCCGGCCGGCTCGCACTGGCCTCGGCGCAGGCGGCGGGCACCGGTGCGATCACCTTTGCGAACGGTGCACAGACCCTGCAGCTCGATGCCGCCGCCCTCGGCGCGCCCGGCGGAACCTTCGGCAACGTCATCGCAAACTTCGACTATGGCGACACGCTCGACCTCCGGGGCTTGCGCTATGCCCCCGGCGCCAAGGCCGCGCTCGACGGCAACACCCTCACCGTCACCAGCGGCAGTGTCAGCGAAAGCTTCGCACTGAGCGGGAACTACGCCGGGCGGACGTTCCAGGTCTATAACGACGGGGCGTCGGGCTCGGCCCTCCGGCTGATCCGAGGGACCGGTTCGGCACAGACCGTCGCGAGCCTGTCGGGTGGGGAGACACTGTCGGCCGAGGCGGCGCACGGCACCCTCGCCGGCACTGCCGGGTCCGGTGCAGGGAGCGCCCCGACCGTCCTGCAGGACGGGATACAGGACACGGTCCTGCTGCAGGGCGGCGACGAGCAGATCGTCGGCTTCCGCCTGAAGGAGGACGTCCTGGATCTCAGCCGGATCCTGTCCGAATCGCACCTGAGCGCAAGCCTGATCCAGGGGTCACCCGACTACATCGGCAACCACCTGAGCCTCACCAACTCGGGCGCCGACGCCAAGCTGTCCTTCAATCCCGCCGGCAACTCCGCCGGGCCGGGCCGTGAGCTGGCGACTTTGCACGGGGTCGGCGCCGACGTCTCCCTGCAGACCCTGATCTCGGGTCACGACCTCATCCTCGGCCCATCTCCGATGCACGCTTGAGCGGACCGAGGAGGTGCCCTGCCAACGGGCACGCAGGCATCGCGGTCGGGTGCGACCACGGCACCCGGCCTGTCGCCATTCAGCCGCGCAGGTTACGGCGCGAGGCTCAGACCGCGCGTGAACTCGGTCCGACCGAGACGGTGCCGAGCGCCGCCCGGATCGCCGCGAACCCATCGGTCAGCGCTGCCGGCCCCGGCTGCAGGATCAGCGGCGATTTGATCTCGTGGATGCGCCCCGACGCCACGGCCGGGATCGCGTCCCAGCCCGGCCGTTCGCGGATGCGCGCGACGTTGACCTTCTTCCCGCACCACGAGGCGAGGATCACGTCGGGGGCGGCGGCTACGACCTGCTCCGAGGTGACGATGCGGTCCCTGGCAGCCTGTGCCCGGCCGAGCTCCGGGAACACGTCGTCGCCCCCGGCGGCGCGGATCAGGTCGGCGACCCAGCCGATGCCGGAGATCATCGGCTCGTCCCATTCCTCGAAGTATACCTTTGGCCGCACCCGCCCGCGGCACGCCTCGACGGCGGCGGCGAGGTCCCGCTCGTAGCCCTGCGCCAACGCCTCGGCCCTGTCGGAGGCGCAGACCAGGGCGCCGAGCGTGCGGATCATCGCGAGGCAGCCGGCCACGTCGCGCTGGTTGAACAGGTGGACCGCGATGCCGGCCCGGGCGAGGTCGGCGACGATGTCGGCCTGAAGGTCCGAGAAGGCCAGGACGAGATCCGGGTCGAGCGCCAGAATTTTTGGGAGATCCGCGCTGGTGAAGGCAGAGACGCGCGGCTTCTCCCGGCGGACGCGGGCCGGGCGCACGCAATAGCCCGAGACGCCGACGATGCGGTCCTCTTCGCCCAGCAGATACAGCGTCTCGACGGTCTCTTCCGTCAGGCAGACGATGCGCTCCGGGGGAAACCGCCGCATCAATCCGGTTTCCGCAATGTCTTCGCGCGAACCGGACCCACTTCGCTCGACATGGCGGACGCCTAACCGTGGAACCAGGCGATCAGCCCGGCGCCAGGTGCCAGCAGCACGAAGGCCCAGACGGCCGCCGACAGCACGTTGGCGATCTGGAACGGAATCCGGTTCACCCCGAAGATGCCGGCGATGAGCGGGATCACCGCGCGCACCGGCCCGAAGAACCGCCCGATCGCCACCGCACCGGCGCCCCAGCGCCGCAGAAAGTCCTCGGCGCGGCGGGTCGGCTCGGGGTAGCGGCTCATCGGCCAGAAGGACTTGGCGCCCTCCTTGTAGTAGCGGCCGAACTCGTAGGACAGCCAGTCGCCCAGCGCCGCGCCGACCGCGGCGGCGATCATCACCGGCCAGAAGGAGATGTCGCTCACGCCGATCAGCGCGCCGATCGCGACGAGGATCACGGTGGCCGGCACCAGCAGCGACAGGAAGGCGACGGACTCGCCGAAGGCGAGCAAGCCCGCGATCAGCGGCGTCCAGGCCTTGTGCACCTCGACGAAGCCGAGGACGGATTGGCGGATGGCGTCGAAATCCATGTCTTCGGCGTCTCGGGCTGCGGCGGCAGGTTCCCTGTGACCGGTCGGGGCGTCGCCAGCAAGCGTCGCCATCGCACTCGTCATGCGATCCGGTGCGGCCGGCCGCAAACTCGGCTATCAGGCAGACCCTCGACGCCCCCTGGAGGGGAGACCCATGCAAGTCCTGTCGATCCAGTCCCACGTCGCCTACGGGCATGTCGGCAACGCCTCCGCGGTGTTTCCGATGCAGCGCATGGGCGTGGATGTCTGGCCGATCCACACGGTGCAGTTCTCCAACCACACCGGCTACGGCGCCTGGAGGGGCCGCGTCTTCGACGGTCCGGCCATCGAGGAGGTCGTACAGGGCGTGGCGGAGCGCGGCGTGCTCGGCCGATGCGACGCGGTGCTCTCGGGCTATATGGGCTCGCCCGATATCGGCACGGCGATCCTCGACGCGGTCGCCCAGGTGCGGGCCGCCAACCCGGACGCGCTGTATTGCTGCGATCCCGTCATCGGCGACACCCATTCCGGCATCTATGTGCGGCCGGGCATCAGCGAGCTCATGTGCGAGCGGGCGGTGCCGGCCGCCGACATCGTCACGCCGAACCAGTTCGAGCTGAACCTGCTCTCGGGCCTGCCGACGGCCACGTTGCGCGAGGCCAAGGCGGCGGCGCAGGCCGTCCAGGCGCTCGGGCCGCGCGTGGTGCTGGTGACCTCCCTCGCCACCGACGCCACGCCGCCGGACGCGATCGACATGCTGGCCGGGGAGGGCGGTGCCTTCTGGCGCCTGCGCACCCCGCGCCTCGACCTCAAGGCCGTGAGCGGCGCGGGCGATGCCGTCGCGGCGCTGTTTCTCGTGCACTACTTGCGCACCGGCTCGGCGGCGACCGCGCTCGGCATGGCCGGCGCCTCGATCCACGGGCTGCTGCGCCAGACGGCCGAGGCCGGCTCGACCGAACTCCTCACCGTCGAGGCGCAGGACGAGTTCGTGAGCCCGAGCGTGGTGTTTCCGGTCGAAGCCGTATGAGATGGTCCCTGGTACAGGAGACAGCATGACCCGCCGCCGCTTCGTCACCCTCGACGTCTTCACCGAGACCGCCTTCGCCGGGAACCCGCTCGCGGTGGTGCTCGATGCGGAGGGGCTGGACGACGCGGCGATGCAGGCGATCGCGCGGGAGTTCAACCTGTCCGAGACGGTGTTCGTGCTGCCGCCGCAGGAGGCGCGCCACCGGGCGCGGCTGCGCATCTTCACACCGCTCGCCGAGTTGCCCTTCGCCGGCCACCCCACCATCGGGACGGCGGTGCTCCTCGCGCTGAAGGACCGGGCCGCCCACAAGAGTGAGACCCAGGCCGACGCCACCGCCTTCGGACTGGAGGAGGGGATCGGCATCGTCCCCTGCCTGGTCGAGACCGGCAAGGGCCGGGGCCGCGCCCGCTTCAAGGTGCCGGGCCTGCCGGTCTTCGCCGGCGACGGACTCGAGGCGAGCATCCTGGAGGGGATGCTCGGCCTGCAGCCGGGGGAGGTCGGTTTCTCCCGGCACAAGGCGAGCCGGCACGGGGCGGGCGTGCCCTTCACCTTCGTGCCGGTCGCCACCCGCGACGCCCTCGACCGGGCGCGGCTCGACACCGCCGCCTTCGACCGCGCGGTGGCCGCGGGCAAGACCGGCGCGCTCTACCTCTACACGCCGGATCCCGCCCCGAACGGCCGGCGCTATCAGGCGCGGCTGTTCGCGCCGAATCTCGGCATCGTCGAGGACCCGGCGACGGGCTCGGCCGCCGCCGCCTTCGCGGGCGTGCTGATGCAGTTCGAAAAGCTCGGCGACGGCACGCACGACGTTGTGCTGCGCCAGGGCTACGCCATGGGGCGCCCCAGCGAGATTGCCCTGCAGGCAGTGGTCGAGGCCGGCGCCCTGCGCTCCGTCGAGATCGGCGGCGCGGCGGTGGTGGTCAGCGAGGGCGCGCTGCTTGTCTGAGGGCGCGCGGCACGGCTTCACGCTCAGCCGTCTCGCCATCGTCTCGGCCCGGCTCGTCGCGCACGACTGGGCCTGGGCGCGCGAGAACGCGGAGGCGATCGACCGCAACTGGCGGCGGCGGGTCTCCGAGAAGCCGGCGATGTTCGACGGCACCGTGCTGCTGAGCCCAGGCTGCACCATCCGCGACGGCGCCTGCGCGGTGACGTTCTTCGAGACGCGCTTTTCGCGGTTCCTTGCGTCGCGCGATCTCGGATCGCCGGATGCGAGCGTGTTCAACGCCTTCTCGGCCATCGTGCCGCACACCGCCGATGGGGCGATCCTGCTCGGAGAGATGGCGGCGCACACGGCCAATGCCGGTCAAGTCTATTTCCCCTGCGGCACGCCCGACCGCGACGACGTTCGCGCCGGCGGCCTCGTCGATCTCGCCGGCAGTGCCGCGCGCGAGCTTCTGGAGGAGACCGGCCTCGCCTTGCCCGATGGCGCGGAGACCGCACCCTGGGTGCTGCTGCGCGGGGAGGGGCAGCTCGCCTTCCTGCGGCCGGTCCGGTTCGCGGCGAGCGCCGACGCGCTCTTGACGCGCGTCGAAGCGCATCGCCGTCAGGAGCAGGAGCCGGAACTCGGCCGTCTGGTCGTCGTGCGTGGAGCGGCCGACATCGACCCGGCCCGGATGCCGGGCTTCGTACGGGCCTATCTCGAGGACGCCTTGGCTCAGCGGTAGCCGTAGCGCGCCTTGGCCGCCGCGAGGAGCCGGATGCCCTCGGCACTCTTCCCGGCCGCGCAGGCGCTTGCGGCGGCATCGAGGTCGGCGCTGAAGCGCTTGCCCACCGCTGCGTTCAGGTTCTCGGTGGCGACGTCGCTGTCGACCACGGCCTGGGTGTGGGCGATGGTCGGGCCGCAGCCGCTGCCCTTGGGCAGTTCGGCGAGGGCCGGCGCAGCCGGCGCAGGCGGTAGCGCCGCGGCGGCGGTCGGCCCGGTCACGCCGGACAGGCTGTTGCAGGCGCAAAGCGAGCCGGCGGCAAGGAAGGCGGCGAGGGCGAGACCCGAATGGCGGATCGGCATGGCGACGTCTCCGGAACTGCGAGGACGTGGAACGACAGGGCGGGACGCTGAGCCGCAGCCGGCGCAGGGTCAATCGCGGGTGCTCCGTGCGACATGCGTTTTCGGGAAGATGCGGCCGGCGCGCATCACTCGGCTGCGACCGCGCGCTTGTCAGGCCCCGGCGCCAAAGCTAGATACGGAATTCAGGGGTCGGCGACATGCCGGCTTGCCCCCGTCCGAGGAGAATCGAGCCGTGGCTTCCGCCGGCTCAGCGCTGACGATGCTGCCTGCCGCTCGAGCGGTGGCGAGCGCGCGCGCAAAAAACCTTCTCGCCGGCCTTCTCCTTACCCGCCCCTGAGGGCCGTCCGGGCGTGGTCGCCTGGGCCTTCAGGGGACGCGCTTCGGACAACCGATCCCGGGTTTCGGTGCCACTCCCGCTGATGGGGACTGAGCACCTGAGAAGGTAGCAACGATCATGACCAGTCATTCCGAAAAGGACCGCGTCGTCATCTTCGACACGACGCTGCGCGACGGCGAGCAATGCCCCGGCGCGACCATGACCCTCGACGAGAAGCTCGCGGTGGCGGAGCTGCTCGACGCGATGGGCGTCGACATCATCGAGGCCGGCTTCCCGATCGCCTCGAACGGCGATTTCGAGGCCGTGACCGAGATCGCCCGGCGCACCAAGCGCGCGACGGTGGCCGGCCTCGCCCGCGCCATCCCCGCCGACATCGCCCGCGCGGGCGAGGCCGTGAAGCACGCCCGGCGCGGCCGCATCCACACCTTCGTCTCGACCTCGCCGATCCATCTCGCCTACCAGATGCGCAAGACCGAGGACGAGGTGGTCGAGATCATACTCAAGACGGTCGCCCAGGCGCGCGACCTCGTCGAGGACGTCGAGTGGTCGGCGATGGACGCGACGCGCACCGGCATCGACTACCTGTGCCGCTGCGTGGAAGCCGCGATCCGTGCCGGCGCCACCACGATCAACCTGCCCGACACCGTCGGCTACACCACGCCCGAGGAGTATCGCGCCATGTTCCGGCAGGTGCGCGAGCGCGTGCCGGATGCCGACAAGGCGATCTTCTCGGTGCATTGCCACAACGACATCGGTCTGGCGGTCGCGAACTCACTGGCCGGAATCGAGGGCGGGGCACGGCAGGTCGAGTGCACCGTCAACGGCATCGGCGAGCGGGCGGGCAACGCGGCCCTCGAAGAGGTCGTGATGGCGATCCGCACGCGCTCCGACGTGATGCCGTTCGAGACCGGCATCGACACGACGATGCTCACCCGCGCCTCGAAGCTCGTGTCTCACGCTACGAACTTTCCGGTGCAGTACAACAAGGCCATCGTCGGCCGGAACGCCTTCGCGCATGAGAGCGGCATCCACCAGGACGGCATGCTCAAGCATTCCGAGACCTACGAGATCATGACGCCGGCCTCCGTCGGCCTCAGCAAGACCTCGCTGGTGATGGGCAAGCATTCCGGCCGGGCCGCCTTCCGCTCCAAGCTCACGGAGTTGGGCTTGTCGCTCTCCGACAACCAGCTGCAGGACGTGTTCGAGCGCTTCAAGGCGCTCGCCGACCGCAAGAAGCACGTCTACGACGAGGACATCGAGGCGTTGGTCGACGAAAACCTCGCCACCGCACACGACCGCATCCGCCTCGTCTCGCTCTCGGTGATCGCCGGAACGCGGGGGCCGCAGCGCGCCACCATGAAGATCATGATGGACGGCCGCACCTTCACCGAGGAGGCCGACGGCAACGGCCCCGTCGACGCGGTCTTCAACTGCATCAAGGCGATGGTACCGCACGATGCCGTGCTCGAGCTCTATCAGGTCCACGCAGTCACCGAGGGCACCGACGCCCAGGCGGAGGTCTCGGTGCGCCTCAAGGCCGCCGAGCGCAGCATGACCGCCCGCGGGGCCGATCCAGACACGCTGGTGGCCTCCGCGAAAGCCTATCTCTCGGCGCTGAACAAGCTCTCGGCGACATCCGTGCGCCTGCATGCGCAGCACGCCGCGACGGTGTGAAGGACCGTCGCGAGCGATAACGGGAAGCCGCTCCAACGGCGCCGGGGCGCGAAGAGCGCTCCGCAGCGCGAAGGCCGGAGCCCGCGAAGGCGGGCGCCGGCAAACGAGGCCGAGAAAACGGGGGGCGAACGCTTTCCGGCGATTGCCCCAAAAACTAGGCCGTCGGGGGTGGACAGCCCCCGGCGGCGTTGCTATCAGCCCCTCACTCGCGGGGGACTTGGTGGACCCCGCGCCGCCGCCTAGGCGACGGGCGCATAGCTCAGTTGGTAGAGCAGCTGACTCTTAATCAGCGGGTCCTAGGTTCGAACCCTAGTGCGCCCACCAATCATTAAAATACTCAGCGGTTGCTTCGGGTGAACTAACCCGGAACGTGCGACCTGCTTTACGGGGCCGCGCTTGCGACCTTCTTGCTTTAACTCCTTCGAAAATGCCGGCTTGCGAGCTCAATATTTTGCTCCGCAAACATCTGGGCGTCCAGCCTCCATTGCGGACGCGCTGCGTCGTAGCTTTGCGCTAATCCGCAAGCTTCTCGTTAAAATATTCGTTGATCGCAATACAGCTCCAGGAACGCGCGGACAAAAGCGCTGCCCAACCAATCAAAGTTGGCGGATCGAAAGAAAACAGTTTCGATCGAGGACTTGCAGCCACACGACATCGAAGTCGCACGGCCTCTGATTTCGACGTTGTTGCGATCCCGGGCTTGACGTCGCAATCGCAGATGGCATGAAACTGCCTCATCCAGTCGTGAGGTGAAACGCGTGCTTGATCTGACTGAGAGCGACGAGCGTGCCGTCGAGCGCTTGAGCTTCTTCATGCTGAAGGAAGCCTACGGTGCGATCGCTTCGGTGCTCGTCACGCTCGATCCGGAGGTGGCGCAGACCCTGTTCGAGCGGATCGAGAGGCAGATCGAAGAGACGCTTCAGCGCATCCACAGCCAGCAATCGGAGGGTACCGCCTCCACCGGGGTCGCAACGGCGATCGCCGAAACTCTCGTGCCGGTCCTCGAGGAATGCCACGGCCACGAAACGAAGCCGAGTCTGCGGCAGCCGGCAGGATCACCGGCGGGCGGCGAAGCGTCCAAGGTTCAACTCCACAAGATCATGGCACCCCAGCCGCAGCTCACGGCCAAGATCGTCGCCACTTGAAGCCGGCAAGCGGATAAGAATGCCCGGACGATGATCTTCGTCCGACGACAGGGACGGGTACGACTCAGGATCGAACATTCGATGACGTCGTCGGACGGTGGCGGGATCGCAGCGATGCGCCACGGCGATCCTTTCGGGCGGCGCTACCGATCTGCATGGCTTCCGCCACATCGAATGATCGGAGACGCAGCTCTCCCGGAGTAGCGGGACAGTGCGACGCATCGACAGATCACCCCTTCGTGAATATGAAAATTTTCCCGAGAGATTTGTGCATGGATCTCCCGGTCTCACTTCCGCTATCGTACTACGGCTGCGATGCGGCACGGTTCGTGAAAGCTCGGCGCTCGCCTCGGTTGCACGGTCGACCGACGGTAGGGGGTCCAACGGCATGGTGAGTATGGTGAACGCGCCGACCGAGCAGGCCGGGGCCCTTCGAGACCCCCTCTTGCTCGACAACCAGCTCTGCTACGCCCTCTATGCGGCCGCGCACCGCATGACGAAGTCCTATCGCCCGATGCTGGAGCGGATGGGTCTGACCTATCCGCAATATCTCGTCCTGCTCGTCCTGTGGGAGACGGATGGCGTCACCGTATCCGAGATCGGGCGGAGGCTGCGGCTCGATTCGGGCACCCTGACGCCGGTTCTGAAGCGCCTGGAGACGGCGGGCCTCGTCGGCCGCAACCGCCGCCGCACCGACGAGCGCGAGGTCGAGATCGCCCTGACGCCGAACGGCCGCGACCTCCGTGCCGAAGCCGTGTCGGTCCGCCAATCGGTGATGTGCCAGCTCCACATGTCGGAGCCGGAGATCCAGGCGATGCGCGCCGACCTCAACGCGCTGATCGAGAATCTCAGCACCGCTCCCTGAACGGCGCGTGTTGCGCGGTCGCGATCGATCCGTCGCGAATATGCAGACCGAAGGGCGAACCGTCACCGGCGCGTCGCGTTGGTGGCCATCATGGCCGATCCGTCGGGTCCGTCGGGGTCGCAAATGCTTTGCCAGATAACTTTCGCCTTGAGCGCGTGCTCCGGCATCGGATAGTGAACCCGCCGTGACGCTCGCGATGACCCCACCCGCCCTGACGGATACCGAACCGCTACCCCGGTCCGGCGGCGTTTCCGCATGACGTCGAGCCCGATGGAGACGGTCCTCGAACCGAGGCGCCAGGTGGGTGCGCTGCCGTTCCGGCGCACGCCGGAGGGCAGCTTCCTGATCTTCCTGATCACGTCGCGCGAGAGCCGGCGCTGGGTCATTCCCAAGGGTTGGCCGATGAAGGGCCGCAAGCCCTACGAGGCCGCCGCCCGCGAAGCCTACGAGGAGGCCGGGCTCGTCGGCCATATCGGTAAGCGGCCGCTCGGCTTCTACCTCTACGACAAGCGCCTCAAGAGCCGCGATTCGGTGCTCTGTCAGGTCAAGGTCTTTCCGCTGGAAGTCCGCAAGCAGCTCAAGGCCTGGCCGGAGAAGCACCAGCGCGAGGGCCACTGGTTCTCGCCCTCGGAAGCGGCCGAACTCGTTGCCGAAGCCGGCTTATCCGGCATCATCCGCGCCGCGTGCAAGAAGGATCCCAGCATCGCCGGCTGAGCGACTGCTCAGGGTTCGTCGGATACCGGAGCGCCAGGGGCGTCTGCGCCTTCCCGCGCCGCCGCCCGGATCGCGTCGAGGGTGACGAACCGCAGCGAGCCGTCGCCGTCGAGCGCGAGCCGCGTCGCCCCCGAGGCCAGCATCAGCCCGAGGGCATCCCTCAACGAGAGATCGGGACTTACCCGGGCCGCGCCGTCGATCGTCCCCGGCAACGCGACTGCGCTCACGGCGACGAGGGCGAGACGGCGCAGGATGCGATCGTTACCGATGAAGTCCGCCACGAAGGCGTCGGCGGGCTTGGCCAGGAAGCGCTCCGGCGTGTCGGCCTGGACGATGGCGCCGTCGCGCATCAGGACGATGCGGTCGCCCATCAGCAGGCCTTCGGAGAGATCGTGCGTCACGATCATCACCGTCTTGCCGAGGCGCGCCAGGATCGCGCCGATCTCGCTCTGAAGCCGGCCGCGCGCCACCGGATCGACGGCCCCGAACGGCTCGTCCATCAGCAGCACCGGCGGATCGGCCGCCAGCGCACGGGCGACGCCGACGCGCTGGCGCTGTCCGCCGGACAGCGCATCCGGCCGCCTGTCGCGGTACTGAGCCGGATCGAGGCCGACGAGGTCGAGCATGGCGTCGACCCGCTCGGCGATCCGCTGGCGCGGCCAGCCGAGCAGTCCGGGCACCGTCGCCACGTTCTGCGCCACGCTCCGGTGCGGAAACAGGCCGATCCCCTGCAGCACGTAGCCGATGCCGCGGCGCAGCTTCACCGGATCGACGCCCGCTACGTCGCGGCCGTCGACGAGCACCCGTCCGGTATCGGGCTCGATCAGCCGGTTGACCATGCGCAGCGTCGTCGACTTGCCGCAGCCCGAGGGGCCGAGCAGCACGCAGGTGGTGCCCTCGGGGACGGTCAGGTCGAGATGATCGACGGCGGGGCGCGCAGCGTCGGCAAAGCGCTTCGAGACGCCCTCGAAGCGGATCACGCGCGAGGCACGATCAGCAACCCGAGCAGATCGAACCCATGGTCTTGCGCATCTTCGAATCCCAGGCCTTGTTGCGTGTGTCGGCCGCCTTCTGCGCCTTCGCCATCTCGTCGGCGACGGAGGGCTTTATCGCGCCGGGGTTGGCCGGCGGCATGACCCTGCCGGTGGCCGCGACGTTGCGGCCGGGGCTCGGCGACGGCGGCACGACGGGGCTCGTCGTCTGCGCCAGTGCCGGCAGCGCGAAGACGGCGGCGGCGAGGATCAGCGGGGATGCTCCGAGGCGGCGGCGCATGACATCGTTTCCGAGAGGCGACGCGCGGCAGCCGCAGGGTCGGCGGCATCGGCGTCAGGTCGCGTCGAGAGTGACATTGGCGCCCTTCGGTCGCAAGCTGGGCGGGCCGTATCGACGGCGCCGAAGAGGACGAATGCTGCGATGAGTCGCGCGCAGAACACGGCCAGCGTGCCAGGCAACCGGCGCGAGGCCGTCGCCGACGCCCTGGAGCGGATTGCGCCGCGCCTGCCGGCTTTCGAGGCCGACGCCACCCTGGATCGCGCCCTGTCGAGTTCGGGCCTGCGCGGGGCCGCGCCCGAGACGGCCGCATGGCTCGCCCTCGTCGCCTATGCCCGTCACGTCTTCACGGATTACGACGACCTTCTCGCCGAGGGCTACGACCGGGACAGCGCCCGGCATTTCGTCCTCGACGATCTCAACGCCACGTTGGGGGAATGGGGCTGCCGCCGGCAGGTGTCCGAGGACGTGGAGGAGAGCGACGAGGGCTAGCTCAGGTGCAGCACGCGGATCAGCACAAGGCTTACCGCGATCAGGACCGCGAGGGATCCCGTCACGACGAGCGTCACCCGGCCGCCGACCTGGGCCAGCCCGCGCACGTCGACGCCGAGACCGAGCGCCGCCATCGAGACGATGGTGAGCATTGTCGCGATCCGCGCCAGCGGCGGAAGGGCTGCATCGGGGACGAGCCCGAGGGAGCGCAGGCTCGCGAGCGCCAGGAAGCCGAGGATGAACCAGGGGACGAGCTTGCCGAGGCCGGGACGCGCCGAGCGCTGATCCGTCGCCCCACCCTCCGGCGACAGCCGCGGCGCGACGAACGAGAGCGCCACCACCACGGGCCCGAGCATCAGCACCCGTACGAGCTTCACCAGCGTGCCGATCTGCGTCGCGGCGAGGCCGATCGGCACGGTCGCGGCGAGCACTTGCGGCACCGCGTAGACGCAGAGCCCCGCCAGCACGCCGTATTGGTGCTCCGACAGGCCGGCCAGGGGCACGAACAGCGGCAGGCCCAGCACGACGAGCACGCCGACCACGGCGGTGAAGGCGATCGAGGCGGCGACGTCGCGGCCGTCGGCGCCGATCACCGGGGCGACGGCCGCGATCGCAGAATTGCCGCAGATCGCGTTGCCGCAGGCGATCAGGATCGACATGCGTGCGGGCAGGCCGAGCAGGCGTCCGAGCAGGAGGCTCGCCAGGATCGAGAGCAGCACGGTGCCGACGATGCCCGTGAGCAGGGCAGGACCGGAGGCGACGAGCGCACCGAGGCTGACGGACGCGCCGAGCAGGGTCACGGCGACTTCCAGCAGCTGCTTGGCGCCGAAGGCGATGCCGGCAGCGAACCGCTCGCTCGGCTGCCATGCCGTACGCAGGGCCATGCCCCCGAGGATCGCGACCACCAGCGCCTCGACATAGGGATGGCCGAAGGCTTCCTCCTCGACGGCCTGCACGCCCGCGGCCAGGGCGGTGATGGCAAGGCACAGGGCGAGCCCGGGCCACAGGGCGCGCGCGCCTCGAGCGGGCCGGAGGGCCGGGTTCCGGGGATGTCGAGAGTTCACACCGATCCTTCGCACGCCATCGAGAAGAAACTTCCAACTACGGCCAATCGGAGAGAACGAAGGTCTTTTGAGCGGCGGGCCTTCGAAAGATCCATCCATTGCCCGGCTCAAGGACACGGGCGATATCTGCTAGGATGAGCGATGATGCAAAGACCGGGCACCAGGGCTACGACCCGTTCGGCGAGCCGCTCGCGACGGACCGTCCCGCCATCACGTCCGTCCTCGATCGACGCGCCAACCGGGCTGCCTTGGCCGTGTTCTGGACCCTGGCGCTGCTCTTCGTGGCCGGGAGGGTCTACACGACCGATTGGCCGGCTGCCCATGCCTTCGTCGTGGCGATGATCGGCGGCGCTTGGTAGCTCCGCGACGCAGGAACGTGTCGTCTTGACTGGTTGTCCTGCCCGCTGACGGTACTCTGGCAACGATGCCCATGGCGGGTTGATCAGGTCCTCGCGACGGCCCAGAAGAGCGTCGCAACGGCCCAGTTTCAGGGCCGAGTCGCCGAGGACCCGTCATGAAGATCAGTGCGCGCAACGTACTCAAGGGCAAGATCGTCTCCGTCGAGAAGGGCGCCACCACCGCCCACGTGAAGATCGAGGTCGCCTCCGGCCAGGTCGTCACCTCGGCGATCACCAACGAGGCCGTGGACAGCCTGGGTCTCGCCGTCGGCGGCGAGGCCTACGCGGTGATCAAGAGCTCCGACGTCATGATCGCGGTGGACTGAGCACCATGCGCATCTCCGCCTCGGTTCTTCTCGCCGTTCTGGCGCTCGCCGGCAGCACCGCCCAGGCGCAGGACGCGGCCAAGCCCGAGGCGGATGTCTGCGCGAGCTTCGATTGGCCGCTGGCGCGCGAGCAAGCTTGGTTTTCAGCGCCCGACCTGCCGGTGCTGGTCTCCGGCGCGAACCTCCCCGTGGAGCGGCCCGCGGCTACTCTCACCCTGAAGCCCTCGGCCGAGGCCGACCTGCCCCAGGTACCGAGCCGTGCGCCGAAGCCCGGCAGCTTTTCAGGATATGTTCTCGTCGCCGCGCCCCCTGCGCCGGGTCAGGTCCAGGTGACGCTCTCGGGCGAGGGCTGGATCGACGTGGCGGAGGAGGGCGGCGCGCCCCTCAAGCCCGGCGCTCATAGCGGCCGCAGGGGATGCGTGAGCCTGCGCAAGAGCGTGCGATTTGCGGTCGGGACGAAGCCGTTGGTGGTCATTGTCAGCAACGCCGCCGCCCAGACGCTGCGTATCGCGGTGACGCCGGTCGACTGATCCACTTCGGTGGCGCGAATGCCCTCTCCCCGCATGCGGGGAGAGGGTGGCGCGGCTTGGATCTCAGGGCTGGTCCGAAGCCCACCTGGTCACCCCTGCAGGCTCAACCCGACCCCGTGCAACGCCTGCGCGCCCGGCGCCAGAATGCGTTGCGAATCCCGCTCCGCCAGCTCGCCCTCGAAACCGGCCCGGTCGGCATGACCAGTCCAGCATTCCAGCGACAGGAACGGCGCGGTCGGCTTCGTCCAGATCGCGAAATGCGGAAAGTCCTCGACCGCCATAGCGATCGCCTTGTCGCCGGGGCCGACGAAACGCATCGAGCGGCTCTTGGCATCGAGGAAGACCAGCGCTTCCTTGAACATCTCGGGATCGAGCGGCAGCGTCGTGTCGATGAGCGGCACGGCGCGCGTTTCGGCGGCGATCAGGCCGCCCTCGGCGATCTCCGGCACGTCCGGCGATTCCGTCGCGTCGAAGACGACGTGGTAGCCGCCGCCGGCCCGGCGCTCGCCGTCCGCGAAGGGCCAGGGAAAGGCGGGGTGGAAGCCGAGCCCATAGGGCAGGGGGGTCTCGCCGGTGTTCTCGACCTTGCAGACGAAGAGCAGGCGGCACGTATCGACCCGCACGTCGATGTCGAGGCGGAAGGCGAAGGGGTAATGCGTCCGGGTGGCGTCGCCGTCCTCGAGCCGCAACGTCACCGCATCCTCGGACTGCGTCACCACGCTGAAGGGCAGGTCGCGGGCGAAGCCGTGCTGGCCCATCGGATAGGTCTGGCCGTCGACCCGAACCACGCCGCCGGCCGAGGCGCCGACCACCGGGAAGAGCCAGGGCGCGTGCCGGTTCCAGTGCTCGGGGTCGCCGTTCCAGAGGTATTCCCGGCCGGCGACCTGCCACGACACCGGCTCGGCACCCTGCAGCGCGATGCGGGCGCTGGTCCCGTCGGCGGCCCGGATCTCGATCGTCTCGCTCATGATACGCGTCTCCCTGGGCCGTCCGCTTCGGGACTCTTCCGGTGAGCGGGGCAGGGGGCGCCCGGTTCCGCGGCGGACCGGAGCCCCGAATCCGGCTCGAACCGATCATGAACCTAGCGCATGCCGTAGAAAAAGGGACTCCGGCAGGAGCAAAATATCACACGCGACCAAGGGGATAGAGCGGACGCCGTCACCGCTCGGCAGAAGCGCGCCGGACCGGTCGCAGTGAAGGTTCGATTCACCGTGAGTCCAGGCCGCGGGGGATAACCCGGTCCGGACCGCATCGACGGAAACCCGATCCTGCGAGTCCGCACGCCACAGCAACGGGAACGGCGCGGCCTCGCGGGCTGCAGCGGACCCGGCACGAGGCGGTTAGGATGCGGCGCGAACCGACCTTCGACGATCTGGATTTCGACCAACCGGACGACGGCGTCCTGCCGCTCGGTGCGCCGAGGCCGTTCGGCCGCGCCCGTCTCGCCGCCCGCCTTGCCCTTGCCGCGGCGGTGATCGCCGGCCTCAGCCTTTTCGCCCGCGACAGAACCGGGTCGGCGCCATCGCCGCGCGCCTGGACAGAACCGCAACGCCTCGTGCAGGCGCCTGCCGTTCGCGCAGCGATCCCGGCGAGTACGGCCGGGCCGCTGCTGGCCATGGATTCCGGCGATCCGCCGGCCCGCGCCGAGCCTCCGCGCTGGAACGCGGCCACGGGCCTGCGCGAAGATGCCCTGACGCAGGGCAGCTTCGATGCGATCGAGGCGCCGTTTCTGCGGCTGACAATGACCGAGACGGGGCAGAGCCCCGAACCGGCGACGAGCCTGTTCGTGACGCTCGCCCGTCGTGCGGCGGAGATGCAGGGGCTGTCGGTGCTCCGCACCGGCGTACGCGGCACGGTCGAAACCAAGTTCGGTCCGTTCGAGACGGTGGAGGCGACGCTGAGCGGGCAGGGCTCCCGCCTCTGCACGGGGTTTGCCGGCATCGGCGCCAAGGCGATGCGGATCGACGGATGGCTCTGCGGCGTGCTCGGGCAGGCTCCCGAGCCTCGCGCGGTAGCCTGCGCCATCGGCGCGGTGCGGCTCGCCATCGCCGCGACCCCGACGATCGAGGTCGCGTTCGGGGAGGCCGAGCTGCGCCGAAGCGCCGGATGCGGTCCTGAGGGGGGCGTCGCCGGAAACACCCGCGGCAGCGACGAGACCGGGTCCATCGCCGGTCGCAAAACTGCAACAGGGGAGAGGAATTCGCGCCGGCCCAGAAAAAATGAGGCGGAACTGCGGCGAAATACGCAAGCGCGGCTATAAGGGCGGAACAACGGCTCAGCTCAGGCGTCTACTCCACAACGGGCTAATTGTTAACGTGCCCACCTTAGCTTCTGCCCACGCAAATCAGGGTCCCGCCATGCGCTTTATCAAGCTCGCCCTCCTGGGCGCCCTCTCCGTCACCGCGATCGGGTTCGGCTCGGCTGCAGAGGCGCAGGGCCCTTACGGCGCTCCGGGTTACGTCCGCGTCAGCCGTCCGCTGCCGATCCGCATCAAGCCGCGCAGCTGGCTCGACGCCGGCAACGTCACCGAGGCCTATAACGGTTCCGTCGCGAACCCGGCGACCAACCCCTACCTGATCCAGGCCAGCAACCTGAATTCGCCGGTCTACGGCCGCAACGACATGTACGGCGGCAGCAACATGCCCGACGCCATCACCAACGGCCCGTTCATCGGCGCCCGCGGCGGCGCGATCCGCAACGTCGACTTCTCGGCGATCGACGCGATCGACCCGACGTCCTACGTCTCGCGCACGGGCCGGTCGCCCTACTAGAACCAAGCGACTTTTCGGATTTCGAGACGGGCCCCTTTTCGGGGTCCGTTTTCGTTTGGGGTGGTGCCCGACCGATTCGAGCTCACCCACTGCGCTCAGGCGGAGCCGAGCTCGCGCAGGATCGCATCGCCCATCTCGGACGTGCTGATCACCGCGGCACCCTCCTTGGCGATGTCGCGGGTGCGGGCGCCGGAGGCGAGCACGCGGGTGATCGCGGCCTCGACTTGGTCGGCGGCGTCGCCGAGGCCGAAGGAGTAGCGCAGGCACATGGCCAGCGAGCCGATCATCGCGATCGGGTTGGCGAAGCCCTTGCCGGCGATATCGGGAGCCGAGCCGTGGACGGGCTCGTAGAGCGCCTTGCGGGTGCCCTTGGCATCGACCGCTCCCAGCGACGCCGAAGGCAGCATCCCGAGGGAGCCGGTGAGCATCGCCGCGATGTCCGAAAGCACGTCGCCGAACAGGTTGTCCATGACGAGCACGTCGAACTGCTTCGGACGCCGGACGAGCTGCATGGCGCAGTTGTCGGCGAGCACGTGCTCCAACGCGATGTCGGAATGGTGCTCCTGGTGGACCCGCGTGACCACCTCCTTCCAGAGGACGCCGGTCTTCATGACGTTGTTCTTCTCGGCCGAGGCGACGCGGCCGGAGCGCTTGCGGGCGAGATCGAAGGCGACGTGGGCGATCCGCTCGATCTCGGCGGTGGTGTAGACCTGGGTGTCGACGGCGCGCTTGGAGCCGTCCTCCAGCGTCGTGATCTCCTTCGGCTCACCGAAATAGACGCCGCCGGTGAGCTCGCGCACGATCATGATGTCGAGGCCCTCGACGAGCTCGGGCTTGAGCGCGGAGGCCTCGGCCAGCGCCGGGTAGCAGATCGCCGGGCGCAGATTTGCGAACAGGCCGAGATCCTTGCGCAGGCGCAGCAGGCCGGCCTCGGGGCGGATCTCGTAGGCGACGCCGGCCCATTTCGGGCCGCCGACGGCGCCGAGCAGGATGGCATCGGCCGCATCGGCCTTGGCGAGCGTCGCGTCGGAGAGCGGCGTGCCGTGCGCGTCGATGGCCGAGCCGCCGACGAGGTCGGTCTCGGTCTCGAACGTCGCGAGGCCGGCTCGACCCAGCCAGCCGACCACTTTTTCGACCTCGGCCATCACCTCGGGGCCGATGCCGTCGCCGGGGAGGAGAAGGAGCTTGTAGGTCGTCATGGTCGCCCTGGCCTTTGAAGCATGATGCGGAACAGTCGATCCGGTTTTCCGACGACATCACGCGCGAACGAGGAACTCGATCATGCCACCGCTCCCGTAAGGCAGCGGCACGATCGAGATGCCCGGGCTTGGTCGGCCGGGCGATTGTCAGGGGGCTGTAATGAGCCGGTCCCGGTGCTGGCAAGTCCGGAGACGCCGGTTCGGCTCAGTGCGCCTGCCGGAGCGCGCGGCGCTCGCCGTCGGGCATGGGCGGTTGCGGCATGCCTCCTCGCTCGCCGTTCGTCATGCCGGCATCGAATATCCGGAAGGTGCCGCGCCCGGCGGCCTTGGCGGCGTAGAGGGCGGTGTCGGCCTGCGTGAACAGGTCGGAGGGCGTGCACGGCCCGACGACGGGGGCGATGCCGACGGAGGCGCCGATGCGGAAGGCGTGCGCACCGCATTGCATGGGCTGGCTCAGGGCGGCGACGATCGCGTCGGCGAGCACCTCCGTCGCGCTGTCCCCGGCACCGCGGCCAAGCAGCACGGCGAACTCGTCGCCGCCGATCCGCGCGACGAGATCCGCCCCCGTGCAGACCGTGCCGAGCCGGCGGGCGGCCTCCTGCAGGCAGGCATCGCCCAGGGCGTGGCCGAAGCCGTCGTTGATCCGCTTGAAGCCATCGAGATCGACCAGCAACAGCGCGGCGACGGGTGCGCGGTCGCGGCGATCCGCGCCGAGATCCGCCAGCCGAGCCTCGAAGCTGGCGCGGTTGGCGAGCCCCGTCATCACGTCGAACTCGGCGAGATAGCGGGTCCGTTCGAGCAGCAGCGTCTGCTCGGTGATGTCCTGCTTCATGCCGAACAGGCGCACGGGGACCCCGTCCCGGCAATCGGTCGCGGCGGTGAGCCGGATCCAGCGGCGGCGCCCCTTCAGCGTGACGATCTCGGTATCGAGCCGGAAGCCGCGACGGCCGGCGATGGCCGCGCTGCGGGTCCGCTCGAGCACCTCGCGCGACGCCTGCGTGTAGCAATCCAGCGTCGTGTGGCGCGCGAGGCGCGCACCCCGCGGGATCTCGAACAGGTCGAAGACCTGATCGGTCCAAGTCAGGCCGTCGTCGTGCAACGCGCATTCCCAGATGCCGACGCGCGCCCCGGCCGCCGCCCGCTCGAAGGTGCCGCGGCCCTGGGCCATCTCCTCGGCCTGCGCGCGGATGGTGAGGGCCTGCTTCTCGAGGCGATCCCGGAGACGCTCGATGGTGATGTCGTCGCATCGGCGCGCGGCCACCGGCGCGAGTTCGGCCGCCAGATCCTCGAAGGCCCGAACATGCACCGCCGAGAGCCAGCGCGGCTGCGAATGGACCAGACTGAGCACGCCGAACGGCCGGCCCGTCTCCGACATCAGAGGGATGCCAGCATAGAAGCGGATGCGCGGCCGGCCGGATGCAGCTTGAACCGAGTCGGCCTCCAGATCGATGTCCGGCACGACGACCGTGCCGGAAGCGGCCATCACCTGGAGGCGGCAGGCGGCGGGATTGGCGGACCAGGGGATCGGCGCGCCGGAATGGAATTCGGCCGGACGGCCCTCTTCGTCCGTCAGGCGGATCATCGCCGCACGGACGCAGAAGCTGCGGCGAACGCGCTCCAGCAACAATGCGATCGGATCAGGGCTGTCGAGGCACATCACACGAACGACACTCGTCCCCACCCCGCCGAACCGAACGCCCGCGCGGATCGAGGGATATCAGACAGTGAGGTGCAAAGCGTAAAGGTTTAATTGGCCTTCGGCGCACCGGTCACGGGCGAACGACTGGGAACCAGACCGGTCCCGCATTCGGAGGCAGTTCGGCGAGAGCCGGCGGCGGACTATGCCTTGCGCGCCACCGTGAACCGCGCCGCCTCGCGCAGGATGGCCGCGCGCTCGCCCCAGGGGGCCACCGCCTCCTCGCAGATGCCGACGAGGCGGTCGCATTCGGCGCGGGCGCCGTCGAGGCCCAGGCGATCGACCAGGGTCGCCTTGCCGGCGTCCTTGTCCTTGCCGGTGGCCTTGCCCATCGCTTCCGGAGACGCCTCGCGGTCGAGGATGTCGTCGGCGACCTGGAAGGCCTGGCCCAACGCCTGGCCGTAGCGCAGGAGCGCGGCGCGCTGCCCGCGGTCGGCGTGGCCAACGATGGCGCCGGCCTCGACCGAGAAGGCGAGGATCGCACCGGTCTTCATCGCCTGCATGCGCAGCGTATCGTCGATGTCGAGGACGACCTTGCCGAAACGGCCCTCGGCCGAGAGGTCGAGGAGCTGTCCGCCGACCATGCCGCCGAGCCCCGAGGATTTGGCGAGGCCGAGCACGAGGTCGGCGCGGATCGCGGGATCGGGCTGCCACTGCGCGTCGGCGGTGATCTCGAAGGCCAGCGTCTGCAGGGCATCGCCGACGAGGATCGCGGTGGCCTCGTCATAGGCCTTGTGGACGGTGGGCTTGCCGCGGCGCAGGTCGTCGTCGTCCATGGCCGGCAGATCGTCGTGGACCAGCGAGTAGCAGTGCACCAGCTCGACGCCGGCGCCGGCCGCCATCGCGCCCTCCTCGGACCCGCCGAGCATGCGCGCGGTCTCGATGGCCAGGAACGGGCGCAGGCGCTTGCCGCCGCCGAGCACGGCATGGCGCATCGCCTCCATCAGGCGCGGCGGCCGGGCGATCTCGCCGGCGCGCAAAGTCTCGTCGAGGAGCGCTACCAGGAAGCGCTCGACGTCGTCGGCCACGGTGGCGAGCCTGTGGGAAAACGGCTCGGCCGACGCGTTCGCCTTGACCGGGGCGTCGGAACCCTGCGTTGAGGTCATCGAAAGGGCCTGACTTGGGGGTGGGCGCGTGCGGCGTGCTTAGGGTGGAACGCGAGGAGACCCGCCGGCCGGATCCGCAGGAGCGCAGCCTGCGGCGGATCCAGCCTGCGCGGCGAATGGCGGGAGCCCGGCGCATCGCCTCGCTGGCCATGCGCCTCGCCCTCGCCCTCGTCGCCCTCACGCTTGTGCTGACGCTCGTCTATCGCGTGGTGATGCCCGTCTCAACCCCGATGCTGGGGCGATGGTTGACGGGCCAGCCGGTATCACGGGAGGCTGTGCCGTTCGACCGGATCGCGCCGGCACTGGTGCGCGCCGTCTTCACCGCCGAGGACCAGAAGTTCTGCATGCACCACGGCATCGACTGGACGGCGCTGACCGACGTCGTGGACGACGAGGGCGGCCCGAGCCGCGGCGCCTCCACCATCACCATGCAGACGGTCAAGAACGTCTTCCTCTGGCGCGGCCGCTCCTACATCCGCAAGGCCATCGAGATCCCGATCGCCATGCTGGCCGACCTGCTCTGGGGCAAACGCCGGACCATGGAGATCTATCTCAACGTCGCCGAATGGGGCGAGGGCGTCTTCGGCGCCGAGGCCGCGGCCCGGCACTGGTTCAACAAGAGCGCCCGCGACCTGAAGCCCTCCGAGGCGATCCTGCTGGCCGCAACCCTGCCGAACCCGATCGCGCGCAACCCGCGCAAGCCGTCGCCCGAGACCCGTGCCAAGGCCTCCCGCATCCAGGCCGCCTACGGCGCCATGGACGACTACATCGGCTGCCTCGGCCCGCGATAGCGGCGGCCGCCGTCATCCTGTAGTGGCTCCGGAACACCCAAAAACCCGAGCGGAACCGGATGGCCGACGACACACCCTTTGAGCTCACCCTGGAGCGGATCGCCCTGATCCGCCGGATGGTCGTCGCCTGGAACGGCGCCGGATCCGGCGCACCGATCGTCCACCCCGACGCGCCCTACGGCAGCACCGACCGCGACGGCGACATCTTCAACGTCACCGGCGACGACGACGGCGCCGACGAGGAGCATCGCGCATTGGGCGATGCGCTCGCCGTGTTCCTGCAGAACGCCGTGCTCAAGCCAGGCCGCTACCAGTACCACAACACTCTGGCCAAGCTCGATTCCAGCGATGTCGGCGACGTCTTCCGCGACGAGGCCACCGGCGAGACGCCCGAGCACGTCACCTTCGACATCACGGCCGAGCACATCGTGCTGGCGCAGCGGCTCGCGGTCCTGTGGGACACGGCCCGCGACGTGCCGGGGATCGATGTGGCGCAGCCCTACGGGGCGGATCTCGAGATCCCTCCGCAGCACCACGAGATGCAGCCGGCCCTGCAGATCTTCCTGCGATATGCGGATCTGGGGCCGGGGTTTTTCGAGGAGTCCGAGGGGCGTTGGACGGCCGTCGGATAGGAGAAATTTGGTGTCGCTTCGCGACTGTCGATACGCTGGGTCCCGGATCGCCTTCCGCTGCGCTGCAGGCGTCCGGGAAAGGGGGCGGAGGTTTTGCGTCAGCCGTTGAGGTTATTGTAGAGATCCCGCCAATCGGGATTGAACGTCTCGATCAGTTCGAGTTTCCAAGCCCGCCGCCAACGCTTGATGCTGTACTCGCGCTGCCGGGCGAGTGCGATGTGAGAATAACCTTCGTACCAGACGAGCCACGCCACGCCATATTCGCGCGTGAAGCCCGGCACGATACCGTTCTTGTGCTCCCAGACACGCCGCGCAAGGTCGGTCGTGGAGCCTGTATAAAGCGTCCCGTTACGCTGGCTTGCCAGGATATAGCAGTGCGATTCGGAGCGCATTGCTCCGAAGTATACTCACCACCTTTCCCGGGCGCATGAAGCGAAGCGGAATGCGACCCGGGACCCAGCACAGAAAGTCGCGAAGCGTCCGGTCAATCGACCGCAAGCCCCGCAACCCTCACTCGCCGTCGCGCTTCTTCCGCTGGGCCAGCGTGCGCAGCCGCAGGGCGTTCAGCTTGATGAAGCCCGCCGCGTCGCGGTGGTCGTAGGCGACGGCGCCCTCTTCGAAGGTGACGAGGTCCTGGTCGTAGAGCGAGTGCGGGCTGGTGCGGCCGATGACGTGGACGCCGCCCTTGTAGAGCTTGAGCCGGACCTCGCCGGCGACCTTCTCCTGGCTCTTGTCGATCAGCGCCTGCAGCATCTCGCGCTCCGGCGAGAACCAGAAGCCGTTGTAGATCAGCTCGGCGTATTGCGGCATGATCTGGTCCTTGAGGTGCGCCGCACCCCGGTCCAGCGTGATCGACTCGATGGCGCGGTGAGCCGGCAGTAGAATGGTGCCGCCCGGCGTCTCGTACATGCCGCGGCTCTTCATGCCGACGAAACGGTTCTCCACCAGATCGAGCCGGCCGATGCCGTTGTCGTGGCCGAGCTGGTTGAGCTTGGCCAGCAGGCTTGCCGGCGACAGCGCCTCGCCGTCGATCGAGACCGCGTCGCCCTTCTCGAAACCGATGGTGACGATGGTGGGGGTGTCGGGTGCCTCTTCCGGCGAGATCGTGCGGGAAAAGACGTATTCCGGCACCTCGTCGGCCGGGTCCTCCAGCACCTTGCCCTCGGAGGAGGCGTGCAGGAGGTTGGCGTCGACCGAGAACGGGCTCTCGCCGCGCTTGTCCTTGGCGATCGGGATCTGGTGCTGCTCGGCGAAGGCGATCAGCTGTTCGCGGCTCTTCAGGTCCCATTCGCGCCAGGGGGCGATGACAGTGACGTCGGGCTTGAGCGCGTAGTAGCCGAGCTCGAACCGAACCTGGTCGTTGCCCTTGCCGGTGGCGCCGTGACAGACGGCGTCGGCCCCGACGCGCTCGGCGATCTCGATCTGCTTCTTCGCGATGAGCGGCCGCGCGATCGAGGTGCCGAGCAGGTAGACGCCCTCGTAGACCGCGTTGGCGCGGAACATCGGAAACACGTAGTCCCGCACGAATTCCTCGCGCAGGTCCTCGATGAAGATGTTTTCCGGCTTGATGCCGAGGAGTTCGGCCTTCTTGCGCGCCGGCTCCAGCTCCTCGCCCTGGCCGAGATCGGCGGTGAAGGTCACGACCTCGCAGCCATAGGTGGTCTGGAGCCACTTCAGGATGATCGAGGTGTCGAGGCCGCCGGAATAGGCGAGCACGACCTTCTTCACGGGAGAGGAGGCGGGGGAAGCGTCGGTCATGGGCGTCGTCATCGCATCGGGCAACCGGAAGCAGGCGGCTTAACAGCGGAGCCGCGAGCGGCGCAACCATGCCTGCCGTGCGGCGTTGCTGGCCGTGCTCGATGGTCTGTTCGTTGCTCCGTCCACGACGCAAATCGGCCTTGCCGCGGCCATGCTCGCGCAGGACACTACGTAGATACTCAGCTCCCCGGAGATTCGACGAATGGCGCGACGGCCGACCCTCGAATTCTGGTACGAGTTCGCCTCCACCTATTCCTATCTCGCCGCCATGCGGATCGAGGGCCTTGCCGAGGCCGCTGAGGTCGAAATCCGCTGGCGCCCGTTCCTGCTCGGACCGATCTTTGCGGCTCAGGGCTGGACCAACTCGCCGTTCAACATCTTTCCCGTCAAAGGCCGCAACATGTGGCGCGACCTCGACCGCGAGGCCGCGCGCTACCGGCTGCCGCCGGTCACGCGCCCGAACCCGTTCCCGCAGAATTCGCTCAGCGCCACCCGCGCCGCGATCCATGGGGCCGACCAGGACTGGCTGGTGCCGTTTACGAAAGCGGTGTTCGAGACCGAATTCGCCAAGGGCGGCTCCATCGCCGAGCCGCATGCGGTCGTCGCGATCCTCGACAAGCTCGGCCTCGATGGCACGGCAATCCTCAGGGCGGCCTCCTCCGAGGCGAGCAAGGGCCGTCTCAAGCTGGCCGGCGAGGAGGCCCGCTCCCGCGGCATCTACGGCGCGCCGAGCTTCCTGACCGAGGATGGCGAGCTGTTCTGGGGGAACGACCGGCTGGAGCAGGCGCTCGACTGGGCGGCGGGCAACCGGCCGGGCGCGATGCGGTGACATCGGCACCGGGGCCGGCCGCATTCCATCCTTGACGCGCCGACACCGAACGGGAATTGGCATCGTCGGGCTGGAAGCGAAAACGCCCGACGAGTCTTGGACCAGACCCATCGCATGCGCCTCCTGATCGTTGCCGTCGGACGCATGAAGAACGGTCCAGAACGCGATCTCGCCGCCCGCTACCAGGAGCGTGCCATCGCCCTCGGCCGTAGCCTCGGCTTCACCGCCTGCGACCTCTTCGAAGTCGCCGAGAGCCGCGCCCGCCGTGCCCCCGACCGTCAGGCCGAAGAGGCGCAGGCGATCCTCGCGCAGCTCCCGGCCAATGCTGCGCTGCTCGCCTACGACGAACGCGGGCGCTCGGACCTCGCCAGCGAGAAGATCGCCGAGCGGATCGGCCTGTGGCGGGATGCCGCACGGCCGGCCCTCGTCATCGCGATCGGCGGTGCGGATGGTCTCGACGCGAGCGTGCGGGCACGGGCCGACCTTATTCTCGCCTTCGGAGCCGCGACACTGCCGCATGGTCTGGTGCGTGTGCTCGTTTGGGAGCAGGTCTACCGGACCCTGACCATCCTGGCGGGCCACCCGTATCATCGCGGCGAAGCCTGAATGCACCTGGCCGAACTCCCGATGAGCAGGTCGTTTTCCCTCTGGCCACGACAGCGCAGCGGGAGTTCTGTGAGGGACACCGAAATCCGAAGACGGCTGACGACGACGATGCAGCGACGGGCGCGCAGGACCGCGGGCTTGTGGATGGCCGCCTTCCTCGGGTTGGCCGTGCCGTCGCATGCCGAAGAGCCGAAGGACGCCGAGGCGATCCAACGCGCGACCGAGGAGAAGAACCGGCGCGCCGAGAGCCTCAAGCAGATCCAGGACGCGCTCACCGCCAGCACGGCGAACCGCGCGAGCCTCGAAACCGAGGTCGCGGCGATCGGCAACGACCGGGCGAAGCTGAACCTCGCGCTCCTCGACGCCGCCCGACAGGCCCAGGCGACCGAGGACCGGCTGACCCGGCTCGAGGAGCGCCTCAAGACGCTCGGCGACAGCGAAGGTGCGATCCGCCGATCGCTCGACGCGCGCCGGGGCGTCATCGCCGAGATCCTGGCCGCCCTCCAGCGCATGGGCCGGCGCCCGCCGCCGGCGGTGCTGGTGCGGCCGGAGGACGTGCTCGCCGTGATCCGGACCTCGATGATGCTCGGCGCGGTGGTGCCGGAACTGCGCGGCGAGGCCGAGACGCTCGCCGCAGACCTCACCGAATTGGTGCGTGTGCGCGGATTGATCGCGGCCGATCGCGAAAGCTTGAAGACCGACATCGCGGGCTGGGCCAAGGAGAAGCAGCGTCTCGACGCGCTGGTGGACGCCCGCCGCAAGCGCATGGCCGAGATCGAGGGCAACCTCGCTACCGAGCGCCAGCGCACCGCCGAACTCGGCAGCCAGGCCAAGACCCTCAAGGAACTCGTCGACCGCATGGAAGGCGAGGTCGCCTCCGCCCGGCGCGCCGCCGCGGAAGCCAAGGCCGCCGAGGAGCGGGAGGCCAAGGCGACGCAGGAGCGCTTCGCGGCGGCGGGTTTTCGCGATCCCGCCCGGCTCGCGCCGAAGGTGAAATTCGCGGATACGCGCGGCGAGCTGCCGAGGCCCGTCAGCGGAAACCTGATGCGCGGCTTCAACCAGCCCGACGGCAATGGCGGCACCATGCGTGGGGTGTCGTATATGACGCGGCCGAAAGCGAACGTCTCCTCGCCCGCGGACGGCTGGGTGTCGTATGCAGGCCCGTTCCGCTCCTACGGGCGACTCTTGATCATCAACGCGGGCGACGGCTACTATCTCTTGCTGGCAGGCATGGATCGGATCGACGTCGAGGTGGGTCAGTTCGTGCTCGCAGGAGAGCCGGTCGCTTCCATGGGCGAGGGCGGCGCAGGCACTCCGGTCGTAAATACGTCGCAAACTGCGTCATCGAAGGACGATGATCGGGGCGACCCAGTCTTATACGTCGAGTTCAGAAAAGACGGCGGCTCCATCGATCCGGAGCCTTGGTGGGCCAGAAGCCCCAGCGAGAAGGTTCGCGGATAATGCGCAAGGTGTCCCTCGTCCTGGTCGGCGCGTTTCTCGGCGCCGGCGTGTCCGCGGTGTCGACGCAGACCCATCTGCTCTCCGGAACGAGCGCGGTGGCGGCTTCGGCCGAGACCTACCGGCAGCTCAGCCTGTTCGGCGACGTCTTCGAGAAGGTGCGGACCGACTACGTCGAGAAGCCCGAGGAATCGAAGCTGATCGAGACGGCGGTCAACGGCATGCTGACCTCCCTCGATCCGCATTCGAGCTACATGGACGCGAAGGCGTTCCGCGACATGCAGACCACCACGCGCGGTGAGTTCGGCGGTCTCGGCATCGAGGTCACGATGGAGGACGGCCTGATCAAGGTGGTCTCGCCGATCGACGACACGCCCGCCTCGAAGGCCGGCCTGCTCGCCAACGACATCATCACGCAGATCGACGAGGATCAGGTCCAGGGCCTCACCCTGAACCAGGCCGTCGACAAGATGCGCGGCCCCGTGAACTCGCCGGTGAAGCTCAAGATCTCCCGCAAGGAGGCCAAGGAGCCGCTCGACGTCACGCTGAACCGCGACATCATCAAGATCCGGCCCGTGCGCTCGAAGGTCGAGTCGAACGATGTCGGCTACGTCCGCCTGACCCAGTTCAACGAGCAGACCTTCGACGGCCTCAAGACTGCGATCGACAAGCTCCAGACCGATATCGGCAACGACAAGCTCAAGGGCTACGTGCTCGACCTGCGCAACAACCCGGGCGGCCTGCTCGACCAGGCGGTGATGGTGTCGGACGCCTTCCTCGACCGCGGCGAGATCGTCTCGACCCGCGGCCGCAACCCGGACGAGACCCAGCGCTTCTCGGCCAAGGTCGGCGACCTCGCCAAGGGCAAGCCGATCGTGGTGCTGGTCAACGGCGGCGCGGCCTCGGCCTCCGAGATCGTCGCCGGCGCCCTGCAGGATCACAAGCGCGCGACCATCATGGGCACGCGCTCCTTCGGCAAGGGCTCGGTGCAGTCGATCATCCCGCTCGGTGGCCAGGGCGCGCTCCGCCTGACCACGGCGCGCTACTACACGCCGTCGGGCCGCTCGATTCAGGCGAAGGGCATCGAGCCGGATCAGGAGATCCTGCAGGAGGTGCCGGACGACCTGAAGGGCAAGGACGAGACCAAGGGCGAGGCCGGCCTGAAGGGCCACCTCAAGCAGAAGGACGTCGAGGAGCGCGGCGGTTCGTCGGCCTACATCCCGCCGGATCCGGCCAAGGACAAGCAGCTCATCGCCGCCGTCGACTTCCTGCACGGCATCCAGAAGGGCGCCGCCAACGTGACGAAGCCCTCGACCCCGAACTAAGCCGATTCCTGCGGCTTTCGGGCCGCGGATTAGCGAAGCGTTAACCATGACGGCCCGCAATGTCGGTTAAGACCGATGCTGCGGGCCGTCTCGCGTCCGAGGCGTCCCGTCGCTGCCCTTGGCATTGGGACCCCGGTGAGCGAGCCCTCCGACGATATCCTGACCCGTCCGCTCGGCATCGACGCGCCGAAGCCGAGCCGCCTCGCGGTGCTGCGTCCCTACGTGCGCTACGTCGCGCCGGGACTGGGCGGCGTCGCCGTGCTCGGCATCGGACTCCTCACCCTGACCGGCGACCCGCATGGCGGCGAGCCGCGCGCCGTCGCGATGATCGCCGTCCGCGAATCCGCACCGCAGGCGCGGGCCGGCGCCCCTGCCGCGGCGGCGGAGGCGCAGCCGGATGCACCGGCCGCGCCGCCCTCACTGCAGAGTTCGGCAGGCGACGTCGAAAGGGCCTCCGGTGTCACGGTCACCCGCCCCGCCGGCACGGCTGCGCCCGAGGAAGCGGTGATCATCCGCGTGCCGGCGCCGGATTCCACCCGACTTGCCGCGGCTCCCGATCCGCGCCTGACCGAGCGCGGCCGGCACGGCGTCATGCCGCGACTCGGGGAGGGGCGTCTGCGCGCCCTGGACGCCTATGCCCGCCCCGACGACGGCTCCGGCAGCGCCCGCATCGCCATCCTCGTCTCGGGCATCGGCACGGGCCAGGCTGCGACGGCCGCCGCCATCGCGCGCCTGCCGCCCGCGATCAGCCTCGCCCTGTCGCCCTATGCCGCGGACCTGGAAAAGACCGCCGCCCGAGCCCGCGACGCCGGTCACGAGATCCTGCTCCAGGCCCCGATGGAGCCCTTCGACTATCCCGACAGCGACCCCGGCCCGCAGACGCTGCTGACCTCCTCACGGCCGGCCGAGAACTTCGATCGCCTCGCCTGGGCGATGAGCCGGTTCCCCGGCTTCGTCGGCCTCGTGAACTTCATGGGCGGCAAATTGCTCAGCGATCAGGCCTCCCTGGAGCCGATCCTGAAGGAGATCGGCGGCCGCGGCCTCGGCTTCGTCGACGACGGCGCCTCGCAGGGCTCGAAGGCGGCGGCGAGCGCCCTCAAGCTCAAGGTCCCCGCCGCCCGCGCCGAGATCGTGCTCGACGCCATGGCGCGTCCCGAGGCGATCGACCGGGAGCTGGCGCGGCTCGAGGCGCAGGCAAAGAAGAACGGCTTCGCCCTGGCCTCGGCCAGCGCGCAGCAGCTCTCCATCGATCGCATCGCCCGCTGGGCCCGCGACCTCGAAGCGCGCGGCATCCGCCTCGTCCCGGTGAGCGCGGCCCTGCGCGGACAGCCGCGCGCGGCCAAGGTCTCGGTCGCCGACCATTGACCGGTTCGAGGAAGCCGCTCGCGGGCGAGGGTGTCGCCGGGCGGACGCCGCAAGCGCGGGGCATCGTCCGCACATCGGAACATTCGCCGGTCCTCAAGATTGCGGCCGGGCAAGTGCACGTCCTATGGTCGTGACGTCATGACCCTGTCCTCACCCGATACCCGCGACCGGCACGAGCCTGCGTATCGTCCCTGCGTCGGGATCGCCTTGTTCAACCGCGACGGGCTCGTCTTCCTCGGCCGGCGGCGGGGCGGCGGCGGGGCGATCGCGCCGGCCCATTCTTGGCAGATGCCGCAGGGCGGGATCGACGCCGGCGAGGCGCCCCTCGATGCGGCCCTGCGCGAGCTGCACGAGGAGACGAACGTGTCGGCCGGCTCGGTGACGCTGCTCGGCCGGACCGAGGGCTGGCTCACCTACGATCTTCCGCCCGATCTCCTGAAGCGCGCGTGGAAGGGTCGCTACCGCGGCCAGACCCAGAAATGGTTCGCCTTCGGCTTCACCGGAGCCGACGAGGAGATCAACATCGAGCGGCCGGCCGGCGGCACGCAGAAGCCGGAATTCGATCGCTGGCGCTGGGAGGCACTCGCCGCGACGCCCGAGTTGATCGTTCCCTTCAAGCGGCCGGTCTACGAGAGCGTGGTCGCGGCCTTCGCCGGCCATGCGGCATGGCGGGGGCCGGCGTGAGCCCATGCCCGACCCGCCCGCCTGCCACCTGACACGGGCCGACACATGCGCTGTTGGTTGATCCCGATCGTGTTGGCGCTCGGCTGGTTCGCGTACACGCTGACCCCGCTCTGGGCCCTCTACGAGCTCGCCCGCGCGGTCCAGGCGGGCGACACGGCCTATGTCGAGAACCACGTCAATTTCCGCACGCTGCGGGTCTCGCTGACCCGGCAGCTCGCCGCAGCGGTGAAGTCCGGCAGCAGCGAGTTCGAGGCGCGCGACCGCCAGCGCATCGTCGATGCGGCCACGGCACTGGCGCTGCCGCTCGCCGAAGCGCTCGTCACGCCGCAGACCACCGTCGACCTCCTCGACGACGGCTGGCCGCAGGGCCTCGACCTGCCGAACCCGCCGGCTCTTCTCGCCTCGCAAGGCCTGCGCGTCGAGAAACTCGGCCGGCTCGGCGCGTTCTACACGGCCTCGGAGCTGCGAGGCTTCCGCACGGTGGTGATCGCCGTACCACCCGACCGGCCGGGCCCCGACCAGTTCAAGATCAGGATGCGGCTGCGCAACTGGTCGTGGCGGCTGATCGAGGTGGAGCTGTCGGAGACACTGCGCGCCCGCATCGTCGCCAGGATTTCGCGTTCGGCGAAGCGGAGCGGGGATCAGGGGGCGGAGACGCCTGCCCTAAGGTCCGGCGACTGAACCTTGAAGGTTTGAGCCAGGTCCTCCGCCCTTTCCCGGACGCCTGGACCATCAGCGGAATGTGATCCAGGATCCAGCGCAAGCAGTCGCCGCGTAGCGGCGCCGCTTTCTGCTGCCGGGAAAAGATACACGGACGCTTCGCGAAGACTTTCCGACCCGATCCCGGATCGCAGTCCGCTGCGTTTCATGCGTCCGGGAAAGCGGTTTACATCGAGATGAGCGTTGCTACTTCGCCTTCGCGGGCGCCTTCGGCTCGCGGGCCTCTTCGATCTCTTCGGCCTTTTCCTCGTCGGTGTCGCCGCCGCGCTCGATCGTCTTCACCGGGTGCGCGGTGAGTTGCTTCAGGATGACCACGAGGCGCTCGCATTCCGGTTCGAACTTGAAGGCGTCGAGCACGATCGCGGCGTCCCGCAGCGTGCGCAGGTCGCGCACGGTCTGCTCGTTGGCCGATTTCTGCAGTTCCTTCTTGTCCGCGATCTCGTCTTCGAGCTTCAGCCCCTTCACGTCGCAGGCGGCGGAGGCGGCAACGCCGCTTGCCAGCAGGATCGCGAGGGCGGTCGAAAGCGCTGAGCGCATCGGAAAGTGTCCTGGGTTTCGGCGCGAGCGCGGCGCGCTCACGCGTGGTGGGGGCTGGGGAACCGGCGCAGGATGTCGTTGGTGAGCGCGACGATGTCGCTCGGGAGATAAGGCTTCGGCACGAAGACCGAGTCGCACACCGCTTCGCTCGGCGACAGGCCGCCGCAGCCACCCGACGTATAGACCACGGGCAAGTCGGGGTGCTGGCAGCGCGCGCGGTGGGCGAGCACGAGGCCGTTCGTGTTGCGGGCCAGATCGATATCGGTGAAGAGCAGGTCGACCCGCTCGTGCGCGAGGATCTCCTCCGCCTCCATCGCGTCGGCGGCGGTGAGCACGCGGTAGCCCTCGTCGTGCAGGGCTTCGGCGGTGAGTTCGCAGACCATGAATTCATCCTCGACGACGAGGACGACGCGATCCGCCAGCCCGTCGAGACGGAAGGCGGGGGCGGCGGGGAAACAGGCGAAAGGCAGCATGAGGGTACTCCAACTCACCCGAAAGCCTGCAACGGCAAAGCTTTCAGATCGCCGGACCAACGGCTCCGCTTGCGCCGTCGTTCACCGTGATTCCCTCGATTTGCGCCGAACTGGTAACCGAATCGTTAACCTTTCGGGGCCGGACGTTAAGAACTGCATTCCACTGCGTGACACGCCGTGAGCCGGCCCGTTCTCCTCGGCTTCGGCCTGATGCTGACGGCACTCGCCGGGTTCGTCGACGCGATCGGATTCATCCGGCTCGGCGGCCTCTACACCTCGCTCATGAGCGGCAACACGACCCAGCTCGCCGTCGCGGTCGGCCATGGCGAGGGACACACGGCGCTGCTGCCCCTCCTGCTGATCCTCGCCTTCCTGGTCGGGTCAGTGACGGGCGGCGCCATCGCCGCCTTGGCGCCGGAGCGCTGGGCGACGCCGGCCATCCTCGCCTTCGAGGCAGTCGCGGTCGCCACCGCATTCGTCACGGCGCGCGAGAATCTGCAGCTCGGCACCGCCTCCCTGTTCCTGTCGCTCGCCATGGGCGCACAGAACGCCGTTCTGGCGCAGGTCCAGGGTTTTCGCGCCGGCACCACCTTCGTCACCGGGGCACTGTTCGCCTTCGGCCAGAAGGTCGCGCTGGCGCTGGCCGGGCGCGGTCCCCGCTTCGGCTGGGTCGGCGACGGCCTCGTCTGGCTGTCGCTGCTCGTCGGGGCGGTTGCCGGCACCCTCGCGCATATGCGACTCGGCATCGAAGCCCTCGCGGTCCCGGCCGGCATCACCGGAGTGTTGGCCCTGTGGGCCGGGCTCCACGCGCTCAGGACCGGCAAGCCGCCCGAAGCCATCGCCGCCAGACCCTCTCCCTGACCCTCTCGCCGTCTCGAAAAGGCCCGCGCGGATGAGTTCCAGCGTTCCCTCCCTCACCGACCACGTCGTGCCGCTCGCCGCCGGCTCGCACGTCGCCCTCGCGCACTGGCTCAAGGATACGCTGGCCCTGGCGATGGCCGAGGGCGGCGTCGTGCTGGCACGAGAGGGCGAGCAGCGGACCGTGACGCCACATGGCGAGGCCGGCATCCTCGTGGCCACCGGCGACGCACGCAGGCTCGTCACCGGCGGCGACGACGGCCGCGTGATGTCCGTCTCCGCCGATGGTTCGGTCGCCGAGGTTGCGGCGGCCAAGGGCGGTGCCTGGATCGACGCGCTGGCGTTGCACCCCGACGGAGGCATCGCCTACTCGGTCGGGAAGAACGTCGTATCGCGCGACGCCAAGGGCCGTGAACGGACGTTTGCCGCGCCGACGAGCGCCCGGGGGCTCGCTTTCGCCCCGAAGGGCTACCGGCTGGCGGTGGCTCACTACAACGGCGTCAGCCTCTGGTACCCGAATCTCGAGACGCCGGCGGAACTCGTCGAATGGAAGGGCTCGCATCTCGACGTGACCTGGTCGCCGGACGGGCGCTTCGTCATCACCACGATGCAGGAAAACGCCCTGCACGGCTGGCGCCTCCAGCCCGACCGCGGCCACATGCGGATGTCCGGCTATCCGGCCAAGATCCGCTCTACCGCCTGGTCGCATGACGGCGACTGGCTGGCGACGAGCGGCGCCGAGGCGGCCATCGTCTGGCCCTTCGACACGAAGGAGGGACCGACCGGCAAGGCGCCGCGCGAATGCGGCGTGCGCCCGGCCCGCGTCGCCCGCGTCGCCTTCCATCCCAAGGCCCTCGTGCTGGCGATCGGCTACGAGGATGGCGGCATCCTGCTCGTGCGCTTCGTCGACGCCGCCGAACTGCTGGTACGCCCGGCCGTGAAGGACAGCGCGATCACGGCGCTCGCCTGGGACGCCAGCGGCGGCCGCCTCGCCTTCGGCTGCGCCGACGGGCAGGCCGGCATCCTGACGCTGCCGCGCTGAGGCCGGGATGGCGCTGTTCGGATTCGGCCGGCCGCGTCCGGGAGACGCCGAACGACAGGCCGGGCGTGAGCGCGTCGCGGCCTGGGCGCGCGAGGCCGGCGGCTACGGCGAGGGCGTCGTGCTAAAGGTCAACGAAATCGTCTGCGCCGATCCGGCCTGTCCGGGTTTCGAGACGGTGATCCTGGTGATGGCGCCGGGCCAGCGCAGCGTCGCGCTCAAGATCGTAAAGCCGCTGGCCGATGTCACGCAGGACGACGTCGCGCGTGCGATCCGCGCCGACGGCTGACGATGGCGGCTGGAACAGGCGGCGCGCTCGTGCTCTTTTTATCGAACCCTTCAGGAGACGACCCGTGTTTCGTGTGATCCGCACGTTCGGCCTCGCGCTCGGCATCATCGGCGCGATCATCGCGGCGCAGGCGCCGGAATTCGCGCAGCAATACGCCCAGCGCCTCGGCGGCGCGATCGAGGAATTGCGGCGCCAGATCGCGACGCTCGACTCGGACGCGCTGGCCACCGGCAACACCCGCGAAAGCGCCATCGAAAACCTGCGCAGGAACGCCGACGCCCTGGTCGCCCGCCGCGGCGAGGCCGTGCGGGGCGACGTTGAGCGCTTCCAGGCCCTCGACGCGCAGAAGCAGGCGATCGACGCCGCCGCCTCGCCGCTGGGCAAGACCGTGGCCGTCGCCCGCAATCCCGACGTCGCCGTGGCGCGGGCCGCGTATCGCGATTATCAGCCGGCCGTGCCGACGACGACGGATGGGCTGATCGCCGGCCTCGTCGGCTTCCTCGCAGCCTGGGGCGGCTGGCGGGTGATCACCGATTTCGGGCGCAGCTTGAGCCGGCGGAGAAGACGTCCGGTGCCCGTGACGCGCGCAGTGTGACGGTCCGTCGGCGCGTGTCCATCGAGGCACAGGTGTTGCAGGAGCCCTACAGCGCTGCCGCGACGGCTGAACTAGGAGAAGCATGACGGCGCCTGTACCTGCGCGCCGCGCCGGTCCCGGTTCGAACATGGCGCGCGCGCCCACCACCACCGCCGACCCCGCTCTCGACGCCGCAGCGCTCCTGCGCCGCATCGGGTTCTTCACACTGTTCGTGATCGTGCCGGTGGCCGCCCAGGTCTCGCGCCGCGCCACCGTGGTGCTCGCGCCGATCACGGTGGCGCTCCTCATCATCGCCAGCGCCATCGACGGCAAGCAGCGGCCGCCCGGCGGCGGCATCTTCCGGCTGCTCCGCGCACCGGCCTTCCTCGCCGGCACGCTGGTGATCTTCTGGTCGGCGCTCTCGCTCGCCTGGACGCCGTTCCCCGGGCCGGCGACCGAACGCCTGGCCAACCTCGTCGCCACGATCGTGCTGACGCTCGCCGGCTACCTCGCCCTGCCGGACCGGATGCGCTCGGCCAACCTCTACCTTCTGCCGCTCGGCGTCGGCGCGGCGGCCATCGTCGCCATCCTGATCGGCCTGTTCGGCGACGCCATGATGAGCGACAACGGCGACGGCGACGGCGCGCTGGAACGCGGCTCGGTGCTGCTCGCGCTGCTCGCCTGGCCGGCCGTGGCCTGGCTGCGCTCGCGCCGGCGCGACACCGGAGCGCTCGCCACCGTGCTGCTCGTCGCCGGGGCGCTGCTGCTGGCACCCGGACTGACGCCGCTGCTGGCGCTGGGCGTCGGCGCGCTCGCCTTCGCCCTGACCAACGTCCGGCAGGCCCTCGGTGTGCGGGTGACGGCCCTGACCGCCGCGCTGCTGCTCGCCGCCGCTCCCCTGCTGCCCTTCCTGATCCGTCCGCTCGGCGCCGCCCTGTTCGGGGCGACCGCGCCGAGCGCGCTCTCGCTCAAGGTCTGGCAGAAGCTGGTGACAACCGAGCCGGTGCGCTTCATCACCGGGCATGGCCTCGAGACGGCTCTGCGCGGCCGCTTCGTCGGCCTGCTGCCTGCCAACGCACCGACCACGATGCTGTTCGAATTCTGGTACGAGCTCGGCATCGTCGGCGCCTTCGCCGCCGCCTTCGCCCTCTACGCCTCGATCCGCCGGGCCGGCCGCGACAGCTCGCTCCTGGTCCCCGGGTCCATCGCCGCCTTCGCCACCGTGTTTACCATCGGCTGCATCGGCGTCGGCCTCACCGCGATCTGGTGGCTGACGTCGATCGCCATCGCGGTGCTGGCCTTCGTGGCGATCGAGCGCGGGCAGTTCCGGTCGAGCCGGCCGAAGGCGAGCCTGTTAGTGAAGACGCAGGTGTGAGCGCCGGCCCGGCGCGGCTACCTCAAGAGCCTCATGAGACTGTCTTTCTGGCTTTCCAGCAAAGTGGTACAGATCTCCGCTCGCGGTGGTCTCACACGGTGGCCGGCATGGCAGCGCTCAAGGGCAAGATGGTCAAAGGCGGCCGCATCATCGTCCCAGCCACCGTTCGGAAGAGAATGGGCCTTACCGAGGGCGATGCCGTGTTCATGGAGCTGCATGGCGATGAGCTGCGCATCAGGCCGGCCCGCTCCACCCTTCGGCGTATCCAAGCCAAACTACGTGCTTTTGCACCCAAATCCGGTCTCGTTTCGGAGGAGCTGATCTTCGAGCGTCGTGCCGAGGCGGAACGTGAGTAAGGCTGACTTCGTCCTCGACGCCTCCGCTCTCCTCTGCATCCTTTTCGAAGAACCCGGTGCCGCCAGCGTGGAGGCGGTTCTCGATCGAGCTTGCATAAGCGCCGTCAACTACGCCGAAGTGGTCGCCAAGATGGTTGATCGCGGACAGATGGCCGAGGACGCCATCGCCGATCTGCGTGAGCTCTGCATCGTCGTCGAACCGTTCGACGGCTTGCAGGCCGGAACTTGCGGCGCGCTGCGTGCAGCAACGGGAACGGCAGGTCTTTCGCTCGGCGACAGGGCTTGTCTGGCACTCGCAGCAAGCACCAACGCTGTTGCGATTACTGCCGATCGCGCTTCGGCAAAGATTCAGATCGGCGTTCGGATCGAAGTCGTGCGCTGATCACGCCTCCGCCTGCGCCTCGATCCGCGCCATGTCCTCGTCCGACAGCCCGAAATGGTGGCCGATCTCGTGGACGAGGACGTGGGTGACGAGGTGACCGATGCTTTCGTCGTGCTCGGCCCAGTAGTCGAGGAGCGGCCGACGGTAGAGCCAGACGGCGTTGGGCATCTGGCCAGTCGTGGTTTCGCCAGCCTGCGCGAGGCCTGTACCGCGAAACAGGCCGAGCAGGTCGTATTCGGACTCGCACTCCATCTCGTCGAGGGTCGCGTCGTCGGGAAAGTCGTCGACATGGATGCGCACGCCCGCGCAGAGCCGCCGGAAGGCGTGCGGCAGCTGCGCGAAGGCGTCGAACGCGATGGCCTCGATCTCCGCGAGGGTCGGGGCGCGGTCTTGAAAACGATCTTGGGAGCGGTCGGTCACTGGCCCAGGGCCTCCGGCAGGACGCAAGCCTCGAGGAAGCCGGCGAGGTCGCTGGTGATGTGGTCGATATGCGGCTCCTGCACCGCCTCCTGCTCGAAGCGCTCGCGGAACGGATCAGGCACGGGCGGCACCACGAGCACCGTCGCCATGCCGAGATCGTGCGGCACCACGAGGTTGCGGGCGATGTCCTCGAACAGGGCGGAGCGCATCGGGTCGACGGTGTGCAGGCCGAGGAAGCGCTCGTAGGTCGAGCGCTCGGGCTTCGGCACGAAGCCGGCGGCCGCGATGTCGAAGACGTCCTCGAAATGATCGAGGATGCCGAGCTTGGCCGCCACGTTCTCGGCGTGCCGCCGCGAACCGTTGGTGAGGATGAGCTTTCGCCCGGGCAGGCGCTCGATGGCCGCACCCAATGCCACGTCGAGACGGATCGTCGAGTGGTCGATGTCGTGGGCGAAGTCGAGGAAGTGGTGCGGGTCGATCCCGTCCTCGACCATCAGCGCCTTCAGCGTCGTGCCGTAGCGGTGGTAGAAATGCTTCTGCAGGGCGCGAGCCGAGATCCCGTCGAGCCCGTAGAGCTGCATGACGTAGAGCGTGATCCGCTCGTCCACCTGCGGCCAGACCATCGCGTCGCTCGGATAGAGCGTGTTGTCGAGGTCGAACACCCAGGTGTCGACCCGGCCGAAGCCGCGGCTGTCGCTGGTGCCGAAGCTGGTTTTGCCCTGGACGGCCAAGAAACTCGTCATGCGCTGCCGAGGGAAGGGCGGCCGGATGGCCGCCCCGTAGGATAGGCGCGCGGAGGCGCCAAGGGAAACGCGGCGGCTTAGCCCCGCCGGATCAGCGTGCCGGCGCCGTAATCCGTGAACAGCTCCAGCAGCGCCGCATGCGGCACCTTTCCGTCGAGGATGACCACCGCCTCGACGCCCTGCTCCAGGGCGTAGATGCAGGTCTCGACCTTGGGGATCATGCCTGCGGTGATGGTGCCGTCGGCGATGAGCCGGCGGCAATCCTCCACCGAGAGCTCGGGGATCAGGTTCTTGTCCTTGTCGAGCACGCCCGGAACGTCGGTGAGCAGCAGCAGGCGCTTGGCCCGCAGCGCCCCGGCGATGGCGCCCGCGAAGGTGTCCGCGTTGACGTTGTAGGTCTTGCCGTCGGGACCGTAGGCGACGGGAGCGAGGACCGGGATCAGCTCGGCCTTCAGGACCGCGTCGAGCACGCCGCGCTCGACATGGTCGGGCTCGCCGACGAGGCCGAGATCGATCTCGGTCTCCGTGTCGGTCTCGGGATCGCGCATGGTGCGCGTGGCCCGCTTGGCGCGGACCATGTTGCCGTCCTTGCCGCACAGGCCGATGGCCCGGCCGCCCTCGGCCGAAATCCAGCCGACGATCTGCTTGTTGATCGAGCCGGCGAGAACCATCTCGACCACCTCGACGGTGGCCTCGTCGGTGACGCGGAGCCCGCCCTTGAACTCGGACTGGATGCCGAGCCGGTTCAGCATCCGGCCGATCTGCGGGCCGCCGCCGTGCACGACGATCGGCTTGAGGCCGGACTGCTCCAGCAGCACGATGTCCTCGGCGAAATCCTCGGCGGCTGCGGGATCCCCCATGGCATGCCCGCCATACTTGATGACTACGATCTCCTGATCGTAGCGCTGCATGTGGGGGAGGGCCTGGGTCAGGACCTCGGCGCGCACATGGACGTTCGGCAGCGGATCGGTCATCGCGGTCCTGTCGGCTCCGTGGCTGAGGGCTCTCGCGGCCGGGCTTCTAGCCCAGGCGTAGCGGGATGCGAAGCGGCGATGGGGCGAATTCGGCGCTGACGCCGCATGGCTGCGCCGTTCTGGTCAGATCACCGGCACGCCGCGCTGCTTGGCATGGTCGCCCGGTTCGACGTGGATCGTCACCACGGCGCCCTGGATCTCGCCCTCGATGGTCTCTTCCAGCCGATCGCAGATGGCGTGGGAATCGGCCACCGTCATCTCGCCCGGCACCACGAGGTGGAAATCGATGAAGGTGGCGCTGCCGGCGTGGCGCGTGCGCACGTCATGGGCCTCCAGCGCACCCTCGCTGTGATGCGAGATCAGGCGGCGCAGCTTCAGGACCAGTTCGGGCGAGGCGGCCTGATCCATGAGGCCGTTGAGCGAATCGCGCATCATCGTCCAACCCGACCACAGGATCTGCAGGGCGACGAGGCCCGCCACGAGCGGATCGATCACCAGAACGCCGGTGACGAGCACCAGAGCGAGGCCGACGACCACGCCGCATGACGTCACCACGTCGGCGATCACGTGACGGGCGTCTGCGACGAGGGCCGGCGAGCGCCAGGCGCGGCCGCGGCGCAGCAGCACCCAACCCCAGGCCGCGTTGATCGCCGTCGCCAGCCCGTTGACGGCGAGGCCGATCACCGGCGTGTCGAGGGGCTTGGGCGTGACGATGCCCTGGTAGGCCTCGCGCAGGATCAGCAGGGCGGCCACGATGATGAGCACGCCCTCGATCACCGCCGAGAAATACTCGGCCTTGTGGTGGCCGTAGGGATGATCGTCGTCCGCCGGGCGGGATGCCACGCGCAACGCCACGAAGGCGCAGATCGCGGCGACGACGTTGATGATGCTCTCCAGCGCGTCGGAATAGAGCGCGATGCTTCCGGTCAGCGAGAACGCACCGAATTTCAGCGCCATCACGAGGGCGCCGATGGCGGCGCTGAGCAAGGCGGCTTTCTCGGTGCGATTCATGGGGCGACCGGACGCTCGCGGATGGGACGGCAAGAAGCGCGGCCATAGCCGCGACCTCGCCCGAAGGCCACGGCACAGGTTTTAGCCGGGGCTATGGGCCTCCCGCTTGCCGCCGCGCTCGCGCGTGCCGATATCCTCGGTCGGGACGCCCCGACGGTCGTCCGGCACTACGGTTCGAGGAGAGGAAAGCGTCATGGCTCTGATCCAATGCACCGCTTGCGACCATCGCATCTCCGACAAGGCCGTCGCCTGCCCGTCCTGTGGACATCCGTCCGGACACGACCGTCAGGGCGCGTTGCGTGTCCTCGGTTCGGTCGCGGGGACCTACATCTCGTCGACGACCCTCGCGAGCCTGGCGCTCGGCGTGACGATGTTCGTCTGCACGGCCGCCGTGCTAATCACCCTGATCCTGCACAGTTAGTGAGGGGCGAGGATCTCGGTCGAGGGGATGCAGAGGACGCATCCCGCGTCGAGAACCCGCTCACATCCTCCGTGCCTTGAGCACCGCGTCGTCGCCGGGGTGAAACGACAATTCGATTTCCAGCACGCCGACCTCGTCGCCCTCGTCCGAGCCTGCAAAGGTGAAGGCGATGTCGTCGGGGCCGGCGAAGCGGATATCGGTAGCGTAGGTCACGACGCCGAAGCAGGATTCGCCGAGGCCGTTCGCCGGAATCGTCATCGTGGCCGGGTCGACCATGTCGAGATAATCCGTGTTCCAAAGGTCGGATTCATAGATCCGCCACGTGCCGATCAGCCGGCTCTCGCTCGCCGCATCCTTACGGACTCCGCCGCGTCGCTTCTTCGGAGGCGTCATCGTGCCACCTCAGGCTGAACCCACGCCGCGCCCCCGTGCGGCCTCCCGCGTGCGGCTCGTATCGGCGAGCGAGCGGGCACGCTCGGCCCTGCGGGCGTAGCTGCGGGCCATCCACTTGAACGACGCGCGCTTCGCCAGATCGTCGAACCGGGCGGCCTCGCGCTCCCAGTAGACGACGAGCTGGCCGTCGAGGGTGACACGGTTGAGGCCGGTAACATCGCTCATGCCGCGATCCTTGTCCGCGGTCCGGGCAAGATCGACCGGGACCGGATAGCGAACGGGGCCGCAAGGCCGCGGTTCCGCGCGCCGCCGCGGCCGACATTTGATTCATCCCGGCGTTCCGTGCTGTTGGCGCGCGATGCGTGTGGACCTGTTCGATTTCGACCTGCCGGAGGCCTCGATAGCCCTGCGACCGGCCAGCCCGCGCGATGCCGGGCGGCTGCTCGTGGTGCGGCCGGGCGAACCGTTCTCGGATCGCGGCGTGCGCGACCTCGCCGGCCTGCTGCGGGCGGGCGACGCCCTCGTCTTCAACGACACCCGCGTGATCCCGGCCCGCCTCACCGGAATCCGGCACCGGCCGGGCGCACCGGGTCAACGCGTCGAGGCGATGCTGCACCTGCGCGAGGCCCCCGACCGCTGGCGCGCCTTCGCCCGGCCGGGCAAGCGCCTCGCCCCAGGCGATCTCTTGCGGTTCGGCGACGACGCGGGCGCCAGCGGTACCTGCGAACTCGGCCGGCTCGACGCCACCATCGAGAGCAAGGGGGAGGGCGGCGAGATCACGCTCCGCTTCGACCTCTCCGGCCCGGCGCTCGACGAGGCCATCATGGCGCAAGGCGCCCTGCCGCTGCCCCCCTACATCGCGGGAAAGCGCCCTACGGACGACCGCGACGCCACCGACTACCAGACGATCTACGCCCGCGAGCCCGGCGCGGTGGCGGCCCCCACCGCCGGCCTGCATTTTTCGCAAGCGATGCTGACCGAACTCGACGCAGCGGGCATCCGGCGGCACGCCGTCACGCTGCATGTCGGCGCCGGCACGTTTCTCCCGGTCAAGGCCGAGGACACCGACGCGCACCGGATGCATGCCGAGATCGGCATACTCGATGCCGGGACGGCCGAGGCGCTGAACCGCACGCGTGCGGAGGGTGGCCGCATCGTCGCCGTGGGCACCACCGCGCTGCGGCTCCTAGAGAGCGCGGCGGATGCGGACGGCACCATCCGCCCCTTCGCCGGGCCCACCGAGATCTTCATCACGCCAGGCTACCGCTTCCGCGCGGTCGACGCGCTGATGACGAATTTCCACCTGCCGCGCTCGACCCTGTTCATGCTGGTCTCGGCGTTTTCGGGGCTCGACACGATGCGGGCGGCCTATGCCCATGCGATCGGCGAGGGGTACCGCTTCTACTCGTACGGCGATTCGAGCCTGCTGTTTCCGGCCTCGGTCTGATAGGGCTCCCTTACCGATCACACCACGCGAAAAGCCCTCTCCCCTCTGCGGGAGAGGGTGGCCCTCGCGTCAGCGAGGGTCGGGAGAGGGGAGCGACGCTTCAGGAGAGGGCGCTCCCCTCTCCCGACCCGCTTCGCGGGCCACCCTCCCCCGCAGAGGGGGGAGGGGTATCCGGCACCGCTTGCGACCCATTGGTAGACGCTCGAACGCATGCCCCAGCCGACCGATTTCAGCTTCTCCGTCCACGCCACCGACGGCGCCGCCCGAACCGGTGCCATCTCGATGCCGCGTGGAAAAATCCGCACGCCCGCCTTCATGCCGGTCGGCACGGCGGCGACAGTCAAGGCGATGTATCCAGAGCAGGTGCGCGACCTCGGGGCCAACGTGGTGCTCGGCAACACCTATCACCTGATGCTGCGGCCGGGCGCGGAGCGGATGGAGCGGCTCGGCGGGCTGCATCGGTTCATGCGCTGGGACGGGCCGATCCTCACCGATTCCGGCGGCTTTCAGGTGATGTCGCTGTCGGCGCTCAGAAAGCTCGACGAGAAGGGCGTGACCTTCCGCTCGCATATCGACGGCACCGCGCATCACATGAGCCCGGAGCGCTCCATCGAGATCCAGGGCCTGCTCGGCTCCGACATCCAGATGCAGCTCGACGAATGCGTGCGCCTGCCGGCCGAGCGCGAGGCGATCGAGAAGGCAATGCGGCTATCGCTGCGCTGGGCCGAGCGCTGCCGCGTCACGTTCGGAGAGCAGCCGGGCAAGGCCCTGTTCGGGATCGTGCAGGGCGGCGACATCCCGGACTTGCGCATCGAGAGCGCCAGGGCGCTCGCCGATCTCGACCTCAAGGGCTACGCCATCGGCGGCCTCGCGGTGGGCGAGCCGCAGGCAGTGATGCTCGCGATGATCGAGACGGTGGAGCCGCACCTGCCGGCGGCCAAACCCCGTTACCTGATGGGCGTCGGCACACCGGACGACCTGATGCAGGCGGTCTCGCGCGGCATCGACATGTTCGATTGCGTGATGCCGACCCGTGCCGGCCGCCACGGACTCGCCTATACCCGCCACGGGCGGATCAACCTCCGCAACGCCCGCCACGCCGAGGACACGCGGCCGCTCGACGAGCAATCGGCCTGCGCGGCGACCCGTGACTACTCCCGCGCCTATCTCCACCACCTCGTCCGCTCGGATGAGATCCTGGGCATGATGCTCCTGACTTGGAACAATCTCGCCTACTATCAGGAGCTCATGGCCGGGATGCGCGCTGCGATCTCGGCCGGCCGGCTGGCGGATTTCATCGGTGAGACGAAGGCCGAATGGGCGCGGGCCGAGGCCGAACGCGCCGCGTGAGGCCTCAGCCCCGCTTCTGCGCCTTCGTGTAGCTGGCGATGGCGGCCCGGCAATCGGGGGAAAGCTTGGCCTTGTTCTGTTTGAAGCAGGCCTTCACCTCGGGTGTATCGGCGGCGTAATCGCTGCAATAGCTCAGGTAATCGCCGGTGCAGTACTGCCGCAGGGCTTCGCGGTCCGGGGCGGGCGTGGCGGCCGGCGCCGCTAGGGCGGCCGTGGCCGTTGCGAGCAGGGCGAAGGAAACGCGGACCAACATCTATCAGGCTCTCTAGCGTCCCGGTCTGGCCGGGCAGGCGGCGTAGACCAAGCGAGTTGGACGAGAGTGCGACGAACACATGATGGCGCCCCGTCAATGAGGCGTCAGGACTTTGTAGAAGCCCGCCGCATCGTCCCGACCGTCGCTCTCGGCCGCCTTCAGCCCCTCGACGATTCTTTTCGCGATCGGCAAGCGGTAGTGCAGGGCGTCCCAGTAGTTCGTGTCGTCACGCGTGACAGGCGAGGGGATCCGGAAATCGATCACGGTGGCGCCGCGCTCCGCTCCGATCCGCGCCACCAACCCCTTGCAGGCGCTTTCGCGCGCGCCCTGGGCCGTGTCAGGCCGCGCCTGAGCCGCGAGGTTCACCGGCATGAAGGCGACGAGCTTGAGAGCGCTCGCAGGCGTTTTTTCCAGTAATCCGTCGAGCCAGGCGAGCGCGGGCATCGGGCCGTCCGACGCCGACGCCTCGGTCTCGGAGGCATCCGTGTCGTCGAGCGCCGTCGCACCGGAATGGATATGCGCTGCTGCTCTCGGCGCGTCGTAGCTCCACTCGGGCGGGGTGAACACCGCGAAGCCGTCGCCGCGGATCCGTTCCGGCGCGAGGCCGAGGCGGTGCAGCAGCACGCCGCCCGCGATGGTGAGGCTGCGCCAATTCACCTGCCGCAGGACCGCACCGTTCGCCGCCTCCTCGTAGAGCCAGGACGGGAAGGGCCGGAAGGTCAGGCGCCGTCGGTCCGCATCGGCCTCGCACCAGGTCACGTCGAGGGCGAAGATCATCGCCTTGGCCTCGACGTGGCGCAGGAACAGCCCGGCGAGTTCGCTCTGCTCGTAGGGCGTCGCGGCGTTCATCGCGAGGTTGGCGAAGCGGGCACCGAAGGCTCGATCGAGATCGCGCGGGTCGAGGAGCCGGGCCGTCGAGGTGCCGATCACGGCGGCGTCGTAGCCCCCGGAGCGCGCGACCTGCGGATAGAGGAAGCGCTGGTTCGAATCCATCAGCGGCCCCGGCGGACGGCCGGGTACCGCGCGCAGCCCGTAGGGGTCGAGCGCGGCGACGAAGCCGATCGCGGCGAGGCCGAGCAGGACGGCGGTCGCGGCAAAGCCCGTGCCGAAGCGACCCCACGCCGCTTCGTTGCCCGGCCCGGACACCGCGCCTCAGTGCAGCTTCACCCGCGCCACGCCCCGGCGGGTGAGCGCGCGGGCGAGGGCATCCAGGCCGGTCTTGATCATGCCGTTCACCGCCATCTCGTGCATCTTGTAGAGCGAGCGGTACATCACGCGGGCGAACAGCCCGGCGATGAACATGTTCTTCCCCTGGATGAAGCCCATCAGGTTGCCGACCGTGGTGTAGTGGCCGAGCGAGACCAGCGAGCCGAAGTCGCGATACTTAAACGGCGTCGCGGTCTTGCCGGCGAGCCGGGCGACGATCTGCTTGTAGAGATACGCGGCCTGCTGGTGCGCAGCCTGGGCGCGGGGCGGGATCGGCGTGTCCGAGCCCTGCTCGACGAGGTAGGCGCAGTCGCCCATGGCGTAGATGCTCGGATCGCGCGTGGTCTGCAGCATCGGGGTGACGACAAGCTGATTGCTGCGCGTGGTCTCAAGGCCGCCGACACCCTGCAGGAAGGGCGGCGCCTTCACGCCGGCCGCCCAGACGACGAGCTCGGAGGGGATGAAGCCCCCGTCGGCGAGCTGCACACCCTCGGCGTTCACTTCCGTGACCCGCGATTTCACGCGGACCTCGACGCCGATCTTCGAGAGCAGCGTCATCACCTCGCCCGACAGCCGCGCGGGCACGGCCGGCAGGATGCGGTCCGCCGCCTCCACCAGGGTGATCTTGAGGTCTTTCGACGGGTCGATCTTGTCGAGGCCGGTCTTGGCGACCTCACGGGTGGTACGATGGAGCTCGGCCGCAAGCTCGGTGCCGGTGGCGCCGGCACCGATCACGGTGACATGGAGCTGGCCGGCGCGGACCGGGCCGACCTGGGTGTGGGCCCGCAACATGCCGTTGACGAGACGCTGGTGGAACCGCACCGCCTGGTCCTGGGTGTCGAGGGCGATGGCGTGTTCCTTCACCCCCGGCGTGCCGAAATCGTTGGTGGTCGAGCCCACCGCCATCACCAGCGTGTCGTAGGGGATCTCGCGCACCGGCGTGATCTCGCGGCCCTCGCTGTCATGGCTGGCGGCGAGGTGGATCACCCGGCGCTCGCGGTCGAGGCCGGTCATCTCGCCGATGCGGTAGCGGAAATGATGCGCGTGGGCGTGATGGAGATAGTCGACCGCATGGTGGCCGACGTCGAGGCTGCCGGCGGCGACCTCGTGCAGCAGCGGCTTCCAGATGTGGGTCCGCGCCCGGTCGACCAGGGTGACGTGCGCCTTGCCCTTGCCGAGCTTGTGCCCGAGCTTGGTCACGAGTTCGAGGCCGGCCGCTCCGCCGCCGACCACGACGATCTTGTGCCGGTCCGTGACCGCTTCACCCGGAACCATTCCGCACCCCGTGCTTGAGCCGTCGGCCCTGCCGCCGCCATGCCCCATGGCGACGAAGGCCTACGTTGGAACGTCTATACATCACGCCCGCGCGATCGGCCTATCTCGCCCGTGCGCGAGGGGGTCGCAGTCGCGAGGTCAGCGTGCCGGCGCGCCGGGCTGCCGGAGCGGATGCGCCCGGGCGACAGCATCGAGCGCCAGACATTCCTCCGCGACCCGCTTCACGGTCGGGTAGGGTGCCGTGTCGACCCCGAAGATGCCGGTGCCGGCCCAGAGGCTGGCGAGGCAGAGATCGGCGTGGCTGACGGCATCGCCTTGCATGAACCGGCCGGTGCCGGCCTCGGTCGAAAGCCGTTTCTCCAGCGTGTCCAGCCCTGAGGCGAAGGCGAACTGCAGGAACTCCAGGCCCTGCTCCTTCGAGAGGCCGTAGGCCGTCATCAGTTGCTTGCGCACCCGCGGCGTGTAGAGCGGATGCGTGTCGCAGGCGATGAGCTGCGCCAGGGAGCGGGCGCGGGCACGCTTCCGCGGATCGGCCGGCAGCAGCGGCGACTCCGGATGCGTCTCCTCCAGATAGTCGAGGATCGCCAGCGACTGCGTCAGCGGCGGACCGTCGTCGACAAAGAGCGCCGGCACCGCGCCCTGCGGGTTGATCGCCAGGAATTCGGGCTTCCGGTGATCGCCGGCATCGAGATCGAGAAACACCTCGTCGTAGGCGATGCCCTTGAGGTTCAGCGCGGCCCGCACCCGGAACGACGCCGCCGAGCGCCAATTGCCGTACATCTTCATAAGCTTGCCTTCCGTCACTCGCCCGCCGTCTCCGTCACACCACCACCGTGATGGCCCGCGCCGCCCGCGTCAGGCCGGTATAGAGCCAGCGCGCCCGGTGCTCGCGAAACGCGAAGGATTCGTCGAACAGGACCACCTTGTCCCATTGCGAGCCCTGCGCCTTGTGGACGGTGAGGGCGTAGCCGTAGGTAAACTCGTCGGTCTCGCGGCGCATGGAGAACGGGATTTCCTCCTCGCTGCCCTCGATGATCTGGCGCAGCACCTTGATGTCGACGGCGCGCTTCCGGGCGGCCGGGTCGTCTTCGGAGACGACATCGAGGCGGATGGTGTCTGGGCGCGGCGGGGCGCGCAGGGCCTGCACCGTCCAGGTAGAGCCGTTGAGCAGGCCCTTGGTGCGGTCGTTCCTCAGACAGACCAGTTTCTCGCCGATGGACGGCATCGGGTCCTTGTGGCCGGCGAGTTCACGCAGGCGGTTGTTGTAGAGCCGGCGGGTCTTGTTCATGCCGACCAGCACCTGATCGCAGTCGAGCACCTCGGTCGGATCGAGCGTCCGCCGCGAGACGACGCGGCTGTCGCCGAAGGTGCCCAGTTCCAGCCGGCCGCCTTCGCGAACCGTCATCGCCATGCGCACGATCGGGTCGTCCGCCGCCTGCCGGTGGACCTCGGTGAGCATCACGTCGGGCTCGGCCTCGGTGAAGAAGCCGCCGCCGCGTACCGGCGGTAGCTGGGCCGGATCGCCGAGCACCAGCACCGGCTTGTCGAAGGCCAGCAGATCGTTGCCGAGGTCGGAATCGACCATCGAGCATTCGTCGATGACAATGAGGTCGGCCTTGGCCGCCGGACCCGAGCGGTTCAGCGTAAAGGTCGGGCCGCCCTCGTCGCCCTCCTTGGTGCGGTAGATCAGGCTGTGAATCGTCGCGGCATCGTGGCAGCCTTTCTGGCGCATCACGGACGCCGCCTTGCCGGTGAAGGCGCCGAACAGCACGGTACCGTCGACGTCGTCGGCGATGCGCCGCGCCAGCGTGGTCTTGCCGGTGCCGGCATAGCCGAACAGGCGAAACACCTGATCGCCGCCGCCCTTCATCCATTGGGAAATCGCCTTGAGCGCCGCCTCCTGCTGGGGCGCGTAGGCCTTCGGGAGATCGGCCGTCACGGCCAGCGCACGGTCGGCGGCAGCGAGGACAGGATCGAGGCGACGTTGCCGCCGGTCTTCAGCCCGAAGATGGTGCCGCGATCGTGCAGCAGGTTGAACTCGACGTAGCGCCCGCGCCGGACCTGCTGCTCGATCCGGTCTTCCTCGGTCCAGTCCTTGGCGAGATTCGAGAAGACGATCTCGGGATAGGCCTTGAGGAAGGCCTGACCGACGTCGCGTGTGAAGGCGAGGTCGGCCTTGGGATCGCCGGTCCAGTGATAATCGTAGAAGATTCCACCGATACCACGCGGCTCCTTCCGGTGCGGGAGATAAAAATACTCCTCGCACCATGCCTTGTATTTTTCGTAGTCAGCCGCCGGCGCGTGAGCGTCGCAGGCTTGCCTGAGGGAGGCGTGGAAAAGCTTCGTGTCCGGGTCTTCCTGATTGCGGCGGCGCTCCAGAACCGGGGTCAGGTCTGCCCCGCCGCCGAACCACGCCTTCGTGGTCACCACGAAGCGCGTGTTCATGTGGACCGTCGGCACGTTCGGGTTCCACGGATGGGCGATCAGCGAGATGCCGGTGGCGAAGAAGCGCGGGTCCTCCGAGGCGCCCGGCATCTGCGCCCGGAACTCCGGCGCGAATTCACCGTGCACCGTGGAGATGTGGACGCCGGCCTTCTCGAAGACGCGGCCCTTCAGCATGGACATGACGCCACCACCACCCGGCGCGCCGCTATGGTCGGTCCGCTGCCACGGCGTTTTTTCGAAGACTCCCGGCTCCGACGGCGCATCGGGATGGAACGGCCCCGCGGCTTGATCCTCCAAAGTCTCCAGCGCCGTCACGATCCGGTCGCGCAGCGTGGCGAACCACGTCTGCGCGTCGGCCTTGATGGCGACGAGGTCGCTCTCGCTCGGGAGGGGGAGGTTCATCGCGGGCTTCTGCATGGCCCCAGCGATGTCCCATCCCGAGCGGGAGGCGTCAATTCGCTAAACCGCGAGTCCGACCTCCACGAGGTTGTCGCTGAAGGTCGGCGAGTGGCCCATGCCACCGTACTTCGAGGACGAGACCACGTTCACCGCGCCGTCCCGGTTCAGCGAGTGCCAGTACCCCAGCGAGGCCACGACGAGGCCCGGCGGTACGTCCTCGGTCACCTGGGCCTGCCCATGGAAGGTGCCGCGTTCGTTGAAGACGCGCACCAGCGCGCCCTCGGTGATCTGCCGGCCCGAAGCGTCGGATGGATTGATCAGGATTGCCTGCTCGCCCTGGCGGGCGATCTTGTGGGCCTCGTTCGCGTATTGCGAGTTGAGGAAGCCGTGGCTCTTCGGCGAGACGATGTTGAGCGGGAAGCGTGCGGCGAGCGCCCCGTTCGTCTCGGGCCGCTCGTTGGCCGGCACATAGCCGGGCAGGGGGTCGAGGGCCTCGCCGCCCTGTTCGGCCTCGTACATCTGCCGGAAGGGCGGGGCGACGAAGTTGCCGTTATCGAGCGCTCCTTGCGAGAAAAACTCGCACTTGCCGGACGGCGTCGGGAAGTTACCCTCGGCATGCGGCGTGCGAGTTTCGGCATCGCCGATGTTCAGGCGGTACCAGCCCTGCTCGCGGAAGTGCTCCATGCTGGCGCCGGCCATCTTGGGGCTGTCCCAGTCGAGATACCACTCCATCAGCTCGGTCTCGCTCATGGAGAATTGCGGGTCGTCGAAGCCGAAGCGCTTGGCGAGACGCCGAAACAGCTCGGCGTTGGAGACGGTTTCGCCGGGCGGCTCGATCGCCTTCTGGTTCAGCGTGAAAAAGAAGTGCCCCCACGAGAACATCATGTCGTCGTGCTCGGCCGCCATCGTGGCCGGCAGCAGGATGTCGGCATAGCGGGCCGTGTCGGTGACGAAATGCTCGCTCACGACCGTGAACAGGTCTTCGCGGGCGAGGCCCTTCTTGATGGCGGCGGTCTCGGTCGAGTTCGAGACCGGGTTGGCGTTGTAGACCATCAACGCGTGGATACCGGGGCTGAGTCCGGCCTCGCCGTTCAGCACCGCGCCGAGCTTCAGCACGTTCACGGCGCGGGTGCCCTGCGGGATCCAGTCCGGCCGGCAGACGCGGTCCCAGTGCACCGGGAATTCCCAGAGCGGCATCTGGTAGACGCCGCCGCCGGGGTCCTTCCAGGCCCCGGTGAGAGCCGGCAGCGAGAAGATCGCGCGCAAGGCCTGCGCACCGCCGGCACTGCGTTCGACGGCCACGCCCGGCCGGATCGCAGCGTTGCGAGTCGTCGCGTATTCGTGCGCCAGCATGCGGATGTCCGCCGCCGGCACACCGCAGATTTTTTCCGCGTATTCGGGCGTAAAGGGCTCTGCCCGCTCCTTCAGCTGGTCGAACCCGACCGTGTATTGCTCGACATATTCGGAATCGATCAGGTTGCCGTTGATGATGCAGTGGATCAGCGACATCGCCAGCGCGCCGTCTGTGCCGGGCTTCGGCATGATGTGCCAGTCGGCTTCCTTTGCCGTGCGCGAGCGGTAGGGGTCGATCACCACCACCTTGGCACCGGCGCGCTGCGCTTCCTTCACCACGTGCCAGTGGTGGATGTTGGTGGAAATCGAGTTGCAGCCCCAAATGATGATGTACTTCGACTGGGTGAAGCTCATCGGATCGAGGCCGTTGGTCGGCCCGACGGTGAGCAGCCAGGCCGTGCACGAGCCGGAGCCGCAGAAGGTCTTCTCCGCGACGCTCGCGCCGAGCTTGTTGAAGAACGCGTCGCCGACGGTGAGGCCCTGCACCACGCCCTCGTTGCCGAGGTAGTTGTAAGGGAGGATCGCCTCGCGGCCGTGGGTATCGCGGACCTCGCTGAAGCGGGCGTGGATCTCGTCCAGAGCCTCGGTCCAGCTGATGCGGGTGAACTGGCCCGAGCCCTTCGGGCCGGAGCGGCGCATCGGGTAGAGCACCCGGTCGGGATTGTAGTGATGCCGCTCGAAGTCGTTGATCTTGCCGCACAGCGCGCCGCGGGTCATCGGATGGTCCGGATTGCCCTTAACGTGGATCAGCCGGCCCTCCTCGATCGTGTAGATCATCGAGCAGGTGTCGGGGCAGTCGTGCGGACAGGCGCCGAGCTTGGTGGTTTGCGTGGCAGGCATCGGCGTGTCTCTCCCGGCAGGCGCCTTGAGGCGCTTTTGTGCCGGGAGGATTTCGCGGGCGCGCTTTTAAGTCAATTATAATTCTAAGAACGGGGTCTCGCCCAACCCCGGCATCGCGAGGCAAGGCGCCGATCCGGTCGTCGAACGTCCCGTTTCAGCCGGCCGCGTAGCGAAGAAACGTCACGGCCGTCTCGCCGTAGTCGCGCCGTTCTAACGCCGAAAAACCCGGCGGCAGGACCAGGGACACCGCAGCCGATTCCTCGACGAGGACGAGGGCGTCCTGCTCCAGCCAGCCGCCCTCTGCGGCGGAGACGAGCGCCTTCGGAGCGAGGTCGCGGCCGTAGGGCGGATCGCAGAAGACCAGCGAGAACCGGCCGATCGCCTGGGCCAGCCCGAGCTTCGTCGCGTCGCGCCGGTAGAGGCGGGTGGTGCCCTCGAGCCCCAACGCCTCGATGTTTTCGCGAATGAGCCCGCGGGCTTCCGCGCCCTCGTCGACCAGCAGCGCGTAGGCCGCGCCACGCGAGAGTGCCTCGATGCTGAGGGCACCGGTGCCCGCGAACAGGTCGAGGACGCGGGCGCCTTCGACGGCATCGCCGTAGGCATGGACGAGCACGTTGAACAGCGCCTCGCGCAGCCGGTCCGAGGTCGGCCGGATCGCGTCGGTGCGCGGGCCGCGCAGCGCGCGCCCGCGCAATTCTCCCCCGACAATCCTCATCGGTTCGCAGAAGTGCCGATCATAGGGGCCATGAACTCACCGCCCGTCGAAACGGGCAGTCGTCCCTTCGGGATCATTTCCCCGCACGGGGCGGACGACCACCGCCGCGGGAATCCGGCTTGCCGCCGAAACCACCCGGACGCCCGCCGGGCTTTCCGCCCTTGAAGCCGCCACCGGGACGGCCAGCGCCGGCCTTAAAGCCGCCGCCGCCGGGTCGATCGCTGCGGAACCCACCTGGACGGTCACCGCCACCGGGACGGTCGCTGCGGAACCCGCCCGGGCGATCACCGCCGGGCTTGAAGCTGCGACCGGCGCCGGGGCGTCCGCCAGCAGGCTTGTCCGCCCGGAAGCCGCCACCGGCAGGGCGATCGGACCGCCCACCGGGTCCGGGCCGGCCTTCGCCGCCCTTGAAGCCGCCGCGGTCGCCGACGGGGCGATCACCCCGGAATCCGCCCGGGCGTTCGCTACGACCAGCCCCACCCTCGGGACGATCACGGCCACCACCGAAGGAGCGCGGACGCTCTTCGCTACGGTTGGCCCCGCCCTCGGGACGGTCGCGACCGCCGCCGAAGGAGCGCGGACGCTCTTCGCCACGAAAACCACCCGAGCGTTCGCCGCCCTGTGGGCGGTCCCGCGGCGGGCCACGGCGCTCGCCGCGATCCTCGAAATTCTCGCGCCGGGGCGGCGCGTCGCCATCCTGCCGGCGCGGACGCGCATCGGCACGTGGGGCGCGGTCGTCTCCGGAACGCTGCGGGCGCTCCTCCTGCGTGCGGAAACGGGTCCGGCGATGCGGCTCGGGCGCCGGAACCTCGGGGCTCGGCTGCAGACGCTCCACCAGGACGCGGCGGTCGCCAGCCGTCTGGATCGCGCCGACGCGCTCGCGGCCACGCTCGGCCGCTGCGGCTCGCGAGGCTTTGGGATCGGCGCCGCGGCGCGGAATCTTGGTGCCGTGCGGCTTCTCGACATTGTCGTCGGCACGCCAGATCGACTCGCGCGGGCCTGCGCTCATGCCGCCGGTCGGCACACGGGCGGGTGCCGCAGGACGGGCCGGCCGCGACGGATCGCGGCCCTGGCGGTCGAAGCTCGGCCGGCCGTAGCTCGGCTCGCGCGAACGTCCGCCCTCGCGCGGGGCCTTCTGGCCCTGGGAGCCTGCCCGCTCGGCAGAGGCCGCTGCTGGCTTCTTCGGCTTGCCGAAAGGAGCGATCGGCTCGCGCGTCGGGCTCTCGAAATCGACGCCGGCCTGCTCGGAGAGGGTTTTGCCGAGCTGCTCCTTGAGCACCTTGGTGCGGATTTCCTCGACGAGGCCGACCTCGAGATCACCAAGCTGGAAGGGGCCGAACGAGAGGCGGATCAGCCGGTTCACGGACAGTCCGAGATGTTCGAGGATCCGCTTGACCTCGCGATTCTTGCCTTCGCGCAGACCCAGCGTCAGCCAGATGTTGTCACCCTGCGCCCGGTCGAGATGCGCCTCGACGGGGCCATATTCCATGCCGTCGATGGTGACGCCCTTGCGGAGCTTGTCGAGTTCCACCTGCGTGATCTCGCCGAAGGCCCGCACTCGGTACTTGCGCAGCCAACCGGTATCGGGATGGGCGATGACCTTGGCGAGACCGCCGTCGTTGGTCAGCAGCAGCAGACCTTCGGTATTGATGTCGAGCCGGCCGATCGCGACGACGCGTGGCAATTCCTCGGGAACGACATCGAAAACCGTCTGACGGCCCTCGGGATCGCGCGCGGTCGTCACCACGCCGCGCGGCTTATGCAAGATCCAGAGGCGGGTGCGCTCGCGGACCGGCAACGGCTCGCCATCAACGGTGATGCGATCGGATTCCGTCACGTTGATCGCCGGCGAAGCCAGGATTTTCCCGTTCAGGGTGACGCGCCCAGCCTCGATCATCGCCTCGACATCGCGGCGCGAAGCAACACCGGCTCGGGCGATCGCCTTCGCGATGCGTTCACCCTCCGGAGTTGCAGGAAGCACCTCGGGGGTCGCAGGAATCACATCATCGCCGCGCGGGGCTTCCGCCATGCGGGTTTCGTCATCGGGAGTGTCGTTCATGGTCGATGCCATAACAGAGCGCGTCGCCCGTTGCGAGGCGCCTGTTCGCCGGCCAACGGCACGCCGGCGATGTTACGGATGCATGGGAGCAGAGACGGGCAAAGTCACGAAAAAGGCGGCCGAAGCCGCCCTTCACTATCCGAATCGGATCAGAGTCGCGGTGCGCGTCCGCGCACAGCGCCCACTACCGCCGAGATCAGAAACAGTGCGACCGCCACGAAGCAGATGATCTTGGCCGCTTCCATGGCCGTGCCGGCGACACCGCCGAACCCCAGGACTGCAGCGATCAACGCGACGACGAGAAACGTGACGGCCCAACCAAGCATGGTGGTCTCCTGCAGTCCTTCGGGAACCTAATGGCCAAGCTGCGAAATCGTTCCGCCTCTCCGGCAATTTTCCCTAGAGTTTGCGCTTCACTGCGTCCGCGCCGTCCTTGACCGCGTCCTTGGCGTCGCCAACCGTCTTCTGCGCCTCGCCCTTGAGCTCTTGGGCCTTGCCTTCGGCCTGAAGCTTCTCGTTGTCGGTAGCCTTACCAATGCCCTGCTTGACGTTGCCGGCGGCCTCGTTGCCGAGACCCTTGATCTTGTCGACCGTGCTGCTCATGGCGAAGTCTCTTCCCTTCTCCAACGGCGGTGCCGTCTTCGGGAAAGGAACGGCGCTCGGAGCCGCAATGTTCCGCCGATTAACATACGGTTCTCCTACCATGCGACGGCTCGCTGCGCCTCCGGTCGAGAGAGATCGCCCGCCTCGGCTTCAGGCTGCCGACCGTGTCTTGGCGAGATAGAGCATCTCGCTGATCTCGTTCAACGGCCGCGGCGGACTGAACAGATAGCCCTGGATCTCCTGAGCTCCCTCGGCGCGCACGGTGGCCAGTTGCGCCTCCGTCTCGACTCCCTCGACCAGCGTGGTGATGCCGAGGCTGGTGCCCAGGCCGACGATGGCACGGATGATCGCGCCGGCATCCGAGCGCCCGACGGAATCCCGCACGAACGACCGGTCGATCTTGATCTTGTCGAACGGGAAACGCCGCAGGTAGCTGATGCTGGAATAGCCCGTTCCGAAATCGTCCATGGAGATGCGTACGCCCAGCCGCCGCAGGGTGTGCAAGGTTTCGAGATTCGACTCCGTATCGTCGAGCAGCACGCTTTCGGTGATCTCGAGTTCGAGCCGCGTCGCCTTGAGACCGCTGGCGGCGAGCGCCATCAGGACGCCCTGCGCGAAGTTGCGGTTGCGCAATTGCAGCGCGGAGACGTTGACCGCGACGCTGATGTCGTCCGGCAGCGTGGCAGCGTCGCGACAGGCCTGGTTCAGCACCCAATCGCCGAGCGGCACGATCAGGCCGGTTTCTTCGGCAAGCGGAATGAACACGCCGGGGCTGATGAGTCCCCGCTCCGGGTGCCGCCAGCGCACCAGAGCTTCAACACCCTTGATCCGGTTCTTGTCGAGATCGACGAGCGGCTGGTAGTGCAGTTCGAACCGGCCGTAGGCGAGGGCCTCACGCAGTTCGCGCTCCATGACGGTGCGTTCCCGCGCCGTCTCGTCCATCTGGGACTCGAACAGGCAATAGGTGCCGCGGCCCGCCGCCTTGGCCTCGTAGAGCGCCATGTCGGCGTCCTTGAGCAGCCGCTCGATGTCGCGGCCTTCGCCATCGGCGAGTGCGATCCCGACGCTCATGCCGATCTCGATGTTGAAGCCGTTGAGCTCGTAGGGTGCGCTGATCACGCCGATGAGGCGCTGGGCCAAGGTGACGGCGCCGGCCGTGTCGGCCACGCGGTGAAGCACCGTGAACTCGTCGCCGCCGAGCCGAGCGACCACGTCGTGACCGCGGACGTGACTGCGCAGCCGATCGGCCACGGCCCGCAGGAGCCCGTCGCCGAGCGCGTGGCCGTAGCTGTCGTTGACGGGCTTGAAGCGGTCGAGATCGAGGCAGAGCACGGCGAGAGTCAGGCCGTCGCCCGTCTCGGTTACCATCTCGGCGCCGATCTCGCGCAGGGCCGAGCGGTTCGGCAGGTCGGTGAGCGCATCGTGACGCGCCATATGGATGATGCGTGCCTCGTTGCGGCGACGCTCCGTCACGTCCTCGAAGGTCGCGACCCATCCGCCACCGGCCATGATCCGGTGGGTCGCCGCGACCACGCGTCCGTCGGCAAGCTCGCGAAGGACCGACTTGGTGGCATCCGCGGTCAACGATGTCCGGGTGCCCTCGCTCACGGAATCGACGGTCGCGCCGCTCTTGTAGCGATTGAGCGCGACGAGGATCTCGATGATCTGCCGCTGGCTCATGCCGGGAGTCAGCGCGGCTTCCTTGAGTTTGAAGATCTCCAGGTAGCGATGATTCCACACGACGAGGCGGCTCTCCGCATCGAACATGCAGAGGCCCTGGGTCATGTTTTCGAGCGCCGCATCGAAGAGCCGGTTCTGCTCGACGAGCTGAGCGTTGGCCCCCTGGAGCGCCGAGAGGGCCGTCGCGAGCGCCGAACGGGTCCGATGCTGGTCGCTGACGTCGCTGCCGACGCCGCGATAGCCGAGGAAGCTTCCATCGGGAGCAAAGCGTGGACGCCCGCTGATCTCGAACCAACGGGGCGCGCCGTCCGGATGCCGGAAGACATAGATCCGGTCACGAAAGGGCTGGTGCGCGGCCATCGCATCGGCAACGTCGCGAAGGCCATAGACCTCGTCGCCGCCCACTCCGTCATTGGCGGCATAAGCCTCACGGGTGTGGCCGATCAGGGCGGAAGCGGGCAGGCCCATGAAGCGCTCGGCCTCGGCGGACATGTGGGTGAACCGCCCGGCCAGGTCGGTTTCCCAGAGCCAGTCGGCGGAGATCTGAGCGACTTCTTCGAGTGCGTGCAATGGCATGGGAATACCGCGGGAGATGACTGAATCTCCACGGCAAGCGTTAAGAAATGTTCATGCCGAAGTAATAGGCAGATTGCCCGAGAAGTGATCGGAATAGGGTTTCCGTACGCCGATAGCCGTCGTCACTGACTGATATCACAGAGGCACGGGATCACTGAGGGGAGCCGAAAAGCCACGTCGCGGTTACTCTCGACCGGGAGGCCAGGACAGCAACGGATGATCGAAGACAACGCTGAAAATCTCTTTCCCGGCTTCGAAGCGCTGTGGATAGGCACGCCGACCGGCCGCTGGTTCGCCCGTGCGGGAGGTCCGGCTGACGCGCCGGCCCTGCTCCTGCTGCACGGATTCCCTCAGACGCACGCGATGTGGCATCGCATCGCTCCGGCTCTTGCGACGCACCATCGGGTGATCTGCCTGGACCTCAAGGGTTACGGCTGGTCCGATGCGCCCGGCAGTGCAGCGGACCATTCGGCCTATGCCAAGCGGACGATGGGCCGCGAGATCGCCGACGTGATGGAGCGGATCGGCCATGTCCGGTTCGCCCTGGCCGGCCACGACCGTGGCGCGCGCGTCGCCTATCGCCTTGCCCTCGATGAACCCGGAAGGATCGAGCGGCTGGCGCTCCTCGATATCGTGCCGACGGCGATCCAGTGGGAGCGCATCGCCGCAAGCCCGGAGACGAATCCGCACTGGCCGTTCCTGGCGAAGCCCGCACCGGAGCCGGAACGCGTGATCGGCGGCGATCCGGACGCATATTTCGAAGGCCTGCTGCGGGAGTGGACGGGCACGCACGACCTCTCGGCCTTCGCACCGGCGGCGCTGGAACTCTACCGGCAGGGCTGGAACGTGCCTGAACGCATCCATGCCATGTGCGAGGACTATCGCGCCGGAGGCCCCGACGGACCTGATCGCGCTGCGGACCAGGCCGATCTCACAGACGGGAAGACGCTGCCGATGCCCGTCCTCGTTCTCGCGAGCAGCGACTACCTCGACAAGGACAAGCCGGAAAGTGCGCTCGCCGTGTGGCGACGAACCTTCGCGCCGGGGGCGACGGGCCGCACCATCGCCAGCGGGCATTTTTTGGCCGAGGAAAACCCTACCGAAACGCTCGCTGCGCTCACGGCGTTCTTCCGGGTTTAACCGCCGTCGACCCGCCGGGCCTGGAAGAAGGCCCTGAGGAGGGTGGCGGCCTCGGCTTCGCGAAAACCGCCATAGACTTCAGGCGCGTGATGGCAGGTCGGCTGGTTGAAGACGCGCGGGCCATGCTCGACGCCGCCGCCCTTTGGATCGGCGGCCCCATAATAGAGCCGGCGGATGCGGGCGAAGGAGATGGCGCCGGCGCACATCGCACAAGGCTCCAGCGTCACATAGAGATCGCAGCCGACGAGCCGTTCGTCGCCGATGGCGGCACAGGCGGCGCGGATCGCCAGGATCTCGGCGTGGGCCGTCGGATCGTGAAGCGTTCGGGGGCGGTTGCCGGCGACGGCCAGCACGACACCGTCGCGGACGACCGCCGCGCCGACGGGCACTTCGCCGAGGGCTGCCGCTTCTCGCGCGGCGTCGAAGGCGAGACTGAGCGGGTCGAGGCTCACGGCACCCTCAGTTGTCGGCGTTCTCCGCCTCGCGGCTCACCGCACGGTAGCCGATGTCGCTCCGACAAAAGCCCTCGGGCCAGTCGATCCGGCCGACGGCGGCATAGGCGCGGGCCTGCGCCTCTCGAATGCTGGGGCCGACGGCCGTCACGGCGAGCACGCGGCCGCCATCGGCGTAGAGTCCGTCGTTCTCGCTGCGGGTTCCGGCGTGAAAGACGATGACGTCGTCGGCCTGTGCCTCCGAGACGCCGCGGATCTGCGAGCCGCGCACCACCGTGCCGGGATAGCCGGCCGCCGCCATCACCACGGTCAGCGCGGCACGGCTCTCGTCGAAGGGGAGGGAAACGTTGGACAGATCGCCATCGCAGGCCGCGATCAGCGCCGGCACGAGATCCGCGGCGAGGCGCGGCATCAGCACCTGCGCCTCCGGGTCGCCGAAGCGGGTGTTGTACTCGATGAGCTTCGGACCATCGGCCGTCAGCATGAGCCCGGCATAGAGGATGCCGGTGAAGGGCGTGCCGCGCTCGGCCATGCCGCGCAGGGTCGGGCCGATGATGCGCTCCATCACCTCGGCTTCGAGCGCAAGCGTGAGGACCGTCGCCGGCGAGTAGGCACCCATGCCGCCGGTGTTCGGACCGCGGTCGCCGTCGAAGACGCGTTTGTGATCCTGGGCGGTGCCGACGGGGATGGCGCGGGTGCCGTCGCAGAGCGCGAAGAAGCTGGCTTCCTCGCCGAACAGGCATTCCTCGATGACGAGGGCGGCTCCGGGCACGTCGAGGATGGCGCGGATTGCGGCCTCCGCTTCACGCAGACTCTCGGCGACGACGACGCCCTTGCCGGCGGCGAGGCCGTCGGCCTTGACCACGATCGGCGCACCCTTTTCGCGAAGGTACGCGAGGGCGGCGTCGACCTCGGTGAAGCGGGCAAAGGCGGCAGTGGGGATGTCGTACTCGGCGCAGAGTTCCTTGGTGAAGCCCTTGGAACCCTCCAGCTGAGCGGCGGCCCTGGTCGGGCCGAAAGCGCGGATGCCGGCAGCCGTGAGGTCGTCAACGAGCCCGGCGACCAGCGGCACCTCAGGCCCCACCACCACGAGACCGATCTTTTCGGATTGGCAGAACGCGACAACCGACGCGTGATCGGCGACGTTCAGGTCGGGCAAGTTCGACCCGTGCTGCGCCGTGCCGGGATTGCCCGGGGCGCTGAACAGGCGGTCGCAGAGCGGGGACTTGGAGATCGCCCAGGCGAGCGCGTGCTCGCGCCCGCCGGATCCGATGAGCAGGATGTTCATGCCCCACCCATCACCGAAAACGGCGGGCGGGGCAAAGGGCGATTGCACCGGGACGGGCATCCGTCCACGGCTGGACTGACCTGAGCGTTATGCCTTCGGCTTGCCGACGAGGACCGGTTCGGCGTTGGAGCGCTCCGGAAAGTAGCGCTGCAGATCGCGCAGCTTCGGCGCGTCGTTCGCGACGATGTATCCGGCGTCCGGGTTCAAGGCCATGTAGTCCTGGTGGTAGTCCTCGGCCGGATAGAAGGCCGCGCCGGGCTCGATCTTCGTTGCGATCGGACGGCCATAGACCTTCGCCGCGTCGAGCTGGGCGATGTAGTCCTTGGCGACCTTGGCCTGCTCGGGATCCGCCGGGAAGATCGCGGTGCGGTACTGCGTGCCGGAATCGGGACCCTGGCGGTTCACCTCCGTCGGGTCGAGGGCGACCGAGAAGTAGATCTGCAGCAGTTCGTCGTAGCGGATCACCGACGGATCGTAGGTGATCTTGACGGCCTCGGCATGGCCGGTGCGGCCACGTCCGACGGCGGTGTAGTTGGCTGTCTCGCGGCTGCCGCCGGCATAGCCCGACACCGCCTGCGTCACGCCCTTCACGTGCTGGAACACGCCCTGGACGCCCCAGAAACAGCCCCCGGCGACCGTCGCCGTGCGCAGCTTGCCGGGAGTCTCGCTGGATCTGGCGGCCGCCTCCGGCACGCGCTGGCCGGCCTCTTCGGCAAACGCGACGCCCTGCGGCAGCGAGAGCGTTGCGAGCAGGCCGAGACCGGCGGTCGTCCCAAGGGCGAGCGGCCAGGCGACGGCGGCAGATTTGAAGAACTTGGACAGGGTCATCGGGACCTCCGTGCGTGTCTGAACAAGGAAGAGGCGGCTCAAGCCGCCCGGAAGTTCAAGGCCGCGCCGTTCATGCAGTAGCGCAGGCCGGTCGGCTTGGGGCCGTCGTTGAAGACGTGGCCGAGATGGCCGCCGCAGCGGCTGCAATGCACCTCAGTGCGAGCCATGCCGTAGGCCCGATCGGTGCTCTCGCCGACGGCGCCGGCCATCGGCTGGTAGAAGCTCGGCCAGCCGGTTCCGCTCTCGAACTTGGTCTGCGAGGAGAACAGCGGCTGGTCGCAGCCGGCGCAGGCGAAGGTGCCCGTCCGCTTCTCACGGTCGAGGGGGCTGGTGCCGGCACGCTCGGTGCCCTGTTTGCGGAGGACGTTATAGGCGACCGGGTCGAGCTGCTTGCGCCACTCCTCGTCGCTCTTCACGACCTCGAAGGCGGCGAGTGCGGGATGGGACAGCTTCAGGCCCGACAGCAATCCGGCGAGCGAGGCTCCGGCAAACAGGGTCTGGCGGCGGTTCATGGGCGCTTCTCCCGAAACGGGGATGGATCATCTCCCCATTCGTACGGTTCGCGCGCCGGTTACGTTTCAGCTTGGGCGTTCGAACGCCTGCGACGCACCGTCCCGGGCTCGTGGGCCGGGACGGTGCGGAGGGTAATCGTCGGAGGGTATCGAGAGAAGGCGGTCGGCGGAGGCAACCCGTCGCAGGGCACACTCGACCCCCGTCGTCACTCCGGGGCCGCGGAGCGAAACCCGGAATGACGAGGGTGTGAGTGGAGGCCTCAGCTCTCCTTGAAGCCGTATTCCGGCACGCCGTCCTCGTTGTCGTAGTACTTGTACGGCAGGAATTTGCCCGAGAGGTTCATCTTGACCCGGTCGCCCTTGTTGTTGGGCTCGCGCTCCATGGTCATGTTGAAGTCGATCGCCGACATGATGCCGTCGCCGAAATCCTCCTGGATCAGCTCCTTCCAAGTGGTGCCGTAGACCATCACCAGTTCGTAGAAGCGGTAGATCAGCGGGTCGGTCGGCGGCATCTGCGGGATCGAGCCGCGATAGGGCGCCTCGTTCAGCATCCGCTCCTCGGATTCCGAGAGGCCGAACAGCTCGGCGGCTTTCTTCGCCTGAGCCTTCGGCAGCTTCATCTGGCCCATGCAGGCGGCCGTGATCAGGATCGGCGAGATCCCGCCGATCTCGGCCTGGATGTGCTTCCAGGTCCAGCCCTTCTCACGCTTGATGTCGAGGAGCTTTTCCGTGAGGTCTTCGCGCTTCATGCTCTGTCTCTTGCCTGAATGTCCGGCGGTTCTACGACCGCCTCCATCGTCCGCCGACGCGGGCGGAACGCCGGCCTGCATGCAAGGTTTTCGCCACGAGCACCCGCGAGGTGGGCGTCAGTCGACGAGAGCCGCGTAGGTCAGCACCCGCAATTCGCGCCGGATCGGCAAGGCGGAGGAGGGGATGAGCTGGGCGAAGAGGACCACGGCGAGATCCTCGGCCGGGTCGATCCAGAACGAGGTGCTGGCGAGGCCGCCCCAGGCGACCTCGCCCGGCGTGCCGACGATCTGCGCCTTGGCCGGATCGAGCATCACCGAGAAGCCGAGCCCGAAGCCGATGCCGGTATAGGCGGATTCCGAAAAGCGAGGCTGCCCCATCGCGGCCATGTCGCCGGGCAGGTGGTTGGCGATCATCAGTTCGACGGTCTTGCGGCCGAGCAGGCGCACACCGTCGAGTTCGCCCCGGTTCAGGATGAAGCGGCAGAAGCGCAAGTAGTCCGGCGCCGTGCCCGTGAGCCCGCCGCCACCGGAGGTCACGGGTCGGGGGCTGAGAAATCGGCTGCCCTCGGAATCGTCGTAGACCTTGAGCTGGCCGGTGCGATCGAAGGCGTAGTTGGCGGCGAAGCGCTCCCGCTTGTCCTCGGCCACGAAGAAATCGGTGTCGTGCATGCCGAGCGGCTTCAGCACGCGCTCGCGCAGGAACTCCGAGAACGGCAGGCCGGAGACGACGGCAACGAGGTGGCCGAGGACGTCGGTGGCGACCGAATAGTTCCACTCCGCGCCGGGCTGCGCGAGCAGCGGCTGCTTCGCCACCCGGGCGACCAGATCGGCAAGGGAATGCTCCGAGGTCTGGAAGTCGATGCCGTGCACCCGGTAGAGCGCATCGACCAGCGTCGCCTCCATGAAGCCGTAGGTCAGGCCGGACGTGTGGGTGAGGAGGTCGCGGATCGTGATCGGCCGTAGAGCCGGCACGGTCTCCAACTTGACCCGGTTGCCGCCTACCGCGACGCGCATCTCGGCGAAGTCCGGCAGGAAGCGGCTCAGCGGATCGTCGAGCTGGAAGCGGCCTTCCTCGTAGAGCATCATCACCGCCACCGAGGTCAGCGGCTTGGTCATCGAATAGATGCGGACGATGGTCTCCGTGTCGAAGCGCCGGTCGCGGGCGATGTCGGCCTTGCCGTGAGCGCGCGCGAATCCCGTCTTGCCGCGTCGTGCGAAATGCACCGACAGGCCGGCAAGTTTGCCCTCGTCCACGTAGCGCCGCATCCAGGCGTCGATGCGCTCGAGGCGGTCCGGGCAGAGGCCGAGGTCGCGGGGATCCGTGTCGGTCATGGTTTAAAAGCTACCCTCGCGCCGAACTGAAACCCTCCACGTCATTCCGGGGCCGCGAAGCGGAACCCGGAACCCACCCGACACGCTGCGGCCAGTCGTGGGTTCCGGGTTCTCGCCTGCGGCGACCCCGGAATGACGAGGGTGCTGTGTTGAGGGTCGCAAACCCCATCACAGCAATTCCCGCAACCCCTTTCCATACCGCTCGAAGTAGAACGGGATCGCGCGGAACGGCTTGAAGTCGAGGGCTGCCGCGGCCTCCAGATCGTCGAGCACCAAGCGGGTGATACGGGGCAGGTCGAGCTTGCGGGCCTCGTCGAGACCGACCCAGGCGATCTCGGTGAGCTCGGCATCCGGCCCGACGATGCCGGGGCGCTCGGCAGCCACCGCCGTGCGGTCGGCGACGAAGAAGCGGGTGTCGAAGCGGCGCGGACGGCCCGGCGGCGTGATGGCGCGGGCGAGCAGATGCAGGGCTTCGAGATCCGGAAATACGCCCTCCTCGGCGAAGGCCTGCCAAGCCCCCTCGGGTGCGCGCTCCGGCGGCCCGTAATCACGCGACCCGACCATCAGCCCGGTCTCCTCGTAGGTCTCGCGGATGGCGGCGAGCGCTAGCGAGCGGCCGAGCATCGGGGAAGCGCGGACGAGGCGGGCGTCGAGGGCGTCCTCGCTGCGCTGGGGCAGTGCGCCCGCGACGATCATCCTGCGATCGGAGGGCTCGACCCGCCCGCCGGGAAACACGAACTTGCCGCCCATGAAGGCAAGGCCGGCATGGCGCCGGCCCATCAGCACGCGCGGCTTCTTCTTCGCGCGATCGACGAGGATCAGCGTCGCGGCATCGCGCGGGCGCAGAGCCGGAGCCGCGCGGCTCCGCGTCTCAGACGCGGCCGATGCCGGCAGCGGTGTCGGCTGGTCCAACGCGCGTCTCCTCGGCTCCGGGCCGCGAGGGAAGAGAGGTGTCGAAGCCGTGCATGCGCATGGCGTATTGCAGCCCGATCACAGCGCCCTTCACGGGCTGGAGCAGCCCGAGCGCCAACCCAAGCGTCAGCCCGGGCCAGAGGGTCGCCGAGACCCAGAGCGGCAGGTCGTAGCCCATCTCGATCTTCAGGATCAGGTAACCGACGATGTGCCCAACGATGAAGATCACGAGGTAGGGCGGCAGGTCGTCGGCGCGGTGGCCTTCGAGCGAAAGCCCGCAGGCCTCGCAAGCGGGCTTCACCTTGAGAAATCGGCCGAAGATCCGCCCCTCGCCGCAATGCGGGCAGCGGCAGACGAAGCCGAGCGCCATGGCCGGGATCAGTTTGGTCCGTACGACCGCGTCGGGGACGGCGGCCGGCGGCGGATCGATCTCGTGCTTCGTTTCGAGCGGCATGGCCGATGTCCTACACCACGCCCCTCAGCCGCGCGACCCGCGCTTGCGGTTGGGTGTGTTGCGACCGGCGGCCGGGGGCTTGCCGCGCTTCGAGGCCGTGCCGGGCGGGCCGTAGCTGGTCTTCGGCGACTTCGCCTTGTGGAACTTCGGGCGTCCGCCCGCCCCCGGCCGACCGGAACCGGCCCGCCCATCGGACAGAATCTCGAAGCGCAGCGCACCGGCAACGGCCGCGGCCTCGACGAGCTTGACCTCGACGGTGTCTCCCAAGCGAAACGTCTCGCCAGTGCGGTCGCCGACGAGCGCGTGGCGGGTCTCATCGTGGCGGTAGAAGTCGGCGCCAATGGTCGAGGCCGGGACGAAGCCGTCCGCCCCGGTTTCGGCGAGCTTCACGAATATCCCGGCGCGGGTGACGCCGGAGATGCGCCCCGTGAAGGTCGCGCCGATCCGGTCGGCGAGGTGATGCGCGATGAGGCGGTCGATGGTCTCGCGCTCGGCCGCCATGGCGCGGCGCTCGGCTGCCGAAATCTGCTCGCCGACGGCGTCGAGCATGCCGACGGTGGTGTCTGAGGGCAGGCCGTCCGAACCGAGCCGGCCGGCCGTGATCAGCGCACGGTGCACGATGAGGTCGGCGTAACGCCGGATCGGGGAGGTGAAATGCGCGTAGCGGCGCAGGTTCAGCCCGAAGTGCCCGAGATTCTGGCTCGAATAGATCGCCTGCGCCTGGGTGCGCAGGATGACCTCGTTGATGAAGATCGCGTGCTCGGTCTCGGCGACCGTGCCGAGAATGCGATTGAACAGAGCCGGCTTGAGGACCCCGTCCTTCGGCAGCTTGATTCCGATGGAAGCGAGCACCTCACCGAGCGCCCGCAGCTTTTCCAGCGCCGGCTCGTCGTGGACGCGATAGATCAGCGGCGACTTCGCGGCTTCCAGCGTCTCGGCGGCGGCGACGTTCGCCTGGATCATGAACTCTTCGATGAGCCGGTGCGCTTCGAGCCGCTCCGGCACGATTACCCGGTCGACCGAGCCGTCCGGCCCCAGCAGCACCTTGCGCTCGGGGAGATCGAGCGCCAGCGGGCCACGGGCGTCGCGCGCCTGCTTCAGGGCCTCGTAGGCGGCGTAGAGCGGGCGCAGCACAGGCTCCAGGAGCGGCGTCGTCGTCTCGTCGGGACGGCCGTCGATGGCAGCCTGGGCCTGGGCGTAGGCGAGCTTGGCGCGCGAGCGCATCATCACGCGGTGGAAGGTGTGGCGGCGCTTTGTGCCGTCGGCGGCGACGACCATGCGCACGGCGAGCGCCGGCCGGTCCTCGTTCTCGCGTAGGGAGCAGAGATCGTTCGAGATGCGCTCGGGCAGCATCGGCACGACCCGGTCGGGGAAATAGACCGAGTTGCCGCGCATCAGCGCCTCGCGGTCGAGGGCGCTGCCGGGCCGGACATAGGCGGCCACGTCAGCGATCGCGACGGTGACGATGAAGCCGCCCGCGTTCTTCGGATCGGGGTCCGGCTCCGCCATCACGGCGTCGTCGTGATCCTTGGCGTCGGGCGGATCGATGGTGATCAGCGGTTGATCGCGCCAATCCTCGCGGCCCTTCAGGCCGACCTCCTTCACCGCATCGGCCTCGGCTTGCGTATCCTTGGCGAAGACATGCGGAATGTTGTGGAGGTGCAGGGCGATCAGGCTCACCGCCTTCTCGGAGCCGAGCGAGCCGAGCCGCTGGCGCACACGGCCCTTCGGCAGGCCGAAGCGGGTCTCGCTCTCCAGCGACACGCTGACGAGGTCGCCGTCGCGCGCCTCGCCCTCTTCGCCCGGCGGAATCGCGATCTCGCGACCCTGCGAGCGCTTCTCAACAGGGACCAAGCGCCCGCCATCACGACCGGCGCGATAGATGCCGATGACCTCGGACTTGTTCTTGCCGATCACCTTGACGATGCGGCCGGTGTACCGGCCCGGCGTGTCGCCATCCGGCTCGACGCGGATCAACGCGCGATCGCCGATTCCGGGGGCGGGGCGGTCGGATTTGCGGCCGCCGCGGGGCATCTGAACGATGATGCGCGGAGCCTCGCCATCCTTGGCCTCCCACTGCGCCGGGCGGGCCAGGAGTTCGCCATCGCGATCCCGCGAAAAGATGTCGGCGAGCACGACAGGGGGCAGGCGGCCGGCCTTGCTGAACCCGCCACGTCCGCGCTCGATCGCACCGTCCTCCTCGATCTCCTTGAGGATGCGCTTCAATTCGATCCGGTCGGACCCCTTGATATCGAAGGCCTTGGCGATCTCGCGCTTGCCGACCTTTTCGGTGGAATCCGCGATGAACGCGACGATCGTCTCGCGCGAGGGGAGGGCGCCGGTGGCCGGTGCGGGTGTGATGCGTCTGGTCAAAGAAAAAGGGCTCGCTGCACCGGGCCTTGGGGGCCAGCGCACTGAATTGGAAAAAGGGCCGGCCGTCAGACCGATGCCGGGAACATGGGCTTGCCGCCGCCCCGCGGCAACGCCTTTGCCGTCCAGGGCTGGGGATCAGCCGGTCGAGGCCGAGTTGGCGATGCGCTCGACGGCCGCATCGACGTCGAAGGCCGGATCGACGAGTTCGGCGAGCGTGAATGGGCTGTCCTGCGGCAGGGTGAGGTTCACCCGCCCCTCCTCAGCCGCCATCTCCGGCGACTCGGCGGCGCGGATGCCGAAGGTCCAGGCGCCGTCGATCCGGACCGAGCCCGGATCCGGCGGGTCGGCCGTCAAGGCGGCTAGACCTTTCCTTGCGGCATCCCGGAATTCGAGGCTGCGCCGATCATCCGACACCAGCGCCGCCCTGACGAGGTCGGCCAGACACGCGCTGACCCGCTCGACGCTCTCGTTCATCCACAATCCCGATCCGTGTTCGTCCGGTCCCGGTCGGGCCGTGGCAAGTGGGGTGCCACCAGGGCGGCGGCATCAGTACGGCGTGCCCTCGGCGCGCTTCGCCTTCAGTGCCTCGGCATACCAGGCCAGTTCGTCGACGAACTTCTTGGCCGCCTTGCCGAGCCAGTCCTCGGCCGGCTCGCCGGCCTCGCTCAGCGCCTTGTGAATGCGCGGGATCGGCAGCAGGGAGGGAATGCTCGGCGCACCGAGCTCGGCCATCATCGCGCGGAGCTGCATCGCCGCGCGAACGCCGCCGTACTGGCCGGCCGAGTAGCAGACGATGCCCGAGGGCCGCCAAAAGTACTCTTCGAGGAAGTGATCGAGGGTGTTCGAGAGGGCCGGCGGGATCGAGTGGTTGTACTCGGCCGACACGACCACGAAGGCGTCGGCGCGGCGATAGAGCGTCGCGAGGTCCTCGAGGACCTTGGGCGCCTCGCCCTTCGGGTATTCCTTGTACATCCGGTCGAGCAGCGGGAGCTTCAGTTCGGCCGGGTCTACCAGAGGCGCCTCGAAACCACGGGCTTCCAATTGCGCCACGAGAAAGTGCGCCGCGCGGATGCCCAGTCGGTCGGAGCGGACCGAGCCGAGGATGACGGGGACGACGAGGCTCATGGCGGGCTCCGAATTTGGCGACATAGGGGAGGATAGTCTCCCGCCGTCTTTCCGACAGCAGAAACGAAAAAGGGGCCGGATCGCTCCGGCCCCCGATCGTCCCGAAAACTCCGAAGAGTCTCAGAGCGAGTAGTACATCGTGAACTCGACCGGGTGCGGGGTCATCTCGTAGCGCATGACCTCCTGCATCTTCAGCTCGATGAACGAGTCGATCTGGTCGTCCGAGAACACGCCGCCGGCCTTGAGGAAGGCGCGGTCCTTGTCGAGGTTCTGCAGGGCTTCGCGCAGCGAGCCGCACACCGTCGGGATCTTCTTCAGCTCCTTCGGCGGCAGATCGTAGAGGTCCTTGTCCATGGCCGGGCCCGGATCGATCTTGTTGATGATGCCGTCGAGGCCGGCCATCAGCAGGGCCGAGAAGGCAAGGTAGGGGTTCGCCATCGGGTCTGGGAAGCGGACCTCGACGCGCTTGGCCTTCGGGTTCGTCGTCCACGGGATGCGGCAGGAGGCCGAGCGGTTGCGCGCCGAGTAGGCGAGCAGCACGGGAGCCTCGTAGCCCGGCACGAGGCGCTTGTAGGAGTTGGTGGACGGATTGGTGAAGGCGTTGAGCGCCTTGGCGTGCTTGATGATGCCGCCGATGTACCAGAGGCATTCCTGGCTGAGGTCGGCGTACTTGTTGCCGGCGAAGAGCGGCTTGCCGTCCTTCCAGATCGACTGGTGCACGTGCATGCCCGAGCCGTTGTCGCCGTAGACGGGCTTCGGCATGAAGGTCGCGGTCTTGCCGTAGCTCTGGGCCACGTTGTGGATCGCGTACTTGTAGATCTGCATGTGGTCGGCGAGCAGCGTCAGCGTGTCGAACTTCATGCCGAGTTCGTGCTGCGCGGAGGCCACCTCGTGGTGGTGCTTCTCGACCTTGACGCCCATGGACTGCATCGCGGCCAGCATCTCGCCGCGCATGTCCTGCGCCGAATCCTGCGGGGGCACCGGGAAGTAGCCGCCCTTGGTCTGGATACGGTGGCCGAGGTTGCCGCCCTCGTAATCGGTGAAGCCGTTCGACGGCAGCTCGGTCGAATCAAGCTCGAAGCCGGTCTTGTAGGGGTCCGAGCCGAACTTCACGTCGTCGAACACGAAGAACTCGGCCTCGGGGCCGACGAAGATCGTGTCGCCGATGCCGGTCGACTTCAGGAAGGCCTCGGCGAGCTTGGCGGTCGAGCGCGGGTCGCGTGAATAGGGCGCGCCGGTGGAGGGCTCGAGCACGTCGCAGACGATCGACATGGTCGAGGCCGAGAAGAACGGGTCCATGCACGCCGTGACCGGGTCGGGCATCAGCAGCATGTCGGATTCGTTGATCGCCTTCCAACCGGCGATCGAGGAGCCGTCGAACATCGTGCCTTCGGAAAACAGCTCGTCGTCGACGAGCGAGACGTCGAAGGTGACGTGCTGCCACTTGCCCCGCGGATCGGTGAAGCGGAGGTCGACGTATTTGACGTCGTTGTCCTTGATCGCCTTCAGGACTTCGGCTGCGTTCTTCATCGTCGGCGTTCTCCTCGGGCAGGGAGCGTAGGCAAGGGAGCGTGGCCACCCCGTTCGAGGGATCATTCCGTTTCACGGCCGCGTCGGGCGGCCGGTCTCGCCGGAACGTTCGCGACGATGGGGCTCGGACGGGTCCTCGTGTACCAGACGCGCGAGCGTGCCGGACGGACCCTGGTCCCGTGCGCCCTCCCGTCACGCACGTTGGCCGGGGGCACTGATATCCCCCGAGCGCACGCGTTGCCAGACATGCGCACCGGGGATTGTGCCGCTTTTTGAGGCATTCTGCGGGGTAATTCGTTCTATGGCCGGTACCGACCGGAGTAAGCCCGTGCTTTTTCCGGGCACCGGATGCCCGTTCGCGCGCCAGCAAAGCAGCCCGTCGGGCAGAATGCGCTGGCACGCATCATGCAAGCCTGCGCTCGTCGGCAGACGACCCGGTGGCGCCCGGATGTCCTCAGACCGAGCCTGATCGGCGAACGAGAGAATGCAGGGATGACAAAATACAAGCTCGAGTATCTATGGCTCGACGGCTACACGCCGACGCCGAACCTGCGTGGCAAGACGCAGATCAAGGAATTCGACAGCTTCCCGACGCTCGAGCAGCTCCCGATGTGGGGTTTCGACGGCTCGTCGACCAAGCAGGCCGAGGGCGGTAGCTCCGACTGCATGCTGAAGCCCGTGCGCCACTTCCCCGACTCGACGCGCAAGAACGGCATCCTGGTGATGTGCGAAGTGATGATGCCGGACGGCCAGACACCGCACGCCACCAACAAGCGCGCCACCATCATCGACGACGACAACACCTGGTTCGGCTTCGAGCAGGAATACTTCTTCTACAAGGACGGCCGCCCCCTCGGCTTCCCCGCCGCCGGCTACCCGGCCCCGCAGGGTCCGTATTATTGCGGCGCCGGCTACTCGAACGTCGGCTCCCTCGCGCGCCAGATCGTCGAAGAGCATCTCGACCTCTGCCTCGACGCCGGCATCAACCACGAGGGCATCAACGCCGAAGTGGCCAAGGGCCAGTGGGAATTCCAGATCTTCGGCAAGGGCTCCAAAAAGGCTGCCGACGAGATGTGGGTCGCCCGCTACCTGCTGCAGCGCCTCTGCGAGAAGTACGAGATCGACGTCGAGTATCACTGCAAGCCGCTCGGCGACACCGATTGGAACGGCTCGGGCATGCACGCCAACTTCTCGACCGAGCACCTTCGGACGGTCGGCGGCAAAGAGTACTTCGAGAAGCTGATGGCGGCCTTCAAGGACAACATCGCCGACCACATCGCGGTCTACGGCCCCGACAACCACATGCGCCTGACCGGCAAGCACGAGACTGCGGCGATCGACCAGTTCAGCTACGGCATCGCCGACCGCGGCGCCTCGATCCGCGTGCCGCATTCCTTCGCGAACAACGGCTACAAGGGCTACCTGGAAGATCGTCGCCCCAACAGCCAGGGGGACCCCTACCAGATCGCCTCGCAGATCCTGAAGACCATCGCCTCAGTGCAGATGGAAGCTTCGATGAGCGAGGCCGCAGCCTAACTTTTGCGATAAGATCGACGAGCCCGGCGGCGCGGACCAAATGGTTCCGCGCCGCTTTTCGTTTCGGTTATCGATTCCTCACCGTCATTTCGAGGCCACGCAGCGGATCCCGGAATGACGCGGGTCGATCAATCCCCGAAGATCGACCAGCCCATGCGCTTGGTCAGCGTCTCCAGTGCTATCCGCCCGAGATGCGAGTTGCCGGCCGCGTCGAGCCCCGGCGACCACACCGCGATCGAGGCTTTTCCCGGCGCGATGGCGAGAATGCCGCCGCCGACGCCGCTCTTGCCCGGCAGGCCGACCCGGTAGGCGAACTCTCCCGAGCCATCGTAGTGGCCGCAGGTCAGCATGATCGCGTTGATGCGGCGGGCCCGCTCCGGCGAGATCACCAGAAAGCCGGTCGCGGGGTTGCGTCCTTCGTGTGCGAGGTAGCGCCCGGCCATGGCGAGCTGCCGGCACGACATCGCGATGGCGCAGTGGTGAAAATACACGCCGAGGGTGAAGTCCACCGGATTGTCCAACACGCCGTAGGACTTCATGAAATTGGCGAGCGCGACGTTGCGGAAGCCCGTGCGCTTCTCGGAGGCCGCCACGGCCTCGTCGATCGCGATCGTCGGATCTTCGGCCAGTTCGCGCATGAAGCGCAGGATCTCGCCCAGCGCTTCGCGCGGCTGGTGCCCGGACAGGATCACGTCGGTGACGGCGATGGCGCCGGCATTGATGAAGGGATTGCGCGGCACGCCCTTTTCCAGCTCCAGCTGGACGATGGAGTTGAACGGGTTGCCGGAGGGCTCACGGCCGACCCGCCGCCAGAGCCTGTCGCCGACCATGCCGAGCGCCAGGGTCAGCGTGAACACCTTGGTGATGCTCTGCGCCGAAAACAGCGTTTCGCAATCGCCGGCGGCTGCGATTTGGCCGGCATTGTCGATCACGGCGATGCCGAAGGCTTGTCGGTCGGCGCGGGCGAGTTCGGGAATGTAGGTGGCGACGTCGCCGCGATCCGGCCGCTGCCGCATCTCCTCGGCGATCTCGCTCACGACGTCGTTGAGGTTCGGCAGGAGAAGACTCGCGGTCGGGTTTCGAGGGAGAGCGAACCGAAGGGTGATCAGGTGCCCGTGAAGCTCGCGGGCGGCAATGCGCCGTCCTCCAGCAGCATCCGTGCCGCAGCGTCGAAGCCGGCCCAGGCGGCGAAGGCGAGGCGGCTGCCGGTGCTGATCCGGCGCACGCCGAGCGCAGCGAGGTCGGCCACGCGCATCGACGGGGCGGTCAGCAGCACGTTGACGGATCTCGGCGCGACGGCCTGCACGATGGCGCGGATGCCGTCCGGGTCCGAAAAACCGGGTGCGTAGAGGCAGTCGGCGCCCGCCTCGGCATAGGCGACAAGCCGGTCTATGGTCGGCCCGAGGTCCTTCCGACCGACCAGGAAACTCTCGCTGCGGCCGACGAGGATCGTCTGTGGGTCGACGGCGTCGATCGCTGTCCGGGCCGCTGCGATACGCTCGACGGCCAGCGTGGTGTCGTAGAGGTCGTCGCCGGCGCGATCCTCGATCGAGAGCCCGGCGACACCCGTCTCCATCGCCAGCGCGACGTTCGCGGCCACGCTCTCGGGATCGTCCGCAAAGCCGGATTCGTAATCGGCGTTCACGGGCAGGTCGGTTGCGGCGCAGAGCGTGCAGAGGTGGTCGAGCACCGCGTCACGGGTCACGGCCCTGTCGTCGAGGCCCGTGCTCCAAGCCAAGCCTGCGCTGGTCGAAGCGAGCGCAGGAAAGCCGAGCTCTTCGAGCCGCCTGAGACTACCGACATCCCAAGGGTTCGGAAGGACAAAACAGCCCTGCGCGTGCAAGGCCCGAAAGGCGCGGCGCGCGGCTGTCGCCCGGCCACCCATCTCAGATCGCGTCCGGCCCCGTCTCGCCGGTGCGGATGCGAATGGCTTCCTCGATCGTCGACACGAAGATCTTGCCGTCGCCGATGCGGCCGGTCTGAGCAGACTTGCGGATCGCCTCCACGGCAGCCTCGACCTGCGCGTCCCCGAGCACGATCTCGAGTTTCACCTTGGGCAGGAAGTCGACGACGTATTCCGCGCCGCGATACAGCTCGGTGTGACCCTTCTGGCGACCGAAGCCCTTGGCCTCGATCACGGTGATGCCTTGAAGCCCCACGTCCTGCAGAGCTTCCTTCACCTCATCGAGCTTGAACGGCTTGATGATCGCTTCGATCTTCTTCATTCGGTGGCGCCTGATCTGCGCTTTCGCGAGGATATGGATTCCTAGCACCGCCTCCCGAAGACCGCCACGGGGTTTTGCCGGGAGCCTCGGGCAAACTGCATAAGCGTTGAGCAGATTCTGCGCATTATCTGGGCGATTTGCTCGCAATGGCCCATTCCGCAGGCAAGGCTTGAGCGATGCGCGAGCATGAACCGGAGACGCTACCGATGACGACCAACCGTCTGATCACCGTCGCGGCGATGAGGCGGGTCGACGAGACCGCCATCGCGGGCGGTGTGCCGGGCTACGCGCTGATGCAGGCTGCCGGGGCGGCAGTGGCCGATCGCGTTCGCACCCGGGTGCCGGCGGGCGGGCGAGTCTTGATCCTGTGCGGCCCCGGAAACAACGGCGGCGACGGTTTCGTCGCGGGAAGGCTGCTCTCCGATGGCGGCCTTCCCGTCGTGCTGCGTCTGCTGGGCGACATTTCCGCTCTTTCCGGCGACGCCGCGCTCGCAGCCGCCGATTGGACGCGTGCCGGGCATGCTGTCGAGGCCGCAGGAGCTGCCGGCGATTTCAGCGGCTTCGACGTGATCGTCGATGCGATCTTCGGTGCCGGGCTGACGCGGGACATCGACGGTGAGGCGCGGGCGCTGATCGAGGCGATCGGCCGGTCCGACACGCCGGTGGTCGCGGTCGACGTGCCGAGCGGCCTCGACGGCGACAGCGGCGAGATCCGGGGTGTCGCGGTCTCGGCGGTGGAGACGGTGACGTTCGTGGCGCTCAAGCCCGGCCATCTGCTCCAGCCGGGGCGCTCGCTCTGCGGGACGCTGCATGTCGTGGATATCGGCGCGGGCGAAGCGGCGCTGAAGGCCGGCCTTGCCGCAGATGGGGCGCCGGCATTCCGCAATGGGCCGGATCTCTGGAATCCTGCATTTCCGCGTCCCTACGCGGAGGGCCACAAGTACACCCGCGGCCACGCCCTCGTCCTGTCGGGCCCGGCTTTCAAGACCGGCGCGGCGCGGCTTGCCGCCCGCGGGGCGCTGCGCGTGGGCGCCGGATTGGTCACGGTGGTCTCGCCGAGCGGCGCGATGGCCGAGAACGCCGCCCACCTCACCGCGATCATGCTGCGCGCCTGCGACAGTCCCGACGACCTCGACGACATCCTCACCGACGAGCGCCTCGACACGGTGCTGCTCGGCCCCGGCCTCGGAATCGGCGAGGCCACCCGCGACCTCGTCGCCGTGGCAGCCTCGGCGGGCCGCAAGCTCGTCCTCGACGCCGACGCGCTGACGAGCTTCAAGGGTCAGGCCCCTTTGCTCGCCGACCATCTCGGCCAGGGCGGGTCGCAGGCCGTGCTGACCCCGCACGAGGGCGAGTTCGCCCGGCTCTTCGCCAACACCGACGCCGTCGCCGAGGGCCTGAGCAAGCTCGAACGCACCCGGCGCGCCGCGGCGGTCGTCGGCGGCATCGTGGTGCTCAAGGGCGCCGACACCGTGATCGCCGCGCCCGACGGCCGGGCCGCGATCAACGACCACGGCACGCCCTATCTCGGCACCGCCGGCTCCGGCGACGTACTCGGCGGACTGATCGCCGGACTGCTGGCACAGGGCATGGACCCGTTCGAAGCCTCCTGCGCCGGAGTCTGGCTGCACGGCGATGCCGGACTCCGGCATGGGCCGGGGCTGATCGCGGAGGACATTTCGGAGTTGATGCCGGCGGTGTTGGCCGGGGTGCTGGCGCTCAGCTGACTTCGAAACTCGTCCAAAGCCCCGTATCGAACCGCTCAAGCACCGTGGAGCTGATCAGCCAGCGGCCGGGATTGTCGGCGAGGAAGGCGATGCGGGCGAGCTTTCCGTCGAGCAATTGGAAGGTGTCGAGCCAGTAGGGCTCCCAGCCGTCGTCGAGGGGATGGAGCAGGCGGAAGGCGTGGCCGTGCACGTGGAGCGTCTGCAGGAACGATGTGTCGTTGCGCACCGTCAGCACCACGACCTGACTGCGCTTCACGCTGAAGGCGGGGGCGGCACTCGCCGCGCCGCTGACGCCGTTGACCTGCCAGATCCGGGTCGGGTCGCCGGTATAGGCCGGCTCGACGCCGGGCTTGTCCTTGTCGACCTTGGCGCCGCCCGTCAGGATCAGGTCGCGGCGAAATGCGTTCTGCAGACGCACCTCGGCCGGCAGCAGCGTATTGTTGCCGATCCCCTTGATCTCCGGGCGCTTCTGCGTGAGCGGCGTACCCCTGGTCGTGATCGTCGCGAGTGCCAGGCCGCTGCCGATCAGCGCGTTGATCGTCACCGTGCCGCCGGCCTCGGCCGGCATGTCGACGAGCAGATCGTAACGGGTACCCGGCGCGAAGGGCAGCGTCGCGCGAAGGGGTTCGAACGTGTCGGTGGGCTGGCCGTCGACGGCCACGACGTAGGCCTTGGCGCCGTCGAAGCGGATGCGGGTCGTGCGCGCGTTGCAGGCATTGGCGATGCGCAGCCGCAGACGGCTGCCGGGCGGCACCTCGACGGCGTCGGGAATCGGCTTCCCGTTGAGGGTGACGAGATTGCCGAGCCGGCCCGAGGCTGCGGCGAAGGCGACCTGACCAAAGGGTAGCGGCTGGCCGTCGTCGTCGAGGCGCACGTCCTGCAGCAGGAAGCTCAGGTCGCGATCGACAGGCGGCGGCGTCTTCTCCTCGACGACGAGCATGCCCGAAAGCCCGCGGCCGGACGGCTCGCTCGATCCGCCGACGACCAGTGGCCGGATCACCGAGGTCCCGGCATCCGGGGGCGTGAAGGCGTAGGTGAAGGTCGCGCCCGGCGCGATCGGCGGCTGCGTCACCCCGCCGACCCCGTCCATGGCGTTCTGGTTGCGCACGCCGTGCCAGTGCAGGGAGAGCGGTTTTTCGGTCTTGTTTTCGAGTTTCAGGCGCACCGCCTCGCCGTGCTTGATCCGCAGCACCGGCGGAACCGACTTGCCGTCGAAGCACCAGATCGGGGTCTCCTGCGCCGGCTCAGGCTTCAGACGCGCCTTACCCGGGGCGGTGGTCCAGGTCGTCTCCGCCTGTGCAGCGCTCGGGTTGCTCTGGGAAAAGGCCGGACGCGGCGCCCAGGCGAAGGCGGCGACGCCTCCGAGGAGAGCGCGTCGGGAGGGTCCTGACCGGGCTTCGCGTGGCGGCATGGCACTCGGATTGTTTGTGGCGAAGCGGAACGCTCGGGCCGTTTCTTAGCGGCGGGCGGACCCAACCGCCACCGGTCCGCCTGGGACTGTAAGTTTTTTGCTGCGGCCCGGAATGCCCGTGTTATAGAGCCGCCCCTGTGCGGCCGGACGTGTGCCTCCTCGCAGGTGCCCGCGGGCGTGGCGGAATTGGTAGACGCGCTGGTTTTAGGTACCAGTGTCGCAAGACGTGGGGGTTCGAGCCCCTCCGCCCGCACCAGTCCAGCCGCCGTGACCGCCGAGGGGCCTGGGATGGGCTGCCCCGCGGTCGCGTCGAGACGGCCCCCGACCCCCCGGATCGGTCCGTCGCCCCGCCACGGGCTTGCCCGCGGCGGACGAAGCCATTGCGTACGAATTTCAGAGAAGCGGACGAGACGACGATGCAGGTGACCGAGACGACTTCCGAAGGGCTGAAGCGCGAGTTTCAGGTGCTGCTGCCCGCGAGCGAGCTCGAGGATCGCCTGAACACCGAGCTCTCGAACATCAAGGGCAAGGCCCAGCTCAAGGGCTTCCGTCCCGGCAAGGTGCCGGTGGCGCATCTGCGCAAGGTCTACGGCAAGTCCGTGATGGCCGACGTGCTGCAGAACGCCGTCAACGAGGCGAACCAGAAGATCGTCGCCGACAACAGCCTCAAGCTGGCACTCGAGCCGCAGATCGAATTCCCGAAGGACGAAGAGCAGAACATCGTCGAGCGCGCCCTCGACGCCAAGGCCGACCTCGCCTTCAAGATCAAGCTCGAAGTGCTCCCAACCTTCGACCTCGTCGACCTCTCCGGCGTCACGCTGACGAAGCCCGTCCTGAAGCCCTCCGACGAGGAGGTGCAGGAGGCGCTGGACCGCATGGCCAAGCAGAACCGCGACTTCTCCGCCAAGGACGAGGGTGCCGAGGCTGCGACCGGCGACAAGGTCACCATCGATTTCGTCGGCCGGATCGACGGTGTCGAGTTCGAGGGCGGCAAGGGTGAAGACGTCGAGCTGGAGCTCGGTTCGAACAGCTTCATCCCCGGCTTCGAGGACGAGCTCGTCGGCGCCAAGGCCGGCGACAGCCGTGTCGTCAAGACCGCCTTCCCCGAGGGCTACCAAGCCGAGCAGCTTGCCGGCAAGGATGCCGAGTTCGATGTCACCGTGAAGTCCATCCAGGCCCCGGGCGAGGTCGTGATCGACGACGAACTCGCCAAGCGCTTCGGCATGGACGACCTCGAGAAGCTGAAAGAGGCTGTCAGCAAGGCCATCGGCACCGACTACGAGGCACAGTCGCGCCGCAAGCTCAAGAAGGCGCTCCTCGACGCCCTCGACGAGAAGTACGCCTTCGAGCTGCCTCCGAGCCTCGTGACCCAGGAATTCGCCAGCGTCTGGGCCCAGGTCGAGCAGGACCTGAAGACTCGCGAAAAGACCTTTGAGGACGAGGGCACGACCGAGGAAAAGGCCACCGCCGAGTACAAGACCATCGCCGAGCGGCGGGTGCGTCTCGGACTGGTGCTTGCGCAGGTCGGCGAGACGGCCGATATCAAGATCTCCGACGAAGAGGTCAACCAGGCCCTGTTCGCCCGGGTGCGTCAGTTCCCCGGCCAGGAAAAGGTGGTCTACGACTTCTATCGCAACAATCCGCAGGCGCTCGCCGAGCTTCGCGCGCCGCTGTTCGAGGAGAAGGTCGTCGACCACGTCCTCGGTCAGGTCACGCTCGTTGAAGAGCCCGTTTCCAAGGAGACGCTCTTCGCCGACGACGACGAGGAAGCCGCGCCTGCCGAGACGAACGAGGCGGCGGCCGAGAAGGCTGCCGGCTAAGGCCCGCACCCGGGTTCAGGGAAGCGGGCCCGATCAGGCGGTGTTAAGTACCGCCGTAGTTGGCTTGTAACACCGGCTTCGGGGCGATTCGTCCCGGCCGGTCCCCGACCCAGAGGGCGTGACGATGAGAGATCCGGTCGACTATTTTCAGAGCAACCTCGTCCCGATGGTGGTCGAGCAGTCGAGCCGCGGCGAGCGTGCCTTCGACATCTATTCGCGCTTGCTGCGCGAGCGCATCATCTTCCTCACCGGCCCGGTCGAGGATTACGGCGCATCGCTGATCGTCGCGCAGCTGCTGTTCCTCGAAGCCGAGAACCCGAAGAAGGAAATCTCCTTCTACATCAACTCGCCCGGCGGCGTGGTGACCTCGGGCCTCTCCATCTACGACACCATGCAGTTCATCCGCTGCCCGGTGACGACGCTGTGCACGGGTCAGGCGGCCTCGATGGGTTCGCTGCTGCTCTGCGCCGGTGAGCCCGGCCAGCGCTTCTCGCTGCCGAACGCCCGCATCATGGTCCACCAACCCTCTGGCGGGTTCCAGGGCCAAGCCACCGACATCCTGATCCATGCCCGCGAGATCGAGGCCCTGAAGCGGCGCCTCAACGAGATCTACGTGAAGCACACCGGCCGCGACTACGAGACCATCGAGAAGGGCCTCGAGCGCGACAACTTCATGACCGCCGACGCCGCTAAGGAGTTCGGCATCATCGACGACATCCTGCACAAGCGGCCGGAGCCTGCAGCGGCATGATTTGCGGCCGGCGAAGCCGGCAGCGGCCCGATGCGTCGTTTTGGCGACAGATCGGGAAAGTCCGCAGGTTGATCCGGAAGCGGCAGCATGATTGCATCGGGGTTCTGATCCCTTCGGCCCCGATGCAGGCCCCGAGGTGACTGTTTCTTTAGGCAGATACCTTTAACTATGAGCGATGCGCGTTCGTCCCTTGCCGGCGACGCGCTCGCGGAGCGGAGACGGACATGAGCAAGACTGGCGGCAACGACTCGAAGAGCACGCTGTACTGCTCGTTTTGCGGCAAGAGCCAGCACGAGGTCCGCAAGCTGATCGCGGGCCCGACGGTGTTCATCTGCGACGAGTGCGTCGAACTGTGTATGGACATCATCCGCGAGGAGTCGAAATCCTCGCTCGTGAAGTCGCGCGACGGCGTCCCGACCCCGAAGGAAATCCGCCGGGTCCTCGATGACTACGTCATCGGCCAGGACTACGCGAAGAAGGTCCTCTCGGTCGCAGTCCACAACCACTATAAGCGCCTCGCCCACGCGACGAAGCACTCGGACGTCGAGCTGGCGAAGTCCAACATCATGCTGATCGGGCCGACGGGCTCGGGCAAGACGCTGCTCGCGCAGACGCTCGCCCGCATCCTCGACGTGCCGTTCACGATGGCGGATGCCACGACGCTCACCGAGGCCGGCTACGTCGGCGAGGACGTCGAGAACATCATCCTCAAGCTGCTCCAGGCTTCCGACTACAATGTCGAGCGGGCGCAGCGCGGCATCGTCTACATCGACGAGATCGACAAGATCTCCCGCAAGTCGGACAACCCCTCGATCACCCGCGACGTCTCGGGCGAGGGCGTGCAGCAGGCGCTCCTGAAGATCATGGAGGGCACCGTCGCCTCCGTGCCTCCGCAGGGCGGCCGCAAGCACCCGCAGCAGGAGTTCCTGCAGGTCGACACGACGAACATCCTGTTCATCTGCGGCGGCGCCTTCGCGGGGCTGGAGCGGATCATCTCCCAGCGCGGCAAGGGCACCTCGATCGGCTTCGGCGCGACCGTGCAGGCCCCTGACGACCGCCGCACCGGCGAGGTGTTCCGGTCCGTCGAGCCCGAGGATCTTTTGAAGTTCGGCCTCATCCCCGAGTTCGTCGGCCGTCTGCCCGTCCTGGCGACGCTCGAGGATCTCGACGAGACCGCGCTGAAGCGCATCCTGCAGGAGCCGAAGAACGCCCTGGTGAAGCAATACGCCCGTCTCTTCGAGATGGAGAACGTCGAGCTGACCTTCCAGGACGAGGCGCTCTCCATGGTCGCCCGCAAGGCGATCGAGCGGAAGACCGGCGCCCGCGGGTTGCGCTCCATTCTGGAGACGATCCTGCTGGAGACGATGTACGATCTGCCGGGCCTGGAATCGGTCGAGCAGGTGGTGATCGGACCGGAGGTCGTGGAGGGCAAGTCGCGGCCGCTCTACATCCACGGCGACCGCAACAAGGAAGCGCCGGCCAGCGTCAGCGCGTGAGACATCCGGGCCGTGCCGCAACAGCGGCATGGCCCGTTCGCTGCGGCGAAAGTGAAACTTGAAAGCGGTGGCGGCGAGCGCCACCTGAACGACAGCGCAGTGGCCGCACGCTCCCATTTCGAGGTGCGGTGCCGCGTCGCCAGCCGCACACGTTCGATCCGATCTCCGACCATACGCGGCCCGGTCGGCCCGTGGCAGGATGCTTGCTCGTCGAGAGGAGCGAATGCCCGGCGTCAGAGCACAAGGGAAGCCACCTTATGACCCAGTCGAAATCGCGCCAGCCGGTCGTCCCAGGTTCGACGGGCTCCTACGCCGTCTTGCCCCTGCGCGACATCGTCGTATTCCCGCATATGATCGTGCCGCTGTTCGTCGGACGCGAGAAGTCGATCTGCGCCCTCGAAGAGGCCGTCCGCACCGATCGGCACATCCTGCTCGCCACGCAGATCAACGCCGGTGACGACGATCCGTCGACGGACCAGATCTACACGATCGGTACGCTGGCTTCCGTGCTGCAGCTGCTGAAGCTGCCCGACGGCACCGTGAAGGTGCTGGTCGAGGGTGCCGGCCGCGCCAAGATCGAGGCTTTCACCCGTTCGGACGAGTATTACGAGGCGACCGCGGAGACGCTCACCGACGAACTCGGCGACCGGGTCGAGGCCGAGGCGCTGGCACGCTCGGTGATCTCCGAGTTCGAGAACTATGTGAAGCTCAACAAGAAGATCTCGCCCGAGGTCGTCTCCGCCGTCACGCAGATCGACGAGCCCTCGAAGCTCGCCGACACGGTCGGCTCGCATCTCGCGGTCAAGATCGCCGACAAGCAGGCGATCCTGGAGATCCCCACGGTGGCGCAGCGCCTCGAGCGTGTGCTGTCGCTGATGGAGAGCGAGATCTCCGTGCTCCAGGTGGAGAAGCGCATCCGGACCCGCGTGAAGCGGCAGATGGAGAAGACCCAGCGCGAGTACTACCTCAACGAGCAGATGAAGGCCATCCAGAAGGAGCTCGGCGACGGCGAGGACGGCCGCGACGAACTGGCCGAGCTCGAGGAGAAGATCGAGAAGACCAAGCTCTCGAAGGAAGCCCGCGAGAAGGCCACCGGCGAGTTGAAGAAGCTGCGCCAGATGTCGCCGATGTCCGCCGAGGCGACCGTCGTGCGCAACTATCTCGACTGGATGCTCGGCATCCCGTGGAACAAGCGCTCGAAGATCAAGAAAGATCTGCTCGGCGCGCAGGCCATGCTCGACGACGATCATTTCGGCCTGGAGAAGGTCAAGGACCGCATCGTCGAGTACCTCGCCGTGCAGCAGCGCGCGAACAAACTGACCGGCCCGATCCTCTGCCTGGTCGGCCCCCCCGGCGTCGGCAAGACCTCGCTCGGCAAGTCCATCGCCAAGGCGACGGGCCGCGAGTTCGTGCGCATGTCGCTCGGCGGCGTGCGGGACGAGGCCGAAATCCGCGGTCACCGCAGGACCTATATCGGCTCGATGCCGGGCAAGGTCGTACAGTCGATGCGCAAGGCCAAGACCTCGAACCCTCTCATCCTGCTCGACGAGATCGACAAGATGGGCATGGATTTCCGCGGTGATCCGTCGGCGGCCCTGCTGGAGGTCCTCGACCCCGAGCAGAACGCGACCTTCAACGACCACTATCTGGAAGTCGATTACGACCTCTCGAACGTGATGTTCGTGACGACGGCGAACACGCTGAACATCCCTGCGCCCCTGATGGACCGCATGGAGATCATCCGGATCGCCGGCTACACCGAGGACGAGAAGGCCGAGATCGCGCGCCGCCACCTGATCCCGAACACGCTCAAGAAGCATGGTCTGGACGTCAAGGAGTGGTCGATCACGAACGATGGCCTGATGATGCTCATCCGCCGCTACACCCGCGAGGCGGGCGTGCGGAATCTCGAGCGTGAGATCTCCAACCTCGCCCGCAAGGCGGTGAAGGAGATCTTGATCAACAAGGTCAAGACCGTCGAGGGCACACCGGAGACCCTGCCGGAATTCCTCGGCCCGCCGAAGTTCCGCTACGGCGAGATCGACGCGGACGATCAGGTCGGTGTCGTCACCGGCCTGGCCTGGACAGAGGTCGGCGGCGAGTTGCTGACGATTGAAGGTGTCATGATGCCCGGCAAGGGCAAGATGACGGTCACCGGCAACCTGCGCGACGTGATGAAGGAGTCGATTTCCGCGGCGGCGAGCTACGTCCGCTCGCGGGCCGTCGATTTCGGCATCGAACCGCCGTTGTTCGAGCGCCGGGACATCCACGTCCACGTTCCCGAGGGTGCGACCCCGAAGGACGGTCCGTCGGCCGGCATTGCCATGGCGACAGCGATCATCTCGACGCTCACCGGCATCCCGGTGCGCCGCGACGTCGCCATGACCGGTGAGGTTACGCTGCGCGGCCGCATCCTGCCGATCGGCGGCTTGAAGGAGAAGCTGCTGGCTGCGCTCCGCGGCGGCATCAAGACGGTGATGATCCCGGAAGAAAACGCCAAGGACCTCGTCGAGGTGCCCGACAGCGTGAAGAACGGCATGGACATCATCCCCGTCGCGCGCATGGAGCAGGTCCTGATCCACGCCCTGGTCCGCCAGCCCAAGGCGATCGAGTGGGACGAGCCGCTGCCCCCGGTGAAGAAGCCGGGCCAGGAAGACGGCGCAGCGGTGGTCGCCCACTGAGGCGATCACTTGAGGCCTGAAACGACAAGAACCTCCGGGGGTCCACCCTCGGAGGTTCTTTTTTGTGTGCTGACGGGGTGATGCGGGTCCGAGCTGGAGCAGGCTGCAAAAAAGTGGCAACGGTTTTTCGTGCGAAGCCTGCTCCAGACTTTTGAACCGATCACGCTGCGTTTTGATCGGTTCGATCAAAACGCAGCGTGATCTAGGCCGGACGGCGTGGATGGCCTAGCTTTGACGCTCGCTCGGTGTTCGACAGGATCCGCGCCATGGCACGTCTCTTCTATCTCTGCCCACTCGCCATGCTCCTGGCGACCGCGCCGGCGCTCGCCGTCGAGCGGGGCCCGCTGCCTTCGGAAGGCGCGTTGGAGGCCTGTCCGGAGCAGGGCGCCGGCTTCGGCCGGATCCCCGGCACAACCACCTGCATCCGCATTTCCGGCCGGGTCGCAGTCGGCACCGATGCCGGCGCGCGGATACGCGCGCCATCGACGGCAGCGAGCCATGGCCGGCTCTCGATCGACACCCGCAGCGAGACCGATGCCGGCCCGCTGCGCACGTTCGTACGGGTCGACGCCGGACGCCGCTGACCAGTCACAGGCTCCGCGACAGCACCAGCGGCGCCCGTCCGGCGTTGCGGCCGTAGGGGGAGGGGGCAGCCGACGGCCGGCCGTAGACGGTCGAGGTGCTGGCCTTGCCGAGTTCGTCGGCGAGCGTCCGTATCAGCCCTTCGGAAACGGTGCGGGCCGTGGCGAGCACGGTCTGGTTCATCTCGACCACGGCAGTGAAGCGGCGATGGGCGGCCTTTAGGGTCTCGATGCCCGAAGGCGCGAAGCGGGCCAGGGCGATGGCGTTGGCCTTGGCCGCCTCCAGGCCGTTCAGGTAGGCGGAGGCGAGTTCGGCCTTGCGCGGCCCCTCGACCATCGCTTCGCGGATGCGCCCGGCACGGACACCGTCGCTCTCGCTCGCAAGCACAGCGTCGAGGTCGCGCATCGTCGCCATCAATCCGGCGACGAAGGCGTCAGCGGAAGCCTTGTCGAGGATGCGGACGGCGCGTGGATCAGGCGCCTGCACTGCGGGCCTCCTGCATCTTCATCATCTCGGAATAGACTTGGCTGGCGATGCCGACGCCGCCGCTCTTCACGATGGAGCCGGCATATTCCTTGGTCAGCATCGAGCGCCAGACGCCGCCACCGGTGCCGTTCTCGCCGAGCGGACCTTCGGTGCCGCTCGACTGCGTGATCGATTCCAGGCTGTTCTCGAGGAACATCGACTCGAAGTCGTTTGCGGTCTTGTGCGCCTTCGCGGAGGCCGCCGCCTTGGCGGTGTCCATGGTGTCGGTGTCGGTCTTGGCGAGCGCGCCGGCCAGCGCCTTTCCGACGCCAACGGCCGCGGAGGCCGCGAAGGTTGCCAGGGGAAGCATGATCAGGCCCTCACTTCTTCAGGATCACATGAGTTCGATGTCGGCCTGGAGCGCGCCGGCGCTCTTGATGGCCTGGAGAATCGAGATCAGGTCGCGCGGTCCGACGCCGAGCGCGTTGAGGCCGTCGACGAGTTCGCGCAGCGTCACACCCTCCTTGACCAGCGCGAGCTTGTTGCCGTCGCCGGTATCGACCTTCACGGCGGTGCGCGGCACCACCACGGTCTGACCGTTCGAGAGCGGAGCCGGCTGGCTCACCTGCGGCTGCTCGGTGATCGTCACCGTCAGGTTGCCCTGGGCGATCGCCACGGTGGAGACGCGCACGTCGCGGCCCATCACGATGATGCCGGAGCGCTCGTCGACGATCACGCGGGCGGTCTGGTCGGGCTCGACCTTGAGCTGCTCCACCTCGGTGATGAGGCGGATCATGTTGCCGTGATACTTCGCCGGGATCTGCAGCGTGACGGTGGCCGGGTCCGTCGGCTCGGCCGTATCGGAGCCCATGAAATCGTTGATCACCGAGGCAATGCGCTTCGAGGTGGTGAAGTCGGGGTTGCGCAACGAGAGACGCAGTGTGCGGGCGTCGTTAAGCTTGAATGCGACCTCGCGCTCGATCATCGCGCCGTTGGAGATGCGGCCGTTAGTCGGCACGCCACGGGTGATCTTGGCGGACTCGCCCTCGGCCGAGAACCCGGCGATGGCCACCGACCCTTGTGCCAGCGCATAGACCTCGCCGTCGGCGCCGAGCAGCGGTGTCACCAGCAGCGTGCCGCCCTGCAGCGACTTGGCGTCGCCGAGCGAGGACACGGTGACGTCGATGCGGTTGCCCTGCGTGCCGAAGGGCGGGAGGCTCGCGGTCACCATCACCGCGGCGAGGTTCTGGGTGCGCATGGTGGCGCCCCGCGTGTTGACGCCGAGCCGCTCCAGCATCGCCTGCAGCGATTGCTTGGTGAAGGGGATGTTGTTGAGCGTGTCGCCGGTACCGTTAAGGCCGACGACGATGCCGTAGCCGACGAGTTGGTTCTGCCGCACGCCTTCGATCGAGGCGAGATCCTTCACCCGCGACAGCGCCGAGGCCGTGCCGGTGGCCGACAGCCACAGGCCGAGCCCCAGCGCCAGGAGCGCCAGGAGGGGGAAGGAGCTGAGCCGGACGGGACGCGGGGTCATGAGGGACTCGATGAATGTCGAGACCCATGTTGCGAGCGCCGTGCCATGTTTCGGATTTATTCAAAGCGTTGAAATCTATGATATTTCACGATTTCATTGACTGGCGGCGCCGGGCCGGCAACCCGTCCGTTCCTGCCGGCCCGGCAGCTTCTGCCGGGCAGTTTACCGGTGGTTAACCATGACGGCCGGAAGACTAAACGGGTCGAACCCTCCGGGGTTTCCGTTCCCACCCGCGGCCAGGATCATGCGCGTCGAGCACCGCTTCGCCACCGTCGCCGCCGGCCCGGCCTCCGCCGGGCGCCGGGCCGAGGGAGCACGGGCCTTCTCGCTCGCGGAGAGCGCGCAGGTGACCCGCCCGGGCACGGCCGCCACGGCGCAAACGGGCATGCTCGCCGGCCTCGACGCCATCCTCACGCTCCAGGGCAACCAGGATGCGCCGCAGGAGCGCCGTCGCCGCTCGGTGAAGCGCGGGCACGACCTCCTCGACGGCCTCGACCGCCTCAAGGCGGCGATCCTGGGAGGCCGCGTCGCGACGCACGAATTGCAGGCGATCGCGGGACGCCTGTCCGAGCATGCCGAATCGAGCGGCGACCCCCGCCTCGACGGCCTCGTCGCCGACATCGAACTGCGTGCCGCCGTGGAGCTCGCCAAGCTCGAAGCCCTGCGCGGCGTCTGACGCCGGTCAGCTTCCGAGAAGCGCCTCCAGCGTGCAGGTCAGGCCCTCGGGCGCATAGTCCGTCTCGACCGAACCACCCGAAAGCCCGCGCTCGATCAGCCGCGATCCGAACCCCCTTCGCGATGGCGGCGCGACCGTGGGGCCGCCGCGCTCGGTCCAGCTCAGGCGGAAGGTGACGTCCTCGCCGGTGCCGACGACGGACCAGACCACCGAGACATGACCGCTCGCATGCGAGAGCGACCCGTACTTCGCGGCGTTCGTCGCCAACTCGTGCAGGATCAGCGAGAGCGACAGCGCGATGGACGGATCGACATGCATCGACGGCCCGTCGATCGCGAAGCGCCCTTGCCCGTCGGCATGGAGGGCCAGGGCGCCGCGCACCACGTCGGCCACTTCGGCGCTCTCGCGGCGGCCGGCGAGCAGGATGTCGTGCGCCTTGCCGAGCGCGATCAGGCGCGGGACGAGATCCTCGCGCGCCGTGTCGAGATCGGAGGCGTTGCGGAGGGTCTGCGTCGCGATCGACTGCACCATCGCGAGCGTGTTCTTGAGCCGATGGCTCAATTCGCCGTTGAGCCAGCGCTGCTGCTCCTCGGCGCGCGCCTGGGCGACGGCCGCCTGGGTCCGGTCCGCGACCGTGCGCACGAAGGCGACCTCCTCCTGCGTCCAGTCATGCGCCCGATCGTAATGCACGAAGGCGACCGCCGCGAGCCGGCCGCGCTCGACGATCGGTACGTTGACGAGCACGCGGATGCCGAGGCCGATCAGCGCGTCCGACATCCCCCGCGTCCGCGGATCGTCGGTCACGTCGGCGACGATCACGGTCTCGCCGCGCTTCAGGTCGTCGATGAACGAGCCGTAGTCGCGGAAGCGGTGCAGGCCGGTGATGCTGGCGGTGCCGGGCCTGCGCCAGTCCGGCTGCATCGTCACGGTCTCGCGGGCATGGTCGACGAGGCCGTAGCCGGCTCGCGTCGCGCCGAGCGCCCGGGCCATGACCTCGGCCGCCGCGTAGGCGATCTCTCCGATTTCGTCGAGGTCGCGCAGACGGTCGCCGAGCTCGACCAGGGCGTCCTTGCGCTGCTCGGCGGCCTTCCGCTCGGTGATGTCGATGGCGATGCCGGGATAGCGGGAGGGCCTGCCCTGCGCATCGTGGTAGCAGCGGCCGCGGGCATAGATCCACGTCACGGTGCCGTCGCGCCCCAGCAGGCGATACTCCTCGCGGAACTCCCCGGCCGTGGCGATGGCCGCCTCGATCCGCTTGCCGACGAAGGCTCTGTCGTCCGGGTGGATGCCGTCGATGAACTCCAGGATCGGCGCGCCCGAGGCCGCGATGGCGGGGTCGACGCCGTACATCCGCGCGAAGGTCTCGCCTGCGTAGACGCGATCCTGCACGATGTCCCAGTCCCACCAGCCGAGCGACCCGGAGGCCTCGACGGCGAAGGCGAGGCGCTCCTCGCTCAGCGCCAGGGCGGCACGGCTGACCCGCAGTTCGGCCTCGAGATCGCCGGAGGCCCCGATCTCCGAGACGGCGCCCGCGAGATCGAGCTGGTAGTCACGGTCGGCCGCCTGCATCTGCCGCTGCACGAGCCGCCGGGAATCGAGGCCCGCATCCCGCAACAGTGCGCGCAGGCGCGTGTTCTCCGCAGCAAGCTCTTCGGCAGACAGAGGTTTATGGCTTGGTTCGGTCACGTGCCGCTCGTCTGGAGGCTTTCGAGCTTAGCCGGAAAGGGCTGTCCGGACAACGAGATGGGAAGTGTACGGGCAAGACCGCATCGCCGCAGCGCGGATGGAGGGCGCGGCCGAGGCCGACGCGGATTCAGCGCTTCGTTGACGGTGCCGTGCCGATCCCCGACAAGACGCCCGCGTGAGGGGGCGAACGCAAGCGACGCGCCCTGGATAGCGCAGCCGATGCGGCGTCCATGCTCTTCAACTCGTTCATCTTCCTCCTCGCCTTCCTGCCGGTCGCCCTGGCGCTGCACGCGCTCGCCGAGCGCTATCGGCCGGACTGGCGGCTGCCGCTGCTCGTGCTGCTGTCCTTCGTGTTCTACGGCTGGTGGGATGTCCGCTTCGTGCCGTTGCTGCTGGCCTCGATCGGGCTGAACTGGCTGGTGGCGCGGGCCTTCCTCGCGCGCCCCGTCGCCTGGCTGATCCCGCTGGCGATCGGCGCGAACCTGCTGATCCTGGCACTCTTCAAGTATCTGAACTTCTTCGCCGATCTCGCCAACCTGCTGCCCGGCGCAGCACTGCCCCATCTCGATTGGGTGCTGCCGCTCGGGATCTCGTTCTTCACCTTCCACCACATCATGTACCTGACCGACCTGAGGGCCGGTCGCGCGCCGGCCTTCGGGCTAACGAAGTACGCCCTCTACATCGCCTTCTTCCCGCAGGTTCTCGCCGGCCCGCTCGTGCGCTGGAGCGAGATCATGCACCAGTTCGACGAGCGCCCGTACGCGCGCGCCGACGCCATGGAGCGGATCGGCCGCGGCATCCTGCTGCTCACGGTCGGGCTCGCGAAAAAGGTGCTGCTCGGCGATCCGCTCAGCGTCTACGTGAATCCGGTCTTCCAGGCGGCGGCCGCGGGCAAGGTCGTGACCATGGCCGAGGCCTGGCAGGCGACGCTCGGCTTCACCTTCCAGATCTATTTCGATTTCTCCGGCTACACCGACATGGCACTCGGCATCGCGCTGCTGTTCGGTCTCGTGCTGCCGCAGAATTTCGACGTGCCCTACCGCTCCACGTCGCTGCGCGATTTCTGGCGGCGTTGGCACATGACGCTGTCGCGCTTCCTGCGCGACTACCTCTACATCGCTCTCGGCGGCAATCGCCGCGGCCTCGCCTTGCAGATGGCCGCGCTGTTCGCGACGATGACGCTCGGCGGTCTCTGGCACGGAGCCGGGCCGACCTTCGTCGCCTGGGGCGCCGCCCACGGTCTCGGACTCGCGGCCGGCGTGCTCTGGCGCAAGGCCGGGCGAACCATGCCGGCGGTGCTCGGCTGGGCGCTGACGCTGCTGTTCGTGATGCTCACCTGGGTGCTGTTCCGCGCGACGAGCTTCGAGGCGGCGCTCGCGGTGTTCAAGGGGCTGTTCGGGCTGGCGCCCGCCGGGTCCGCCTTCAAATGGCGCACCATCGCCATCGCCGCAGCCGTCGCGACGCTCGGGCCCAGCGCCTGGGCTGCGGTCCACAAGGCGCCGCCGAGCCGAACGCTCGCCATCGCTGCCGCAGTGCTGTTCGTGGTCGTGCTCCTGAAAATCGGGGACGATGCGAATTACGAGTTCATCTATTTCCAGTTCTGAGCGGATGACCGGCTCCGAGAGATCAGACGCAGAGACACGCTGGGCCGGGTGGACCCGCGGCTTCATCCAGGCGCTCGCCGGCATCGTCGCCGGCTATCTCGCGCTCGCCTACGCGATCGACCCTTTCGACAGCGGGCGTTCGCCGCTGCTCTCCGTCGGCGCGGTGCGGCCGCAGGGACCGCGCACCTCCGCCGCCCTGCGCGGGCGCGATCCAGCCTACCAGGGCGCGGTCTTCGGCAACTCGCACATTCAGCTCATCGAGCCGGGCCGTCTCGCCCAAACGACCGGGATTCCGTTCGTGCAGCTCTCCATACCGGCGACGGGGCCGAACGAGCAGTTCGCGTTGATGAACTGGTACCTCCGCCACCATGCCGCGCCCCGTGCCCTGGTCGTCGCCGCCGACAACCTCTGGTGCACGAACGATCCGGCCCTGCCGAACGACAAACCGTTCCCGTTCTGGTTGTTTTCGGAGCACATTGCGGTCTACCTGCGCGGCCTGCTGCGCTGGTCGGTCCTGGAAGAACTCCCGGACCGGATCGGCTGGCTCCTACGAAAGCAGCGCGAGACCGCACCGCGCGACGGCTGGTGGGACTACGAGGCCGACTACGCCGCCATCGGCCATACCGGCCATCCGGGCACGGCGGCCGGCCACGAGGCGCGCGCTCCCGAGATGCCGGAACCCGGAACCGCCGGTCCGTCCTTTCCAGCGGCCGAACGTTTCGCCGCCATCGCAGCGGGCCTGCCGGCCGAGACGGCGCTGGTGCTGGTGTTTCCGCCGATCTACGCCGACGCGTTGCCCCGGCCCGGAACGCCGCGCGAGCGGGCGGAGCAGGCCTGCAAGGCGGCGCTCACCGCATCCGTGCGCGGGCACCGGCGCAGTGCCGTGCTGGACTGGCGCCGCGACGGGCCGGAGGCGCGCGACGCGGCCCTGTTCTTCGACCCCTCGCACTACCGGCACCCCCTTGCGCAGAAAATCGCCGCGGACATCGCCGCCGCCATCGTGACGCTGGAGGACGGCACCAAGGCTCGGTGACGGCCGCGTGCCTTCCACGGGCGATCAACGAAGACCGAAAATCTCTATTCGCAGCTGCCCGTAGGACGGCATGAAAGAATTTCTTGAAACTGGATCGTCGAGATCGGTGTCGAAGTTGAATTTACCGAGAGTTTTACCGATACGACCGTGACGTGTTTACCTCATCGCGGCAGCTTTTCGTGTCGACCCGTCCAATCGGCCCGCCATACGTTGTGAAGCCACCATCCCTCGATTATACGCTCGCCCATGATCGCGGCTGACCGATAGGGATTGGCGTGAGGCGAACCATGGCGAAGGTGACGATCGACGAGAGCTACACGCCCTCCGATGCGGAGCCTTTCATGAACGAGCGGCAGCGCGAGTACTTCCGTCGCAAGCTCGTGAATTGGAAGAGCGAGATCCTTCGGGAAGCTCAGGGAACGCTCACGTCTCTGCAGAGCGAGAACGAGAACCATCCCGACCTCGCGGACCGCGCCTCGTCCGAGACGGACCGGGCCATCGAGTTGCGGGCGCGCGACCGTCAGCGCAAGCTCACCAGCAAGATCGATGCGGCCCTCGCCCGGATCGAGGATGGCTCTTACGGCTTCTGTGAGGAAACGGGCGAGCCGATTTCGCTCAAGCGCCTCGACGCCCGGCCGATCGCCACCTTGTCGCTCGAAGCGCAGGAACGCCACGAACGCCGCGAGCGTGTCTACCGCGACGATTGAGATCGATCGCCGGAACCAGACATCTCCGAGAGCAACGCTGAACGGCCAAGGTCATCTTGGCTGTTTTTCTTTGCGCAGGACCGTGCGGTATTTTGCCTGACCCAGGAACATCGGCGACCAGTTCGGCTTCTCCGGACAATCAACCCGGAGCCATAGTGCAATGTCGAACGATACCCTGATTCCGCTGCTTGCCATTTTCACGATCGTGGCGGTCGCCGCCTTCGCGATCTGGCAGCGTGGCCGCGTCGCGAAAGCCAAGAACGATCCGGAGCGCTCGGCTTTCACGAAACACCACGGGGAAGCGCCCCGCGCCAACCGGCCCGGCACCGAGCACTGACAAAATCGATCGCGGGGAGGTCTCGGTTACCGTTTCCTCACCGCTTCGGGACCACGATCGGATCGTAGCCGAATCAAGGCCCGGAGGTCCGACATGGACGACTTCTATCGCGGGATCGAAACGTCGCTTCTGGCGCTCACCCTGGTGCTCGGCCTCGCCGTGGCGGCGACGTCGAACCTGTCGCCGGGCGCCATGACGGGAGTGGAGATCGCCACGACCCTGCCGATGATCTCCGTCACCGCCGGCGAGCCGGCGGAGTAGGATCGGGGGCCCACCGCATCCCTCAGGACGCGGCAGCCGGGCGGTTCGCCGACGCCGAACCCTTACCGCCGCGGCGGGCCTGCAGCAGCAGGCTGGCCAAGGCGGCGATGACGACTTGCGTGCCCAAAGCCTCCCAGCTTCCGTTGAGGCCCAGCGTGCTCACGAATTCCGGCACGCCATCGTTGTGCACGGGGATGATGGCCTGCTCCTGAAGCTCGAGGAAGGCGGCGCCGACCATCTTCAGCGCCATCACGAACAGAAACGCCGACGTGATGATGAACATCGGCCGCAGGGGCAGGCGCAGGGCCAGCCACTGCATCGCCACGAACATCGCCACGAGCGCGATCGAAGCGGCGGCGAGCCCGGCAAGCAGGCTCCCGTCGAAGCCGTTGGCGCCCTTGGCCAACGCATGCAGGAAGAGAACCGTCTCCGCGCCCTCGCGGAACACGGCGAGGAAGGCGATCGCCGCGAGCGAGACGATCGTCCCGGCGCCGAGCGCCTTCTCGGCGAGGCGGTTCAGATCCGCCTGCCAGGCCCGCGGGTCCTGGCGCAGGAAGAGCCAGCCGCTCATGTAGAACATCAGCGCCGCCGCGAGCAGCATCACGGCCGCCTCGAACAGGTCGCTGTGGTTGCCGTCGTAATAGGTTTCGAAAATCCAGGCCATGCCGAGGCTCGCAGCCACGGCAGCGGCGGCACCCGCATAGAGCGGCCCGATCCGCTCGGCGGCCCCCGCCTTGCGCAGGAAGGCCGCCAGGGCGGCGATCACCAAGAGGGCTTCGAGCCCCTCCCGGAACAAGATCGTGAAGGCCTGTGCGAACGTCGACCCATCCACCATCACGGACATTCCCTCACTCGACGGCAACGCGCTTCCACCTGACGGCCTGCACGGAGGAAAGACTTCGATCGATGAACCCGGCAGAATCGGTTGTTTGGAACAGTTCCGAACAAGCAATCGCGGGAACGACGACAGGTGAGCGGCCGGCTTGATTTCCAGCGACGGACTACCTCCGTTTCGAAGATCTTTTCAAGGCCCCGGCATCTGCAGCGTCGTCGCGGTGGAGCCGACCACACCGATCGGCCGGTCGAGGCGAATGCACGGATTTCAGGCAGCGAATGCGCTTTCGGCCTGCAACCGAACGGCCATGGCCGGACTTATTCCGGTACAAGTGCGGCCGAGCGTTCCCGGCGAGAATCGATCGAATATTGCGCGTGGCCGGGCGGTACGCGCGGGCAGGATGTCATGACCGTCAAAAGCCGTCTCGCGGTCCTCCTGACCGGCACGCTTCTATCGGGCTTCGCGGCATCGACGGCCATCGCCGCTCCCGCGCAGGTCGACCGCAACCCGACGAAAGTGGCGGATGCCGTGCAGGCTCAGCCTGCGACGGCAGTGGACGACGAAGATTCCGCGACCTGCAGCAAGTCGCGCAAACGCCTCTGGGTGGAAGGTGAGGGCTGGATCGTCCGCCGGATCACGATCTGCCGCTGAAATAGTGGACCGGAACGGATTTCACGCCCTCGGCGGATTTCCTTCCCGCCGGCACACGGCCTCAACCGTCAATTTCCTCGGGATCGAGGCCGGTGTCAGCATTCTGCACCGCTGGCCGGGTGAGGGCGGACGGAACGAGCCTGCAGCCGGTGCGATTGGTGTCGCATCGACTCGGGAGTTTGATCTGATGCGTGCAGCCCTCTACGGCCTCGGCCTTGCCGCGCTGATATCCGCCGGCACCGTCTCCGGCGCGCTGGCAGGCGAGCGCTTCGGCTATGACGGGTATCCCGGCGGATACGGGTTCGCGAACGAGGCGATCGGCGGCGACTATATCGGCGCTCCCCTCACGCGCTTTCCCCGTCCGAGCGAATTGGTCCCGCCGGCCTGGGGCTACGGCACCTACGGCGTGCCGACGGTGACCGGGATCCGCCAGGCCCCGACCGCGGCGCCGACCCTGACCGTGATCAATGCCGACGAGCCGGCGCCTCGGCGCAGGGGGATGGGGCCCCGGATCCTGTCGCGGGGTTCGGATCCGCGATGGGCGGACAACACGCGGGGCGCAGAGCCGGATCAGGGCGGAGTCCGCGTCATCTCGGTCACGGTGCCGCGCCGTTGAGGCAGGCCATCCATACGGTCCCGTATCCGCGCGGTGCGTACGGGCGCGTGTATCTGCGCCCGTACGCATTCGCGCATTGGGACAGTTCAGAACGGGTGCCTTAACCTTCTAGTTGCAGTTTCGATGCAACCTTGGATGCGGTCGGGGACGACTGACACAGGGTCTTTATGCACATCGCGATCGTCGATTCGAGCCGCGTCGTCTTGAAGCTCGTGGCTGGGCTCCTCGAACCGCGCGGCCATGTTCTCGAACTGTTCACGGATTCTTCCGCAGCGCTGGACTACATCGCCTCGCATCCGTCCATCACTGCGCTGATTACGAGCCTCGAGGTCCGTCCGATCAGCGGCCTGGAGTTGTGCTGGTCCGCACGCCTGCTCGGCGATGCGAGCCGGCCGCTCTCGATCATCGTGATGTCGTCAACGCGCTGCACGCATACGTTGGCCGAGGCACTCGACAGCGGCGCCGACGACTTCATCGAGAAACCGCCGAGCGCCGAGGAGCTGCATGCCCGCCTGCGGGCGGCCGAGCGGCTCACCACCGTGCAAAGCGCCTTGATCCGGCTGGCGGAGACGGACCCGCTGACCGGGCTGATGAACCGTCGCGCCTTCATGGCCCGGGCGCAGGATGCCGTGGCGCATGCCGATGCTTCGGGCAGTCTCGCGGCGATCCTCCTCGACATCGACCATTTCAAGCGGATCAACGACGCCTACGGACACGATATCGGCGACGAGGCGATCAAGGCGGTGGCCTCGCTGATCTCCGGAAACGGCATCGCCGGACGGCTCGGCGGTGAGGAATTCGCATTGCTGCTGCCGGATCGCGATCTCGCCGAGGCCACGGTGATCGCCGAGCGCCTGCGCCGGCGCGCCGTCGCCGTGCGCGTCCCCGTGGAGGCGGGGCCGGCGAAACTCTCCTGCAGCTTCGGCGTGAGCGCCTGGCGCAGGGGCGACACCGTCGACGGCCTGCTCAAGCGTGCCGACGTCGCCCTGTACGAAGCGAAGGCGACGGGACGCGACCGCGTCGTCGCCTCGGACGGCGGCATGCCTCTCAGCAAAGCCTGCTGAGACGGACTGGAACGCATTTCGCTAACCATTAAGAAATCTTAACAAGCAATCGTATATCCTGTCTCGGATCAGGACAGGATTGATCTCGGCATCTCCGAGTCGTCACGAAATCGAACCACTTTTACCCATTCGACCCCTGGAACGACTCTTGTTCTGAATACCCCCGACACGGCCGCGATGTGCTGCGGTGGGACGCGCAAGGGGGAATGCGGCATGAGTTACGCCGTCGGAGTATTGATCGTCGACGAGCCGCCCGGGCTCGATCCGAACTTCCGGGCCACGCTTGAGCATACTCCAGCGCTGCGCACGATCGGCGAGGAAGATCTCGGCCGGGGCGAGACGGACACGGTCGTCGCCCTCGTCTGCGTCCGTGCCGCGCTGCCGGAGGCGGCCTGCGAGCGGATCGCGTCGCTCCGCGACAACTACCCCGCCCTGCGCATCCTCGTCCTCTTCCAGTCCCTCGGCTCGGACGACCTGCGCCGCCTGCTCGCGGCCGGCGCGGACGCCTTCGTCGGGCGCGGAACGCCGGTGCGCGACGTCTGCAGCGTCATCCTCGGCCTCGCCGGCGCCACGGCGGAGATCGGGACGGCAGAGATCGGCCTGGACACGCGCGACCACGTCCTGATGGCCGCTCCCGAGACCCTGTCCCTGACGCCCCGCGAGGCGGAGGTTCTACGCTTCCTCAGCGCCGGGTTCTCGAACAAGGAGGTGGCGCGGCGCCTGTCGCTGTCCGTGCGCACCGTCGAGACGCACCGGCTCAATCTGCGCCGCAAGACTCAGACGGGACGCCTCAAGGATCTCGTGATGCTTGCCCGCCAGCTCGGCCTCGATCCGGTTGTCGACGTCGATCCGCCGCGCCGGGTCGCCTCACATTGAGACGGCAGCGGACAGCCTATCTGGCCAGCTTCGACAGTTTGAGCGCGACGGCGCCGTCGGCACGTTCGGGTTCCCCGGCCTCGCCATCCGTCAGTATCGGGCGGGCGGCGACGGCGTAATCGCCCCGCCGCCGTCCCGTCGGATCCTCGAACACGCCGGCCCAGAGGCCGTTCCGTCTGGCCCAAGCCTGCGTCTCGTCCGTGAAATACGTGGTGTCGACGAAGCGGTCGGACACCGCGAGCCCCGACGCCACCATCCAGGCGTTCAGGTCGTCGCCGCCCAAGCGGCAGATCGCCAGCGTACGATGGGACGGGTCGAGACCGCGCGTCTCGCAAGCGATGACGGCCTCGCCGATATGCTCGGACAGCGCACGCGCAGCCTGCCGGCCGCACGGCACGATCCGGCCGCCCTTGCCCTGGCAGGTCTGGCCGAGGCCCGGAGCCGCGACGCCTGCGAGGCCGACGACGGTGCCGCGCACGCGCAACGTGTCGCCGTCGATCACGGTTGCACGGCCGGTCAGCGTCTCGCCGGCTCGCGCGCTGCCGCTCAGGAGGGCGATCGCAGCCAATCCGAAAGCCGCGTGTCTCATGGGACCTCTCGTCGTCGGACCCCGCACCGACGGTGCCGGGGACTCGCCACAGCCAAGAGCAAAGCAATTAACGATCCAGCATAGCCGGCAACGGTCCGAAGCCGGCCGGGCGGCAGCGCGGGGTTCCGTCCCCCTTAGAGCGCTTTCCGACCAAGTGGGTGCCGGTTTGTCGAAAGAAGGCGCGTCACAACAAGGCTTAGAGGCGCCGGCCCGATGCAATCGGGTCGGGTACGGCTCTAGGCAGCGCGCCGGCTCTTCGCCGAGGGCGGTTTCGCCCGCGAGGCGCCCTTGCGGGCCACGTTCGCCCGAGTCCCGCGCGGCGCAGCTTCCTGAAGCCGGTTGCGGAGCAGGCTGAGCACGGCGGCCTCCTCGGGCTTCAGCCGGTCGAGGTCTTCCGCCAGTTCGTCCTCGACCGCCTCCTTGACCTGCAGCAGCAGCGCACCTTCGAGGTAGCAGTCGACGACCTGCGGATGGATGTAGCATTTCCGGCAGATCGTCGGCGTGTTGCCCAGCCGGCTCGCGACGGATTCGATGGCGTCGCGCACGTTGCGCTTGGCCTTGGCCTCGCTGTCGAAGCTCTCAAATTCCTTCAGCGCCAGCGCCGCCAGCACCGTGCCGGCCCAGGTCCGGAAATCCTTGGCGGTAAAATCCTGGCCCGTGATCTCGCGCAGGTAGGCGTTGACGTCCGACGAAGTCACGTCGCGGCGCGCGCCGTCTTCGTCGAGATACTGGAACAGCTCCTGGCCCGGCAGGTCCTGGCAGGCCTTGACGATCTTGGCGACGCGCCGGTCGCGGATCGAGAGGTTCCACTCCTTGCCGCTCTTGCCCTTGAAGCGGAAGGTCAGCTCGGCCCCGGAGATCTTCACGTGCCGGTCGCGCAGCGTAGAGAGGCCGTAGCTCTTGTTCGAGCGGGCGTAATCGTCGTTGCCGACGCGGATCAGGGTACTTTCGAGGAGGTGCACCACCGTCGCCAGCACCTTCTCGCGGCTCAACCCGCGCTTGCCCATATCGGCGTCGATGCGGGCGCGGATGCCGGGCAGTGCGTCGGCGAAGCTCATGATGCGCTCGAATTTCGTCGTCTCGCGCGCCTGCCGGAACTCGGGATGGTAGCGGTACTGCTTGCGCCCCTTGGCGTCGCGCCCCGTCGCCTGGATATGGCCGTTGGCATGGCGGCAGATCCAGACGTCGGTATAGGCCGGAGGGATCGCGAGTTTCCTGATCCGGGCGATCAGCACTTTGTCACGGATCGTGGTGCCGTCGGCATCCTGGAAGGAAAAGCCCGTGCCGCTGCGCCTGCGCGTCAGGCCCGGCTTCGAATCGTCGACGTAGCGCAGGCCGGCCTCGATTGCGGCCTCGCGCGGATCGACGGTTCCGGTGTCCTCGCAGGCTGACATGCTGGCTTTCTCACGCGACGCGAGGGCTCAACCGGCAGCGAACGGGGCGTGTTCCGGCATCCCGTGCCGCACCTGACGAGGCCGTGCTACATCCCGCCGCGATGAACGCCCCGATACCGCAAAAGAAGACCCTCGCCTTCGTCGTGACGGAGGACTGGTTCTTCGCCTCGCATTTCCTGCCGATGGCGCGCGCGGCCGTGGCGATGGGCCTGTCGGTGGCGGTGATCACGCGGGTGCGCGCCCACAGGGCCGTCATCGAGGCGGCCGGCGCGCGGGTGATCGAACTGGAGGCCGAGCGCTCCAGCCTCAACCCGATGGCGGCGGGCTACGCCGCCGGGCAACTCGCGGCGATCCTGAAGGCCTTGAAGGCGGACATCGTCCATTGCATCGCGCTGCGCGGTATCCTCGTCGGCGGCACGGCGGCGGCGATGACGGGCATTCCCGACCGCGTCTACGCGCTCACCGGCCTCGGCCTCCTCGGCGCCCGCGAGGACCGCACCGGCAAGCTCGCGCGGCTCGCCCTGAAGGGCCTGATCCGCGGGCCGCTGGCGAGCCGGCGCACCCGCTACCTGTTCGAGAACGCGGACGATGCCCGCGCACTCGGGCTCGATCCGTCCGACACCGCCGTGACCATCGTCGGCGGCGCCGGCGTCGACCCGGATGCCTTCGTGCCGCGCCCGCTGCCGCCCCCGCCGCCGCTCGAGGTTGCGATCGTGGCGCGGATGCTGTGGTCGAAGGGCATCGACGTCGCGGTCGAGGCCGTGCGGCTGGCGCGAGGGCAGGGGGCCGCGGTCGCGCTCTCGCTCTACGGCGCGCCCGACGCCTCCAACCGCCGCGCCATCCCCGAGGCGACTTTGCGGGCGTGGAGCCGCGACGGTGTCACCTGGCACGGGCCGACGCGCGACGTCGCAGGCGTGTTTGCCGCCCACCACGTCGGCTGCCTGCCCTCGCGTGGCGGCGAGGGTCTGCCGCGCACGCTCCTGGAAGCGGCTTCCAGCGGCCGGGCGATCCTCACCAGTGACGTGCCGGGCTGCCGCGACCTCGTCCGCGACGGCGTCGAGGGACTGCTGGTGCCGCCGGGCGATGCGCAGGCGCTCGCTGCGGCGCTGATGCGGCTTGCCGGAGACCCGGCGCTGGTCGAGCGGATGGGCGAGGCGGCCCGCGCCCGCATCCTGCAGGGCGGCTACACGGAGGCGGCCATCGGCAGCGCGGTTGCCGGGATCTATTCGGAATTGCTCTCCCCGTGACGCCCTCCCGCGATCCTCTCGGCTTCATCCGCGCCAACACCCGCCTCAGGCCGGTGCCCTACGCGCCAGAGATCCGGCTGCACGTCGCCGACGAGGCGACCGAGCTCTGGCAGAAGACCGAGGACGAACTGGAAGAGATCGGCCTGCCGCCCCCGTTCTGGGCCTTCGCCTGGGCCGGTGGACAGGCGCTCGCGCGCTACATCCTCGACCATCCCGAGACGGTTGCGGGCAAGCGCCTGCTCGACTTCGCCTCCGGCTCCGGCCTCGTCGCCATCGCCGCCGCGAAGGCCGGGGCGGCGCATGTGCTGGCGAGCGACCTCGACGCCTTCGCCCTCGCCGCAATCCCCCTCAACGCCGCCGAGAACGGCGTCGCCGACCGGATCACCGCGACGGGCGACGACCTGATCGGCCGCGTCGGCCCGTTCGACGGCGTCCTCGCCGCCGACATCTTCTACGAGCGCGACCTCGCCGGTGCCGTGGGGGCGTGGCTCGACGGCCTGCAGGCGCAGGGCACCCTGGTTCTCATCGGCGATCCCGGCCGCTCCTACCTGCCCCGCGACCGGCTGGAGGCGATCGCGACCTACGCGGTGCCGGTGACGCGCTCGCTGGAGGATGCCGAGATCAAACAGTCGAGCGTGTGGCGGTTCCGGTGAGGTCGCGGCACGGGGCCGATAGGGCGATCCTCCGACGCCGGGCGACGGCCGATCACCAAGCATCGGGAAGATCGGGCGTCCCACTCTGCGGCATGGGAAAACCCGGTGCGCACTCTTCTCAGGTATGGGTATCGGGCTTACCCTGCCGACACTGGTAAACGCCGCGCCAGGGAGGTTTCATTCCATGTCTCGTCTGATTCTCGCCGCCTCGATCCTCGCCATGACCTGTGCAGCGAGCGGGCCGGCCTCGGCCCTCTCCGCGAGCGAGTGTTCCGTCAAGTACCAGGCCGCCAAGAAGGACGGCTCGCTCGGCGCCACGAAGTGGAACGACTTCCGCAAGGCCCAGTGCGGCGCCGACGCGCAACCGGCCGCGGCGACCACGACCACGGCCCCCGCACCCGCCCCGACGGAGGCGGCCAAGCCCGCTCCGACCCAGACCGCCGCCAAGCCCGAACCGACCGCGAAGCCGACGACCCCGGCGGCCTCCGGCTCCGCGGTCTTCCCGAGCAAGATCGACCCGAAATACGCCAGCGAATCCGCCGGCAAGCAGCGTCAGAAGACCTGCCTCGACCAGTACAACGTCAACAAGGCCAACGGCGGCAACGGCGGCCTGAACTGGATCATGAAGGGCGGCGGATATTACTCGGAGTGCAACAAGCGGCTGAAGGTCTGACCAGCCGCGCCGGGCCCGGGCCGATCAGGCTCGGGTCTCCGACAGGGTGATTGCCTCAGCGGAGCGAGACGCGGCGGCACCCTGCCGCGCCCTGCGTATGAGAGCCGTTTGGAGCGGGTACCGGGAATCGAACCCGGGTATTCAGCTTGGAAGGCTGCTGCTCTACCATTGAGCTACACCCGCATGCGGCGCCGGATAGCATGGCGCCGCGGCGTTGAGAAGATGTGTCGATCAGGCTGGTTTGGTGGGGGAAGTAGGACTCGAACCTACGAAGCTTACGCAGCGGATTTACAGTCCGCCCCCTTTGCCGCTCGGGACATTCCCCCAAACCGCAGGACCGCCCCAAGGGGTGGTCTCGACAGGGCGTCCTTATGGTGAGGGCGTTTCCGGGTGTCAACTGGATCGCGCGGGTCGTGAGCACCGTGTCCCGCAGTGTCACTCCGGTGCCGCGAGATCGCTGATGCGCAACTGCGCGCGCTCGGCCCCGCGCCAGCGGTCGGTGGAGAGGGTGCCGGCGACGTGGAAGTCCTGGCCGACGCCGCCGAGCAGCGCCATCCCGAGCGGCCCCTGCGCGACCCGGAAGGCGATGGCGCCGACGGTCTGGCCGTCGCGGCTCCGAAACCGGGCGCGGACGTGCCCGTTGCCGACCACCGCCGCGTCGACGAGGCGGTGGCGGGGGAGGACGAGGACCGGCTCCGGCGCACCCTGGCCGAAGGGCCCGGCGCGCTGGATGGTTTTCACGAGTTCGGCACTGGCGCCGCCGGCGCTGACGGTGCCGTCGATCAGCAGTGCCTCCGCCTCGCGGGCTTCGGCCACGGCCGAGGCGAGGGCGGTCGCGAGATGCGTGGTGAAGGCGGAAAAATCCGAAGAGGGCAGGGTGACGCCCGCGGCCATGGCGTGGCCCCCGCCTTTCAGTGCCAGGCCCGCCTCGACCGCGGCGTGCACGGCGCGGCCGAGATCGGCCCCGAGGATCGAGCGGCCGGAGCCGGTGGCGGTGCCGTCGGGGCGGATCGCGAAAGCGAAGGCCGGGCGGCCGAAGCGCTCCTTCAGACGCGCCGCGATCAGCCCAACGATGCCGGGGTGCCATTCAGGCGATCCGGTAACGAGGACCGGCCGGTCGGGCTCGGCCATCAGGTCGCGGTCCATGGCGGCCTCGGCCTCCTCGACGGCCAGCGCCTCGATCGCCTGCCGCTCGCGGTTGAGACGATCGAGTTCGGCGGCGATGCGGGTGGCCTCGACGGGGTCGGCGGTGCCCAGCAGCCGCGCGCCGAGGCCGGCATCGCCGATGCGCCCGCCCGCATTGATGCGCGGCCCGACGAGATAGCCGAGATGCCAGGCTTCCGGCGGCTCGCTGAGGCCCGCCGCGTCGAACAGGGCGGCGATCCCCGGCCGTCCCCGGCCGCGCATCACGGTCAGGCCCTGCACCACGAAGGCGCGGTTGAGGCCGAGCAGCGGCACGACGTCGGCGACGGTGGCGAGCGCGACGAGGTCGAGGGAATCGGTGAGCGCCGGTTCTTCGCGAGTGGCGAAGGCGCCGAGCCCGCGCAGCCGGCGGTTCAGGGCGACGAGCGTCAGGAACACCACCCCGGCCGCGCAGAGATGGCCGAGGCCCGACAGGTCGTCGAGCCGGTTGGGGTTCACCAGCGCCACCGTCGGCGGCAAGTGTTCGGTGGCGGCGTGGTGGTCGAGCACGACGGTGTCGAGGCCGAGAGCCTTGGCGGCTTCCAGGGGGGCGTGGCCTGCCGTGCCGCAATCGACGCAGACGAGGAGGCGCGCGCCGCCCTCAGCCAGCGTCGTCACCGCCGCGACGTTGGGGCCGTAGCCCTCGGTGATGCGATCGGGGATCCAGATCTGCACCGGCACGTCGAAACTGCGGAGATAGCCGGCCAGCAGCGCGGCGCTCGCAGCGCCGTCGACGTCGTAATCGCCGAAGATGGCCACCGGCTCGCGGGCGGTGACGGCACGGGCGAGCCGGTCGACGGCGGCCTCCATGTCGACGAGCACGGACGGGTCCGGCATCAGGTCTCGGATCTTCGGGGCCAGGAACTTTTCCGCCTGATCCGGCCGGACGCCGCGGCTGGCGAGGATGCGCGCGAGCAGGTCCGGCAGGCCGTGCGCCTGGGTCATCGTCGTGGCGAAGGCGTGCTGCGACGGGCCGGCACAGCGCTCGCGCCAGGGCCGGCCGAGCACGGACCGCGCGACGTCGAGGAAGGGGCGGGGTTGAGCGGGGATCACCGGGGCCGGTATAGCCGGAACGGTGGCGATGCGCGCCCTCGGCGAGGCTCTACGCCGCCATGGCCAGGGCGCGCGCCTCGCGCACCGCCGCCATGATGCGCGCCTCGTCCACCGCGAGCTCGATCGCGCGCACCGCGTGGCGGATGTTCTCCTCGGAATGGCCGGCCATGACCTGCAGGCGGAAGCGGGCGGCGCCCTTGGCCACCGCCGGGTACTCGACGAGGTTAGCGAGCAGCCCCAGCGTCGGCAGGCGGCGGCTGACCATGCGGGCGGTGCTCTCCGCTCCGACCTTGGCGCAAACAATGGCGGAGGGGTCGCCGTAGACGTCGAGGCCGGCCTCCGCGAATTGCGCGCGCAGGCTGACGACGTTGCGCATCAGTGTTTCGCGCAAGGCCCTGCCTTCATCCGAGGCGACGATGTCGAAGGCCTTGCCGATCACCGCCGTCTGCACCGGCGAGAGCGCATTCGAGAAGGTCGTCGAGGGGCTGTAGTAACGCAGGTACTCCTTGATCGTGCGCCGGTTGGTGGCGACGAAGCCGCCATTCGAGGCGAAGGTCTTGGAGAAGCTGCCCATCACGAGGTCGACCTTCCCGAGCATCCCCTGGATGCCGATATGGCCGCGTCCCTCCGCACCCAGCGCGCCGAGATCGTGGGCGACGTCGACCATCAGCGTCGCGCCAAATTCGTCGCAGAGCTCCTGCATCGCCGCGAGGTCGGGCGTGTCCGAGTCCATCGAGAACAGGCCCTCGGTGATGACCATGATGCCGTTCTGCGTGTCCTTCGCCCGGATCGCGGCGAGCTTCGCCCGACAATGGTCGAGGTCGAGATGGCGGAACAGGGAGATGTTCCGGGTCGAAGCGCCGGCGCCCTCCTGCAGGCAGACATGGGAAAGTGCGTCCATCACGATGTGGTCGGCCGAGCGCACGAGCCCGCGGATGACGCCGTAACCGGCTGCCCAGCCGGTGGGGTAGAGCACCGCCTGCTCCATCTCGAGGAAGTCGGCGATGCGGCACTCCAGGGCCACCGAACTCGCGGTGTTGCCGACGAGCACGGCCGAGCCAGCGCTGTGGACGCCGAAGCGCTTCACGGCATCGGTGGCGACCTCGGCGATCTCGGGGTGAGCGGCGAGGCTGAGATAGTCCTGCGAGGAGAAGTTGATGCCCTCGATCGGATTGCCGCCGTCGTCGCGCGCCCGGCAGGCGGTGCCGGGGCGGGTCTCGGTGGAGCGCGAGAACGGCCAATAGCCGGCCTGCCGCCGCTCCTCCTGCCACGCGAAAAAGCCGTCGCCGCGCTCCAGCAGGTTTGCGCCGGCCGGGACGCGGAAATCGCGCGCGCTGCCGGTGAGGCCGGACCGACCTGGGTCGCTGGTGTCGGTGATGCTCATGACGTGCCCGCCTGTCGCGCTTGTCGTTGCGCGTAATGGAAAGAGTTTTGCGGGCGCGGCTTGTTTTTGGCTTAATTCTGAAGGCGTTGGCGCCGAGGCCTTCGGACTCACTTAACGGATGATGTCCAGAGATGGTTTCGGTTTTCCGAAGCACAATGAATTCGACAAGGTTATTGGGTCGTTACAGCCTCTGGTCGGTTGGCGGAGCTTCGACTGTCCGGGTTTTCGTCGCGTGCTGCGATCGCAGATTGCTCGATCGATGAGCTTTGCGTACCTTGCCCGAAGCGGTCTTCGAGATACGAGCATGACGACGCTGACGATCTGAAATCTCGACGCGCGCGTAAACGCCAGTCTTCGCGACCGGACGACCCGTAACGGCCGCAGCGCGGAAGACGAGGCACACCGTATCCTCGCCGAGATTTTGACGAACCCACCACCGTCCGAACTCAATTTGGCCGAGGCGATCCGACGCCGTTTCGCGCGCATAGGTGGGATCGAATTGGAACCGCATCCGCCCGTCGCGATCACGGACCCCACCCACCTCGATCGATGATCGTGCTCGACACGAACGTGATCTCCGAACTCATGCGGCCCGAACCGAACCCGGCCGTTACCGCCTGGGTAGCCGCGCAACCACGCGATGCGCTCTATCCGACCAGTATCAATCGCGCCGAGATTCTGTACGGGATCGCAGCCATGCCGGCCGGAAAGCGCCGCGACGGAGCCGCTGCGCTGGTCGAGGCCATGTTTGCCGAAGAATTCGCTGGGCGGATTCTCCCATTCGCAGCGGAAGCCGCACCTCATTTCGCCCGCATCGTGGCAGAACGACGCCGGGCAGGGATGCCAATCGAAGGCTTCGATGCCCTGATTGCGGCGGCGACACTGGCTGCCGGGGGCTTCATCGCCACACGCGATATCGGCGGCTTCGCGAATTGCGGCCTCACCATCGTGAATCCCTGGACAGTATCCGACCCAGAATAGCTCTGCAGCCGAACGATGGGCGCACGAATGGGTGTCGATGCCGGGTTGCGTTTGCCTCGGTGGTAGGAGCCGGATGCATGGCTACGCCCGGATCGGCTCCGCCGGCAGCCAGTCCTCTGCCGCATCCTCCCCGACCGGCGCCGCCACCCTGAACCACAGCGCATACAAAGCCGGCAGGAACAGCAGCGTCAGCACCGTGCCGACGCCGACGCCGCCGATCAGCACGTAGGCGAGTGCGCCCCAGAACATCGAGTGGGTGAGGGGGATGAAGGCGAGCATGGCGGCCAGCGCCGTCAGGACCACCGGCCGGGCGCGGCGCACGGTCGATTCGACGATGGCGTCGTAGTCCGAGAGGCCGGCCGCCTTCTCGCGGTCGATCTGATCGACGAGGATCAGGGTGTTGCGCATCAGGATGCCCGACAGCCCGATCAGGCCGAGGATGGCATTGAAGCCGAAGGCCTGGCCGAAGACGAGAAGCGTCGGCACCGCGCCGCAGAGGCCGAGCGGAGCCGTGGCGAGCACCATGAACATGGTCGAGAACGAGCGGACCTGGAACATCAGCACGGTCAGCGTCACGACGAGCATCAGCGGGAACACCGCGCCGAGCGCCGCCTGCGCCTTGGCGCTGTCCTCCACGGAACCGCCGGTCTCGATGCGGTAGCCCGGCCGCAGGCCGGCCTTGATCGGCTCCAGCAGCGGCAGGATCTTTGCCGTCACGTCCGGCGGCTGCCGCCCATCGCGCACGTCGCCCTGCACGGCGATGAAGGGGTTGCGGTCGTAGCGCTTGAGCACCGCGTCCTCGGTACGGCTTTCGAGCCGGGCGACCTGCGCGAGCGGCACCGCCTTCCCGTCGCTCGTCACCAGGGTCATGCTGCCGATGGAGCCGAGGGTGCGGCGCTCGGCGGAGGGGCTGCGCACCATCACATCGACCGGGCGCAGGTTTTCGCGAACCTGCGTGGCGGGGGCGCCGTTCAGCATGGTCTGGAGCTGCATCGCGGCATCGCGGGGGCTCAGGCCCAGCAGGCGCAGGCGTTCCTGGTCAAAGGCGAGGCGCAGGTTCGGGGTCTTGTCGCCCCAGTCGAGATGGGCGAGGCGCATGTCGGGGTTGGCGGCGACGACGTCGCGCACCCGCGCCGCGATCTTGCGGAGCTCGTCGAGGTCGGGGCCGATCACCCGGAACAGCACCGGGTAGCGCACCGGCGGGCCGAACACGAACTGCGTCACCCGCACCCGCGCCTCCGGAAACATCCCGGCATCGACCATGGCCCGCGCCTTGAGCTTGAGCGCGTCGCGGGCGTGGCTGCTCCCGGTGAGCACGACGATCTGCGCAAAGGCCGGATCGGGCAGTTCGGGATCGAGCGGCAGGATGAAGCGCGGCAGCCCCTGGCCGACATAGGCCGTGACGATCTTCGATTCCGGCTCGGCCCTGAGCGCCGCCTCGATCCGCTTCACCGAAGCGTCGGTAACGTCGAAGGCCGTGCCCGGCGGCATGTTGACCTCGACGATCAGCTCCGGCCGGTCGGAATTCGGGAAGAACTGCTGCTCGACGAGGCCGGCCCCGGCCGCCGACAGCACGAACAGGCCGAGCGTCAGGCCGGCGACGAGCTTCTTCCGGTCGACGCAGAGGCGCACCAGCCGGCGCAGGCGCGCGTAGTGCTTGGTGGCGTAGATCGCGTCGTGGCCGCCCTCGACTTGGCTGATCTGCGGCAGCAGCTTCACACCGAGATAGGGCGTGAAGGTTACGGCAACGAACCAGCTCACGATCAGCGAGAACGCGACAACCCAAAAGATGTTGCCGGCATATTCTCCGGCAGTGGACCGGCCGAAGCCGACAGGCAGGAAGCCGGCGATGGTGATGATCGTGCCCGACAGCATCGGCAAAGCCGTGGTGCCCCACACATGCGTGGCGGCGCTGATCCGGTCGGCGCCTTCCTCCATGCGCACCACCATCATTTCGATGGCGATGATGGCGTCGTCGACGAGCAGGCCGAGGGAGAGGATGAGCGCGCCCAGCGTGATCCGGTCGAAATCGCGGCCGGTGGCCATCATCACCACGAACACCGCCGAGAGCGTCAGCGGCACGGCGAGCGCCACGACGAGGCCGACGCGCAGGCCGAGCGTCAGCAGGCTGACGCCGACGACGACGGCGAGCGCGGTGAAGAACTTCACCATGAACTCGTCGATGGATTCGTCGATGACCTTGGCCTGATCCGAGATCTTTTCGAGTCTTAGGCCGGCGGGAAGGGCCGAGCGGATCGCGGTTTCTTCCTTGGAGAGCGCCGCACCGAGGCTGAGGCCATTGGTGCCGGGCTTCATCACGAGGCCGAGAAGCAGGGCCGGCTCGCCGTCGTTGCGAATGACGAAGCTCTTGGGATCTTCGTAGCCGCGCGTGACCTCCGCGACGTCGCCGAGCTTGAGGCTGCGCCCGCCCGTGCCGACGGGGATCGCCTTCACCGCCTCGATGCCTTCGAGCGCCCCGTCGAGGCGCAGATAGGTGCGCGGGCCGGCGGTCTCGACGAAGCCGCCCGGCGTCAGGTCGTTCTGGGCCGCGATCGCCGAAAACAGTGCCTGACCGCTGATGCCCAGCGTCGCCAGCCGCTGATACGAGATCTCGACGAAGATCTTCTGGGACTGCTCGCCGAGGATGTTGACCTTGCCGACGCCGGGCACGCGCAGCAGTCGCTGCCGCAGATCTTCGGCCTGCGCGACGAGATGCCGATGCGGCATGTCCCGGGCCTGCAGGGCGTACAACGAAAAATAGACATCGGAGAATTCGTCGTTGACGAACGGGCCGTAGGCACCGCGGGGCAGGCTGCTCGCGGTGTCAGCGAGCTTCTTCCGGGTCTGGTAGAACTGGTCTAGCACTTCGGCAGCGGGCGTGCCGTCCTTGAGGTTGAGCTTCATCAGCACGAGGCCGGGGCGCGCCGTGGTCTCGACGCGGTCGTACCAGGTCAGCTCCTGCAGCCGCTTCTCGAGCGGGTCGGCGACCTGCCGCTGCATCTCTTCCGCCGTAGCGCCGGGCCATGCGGCCGACACCACCAGCGTCTTCACGGTGAAGGACGGGTCTTCCGCGCGCCCGAGCTTCACGAAGGCGAAGCAGCCGGCGCCGATCGTCGCAATGATCAGGAACAGCGTGATCGCCCGCTCGCGGACCGCCAGCGCCGAGAGGTTGAAGCCGGTCATTTCGCGGCGTCCGCCACGCGCTCCGCCGCGACCCGCACGCGCTGGCCGTTCTTGAGGAGATGCGCGCCGAGGGCGACGATGCGGTCGCCCTCGCTGAGCCCGAAGGCGATGTCGGCGCTTTCCTCGCGCATCCGGGTCACGAGCACGGGCTGGGCGGCGACGGTGCGGGTGGCGAGGTCGATCTTCCAGACGGAGGGGCCGTCCCCGCTGTCGAAGAGCGCGCCGAGAGGCACCGAAAAGCTCGCATCGTTGCCGCGCAGGCTCGCCTGCAGGGCGACGGTGACCGTGGCGCCGAGGGCCGCGGATTCGCCCGCGCCTTCCAGCACGTAGCGGGCCCGGTAGGTGCGCGTCGCCGGATCGGCCATGGCCGAGAGCTCGCGCAGATGCGCGGGGAAGCCGGCATCGTGGCTCGCATAGAGGGCGGCGGTGGCGTCCGCATGGGCCATGCGCTCGGCGCCCTCGGGCAAGAAGACCTCGGCCTCGCGGGCGCCGTCGCGGGCGAGGCGCACCACGGTCTGGCCGGCGCCGACCACCTGTCCCGGCTCGCCGGGCACCTCCATGACGACGCCGTCGGCATCGGCCTGGAGTTCGGCATAGGCCGCCTGATTCTCGATCTGGCCGGCCTGGGCTTGCGCCGAGGCGAGTTGCGCGGCGGCGGCATCGGCGGCCGCCTTGATCTGGTCGTAGGCCTGGACCGAGACCCAGCCTTCGGCGGCGAGTTTCCGGCTGCGCTTCTCGTCGGCCGCGGTCTTGACCATCTGGGCGCGGGCCGCGTCGGCATTGGCCTTGGCCGAGGCCTGCGCCAGGGTGAAGTCGGCGTGGTCGAGGCGCATCAGCGGCTGGCCGCGCTTCACCCGGTCGCCCGGATCGGCGAGGCGCTCCAGGATCTTGCCGGCGACGCGGAAGCCGAGCGCGCTCTCGGTCCGGGCCCGCACCACGCCGGTGAAGCGCTGCGCGCCGGTCCCGCCCGGCGCCACGACGAAGCTGCGCACCAGCGGCGGCGGCGGCCCGTCGGCATCCGGCCCGCAGGAGGCGAGCGCGAGCACCGCCAGGGCCGAAACCGGCGCCAAGGGCACGAAACGCGGGAATCGAGCCACGCAGGGGGCCTCCTCGGGGTCGCCCGGTCAGGCGCTCGTTGGGAGACCTTGCCAAAACAGCGTTTACGGGTGGTCAACGCCGGCTTCTGGCAGCGTCCTGACTCGGACCCACCCCGTCATTCTCGGGCCGCGAAGCGGAACCCGGGATGTCGGCGGTGGTGCCCTAGAACCGCGTCGTCAAACGCGTCAGCCAGTCCGGCGAAGCGTCGACCAGCACGGTCTCGAGCCGCTTGTCGAAGCCGGAGACGATGACGAGGCCGGTGACGACGAGGATCGCGCCGAGCGCCGCCTTCACCCCCTTGCCGAGACTCATCATGCGGTCGCGCCAGCGCATCAGCATCTCACGCGAAAGCATGCCGAAGACGAGGAGCGGCAGGGCCGCGCCGAGGCCGAACAGCAGCATGGTGACGGCGACACCGCCGAGGTCCCGGCCCTGCGAGGCCAGCAGCGAGGCGGCGCCGAGGGTCGGGCCGACGCAGGGGCTCCAGACCGCGCCGAGCAGCAGGCCGACGCCGAACTGGCCGGTGAGCCCCGTGGTCGAGAATCCGCCGAAGCGGGTCTCCGTCCAGTCGCTCACCGGGCCGGCGGCGGTGGCGAGCCGGGTCTGGAGCACGGGCAGCATCAACACGAGCCCGACGCCGACCAGCAGGATTGCCGCGACGGTGCGGAAAAGGCCGGTATCGAGCCCGAGCGAGAAGCCGATGGTGGCGACGAACAGGCCGATCGCGACGAAGGAGATCGCGAGTCCTCCCGCCAGCGCCGCCGGCCCGTACCGATGCTCGGAGGCCGCCGCGCCGAGAACCAGCGGCAGCAGCGGCAGCACGCAGGGCGAGAGCACCGAGAGGATGCCGGCGAGGAAGGCGAGGCCGAAGGTCGTGACCATGGCAGGCCCTCAGAGCGCCTTCTCGACCAGCCCCTCGATCCATTCCGGCTGGGTCTCGCCGACCGAGCGGCCGACTTCCTTGTCGCCCTTGTAGGCGATCAGCGTGCTTTGGGTGCGGGCGTTGAAGCTGCGCAGGGCCGGTTTCTGGCTGTCGAAGTCGATGTCGAAGATCTGCAGGTCCTTGAAGCGCGGATCCTTCAGGATCCCGGCCAGGATCGGCTTCTGGGTCTTGCAGATCGGGCACCAGGGCGCGCTGACCTCGACGAGGATCGGCTTGCCGGCCTTCTGCGCGGCCTCGAAGGCCTCGGGCGTGTAGGCGACGCTCTCGCCGGCCCGGGCGGAGGGCGCGAGGCCGAAGGCGAGGAGCGCCGCGAGGGCGAGGGTGGTTCGGCGTGGGATCATGGTCGGACCCGCTTCGAGGGGTTTCGGGGGAACGCGCGAACGGCTCAGTTGCTCGGCGCGGGTGCGGGGAAGCTGTGCTCCCAGCGGCCGCCCTGGTTGTCGGAGGCGACGACCTTGATCGGCCCCTTGCCCTCGGGAATGTAGGCGAAGTTGATCACCGGGTTCGACGCGATCGAGATGTCGCCGTCCATGGTGAAGACGGATCGGTCGCCGTAGGACACGGCGATCGTCTGGATGAAGCGGGCGGGAGTGTAGTCCCGCGTGACCTGGTTCATCTGCATCCCCGAAAAGTTCGGGTGGCGGATCATCAGGGTGGCCTGGACCGGCTTGCCGGGCGCCTGCTCGCCGAACTTCACGCGCATGTCGCCCATGCCCTGCATCGCCTCCTCGTCGCTCATGCCCATCGGGGCCGAGCAGCCGCCGGAGGCCTTGAGATACTGGGTCGCCTCGTAGAGCCGCCCGTCCTTGGTCTCGGCGACGGCGTGGACGTCGGAGTAGTTGTTGACCCGCACCCGCAGCTTGACCGAGCTCGGGTCGGCGGCGGGGCCGAAGACGAAATGCGCGGCATACGGCGTCGGGTTGTCGTCGATGATGAAGGAGACGCCCTTGATCGCGTCCTTGTCGGGCATGGTCAGGGTGATCGGCACCAGCGAGGCGTCCTCCGCGCGCTGCGGCGCGTCGATCTTTACGACGGATTCGGTGCGCTCGATCGCCCTGTCGCCGAAGATCGTCTCGCGGATCTCCTTCCAGCGCGACGCGCGGGTGGCCTCGTCGTCGCCCGCGGCGGCGTTGGCCGCGAGTGTGCCGGCGAGCAGGGAGGCCGCGAACAAGGCCGGCAGCACGGCATGGCGGTGTGAGAGACCCATGGCAGCGTTTCCTCGTCTCGGCTCCCGCTCTTCGTCGGGAGGCCTTCTGAGGTTACTCTTATGCCTGCGCCGCCGGCCTGTCTGTGACCCAGGTCACCGAAGCGCCGAACTCTGCAACGTCCGGTATTCTGGGCCGATCCGGAAAGTGATATGCCGGATCGCCGACCCTGTCGGCGGGATAGACCTACGAAAGAATGGCCGGCCGATCACGCCATCGGACCGGCGACAGGCGGGTGCCAGGGATGCCGGACAGCCACCAGATCGAGCGCTGGATCGAGCGCTTTCCGCTCATCCGAAATTTCTCGGCCTCCCATCTCCAGATCGCGCGGGGCACCGTGCATTTCCCGGTCCTGGAGGCGAACGCCGTCGCCTACGAACGCGAAGGCCCCTGCGCCGACTACCTGATGTGCATCGACGGGCGCACCCGTGTCTTCCGGATGTCGGAAGCGGGCCGCGAGATGCTGATCTACAAGGTCGTTGGCGGCGGCACCTGCGTGCTCACCACGCAATGCCTGCTCTCGGGCGGCACTTTCCCCGCCGAGAGCATCGCCGAGGCGCGCACCGAACTGGCCGCCCTGCCGACGGACACGTTCCGCCAGCTCATGGCCGAGAGCGCCGAATTCCGCGCCTTCGTGCTCGACGACTACACCAAGCTCCTGTCCAGCCTGTTCACCCTGGTGGACGACATCGCCTTCGCGCCGCTGGAGCAGCGCCTCGCCCGCCGCCTGCTGGTGGAGGCGGATGCCGGCGGCATCGTCGCCAAGACCCATCAAGGCCTCGCCTCCGACCTCGGCAGCGTGCGCGAGGTAGTCAGCCGCATCTTGGGCGAATGGGCCGAGGGCGGCCTTGTGGTGCTGCGCCGCGGCCAGATCGAGATCGCCGACCGGGCCGGGCTCGCGACGTTGAGGGGCAATTAGAGGCCGATTCGACGCCGACTGCGCGTGTTCTATCTTGGTTCGGAGAGCCACGCGTGGCATGAGACCGCTATGAACGATAACGAGACGCACCCCTACACCCTGGAGATCATCCCGCCGAAGGCCGACGGGGGCTCATATCAGTGGGCGATCCGCAAGCACGGCAAGCTGGCCCAGCGCTCCGATCGCAACCACCACTCCGAGGCCAAGGCCCGCGAGAACGGCATGGCGCAGATCGAGAAGTTGCTCTCGGGCTTCGGCGACCGCTAGATCACGCTGCGTTTTGATCGAATCGATCAGAACGCAGAAAACGTGATCGTTTCAAAAGTTTAGAGCAGGCTTCGCGCGAAAAACCGTTCCCGCTTTTTCGCAAGCCAGCTCTAGGCCGGATCGTCGACGGCACGGTGGCGTGTCCGCCGTGCCGTCGCTCCGCCTCGCCGTCACGAACACGGCAACGCCACCCGTAGCCAACGCAGGTCTGGCTCCGGGTGGCGTTGCCGTGCGCGCTGCGGATTGTGGCGCGACGGCGTCCCGGCGGTTTTCGCCTGCGCTCCAGCCGTCGAGAAGCGAGGACACACGTATCGTTCAAGGATCAGCCGCCAGCGATGTGCTGCAAACGGCCCGGCAAGCGCGGCCGCAAGACACGAATTCCGGAAAACCGACTTCCAGTTTTCGCATCGAATTTTCGTGAATTGCCGCCGTATGCTTGTCGTCGGGCGAACAGTTCGTAAAGCTTGGTACCGTTAGCTTCGAGCGTCTTCACCCACCGCCCGCGAGGCCGTGCCATGCCCGCCGAGGCAACGATGCGTGAGCCTGAGCGGCTGATCGCGCTCGACCGTTACGACATCCTCGACACGCCCGCCGAGGAGGCCTTCGACCGGATCACGCGGCTGACGCGGCGGATCTTCGACGTGCCGATGTCGACCATCACGCTGATCGACGGGCACCGCCAGTGGTTCAAGTCCCGGGCCGGCATCGCCGCCTGCGAGACGGCGCGGGGGCCGGCCCTGTGCAACGTCGCCATCAGGGAGCACCGCGCGCTGATCGTGCCCGACACGCTGGAAGACCCACGCTTCGCCGCCAACGCCTTCGTCGTCGGCGATCCGGGAATTCGGTTCTATGCGGGCGTCCCCCTGCTGACCCCGGAAGGGCACGGAATCGGCACGCTCTGCGCGATGGATACCAGGCCGCGCAGCTTCCTCGACGACCAGATCGACACACTCACCGATCTCGGGCGAATCGTGATGAGCGAGTTGGAATTGCGGCTTCTCGCCATGACGGACGGCCTGACCGGCACCCTGTCCCGCCGCGCCTTCCGTGAGGAGTTTTCCCGCGCCTTCGCCCTGGCCCATCGGCACCGGCACGACCTCTCCTGCATCATGATCGACCTCGACCACTTCAAGTCGGTCAACGACCGGCATGGCCACGCGATCGGCGACGTGGTTCTGGCCGCAGCGACGGCCGCCTGCCGCGAGGAACTCCGCAAGTCCGACGCCTTCGGCCGGATGGGCGGCGAGGAGTTCGCGGTCCTGCTGCCCTATACGAGCCTGCCCTCGGCGTTGCGGGTGGCCGAGAAGCTCAGGGCGGCGATCGCGGATCAGCGGACCCCGACGCCCGACGGCCCGCTACAGGTGACCGCAAGCTTCGGCGTCGCGGCCCTCGATGGCGCCACCACCGAGATGGACGCCCTGCTGCAGAACGCCGACGCCGCCCTCTACGCGGCCAAGCACGAGGGCCGGAATCGCTGCCGCGCCGCCGACCCCGTGGAGACCGCCGGGCCGGCGACCCGGCGCCGGGTGCTGAAGGCCGGCCAGATCTCGTTCGACGGCGGCCGCTGCGCCATCGACTGCACGGTCCGCAGCCTCTCCGACGAGAGCGCCTCCCTCAAGATCGGCACGACGATCGGCCTGCCCGAGACCTTCAAGCTCCTGATCGCGGCCGACGGTCTGTCGCGCCGGTGCCGTATCGTCACGCGGGCGGAGCAAATGCTGGACGTGGCGTTCGTTTGAGGGATCGGGTTGCCCGGAGGTCATCACGATACAGACGGCGGTAGGCTTCGACTCTATCAACCGTCGTCCATCCTAGCCGCCGGCATGACCGACGCTCAGGCGCGCTCGACCCGATCGCCGAATTCGTCCGGATGGAGCTCCACAAGCGGTATTGGAGCCGGCCTGCTCGTCGGGTAGGGGCTCGCCTCGAGCCGCCAGTCCGCGGACCAGAAGCATGCGTTCGGCGGCCCTCGCCCGATGAGCCGGATCTGGACCTCGGTATCCTGGACGCGCGGCTTGCAGGACGCCCAGATCCGCTGCCAGCATTCCCGCTTCGAGAGATCGGCATCGAAGTAGCCGTACCGAACCGGCAGGAAGTCGATCGCGACGCGGGTGCCGGCGAAGTCGGCCGGCAACCAGATCCAGGCCGAGAAGGCGTACATCTCTCCGCTTCGCAGTTTGCGCGCGGAGGCGGAGGCCAGGACGACTTCGTCCGAAGACAGCAGATGGATCGACGGATCCGACCGGTCCCGGCCCTCGCGATCGAAGGGCTCGCAAGGCGCCTCCGCATCGTCCGCCGGCTCAGGCTCGGCATCTTGGCCGTGCACGAGGGCGTGGGCTCGTCCGCACACGGTCAGCCAGTCTTCGAGCGGAACGGAACCGCTTCGTCGAAAGAGCACCGCCGTGTCGATCGTCGCCTCGATGATGCCGTCCGCCCTCCATCCGACATCGCCAGCGCGGCGGCGATCGGTCGGCGCGACGATCGACAGCAGGGTGGCGGGGCCGTGCCGCCTCAGGGCGCGGGCGAGATTCTCGGTCTCGTCGGCGTCACCGACCTCGTTCCGAACGAAGATCTTCTGGCCCGCAGCCAAGTCCTCCAAGAAGCGCTCTTTGAGATACCGAACCTTCTTGTATTCCCGGTCGACGATCGCACTCGGCTCGGTTTGTGAGGCAAGGCAACAGGTATTGTAGGAAAAACCGTAGCGTGTACTACGGCAAAACAGGTGGTCCTCCGGACCCTCGAAGATCGAGAGATCGCCCTCCGCTCCGTATTCGATGAAATCAGTATCCAGAGCTGCGATCAGTTCATTTATCGGGGCCGATGTGAAGCGAAAAAGCCCCAACGGTTCCAGACCCCAATAACGCTGGACCAGCCCGAACTCGCAATCGTAGCCGATGCTCTCGAAATCGAGGAGCAAATGCCTGTTCTCGGCAAAGCCGGTCTTATTTTTTATCCATTGAACCGACCTGGATAATACCGACACCTTGGCCCTGCAAAACCGAAGTCGTATCTATTGAGATCGCGACAGAATTTAGAAGTTTATTATGCTTATCGTTCGGCCTTGTCGTGTCAAGAGTTCGGATCTGCGTGAGGACCGCTTCCGCGCCTGAATTCAGTTCTTCTTGTCGAAGGGCAACAGTGCGGCTCCGGCGACCGGGCCGCTGCCGAGCCCGGCAATCTCGTCTCTGCCGTCGCGAGCGCGCTACGCGCCGGACGATCCTGTCGGCCTCGACCGGGTTGTATCCGCCCGGTCGAAGGGGCGTCCTACGACACCACCAGCCTGACGGACGCCGTCCGCTCCGCCGCGCCGGCCAGCGCGATCTCAAGGTCGGCGCTGCGGGGCTGGACCGGCTGAGCCTCGTCGAGGTCGACGGAGCGCCAGAGCACGCGCTCGCCCTCGCGGCCGAGGCGGATCGCGGCGGAGACGACCTCGCCCCGGTCGGAGCGCAGTTCGACCTCGATCAGGCCGCGGCGGGCGAACAGCCGGGAGACGACGCGAACCGTCGACGCGGCGGCGGGGTCGGCCAGAAGCGGGCGGCGGGCGCGGCGGGAATCGGCCAGCAGGAAGCACTCGACGGCGTCGCGGATCCGGTCGGGCGCGGCGATCCGTTCGACGCTGGTGACGGGTTCGCGGGCGCCGACGCTCACGAACTGGGCCTCGGGGATCGACGGCGCCGCCGCGCGATCCACGATGCGGAATCGCCGGTCGGCGCGCAGAGCCGCCGACAGCTCACCCTCGGTGGCAATACCGGACAGGCGCAGGCTCACCCGCGCATTGGTCTCGGCGAGGTGACCGAGCACCGCTTCGATCGCATCGCCGGCAGTCCCCTCCGCGAAGACCGGCTCGACGGCGCGCGGCGTCAGCGGCGCCTGCCAGAGGGCGACGGCCGGTCCGCCCCACATCCGATGGGGCAGGGCGAGCGGGATCACGCCGCACAGGCGCTCGATGCCGGTCGCGCCGTCGAAGAAGGCGAGGGCGAAGGCGACGCCGCCGCCATTGCCGCGCGGCACGTGCAGGGCCGCGGTGGCGAGGAAGTCGGGATCGGAGAAGGGGTCGAGATCCGTGGTGCGGGCGGCCAGCGCCCGCCACTCCTCGATCTCCGCCTCGCGCAACTCGGCAGGGCGGCGCAGTTCCACCCGCCACGCGCCGGGCTTGGGACTTCCTGAGACCGGACCCTCCGTCACCAGGACGACGGGCCTGGAGCCGGCTGTCGGAACGGCGCGCGGCGCCGTCTCCGACAGACCGCCCTGGATGATGGTGAAGCGCGGCTGCATCGATCCGTCCCGATCCCTCGCACCGCCGTCCCGTCGCGGGACGAAACGGCGGTGCATCCTTGAACACGCGGTTAAGGGTTCAAGAACGGTGCCGCGCGGGTTTGTCCGAAAACGATCGGTCGAAAGCCGGCGAAGTCGTGCCTGGAGCGTTCGACACCGCGCGATCCGCGATCAGCCGTTCGGAATCGCGAGGGGATTGTCGGAGAGCGCCGCCGCGTCCGGCCCGTCGATCCGGGGGCGTCCGAGAAAGGCGTCCCAGATCCGCTCGACGAAGGCGGGGTCGAGGTCGCGCACGATCAGGACGAGGCGCGAGCGCCGGTCCGCGTCGGGCCACGCGTCAAGCGTCACCGGGGCGTGGACGACGTGCTGGACGCCGTGCACCACCACCGGCCGCTCCGGATCGTCGGCCATCGCGACGAGCCCCTTGAGGCGCAGCAGCTTCGGGCCGTGCGCCGAGCGGATCAGGTCCAGGAACATCTCGAAAGCCGGACGCGGCACCGGCGTGTCGCTGACGAGGTGGAAGGCGCGGATCGCCGCGTCGTGCCGGTTCACGTCGTGGTGGTGGTCGTGGCCGGGGTGATGGCCGTGTCCATGGTGAGCGTGGTGATGATCCCGGTGCTCGCCGTGACGATCCGGGGCAGCATGCTCGGCACCGAGCCATTCGCGCACGTCCGCACTCTTGCCGTCGAGCCCGAACAACCCCCCGAGCAGCGTTTCGGCCGGCACGTCCGGACCCTCCAGCCTCGCGCCAGGGTTGAGCTGACGAAGGCGCGCGGCCAGCTGGTCGGGCTCGGCGCCGGCCAGGTCGCGCTTCGTCATCACCAAGATGTCGGCGACGGCGGCCTGCCGCACGGCCTCCGGGTGTTCGTCGAGGGTCGAGCAGCCGTTGACGGCATCGACCACGGTGACGACGCCCTGCAGCCGGAACCGCAACGACAGGTAGGGATGCGCAATCAGAGCGTGCAGGATCGGGGCAGGGTCGGCGAGGCCCGTCGTCTCGATGACGACCCGGCGAAACGCCTTGATGCGGCCGTTGTCGCGCTTCCGCAGCAGGTCTTCGAGGGCCGCGATCAGATCCCCCCGCACCGTGCAGCACAGGCAGCCGGCACCGAGCAGGATCATGTCCTCGTCGACCGTCTCGACGAGGAGGTGATCGAGCCCGATCTCGCCGAATTCGTTCACGATCACAACGGTATCGCTCAGGGCCGGGTCCTGCAGGAGCCGGTTCAGGAGCGTGGTCTTGCCAGCGCCGAGGAAGCCCGTGAGCACGGTCAGCGGGATCGGCGTCGGGCGGCCGTTCTCTTGGGGCATGTCGTGAAGCTTGGTCTCAGTGAGAGGTCAGCCGGAAGGGAGGTGCCGGGCGTCCGCACCGCGACTTCGGCGTCTTGGGAGCGCTCCGCAGCTACTTCGTCAGCGGTACAACGGTGATGAGACGGATTTCGGTCAAAGTCGTGAGTTCCCAGACAGCGCGGATGCTCAACGATCGACCATCCGGCGTTTCGGTTTCGCCTTCGAAGATGACACGTCGAAGGCCTATCGGTGGATCCACATGGCGACCCGGCATATGGGCCAGAGCGTGTCGGACCAGGGCGGATGCCAATGTCTCGGGATCGTCGGGCGTAAAGCCGAGCGCAAGCAGATACTTGGCTTTTGAGCCGCCCTCCTTGTGCGAGAGATCGAGCAGATAGCGCGTGATCTTCGCGTGCTCTACGACCCACGTGACCGCGACGAATCCGTCCGTCAAAGGCTCGCGCGCTCGAGCAGGCGCAGATGCCGAGCCTCGACGTTGGCGAGTGCGCCCACCGGCGCGGCGAACTCGACCACGTAGGCTTCGCCGTGATTGTAGATGCCGAGGATAGTCCCCTCGGAGCCGGGAGGCAGTTCACAACCGTCGTCGCTCGTCACGATAGCAGTCAGCGCCACCCGATCGAGTTCCCGAAGGCCCGATGCCGGTGCGTCCTGCCGATACCGATAGGCGAACTCGAAAGACATGGTCGTAGAGATTATGGACCGGCCGGAAATTAGCAAGCGGAGGTTTTCCTCACGCCAGCCCCGGCGGCCCGATGAGTGAACAGGATCGGGATCGGTCCGGCAATTCTACTCGCTCGCAGCAGCGCTCTTCTTCTTCGGCACCGGCTTCGCCGCCGCCTTGGCGGCAGGCTTGGCCGCAGCGGCCGGAGCGGACTTCACCGCGGCCTTCGCAGGCACCTTGGTGGGCTTCTTCTCGGCCCCGTCGACGGCAGTGTAGGCGCTCGTCGTGGCGGGGACGCCGGCCTTCCCGTGCTGGTGCGGCGCGGTCACCGCGGCGGCGCGGACCTTGGCGGCCTTCTCGGCCTTGGCCTGCTTGGCCGCCTCCCTCGCAGCCTCGCGCTTTTCCTTTGCCGCGGCCAGCTTGGCGGCCTTGCTGTTCCTGGCCTCCTCCTCCTGCTGCGCGAGCGCCGCCGCGCCTGCGGCCGGGCTGCTGCCGGTCCAGACCGCGATCGGCTGCAGCGGAGCGCGCGGCGGAAGGCTGCGGCCGCGCATGTTGGCGCTGTTGATCGTGGCGAGGGCGACGGGGGCGGCACCCCCCTGGGTCGCGCCGAGAAGCTGTGAGAAGGCGTTGTCGGCGCCGGCCGGAGCGCTCGAGGTGATGGCGGCCTGGCCCTCGTCGACCGGCATCGGTTTCTTCCGGTCGCAGATATAGGGGCGCATGTCCGGCGGTTCGCTGGTGCTCGACGAGGGCAATGCTTCGAGCGTCGGCGCACTCCAGCCGGCGGATTGGCTGAAGCCGTAATCGAACAGGTCGGCGGCCTTGAGGTCGCGCTCGCGGGCGCTCGGCTGGCCCATCACCACGGTGATGATGCGGCGGCCGTTACGGGTGGCGCTCGCCACGACGTTGAAGCCGCCCGAGCAGATGAACCCGGTCTTCATGCCGTCGGCCCCGGCATAGCGGCCGAGCAGGCCGTTGTGGTTCGCCATCACGGCCTTGCCGAACTGGATCGCCGAGATCGAGAACAGGGCCTGCTGGTCGGGGAAGTCGCGCATCAGGGCGCGGCCCAAAATCGCCATGTCGCGGGCCGAGGTCCACTGGCGCGGCTCAGGCAACCCGTTGGGATTGTACCAGCGGCTCTCGCGCATGCCGATCCGGCGCGCGGTCTCGTTCATCATGTCGGCAAAGCCGTCGACTGAGCCGCCGAGGTTCTCGCCGATCGCCCAGGCCACATCGTTGGCCGACTTGACCATGATGATCTTCAGGGCGTTGTCGAGCGTCAGCTGCGTGCCCGGCTTGAAGCCCATCTTCGAGGGCGGCTCCGCGGCGGCCTGGGCCGAGATCGTCAGCAGCGTGTCGAGGGAGACCTTGCCCTGGCGCACCATGTCGAGGGCGACGTAGGTGGTCATCAGCTTGGTGATCGAGGCGGGGTACCACGGGTCGGTGGCGCCCTGGCTGTAGATCACCTTGCCGGAATCGACCTCGACCACGACGATCGGCGCGGTGACGGCGCCGGCATGGCCTGCGAGCGCGGCAAGCACGGCGACCGCGCCGATGACCCGTCCAAGAACCCGGTTCAGCATCGAAAAGGTCTCAGTCGCGAGAGGCTTGGGGACAGGCGCTCCCGGCGCTGCACCGGCCACATGGGCGATGCATGGAGGCCGGCGCAGTGTCGAGCGCGCGATGCCGATGTTCAACGCAACCTCCGTGGCAAGAGCAAGGCGAAGCGGGTTGTCCCCATCGATCTCGGCTTCGCATTGCGTCCGGGACATGGGGAGCGGCAGCCCGGTGGCGGTCCAGGCGCGCGGGCGTTATCTGCGGGGGCAACGATCCGACGGACATGCCGGTCGGCCGGCGGGATGAGCGATGGCCTACGCGGTCAAGGAAGTGTTTCACACCCTTCAGGGCGAGGGCGCTCAGGCCGGCCGGGCCGCCGTGTTCTGCCGCTTCACGGGTTGCAACCTCTGGTCCGGCCGCGAGGAGGACCGGGCGGATGCCGCCTGCCGTTTCTGCGACACGGATTTCGTCGGCATGAACGGCGAAGGAGGGGGACGCTTCGCAACCCCAGCCGACCTCGCGACCGCGATCGACCGGACGTGGCAGGGCGGCGAAACCGACCGTTTCGTGGTCTTCACCGGCGGCGAGCCGCTGCTGCAACTCGACCCTGGATTGATCGAGGCGGTGCACGGGCACGGCTTCGAAATCGCGGTGGAGACCAACGGCACCTTGCCGGCACCGGACGGGATCGACTGGATCTGCGTCAGCCCCAAGGCCGGCAATCCGCTGGTGCAGACTAGCGGCCACGAGTTGAAACTCGTGTTTCCGCAAGTCGGCGCGGAGCCCGAGCGCTTCGCCGATCTCGCCTTCGTTCGCCGCTTCCTACAGCCTATGGATGGGCCGGACCGCATCGCCAACACCCAGGCCGCCATCGCCTATTGCCGGAGCGACGCGCGCTGGCGGCTCTCGCTGCAGACGCACAAGATCTTGGGAATACCGTAGCGACTTCCTTCATTCCGGGGCCGCGCAACGGAACCCGGAACTCACGACTGGCCTCAGCATGTCGGGTGGGTTCCGGGTTCGCCTTCGGCGCCCTGGAATGACGGGTCGTGCGGTTACGCCGCCGTCGCCCTCGGCCGCAAGCGCAGCGGCGCCCTGCGGATGTCCATGGCGTTGCCCCGCCAGACGATGGCGCTGCGGAACCAGGCGCCGGACCAGACCGCCGGCAGCATCGCGTCCCGCACCAGCATCGCCAGCAGCAGGCGGACCGGACGGTACCAGCCGGCATGGCGGGCCAGCGCGAACTCGGCTCCGTACCAGAGCAGGGCCATGAGCGTCAGGCCGGCGGCCGCCTCGGCCGTGCCGGCCAGCGCAGCCGCGAGCGTGAACGGAAACAGCGCGCCGATCCCGATCTCGGGCGCGAAAAAGACCGGGAACGTGATCCGCCGAAGCCGTGCCCAGCGCAGTTGCCGCGACCACACCTCCGAGAGCTTGCGCCGCCCCAGCGGCTGGCCGAACGGCGCGGCCACGAGATGGACCTTGCGGCCGGCCGCCCGCACGAGCTTCGTCGCCGCCGCATCCTCGGCGATCTCGGCGCCGAGCGCACGGATGCTGCCGCGCTCCTCCAGGAACGGCTTGTGCCAGAGCATGCTCTTGCCCTGGGCGAAGCCGAAGCCGAGGGCGGCGCCGGAATATTGCCAGCGCGCCTGCAGCGTGTTGAGGAAGGCGCACTCGATCTCGGCGAAAAACCCCTCGGGCCGCGTGCCGATCGGCGTCGAGCAGACGAGGCCGGTGTCGGCCCGCCAGGCCGATTGCAGCTGCTGCAGATAATCGTGCGGCATCAGGACGTTGGAATCGGCAAGCACAACCCAGTCGTGCCGCGCCGCCTCCCAGCCCTTTACGCAGTTGTTGAGCTTCGGGTTGTCGCTCACCCGCACGTCGCCGACGACGATCCGGGCCGGAACGGCCGGATGGGCCGCCATAAGCCGGCGCACCAGCGGTAGCACCGGGTCGCCTGCATCCGCGACGCAGAAGACGATCTCGTAATCCGGATAGTCGAGGGCGAAGCCGCGACCGAGCGTCTCCTCGCTGAAGGTCTCGAGCCCGCAGACCGGGCGCACCAGCGAGACGGGAGCGCCGGCCGGGAAGGCCGAAACCCCTCGGCTCCGGCCGAGACGGCTGGCGGCCAGCGCGATGCTGACGAGGTGGATCAAGGTCAGCAGGCCGCACAGCGACAGGGCAACAAGGGTTGGGGTCTCGACGTTGCCGACCATCCGCGATCCCTTCGTGAGTCCGCAGCGCCACCGGTCGAGGATCGGAGGCGCGCATCCGGCTGCCTTAGCGGCCGGCCGATATCAGCCGTATGACAGCGGCTTCAGAGGTATGAGGTGATCCGGCGCGTGGTCCCGATCCTGTTCCATCCCGCCTACGAGGCGGCCCTGCCCGAGGGGCATCGCTTTCCGATGCGCAAATACGGGCGGCTCGCCGAGGTGCTGAGCGAGCGCGGCCTCGCGCCGGGCGGCTTTCTGAGGCCGGAGCCGGCGGATGCGGATTTGATCGCCCTGGCGCACGACCGCGCCTATGTCGACGCCGTGTTCGCCGCGGCGGTGCCGCCGGGGATCGAGCGCACCATCGGCTTCCATGTCGACGCGGGCGTGGCCGCCCGCTCCCGCGCCTCGTCCGGCGGCACGCTCGCCGCGGCACGGCTCGCCCTGACGCACGGCCTCGCAGGGAGCGCGGCCGGCGGCAGCCACCATGCGCGACGGGACGGCGGACGCGGCTTCTGCATCTTCAACGACGTCGCCGTGGCGGCTCTCGCCTTGAAGCGCGAGGGCGCGGTGCAGCGGGTGTTGATCGTCGATCTCGACGTCCACCAGGGCGATGGCACCGCCGACTGCCTGTCGGGCGAGCCGGACCTGTTCGCGCTCTCGATCCACGCCGAGCGCAACTATCCGTTGCCCAAGGTGCCCGGGGATCTCGACATCGGTTTGCCGGACGACCTCGACGATGCCGGCTATCTCGCGGTGCTCGAAGCGCGGTTGCCGCCGCTGATCGAGACGCTGGCCCCGGATCTCGTATTCTACAATGCCGGCGTCGATCCGCACCGCGACGACCGGCTCGGGCGGCTGAGCCTCAGCGACGACGGCCTCGCCGCACGCGACCGTTTCGTGGTCGGCCAGGCACGCTCGCGCGGCATTCCCCTCGTCTCGGTGATCGGCGGCGGCTACGACACCGACGTCGATGCGCTCGCGGCTCGGCACGCCCTGGTCTTCGAGGCGATGGCGGCACTCGCCTGAAGCAGTTCATCCCGAAGCGGATCGTTCGATAGGTTCAATGCGGCATGCCGTACTCGCTCAAACGGATCTTCTCCCGAAAGAAGCATCGGCCTTCGCTCGGCGGCGTCGTGCGTGATGCCTTCCGGGGCATCTGCGACCGCGATCCGACCGAGAGCGAGTTGGCCCTGCACACGCACGATCTCGCGCGGGGAGCCTCCCTCCCGGCGTTCTTCACCGAACTCAGGAGGCTGGGCGAAGCGGGCAGGGATCGCCAATTCGTGCCCGCGGGCCATTACTACTCGCCGATACCGCCGCGCGCCGAGGTCGAACGGCATCTCGCGGCCATGGACCCCAATCCTGAGGCGCTGCCGGGAATCGATCTCGACCGCGCCGCCATGGTCAGGCTCTGGACCGAACTCGTTCCGCACCTGCAGAGCGCGCCGTTCGCGTTCGAAGCCAAACCGGGGCTTCGCTACCGGTACGACAACGGCGCCTATTCCTGGGGAGACGGATTGGTGCTGCACGCGCTGCTGCGCCACATCCGGCCGAAACGCCTGATCGAGGTCGGCAGCGGCTGGTCCTCCGCCTGTATCGTCGACACCAACGAGCGGTTTCTGGAGTCTGGCTGCGAGGTCACCTGCATCGAGCCGTATCCCGAACTGTTGCGCGAAACGGTCGGCACGCCCGGATCGCCCTTCCACATCATCGAAAGCGGCATCCAAACCGTTCCGCTGCCGCTCTTCGAGACCTTGGTGGCCGGCGACATCCTCTTCATCGATTCGACGCATGTCTTAAGGACGGGCAGCGACGTCACCCACGAACTCCTCGAGATCCTGCCCAGGATCGCACCGGGCGTCTTCGTGCATGTCCACGACGTGTTCTGGCCCTTCGAATATCCGCGATCCTGGGCCGTGGACGAGAACCGGGCCTGGAACGAAATCTACGCCCTGCGCGCGTTCCTCTGCGGCAACGCGCAGTGGCGCATCGTGATGTTCAACGATTTCCTGGCAAAGAACGAGGCGGGTCTGATCGCTCGGACCTGTCCGGCTTTCCTGAACAATCCCGGCGGAAGCCTGTGGCTCGAGCGGCGCGCCGACGGCTGAAGGCCGAGATGCCCCTACGGATTGGGGAGGTCTCGCGCGGCTGCGTCGAGGGCGTCGAAGATCCGGTCGGCCTCCTCGCCGGAGAGGTCGTGGAAGCCCAGCGTGCGCCCGATCATCAACCCGACGATCGCGAAAAGCAGCACGGCGCCTGCTCCCGGCCGTCCCTCGGCGTCGGACATCAGGGCCAGCCTCTCGGCGATGAACCCGCGAAAGTCGGCGAGCGCGTCCGGCGTTTCGGCGGATGCGAGCAGCAGGGCGCGGGGGAAGCCGTGCTCCTCGCCGTAGGTCTGGCGGGCGTTGGCGACCATCGCCAGCGGCGGCGAGGCCGACTCCGGCTGCTGGCGGGCCTCATGGCCGGCAATTCCCTCTCGAAGCCGGCGGAGCTTGCGCGTCACGAGCGCGCAGATCAGCGCATCCTTGGAAGCGTAATGGTGCAGCACGCCGCCCTTGCTCAAGCCGGCCTCTGCAGCGACGGCGTCGATCGTCAGCCCGCGTGCGCCGAGGCCGCGGAGCACGCCCTCGGCAGCATCGAGAATGATCTCAGGACGATCCTCGCGGCGGCGGCGTGCCTTCGACTCCACGGGCTGACCTTCTACAAACCGTCTGGACGGTCGGTAATCTAGCGGATATGGGATGGCGACGATAGATGCTTCCGGATCCGAAAGCCGCGGACCCCGTCCCATGCCTTCGAGCCCTTTCAGACTAGGTCCTTCCGTCATGCTCGCCGCGCTGCTGTTTGCGGGCGTCGGCGCCTGGGCCGCGTCGGACACCGCGGCCGAGCGCGACCCCGACAACATCTCCGTCGTGCTCGTGCGGGTTGTCGAGGCGCAGCGCACGGCGGTGGCATCAGACATCGTGTTCACCGGCGACATCCAGGCCCAGGCCCAGACCAACGTCGCCTTCCGCACCAACGGCAAGATCGCGACGCGCCTCGTCGAGGTCGGCGACCACGTCGCGGCGGATCAGGTGCTGGCGAAGCTCGATCCGCAGGAGCAGCAGGCCAATCTCGACACGGCCAAGGCGGCTCTCGTCTCGGCGGAGGCCTTGCTGACGCAGGCCAAGGTCGCCTTCAAGCGCCAGGAGCAGTTGCTGAGCGGCGGCTACACCACGCGGCCCTCCTACGACGCAGCCGAGCAGCAGTTGCGTACGACGCAGGCCGCCGTCGATTCGGCCAAGGCGCAGCTCGGGTCCGCCAAGGAGCAGTTCTCCTACACCGACCTGCGCTCGGGCGTCGCCGGCATCATCCTGAGCCGCAGCTTCGAGACCGGGCAGGTGGTCCAGGCCGGACAGACCGTGCTGGTGCTGGCCCAGGACGGGCCGCGCGACGCGGTCTTCAACGTCTACGAGGCGCTGCCGGCGAACCCACCCGCGAGCAAGACGGTGGCGATCGCGCTGCAGGCCGACCCCAAGGTCACCACCACGGGCACGGTGCGCGAAATCTCGCCCTCGGTCGATCAGGCCTCGGGCACGGTGCGGGTGAAGATCGGCCTCGCGGAGACTCCCGCGGCGATGACTCTCGGAGCCGTCGTGATCGGGCGCGGACGCTTCAAGGCCCAGGAGGCCGTCGTGCTGCCCTGGTCGGCGCTCTACCGTTGGGAGAACAAGCCGGCAGTGTGGATCTACGACCGGAAGGCCGGGACGGTGTCGCCGCGCCTCGTCACCATCGAGCGCTACGCCTTCGACACGATCGCGCTCGCCTCCGGCGTCGAGCAAGGCGAGTCGGTGGTCACCGCCGGCATCCAGTTCCTGCGGCCCGGCCAGAGCGTCGCGGTAGCGGATGCCAAGGCCGACGGCATTGCCAAAAACGCCGGGGGCATCGCGAAATGAGGTTCCTGCTCGCGCTGCCGTTCTGCGCCCTGCTGCTGTCGGCCTGCAAACCTTCCGAGGAGGCGAAGGAGCCGGCGCCGATCCGGCCGGTGCTCGTCACCATCGCCAAGCGCACGGACACCGTGATGTTCGGCCCCTTCGCCGGCACGGTCGAGCCGCGCTACCAGTCGCAGCTCGGCTTCCAGATCGGCGGCCGGGTCGCCGCGCGCGACGTCACCGTCGGCGATGTGGTCAAGAAGGGCCAGAGGCTGGCAACCCTCGACCCAGTGGTGACGCGCTTCGCCCTGACCCGTGCCGAGGCAGACGTCGCCGACGCCAAGGCCCAGGCCGAGAACGCCGCCGCCACCGAGGCGCGCCAGCGCCGCCTGATGGAGGGCGGCAACGTTACCCAGGCGCAGATGGATTCCTCCACCGCCGGCCGCGACACCTCGCAGGCGCGCCTGGCCCAGGCGATGGCCAGCCTGCAGCGGGCGCGCGACCAGATGGGCTACACCGAGTTGCACGCCGATTTCGACGGCGTCGTCACCCAGCGTCTCGCCGAGGTCGGGCAGGTGCTGAGCGCCGGGCAGGCCGTGGTGACGGTCGCCCGGCCCGAGGTGCGCGAGGCGGTGGTCGACATCCCCGAGGACCTCGTCGGCACCATGCCGCGCGAGGGGCGCTTCACGATCTCGCTGCAGAGCGCGCCGGAGATCACCGCAATGGCCAAGGTCCGCGAGATCGCGCCCTTCGCCGACCAGGGCACCCGGACCCGGCGCATCAAGCTGACCCTGATCGACCCGCCCACCGCCTTCCGCCTCGGCGCGACGATAACGGTGGGCCTGAAACGCTCCACCGAGCCCCGCTTCGTGTTGCCGCCGACGGCCCTGCTGGAGGCCGATGGGCGCGCTTCCGTCTGGATCGTGCCGGAAGCCGCGAAGGATGCGCCGGCCCATGTCGAGCGCCGCGACGTCACCGTCGGCGAACGCGATGCCGAGCGTGTCAGCCTCAGCGGCGGCGTGAATGACGGCGAGCGCGTCGTCGTCGCGGGCGTTCATTCCCTCGGCGACGGCCAGACCGTCCGCGTTGGTGAGCCCATCCCGTGAGCGACCCCGCACCCGGCACGCCGGAGACCTCCGTGAGTTCGTTCAACCTGTCCGACTGGGCGCTGCGGCACCGCTCCCTCGTCTGGTTCCTGATGCTTGTCTGCCTGTTGGCCGGCGTGATGTCGTATTCGCGCCTCGGCCGCGAGGAGGACCCGCCCTTCGCCATCAAGACCATGGTCGTCCAGGCGAAATGGCCCGGCGCCACGATCAAGGACACCCTCGATCAGGTCACCGACCGGATCGAGAAGGAGCTGCAGCAGATCAACGCGCTGGACTACGTCCGCAGCTACACGACGCCGGGCCAGGCGACGGTGTTCGTGCAGTTCAAGGACACCACGAAGAAGGAGGAGATCCAGCCCGCCTTCTACCAGGTCCGCAAGCGGCTCGGCGACATCAAGTACACCTTCCCCGAAGGCGTCGAGGGCCCCTCGTTCAACGACGAGTTCGGCGATGTCTACGGCAACGTCTACGCCTTCACCGGGGATGGGCTGACCCACCGGCAGTTGCGCGACTACGTCGAGGGCGTGCGCACCGAGATCCTGAAGGTGCCCGACATCGGCAAGACCCTGCTGATGGGGACGCAGGGCGAGACGGTCTATCTCGACTTCTCCACCCGCAAGCTCGCCGGCTTCGGCATCGACCTGCAGGCGCTGATCAAGGCCCTGCAATCCCAGAACGCGGTCGCGGCCTCCGGCGTGGTCCAGGCCGGTCCGGAGCGCGTTTCCTTGCGTGTCAGTGGCCAGTTCACCTCGGAAGAGTCGCTGAAGAACGTCAACCTGCGCTTCAACGACCGCTTCTTTCGGCTGGCCGACGTCGCCGAGATCCATCGCGGCTACGAGGACCCGCCGGCCGCGATGTTCCGGGTCAACGGCGAGCCGGCCATCGGCCTCGCCATCGCCATGCGCCCGAACGCCAACCTGCTGAAGTTCGGCGAGAACCTGAAGGAGCGGATGCGCAGGATCGAGGCGAAGCTGCCGATCGGCGTCGGCGTGCACCTCGTGTCGGACCAGCCGAAGATCGTCGAGGAGGCGGTGGGCGGCTTCACCCAGGCTCTCGTCGAGGCGGTGGTGATCGTGCTGTTCGTGAGCTTCGTCAGCCTCGGGCTGCGCGCCGGCTTCGTGGTGGCGATCTCGATCCCGCTCGTCCTCGCGATCGTGTTCGTGGTGATGCAGGAGATGGGGGTGACGCTGCAGCGCATCTCCCTCGGCGCACTCATCATCGCCCTCGGGCTGCTGGTCGACGATGCCATGATCACCGTCGAGATGATGGTGGCGCGGCTCGAACTCGGCGACAGCCTCAAGAAGGCTGCAACCTTCGCCTACACATCCACCGCATTCCCGATGCTGACCGGCACGCTGGTGACCATCGCCGGCTTCCTGCCGATCGGCTTCAACGGGTCTTCGGCCGGCGAGTACACCTACTCCCTCTTCGTGGTGATCGCGGCCGCGCTCTCAGTGTCCTGGGTCGTCGCGGTGCTGTTCGCGCCGTTGCTCGGCGTGACGCTGCTGCCCAAGACGATGAAGCATCACGCAGAGAAGCGCGGGCTGTTCACCCGCGCCTTCCTCGCCGTGCTCAAGATCGCGATGCGCCTGCGCTGGATCACGGTGCTGATCTGCATCGGGCTGATGGGCGCAGCCGTCTTCGGCATGACCCACGTCCAACAGCAATTCTTTCCATCCTCGGACCGCAGCGAAGTGCTCGTCGACCTGACCCTGCCGCAGAACGCCACCATCGCCGAGACCAAGGCGCAGATGGACCGCTTCGAGGCGGAGCTGAAGGGCGATCCGGACATCGTGCGCTGGTCGTCCTATGTCGGCCAGGGCGCGGTGCGCTTCTACCTGCCCCTCGACCAGCAGCTCGCCAACGCCTTCTACGGGCAGGCCGTCATCGTGACGAAGTCGCTCGAGGTTCGCGACAAGGTCGTCGCCAGGCTGCAGCAGATCGGCCGGCGCGACTTCGTCGGCATCGACGTGATGGTGCAGGCGCTGAACCTCGGCCCGCCGGTGGGACGCCCGGTTCAGTACCGGCTCAGCGGCCCCGACATCCAGGAGGTGCGCCGCCTCGCGCTGGGGCTCGCCGACGTGGTCGCCGCCGACAAGCGCTTGGCCTACCCGACCTTCGACTGGAACGAGCCGGGCAAGGTCCTCCGTGTCGAGATCCTGCAGGACAAGGCGCGCCAGCTCGGCGTCACCAGTCAGGACATCGCCGGCATCCTCAACGGCGTCGTCGGCGGCCAGGCGATCACCCAGGTGCGCGATTCGATCTACCTCGTGAACGTGGTCGGCCGCGCGCAGACCATTGAGCGGACTTCGCTCGAAACCCTGCAGAGCCTGCAGGTCGCCCTCTCGAACGGCTCTGTCGTGCCGGTGCTGTCCTTTGCCAAGATCGACTACGACCTCGAACAGCCGATCGTCTGGCGGCGCGACCGCGTGGCGACGCTGACCGTGCGCGCCACGATCAAGGACACCACCCAACCGCCGACCATCGTCGCCGCCCTGCAGCCGGGCATCGACGCCTTCGTAAAGGCCCTGCCGGAGGGCTACACGCTGGCCACCGGCGGCGCGGTCGAGGAGGCCGGCAAGGGCCAGGGGCCGATCGCCGCCGTGGTGCCGGTGATGATCCTCGCCATGGCGACGCTGCTGATGATCCAGCTCCAGAGCTTCCAGAAGCTCTTTTTGGTGTTTTCCGTCGCGCCGCTCGGCCTGATCGGTGTGGTGCCGGCCTTGCTGCTCTTCGACAAGCCGATGGGCTTCGTAGCGATCCTCGGCATCCTCGCCTTGATCGGCATCATCATCCGCAATGCGCTGATCCTGGTGAGCCAGATCGAGGAATCCGAGGCCGAGGGGCTGGAGCCTTGGGACGCCGTGATCGAGGCGACGCGCCACCGCATGCGGCCGATCCTGCTGACCGCAGCCGCGGCCAGCCTCGGCCTGATCCCCATCGCCCGCGAGGTGTTCTGGGGACCGATGGCCTACGCGATGATCGGCGGCATCCTCGCCGCGACCCTGCTGACGCTGCTGTTCCTGCCGGCGCTCTATGTCGGCTGGTACCGGATCAAGCCGCCGGCGCGCGTGGCGGCGTGACCCCGTCACGGGGCCGAGGCGGCATCGGGACAGAGCGTGGCCGCGAGATTGCGCAGCATCGGACGGTAGCGCGTGAGATGCAGTCCGTTCCGGTTCGCGCCCGGCAGGCCAAAGCCGGTCTCGCCATCGCGCAACTCCGAGAAGGGATCGGCGTAGCGACAGCCGATCCGTGTGCAGAGCGCCTTGATCCGCTCGGAATAGGCATCGACCGCCTTCGCCTCGAACTCGTCCGCAAGTTCGCGCCAAAGGGGCGGCACGGCGGTGACCACAACGCGGTCGCTGACGGCCTTGAAACGCGCGACGATGCCGGCGACCTCCTGCTCGAAGCGATCCGCGACGTCGGGGGCGAGCGGCTTCTTCTTGCCGATCAGGTCGTTCGTGCCGATCGTGAGGATCGCGGTCCCGGCACGTACCGGAAACTCCAGCTCCGGCAGAAGCCCGGCATAGACGGCGGCAGTGGCACCGCTGACGCCCGCGTTGACGATCGGCGCGCCGCAGACCCGCTCCGAGGGGCTCTGCAACTCGGCCTGGGAATCGCCGGCGATCAGCACATAGCCGGGCTCGGCCTCTTCGAGCTGCTGACGGATCGCCACGAGGCGATGCACGGCGTACTCGCCGACGTCGTGCTTCGGCGCATGCAGCACCCAGCCGATCCCGGCGCTCGCGACCGAGACCGTCAGGAAAGCGAGAGCCAGTCCGAAAACCCGCCTCACGCGATCGGCTTCGCGGTGGCCGAGCGGTTCACGCTCGCCTCCGGCCGCGAATCCGTCGAGGCGTAGTACGGCTTGATGTCGAGGAGCGGCGTGCCGTCGAGGCAATCGAGGCCGCGCACGGAAACCTCGCCACCCGCGATCCCGAGCCGTTCGACCACCGCCACGGCGATCGGATTGGGCCGGGCCGGCGAGCGCAGGGAAAAGGTGCCGCGGCTGCCGTCGGCGTGGCGCGGCTGCTGGACCACGAGCTCGCGCGCCGCCCTGTCCATCCAGTAGAGCACGATCAGGTGGCTGGCGCCGTCGACGTTCTGGAGCGCCGGGACGTAGAGCGGATCGACCACCAGCGTGCAGACCGCATCGGTCTGCGTGCCGTTCTTCGGGCAATCGCCCCGCGCCTGCCACGGCGTGCGGATGCGGCCGATGAAATGGAGGCCGGCATCGTAGGTCTCGGGAAGCGTGATCGCCTCCTCGCCCGCGCGCCGTTCGACGTCGTCTTTCATCCGATCACGCTCGGTCCAGGGTCGGGGGCGGTGTGTGCGCCCGGCCGGCGGCGACGGCAAGAGCCCGCGCGGTCGCCACGCCCGGCCCCCGGGTGTAAAGCCACGCACCGAGTCACGCGGAGGGGGCATGGACAGCGAAGAGCTTCGGCCGATGGCAGAGATCGCCGATCCGGAGACGGCGGTCGATCGGCTCACGGATTTGTTCGACGGGGCGACGGCCGCCCTGCGCACGGCCCTGAAGCGGTATCTCGACGACGGCGTGCCCCCGGATGCGACCGAACGGCTGCAGTTCCGCTATCCCGAGCTGCGCCTGACCTACCGCGCGGATGGTCCGGTTCCGCGGATCAACCGGGCGACGGCGAAGTTCCAGGCGCCGGGCACCTATGCCACCACGCTGACGCAGCCGGGGCATTTCCGGCCCTACCTGCTCGAACAGCTCCGCCATCTCGTGCGCGACTACGGCGCGACGCTCGAAGTCGGCCTGAGCGGTCAGGAGATTCCGTATTCCTACGTCGTCGAGCCCGGCGCCGACCTGACGCGCAACGGCGTCACCGCGAGCCAGCTCGCGACCTATTTCCCGACGCCGCTGCTCTCGGTGGTCGGCGACGAGATCGCCGACGGGCTCTGGCAGGATCATCCGGACGCGCCGCGCCCGCTGGCGCTGTTCGACGGGGTGCGCACCGACTACTCGCTGCGCCGCCTCGTGCACTACACGGGCTCGGATTGGCGCGAGATCCAGCCATGGATCCTGCTGACGAACTACCACCGCTACGTCGACGGCTTCGTGCGCCACGGCCTGGATCGGCTGACTGCCCCCGACAGCGTCTTCGAAAAGCTGGTCCTGCCGGGCGGGATCAGCGTGAGCCGGGCCGAGGCCGCCACGGCCGACCCGGATGCGCTGATCGCGGCCTCGCCCTGGCACCGCTTCCAGATGCCGGCCTATCATCTCGTCGCGCGCGGCGCGGACGGCAGCCCGCAGGGCACGACGCTGGTCAATATCGGCGTCGGCCCCTCCAATGCGAAGACGATCACAGACCATCTCGCGGTGCTGCGCCCGCATTGCTGGCTGATGGTCGGCCATTGCGGGGGCCTGCGGCAGTCGCAGACCATCGGCGACTACGTGCTGGCCCACGGCTATCTCCGCCTCGACCGCATCCTCGACGACCTCGTGCCGCCGGAGGTGCCGGTGCCGGCGCTCGCCGAGGTGCAGATCGCCCTCCAGAACGCCGCCGCCGCCGTCACCGGCGAGCAGGACGACGCGCTCAAGCGGCGGCTGCGCACCGGCACCGTCGTCACCTACGACGACCGCAACTGGGAGCTGCGGTTCACCCAGGAGCGCCGCCGGATCAATCTCGGCCGCTGCATCGCCGTCGACATGGAGAGCGGCACCGTCGCCGCCCAGGGCTATCGGCTGCGCGTCCCCTACGGCACGCTGCTCTGCGTTTCCGACAAGCCGCTGCACGGCGAGATCAAGCTGCCGGGCGCGGCGAACGCGTTTTACGAGCGCGCGGTGGCGGAGCATCTGCTGATCGGCCTCGCGACCCTCGATGCCCTTCGCGCCGACCGGCACGGCCTGCACTCGCGAAAGCTGCGGAGCTTCGACGAGCCGCCGTTCCGGTAAGCCGAGCGGTCAGGCCGTCTCGCGTTCGAGAACCTGTGCGACCCATTTGTTGAGGCTGATGCCGGCCCGCTTCGCGGAGGTCGCCACGGCCTTGTGGAGAACCGGCTCGACCCGCACCACGAACTGCCCGGAATAGGGCTTTTCCGGCTCCTCGCCGCGCTTGGCGCAGAATTCGAGATAATCCTCGATGCTGTCGGCGAGGGCCTGCTTCAGTTCATCGACGGACCGGCCCTGGAATGTCACCACGTCGCGCAGGTTGACCACTTCGCCATGAAACAACGCGGCCTCGTCGTCGTACTCGACGACGGCTTCGTAGCCCTTGTGGGTCATCGTGGTCATGGCTCGATCCCGGCTTCGGTGAGGAAGCGCCGTACGGATTTCACGGCGCCCTTATCGGTCTCCTTTTGCGGATGCGGCCGATGGAATACCGCCCGCACGCCGTTGAGCGCGATCCGAACCCGCGAACCGCGTCCCTCCTCGACCTCGGCACCGCAGGCCTGCAACAGCGCCTCGATATCGCTCCAGACGATGCCCGACCGAACCGGGTCGGCAAAGATCGCCGCGAGCGTCGGCCTATGCCTGCCTTTGACGCGGAAGTGATACTGTTTTCCAGTATCACGATCCAGTGGTTCGTCCGTCACCGCTCCCGGCTCCACAACCCCGCCCGCTCCGATCGCGCCTGATCCTCCGCCTCCAGCAGATCCTGCGGCGCGTCCTCGGTCGCGCGAGCGCCGCCGGCGGTGAGGATGAGGGAGGCGAGGTCGTCGCCGTCGATGCGGCAGCGCATGGCGCCGCCGGCGGGATCGGGTGCGCAGGCGACCTCGCGGCGGCGCAGGTAGCGGGCGAGCTGGCGGGCGAGGGCACCGCCTTCGCCGGAGACGCCGAGCAGTTTGACGTTGCGGCCGCGGATCGTGAGCGTCCCGGTATCGATCACCTCGGCTACGCCACGGACATCCGAGGACACCGGCCCGGACGAGATCTCGCCGGCAGGCACGCGCTCGGCCTTCGCGGCGGAGGGAGCAGGGCGCTTCTTGCCCTTGAGGATGCCCTGTGCGCGCTGCACGAAGTCGTGGAAGACGCGGGCCGGGATGTCGCCGCCGGTGACGCCCTTCATCGGCGCGTTGTCGTCGTTGCCGACCCAGACGCCGACGATCATGTCCGGCGTGATCCCGACGAACCAAGCGTCGCGATAGTCCTGGCTGGTGCCGGTCTTGCCGCCGATGGGGATGCCGGGGAGCCGGGCAGCCTTGCCGGTCCCGGATTCGACCACCGCTTCGAGCGAATCGAGCATCATCGTCTGCACGTCGCGCGACAGCGCCGCGGTGGCGGGTTTGGCCTCATGCAGGTAGAGCGGCTGCGGTGCGCTCCCCCGGATCGTGTGGATCGCGAACGGCTCGACGGGAGGCGCTCCGGTGAGCACCCCGGCATAGGCGCGCGTCATGTCGAGCAGCGTCACGTCGGCGGAGCCGAGGGCGAGGCTCGGCACGTTCGGCAAGTCCGACTGCACGCCGAGTTTTCGCGCAGCCGCGATCACGCTCGGGATGCCGACCTCGTCCCCGAGTTGCGCCGCGATGGTGTTCACCGACAGCGCGAAGGCAGAACGCAAGGGGAGGGCACCGCGAAAGCGGTTGTTGGAGTTCTGCGGCTCCCACTCGCCGATCTGCGTCGGCCGGTCGACGAGAACGGTTTCCGGCGTGTAGCCGCCCTCGTAGGCGGCGAGATAGACGAACAGCTTGAACAGCGAGCCCGCCTGCCGCTTGGCCTGGGTCGCGCGGTTGAACTGGCTGTCCTCGTAGTCGCGCCCGCCGACCATCGCCAGGATCGCGCCGTCCTTCGACATCGCGATCAGGGCGCCCTGCCCAACCTTCTTCTTGTCGCCCTCGGCGTCGAGCTTTCGCGCCAGCGTGGCCTGGGCGAGGCTCTGCAGGTCGATGTTGAGCGTGGTCCGGAGTGTGACGTCGCCGGCCTCGCCTGCGAGCCGCTTGGCGTCGCCTGCCACCATGTCGATGAAGTAGTTCGCCCCCGGCGGCGTCTCGGGCGGGGTGCGTAGCGTCAGCTTGTCGGCGCGGGCCTTATCGGCCTGCGGCCGCGTGATCGCGCCCGTCTCAACCATGGTCTGGAGCACGAGGTCGGCCCGCTCCTTGGCCCCGCCGAAATTGCGGGTCGGGGCGAGCTGCGAGGGCGCACGCACGAGGCCCGCCAGCATCGCGGATTCCGACAGCGTCAGCGCCTTGGCACCATGTCCGAAATAGCGCCGCGCCGCCGCATCGATGCCGTAGGCGCCGGCCCCGAAATAGGCGGTGTTGAGGTAGCCGAGCAGGATCTCCTGCTTCGACATCGTGCTCTCCAGCCGCAGGGCCAGCAGCGCCTCCTGGATCTTGCGCCGGAGCGTCTTCTCCTGGGTGAGCGAGGTCAGCCGGGCATATTGCTGGGTGATGGTCGAGCCGCCCTCACGCACGCCGCCGCCGGTGGCGTTGCGCCAGACGGCGCGGGCGAGGCCGCGCAGGTCGATACCCCAGTGGCTGTAGAAGCGCCGGTCCTCGATCGCCGTGATCGCCTGGGCGAGATGCGGGGGCAGGTCCGGCGCAGTGAGCCGCTCGCCGCGATAGGCGCCCCGCGTGGCGAAGGACCGGCCGTCGTCGGATTCGACGGTGATCGCCCGCTGCCCGCCTTCCGGGACCACGCCGCCGAGGGGTGGCAGGGTCGCGAAGGCCTCCAGCGCCAGGGCAGCGAGGACGAGGATCGGCAGCGCCACGACGGCGAGGCCGATCGCGAGGCGCGGCCTTTGGCGAAGGCGAGCGAACCACGAGCCGGCGGCGGCGGACCGCTCCGGGCCCGGCTCGGGTGCCGACCGATCCGGCGACCGGCGTGAACGCGCCGACAGCCCGGCGAAGAACGGGCCTGCGGCGCGACCGGCGCTGCGCCCGCGTCGGCCGGCACCGCGCAATCCCGCGACGGCGAGCAGCCCGAGTTGGCGGACGAGCACGCGGGCGGCGCCCGCCGCTTCCCGTGCGGCCTGGCGCGGGTCGGCCTCGCCCGGGTGGTGCGATGCGCCGCTGTCGTCGGACGGCGGATCGGTGTCGGCGGGGCGTCGGGGCTCTGGCGGATTCATCGCTGGCTCGTCGTCGCCCCTTCGGCAGGCTCCCGGCTCCCCCGAATGCAAAAGGGCTACCGAAGCGAAGCCCATGGTAGGTTGCCGGCACGTGTATGGCTACGCTCAGGCCGTGCAAGCGTCGTCCGGAACGCGGGCCCCGCGCAATTCGCTTGAAATCCGGCGTCTCCGGCGCTAGGTCTCGCTCCAACATTCTGGTTGCAGTTTCAGGCTGCGGTACGGGAGTGGGTCCCAAAGGACCCGCTCTTTTTTTGTTCCGTATCGCAGGAGCCCGCCGCACAGCCGGACGCGATCCTCTTTCGAATTCGGACCTTTCGGACACAACATGACGGACGCTTCCGAGAAGCGATTGATCGTCGAACACGGCGTCGCCGCGCGCGTGGCGCAGGTGATCGAGGCGTCGATCGAAGGGCTGGGCTACCGGCTCGTGCGGGTGAAGATCTCCGCCACCAATGGCTGCACGGTCCAGATCATGGCCGAGCGGCCCGACGGCACCATGAGCGTCGACGATTGCGAAACCGTGAGCCGCGCGATCTCGCCGCTTCTCGACCTCGACGACCCGGTCGGCACCGCCTACTACCTCGAACTGTCATCGCCTGGCATCGACCGGCCGCTGGTGCGCGCCTCCGATTTCGAGCGCTGGGCCGGCTACGAGGCCAAGGTCGAACTCACGGCGCCCCTCGACGGCCGCAAGCGTTTTCGCGGCATCATCGGCGTCCCGAGCGCCGACGGGGCCACCGTTCCGATCCATCTCCCCGACGTGAAGGCCGGACTGCCGAGCGAGATCGCCCTGCCGCTGCGCAATCTCGCCGACGCGCATCTGGTGCTGACCGACGAGCTGGTGCGCGAGTCGCTTCGCCGGGGCGGAGCGCCTCCGCCGGACGGCGACGAGGAGATCGACGGCGGGGCCGAGGAGCCGGTCCGCGCCGTCCCGCACAGGCCCGCCCGACAGAAGAAGACCAAGCCCGTCAAGGTGCCGAAGCCGCGGCCCGACGGCGCGAAACCCACGATCACGAAGGCCGTCCGCCTCAAGAACCGCGACAGCCTCCACTGACCTGATCTGCCGCCGAGAACGCGGCGAACCGCAAGACCGACCGAGAGAAGGACCGTCACCATGGCCGTCGTCAGCGCCAACCGGCTCGAACTCCTCCAGATCGCCGAAGCCGTCGCGCGCGAGAAGGTGATCGACCGCATCATCGTCATCGAGGCGATGGAAGAGGCGATCGCCAAGGCCGCCCGCTCGCGCTACGGCGCCGAGACCGACGTGCATGCCGAGATCGACAACAAGACCGGCGCGCTGCGCCTGTCGCGCCACCTCCTCGTCGTCGAGGAGATCGAGAACGACGCCCGCGAGATCACCGTCGACCAGGCCAAGCGCTACAACCCGGCCGCTCAGGTCGGCGACGTGATCTCCGACACGCTACCGCCCTTCGATTTCGGACGCGTCGCGGCGCAGTCCGCCAAGCAGGTCATCGTCCAGAAGGTGCGCGACGCCGAGCGTGCCCGCCAGTACGAGGAGTACAAGGATCGCATCGGCGAGATCGTCAACGGTACCGTCAAGCGCGTCGAGTACGGCAACGTCATCGTCGATCTCGGCCGCGGCGAGGGCATCGTGCGCCGCGACGAGATGATCCCGCGCGAGACCTTCCGTCCCGGCGACCGCATCCGCTCGTACCTGTTCGACGTGCGCTCGGAAGTGCGCGGGCCGCAGATCTTCCTCTCGCGCTCGCATCCGCAGTTCATGGCCAAGCTGTTCGGCCAGGAAGTGCCCGAAATCTACGATGGCATCGTCGAGGTGAAGGCCGTCGCCCGCGATCCGGGCTCGCGCGCCAAGATCGCGGTGATCTCGAACGACGGCTCGATCGACCCGGTCGGCGCCTGCGTCGGCATGCGCGGCTCGCGCGTCCAGGCCGTCGTGGGCGAACTTCAGGGCGAAAAGATCGACATCATCCCGTGGTCGGTCGACCAGGCAACCTTCATCGTCAACGCCCTGCAGCCGGCGGAAGTCGTCAAGGTGGTTCTGGACGAGGAGGCCGACCGCATCGAGGTCGTGGTGCCCGACGACCAGCTCTCGCTGGCGATCGGCCGCCGCGGCCAGAACGTGCGTCTCGCCTCGCAGCTCACCGGCTGGGACATCGACATCCTGACCGAGGCCGAGGAATCCGAGCGCCGCCAGAAGGAGTTTGCCGAGCGGACCCAGGTGTTCATGGAAGCCCTCGACGTCGACGAGACGGTCGGTCAGCTCCTCGCCGCGGAAGGGTTCCGCAACGTGGAGGAAGTCGCCTTCGTCGAGACCTCCGAGCTCGCCAACATCCAGGGCCTCGACGAGGAGACAGGCACCGAGATCCAGGCCCGCGCCCAGGACTACCTCGCCCGCATCGAGGCCGAGTACGACGCACGCCGGACCGAACTCGGGGTCGAGGACGAGCTGCGCGAGATCGAGGGCATCACCACGCCGATGCTGGTCGCCCTCGGCGAGAACGAGGTTAAGAACGTCGAGGACCTCGCCGGCTGCGCCACCGACGACCTCGTCGGCTACACCGAGGGCCGCGGCCCCGAGGCGGTCCGCCATGCGGGCTTCCTCGACGGCTTCGAGCTGTCCCGCGCCGAGGCCGAGGGTCTGATCATGGCCGCGCGGCTCAAGGCCGGCTGGATCGAGGCGCTGCCGGAGCCCGAGGGTGAGGGCGAGGCCGTCGAGGGCGAGGACGCCGAGCAGGTCGCCGAGACGCAGCCGGCCGCCTGAGGGCATGTCCGGCAGGGGAGACCATGACCGACACGATCGACGGCGACGTGGAACTCGACCCCGGCCCCGGCCGGGGCCGGCAGGGTGCTGAGCGCACCTGCATCGTCACGCGCGAGGCCAAGCCCTCGCGCAAGATGATCCGCTTCGTGCTGTCGCCGGACGGAGAGGTCGTCCCCGACCTGCGCGCCCGCCTTCCGGGCCGCGGCGCCTGGGTCAGCGGAACGCGCGAGACCGTCGAGCTCGCCATGAAGCGCCGCCTGTTCCGGCGCGCCTTCAAGAACGAGCGGGCCGACGCCCATCCCGACACCGCCGACAGGATCGCCGAGGGCCTGCGCACCGATCTGCGCCAGGCCATCGCCATGGCCAACAAGTCGGGCTGCGTCGTCACGGGCTTCGGCAAGGTCGAGGCGCAGATCGGCAGCGGGATCGGAGTCGCGGCGGTGATCCATGCCTCCGACGCAGCCGCGGACGGCCGCCGCAAGATCGGTCAGGCCTTGCGGCGCAAGCAGGGCGATTCCACTTATAAAGTCCCGATCATCGATGACCTGTCCGAAAGCGAATTGGACATGGCCTTGGGTCGGGATCATGTGATACACGCTGCGCTCGTCGCGGGGGCTGGCACGACCGGCTGTCTCGCGCGTTGGCGTCGGCTCCGCGCTTTTGATGGCGTGGCGACGGTGATCGCGGACGCAAACCCGGCCCAGGCCGGCGCATCCGCCTCCGATCCGCACGACGATGAGACGACGGACCGGCCCGAGTAGTTTCGGGATGCCGGTCGACGGGACGATGCAAACCCCCAGGGTTCGGACTGAATGAGCGATACGAAGACACCGGGCGATAAGACGCAGACCAGGGCGCCCGCGAAACCGCTGACGCTGAAGCGTCCGATCGAGCAGGGCACGGTACGGCAGAGCTTCTCCCATGGCCGATCCAAGTCGGTCGTGGTCGAGACGGTGAAGCGCCGCACGATTGGTGCTGCTCCGGCTCCCGCCGCCGCCCCGCCGCGCGAGGCTCCGGCCGCGCCGCAAACCACCCGCCCCGCACCGGCTGCGCCGCCGACGGTGGCGCCCGCCCCCGCACGGCCCCCGGCCGGACGCTCGGGCTCCGGCATGGTGCTGCGCACGCTGAGCGAGCAGGAGCGCGACGCCCGCGCCAACGCTCTGGCCGACTCGCAGAAGCGCGAGCAGGAGATGCGTGCGCTGGCCGACGCCGAGAAGCGTGCCCGCCGCGAACGCGACGAATCCGAGCAGCGCGAGCGCGACGCGGCGGAGGCCCGCCGCCGCGAGGAGGACGATCGCCGCAAGCAGGACGACGAGCACCGCCGTCGCGCTTCCGAGGAATCCCGCCGCCGCGCCGAAGAGGATTCTGCTGCCCGCGCCGCTCCGGTCGAGGCGCCGCAGGCACCCGAGGCCTCGCCTCAGGCTGCGGCTCCGGCCCAGCCGGCGGCTCCGGCTGCCGCCGCTCCGCCACGTCCGGCTGCTCCGGCACGTCCGTCGGCGCCGCGCCCCGGCCTTGCGCCGACGACGCCCCGCCCGCCCGTGACCGCGCGTCCGGCAAGCGCCGAACCGCGCCGCACGATCACCGCCGAGGTGCGCAAGCCGCGCGACCTGAACTTCATGGCGCGCCCGGCTCCGGCTCCCGAGCCGGAGAACAAGACGACGCCGTCGACGGCCCGTCAGCCCGACGGCATCACCGTCACGCGTCCGGCCCGCTCGAACGCGACGGCCGCCGAGGAGGAGCCCGAGACCAAGCGGGTGATCCGCCGTCCCGGCATGCCGCTCAAGATCATCACCCCGCCCAAGACGCCGAAGTCGCCGGGCGGCGATCGCAACCGCGGCCGTCTCACCATCGCCACGGCGACGTCGGGCGAGGACGAGCGCACGCGCTCCGTCGCGTCCTTCCGCCGCCGCCAGCAGCGGATGAGCGGCCACCGGAACGACGAGCCCAAGGAAAAGATCGTCCGCGAGGTGACGATCCCCGAGACGATCACGATTCAGGAACTCGCCAACCGCATGTCGGAGCGGGCGGTGGACGTGATCCGCCTGCTCATGAAGCAGGGCGAGATCCACAAGATCACCGACGTGATCGACTCGGATTCCGCGCAGCTCATCGCTGAGGAAATGGGCCACACGGTCCGCCGCGTCGCCGAGTCGGACGTCGAAGAGGGTCTGACCTCGGACGAGCCGGATCTGGAGGAGGATCTCGATCCCCGTCCGCCGGTCGTCACGATCATGGGCCACGTCGACCATGGCAAGACCTCGCTGCTCGACGCGATCCGCAAGGAGAACGTCGTTTCGGGCGAAGCCGGCGGCATCACCCAGCATATCGGCGCCTACCAGGCGCCGTCGCCCTCGGGCGACCTGATCACCTTCATCGACACCCCCGGCCACGCGGCCTTCACCTCCATGCGCGCCCGCGGCGCCAAGGTGACGGACATCGTCGTGCTCGTGGTGGCGGCCGATGACGGCGTCATGCCCCAGACGATCGAGGCGATCGCCCACGCCAAGGCGGCGCAGGTGCCGCTGATCATCGCGATCAACAAGATCGACAAGGCCGACGCGAACCCGCAGCGGGTCCGCACCGAGCTGCTGCAGCACGACATCCAGGTCGAGTCGATGGGCGGCGAGACCCTGGAATTCGAGGTTTCGGCCAAGACCGGCGACGGTCTGCCCGAGCTTCTCGAGGGTCTGCAGCTCCAGGCCGAGATCATGAACCTTCGCGCCAACGAGAAACGCGACGGCGAGGGCACGGTCATCGAGGCCCAGCTCGACCGTGGCCGCGGCCCGGTCGCGACCGTGCTGGTCCAGCGCGGCACCCTGTTCACCGGCGACATCGTCGTGGCGGGCGCCGAGTGGGGCCGGGTGCGCGCGCTGATCGACGACAAGGGCGAGCACATCCCCTATGCCGGCCCTTCGGTGCCGGTCGAGGTGCTCGGCTTCAACGGCACGCCGGATGCCGGCGAGCGCGTGGTCGTGGTTCCCAACGAGGCCCGCGCCCGCGAGGTCGCGGAATACCGCGCCCGGATCAAGCGCGATCGCATGACTGCCCGCACGGGCGGCGCCAACCGCTCGCTCGTGGACATGATGCGCGATCTCAAAGAGGGCTCCGGCCGCCGCGAGTTGCCCGTCATCATCAAGGGCGACGTGCAGGGCTCGGTCGAGGCGATCGTCGGTGCGCTCGGCAAGATCGGCAACGACGAGGTCTCCGCCCGCATCCTGCATTCGGGCGTCGGCGGCCTGACCGAGTCGGACGTGACCCTGGCGACGGCTTCGAAGGCCGTGGTCATCGGCTTCAACGTGCGCGCCCACAAGGAAGCCCGCGAGGCGGCCGAGCGGGCTGGCACCGAGATCCGCTACTACAGCATCATCTACGACCTCGTGGACGACATCAAAGACACGCTCTCGGGCATGCTCCCGCCGACGCTCCGCGAGGAGAAGCTCGGCGAGGCGCAGATCCTGCAGATCTTCGACGTGTCGAAGGTCGGCAAGATCGCCGGTTGCCGCGTCACCGACGGTACCGTCCAGCGCGGCGCCCATGTCCGCCTGATCCGCGACAGCGTCGTGATCTACGAGGGCAAGCTCTCGCAGCTCAAGCGCCTCAAGGACGACGCCAAGGAAGTCGGGTCGGGCTACGAGTGCGGCATGTCCTTCGAGAACTTCCAGGACATGCGCGCCGGCGACCAGATCGAGTGCTTCCGGGTCGATGAGATCCGCCGGACGCTCTGACCCTGACGCGTCCGCAGCGATGACGGCGGGGCCGCGGCGCAAGCTGCGGCCCCGTTCGTTTCGCACGGCTCGCGCCGCATCCCCCGCTTTGAAACGATCCACCGATACCGCCCATGGCTCAGAAATCCTCTCAAGCCGGTCCCGGCCAGCGCCAGCAGCGCGTCGCGGAACTCGTGCGCCATGCGCTGGCCGACGTGCTGCAGCGCGGCGACATCCAGGACCCTGTGCTGTCCTCGCACGTGATCACGATCCCGGAGGTGCGGATGTCGCCGGACCTCAAGATCGCGAACGCCTACGTGATGCCGCTCGGCGGCCAGGACGAGGCGCCGGTGATCAAGGCGCTCGAGAAGAACCGCAAGGTCCTGCGGCAGGAGGTGGCCCGCCGCGTGAACCTCAAATTCGCGCCGGACCTGCGCTTCTTCCGCGACGAGACCTTCGACGAGGCCTCGCGGATCGATGCAATCCTGCGGAGCGAGAAGGTCCAGCGCGACCTCGACTCCGCTCCGGCATCCGATACCGGCGAACCCGAGCCCGAATCCGGGCATTGACCCCGGGCGGACTTGCTCGGAGACGGTCGACACCATCCCTTATCTCAGACGCGCGGGACGGACTTGCAGCCAGCGGCCGCAAGCCCCCGAGGCGTTGCAGTGCCATCGATCGAGGACATCATGCAGGACGACACCGCCGGACAGTCCGAGGAACCGACGGCCGCCCTGCCGACCGAGGCGACCGTCGCGGACGAGCGCGGATCCGAAGAGCGCGGATCCGACGAGGGACGCCGGGGCAGGGGACGCCCGAATCGCGGCGGCCCGCGTCCCGACCGCCCGAAGAAGCGCGATGTCAGCGGCTGGGTGATCCTCGACAAGGGCGTCGGCATCACCTCGACCCATGCGGTCGCCGTGGTGAAGCGAGCCTTCAATGCCAAGAAGGCCGGGCATGCCGGCACCCTCGATCCGCTGGCCTCCGGCATCCTGCCGATCGCGCTCGGTGAAGCCACGAAGACCGTCCCCTTCGTGATGGACGGCCGCAAGGCCTACCGCTTCACCGTGCAATGGGGCGTCGAGACCGACACGGACGATGCCGAGGGGCGCCCGGTCGCGACGAGCGACGCGCGGCCGACCCAGGCCGAGGTCGAGGCGGCGCTGCCGTCCTTCGTAGGTAATATCCAGCAGGTGCCGCCGCGCTACTCCGCCATCAAGATCCAGGGCGAGCGCGCCTACGACCTCGCCCGTGAGGGCGAGATCGTCGAGCTCGTCGCCCGAGAGGTCCGCATCGACCACCTTTCTGTGATCGAGCACGATGGCGAGCGCACGGTGATCGCGGCCGAATGCGGCAAGGGCACCTATGTCCGGGCGCTGGCGCGCGACCTCGGCCGCATGCTCGGCTGCCACGGCCATGTCGCCGCCCTGCGGCGTACCCGCGTCGGCCCCTTCGTCGAAGAGGCCTCCTGCAGCATTCCGACGCTGGAAGAGGGCGCGCCCGACGGCAACGGCGCCCATCTCCAGCCCGTCGAGACGGCCCTCGACCAGATCCCGGAAGTGCCGGTCTCCCGCGACGTGGCCCTGCGCCTGATGCGCGGCCAGCCGGTGATCCTGCGCGGGCGGGATGCGCCGGTGGAGGGCAAGGCCTTCGCGACCTGCGGCGGGATCCTCGTGGCAGTGGGCGACGTCGAGCGCGGCGAACTGGTGCCGCACCGGGTGTTTCACCTGGGCGGGACGGCGCCGCAGCGGGATTGACCCTCACCCCACCGGCAGCGCCGTCTCGATCAACCGCGCCCACAGCGAAGCCCCGTAAGGCGCGGCCGCGTCGCAAAAGTCGTAGTCCGGGTGGTGCAGGCCGGCGGAGGGGCCGTTGCCCATGAAGATGTAGGCGCCGGGCCGCTCCAGCAGCATGTAGGAGAAATCCTCGGCGGCCATCATCGGCGCGACGTCGCGGTCGACCTGGGCCTCGCCGACGATGTTCGCGGCGATTCCGGCCATGTAGGCGGTCTCGGCCGGGTGGTTCTCGGTGGCGGGGTAGCCGTCGTCGAAAGCGATGATCGCCTGCGCCCCGAAGGCGGCCGTCACCCCTGTGACGATCGCGGCGATGCGCTCCTTGATCAGGGCCCTGACCTCGGGCGCCAGCGCGCGCAGCGTCCCGCGCAGGACCGCCTCCTGCGGCAGGACGTTGAACGCCTCGCCGGCCGTGACGGCGCAGACCGAGACCACAGCGGATTTCAGCGGATCGACCGAGCGAGCGACGATCGATTGCAGGGCAACGATGACGTGGCTGGCGACGAGCACGCTGTCGACCGCCGCCTGCGGCAGCGCGGCGTGGCCGCCCCGGCCCTGGATCGTGAGGGTGAAGCGGTCGGTGGACGCCATGATCGGGCCGGGCCGGATCGCGAAGCTGCCGAGCGGCTGGTTCGGGATGTTATGCAGCCCGTAGACCGCCTCGATGCCGAAGCGCTCCATCAGGCCGTCCGCGACCATCGCCGCGCCCCCGCCGCCGCCCTCTTCGGCGGGCTGGAAGATCAGCACGGCGCTACCGTCGAAATCGCGGGTCTCGGCGAGGTACTTCGCGGCCCCGAGCAGCATGGCCGTGTGGCCGTCATGGCCGCAGGCATGCATCTTTCCCGGCACCGTCGAGCGGTACGCCAAGTCCCGCACCTCCTGGATCGGCAGGGCGTCCATGTCGGCGCGCAGTCCGATCGCCCGGTTGGAGCCGTGCGCCCGGCCCCGGATCACGCCGACGACGCCGGTGCGGCCTATGCCGGTGGCGACCGTGTCGCAACCGAAGGCGCGCAGCTTGTCCGCAACGAAGCCGGCGGTGCGGTGGACGTCGTATTGCAGCTCCGGATGCGCGTGGAGATCGTGCCGCCAGGCGGTGATCTCGTCCGCGAAGGTGGCGATCCGGTCGATGATGGGCATGGTCTCGGTACTCGTGCGCGTCCGTCGGAGCGTCCGCGCTCGACCCAGCAAACAGGAGGCCAGTGCCCCGGTCAATGCTCAAGCTTGGCCGGAAGAACCGCGACGAGGCTGCTTTGCCGGCTGCGAATTTCGCGCCCGGTCGTCGGCCGGGCCGGCGGCGAGGTCGTCGAGGATCGGGCAGTCCGGGCGGTCGTCGCCGCAGCAGCTTTCCGCAAGGTCTTCGAGCGTCCGGGCCATGCCCTCGAGGCCGGCGATGCGCCGTCGTAGATCCGCGACGTGACCCTGCGCCACCGCCTTCACCCCGGCGCTCGCCCGCGAGCGGTCGCGCCACAGCGCCAGAAGCTCGGCAATCTCCGGCATCGAGAAGCCGAGATCGCGCGCCCGGCGCACGAAGCGCAGGGCATGCAGGTCGGCCTGGGCGTAGAGCCGGTAGCCGGCGGCCGTCCGCTCGGCCGGACCGAGCAGGCCGGTCTCCTCGTAATAGCGGATCATCTTGGCCGAGACGCCGCTGAACCGCGCCGCCTCGCCGATCGTGACGGGGCGCCCGCTCATGCCGGCCTGCCCGCCGAGCGGGCATGGCGGAGGCGCAGAGCATTGGTCACGACGCATACGCTGGACAGCATCATGGCGCTTGCCGCGACTATCGGGGGCAGCATGGGAATGCCGGCCGCGGCGAGCGCTCCCGCCGCCACCGGAATCAACCCCACATTGTAGGCAAAGGCCCAGAACATGTTCTGCCGGATCGTCCGCATCGTCGCGCGCGACAGGACGAACGCCTCCTCCACGCCGCCGAGCGCACAGGACATCAGCACCACGTCGGCACTCGCGATCGCGACATCCGTGCCGGTGCCGATGGCGATGCCGACATCGGCGCCGGACAGCGCCGGGGCGTCGTTGATCCCGTCGCCGACGAAGGCGACGGAGCCGTGAGATTCTCGAAATCTCTCAATGGCTTCGACCTTTCCGGCGGGCAGGACCTCGGCCGCGACCGCGTCGATGCCGAGGGTTGCCGCCACGGCCTGCGCCGTACGCCGGTCGTCGCCGGTGATCATCGCGACGACGAGGCCGCGAGCCTGCAGCGAACGGATGACGCCCTCGGCGTCCGGCCTGACCGAGTCGGCGACCGCGATGAGGGCAGCGAGCCGGCCGTCGATGGCGGCGTAGAGCGGGCTGTGGCCGGAGGCGCCGAGCCGCTCGGCCGCGTCGTCGAGCGACCCTGCCGGGATGCCGAGTCTCTCCATCAAGCGCTTGGCACCAATGGCGATTTCTCTGCCAGCGACGCGGCCGGTCACACCATGGCCGGGGATCGCCTCGAAGGCCTCGACCTCGGCGATGGAGCCGGCCTCCCGCGCCGCCGTGACGATGGCGCGGGCGATCGGGTGTTCGGAGCGCGCTTCGACCGCCCCCGCTGCGGCCAGCACCTCCTCCCGCGAAAAGCCCTCGGCTGTGACGAGATCGGTAAGGCGGGGGCGGCCTTCGGTGAGGGTACCGGTCTTGTCGAAGGCGACGACCTTCACGTTTTCAAGGACCTGCAGGGCGCTGCCCTTGCGGAACAGCACGCCGCGCTCGGCCGCGCGGCCGGTGCCGACCATGATCGCGACCGGCACGGCGAGGCCCATGGCGCAGGGGCAGGCGATGATGAGGACGGCGATGGCATGAACGAGGGCGGGGCCGAGCGCCGGGCTCGGGGCCAGCGCCAGCCATGCGAGAAAGGTCGCGGCGGAGATCGCCAACACGGCCGGTACGAACCGGGCCGTGATGCGATCGACGAGGCCCTGGACCGGCAGCTTTCCGCCCTGCGCCGCCTCGACCATGCGGGCGATCTGGGCGAGGACGGTGCCGGAGCCGACGGTCTCGACCCGCAGGTCGAAGCCGCCGGAGGTGTTGAGCGTGCCGCCGATGGTGGCGTCGCCCTCTCCCTTGCGGACGGGATCCGGCTCGCCGGTGACCATGCTCTCGTCGATCCAGGACGCACCGGCGACGAGGCGGCCATCTGCCGGCACGCGCTCTCCCGGACGCACGCGCACCCGGTCGCCAAGCTTCAGATCAGTAACGAGAATTTCCGTTTCTTCGCCGTCACGCATGACGCGCGCGGTCTTCGGAGCGAGATCGAGGAGGCGGGCGATGGCCGCGCCGGTGCGGCCGCGGGCACGGGCTTCCAGCGCACGGCCGAGCAGGATCAGCGTGACGATGAGGACGCTCGCCTCGAAATACAGCTGCGCACCGCCCTGTGGCAGCAGGCCGGGCGCAAGGGTGGCGATCATCGAGGCGAGGTAGGCGGCACCGGCACCCAGGGCGACGAGGGCGTTCATGTCCGGGTGCCCGCGCAGCAGGCCGGGAATGCCCGACCGGAAGAAGCGGCGGCCCGGCCAGGCAAGCACCAGCGTGGCCAGGGCGGCCTGGAGCAGGGCGTTGGCGCCGTTGCCGAAAAGGCCGTCGACGCTCTCGTGGAAGCCGGGGATGAAATGGCCACCCATGTCGAGGAGGACGACGGGCGCCGCGAGCAGGGCCGAAAGGCGGACATCTCGCCAGAGCTGTGCCGTCTCGCGTGCCTGCCGATCTTCACGATCCGGCGTCCGACCAGCGTCGCTGCCGACGCTCTGCAATTCGAAGCCGGCCTGCCGCACCGTCTCTTCGATCTCGGCCATGGCGACGGTGCCGTCGGCATGGCGCAGTTCGGCGCGGCCGGAGGCGAGGTTGACGACTGCGCCCGTCACGCCGGGAATGCGCAGGAGCGTCCGCTCCACCCGCGCCACGCAGGAGGCGCAGGTCATTCCGCCGATGCCGACGGCGCTGGTCGTCTCGGGCACGGTGTAGCCGGCGGCCGCAATCGCCTCCGCCACGCGATGCGCCGGCATGCCGGCCGGAAGGCTCAGGCTGGCCTTCCCCGTCGCGAGGTTGACGGAGACGTCGCGAACATCCGGCAAGTCGAGCAGTGCCCGTTCGACACGGCTCACGCAGGACGCGCAGCTAAGCCCTTCGATCGGCAGCGTAATGGTGGCACGCGGCCGATCGGCAGTAGGCGCGGAGCGGGGGAGGGGGAAGTCGGTGCGAGCGTCCATGCGCCCTCAGATGGGGCTTCCCATCATGGGAAGGTCAAGGGCGTGTCGACGGGACGCACGCCATGGGGCTCCATCCCGTCTTCGCGGCGATGCTCGGGCAGGATCACACGGACGGTGGTGCCCCGGTCGATCTCGCTCTCGATGACGAGGCGGCCCCGGTGGCGGTTGAGCGCGTGCTTGACGATCGCCAGACCGAGGCCGGTGCCGCCCTGCTGCCGGCTCGACGCGGTGTCGACACGATAGAAGCGCTCGGTGAGACGCGGGATGTGCTCGGGGGCGATGCCCGGCCCCTCGTCGCGCACGGCGAGCGTGAGCTGGGCGGGCCTGCTGCCGGAGGTATCCTCGCGGCCGAGGCTCACCGCGATGAGGCCGCCACCGCCAGCGTATTTCAAGGCGTTCTCGACGAGGTTCTCGACCACCCGCAGCAACTCGTCGCGATCGCCGAGGACTGGGTAGGGCGGCTCCGGCGCCTCCAGCGACAGGACGATCCCGCGCTCGGCGGCGAGCGGCGCCTTCTCCTCCACCATCTGCCGGGCGATCCGCTTCAGGCAGACGATCTGCGTCGGCGGCACATGCTCGCGCAGCTCGATGCGCGAGAGCGAGAGCAGGTCGTCGATCAACCGGGTCATGCGCCGCGCCTGCATGCGCATGATGCCGAGGAACTGCTCGCGCGCCTTGGGATCGTCCCGGGCCGGTCCCTGCAGGGTCTCGATGAAGCCAGAGAGCGAAGCGAGCGGCGTCCGGAGCTCGTGGCTGGCATTCGCCACGAAATCCACCCGCATGGTCTCGAGCCGCCGCGCCGAGGTGAGATCGCGCAGAAAGAGCACCACGTTGGGCTGGCCGCCGCCCGGTGTGTCCGCCAGCGGAAGCGCCCCGATCTGAACCTCAAAGGCGCGCTCGGTCGGCACCCGCGTGACGTAGCCGGTCTTCAACGGCGCCCCGCTCTGTAGAACCTCCTCGATGCCGTCGAGCACGTCCGGCGAGCGCAGCGCGAAAGAGAGCGGATGCCGCAACTTGAGCCCGGGCAGCAGGGCGCGGGCGGCCGGGTTCGCCTCGATGACGACGATGCGGCGGTCGACCAGGATCACTGGGTCGGGAATGTTGGCGAGTAGGGACTCGGCCACGGAATGCCGCTCGCGCCGTTCGATTTCCAGCGGCGTCACGACGAGCGGCGAGCCGGAACGGCTCAAGACCGCGCCCGCGACCAGGGCGAACGAGGCGGCGAGCAGGAAAGCCATCCCAGGCGTGCCGTCGACGAGCGCGGCGAGGCCGAAGACGACCGTGGCCGCGGCGGCTCCCGCCAGGGAGGATCGTCGGATCGAACCGGGCATTCTTGCTCACAGGCCCGCGGTGGCGGGATCAGGGATCGTTCGCCGCGCGGTGGCGGCGCAGGCGTCGTCCCACCTCGTAGATCCCGAGCATGGCGAGCGCCACGACGAACGGGACGAGGTAGTAGCAGACGCGGAACAGCAGGAGCGAGCCGAGTACCTCGCCGCGGGGCAGGTAGGACAGGGCCAGCATGATCGTGGCCTCGAACACGCCCGCGCCTCCCGGCACGTTGGAGGCGATGCCGAGCATCGCGGCAAGGACGTAGATCGCCACGAAGGTCGAGAAGCCCAGGGTCATCTCGGAGGGCATCAGAACGTAGAGCACGGCCGCCGCCGCGCAGACGTCGCCGATGCCGACCAGCATCTGGCTGAACGAGACCGTGGCGCCGGGTAGTTCCAGCCGCCAGTGCTTCACGGTGATGTAGCGGCGCTTGATCGAGACCCAGATCAGGTACCCGACGACCGAAAACAGGGCTGCGACGCCGACCCCCTGGTTCACGCGGATGCTGGTGAAGGCAAGGCCCGCGAGTTGGCCCGCCTCCACGATCAGGCTCAGGCCCAACACCACGCCCATACCGAGCCAGAAGGTGAACCCGGCGATGACGGTGAGCGCCGCGATCTTCGCGGTGGAGAGGCCGCGGCTCGAATAGACCCAGTAGCGGATCGTGCCGGCAGTCAGCAGCGGAAAGCCGAGGGTGAAGCTCACTGCGTAGCTGGTGAACGAGGCCAGCGACGTGATGCGATAGGGTACCTTCAGCTTGAGCTGCTTCAGCGCCAGCGCATCGTAGAACGTGAGAAAGAAATAGCTGATTGCGACGAAGCCGAATGCGACGGCGAGCTGCGTCCCGGTTACCGCCGTCAAGGCCGCGCTGAGCTTGGCCCAGGTGATCTCTTCCGACAGCTTCCAGAGGACGACGGCCGAGGCGACGAGCAGCAGGAGGCTCGCGACCGTGCCGATCCAGGCATAGCGCTTCCTGAAGAAACCCGTCTTCGCCTCGGCCTTACCAACGGCATCGGCCTGCGATGCATCGACGGCCCCGGTCTCGGCGAGATCCTTCCGTTTTTCGACGAAATTCATCTGGAACGGCGTCCGCCTCCGCTGGTCGCTCGCGCTGCGATGAAAACGCAGCTCGTCCCGAGCGATGGCCCGCCCGCCGCATGTAGGCTGATCACCGGGCAAAGGCCAGCGATGGGCGGGGTGTTCGCGAAGGCGTGCGTGTGGATGGCAGGCGGCAAATCGCGTTCCGCGCGATGGTCAGCGCGACGAGCGCAGCACCGCCTGCGCTTCACATAGGCCGGCGAGAATGCGCTCGCGGACGCTCGGCGACGTGCAGACGAAAGTCGGGCTCGGATGCGGGATCGAGATGATGGGCAGATCGGGACGCAGCCGCTGCAGGGGCTCGCGGGCGGTGCCGGCGATCCGCCCTGCCAACACCACGACGGCGAGATGCGTCAGAATATCGAGGAGCGGCGCCAGATAGGGCTCGGCCAAATGCTGCTCGGACCGGCGCGGTGCCCGGTTTAGGGCACCTTCGGCGTGGATCACCCACGGAACGGTGTTCCAGATCAGCGTGTCGGCCCGCGGAATGTCCGCCTCCCGCAGGAAGCGGAAGAGGTTGGCGGCCGTGCCCGTGGGGTTGTCCCGAGAGACCATGCCGGTGCGGCCGGTTGCCGGTCCCGGCGTTTCCAGCAGGAGCAGCAGGCGCGCCTGTATGCCTCCGTCGAACGGATCAGGGTCAGGTACGGGCGCATGGCGCTCGGAAGCGATCCGGCGCGCGAGATCGCGTAGCGGCAGCACATGCGGCGCGTCGGCGCTGGCGCGCCGTAAAGAGAGGGCAGCTGGGTCCGCGAGACTTCTGGGAGCGTCCGGATCAGATCGCGGCGGCATTCGGCGGTGTAGCCGTCGGCAGGGTTCCGGCGAGACGAAAGCGCTCGACGGCTCCCTCGGCCCTTAGCCGCGCAGCAAGGGCGTCGGCGCCCCCGAATTGGAAGCCGATTTGCGTCCCGTAGGCGGCGCAGGCCCTGGCCTTTCGGGCTTCGCATTCGGGATCGAAGCGGACGTCTCGGAGGGCTAGATCCGAAAAGATCTCGCGCAACGGCTCTTTCGGATCCGCGGTGCGGACCGTGTACGGATAATCGCGCCACCACAGGACCGGCGCCGGCGGCCGCACCCCGGACCGGCAAGCGCGAAGCGCTCGCACAACCTGCACATGGTCGACATGGCCACCGACGGCCTGCGGCGCGAGGATCAAATCGGGCCGCATCTGCGCGATCAGCTTCTCGAAAGCGTCGGCGAGATTGTATTCGATCCGGTCGTCCCCGGAGAGACCGGCGAAGAGTTCCGGCGGCGAACCATAGCCGCGATGCGGAGCCTCGCGGAATGGCAGGTGGACCGGTCGCTCGATCCCGAGGTGAAGTGCGGCGACGACGTCCTCATCGCGGCGGAGTGCCATGTAGTCGACGTCGGCCGCCAAGCCCTTATCGAGCTGGCACGCCAACGCGAAGCCCTTCGGCTCGGCGACGGAGGCCGTAAACACGGTCGCCATCACCACGCTCCAGCCCCCACGCGCCAGATGCGCCAGGGTGCCGCCGGCGGAGAAGACGGCATCGTCGAGATGGGGCGAGACGGCGAGGGCGACGGGCATCAGAGAACCCGCATCAGAGCAGATGCGGTTCGGCGCGGAAGCGGCAATCCGGATCATGCGGAAGTGCGTCCGAAAAATCCGCATGCGGCCGTTCGCGGACGACCTTCGCGTAGACGTCCATGATCTGCCGTCCGACTGCCGTCCAGGAATAGACCCGGCGGCATTCCTCCAGTCCAGCTTGGGCAAGCCGCGCGCGAAGCTCCGCGTCTTCGATGACGCGGCCGAGGGCCTTCGCCAAGGCCGGCACGTCGCCGGGCATCACCATGAGGCCGTTCTCGTCATCGCGGAGGCAGTCCGAGACGCCGACGGAATGGGTGGAAACCACCGCAAGCCCAGCCGCCATCGCTTCCAGGATCGTGTTCGAAAACCCCTCGGCGTAGGTCGGCGACACAAAGACGTCGGCCTTGCGATAGAGGTCCGGCACGGTCTCGTAATCGGCGTAGCCGGTGAAGGCGACGTGAGCCGGCGTGAAACCGATTTCCTCCGCGCGTGCTCGGGCGGCGTCCACGTCGGGCCCGATGCCGGAGATCGTCGCCTCGAACGGCAGGCCGGCCTCCCAGACGCGTTCGAGCGCATCGAGCATGTCGAGCACGCCTTTCCGGCGGTCGACGCGGCCGTGATAGAACAGCCGCACCGGGTCCTCGCCCTCGACGGGCTTGCCCGGCGTGAAGCGGGCGGTGTCGACCGCGCCGGGTACGATGGTGAAGCGCGCGGGATCCGAGCCGAGCCGGTCGCAGACCTCCTTCACGAAGGATTTTCCGCCGATCAGCAGGGCGTTGGCGTGAGCCAGCACTTCGCACATGGCAACGCGATGAGTCTCGCAGCAGGAGCCGACCCAGTGGCCGTCGCCGCCCTGGATCGAGACCACGTTCGGCACGCCGAGCTTTTTGGAAGCCAGAAGCACGGCCCAGCCGGTGGGGTAGCCGTATTGCGCGTGCAGGATATCGAAGGGCTTCTTGGCGTGCTCGGCGCAGATGGTCTCGACCATCGTCGCGATGTCCCGCTCGAAGTCGCCGCTCTCCTGCTCGCCGAGCTGTTCGAGGCCGATCACGTGGACGCCCGGCACGGCGGGCGGCGGACCGCCGCCATAGACGCGGGTGCCGAATTCGTCGCCACGATATTGCGAGATCATCGTGACATCGTGGCCGGCGCCGACGAGTTCGCGCAGCAGGTTCTGCGCGTAAACGCTCATGCCGGAGATCGCCGGGAAGTACCGGCGGCTGACGAAACAGATCCTCATGATGCCGCCACCACGCCCGTGGAGATTTGTGGCGCCAGCGCCTCGTGCGCACTCTCGTCCGCTGCCGGCAGGCCCGGCCCCGGACGGCGGCAGGTGCGCAGGTATTCGAGCGAGCGCGGCACCATCACGTCGGCGCGGTGGCTCTCGCGGGAGAGCTCGACGCAGACGAGTTTCTGGAAGTCGATCGCTTCGAGGGCGTCCAGCACCGACGGCACGTCCATGTCGCCCTCGCCGAAGGGCAGGTGGATGTGCTCGCGCCGCTTCATGTCCTCGATGGCGACGGTGCCGAGGCGCTCCGCGAATTCCCGCACGGCCGCGGCCGGATCGCGCTCCTCGGTGACGAGGCAGTGTCCGGTATCGAGCGCGAGCCTGAGGTTCGGCAGGTCGAGCCCGGAAAAATCGTCTAGCGTCTCGATCAGCATGCCGGGCTCGGGTTCCAGCGCCGCAACCACGCCCTTCTCCTCGGCATAGGCGGCGACCTCGGTGAGCCCCTCGATCAGCCAGCCATGCGCTGCGGCTCGGTCGACACCCTCCTTCGGCACGCCCGCCCAGAACGACACCGCTTCCGACTTCAGCACGTGCGCGATGTCGACGGCCCGCTTCAAGAATCCGATCCGTCGGGCACGGCCCGAGGCGTCGGCCGTCACGAGGGTGGGCTCGTGCTTGGCGCTCGGGTCGAGCAGGAAGCGGGCGCCGGTCTCGATCACCGAGCCGAGTTCGAGCCGCTGCAGCAGCGTCGCGATGTGGTCGGCCTCGACGATCCAGTTCTCGGCAAAGGGATCGAGATGATGGATGTCGAGCGTCAGCGCGACGCCGTCATAGCCGGCATCCTTGATCAACCGGATCGCGTCTTCGAGGCGGTGATGGGCGGTGCCGTTCGTGTTGTAGGCGAAGCGGAGGCTCATGGGCGCTTCCTCTCGGCCCGCCGGCCCTGCCGCTCGTAGCGGAAGGGGGCGTGGTGGGATTCGGGCTCGCGGTAGAGCGGATAATGCGAGCCGACGACTTCCTCCGCCAGCGCGGTGTCGAAGAGCGGCTGGCCACCGAAGCGCTCGACCGCCTCGGGCGTCAGGCGCACCGGCAGCAGCGTGTCGGTCTCCCGGCCGAACTTGATCAGCGGATGCTCGCGTTCGATGAGCTTGCGCGTGTTGCGCTCGCCGATGCGGTAGTAGCTCATGGTCTCGACTTCGAGGCCCGGCACGATCGCCTTGACGATACCGATGCCGCTCTCGGGCGGGGCGCAATCGACGTAGAGGATGTCGAAGCCGGCCGCATCGAGCCGGTCCTTCGCGATCTGGCCGCGTGCATGCCCGTCGGCGGCGGGCGTGGTCGGGAGATCCAGGAACGGCTTCTTCGAACGCTCCGAAAACACCGTCTCGGAAAACACGCCCTTCAGTTCCTCGCCCGAGAGGTCGATCCAGGCGAGCATGGCCTGCAGGGCGCGGCTCTCCTCGAGGTCGAGACTCGGTAGCGCTTTCTGGATGAAGGACTCGACATAGCCGGGAGGCGCAACGGTGTCGGCGAGTGCCAGGGGGCCGTGGCCGAACGTCTTGCGCACGCGGGCGGCCTGGAATTCCAGCAGCGCCTTGCGAAGCGCCCGCTCGCGGTCCGGATCGCATGCCTCGCCGGCCGCCGAGAGCGCGATCGGGCAGGGGGCGTCGGCCCCGTTCTCGTCGTAGCCGACCACGTAGATGTTGGTCAGGCCGAACTGGTCCGTGGCGAATTTCGGCAGCGCGCGGATGCCGAGGCCCTTGAGCCGATCGAGCATGGCCTGCGTCTCGGGGCCGATGCCGGCGAGATCGATCATCACGCCCTGGTCGAGCGCCCGAAAGAGCAGGCCGTTGCCGTCGCGCTGGAGCAGTTCGAGCAGGCCGTGGCCCAGCGCGAAGGACGTGTCCGGACCGGCGCCGAGGCCGTTGGTGATGAGATTGGTGAAGGGCTTGTAGCCCGCGCTCAGCTCGAAATAGTCGGTGGCCGCGATGTCGAGCGGCATCCAGACATTTTCACCGGTGCGGGCGCGAACCACCGTCGTCCAGTCGAGCTTGGTCCCGCGACCGACATGCGAGCCGGCCGGCAGGCAGAGCGTCAGCGGGTCGGCGACGCTGCTTGCGCCGAAGACGCGGACGAGATCATCGTAGGAACAGCCGACCTGCTTTTCGCGCGGCATCACCGCCAGCGACGGCATCAGGTTCTCGGCGATCTCGGCAACGGCGCCGATCAGCGCCTCGTCGTCGGTCGCGCCGTAGCCGATGCCCGACGGCATCGCGCCGACGAAGAACGGATCGTCGAGAAACAAGGCAACGAACCAGACCGGGATGCCGGTGCGGTCGAGCGGCGCGAGGTTGAAGCCGACGACCCGGCCCTCGGGCAGGATGTCGAGATAGGCCGTCACGGCATCGGGCAGGCGCTCGGGCAGGCCCTCGATCCGGCGCGGGGCGCCGTATCGATAGCGCCGCGGCGCCTTCAGGCTGTCGTGGCGGGCGCGGTCGTCCTGGTCGATTTCGGTCGTGGTCATCGGATCCCGGCCAAGCTGCCTTCCCTCCCCCTTGTGGGGAGGGATCGAGGGTGGGGGTGGTGCCGCTTGCCTGCGTCGGAGCCCGGCGGAACCACCCCCACCTCCACCTCCTTCCCACGAGGGGGAGGAGAGTCCACTCCGTCGTCTCACGCCGCCGGTGCGGCCCGCGGCCGGCCCGGCTCGCGCCCGGCCTCGCCATAGGCCCGCGCCAAGAGACGCATGGTGTGCAGGTCGCGCTCAGCCGAATAAGCCGTCCGCTCGTCCGGCCGGCGCAGAGCCGAGCCGAAGGCGCGAACCTGCTCCAGGAAGGGCGACGCGTCCGCATCGAAGGCGATGTCTTCGGCCACGCCGGTTGTACCGTCGGTGAACGTCAGCCGGCCACCCGGTGTCTGGCCCATGGTGTCGACCGCGGTCAGCATGCCTCGGGTGCCGACCACTTCCAAGCGGCGGCGGGGCAGCACGTCCGGGCAATTGTAGGCGACGTGGAGGTTGGTCAGCACGCCCGATCCCGTGCGGCCGATCAGGATTGCGCCGTCGTCGACGGCATAATCCTGGGCGCGGGCCTGGGTCAGCGCGGCGATGTCCTGGATCGATTCCCCAAGCAGGAAATCGCAGAGGTCGAGCCCGTGCGGGGCGAGGTCGATCAACGCGCCGCCGCCCGCCTTGGCCGGATCGATGCGCCAGTTGTCCTGTCCTTGAAACGACGCCCAGGCCCGGTCGAGCCAACAGGCATAGACGATGCGAACGGTCGTCACCGTGCCGAGCCGGCCGTCGCGGATCGCGTCGCGCATGGCGCGGTGGGCGGGGTGATGGCGCTGGTCGAAGGCCGTACCGTAGAAGGTGCCGGACCGGGCCACGGCAGCCGCCATGGCCTCCGCATCGCCGAGCGAGGCCGCCATCGGCTTCTCGCAAAGGATGGCCTTGCCGCTCGCCGCCAGCGCTTCGACGGCGTCGCGGTGCAGATGGTTCGGCGTCGCGACGTAAACTGCCTCGACCTGGGAGTCGGCGATCAGGCCGGCGATGTCGGCATGCGCCCGCGCACCCTCTACCTCAGCCGCAGCGCGCGAGGTCGCGCCCGGATCGGCCACGGCCACGAGCCGGTGGCCTGCGGCGCGGATGCCCGGCGCCATGTAGTCGCGGGCGACCCAGCCGTAACCGACGATGCCCCAGCCAATCGCATCGGTGCCGGTCATCACCAGCGCTCCGGCAGATCGACGTATTCGCGGCGGCGGACCCGTTCGGCGACGGCCGTCTGCGAGCCACCTTCCCAGTCGAGGGTCTTGGGTCCGTCGGAGTGGAGTGGATAGGTCACGCGTCCGGCATATTCCGCGGCGTAGCGCTCGGATGGCCAGCGGATCACGTAGGCGCCGCTGAGATCGACCTTGTAAAGCGGGTTGAGCCGCAGCGCCGTGCCGGCGACCGGTAGCGTGATGCCGTCGACCACCGAACGCGGGGCGGGTCGCATACCCGGACCGGCGACGAGCGAGAAGGCTTCACAGGCCTGCAATTCGTGCGGGTCGCGCGGGGTCGGCGCACGCGCCTCGACGAGCGCCCGGGTCAGCTCGGCATCGTCATAGACGAGACCGTCGGGAAACAGCTCCTCGATGTCGGCGGCCGAGACCGCCTTGCCGGCGGAGAAGCCGGGGCAGCCGCTGTTGTGGATGTGGCTGACCGCGAGCCAACCGTCTTCACCGGCCGTCTTGCGCAGGCAGGCGAGGATTCCCGGCTTGTCGTCGAGGAAATAGAAGGCGTCGTTGCAGAGCACGAGGTCCACCGGCGCGTCGGCGATCGGCCAATGCGGCGAGGAGGCGTCGAAGCAGACAAGCTGCGCACCCTTGTCGACCACCCAGTTGCGGGCGACCCAGAGCTTGGCGAAGACCACATCGGCGCCGGCGACCTTCACGCCGCGTGCCTGCATCTCCCGCAGGTAATGGCCGATGCCGCAGGCGAGCTCGAAGGCACAGGCCGGCTCGTTCCAATGCGCTTCGAGCAGCGTCAGCCCGGCGAGATAGGTCGGGTCGCTCCAGCGATTGACGAAGTAATCACCGACCCGGCCCCAACCAAGACCATCGACGGCCTCGCGGAGCGTCGCAGTCCTACGGTTGGCTACGAGCGCTTGGAGGGACGCCGGGTCGGCCGGAGGGCCGTTCCACCAATCATCCTGATCCGCGAGCAAGCCCGCAAGCGCGGCGTCCATGTCGCCGGCATCGATCAGGGCCAGGGTCGCGGCGATCAACTCGGCGCGGTTGGTGCGCAGATAGGGGATGCCGTCGAGCACGGGCCAGCGGGCACCGGTCGCCACGTCGCGCAGGACATGCGCGCCGTCGAGCTCCAGCGAATTGCCGGTATCGGGCGAGAGGAGGTCGAAGGGGATCATGGCCCGAGAATAGGGCGGGGGATGCCGGTTTTCACGGGATGCGCATGTCGCGGAGCACCCGATCCTGAAAATCCTTCACCGGACCGGCATGGACCAGCTCCATGTCTCCGAGCACCGTATCCATGGTCAGCGAGGCGGCGCGCAGATGCTGCGCGATCTGTAGAACGCGATCGATGGAATCGGCGGCGTGGAAGGCACGGCCCTCCGCAGTCGCATCGTCCGGCAGGACCGAGCGGGCACTGCGTACGGTCTCGCGCAGGGACGGTTTCAGTTCGTTCAAAGCACGTTCCGAGCAGCGTTCCACGATTGGCCAAAGATGGTCGCCGAGCAGCATCTCGCCGGTGAAGCCGGCGTCCGGCATCAACGCGTTGTGGAAGTGATGGGCCATGGCGGCGAGGAAGACCACGGTGGGATCGGCTCGGTAGAACGGACTCAGCACGACACCGTAAACCGCCACGATCAGGCAGTGCTCTGCGTGATTCTCCGGCGGTTCGAGCAGGATGCGCGGCTTGCCGGGGCAGGTCACGCCGGCCCGCGGCTGCTGGGCCTGTGCGGTGACGAAGTCGGGCAGGGGGCCGGCCGGGAGAGCCTCCTGCGAAGGGCGCAGACAGGCGCGGAGACGATCGCGCAGGGCGGGATCGACCTGCTCGGTGACGGCATCGAAGCCGGCAACGAGAATGGCCGAGCCCTGTGCGTCGTCGAGTCCGGCAGCCGCGAGAAATGCACCGTCGATGTCGCATAGCCGCGTGGCAGCCAGCGCGCTGGCGGTCACCTGAAGCGCCACCGTCTCCGGCGAGGCCCCACCGGTGAGCGCTCCCCAACCCTGCGCAAACAGTCGCTCGGCGATCGACCCGGCGCGTCCGGCTGAGCGGACGCGCTTGAGATCGCCGAGTTCGACGAGAAGCTCGCGCAAGGGGAGGGGCGCGGCGGCTGCCGTGCCCAGGGGCGACATCAGTTCGCGCCGAGCCAATCGAGCAGCATCTTCTGCTGCTTGCCGAAATCGTGCTCGGGGCCGGCGCCGTTCTTGACCATGGGCGCCTTGAAGAAGCTCGAGAGCTGCTCCTGCGCGCCGCCGTCGCCGCGCTGCTTGGCGAGGTCGAGGACGCGGGCGATCTCGATGACGAGGGGGGCAGCGAGAATCGAGTCCTTGCAGAGGAAGTTGACCTTGATCTGCATGCGCTGGCCCATGAAGCCGGTAACGTCGATGTTGTCCCAGGCTTCCTTGTCGTCGCCACGCGGGCGGTAATAGTGGATATGCACGAGATGGTCCTCGACGGGGTAGCCGAGGATCGAGTCGAGCACCGTGCCCTTGGTGTTGATCTTCGACTGCAAGGACGACGGATCGTTCAGGGCGAGACCGTCACGGTTGCCGAGGATGTTCGTCGAGAACCAGCCGTCGACATGGAGCGCCCGGGCCTTGAAGGCTGGCGCCAGCACGGTCTTCATCATGGTCTGACCGGTCTTGCCGTCCTTGCCGGCGACGGGCACGCCCATCTCCTTGGCGAGGTTCAGCAACGCCGGAATGTCGGCAGCGACGCTCGGCGTGAAGTTGCCGTAGGGCACGCCGCTCTTGATCGCCGCGTAGGCGTAGAGCATCGCCGGGGAAATCGACTCGTCGTCGGTGTCGAGGCCCTTCTCGAAGGCTTCCGTCGAATTCAGTACGGCCGCGGTCAGGTCGGGCCAGCGCTCCGTCGAGGCGAGATTGATCACGACGACCTCGTCGAGGTTGCTCTCCTGCCGGAAGCGCTTTAGGTCGTTGGCGATAATCGAGACCGTCTCACGATGATCCTTGGCGACGATGCGGTTGCCGCCCTCGATGTTCTTGCAGAACTTGGCGCTGCCAACGGCCGGCCAGGGCGTGATGCCCTTGAGCACCTGGGCCCCGTTCTCGATGTCCTGCTTGGTGAGCACGCCATGACCGGTCGCGGCCGAGGCGAGGTCGTCGCTGTTCAGGTCCCAGCCGCCGAAGACGAGGTCCTTGTAGTCGGTCATCCCCTGAACGGAGACGCCGGCAAGAGGCAGACCGTCGAGCCGGTTCGATCCTGTCTTGATCATCTCGATGCCGGCGATGGCGGTGGTGGCAACGGCGCCGCCCATGCCAACGAACGCGACGCCGACGCGGCGACCGGTCTGCATGCTCATCGGGGAAGTACTTTCTGTCTGTTTGAAGAACGCGGCACTCGAATGCCGTCGCGCGGTAGCCCTGTCTCGGCCCGTATCAACTGGGTCGCGGAGAGTCCGTTCCAAGGCGGATGTGCCATGTTTCAAATGAATGGAAGCTGACGGACCGCCGCACCACTCGTTAACGAATAGTAAACACAGGGCCTTAACGCGGCATTAACGCCGCCACGTTGGGATCATGGGCCGGTCCCATTGTCGTCACACCTGACGGCGACACCCCGGGCACTTGATCGAAGCCGCGTCCGAGAACGCCGCGGCACGAAAAAAGGAAGTTTGATGGGGGTTTTCCCGGAGCCGGCGCTCTGCGCCGACGACGTGAGCCGACTCGTGCCTACCGGGTCGAATGATGTCAACAACGCGAAGGCGGCTAAGCCGCTCACGATTCAGTGTTTTGCACCTCTGAACAGTCTGAAGCGCAACATTCTGGCAGGCCTGATCGCCAGTCTCGCGCTGAGTACCGTCCCGCTGACAGCCCTGGCACACGACCTCGGCGGCGTGATTGCCACACTGCAGCCTCGCGAAGACCACCCGTTGGAGTGGGGCCGAACGAACCTCGGCGCTCAGGGGATCGTGACCCAGGCGGTGACGGACCATGACCCGGCGCGCCCGCCCGAGCCGAAGAGCGATGCCGATATGCTGCGCTTCGGCGACATGAGTGTATCGCGTCCGCTCGTTGCGACCATACTGCGCGCCTCCGAGGTGACGGGCGTCGACCCGGTTTACATGATGGCGCTCGCCGACAAGGAATCGAGCTTCGACACCGACGTGAAGTCATCGGCTTCTTCGGCGCAGGGCCTTTTTCAGTTCGTCACCGCAACCTGGCTCGAGATGATCCGCGACTACGGAGCTCGGCACGGCCTGACGGCCGAGGCCGCTGCGGTGAAGGGTCGCGGCGGCGCCATCGGCATCACCGACGAGGCCATGCGCAAACGCGTTCTGGAGCTTCGCAACGACCCGTTCGTTTCCGGCTTGATGGCGGGTGAGCTGATCAAACGTGATCGCGCCCGGATCGAGAGCCGCATCGGCCGCGAACTCAAGACGACCGAGCTCTACATCGCCCACTTTCTCGGCACCGCGAGCGCCGGCAAGTTCCTGTCCCTCAGCGCCGACGACCCGGACCGCAGCGCACAGAAGGTCTTCGGCCGCGCCGCGCGCGCCAATCGCAGCATCTTCACGCAGAAGGATGGGGGCAAGCGTCGCAGCCTCACTGTCGCCGAGGTCCACGAACGGCTCGACGGCATGATCGACCAGCGCATCAGCCAATATCAGACGATCGCGGCAATGATCGCCCAGGAATCGCAGGACGTGGACGAAGAGCACGGCGGCGAATATCCGATGCTCGACGCCCGCCTCCGCCTGAAGGACGACCCCGTCCTGCCGCTGGTGGCGCCCACGATCCAGTAAGCGCCGGAACATCGGCCCGCGCAAAAAGGGCGGCGATCCAAACCCATCGGATCGCCGCCCTTTTTTGATGTCTGGCGCCGGCCGTCGGACGCCCGATCAGGCCGCCTGCTTCTGCCGGTTGAGCAGCTTGCGGTTGATCAGGACCTCAGCGATCTGAACCGTGTTCAGCGCCGCGCCCTTGCGAAGGTTGTCCGAGACGCACCAGAAGGCGAGGCCGTTCTCGACGGTGGCGTCCTCGCGGATGCGCGAGACGTAGGTCGCGTCCTCGCCGGCCGCTTCGTGCGGAGTCATGTAGCCGCCGGCCTCGCGCTTATCGACGACGAGCACGCCCGGGGCCGCACGCAGGATCTCGGTGGCCTGCTCGACGGAGAGCGGCCGCTCGAACTCGACGTTCACGGATTCGGCATGGCCGATGAAGACCGGAACGCGCACGGCGGTGGCCGTGAGCTTGATCTTCGGGTCGAGCATCTTCTTCGTCTCGGCCATCATCTTCCACTCTTCCTTCGTGTAGCCGTCCTCCATGAACACATCGATGTGCGGGATGACGTTGAAGGCGATGCGCTTGGGAAACTTGGCCATGGTCATCTGGCCGGCCGTGAAGACCGAGCGGGTCTGCTGGAACAGCTCGTCCATGGCCTCCTTGCCGGCGCCGGAGACCGACTGGTAGGTCGAGACCACCACGCGCTTCACGGTAGCCGCATCGTGCAGCGGCTTCAGCGCGACGACGAGCTGCGCGGTCGAGCAGTTCGGGTTGGCGATGATGTTGCGCTTGGTGAATCCGACGATCGCGTCGGCATTCACCTCGGGCACGATCAGCGGCACGTCCGAATCGTAGCGGAACGCCGACGAGTTATCGATGACGACGCAGCCCTGCTCGCCGATGCGGGGGCTCCACTCCTTCGAGATCTCGCCGCCTGCCGACATCAGGCAGATGTCGGTATCGGAGAAGTCGTGAGTGTCCAGCGCTTTGACCTTGAGGATCTTGTCGCCGAACGAGACCTCCTGGCCCACGCTGCGGCGCGAGGCCAACGCCACGACCTCGTCGGCCGGGAAGGCGCGCTCGGCCAGGATGTCGAGCATCTCGCGGCCAACATTGCCCGTGGCTCCGACGACGGCAACCTTGTAACCCATCTCGCATACTCCGCTGCGCGGCCTCAAGCTCGTGGCCGCATGCGCCAAAACGAAAAGGCCCGCCTCGAGCGTGACGAGGTTGGCTTTCCGAACGGCGGAGCAAGGCGCGCACGCACTCCGACTGTCAAGGCAGTGGTACGCATGTCCGCTGCCCGGACTTGATCGAAACCGGCCGAGCCTTTAAGCGGACCGCGCCTTGCGCCCGGTGTTGTTCCAGGCGCCCCCGCTCAGGATTGATTGGACCGATGGGCAAGGAAAAGTTCAA
>NZ_BPRA01000013.1 GCF_022179645.1 Methylobacterium thuringiense
GAATTGGTCCGCCCTTTACACTTCGCTTTGTGGCGGCCGTCGACTTTGCGCACCACGAACAGCTGGTCGCCACGGAGCTCGCGGATAGCCACAGGTGAATGTGTGGTGATGAAAGCCTGCAGGGGAGGCGCAGACTCCTTCGCGCCGATGGAGCCGAGGAGGCGAAGGATGCGGTGCGGCTCGAGGCCGTGCTCAAGCTCGTCGATCAGCACTACGGTCGCCTTCTGCGCCGCTTGGCGTTGGAGGCCGGCCAGGAGTAGTCGGGTCGAACCGATTCCTAGTGCTCGTAGCGGCACGCCATCAGCGCCGTGGAGTGCGATGGTGCCGCCGCTGAAAGAGACCGAGTGGGTGTCGAGCATCGCCTTAAGGCTCTCGCCAATCGGAATTCCAAGGCTCTGGGCTGTGGCCTCGACGATCCGCAGGGTATCGCCCAGCTGGGCGTGTGCAAGGTCGCCAAACGCTGCTCGCGCGTTGCGGGCTGCGTCGGCTAGGGCGGCACCCATCTCCGGCCGCTCATCGGACAGACGGTTGAGCACGGAGCCCCGACGCCAAGCGAGGTTATGGTCCGCCAGCCCGCCAACCCGGTTCGGCGCAAGCTGTGCGCGGTCAGCCCAAGTCAGGAATCGTGACTGGCCGGCGGCTTCAGTGCGATCGGAAACTAAGGTCCAGACTGGGTCGAGGTCGCTGCCCACTGCTAGGCGGATGCTGAGGACGGTTTCCGCCTGCGCTTCCGGCTCATCCTCGACCATGCCGGTCGCAGCGTTGAAGCTACGGAGGTAGCTCCCGTAGGACTCCATGCTCTTCAGGGTATCGTCCAGCTCCCCGACCGTCGCGGTAATGACGATCGGTTTGACGACATCTAGTCGATAAAAGTCGGCGTCAGTGAACGCCAGGGATCGGCGAGCCCCTAGGCAAAAGTCGATGGCGTCCAAGATCGAGGATTTTCCGGAGTCGCCGGGGCCGATCAGGCAGTTGATCCCGGCTGAAGGGGCCCAGGTGAGCTGCCGGATGCAGCGGAAGTTTTCGATCTCAATTTGACGAATCCGAGCCATCGTCCTTCTCCCTCAGCGGAACACAGCACGCAAGGCGAGCCGTATCCGCAGCGGCCAAGCTTATCACCATCTCCTAAGGCCGTATGTTCCTGTGAGCGCCAGCAAAATACTGTCTAATTGAATGCTCGACACCAGCCGCAACGTTCAAGCCGCTGCAAACTCTTGGATAGCCCGAATATCTCTCACCGCTACAGCGTTCACCGTTTCCGTCTCCCGTCGCCAGATTCATGTCCGCTAATGACGAACAGGTATGGCGCGGGTGGATCGCGATTAAAGTGAGATGCTGATGGCTCCTCAAAGGGAGTTCATCATGCCTTCGACCAATGGCACCACCCGCCGACCGTGGAACTTTGGCCGCCTCATCGGTCCCAAACCGCCGTTCAAACCCAAGCACATTTGGGCGATCCGCACCCGGCTGCAGCACGAGGGCCGCACTCGCGACCTCGCGCTGTTCAACACCGCCATCGACAGCAAACTGCGCGGCTGCGATCTCGTCCGCCTGCGCGTATCAGACGTCCACCTCGGCGACGGCGTCCGCCTGCGCACCACCATCGTCCAGCAGAAGACTGGCCGGCCCGTACCCTTCGAGCTAACCGAGACCACCCGTGAGACCCTCGCGGCCTGGCTGAAGCTGCGGGGACTGCGGGCCGGCGATTGGCTGTTCCCGAGCCGAAGCCGACCAGGCGAGCACCTCACGACGCGTCAGTATGGCCGGCTCGTCGATGAGTGGGTGGCGTTGATTGGCCTCGACCCGGCAGGGTACGGCACGCACAGCCTGCGCCGGACGAAAGTTGCGCTGATCTATCGGCGGACGGGCAACCTACGGGCCTGCCAGCTGCTTCTCGGTCATACCAAGCTTGAGAGCACGGTACGCTACCTTGGCATCGAAGCGGACGATGCGCTGGTGATGTCAGAACAAACCGACATCTGACACTCACCGCGGCGGCTCCTGGGCCGTCGCACCTACCCCACTTTGTCCGAGAAGGGTGGAAAGCAGAAGTTGGCGTCCTTCCCAGAAGCGGACATACTGCTTCCGACCCAGTCACGTCATAGACGCCGAGTTTCCTTAATCTCAAAAGTGGACGTGAGTCTGGCCAATTAGTCAATTAATTGAGGGTCTAGCAATGTTCTTTAATTATGACAGTGGGCCGCCCCAGATTTTCCAAAAGTCATTCGATTTGGGGCCAGACCTAAATATGCATGGCGCTCAAACATTCTGTCGATAGTTTTTTCCGAGACTCCAAATCGGCGAGCGGCATTAATTTTTTAATCGGAACTTACTGCAAAGCCGATTGGCTGAACAGCCCCGCTGGGATAATGGCGATTGTCATTCATGCGCTTTTGCGCTGATCCGGCTGCGCGCCCCTCAGATCGGTGTCGAGGGCATCAGCGGCGATCCAGCCGGACATCATCACCATCGGCATGCCGGGGCCGGGATGGGCCGCGCCGCCGGCGAGATAAAGGCCCTTCACCTCCCGCGAGCGGTTGCCCGGCTTGAACGCCCCCGTCATCCGGCCGTGGGAGGCCAGCCCGTAGATCGCGCCGTTGAGCACGTGGTAGCGGTCGTGGATGTCCTGCGGCGTCAGGTGGCGCTCGAACACGATGCGTTCTTCCAGATCCGGCATGCCGCCGGTGCGCTTGAGCTTGTCCAGGATCACCTGCCGATAGGCCGGAAACATCTTCTGCCAGTCGTGGTGCGGGCGCAGATACGGCGTGTGCACCAGGACGTAGAGCGCCTCGCCGCCCGCAGGCGCCACCGACGAATCGGTGCCGGAGGGCGCGGCGAGATAGGCGGTGGGGTCCGGGGCCGGCTCGCCCTTGCGGTAGATGAAGTCGAATTCCTCTTCCGGGTCGCGCGAGAAGACGAAGTCGTGGTGGCCGAGATGCTCGTAGCGCCGGTTCAGCCCGAGATAGAGCACCACCCCCGAACAGGCCGGCTCGAAGCTCTTCTTCTCGTACGTTTTGCCGACCGCGCCGCCGACGAGTTCGCGGTAGGTGCGGACCGAATCCATGTTGGAGATCACGGCGTCGTAGGCCGTGCTGCCGTTCGCGGTGCGCACGCCGCGAAGCACGCCGTCGCGGATGTCGAGGCCCGTCACCTCGTCGGCGGGCCTCATCACCGCGCCGAGATCGGTGGCGAGCTTCGCCAGGCCCTCGGCGACCGCGCGGGTGCCGCCCATCGGATACCAGACGCCCTCCGAGACCTGCATGTGGCCGATGGCGCAGAGCACCGCCGGCGCGCCGTAGGGCGACGAGCCGACATATTGGACGAAATGGTCGAGCATCTGCGCGAGGCGGTCATCCTTGACCTTGCCGCGGATCGTGCCGGCCACGGTAGAATGCATCCGCAGGGACAGCACGTCGCGCAGGGTCGACGGGTTCATGTTGGCGCGGATGTCGATCGTGTCGAACAGGTCCTGCACCGCCTTCCAGAAGAAGAAGCGTTCGGAGACGCCGTGCAGGTTCTCCGAGATCGCCAGGAATTTTTTGTAGCCGTCGCCGACGCCCTGTCCCGGCGCGAAGCGGTCCATCGCGGCCGCCATGGCCTCGACGTTCTCGATCAGGTCGATGCGCGACCCGTCCTCGAAGAAGCAGCGCCATTGCGGGTCGAGCCGGCGCAGGTCCAGCGCGTCGTGCACGCTGCGTCCGGCCTCGGCGAAGATGCGCTCCAGCACGCGCGGTACGGTGAGGATCGTCGGCCCCATGTCGAAGCGGAAACCGCCGTCGTTCAGGACCGCGGCCTTGCCGCCGAGCCAAGCGTTCTTGTCGTAGAGCGTGACCCGGTGCCCGCGCGCCGCCGCCACGCAGGCCGCCGCCAGACCACCCAACCCACCGCCGACCACCGCGACCGAAGAACCGCTACTCATGGTCGACATGACTCCGCGGGGCACGACCTGCGGTCGCCCTTTTCAGACAAGCTAGACCCGAACCGGGCGCGGTCAACGCGATACCCGGTCGCGTAGCCCGTGGTAATTTCGAGGAATGCTGCGGGTGACGGTTTGGACGTACATGTGCTCGGAGCGAGTATGTCGTCCGGCGTGTGCGACGTATGCATTGCCCTATGGCCGTAACGTCATTGGTCGAGAAACGAGGACCAGGGCCATGCAGAGGCTGGCCGCGGTCACGGCGGTGAGAACGCCCCAGGCCGGCAGCGCGCCCTGCCAACCTTCGCCAAGTGCGCTTTGGAAGGCTTCGATTGCCCAAGCGTTGGGCGTGAACCACCCGGCCTGCTGAAGCCAGGGCGGCATCAGGAAGCGGGGCACCATGCTCCCGCCGATCGCCGAGAGCAGTAACACACCGAAGGTCGCCGCGAGTTGGGCCTGCTGGCGCGTAGACGCTGCAGCACAAGCTGCCAGCCCGAGGCCGGCGGCCGTGGCTGAGACCAGCGCGGCTGTCAAAAGCCATGCGGACCAACGTGGCGCGACGTCAACGCCATACAGAACGGAAGCAGCGAGAAAGATCAGTCCCGCCTGCACGATACCCTGGAGCAGCAGGAACGCGAACTTACCCAGGACGATCACGCGGAAGCCGCCAGGCCCCGATGCTAGACGATCAGCAAGCCCCGAACCTCGCTCCTCGACGAGCGAAAGTGATCCCTGCATCGCGGCGAACAGCAGGAAAACAGCAGTGATCGCACTTGCATAGTACCCGACGCGATCGTTGCCGCCGGCGGAGGCGGTCGATCGACGTTCCACGAGGTCAGCGAAGGCAAACGGCTCCTTCTTCGCCCGTTGCTCGGCGAAAGCATCGTCTAGGAATTTGCGCTCATCGGCTCCAATCTTGCCCGTGCGCTCAACGTCGGCGATCACTCGGGACAACACGACGTCGGGTAGCGCTTCGTTGAGCAGACGTTGGAGCTGGCCCAAGGCGATTGGGGTTGCCAGCGCACGAGTGGGATTTTCGATCAGTAGGACCGGCTGATCGACGGGGGCCGGTTTCTCACCGGCAGGCGCCAAGGCTAGATCGCTCCTCAGCACCAACGCCACGTCGACTGTCCCACGACGCACGGCGTCAATGATCTCGGGCACAGTCGCTGCCGACAGATGCTCGACGCGGAGGGAAGGTTCGGCCGAAAGGGCGTCCGCGAGTCGACGAGTTGTCTGCGTGTTCGCGTAGTCGGCGAGCCCCAGGTGGATCCGGATGCGATCGCCGATGGCTCCAGAAAAGATCGCCGCGAAGATTACGAACATCACGGTCGGCAGGATGAAGGCCATCGCGAGCGCCGCCCGATCTCGCCTGAGCGAGAGCCACATGGTTCGAAAGGCGGCAGCCATCATGGCAGCGCCCCACCCGTCGGGATGATGTTGCGGTAGAGGGCTTCGAGGCCGGGCCGACGGATGCGGATCTCGGCAACGGGCACACCCGCGTCGCGCAGGTCCGACAGGAGGGCTGCGCCATCGACTCCCTCCGCAGCAGCTCTGGCCGCCCGCCAGGACGTTGCATCGCTTAATTCTGCAGTGCAGAAGCCAGCGAGACGGAGGGCCGCCTCCGCCTCGGGTTCCGGGGGAGTGTCGAGCAGGACCTCGTATTCAGGGCTCGCGGCGGCGAGCGGTCGGAGCAGATCAGCGAGGCTGCCTTCGCGTACGAGCCGTCCAGCCGACAAGAATGCAACCCGGTCGGCGAGACGCTCAGATTCGCTGAAGTCGTGCGTGCTAACGACGATCGCGGCACCCTGCTTCCGCAAAATCTCCAGCACTTTATGGATCGCAGCCCGGGCAGCGAGATCGACGCCTTGCGTAGGTTCGTCGAGCAGGATGAGGTCTGGTCGGGTAACTAGGCTCGCCGCAAGGTTCACCCGGCGCTGGTACCCGCCCGACAACGCGCCCACTGGACGGTCTGCAACCTGTTCGATAGCGGTCTGGTCGAGCACCGCGGCGACCGCAGACCGTCGCGCGGGCCGCTTGAGCCCGGCGAGTTGTGCGAACACGTCGAGATTTTCCGCGACGGTGAGGCGGGGATACAGCGCGATCTCCTGCGGCACGAAGCCGATCCGCCGCCGCGTGGCGCTATCGCGAGCGGGATCCCTGCCGAAGACCCGAACGCTTCCACGCTTGGGCGGGAGACGGCCGGCAGCAAGACGCAGTAGGGAGGTCTTTCCCGCCCCGTTTGGGCCTAGCAAAGCTACTGTCTGACCACCCGCCACGCAGAGATCGACGCCGTCAAGCGCGGCCCGACCGCGATAGGCGAGTGCGGCGTTCCGAATGTCGAGGAGCACCATGGATGCTTCTTGGAACGGGGTACTGCAACGTGGCTCGGTCAACGAGTGGACAGCCCGCGGGCAAGCCGAACCCGCAAGGCCGTTCCGACCTCGCTTAGGGTGAAGCTTGCTGAGGCGAAGTCAGGTCGCGATCGGCGACCAACGCCCCGTGAAACTCCGTATGGCTCCAGCGGCAAGCCGAGTCCGGTGCGATCAAGACGACCGTTGCCGTTGAGATCCTGGTAGGCGACGACCGCGTATGTGCCCGGTTCGATCCCCTCGAAGATGAAACGCCGGCTCCCGGCAGATGCCAGCGCGTCCTGACCGGAGCGGCATGAGTTCTCCGCGAGTCCGCCTTGGCACAGGGCCACGTAAACGGTGCTGGGAGGTGACTCGATGCCGTCGATCACAACCTCAAGGCTCGCGGCTTCGGCCCCAAAAGTGAGGCAAGCCAGGGACAACGTGATACACACTTCTCGCTTCACGACGCCTCGCTCTGTGTCGCCAGCGGCGAGGTCGCCGGCAGTTCTTTCAGGGCGGGGGCCTTGGCGCCGGCGAGGTCCTCGATCAGCAGGCGGGCCGAGATGCGGGCGCCCTCGTAGATCACCGGCAGGCCGGAGCCCGGATGGGTGCCGCCGCCGACGAGGTAGAGGCCTGGCCCGAAGCGGTTGTGCGGCCGGAACCACAGCATCTGCCCGAGATCGTGGGCGAGGTTGAAGGTCGCGCCCTCGTGCACCGTGAATTCGTCGCGCCAGTCGCGCGGGTCGAGCACGCGCTCGTAGCGGATGCGGCTCTCGATGTCGGCGATGCCCAAGAGCTTCAGGCGCTCCAGCACCAGCCGGCGGTAGGCCGGGCGCACGCTCTCCCAGTCGATGCCCGACTTGAGGTTCGGCACCGGCACCAGCACGTAGAGCGCGGTGTGGCCCGGAGGGGCCATGCCGCCGTCGGTGTATCCGGCATGCTGCACGTAGAGCGACGGCGTCATCGGCAGGGTGCCGCCGGTGATCTCCTCGATGTTCTGCTTGTAGTCCTTCGACAGTAGGATCGAGTGGTGCCCAAGCCCCTCGGGGACCTTACCCTCGATGCCGAGATACATCATGAAGGTCGAGCAGGAGAGGCGCGCCTTCTCGACCTTGCGGTCGCGCCAGCGCGGCCTTTGCGTCTCTGGCACGAGATCGCGAATCGTGCCGGCGAAGTCGCCGTTGATCACCACCGCGTCGGCATTGAAGGTCTCGCCGTTCACGACGACGCCCGAGGCGCGCTTGCCCGTATAGACCACGCGCTCGACCCCCGTGCCGAGGCGGATGTCGACGCCCATGCGGCGGGCTAAGCCCGCCATCGCCTCGGAGACCGCGCCGCAGCCGCCCACCGGGTGATAGACCCCGTGCTCGTATTCGAGGAACGACAGGATCGTGAACAGGCTCGGGCAGCGGAACGGCGACATCCCGAGATATTTGGTCTGGAACGAGAAGGCGAGGCGCACCCGCGGGTCGGCGAAGTAGCGCTTGAGATCCCGGTCGACGCTGCGGCTCGGATGGAGATGGGGTAGGGCGGCGAGCATCGCCGGACTCATCATCGAGAAGAACCGGTCGAAGGCCTGTTCCAGCACCGGCCTGAAGAAGTTCAGCTTGGTCCGGTTCTCGGTGAAGAAGGCATGCAGGTTCTTCGCATCCTGCGGCGCGATGCGCGCGATTTCCTCGCGCAACCGGTCCTCGTCGCCGGTGGCGCAGATCTCGCCCGAGACGCCACCCTCGCCCTCGAAGAGCAGGTGGTACATCGGGTCGAGGCGTTTCAGCTCGACATGATCCTCCAGCCGCTCGCCGCAGCTCTCGAAGATGTCGGCCAGGATCTGCGGATAGAGGAAGAAGGTCGGGCCGATGTCGAAGCGGTAGCCGCCCGGTGCCTCCACCGTCTTGGTGCGCCCGCCGACCACGGCGTCGCGCTCGAACAGCGTGACGTGGATGCCGGCCTTGGCGAGCAGCAATGCCGTCGCGAGGCCGCCGGGCCCCGCGCCCACGACCGCAACGCGACGGCCTGCCAAACTCCGCAACCCCTCACGCAACGTCGTACGCTCCCATAGCCAGATGCATGTCAGCTGCCCATTCATCTGAAAACATAGCTAGAGGCAATTGCCTCGAAATGCCGCGCTGAAGCTTGCCTGCCCCCACTCGGTGATCACTCCTTACAAAATCGCGCATCGCTTGATGGGGTCAGCGCACCAGGGGAGCCGCGCCCGACCTACAGTGTCTACGACCGCCATAATGGCAAACCGTCGTAATCGGCGGTACGTAAGTTCCTGTAGCCGGTGTAATAGCCAGAGGAACATTCTTACCCGCCTTCTCGGTCCAAGACGTCAGAATTCCAGTCAGCTGACGTCCCGCAGAGACGAGCAAGCATCGATCGATGCCGGCGTGAAGCAAACGTACGGCTTCACAGATATGCAATTGAAAAGCGGACGAGCAGAAATCGTCCCAAATAGGGAGTGGGCCCATTTTTTAGTAGCGCCACGGTCTGATCGCCTCTGTAGACGTAGCGGGATACACAGTGGGCGAGATCGCCGACATGACCCACGCGGACGGAGCCATCGTCCGCCTTTGAGAAACGCCTCGCTTCACGACGGCCGCTGCCCGCACCATCCGAGAACGCAATTGATGCCGAACTCTATCGAGGCAAGCCTGCGAACCGCCGCCGAGGGTCTCGTCTCGCTGGTGGCGGCCTGCAACCGGCTCCGCCTGCCAGGGAGGCAGCACCCCTTCGTGGTCGGCGTCCATGCACCGATGCGTGAGGAGTTAACCCTGCGGAATCTGCCTGTGACCGGAACGATCCCGGCGGGGTTCGACGGCCGCTACCTCAAAATGGGCGCCAACCCCGCCCGCCCGCCGACGCGCGGCCACGACTGGTTCCTGGGCGACGGCATGGTGCACGGTCTCTGCATCGAGGGTGGCAAGGCCCTGTGGTACCGCAACCGCTGGATCGGCTCGCGCGCGGCTTCCGCGGCGCTCGGCCGGCCCGTCGCCCCGGGGCCGCGGCGGGGCGACGACACCGTCAACACCAACGTTGTCGAGATCGGCGGCCGCGCCTTCGCCGTAGTCGAGGCCGGCAGCTACCCGGTCGCGCTGTCCGAGGATCTGGAGACGCAGCGCTACGATTCGTTCGACGGCACGCTCACCGGCTCCTTCACCGGGCACCCGCACCGCGACCCGGAGACTGGAGAGACCCACGCGATCGCCTATGACGGCCGCGTCTGGGACAGCGTGCGCCACGTCGTCCTCTCGCCCGCGGGCCGGGTCGTGCGCGACGTGGCGATCCCGGTCGAGCACGGGCCCTGCATCCACGATTGCGCGATCACGGCGCGCTTCGTTGTCGTGCTGGACCTGCCCGTCACTTTCTCGATGCCGGCGGTGCTGGCCGGGCACCGCTTCCCGTTCCGATGGAACCCCGCCCACCACGCCCGAGTTGGCCTGCTGCCCCGTCACGGCACGGCTGCCGACATCGTGTGGTGCGCGGTCGCGCCGTGCTTCGTCTTCCACGTCGCTAACGCCTACGATGACGCAGACGGGCGGGTGGTCCTCGACGTCGTCGCCTACGAGACGGTGTTCGCGTCGCCCGGCGGCGGCCTCGACGCGCCCGGCCGATTGGAGCGCTGGACCGCGGACCCCGCGACGGGGCGGGTCAGCCGCCGGGCGATCGACTCCGCGGCGCAGGAGTTCCCCCGGATCGACGAGCGCCGTTTCGGGCGGCCGCACCGCTACGTCTACGCGGGCTCGGTCCCCGCCGACGGCAACACGCAGCTCGTCGGCGCGACGCAGATCTACAAGCACGATTTGGCAACGGGGGAGCGGCGCGTGCACGATTTCGGCGCAGAGCGCGTCCCGGGAGAGTTCGTGTTCGTGCCGGCGGGGCCGGAGGCCGGCGAGGACGAGGGGTGGCTGGTCGGCCTCGTCATCGACACGGCACAGGACACGACAGACTTCACCGTTATCGACGCTTGTGCTTTCGAGGCGCCGCCCGTCGCCTCGGTCCATCTCGGGCACCGGATCCCGCCGGGCTTCCACGGGAACTGGTTTCCGGGGAACAGGGCCGGGTGACGATCGCCGGCACCGCCGATGAACTCGTTCAGGTCGTTGGCCCTCTCGCGGGGGTGTGTTCGCGCGCCCTTATTCAAGCGTACCGGGCTTGGTTCAGTTCTCGGTCAGATGCACGGACGCGTTGCCAAATCGAAGGGCGATCCGGAGCGGTCCAGCTTCACTGAGCAGCACGGCGATGCCCCGCGTCAAAACAGCCCTAGCACGGAGCACTGAGGGACGGGACCTCTAGCCCCGCAGGCTATGGGCCTGCGGGGCTAGAGGTCTCGGCGATATTAGCTGAGCGCCGGTGAGCGCTGATGGGCGAGTTCGGACGCGACCCGACGGAAGATCTTCTGAAGCTGCAGAGGGGTCGCGTGGGTCGCCGCGCCCTGATCGACTTCGGCCTGCGTCCACATCCAGGATCGCGCCGGGTCGTCCCGCATAGCCCAACTGGGGAACAGACGCATGGTCACCGGCTCGTAGGACAGGCGGGTTACCTCGACATGTCGGTCGTCACGCATGATCCGCGCGTACGTCGCTGCAATGGCCTCCTCTGGTCCTTCCAGGAGTTGTAGATACAGATCGGCCCGGCAGATGAGTGCGCCGGTTATGTCGTCGCGCGCGTTGCATCGGCGTGATTGAGACAAGATGCCATTGAGGCCGCCCGTATCAAATCCGAAGGGACGGGAGGCGTAGATGATCTGGACAATATCCATTGTGGCGTATCCCAGCGAGGCTCAGCACCGATGCTAGGACATGCTCAGGACAAGCGCCACGCAGCGCGAACGAACAGCATCTGGAATGGGATTCTGGTCGCCGGTTGCTGCTGAAGCCGGCGCAGCGACAAACCGCCACAAAGGGCGGTACAGGTGTATCAAGCGGCTAGTCCTCGTTGGCGCACATCACGGTCAGGTCCTGGACGGTGACGGCGGGGTCGGACGCCTAAGGCGAGGGCATCTGCAGCGGAAGATCGTAAGTGTCGATCTGCTAAAAGTAGCGCGTGCCGCCGTGCTCGACGGCGCGGAAGCATCATTGAGACACCGGATTTCCGCGGCGATGGCCATCAGTCCACCTCACAATCGGTATGGGCCTTCTGATGTCGGACCATCGGCGGCCATTCGGTGACGCAGCAGCTGATCCGGAGTTTGAAGCCCTCGCCGGCTTCGTGGGCCCCGCGGCACCAATCCGGGTTCAGAAGCGCTCTCGCCTGCGTACACCTTGGCGTTGATCGTCTTTCATGGGATGTGGATCTGCCCGCGAAAACTCCTCGAAAATGTCGATTGCCAACCTTTACATGATCGACACGAGAGGTTTTGTTGCCGCCTCTTAAAATGGCTGCATGACAGCCTGGAGCAAACAGGGATCTCAACCCTGAACCTTTAGGTAGGGGCTATGCTGGATCTGGGACCATCCCACCATGAGTGGGCTGCCCTACTGACAGCCGAGATCGCCGAGGCTGTCGGCGTCCGAGAAGACTATGCGCAAAGGCGCTCGGCCGATGAGGCGCGCGAGCGAACCTTGGCACTTAGCCGCGTCATTCAGGCCGAGATCATTCCTCGCCTGATGTTGCTCGATCGCAACGATGCGCGAGCCCAGCCTGCAACCCTGCCGAAGCTCGACACGGAAGAGGTCGCAGAGTTCACCGACCTTGTCCTCCAGCACGATGTCACGGCGCTGACAGGTGCCTTCAGCGCGCTTTTGGAGAAGGGCTATTCCGCCGACGATCTGTTTCTCGACCTGTTGGCACCGGCAGCAGCCTTGCTCGGCCGCATGTGGGATGACGATCTGTGCGACTTCATGGAGGTCACAGCCGGCCTCGCCCAGTTGCAGTTCCTGCTGGCAACCTTCCGAATGGACGGAGGCATCGCCCCGTTCAATGAGAAGCGCCGTATCCTCCTGATGGGAGCCCCAGGCGAGCAACACACCTTCGGCTTGGCGATCGTCGAGCAGTTCATGCGCAAGGCCGGCTGGCACGTGGCCAGCGGTCTTGCCTCCAGCCCCGGGCAGACCGCCGAGCTGGTCGGTTCGCAATGGTTTGGCGTGGTGGGACTGACTCTGAGCCGGGAGGATCACCTCGATCAGCTGGCAGGTGCAATCCGTGCCGTGCGTGAGGCCTCTCTCAACCCGTCGATCGGCGTCATGGTTGGCGGACCGGTGTTCCTGGAGCATCCAAAGTACGTCAAACAGGTCGGCGCCGACGCCTAGGCCGTGGATGCGCCGACAGCGGTGCTGCTGGCCCAGCGGCTGCTGACATTCGCCGATGCCGTCCGGGCATAGCGGTCAGCCGCAAACCACCAGTCGAGCTTCTCGGCCAGTCTGATCGTCAAGTCTGGACTGGCCGAAAAGCGAGGTACAGCGTGCGAGTTGTCGGATCGGCCCCTCAAGCGAACACGGCTAGGGCAGCAGGGTTCGAGGCTGGAGGCCGGGGTCTCGGCATTACGGCAGCCGGACAGGGTGGTGGGTCGTCGTCGTCATCCCGCTTCGGTCGAACGGTACGATGGATTGCCCAGAACGGCCGCTGTCTGCGCTTGAACCGACAGTTGGGGGTCCGAGGCTTATCCAGGGCGGTCTTGTCATGAGCGTCCAGTTCGGCCAGCGCTGTGAGTATCGCATCGAGCGGTACAGGCTCCGCCCTGCTACCGGGCAGACAACGCAAGCTAGGCGACTGCTCCATGGCATGAGCGTCTGACGCCCATGATGCCAGGATCGTGCGCTTTTCCCCGAGCGACAGTGTGGGATGCATCAGCACATCGCGCGGCCGACGAAACACGTCACCCGGTGCGACGAGTGCCGTCCACACATCGAAGGTCGGAGTCCGCGCCACGGCGCATACCACCGGACCAATGTTCTTCGAAGCTTCTTCTCCTCTCTGCATGATCATCCTCCTGAATTGGTGGAAAATTTTACAAAGCCGCCATCGATGCGGTTCAACCTTTCGCTGCCCTGCCCTCTATGAGCGTCAAGAAGACTCTGAGATCCCACGGGCTCGACTGCCCGTGGGAGTCGGCGAGGGCATGGTTATGGTTTGGCTAGGCCGCCTGGGCCTGATGCTCGACCTGCGTTGGGGCATTGTCTTGCCCGGAGGTCGAATGGCCACCGCCGATGGCGATCCGACGCGGCTTCAGAGCCTCGGGGACCTCACGCTGCAGATCGACGGTAAGCAGGCCATTGGCCAGATCGGCGCCGGTGACCTTGACGTGGTCGGCGAGATTGAAGGTTTGACGGAAGCTGCGTCCGGCCAGTCCACGGTGCAGGTACTGGCGCTCATCGGCGCCCTTTCTCTGACCGGAAACGAGCAGCGCGTTGTTGTGCTGCGTCATTTCTATTTCGTCAGGCGCAAAGCCCGCGACCGCCATAGTGATGCGATACTGGTCGTCGGCAACCTTCTCGATGTTATAGGGCGGCCAAGTCGTCGTCGGATCGACGCGGTCGGCCTGAGCGAGAAGATCGAACAGTCGGTCAAAACCGACAGTGGAACGGTAGAGGGGAGCAACGTCGTAGTTTCTCATAACCACATTCTCCAGAGAGCAACGTGATGACAAGGAACGCCGGACACCGTGCCCGGCGCCTGCTCTTGCGAACTCAAACGAGCCTCGCCCGCGTAGAATGCACATCCCGAAAGTTGGTTTCAAGAGCCGTCCGAATTTTTTTCGGCCCCCCCCCAATAGCCTTACCGAAGCGTTACGCTCATGAGCGATCTTGGAATTCAAGGTCGTGGGCGGTGTCGTCTCAGGCCAATCTGGAGGCTGCACATCCAACGAGTGCACCTGATATAATAACTGCGACAACCACTGAGTTTTAAACGAGTTGAGCAGTCGTCGCAGTGTCTGTTTCACGGCCAACCGGTGCCGATATCTGTCATCCAACCTCGATGGGTCCCGGCGGCTGTGGTGCTGGTGGATCACCCTCAGGAGGTGCCGGATCGGGCGGCGGATCGCCAATAGGTGGCAAAGGGTCGTCGCCAGGGCGGGGCGTGTCGGACAGCATGGAGGTCTCCAGTGCGTTCGCCTGTAAGGGAACGGCATCTCAACGCGCGTTGCGTTCGAACGGTCGTGTAGGTAACCGTCTATCACGCTGCCACGAAGCGGACCTTCCCAGAGCCTGCAATGGGTCGAGAACGGCTCAGAGCACGGGTTCCCCCCTAAATTTCCACGACCAAGACGTGCGCGTTCGTCTCACGCTTGCCGAGGCCATGATTCGCGCCGAGGCAAGGAGCAGTATGGCTTTTGCCGACCTGCCGCGCCCTGCAGTGGGGACGATCAGGGGCGGCTCATCGACCTCTATTTACGGCACGCCGGGTTCTCGGCCGTCGAGGCTTATGCAATGGTGCCTCGGGGCGGCTTCAGCGATCCGCTATGAGCGGTGATAGGCCGATCATAATTACGAGTGGAGCGCACGTAGCGGGTCCAACACTACGTTGCCCGGTTGCGGCCGCCGCAGACCCCCTGCATTAGCGTCTCTGAAAAATGATTATCAGCCCGTCTGTACGGAGGCGCGAGAGGCGGCATTTGGATGGTCGCGGAACGGCAAAAGATTTTGGTTCGGTTCGGCAAGTTTTTCAACCCTACCATTCAAGCTGGTCGACAATAATTAAATAGTTATAGTAAATCATTATAATTTTATACGATTACAATAATTTATTTAGGACTACATTATATCATTCGCCTAATAAAATTGATTATAATATAAAAATGGCATAATAGAAGATAATGCGCATTACATAAAGTATATAATTACCAGCTTATACCTCTGCCGTTTGGAGAAAACATAACTCCACTCGCCTCAAAGGCGGCTTTCAGTAGATTAATCCGGCCGATGCGGACTTGTCCTGAAGCTTCAAATTTTACAAGTGTACTGTTAGAAACGCCGGAAATTTTATACGTATCAAGTACGGTCCATTTCAGTACGGCGCGGGCTGCTCTGCACTGTTCGGGCGTAAAAACCCCTCCCGGTTCACCCGGTTTCATATCCTGAGCGCTAGCAGCATCATTCATGTTTTAAACAGACTTTCTTCTTTGGTATGAAAGATAAAAATTTTTACTGAATAATTTCTTGTATTTCTGCAATGGCCTTTTTAATCTGTATTTCGTTCAAAGACGAATATCCAAAAACCAGCATATTGTCGACAGCATTGGAATGGAAATCGTAGGCTGCCCCGCTCGACAGGGCGTAGACACCGATGCCCCTTTCCCTTGCCATGACCTGGATCTGCCTTGCCGGAGGGAAACCGGGCGGCAGCCGCCAGACTAGGTGCAGCCCGCTGTCTCCGCCGATGACGACGGCCCCGGCGAAGGTTCGCCGCAACGCTGTGACGAGGCAGTCGCGACGGGCCTTGTAGACTTGCCGCAGACGGCGCAGGTGCCGGTCGAAGTGACCCTCATCGATGAAAGCTGCCAAGGCGGCCTGCTCCAGCCAGGCCTGGCCGTTGCTCATCCGTGCCTTGAGCATTCGGGCCTCGCCCCAGAACATGCGCGGGACCGTGGCGAAACCGATGCGCAAGCCGGCGCCGACCGACTTGGAGAAGGTGCCGACGTAGAAGACGCGACGTCCCCCGTCGAGCCCGGCCAACGCCGTCAACGGCGGGCCGTCGTAGCGGAAGTCGCTGTCGTAGTCGTCCTCGACGATGTAGCTGTCGGTCTCCTCCGCCCAGCGCAGAAGGGCCAAGCGCCGTGACAGCGACATGGTCGCACCGGTCGGGAACTGGTGCGATGGCGTGACGTAAAGCAGGCTGCCGCGGTCCTTGGGCAGCAGGTCCGTCCGCAAACCCTCGCCGTCGACCGGGACCGGGTGGATAGTCAACTCGGTGCTTCTGAAGATTAGCGAGGCTCCCAGGTAGCAAGGGTTCTCTATGCAAAGCTGCCGGGTATGCGACTTCAGCAGGTTGAACACGAGGTTGAGGGCGTCTTGCCCGCCCGTGGTGACGATGACCTGGTCCTCGGTCACCGCGACAGCGCGGGCACGCCTCAGGTGCGTGCTGATGGCCGTGCGGAGTTCCGGCAAGCCCGCCGGATCGCAGTAGTCCGTGAGATAGGCGGTCTCCTGCGACAGCAGACGGCTCACGATCCGCCGCCAGATGCGAATAGGGAACGCACCTGGGTCCGAGCGCCCGACCCAGAAGTCGAGTTCCGGCCGGTCTCCGCCGCCACCCGGTGAGCCGGCGAAGCACAGCAGGGGCTCGCCTAACTCCTCCGAGACCGGCCCGTTCGTCAGCGGCTGGCTGCCGCGCTGGATCAGCAACAGGCTGTCTGGTGGGATAGGCCCCACGAACAGACCCGCCGTGCCGCGCGCCTTGACGTAGCCCTCGGCCGCAAGGCGCTCGTAGGCAATGATCACAGTATTGCGCGAGACCCGGAGGCGTTCCGCCAGAAGGCGACTCGGCGGCAGAGCCATGCCGGCTTTAAGCTGACCGTCCAGAATGATTTCTCGAATCTGATCGAAGACCTGGGCCTGCAGCGGCTTGGAGGACTTTGGATCCAGCGTGAGCGTCAGTTCCACGCGTCGTTCCATCCGCGGCGGCGACCCGCGAAGTCTCTGGCAACAGCATCGTTGCCACACAGACACTACCGACCTGCCCAAGCGCAACAAAACCGTTGGTACCATGGATCGTGCCTGATTTGGCACTTCCTCCGGACCAAAATTTGGAATTGTTTGTGTTTTAGTGCATTCTTAGAACGCCGCGAGCACGCCCCTGAAGAGCACAAGAAGCCTGGGCGCTCGACGAAGGAGGAAACATGAACGAGATCGTCAAGCCGGATTCCCTGATCGTGGCCGAGGCCGAGAGCCTAACGGAAACCTTCTTCGGCGGCTGCCCGCACGATTGCCCGGACACCTGCTCGATGTTGTTCGAGGTCAAGGACGGGGAGCTGCTCGGCGTGCGGGGTAACCCGGACCACCCGATGACCCGCGGCGGCCTGTGCGTGAAGCTCAAGGACTACGAGAAGCGCCACTACCATCCGGATCGGTTGCTCTATCCGATGAAGCGCGTCGGGCCAAAGGGCTCCAAGCAATTCGAGCGCATCACCTGGAACGAGGCGCTCGACACCATCGTGTCGCGCTGGAAGGCGATTATCGACCAGTACGGGCCCGAGGCCATCGCGCCCTACAGCTACCTCGGCAACCAGGGACTCGTACACGGGCTGAACGGCGGCGACGCCTTCTTCAACCGCATGGGCGCCACCGTGACCGAGCGCACCTTCTGCGGCGAAGGTTCGTGTACCGCCTGGCTCTTGACTGTCGGTCCGACCGCCGGCCTCGATCCGGACAGCTACATCCACTCGAAGTACATCGTGATCTGGGCCTGCAACTCGGTCAGCACGAACCTGCATCACTGGGCCATCGTCAAGGACGCCCAGAAGAAGGGCGCCAAGGTCGTGGTCATCGACGCCTACGCCTCGCGCACTGCCAAAGCGGCGGACTGGCACATCGCCCCGAAGCCTGGCACCGACGGCGCGCTCGCCATGGCGCTGATCAACTCGATCATCGAGCAGGGCCTCGTCGACCAGGACTACGTCGACAACTACACGGTCGGCTTCGAGGAGCTGAAGGAGCGGGCGAGCATCCGCACGCCGGAATGGGCAGCCGAGATCACCGGGGTTTCCGCCGAGGACATCCGCACGCTCGCGCGCGAACTTGCGACCGCGCAGCCCGCCGCGATCCGCATGGGCGTGGCGCTGGAGCGGCACTACGGCGGCGGGCAAACCATACGCGCGGTGTCGTCCATCCCGGCGCTGACCGGCGCCTGGCGCCATGTCGGTGGCGGTGTCACGCAGTTCGGCGTCTGGGAGCATCCCTACAAGTTCGACGTGATGTGCCGGCCCGACCTGATTCCGGAGGGCACCCGCGTCATCAGCAACCTTCAGATCGGACGCGCGCTCACCGGCGAGCTGAAGCTCGACCCGCCGATCATGTCGATGATGTGCTGGAACTCGAACCCGGTCACACAGGCGCCCGAAACCGACAAGATCGTCGAGGGGTTGATGCGCGAGGACCTGTTCATGGTCTCGGCCGAGCACTTCATCTCGGACACCGCCTCCTACGCCGACATCGTGCTTCCCGCTACGATGGGCGCGGAGATGGAGGATATGATCCTGTCCTGGGGCCACCTCTACCTGACCTACAACACCAAGTGCGCCGATGCCCCCGGCGAGGCGATCCCGAACAACGAGATCTTCCGCCAGCTCGCCGCCCGACTCGGCTTCGAAGAAGAAAACTTTAAGTGGACCGACACGGAGTGCCTGGAGCACTACGTCGATTGGAACGCACCGGCCTGCGAGGGCATCGACCTGCAGTACATGCGGGAGCACGGCTTCGCCCGCCTCAACGTCGGCACGCCGGATGACCGTGCACCTCATAAGGAAGGCAACTTCCCTACCGCGACGGGCAAGTGCATGTTCATGGTCGAGGGCGCCACGAACTTCGTCGCCCCGCCGTTCCGGCAGATGTACGAGGCCTTCCAGCCCGGCGAGGCGCTCGATCCGCTGCCCGACTACCTGGGCCCGCGGGAATCGCACACCAACGACCCGGAGCTGGCCAAGCGCTTCCCGCTCAACATCGTCTCGCCGAAGAGTCACTACTTCCTGAACTCCTGCTACGCGAACATGGAGGACAAGCAGAAGGGACAGGGTGAGCAGTTCGTGATGATCAGCCAGCACGACGCAGAGGCACGCGGCATCCGGGATGGCGACAAGGTTCAGGTCGCCAACGACCGCGGGGCCTTCAAGGGCGTGGCGCGCATTACCGACGACGTTAAGGCCGGCATCGTGGTCGCGACGCTGGGCTACTGGCGTCAGCTCAACGAGGGCACGGTCAACAGCATCTCGTCTGGGGCCTTCACCGACATGGGCCACGCCCCGTCGTTCTCGGACAACCTCGTCGAGGTTGCCCGGGCGAACTGAGGTCACGGATTGGCTGAGCAACAAACAGGCGTCCTACGGGACGCTTGTTCTTGGGAAGCGGGCTTTAGCCCTCCGCCCGGAAGCGGACGTTCCGTATACGACAAGCCTTGATTGCCGCGGCCGCACTCAAGCGACCTGCCTGGGGGGCCCTGTTAGCTGATAAGTCTGTGCCGTTCCCTTCCGCGTGCGCTTAGCTGCGTAGAGCGCTGCATCGGCGTGACGCAAAACCCTTTCCCTGTCGTGCAACGCTTCGCTGGACCATGCGATGCCGATGGTTCCTGTCACTCGCGCGATGTGCCCCTGTCCATCCATGACAATCTCAAGGTCGTGCAGAAGGCGCCGCACCATCCGGTCCAGGTCCGCCCGACCGAGGTCGGTAGGTACGACGACCGCAAACTCATCTCCCCCCAGGCGTGCCGGGAGCCAACGCTCGTAGGAAGATGAACGCAGCCGGTCAGCGACAAGGCGCAGCACAGCGTCGCCCGCCGCATGTCCAAGCGCATCGTTCACGCCCTTGAAGCCGTCGAGATCGATCAGCAGCACGCCGACGTCGCCGTTCGCCGCGCGCGCTTCATGCAGCCGCGCGTCGAGGAGGCGGTGGAACTCGGCCCTGTTGGCCAGTTGCGTCAGGTCGTCGGTCCGGGCCTGGTGCCGAAGCCGCGTCTCCAGCCTATGCTGCTCAGTGATGTCCTGGATCAATCCGATAAGGGCGGCGGGCTTGCCTTTGGCTAGCTCGATCTCACAGGAGCAGCGTACGCGCCGATCGTTGCCCTTGGCAGTCAGCAGGTCTGCCTCCAGTTCGAACGGCTCCCCCGTGTCCAGAGTCCGCATTACCGCAGTTCTGAAGGTGGTGCGGTCGGGCTCAAGCAAGGCGCCCATGATATCGCCGGTCGGCTTGCCGTCGCCAACGGGCAGCTCGTGGATGGCGAAGACGCCGTCCGACCAGGCAACGGATCGCTTCTCGATGTCGTACCGGTACGATCCCATGTCGGCCATACCCTCGGCCCGCTTGAACTGCCGGCGCTCGCGTTCCAGGCGTTCCACCGCCATCCGGTGCTCTTCGGCCGTCTTTGCAGCGCAAAGGGCAAGGGTCCGGGCCTCGATCAGGGCTTCAGCGACGGAAGCCAACTCCGTGAGGAGTTCGAGGTCAACCGGCGTCGTATCACGCGGCTGCTCATCGAGGACGCAGAGTGTTCCGACCGTAACTCTGTCGCCGTCAGCACGCCTGACGCGGACCGGAACACCCGCGTAGTAGCGGATGTGCGGTGCACCCGTGACGAACAGGCTTGTCGCGAAGCGCGGGTCGAGGCTGGTATCCGCCACGATTAGCGGCTCTTCGGTTTCGAACACGATGGGGCAGAACGCCTGGGCCCGCTGTGTCTCGGCTGCCAGGGGCCCGCAGCGCGCTTTGAACCACTGCCGCTCCGGGGCAACCAGAGTGATCGAGGACATGCCAGTTCCCAGCATGCGTTGTGCGACCTTGGCGAGGGCGTCAAACTCGCGCTCAGGTGGCGTGTCGAGAAGGTTGATTTCCGCAAGCGCCTGTTGGCGCAGTGCCTCGCGCTGTGTGTCCGACATGGTCTCCTGACGCCCGTGTGCGGCCCCGTCGAGGCAAGCCCGCCGTCATGTTGCATACGGCGGATAGGCTTAAGTGAGCGTGACCTCAGCTACGTCATGAGTCCGAACCGGCTTTTGACCTGTGAGTACGGTGAGGAGGTACTGCCGGGAGCAGATAATCGCCCCAAGCCTGAGCAAAGCGGTGGGGCACCGCGAGCAAATTGGGCCGGCCCGTTATTTGAAACTCCGTCCCGAAAGACGACTGGCAACAAACCACCTCTGCGGTCGTAGGTCCTTGCCAATGAGGCTACCGAGAAGGAGACCTTCCTGGGGTGATCATATCGTTGGCGCACCACCCGTTAGATGCACGGTTCCAGACCGTAACGGGGTGCGACATAAAGTGCGATTGCACGCAATCTTTTTTCTATGGAAATGATAAGATTATACCCCGCCGTCGCGGCACTCCGCGCGGCTGGCCCGGAAAGGTTTTTATATGTCGCACTACTATTTTGATGTCTGTAACGGGTTTGATGTCTCTGATAGCGTTGGATTGGATCTTGCAGACGATAACGCTGCGCTACATCATGCTCGCTCTGTAGTTGCGAAGTACGCCTCTGACCCTCACAACCTCGCAAGCAGCGGCCATATCGTCGTGACAGTGCGCACAGGCCCTACGACAGTGCTCACGACGACCCGGCTGGTGTTTCAGGAAGACCTGCCGGCGGTTGCCTAGCGGTCAAAGTGGCAAGTTCAATGAGAACCATTTCAAGAAGCACTCGAACTCGATAGCTTCCACAGCCATCAAGTTTGGCCTGCGCCTCAAGGCAAAGCTCCGTTGCTTCTGCGATCTGGGTTGGCGTTAGCGGCATTGGCAACCTCATTGACCGGTTGCGTGAGCTACCAAAAGGCATCGTACTAGTGCAATTGGACTAGACGTCGCCGGGCACTTTTCCCCCAATCGGTTGCCGATTATCCCTGGGTTTTCGGCTTTCGGGTTATGGCCTGCCCCCATTTGGTGGCCCAGGTTCAAAGGTAGTGCATCGTTGTGTTTCGGCGTGCAACTTT
>NZ_BPRA01000014.1 GCF_022179645.1 Methylobacterium thuringiense
AAACCAGATCAACCAGCCAGATCCGAAGCGGAGGCGCTGATTAATGCGCCGCCAAAATCGTGTCAACCCAAAAACCAGAGGCTCTCGAAACCGACACGCTCACACCCAAAAAACCAAAAGCAGGCCGCCCGACAGTCGCCGGACACTTCCCGCAGATTGTTCAGAAGATGCGAAGGCCACCGAGCTGCTTCCGCGGCCGGCGCCGATGACCAGGGATATACGGAGACAGACCGGAGACGTCAATCGGAAAATGCACTGCAGCACGAGAACGTACGCCCCGGGGGCGTCGCACCATGCCGTGTCACCCTGTGCGAGCGCGCGGTGTCAGTAGCCCTTCTTCGCCTTGGCCAATGCCCGGCTCAGACCCTGCGCCACCAGCTCACGCTCCGGGGGAGATGCATCGCGCGCCACTGCGACATGCTCATGACGGGAGACCAAGGTCAGGGTCCGCAGGCCGAATTCCTCGTCCTCGACACGAGTCAGCTTGGTCCAGAGCGGGTTGAAGCGCCATTCGCGGCGCTCGCCGCGATGGCTGACCCGGGCCAGCACCACTTGGATCTGCGAGATCGCCACCTCTTCGAACGAGCGCCCGCGCCGAAAACTCACCTTCAGCGCCGCGTAGAGCGCCAGCATGTCGAGGCCGAAGAAGCCGGCGATCGGCCAGAAGCCCATGCGCAGGCAGGCAATCGAGGTGACGAGGGAAACGGCGCAACAGAAGGCCATGACCATCCGAAAGCCGTCCCGGCTCAGGGATTGGTGCGGACGGATGACCGTCTCGTAGAGAGGGCGGTCGATCGTATCGGGATCGAGCCCGTCGGGATGGGCCTGGAGGTTGCCGCTCGCCATGAGGTCAATATAACGCCCGCATGCCCGCCAGGAAGCCGCCGCCCGTGACAAAACCAGCCGGCGGCGAAAAGGCCGCGATCGGGCGTCCAGCCAAGGGGAAGGCCGAGGGGAAGGCGGGAGCCCGGTTGGCCAAGCCCCTCGTCGCCGCGATCGACACGACCCCCGAGCCCGTCGACGCCGCGACCCTGGCCACGATCTTTTCGCGGCTGCGCGACGCCAACCCCGAGCCACGGGCCGAACTCCACTACCTGAACGCCTACACGCTGCTCGTGGCCGTGGTGCTTTCGGCCCAGGCGACGGACAAGGGCGTGAACATCGCGACCACGCCGCTCTTCGCCATCGCCGACACGCCTCAGAAGATGCTCGACCTCGGCAAGGAGCGGGTACGCCACGCCATCCGCACCATCGGACTGTTCAATACCAAGGCGAAGAACGTCATCGCGCTCTCGCGCATCCTGGTGGAGCGGCACGATGGAGAGGTGCCGCGCACCGCCGAGGCGCTGGAGGTGCTTCCGGGCGTGGGCGCCAAGACCGCGAGCGTGGTGCTCAACGTGGCCTTCGGCGTGCCGCGCATCGCCGTCGACACCCACATCTTCCGGGTCGCGAACCGGATTCCCCTCGTCGTCGCCGCGACGACGGACAAGGTGCAGGCGGGGTTGGAGGCCATCGTGCCCGAGCCTTTCCTGCTCAACGCCCATCACTGGCTGATCCTGTTCGGGCGCTACATCTGCAAGGCGCGCCGGCCCGAATGCCCGCGTTGCCCGATCGCGGATCTGTGCCGGTATCCCTCGAAGACCGTGGAGCCGCTGGCGGCGGCCTCCTGAACGGAGCGGTCCCTCACGCCGGCCGAGGGCGATCGCCGCGCGACGGCAGCTTCGCATGCATGCCGCTGCACCGGCTAACGCGTTGTGCTGCCAATGCGCATCGGGTAGTTTGGCACACGGCCGTGGAAGACTATCGCCGATGACGTCTTTCGCTGCTCGACCCCGCTCCGGGTCGCCGCGCCGCGGATCCCGCATCAGGTGCCAGTCCCGCAAGGAGCCACGGCCCATGGACTTCCTCAAACCACGGTACACGCCCATGAATCGCCGCCGTCGCATCTACGAGGGCAAGGCGAAGGTCCTCTATGAGGGTCCCGAGCCCGGCACGCTGATCCAGCATTTCAAGGACGACGCGACGGCCTTCAATGCCAAGAAGCATGAGGTCATCGACGGCAAGGGCGTGCTCAACAACCGGATCTCCGAGTTCCTGTTTCAGCACCTCAACGACATCGGCGTGCCGACGCACTTCATCCGTCGGCTGAACATGCGCGAGCAGCTCATCCGCGAGGTCGAGATCATTCCGCTCGAGGTGGTGGTGCGCAACGTCGCCGCCGGCTCGCTGGCGACGCGGCTGGGGCTCGAGGAGGGCACGCAGCTGCCGCGCTCGATCATCGAGTTCTACTACAAGAACGACGCGCTCAACGATCCGATGGTCTCGGAAGAGCACATCACGGCGTTCGGCTGGGCCACGCCCCAGGAGATCGACGACATCATGGCGCTGGCCATCCGCGTCAACGACTTCCTGTCCGGCCTCTTCCTCGGCGTCGGCATCCGCCTCGTCGACTTCAAGATGGAGACCGGCCGCCTCTGGGAAGGCGACCTGATGCGCATCGTCGTCGCCGACGAGATCTCCCCCGATTCCTGCCGGCTCTGGGACATCAAGTCCGCGGACAAGCTCGACAAAGACCGCTTCCGCAAGGATCTCGGCGGCCTGATCGAAGCCTACACGGAAGTCGCCAAGCGCCTCGGCATCATGTCCGAGAACGAGAAGGTGCAGACCGGCGGGCCGCGTCTGGTCCAGTAGGCGCTCTAGCGGGGCTCGGCCGGCTCCAGGCCGGTCCAGCCCCTGCGCAGCCGCGCATGGGTCGACAGGTTCGGGTCGAAGCCCAGGTGATAATGGGGGTCCTGCGCGAGCAGCGGCCCCCATCGTTTTTTCAGGTTCGCCACTTCTCGACGATGGCGCGCTTCCGCCTCCGATGAGCGGATCCGGCTCGCCGCCTCGCGGTGGTGCAGCACGGCGGAGGGCACCAGCAGGGTGCGGTAGCCGGCTTTGTTCAGCCGAAGGCACAGATCGACGTCGTTGAAGTCGACGGCAAAGTGCTCCGCGTCGAAGCCGTCGACCGCCCGGAATTTTTCGGCCTCTACCACGAGGCAGGCCGCGGTCACGGCGGAGACCCGGTGCGTCACCGTCAGCGCACCGAGATAGCCCGGCGCATCCCCCGCAAAATGCCGGTGGCCGTGGGTGACGAGGCCGCCGGTGCCGAGCACCACGCCGCCGTGCTGGATGCGGCCTTCCCCGTCAAGCAGCTTGGCCCCGACAGCGCCGACATCCGGCCGCAGCGCCTCGCGTACCATCCGCTCTAGCCAATCCGGCTGAAACGCCTCGACGTCGTTGTTGACGAAGGCGAGCAGGCGGCCCTGCGCCGCCTCGGCCGCGCGGTTGTTCATGCCGGCGAAGTCGAACGGGCCGGGACAGGGGACGATTCGGGCGATGCCGCGGGCTTCGCAATCGCGAAAATAGGCCAGTGTGTCGAGCTCGCGGCTGCCGTTGTCGCAGATCAGGATCTCCTTGGCCGGCCAATCGGTGCGGGCGACGAGGCTGGCGATGCAGGGCCGAAGCAGGTCGAGGCGGTCGCGGGTCGGGACGATCAGGCTGACGAGCGGGCGGGGCTCGGGAAGCGGGCGCGTGACGGCGAGGATGCCGTCGTCGACCGCGATGCGGGTACCGCTCTCCCCGCGCCGGTCGAGGTCGGCGCGGACGGCCGCGAGGCGGGCGTCGGGGCTCGGCCCGTGGCTCCGGGGGAGCGGCGCGATCGAGAGCAGGCGCGGGAGATGGCGAACGGCGCCGCCCTCGGCCTCGATGTGCAGGAGCAAGGCAAGGGCTTCGGCCCCCGGCACGAGGCTTCGTTCGATGCCGGCGAGGCGCGCCGCTCGCACCGCGACGACCGGACCGGCGGCGTCGAGACTCCGAAAGAAGTCGGGATCGAAGGCCGGGCGGAGAATCGGCAGGAGTCTGCCGTCGTCACCTTCGACGAGGGCGTCGCCATAGAGCGCCTGAAGCCCCTCATTCTCCGAGAAGGCCTTTGCGATGGCCGCGGCGGCGCCGGCGAGGAGGGTGTGGCCGGGGGCGAGGAGCACGACGATCGCGGCATGGCCGCTCGCCGGGCCGGACGGTGCATCAGCCGTTGTGACGGCGATGTCGTGCGCGGCAAGGGCTGCGGCCGGTTCCAGCCCGGGTCCCCAGCCGGATGGCAGCCACAGCCGATGATCGATGCCGGCGAGTGCGGCGAATTTCTGTCGCGCGCGCAGGCGCTTGCCCGTGAGGCGCGCCCAAGCGATCGCGCGCGCGTCGCGCGGGTGCCGCATGAGCGCCGCGAGGATCGCCGAGAGGTGTCGCTTCTGGGCGAAGGCGAAGCGCAGGGCGGTTGGGTCCGTATCGGGTGACGGCGTCTTGCGATCGGTCATCGGCGGGCGGGCCCCGGCCCTGCCGACAACACACCTCCCTCCCCGTCATTGCGAGGAGGAGAAGCCATACTGGTCCGTCGCTCCGCCGGTGCGGGTCGGGCCTTGGATGGCGTCGCTGCGCTCGCAACGACGGGTGTCTTCGGCGCGACGCCATACTCCCAAAACATCACTCCAGGTCCTCGCCGAAGGTCGTGAGGGAGAGGGCCGGGTGGTAGAACGGGTCGTGGCGGATGACGTCGCGCCAGCGGGCGGCGAAGGTGTCGGCCTCGCGCTCGAAGCGGCGGCGCTCCTCGCCCTTCGGCCGGCCGCGGCTGACCGATTCGAGGTGGGAGAGCGTGGCCTGCGGCGTCCAGATCGTCTTGAGGCCGAGAGCACCGAGGCGCAGGCAGAAATCGACGTCGTTGAAGTCGATGGCGAAGGTGGTTTCGTCGAAGCCGCCAGCCGCGTCGAATTTTCGGCGCTCCACGGCGAGGCACGCCGCCGTCACCGCCGAGACCTCGTGCGCGACGCGCAACCGGCCGAGATGGCCGGGGGTGTCGCCGGGGCGTCGCCGCAGGATGTGGCCGGCGCGGCCGCCGAGACCGGCGACGACGCCGGCATGCTGGAGCGTGCCGTCCTCGTAGAGCAGCTTGGCCCCGACCGCCCCGACCTCCGGCCGCACGGCCTGGGCGACGAGGGCCGAGAGCCAGCCCGGCTTGAGCACGGCGATGTCGTTGTTGAGGAGCACCAGCACCTGCCCGTGCGAGGCCCGAACGCCGGCATTGGTCATCGCCGAGAAATTGAAGGGGTGCGGATAGGGCACGATGCGCACGCGGGAATCGGCGCGCAGGGTTTCGTAGAACCGCAACACGGCGGGGTCCGTCGAGCCGTTGTCGATGATGACGAGTTCGATGGACGGATAGTCGGTCCTCCGCAGCACGCCCTCGGTCACCCGGCCGATCAGGTCGAGCCTGTCGCGCGAGGGGATGACGATGCTCGCGAGCGGCGCCGGCTGCGGCACCGGCCAGTGCAGATCGAGGATGCCGCCTCGGATCTCGGCACGGGCGGCTGAGCCGGCTCCGATGAGATGGCCGTCGAGGGCTTGCGCCCGTGCGGCGGTATCGTCGGGCCTCGGCGCGGTGGTGCAGAGGATGCGCGGGACGTGGGCGACGGTTCGTGCAGCCGACGTCGCGGCGAGGCCGAACGCCAGCCCGTCCGGCGGCCCGACCGGAGTGTCGCCGAGACACGCGATCAGGGCTCGTGAGAATAGCACCGGCCGGCCGGTATAGCCGGTGACGCGGGCGAGGTCGGGGCTCCAGTCGGGCTTGAGCCTGGGCTGGAGCGAGGCGCCGGCCACCTCCTCGTCGGCATAGACGCAATCCGGCGCGTCGGGGCCGGCGAGACGGCGCGCCAGGATCGACAGCGCATCCGGCCACAGCCGGTCGCCGGGGCGGAGGAGGCCGAGGGCGTCGGCCCCGGCGAGAAGCCCGGCCGCGGGGGCGGCGGCGTCCCAGGCGGATTCGGCGATGCGCGGGTCGCCGTGCTCGACCGGCTCGTGCGGATCGTCGCCGATCCAGGCGATGGTGAGCGACCAGGCGCGGTGATGCTGCGCGATCAAGCTCGCCAGCGTCCGGCCGACGGCGGCGGCTTCGGAGCGGCGCGCCGACAGGATCAGCCGGATCGCAGACCCGGCACCAAGTTCGGTGCCGTGCTCGGTCGGAGCGGGGGCGCGCAGGCGCTCGGTTCGCCAGCCGGGATAGCGGGCGAGCGGACTGACCGCGCAGGCCCCGCGCAGGATGTCGCGATAGCGTCGCGCGTCGCCGCGGAACCGGTTGTAGAGCGCCGGCACGACCCGGATCGGGCGCTTCTGAAGGCATTCGGCGAGCACGCTGGCATGGCCGCGCAGGCCCACCCGCTCCAGAACGAAGCCCGGCCCTGCCGCGAGCCGGATCTCGTCCAGGTCCGCCGGAAGCAGGCCGAGCCAGGAGGCAGAGCCCAGCGCCACGCCCGGCAGAACGACATCCTGCGTCTCTCCGCCCGCGCGCACGAGGCGGAGCATCGGCCGGAGCGGCGGGGCCAGCGGATCCATGCGGTAGGTCAGCACGATCCAGCGATCGCGCAGCCGCCCGGCCGGCAGCAGGCGGCGCTCGAACAGCGGATCGCCGATGGGTTCGAGCGTGAAGGCGGCGGCACGGCCGTGCCAGCGGCCGGGCGCCGCGGCCGGCACGGCCCGGAGACGCGGCTCTACGGGTGCGATGGCCGGCCCGTCCGGATGGAGAAGCGGACCCGGTTGCCGGACGACGGAGATAGGGGCGTGCTCCATGATCCCCGGTTCATGCGGGAGGCCGTCACGCAAATCTTCCCTGTCACTGCGCGGCAGCCGGGGTCTCGCCCGGAGCGGCGGCTTCGGCCGGAACCGGCTTGGCGCGGCGGGCGGCGCTTCGGGCCGGTGCCTTGGGGCGGGGGGGCGTACCGGCGAGCGCCACCTCGATGTCGTAGCCGACTGCCATGTCGGCGGGCACGAGGAGCTCGTCCGCCACCACGGAGGTCTGCCCCTGCGCTGCGCCGGCCGGGATCGCGATCGCGACCCGGCGGGTCTGCGAGGCGACGACCCTGTCGTTGTACTTGAGTGAAACCGTGAGCGGCGCCTCGAAGGTGCCCGGCGCGCCGGCCGGCCCGAGGAGCGCCCGGACCTGCACGCCGACCCGGACTCCGACGGCACCGCCCGCACGCACCGTGCATTCGCGGCTCATCTGGCCGAAGGTGAGCTGGTGGCGAAGACGGCTGTTGTCGCCGGCCGCCCCGGCGAAGGCCTGCATGGCGGCCCCGCCGTCCCGCACGTCGATCTGCGGGCAATAGGCCTCTTCGGGGTCCTGCAGCTTCGGCCCGCTGAGGCTCGGCACCTCGCCACCGCTGCTCGTCCCGACACCGCCGAACATGTTCTTGAAGAAGCTGCCCGATTCCGCCTGCGCGGCACCGATGCCGGTGAGCGCGAGCGCGAGCGATGCCGCCGCCTGACCCCGTTTCCGCATGGTACCCGTTCCGATTCGTCCCACGTCCAGCGCCAGTGGCACCGAAATCGGACGAATTTATTTCATCGACTCGAAGCCGGTGTCGAAGCCCTTGAGCGAGAGCGGGATCCCGACCCCCTCCTCCGGCGTCTGGAAGACGATGAAGGTTGCCTGCTTGCCCGCCTTGAAGGTGCGCAGCAGCCCGTCGTCCATCACCACTTCGGCGACGCAGCCCGTGGTGAGGCAGCGCACGAAGCCGGCGCGGCCGATGTCGTTGTTGTCGATCTTCAGGCCGAGCCCCGAGGGCAGCAGCACGCCGAGCGGGGCGACCACGCGCAGCAGGTAGCCGCGGTTGTCGGCGGTCTTGAGCACGATGACGACGAGGGTGAGGTTCGGCCGGTCCTCGGCGGCGACGTACTGCACCAGCGCGCATTGCTCGGACTTGGCCCCGGCCGGCGTCTCGCAGCGCAGCTGCCAATCGTCGAAGCTCTTGCGGACCTCGCCCTGCGCCAGGGCCGTGCCCGGCAGCGCGGCACCGAGGATGAAAGCCAGAGCCAGGAGCAGACCCGGCAGATGGCGGACCAAGGCAGGCCCACCCGCCCGTCGCAACCTCATGCTCAGCCTCACGCGCCGTTCCTCGCCCGCACCGTTGCACTCGTGCGGACCGCCTGGGCGACCGCGAAAAGCCAGGGTGTTCCGACCATGGCGGGCCGCCGCCTGTCAAGCGACGCCCCGCTCCGGGAACGCCCCGCGATGCCAGGGACTTGGTCCGGTGGCCGCCAGCGGCTTCGCCTGCCGATGCCGCAGTGCAGTTCAAATTTTTTAGAGGCTAGTGCCAAATATTTTGCGGCGAGCGCTGCGATCTGCCCATGGTCAAGGCAGTTGTATTCAAAATGCACCCAACTAGAAGCGTGGATGCAAAGTGTAAGCGCACGCACAAGAAAACGCAGACCGAGGATTGCGACTATGGCCCTGCAAGCCGCCGACCCCATACCCGGCGCCTATTCCGCCTCCGTGGCGGATGCTCCGCCCTTCGGCCGCTGGGGTCAGCTCGTTCTCGGCGTGATCTGCATGGTGATGATCGCCAACCTCCAATACGGCTGGACCTTCTTCGTCCCCGACATCCAGAAGAAGTTCGGCTTCGACCGGGCCGCGATCCAGTGGGCCTTCACCCTGTTCGTGCTGTTCGAGACCTGGCTCGTGCCGGTCGAGGGCTGGTTCGTCGACAAGTACGGCCCGAAGGTCGTGGTGCTGTTCGGCGGCCTGCTCTGCGGCATCGGCTGGGTGATCAACTCCTACGCCGAGACGCTGAACATGTTCTATCTCGGCCAGGTCGTGGCCGGCATCGGCGCGGGCGCGGTCTACGGCACCTGCGTCGGCAGCGCGCTGAAGTGGTTTCCAGACAAGCGCGGGCTGGCCGCCGGCATCACCGCCGCCGGCTTCGGTGCCGGGTCGGCGCTGACCGTCGCCCCGATCCAGTGGATGATCTCCGAGCAGGGCTTCCAGTCCGCGTTCTTCTATTTCGGCATCGGCCAGGGCCTGATCGTCTGCGTGCTCGCCGTGTTCCTCGCCTCCCCGAAGAAGGGTCAGGTTCAGCGGGCGGTTGCCAATGCCAGCGTCATCCAGACCCGGCGCAACTACACCCCGGGCGAGGTCGCCCGACAGCCGATCTTCTGGCTGATGTACCTGATGTTCGTCATCGTCGGCGCCGGCGGCCTGATGATCACCGCCAACCTGAAGCCGATCGCGGCCGATATCGGCGTCGACAAGATCCCCGTGACCATCCTCGGGCTGACCATGGTGGCGATCACCTTCGCCGCGACGATCGACCGGGTGCTCAACGGCCTGACGCGTCCGTTCTTCGGCTGGGTCTCCGACAGGATCGGCCGCGAGAACACGATGTTCATCGCCTTCGCGATGGAAGGCGCCGGCATCTTCATGCTCTACCTCTGGGGTCACGACCCGCTCTGGTTCGTGCTGCTCTCGGGCTTCGTGTTCTTCGCCTGGGGCGAGATCTACTCGCTGTTCCCCTCGACCTGCACCGACACCTTCGGCTCCAAGTTCGCCGCGACGAATGCCGGGCTGCTCTACACCGCCAAGGGCACGGCGGCCCTGCTCGTGCCGGCCGCGAACTACCTGCAGCAGAGCACGGGCAGCTGGGACGGCGTGTTTCTCGTCGCCGCCGGCGCCAACATCCTGGCCTCGCTGCTGGCCATCGCGGTGCTCAAGCCCTGGCGGGCCCGCGTGATCGCCCGGAGCGCCTGAGGTATGGCCCTCTGGATCCGGTACACACAAGACGGCCGGGACGGCTTCGGCCGTCTCGACGGCGACCGCATCGCCGTCTTCACGGGCGAACTGTTCGGCGACCCGGCGCCGACCGGCGAGACGGTGGACCTCGCCGAGGTCACGGTCGCCCTGCCCTGCCGCCCCTCGAAGCTGATCGCGCTCTGGAACAACTTCCATGCGATGGCGGAGAAGCAGGAGCTGGCGCGTCCGGAGGCGCCGCTGTTCCTGCTGAAGCCGGCCAACACCTATCGCCCCTCGGGCGCGGTGATCGCGGTGCCGGAGGCGGCCGGCCGGGCGATGTACGAGGGCGAACTCGGCATCGTCATCGGCAAGCCGGCGCGCGACCTCGACGAGACCGAGGCCGCGTCTCACATCTTCGGCTACACCTGCATCAACGACGTCACGGCCCCATCCATCCTCAAGGCGGATGCGAGCTTTACCCAATGGTGCCGTGCCAAGGGCCTCGACGGGTTCGGCCCGTTCGGCCCGGTCATCGCCACCGGCCTCGATCCGGCGACCCTGACGGTGCGCACCCTGGTGAACGGGCGCGAGCGCCAGAACTACCCGGTATCGGACATGATCTTTTCGCCCGCGCGGCTGGTCTCGCTGCTGTCGCAGGGCATGACGTTGGAGCCCGGCGACGTGATCGCCTGCGGCACCTCGAACGGCGTCGGGCCGATCCCGAAGGGCGGGACCGTCGAGGTCGTAATCGAGGGCATCGGAACGTTGTCGAACCGCTTCGAGTAGACGAACGGCCGGGTGCCCGGCAGGCCGATCGAACATAGAATCATCACGCGACCTCCGGGTCGCGGCACGAGCAGGCACCGGCGGCGCGACGGACGCGGCGGGCGCCTCGGTCAGGACCCAGAAACGGACTGAAGCATGAGCATCGCGATCGTCGGCGCCGGAGCCATCGGCGGCTATCTCGGGGTCAGGCTGGCGGAAGCCGGCGAGGACGTCACCTTCATCGCCCGCAGCAATGCGGACGCGATCGCCAGCGACGGCCTGCGGCTGATCGAGGAGGACGGCACCGTTCTCCACGCCAAGTCGGTCAAGGCCGTGAAGTCCATGGAGCAGGCCGGGCCGCACGACATCGTGCTGCTCACGGTCAAGGCGCATCAGGTCGGGCCGATCGCGGCCGATCTCAAGCACCTGATCGGTCCCGACACCCTGGTCGTGACCATGCAGAACGGCATTCCGTGGTGGTACTTCTCCGGCGGCTACGGCGGGCAGTACGCGGGCACGCAGCTCGAGACCGCCGATCCGGGCGGCGTCATCGCGGCGCATCTCGATCCGCGCCAGGTGATCGGCTCCGTGGTCTATCCGGCGGCCGTGCTGACCGATCCCGGCACCGTGACGGTGATCGAGGGCAACCGCTTCGGCCTCGGCGAACTCGACGGCACCAAGTCCGAGCGCGCGCTCGACCTGTCGCGCCGCCTGACCAAGGCCGGCTTCAAGGCCCCGGTGACCGGCGACATCCGCGCCGAGATCTGGCTCAAGCTCTGGGGCAACCTGAGCTTCAACCCGATCTCCGCGCTCAGTCACGCGACACTGGAAGACATCTGCCGCTTCCCCGACACGCGCGAACTCGCCACCGCGATGATGAAGGAGGCGGAAAAAATCGCGAACACGCTCGGCATCACCTTCAAAGTCGGCATCGACAAGCGCATTGCCGGTGCCGAGAAGGTCGGCGCGCACAAGACCTCGATGTTGCAGGACGTCGAGGCCGGCCGGCCGATCGAGCTGGAGGCGCTCGTCGGCTCGGTGATCGAACTCGGCCGGCTGATCGACGTGCCGACGCCGCATATCGGCAGCGTCTACGCGCTGATGCGGCTGCTGTCGCAGAGCCTGGAGACGGCCAACGGCCGCCTCGCCATCGCCAAAGCCTGATTCGTCTTCGATATTTCAGCCGTTAGGAACACCGACGTGGCCGACGCAACCACCCTTCACGCCCTGATCCGGACCGGCGCCGACGACGCCACCGCGTTGTCGAGCCCCGGCGGCGTGCCGCTGTCCTTCAAGGCGCTGCGCGCGCTGGCCGAGCGCACCGTCGCGGAGCTGAACGCGCAAGGAATCGGCCGCGGCGACCGGGTGGCGATCGTGCTGCCGAACGGCCCGGAGATGGCGACCGCCTTCATCGCGGTCGCCGCCGGCTGCACCTCGGCGCCCCTGAATCCGTCCTACAAGGCGGACGAGTTCGAGTTCTACCTGAACGACCTCAACGCGCGGCTGCTGATCGTCACCGAGGGCAGCGAGTCGCCGGCCGTCGCCATCGCGGAAAAGCTCGGCGTCGCCGTCGCCCGCCTGACCCCGACGCCGGACCAGGGCGCGGGCAGCTTTTCGCTGTCATTCGCCACTGAGGGACCGGGCCCGACCGAGAACGGTGGCACGGCGCAACCCGAAGACATCGCGCTGGTGCTGCACACCTCGGGCACCACGTCGCGTCCGAAGATCGTGCCGCTGAAGCAGTCGAACGTCTGCGCCTCGGCCCGCAACATTCGCAACGCGCTGGCCTTCACCGCGGAGGATCGCGGCCTCAACATCATGCCGCTGTTCCACATCCACGGTCTGATCGCGGGCATTCTGGCCCCGCTCTCGGCGGGCGGTCAGGTCTCGTGCACGCCGGGCTTCAACGCGCTCAAGTTCTTCGGCTGGATGGGTGAGGTGAAGCCGACCTGGTACACCGGCGTCCCGACCATGCATCAGGCGATCCTCGGCCGCGCCGCGCGCAACAAGGAGGTGATCGAGTCGACGCCGTTGCGCTTCATCCGCTCGTCGTCCTCGTCCCTGCCGCCGCAGGTCATGAACGAGTTGGAGGCGACCTTCGGCGCCCCGGTGATCGAGGCCTACGGCATGACCGAGGCCGCCCACCAGATGGCCTCGAACCCGCTGCCGCCGAAAGCCCACCATGCCGGCTCGGTCGGTCTGGCGGCAGGCCCCGAGATCGCCATCGTCGACCTCGCGGGCGAGCCGTTGCCGGCCGGCGAGACCGGCGAGATCGTGATCCGCGGCGACAACGTCATGGCGGGCTACGAGAACAACGAGAAGGCCAATGCAGAGGCCTTCACCCGCCAGGGTTGGTTCCGCACCGGCGACCAGGGCGTGCTGACACCCGAGGGCTACCTCTCGATCACCGGTCGCCTCAAGGAGATCATCAACCGCGGCGGCGAGAAGATCTCGCCGCGCGAGGTCGACGAGATCCTGATGGACCACCCGGCCGTGTCGCAATGCGTGACCTTCGCCATGCCGCACGACAAGCTGGGCGAGGACGTCGCCGCCGCGATCGTGCTGCGCGAGGGTGTCACCGCCGTCGAGAAGGACATCCGCAGCTTCGCCTCCGAGCGTCTCGCGGCGTTCAAGGTGCCGGCCCGGATCGTGATCCTCGACGAGATCCCCAAGGGCGCCACCGGCAAGCTGCAGCGGATCGGGCTGGCGGAGAAGCTCGGGCTGGTGTGAGGGCGGCGCACCGCCCTCGCGGCCGGCCTCACCCCCGCGGCATCATCCGCAACTCGAACCGCGCGCCCTTGCCCGGCACCACGCTCAGCGTCCCCTCCAGCTGCCGGGCGAGGTTGTTGACGATGCGCATGCCGAGGCTCTTGCGAGCGGTGGCCGGGTCGAAGCCCTCGGGCAGGCCCACGCCGTCGTCGGCGATGGCGACGAGGAGGCCGCCGTCGGCGGCCGCGGATGCCTCGACACGGATCTCGCCCAAGGCATCCGCCGCGTCCGCCGGGTAGGCGTACTTGATCGCATTGGTCACGAGCTCGTTCACGAACAGCCCGAGCGGCACGGCGAGGTCGGCGGAAAGCGCGAGGGTTTCGGCGCGGCAGACGAGTTTGTGCGGGCCGGCGCTGACCTGGAGGCTCGCACAGAGCGCTTCGAGAAAGGCGGCGAGGTCGATCGTCGTCACGTCGGGCTGGCGCCAGAGTTGATCGTGGACCTGGGCAATCGCCTCAACGCGGCTCTGGGCGTCGGCCAGCGCCCGCTTCACGTCCTCGTTCTCGGTGCCGCGCCCCTGTAGGGACAACAGCCCGGCGACGACGGCGAGGCTGTTCTTGACGCGGTGGCTCATCTCGCGCGTGAGCAGGTCCTGACGCTCCAGCGCCGCCTTGAGCCGCGCCTCCGCGCGCTGCCGCTCGATGGCCCCGCCGACGAGGTTGGCGAACCCCTGCATGAAGGCGATGTCGGCCTCGCCGAAAACGCCCTCGCGGGTGTCGTCGACCTCCAGCACGCCGTAATGGCCGTCGCGGTTGGAGATCAGCACGTTGATGGCGCGTCGCACGCCGTGCGCGGCCATCAGCTCGGGCGTGCGGAAGCGGGTCTCGTTCTCCAGGTGGTTCGAGATCACCGGCCGGCCGGTCTTCATAGCGAAGCCCGCGGGCGAGGCGAGATCGGCCCCGACGATCGCCTTGCCGACCACGTCCGCGCCCCAGCCCACGCCCGCGCAGACCATCAGGCAATCCTGAGCCTGATGGTATTCGAGCGCCTTGCAGAACTCGGCCTTCATGCCCTCGGCACAGAGTTCGGTCGCCCGCTGCAACAGCGGTAGGAGTTCCGTGGCGCGTAGGGCCTCGACGCCGAAATCGGAGAGGATCGCCTGCTGGCGCAGGCGGATCGCCAGCGCCTGCGGGATGGTGTCGGTCATGCTGGGGGTCGCTCCCGGCCGGACGTTGGATCGCACGTCCCGGTCTTCACAGCCGCGTTGACAACGCACTGGGGCAAAGGTGCGGCGCCTTGACGGTAGGTGACGGGCTTCATGGATGGATTCGCCATCGGCCATTCGCGTGGCATGCGCGAAAGAAGAATAAGATAAGATTAAATCACTACCAGCACAGACATCACCAGACCTTGAACCGTTTTGCTTTGCGGAGAAAAAACTCTACATCCGGGCTTGTTGGGATCTCCGCGTAAAAATATGGGATCTTCAAGAAAAGCATCCGGGAGGTTTTTGCACCATGCGTCTCAAGACTGTCCTGCCGCTCGCCGTTGCCCTCGTCCTTCCGATTCCTGCGAAGGCGCTGACGATGAGCGATCCGCTGACCGCCTGGGCCAAGGCCCCGGCGATGGACCGCATGCAGCTCGCCACGCGCTTCGGGAAGTCGTTCATCGCGCTCAACGAGAGCTTCACGACCGGCTACTTCCTCAAGTGCATCGACGACATCTCGGTCTATGGCGGCGCCAAGGATGCCAAGATCGAGGACGCGATGCGCGAATGCATCGCCTCGCAGCAGCGCCTGAAGGCCAATACCTTCGACGACGAGTGAGGTTTCAGATCTCGATCTCGGTGCCGACCTCGACCACCTGGCGGGCGGGAATGCAGAAATGCGCGCCGGAGCGCTCGGCGTTGCGCTTCAGGAAGGCGAACAGACCCTCGCGCCAGACGGACATGCCGGGATGGTCGGCCGAGGGAATCACAACCTCGTGGCCGACGAAATAGGTCATGTCCTCGAGGAACGCGCCCGGAAACAGGCCGCTCGCCACGGCGCAGCGCAGGCCCTCGGGAATCGAGGCCGATTGCATGAAGCCGTAGCGAAGGGTCACGCGGATGATGTCGTCCGTGATCCGCGTGACCTCGGCCCGGTCCTTCGTGGCGATCACCGGGTCCTCCTCGTAGAGCACCGTGACGATCAGGACCCGCTGGTGCAGGGCGTGACTGCGCTCGACGAGCCGGACCATCGGCAGGGGGATGCCGTGGATGCCGGCCGAGAGGAAGGCCGAGGTGCCGGGCAGGGTGATCGGCGGGTTGGCCTTGAGCGCGGCGAGAAACGCCTCCTCCGGCTGACGCAGCGTCTTGCGCTTCTGCTCCAGCAGGCGGTTGCCGGTCATCCAGGTCAGCATCAGGAAGGCGACGGTGAAGGCGAGCACCAGCGGAAACCAGCCGCCCTCGAACAGCTTCACGCTGTTGGCCGAGAGGAAGACGAGGTCGATGACGAGGAAGGCCCCGTTGAGCGCGAAGACGGCGATGGGGTTGTAGCCCCATTTGAGCGCGACGAGCGCCGCCAGCAGCGTGGTGATCGCCATCAGCGCCGAGACCGCGATGCCGTAGGCGCCGGCCAGCGCGTCGGACGAGCCGAAGATCAGCACCGCGGCGATGGTGGCCAGCGCCAGCAGCCAGTTCACCGCCGGAACGTAGATCTGGCCACGCTCCTCGCTCGCCGTGTGGACGACGCGCATCGGCGGCATGAAGCCGAGCTGGATCGCCTGCTGCGTCAGGGAGAAGACGCCGGAGATCACCGCCTGCGAGGCGATCACGGCGGCGAGCGTCGCCAGCCCGATCAGCGGGTAGTGCGCCCAGGCCGGCGCGAGGCGATAGAACGGGCTCTCGATGGCGTCCGGCTCGACGATGAGCAGCGCGCCCTGCCCGAAATAATGGATCACCAGCGCCGGCAGCACGAGGCAGAACCAGGCCTTGCGGATCGCCGAGGCGCCGAAATGCCCGAGATCGGCATACATCGCCTCGCCGCCGGTGACGGCCAGGAAGGCCGCGCCCATCATGGCGAAGCTGACGTGCCAGCCGGCATGGGTCACGAACTCCACCGCCTTCAGCGGGTTGGCCGCGGACAGGATCTGCGGGGCATGGACGATGCCGCCGACGCCCATGAGGGCAAGCACCACGAACCAGACCAGCATCACCGGCCCGAAGACCTGCCCGATCACGGCGACGCCCTTGCGCTGGACGGCGAAGACGCCGACCAGGATCGCGAGGGTGATCGGCACGACGAAGCGCGACAGCCCCGGCGCCTCGACCTTCAGGCCCTCGATGGCCGAGAGTACCGAGATCGCCGGTGTGATCGCGCCGTCGCCGTAGAGCAGGGCCGCGCCGACGAGGCCGACGGTGAGGAGCAAGGCCTGCCGTGTCCTGGCTTCGGCGTGCCGCGCGCCGAGCAGCGCCAGCATCGCGACGATGCCGCCCTCGCCCCGGTTGTCCGCGCGCAGGATCAGCACCGCGTATTTCAGCGAGACGATCAGGATCAGCGCCCACAGGATCAGCGAGACCGCGCCGGTGGCCGCCATCGGCACCGGAGCGCCGCCGGCCGTGGCGGCCCTGACCGCCTCCTTGAAGGCGTAGAGCGGGCTGGTGCCGATATCGCCGTAGACGACGCCGAGCGCCCCGAGCATCAGGGCCGGTCCCGCGCCGTGGCGCGCCGCCCCGGGCTTGCGGGGGATGGCGGGGGTGTCGAGAACCGGCGCGGCAGCTTGGCTCACCAGACGGCTCCGATCGTAGGCGTGGGTCTGTCGGATCGAGGTAGCCGAACCGGGGCCGGCGTCCAGGGTGACGGATCGACTATCCCCTTCGGATCACAGGCTCGTGTCGGATTGCCGTGGTAGGAGTGGCGCCGCAGGCTTGAGGCTCGAGGACACCGCATGAAGTTCGCTCTGGTGATCCTGTCGCTCGGCCTCGCGGCGGCGCTGATCGCGGGCGGGATCTGGCTCTACACGCCGGACAAGGCGCGTCCCGATCTCGAAGCCCGCTATTCCGATGCGCTGACGGACTTCGTCGCGGTCGCGGGCGTCCGGCTGCATGTCCGGGACAGCGGGCCGCGCGACGCGCCGGCAATCGTGATGCTGCACGGCTTCGGATCGAGTCTGCACACCTGGGAGCCCTGGGCCGAGGCCCTGTCGGCCGACCATCGCGTGATCCGATTCGATCTGCCGGGCGCCGGCCTGACCGGCCCCGATCCGACCGGCGACTATTCCGACCGCCGCAGCCTGGAGGTGCTGACCGGGCTGATGGACCGGCTCGGGGTCGCGCGGGCGAGCCTGATCGGAAACTCGATCGGCGGACGCATCGCCTGGAGATTCGCTGCCGAGAGCCCGGCGCGGGTCGAAAAACTCGTGCTGATCTCGCCCGACGGCTTCGCCGCTCCCGGAGCCGGCTACGGACAGGTACCGGAGGTTCCGGCCTCGTTCCGGCTGCTGCGCTTCATCCTGCCCACGCCCTTCGTGCGGATGAGCCTCGCGCCGGCCTACGCCGACCCCGCCCGCCTAACAGACGATGTCGTGGCCCGCTACCGCGACCTGATGCTGGCGCCGGGGGTACGCGACGCCATGATCGCCCGCATGGAGCAGGCGGTCCTCGCCGATCCCGACCCGCTGCTACGCCGGATCCAGGCCCCGACTCTGCTGCTCTGGGGCGAAAAGGACGGCATGATCCCCATCGCCAACGCGGCCGACTACCTGAGCCGCATCCCCGGCAGCCGGCTCGTAGCCCTGCCGGGCCTCGGGCACGTGCCGCAGGAGGAGGCGCCCGCGGTGTCGCTGGAGCCGGTGCGCGACTTCCTGAAGTGAGCGGAGACCGCCGCTAGCCGAGCCGCCCGGCGATGTGATCGCCGACCCTCAAGGCATTGGCGATGATGGTCAGGGTCGGATTCACCGCGCCGATCGACGGAAAAAAGCTCGCGTCGGTGACGTAGAGGTTGTCGATCCCGTGCGCCCGGCAGTCGAGGTCGAGCACGGAGGTGGCCGGGTCCTCGCCGAAGCGGAGCGTTCCGGCCTGATGCGCCGTACCGCCGATCGGCACGTCCTTGCCGAGATAGAGCGACCGGTCGAACAGGTGCGGGTGGATGTCGAGTTTTTCGCACAACTCCCGCAGCTTCTGCTTCAGCCGGTGATGCCCTTCCATGTTGGTCTCCGTGAGATCCAGGCGCACGTTGCCGTCGACGTAGTGGATCCGGTTGCCCGGCAGCGGCAGATCCTCGGAGGTCAGCCAGAAATCGAGCGAGTGCTTGGCGATCCAGTCGAACGGCTTTTCGGGAAACCATTGCAGGAAACCCGGCAGGCCTTCGCCGTGGATCTGCACGCCGTCCGACTTGCCGACCATCTGGATGTGGCCGAGGGGAAAGTCGAAGTCGCTGTCGGGATCGGTGAAGTAGTAGTCGTTGAGGCCGAGCGTCTTCTGGAACTTGGTCGGGTTCGGTGTCTTCGAGACGGCGAGCACCGTCGCGTTGTTGTGGCGCATGTAGTTGCGACCGACCTGGCCCGAGGCGTTGGCGAGCCCCTGCGGATGCGCGTCCGAGGCGGAGCGCAGCATCAGCAGCGCCGAGGACAGCGCCCCGCAGGCCGCCACGACGATGTCGCCGGAATAGGTTTCGGTCGTCTCGCCGCGCTTCACCTCAATACCGGTGACCGTGCGCCCGGCCGGGTCGGTGACGAGCCGCTCGACATAGGAATTCGTCATCAGGGTGAGGTTGTCGTGCGCCTTGAGCGCCGGATCGACGCAGATCACCTGCGAATCCGCCTTGCCGTTGGTGAGGCAGGGATAGCCGTCGAAGGCGTCGCAGCGGATGCAGGCCGAGTGCGGCAGCGGCTTGCCGTCGCGTTCGTCGAGGATCACGCCGACCGGCAGGTGGAACGGCCTGCGGCCCTCGCGCTTGAGGCCGTCGAACAGCTCCTGGATGCGCGGTTCGTGACTCACCGGCGGGTGGGCATAGGGCTTCGATGCCGGCGGCTCGGTGGGGTCCTCGCCGCGCAGGCCGTGGACCTGATAGAGTTCTTCCGCCGCCTGATAATACGGTTCGAACACGTCGTATTTCAGCGGCCATTCCGGCGAGACGCCGTCCGGATGACGCACGTCGTAGAAGTCCTTCTCGCGCAAGCGGAGGAGGACGGCGCCGTAGACCTTCGAGTTGCCGCCGACATAGTAGTGCAGGCCCGGATGGAATTCGCGCCCGTCGGCTCCGAGCCAGGTTTCCTTCGCCTGATAGCGCGCGTCGACGAAGACGGCCTGGCTGTCCCAGTTCTCGCGCTCGCGGGGCAGGTATTCGCCGCGCTCCAGCAGCAGCACGCGCTTGCCGGTCTGCGCCAGCCGCCACGCCATGGTGCCGCCGCCGGGGCCGGAGCCGATGATGACGACGTCGTAGTGACGCTCGCTTGCCATGGACCGTCTCTCGCTTCCGGTCTTGCCGATATGATCACGATGCCGCGCCGCTGTTCGCAGCCGTCGCCGCGAAACTTTCGAACGGTTCGAGGCTTCTCGCAGCGCAGCATCAACTCGTTGCGAGGGGGAAAAGGTTCATGGCCGGTCTCAGCATCGTGATCGCCTTCAGCGTGCGGCTGCTACTGGTGGCGCTGTTCCTGCCCTTCAGCGCGCTCGACAAGATCGTGAACTTCCGCGGCGCGGTGGGGCAAGCCAGCCAGATCACCGCCTCGAAGGCGCTGGCGACCGGGCTGATCCTCGCTGGCCTCACCGTCGAGATCGTGATGTCGCTGGGCATCCTCACCGGCATCGCGGACCGCGCCGCCGGCTTCGTGCTCGCCGGCTATTGCGGCGTCACGGCGCTGCTCTGGAAGCAATTCTGGAAGCCCGGCGATTTCTGGGCCGGCGGCAAGGGTCGCGAGCTGTTCTGGGATTTTTTGAAGAACTTCGCCCTGGCCGGCGGGTTTCTGCTCGTCACCTTCGGCACGACGGCCGGATCGGTCGGCGCCTTCTTCGCCGATCCGTTCGCCTCCTCGCGCCCCTACGATAGTCAGCGAACCCAGCAGACAGGCCGCACCGTGAGCGATCAGGACAAGCCGAACATTCCCTACTGGCATCTCTGGACCGACAGGGACGGCGTCAGCCGCCACACCCGCTGCGTGATGACCGAGTTCGACAAGAAGTCGATGAGCCCGCCGGCCTCACCGCAATGGCAGGGCCAGAAGACGCATGACGGCGCCACCGTGTTCGTCACCGTGCAACCCGTGGGATGGACCGGCGACTGGCACGAGAACCCGAAGCCCCAGTGGATCATCCCGCTCTCCGGCCGCTGGTTCGTCGAGGCGATGGACGGCAGCCGGGTCGAGATGGGTCCAGGCGAGATCTCCTTCGGCGAGGACCAGAACACCAAGGAGCGGGACGGCCGGAAGGGCCATTATTCCGGCACCGTCGGCGACGAGCCGGCCGTGCTGATGATCGTTCAGTACGACAAGCCGCCGACCATCGACGCGGCCTGCCGCTTCAAGTGATGGACAACGTCGAGGTCCATGACGAGCGCTTTGCCGGCTACATCCTCGAGAACGCGCTGCTGGAGGAGCTGGGCTCCGGCTTCCGCTGGATCGAGGGGCCGGTCTGGATGGGCGATGCCGGCTGCCTGCTGTTCCAGGACCTGCCGCGCGACCGCACCATGCGCTGGATCGAGGACGAGGGTTTCTCGGTCTATCGCGCGCCCTCGGACTACACCAACGGACAGACCCGCGACCGGCAGGGCCGGCTGATCGCCTGTTCGCATCGCGGCCGCTGCCTCCATCGGACCGAACTCGACGGCACGGTCACGACCCTCGTCACGCATCACGACGGCCGGCGGCTCAACGCGCCGAACGACGTGGCGGTGAAGTCCGACGGCACGATCTGGTTCTCGGACCCGGTCTACGGCATCTCGAACGATTACGAGGGCGGCCGCCAAGTCTCCGAGCAGCCGCCCGCCCTCTACCGCTTCGATCCCGAAACGAACGAGATTACGGTCGCGGCCGGCGATTTCGACGGTCCGAACGGCCTCGCCTTCTCGCCGGACGAAAGCCGGCTCTACGTCTCCGAGACCGGCGACCAGACCCATGCGAACCCGCGCCAACACATCCGCGTCTTCGATGTCGGGGCCGACGGGTGCACGCTCTCGGGCGGCGATATCTTCCATAAGATCGAGCCCGGTTACTGCGACGGGATGTGCGTCGACGAGGACGGCAACGTCTGGTCGAGCGCTGCCGACGGCGTGCATTGCCTGAGCCCGGAGGGCCGGCTTCTCGGCAAGATCCTGATTCCTGACCGGGTGTCGAACCTCTGCTTCGGCGGCCCCATGAAGAACCGGCTCTTCATCGGCGGATCCCACACACTCTATGCGATCTTCCTCGATCGCCGAGGCGTACAATGGCCGTGAGCGTCGAGAGGATCGCCCGCATCGGCCTGAACGCCGCCGACCCCGACCGGCTGGCGGCGTTCTACGAAGCCGCCTTCGGATTTTTGCGCGAGGGAGACGTGGAGTGGGCGGCGGAACCGGCCTCGCGGCTGTTCGGCATGGCCGTCGCGCGGGCGCGGGTGGTGAGCTTGCGGCTCGACGAGCAACGCGTCGACCTCGTCGGGCTGATCCCGCAGGGCGCGCCCTATCCCGGCGACGTGCCCGGCTGGAGCTCGCTCTTCCAGCACTTCGCGATGATCGTCCCAGACATGGAGGCGGCATACGCACGGCTCTCACGGGTGCCCGGCTGGCAGCCGATCTCGCAGGGCGGGCCGCAGCGCCTGCCCGAGGCGTCCGGCGGCGTGACGGCCTTCAAGTTTCGAGACCCCGAAGGCCATCCCCTCGAACTGCTCGCGTTTCCGCCCGGCGGAGCCCCCGAAATCTGGCGCCCGACCTCCGAAAGAACCTGTCTCGGCATCGACCATTCGGCGATTTCGGTCGCCGACACCGCGCGCAGCATCGCCTTCTACGAAAGCCTCGGCTTCCGGGTCTCGTCGCGCTCGCACAATCTGGGGCCGGAGCAGGCCCGGCTCGACGGGATCGAACGGCCGGACGTCGCCGTCACCGGCCTGAGCCTGCCGGGCGGAGCGCCGCCGCATCTCGAACTGCTCTGCTACCGCACGGAGATGGACAGGGCGCAGACCGGGATGCGCGCCGTGGACGATGTCGCGACGCGCCTCGTGTTGGCCGTGACGGATGCCGGGACGCTCTCCGAGGCCTGGGAGAGCCTGGCCGCGCACCGCGTCTCCGCCGAGCCCGTCATCTGGCCCGACGGCCGGACCGAAGCGTTGCTGCGCGATCCCGACGGCCACCACCTGCTGCTGACCGCCCCCGCCTGACGGTCCCGGTGGACGGCCGGCATCGCGCGTTGAAACGGCCGACTCCATCGGAGATAATCGCGCCGGTAAAAAACCCGGTGCTCGGACCGGGAGGGCGTTGCGGAGCATCCGGGTCCTTGGCGTATCGTTTTGTCCACGCGGCGGACATCCACCTCGATTCCCCGCTTCGGTCGCTCGCCCTGCGCAACCCCGACCTCGCCGCCCTGGTCGGCGACGCGACCCGTCAGGCGCTGATCGGAATCGTCGACCTCTGCCTCGACGAGCGGGTCGACGCCCTGCTGCTGGCCGGCGATCTCTACGACGGCGAGCAGACCTCGATGAAGACGGCCCGCTTCCTGGCCGACCAGATCCGGCGGCTGCACGCGGCCGGGATCCGGGTCTTCGTGATCCGCGGCAACCACGACGCGCTCTCGAAGATCACCAAGGAACTCGTGTTCCCCGAGACCGTGACGGTCTTCGGCGGACGGGCCGACACCGTCGCGCTCGACAGCGACGGCGGCCATTTCTCCGTCGCGATCCACGGCCTGAGCTTTTCGCAGGCCCACGCCCCCGAGAGCCTGCTGGCCAAGTACCGCCCAGCGGTGGAGGGCGCCGTGAACATCGGCATCCTGCACACCAGCCTCGCGGGCGCGGAGGGCCACGACCTCTACGCACCCTGCAGCCCGGCAGAGCTGCGCGCCACGGGGTTCCGCTACTGGGCCCTCGGCCACATCCACAAGCGTGCGGTGATCGAGGGCGACTGCACGATCGTGATGCCGGGCATGCCCCAGGGCCGTGACATCAACGAGGCCGGCCAAAAATCGGTGACCCTCGTGACGATCGGCGACGACCGCGCGATCCGGGTCGAGGAGCGCCCCATCGGCATCGCGCAGTTCGCGCGCGTCACGGTCGACGCCACCGGCATCGCGGAGTGGAGCGCGCTGATCGGCGCCGTCGGCAGCGCCCTCGAAGCGGCGCGGGCGCGCACGGCCTCGCAGCACCTCGTCGCCCGGCTGCAACTCACCGGCAGCACGCCGCTCGCCTGGCGCATGCGCCGCGACGGCGACCTGCTGAAGGCCGAGGCGGAGGCCCGCGCCGGCCTCGTCGGCGCCTGCTGGATCGAAAAGCTCGAGATCGCCTGCACCCCGCCCGGCGACGCCTCCCCCTCCCCGTCCGACCCGCTGCACGAGCTGCGGCGGCTGATCGACGACGAGGTAATCGATTCCGAGGCCTTCCGGCAGGAGCTTGGCCAGATCGCCGACGAGCTCAAGGGCCAGCTGCCGCCGGAATGCCGCGACAGCTTCGGCGCCGACCAGGCCGCCTACGAGGCCCTGCTCGCGCGGCACGCCCGCGAGGGGACCGACGAAGTTCTGGCGCGGCTGCATGCGCTCGACGCGCGCGGCTGACGCATGCGGCTCAAGCGTCTCGACCTCACCCGCTACGGCAAGTTCACGGACCACGCGATCGACTTCGGCGAGCGGGTCGCGGGCGTGCCGGACCTGCATGTCGTCTACGGCCCCAACGAGGCCGGCAAATCGACGACGCTGGCGGCCTTCCTCGACCTGATTTTTGGGATCGGCGGCCAGAGCCCCTACAATTTCCTGCATCCCTACCCGACCATGCGGATCGGCGGCCTGCTCGATTTCGCCGACGGCCCGCGGGTCTTCGCGCGCCTGAAGCGCCCGCAGAACAGCCTGCTCGACGGCAACGACCAAGCCATCCCCGAAGCGGTGATCCGGGCCGATCTCGGCGGTATCGATCGCGATGCCTACCGCACCATGTTCTCCCTCGACGACGAGACCCTGGAGAAGGGCGGCGAGAGCATCCTGGCCAGCAAGGGCGACCTCGGCGAGCTGCTGTTCTCGGCCGGCGCCGGCCTCGCCGATCTCAGCCGCAACCTGGGCAACCTGCGGGGCGAGGCGGACAAGTTCTACAAGTACCGTGCCCGCGGCGGGACGCTCGCCGACCTCAAGGCCCGCCTCGCCGCCCTGAAGGCCGAGAAGGAAAAATTCGATACCCTCGCCTCGGATTACGCGCGGCTGGTCGCGACCCGCGATCGGGCGGCGGCGCAATACGAGGACGCCATTGCCGAGCGCACCCGCCTGCAGGGCCGTATCGACGCGATCCTGCGCTCGCTGAACGCCCTGCCCCGCCTCGCCGCCCTGCGCTCCACCCGCGAACGGCTCGCCCCGCTGGCCGCGCTGCCGGATGCGCCGGCAGGCTGGGCACAGGAACTTCCGTCGTTACAGAAACAGGAGATCGAACTCGGCATCAAGCTGAAGACGGTCGCGGACGAACTCGCCCGCCTCGGCGCCGAGATCGACGCGGTCGGCATCGACGAGGCGGCCCTGCGGCTGCACGACGACCTCGAATGGCTCGACGGCCTGCGGGCGCGCTACGCCACCGCCGAGATCGACCTGCCCGAACGGCGGATGCAGGTACGGGCGGCGGATCTCGCCATCTCGGCCATCCTCGCCCGCCTCGAACGGCCGGACGAGGCCGACCCGCGCCGGCTGGTGCTCGGCGCCTCGGTCGTCGGCCGGCTGCGCGAGCTGATGGAGGCCCGCGCCGGCCTCGACGCGGCGAGGGCCGCCGCCGTCACCGAGCATGCGGATGCCGGGCGGCGTCTGACGGACGCGACGGACACGCTCGCGGCCTCCGGCGGCACCGAGGCGGGCGCGACGCCGGACAAGGCGATGGCCGCCCTCGCCGCCACCGTGGCGGCCCTGCGCGGCTCGGACCACGCCGCGCGCCAGAAACGCGCCGCGCGCAACCGTGACGCGGAGCAGGCGCGGCTGGCCGACCGGCTTCGCACCCTCGCGCCCTGGCAGGGCGAGGCCGACGCGCTCCTGGCCCTGCGCTGCCCGGAGCCGGCGACGCTGCAGGCCTGGAAGAGCGCGCTGGAGACGCGGCAGGCGGCGGTCGCCCGCCATGCCGCCGAGGTCGAGCGGCTGACGAGCGAGGCCGGCCGCCTCCGGGCCGAGCGCGACGCCATCGCCGACACCACCGGCCTTGTCGGCGATCAGGAGGCCGCCGCGCTGCGCGCCGACCGTGAGCGGGCCTGGGCCGCGCATCGGCGCGATCTCGCCGCCGCCTCGGCCGACGCGTTCGAGGCGGTCCTGCGACAGGACGACATCGTGGCGGCGGGCCGCCTCGGCCACATGGCGGATCTGGCGAGCCTGCATCAGCGCGGACAGGCCCTCGCCGTCGCCGAGGCGGCGCTACACCGGGCGAAAGGGCTTTTCGCGGAAGCCGCGCAGGGACTGCAGGCGTTACGCGACGAAATCGCGAAAAGCGTCCGGGGGATCGCCACTGCGCTCGACCCGGAGACGAATCCGGCGGACCTCGACGGCTGGCTGACGCGGCGGACGACTGCGCTCGCCGCGCGCGAGGCGCTGATCGCGGCGGAAACCGAACTGCGCGATGCCCTCTCCGACGAGGGCGACGCCGTCGAACGGCTCGCCGCCGCTCTGGCCGGCGCGGGCCTCGCCGTCGCGCCGGGGGCCGGGTTCAGCGCGCTCCTGGCCACGGCCCAGGACGCCCTCGACCGCGAGGCGGAGGTCCGGGGCCTCCGGCAGGCCGTCGCGGAGCGCGCGCGCGACCTCGCAGACCGGCGTCGCGCCGTCGCACAGGCCGAGGCGCGGGATGCGGATTGGGCGGCGGCCTGGGCCGAGACCTGCGCCCGCTGCTGGCTCGGCGAGACCGGCACGGCGCCGGATCTCGCGACGGTGCGCGAAATCCTCGCGGCCATCGAAGACCTCACGCCGGCCGTCGACCGCAAGGCGAGCCTGACGGACCGCATCGAGAAGATGACGAAGGACCAGGAGGCGTTTCGCGAGCATGTCGCGGCGCTCGCCGACTTGGTGCGGATCGAGGCCTGCACCCCGGATCCCGTCGATCATGCGCGGCGGATCGCCGAGCGCATCCGCGAGGCCAGGGCCGAACGGGATCGCCACGCCGTGGCGTCGGAGGCCGCCGAGGCGGCGCGGGCGCGCAAGGCCGCGCTCGACGAGACGCTGGCGATCCATGCCGGGCGCAAGGCCGCGATGACCGCGCATTTCGGCGTCGCCACCCTCGACGACGTCGGCGCTCGGCTAGCCGAGGTCGCCCGGCGCGACGAGCTGCGCACGCAGGCCGAGACCGCTGAGCGCGAGATTCTGGACGGCCTGCGGCTCTCTACGATCGCGGAGGCGGAGCGGGTGCTCGACGACGCCGACCGCCCGGCCCTCGACGCGGAATTCGCCGAGCTGAAGGCGCGCTTCGACGACCAGGACCGGCTCTGCCAGGAGCTCTTCGCCCAGCGCAGCGACGCGGTCGGCAAGGTCGAGGCGATCGGCGGGGACGACACGGTCGCGGAGATCGAGGGCAAGCGCCGCACGACGTTGCTCGAGATCGAGGACGGCGCGCTGCGCTACCTGCAGCTCCGGGCCGGCACCGCCGCCACCGAGCACGGCCTGCGCGCCTATCGCGAGCACCACCGCAGCGCGATGATGACCCGCGCCTCGGACGCCTTCCGCACCATCAGCCGCGGCGCCTATGCCGGGCTCGCGGCGCAGCCGGGCAAGGACGCCGAGACTCTGATCGCGCTGCCGGCCGGCGGCGGCTCGAAGCAGGCGAGCGAGCTCTCGAAGGGTACGCGCTTCCAGCTCTATCTGGCGCTGCGCGTCGCCGGCTACGACGAGTTCGTGCGGGCGCGCGCCCCGCTGCCCTTCATCGCCGACGACATCATGGAAACCTTCGACGACTTTCGCGCCGAGGAGGCGTTCCGGCTGCTCGCCGAGATGGCCGGCGTCGGACAGGTGGTCTACCTCACCCACCACCGCCACCTCTGCGACGTCGCCCGCAAGATCAGCCCGAACGTGCGGATCCACGAACTGCCGGGCGTTTGAGGCGGATCAGGCGGGCTCCAGGCACCGCGTGTCCGGCAAGGCCCTTGCCTCCCCGAGCGGCCCGGCGCGCAATGCCTCCACCAGCAGCAGGATCTCGTCGGGAAACAGCGCCTCGTGCGCGAGGCCGAAGGCGGTCTCCAGCGCCGGACCGAGGGCGCGGACCAGGGGATGGGCCCGCGGCCCGTCCGGCCCGGGGTCGCGGCCGATCCGGATGAAGCCGGACACGCAATCGATGGCGAAGGCCCGAGAGGCAGGCATGACGTCCTGGAGCGCGCGCAATCCGCAAACCCGCCGAGCCGGGCGCGCCCGGTGGTGGGACCGGGGCTCGTGCGTGGGGCCAAGCTGAGCCATTGCGGTTGAATGGGGCCTGAAGGGCGCGGCCATTCCGGCAGCTACACGCTTCGGCGCCTTCGGCCATCGCGAAGGCCGGCACTATACTCGGGCGTGCCGGTCCTGGCCGGCGGTGTTCGGAACCATGCCGACGGACGGGGCGGCTTCGGAGGACCTGACGGCATGAGCGGCCAGCGCAACATCGACCTCAACGCCGATCTCGGCGAGGGCTTCGGCGCCTGGCGCATGGGCGACGACGCCGCGCTGCTCGCCATCGTCACCTCGGCCAACGTCGCCTGCGGCTTCCATGCCGGCGACCCGGACATCATGGTCGAGACGGCCATGGCGGCAAAGGCCAGGGGCGTCGCCGTCGGCGCACATCCCGGCTTCTTCGACCTTCGCGGCTTCGGCCGGACCCCGATCCGCGAAACTCCGAGACGGATCGAGCGGGACGTCGCCTACCAGATCGGCGCGCTGCAGGCCTGCGCGGCGTTGGCCGGCACGCGGGTGACCTACGTCAAGGCGCATGGGGCGCTGGCGAACCTCGCGAATGCCGAGGACGCGATCGCCGAGGCCATCGCCCGCGCCGTCGCCGGCGTCGACCGCGGCCTCGCCCTCGTGGTGATGCCGGGGCTTCCCGCCGAGCGGGCCGCGGCGCGCGCGGGGCTGCGCGGCATCCGCGAGATCTACGCCGACCGCGCCTATGCCGACGACGGCCGCCTCGCGCCGCGCGCGATGGACGGCGCCGTGCTGCACGACGCGCACGACATCGCGGCGCGGGTGCGCCGCATGGTCGAGGACGGGGCGGTGACGACCCTGTCGGGCCGGCGCATCCCCGTCGGGATCGACACGGTCTGCGTCCACGGCGACCATCCCGGCGCGATCGCGGCCGCCCGGGTGGTGCGGGCGGAACTGGAGGGCGCGGGGCTGGCGCTCAGGCCGTTCGCACCGCCCTGAGCGCATGGCGCCCGCACTGCAAAACGCGGGGAGGGATCGATTTCGGCCGTTCACGGTTTCTTGAGGCGCGATCTCGGGATCGCGCCGCGTGAAAGAGTCGAGCCGGCCATGAAGAGCGATCCGAGAAGCAGCGGCCTCGTCGTTCCGCCGCGCCCGACGCGGATCGCCGCCGCCGAGACGCCGAAGGGCAGCATCGCCTCCCCGGTGATCGTGGCGGCGATCATCGTCACCGCGCTCTATCTCGGGCGCGACATCCTGATCCCGATCGCCATCGCGGTCCTGCTCTCCTTCGTCATCGGTCCCCTGGTCCACCTGCTGCGCAAGCTCAGGCTCGGGCGCCTCGTCGCGGTGCTGATCGCGGTGCTGACGGCGTCGGGCGTCATCGCGGCGCTCTCCACCGTGATCGGCGTGCAGGTCGCCGACCTCGTGAAGGACGTGCCGCGCTACCAGCACACCATCGAGCGCAAGATCGAGGGGCTGCGCCAGGGGCCGCTCGGCACCGGCATGGACTACGTCGCCAACATCAACCGGGCGATCCACGATGCCGGCAGCGAGCCGGACAAGCAGAAGAAGCCGGAGACGTCGCAGACCAAGCCCGAGCCGACCCCGCCCGTGCTGGTGGAGATGAAGGACCGTCCGCCGAGCCCGCTCGAACTCGCCAACACCGTGCTCTCGCCGGTGCTCGGCCCGCTCGCCACCACCGGCATCGTGCTCGTGGTGCTGCTCTTCATCCTGATGCAGCGCGAAGACCTGCGCGATCGGCTGATCCGGCTGGCCGGATCGAACGACCTGCACCGCACCACCGTGGCGATGGACGACGCCGCGCGGCGGCTCTCACGCTACTTCATCGGCCAGCTCGCGCTCAATTCCGGCTTCGGGCTGGTGATCGGCTTCGGGCTCTGGGCGATCGGCGTGCCGAACCCGGTGCTGTGGGGCATCTTCTCCGCGCTGATGCGCTTCGTGCCGTATATCGGCGCCTTCGTCTCGGCGGTGTTTCCGCTGGCGGTGGCCGCCGCGGTCGATCCGGGCTGGGGCATGGTCATCGCCACGTTGATCCTGTTCGGGGTCATCGAGCCGCTGGTCGGGCAGATCATCGAGCCGCTGGTCTACGGCCACTCCACCGGGCTCTCGCCCTTCGCGGTGCTGGTCTCGGCGCTGTTCTGGATCTGGCTGTGGGGGCCCGTCGGGCTGATCCTGTCGACGCCGCTCACCGTCTGCCTCGTGGTGCTCGGCCGGCACGTCGACGCGCTCGAATTCCTCGACGTGCTGTTCTCCGACCGCCCGGCCCTGACGCCGGTGGAGAACTTCTATCAGCGCATGCTCGCCGACGACCCGGAGGAGGCGCAGGAGCATGCCGACACGATCCTGCGGACCTGCTCGCTCTCGGCCTATTACGACGAGGTGGTGCTCAAGGGCCTCGAACTCGCCTCGCGCGACGCCGCCCGCGGGGTGCTGACCCTCGAGCAGAAGGGCGACATCCGCACCTCGATCGCCGCGCTGATCGAGGAGCTGGAATCCCGCGAGGACGAGCGGCCGGTCGAGCCGGCCAAGGCGGTGCGGCGCCTGTTCGCGGGCAAGGCCGTGGCTGCGGAAGCCGCCTGCGACGCCGCCACGGCGATCGACGATCCGCCCGAGCCCGAGGAGTTGCCCGAGGCGTGGCGGCGGGAGGGCGCGGTGCTCTGCGTCGCCGGGCGCGGCTTCCTCGACGAGCCGGCCGCCGCGATCCTGGCCCAGCTCCTGCGCAAGCACGGACTCGGTACCCGCATCGCCGAATTCTCGGATCTCGCCCGCGCCAAGATCGACGGCTTCGATGCCGGCCCGACGCAGATGGTCGTGGTGATCTCGCTCTCCATCGGCGGCGAGCCCGGCCACCTGCGCCGCCTCGTCGGCCGGCTGCGCCAGAAGCTGCCCGGCAAGCGCATCGCGGTCGGCCTCTGGCGCATCGACGACGAGGGCGCGTCCGAGGCGGCCGGCCGCCGCGAGATCGAGGCCGACGAGCACGTCTCGTCGCTGCGCGACACGATCGAGGTGGTGCTGGGCAGCGCGGTGGCGAAGCCGGCCGCCGCGATGCCGGCTTCCGTCCCGCCCGCCCCGTCAGGCCCAGCCGATGCCGGCTTGAGCGGCAGCACGCCTCTCGTATCGCTTGCGGAAAAGCATCACCCCCGCAGGCCGGGAGCCTCCTGGCCGGTGCGGGCGACGTACTCGGTATAGCCGCCGCCATACTGGTGGATGCCCTCGGGGGTGAGTTCGAGCAGCCGGTTCGAGAGCGCGCCCAGGAAGTGCCGGTCGTGGCTGACGAAGAGCATGGTGCCCTCGTAGGTGGAGAGCGCCTGGATCAGCATCTCCTTGGTGCCGATGTCGAGGTGGTTGGTCGGCTCGTCGAGCACCAAAAAATTCGGCGGGTCGTAGAGCATTTTTGCCATCACCAGCCGGGCCTTCTCACCGCCGGAAAGCACCCGGCAGCGCTTCTCCACGTCGTCGCCGGAGAATCCGAAGGCGCCGGCGAGCGCGCGCAGCGAGCCCTGGCCCGCCTGCGGGAAGCTCGATTCGAGGTCCTGGAACACCGTGAGATCGCCGTCGAGCAGATCCATGGCGTGCTGGGCGAAGTAGCCGAGCTTGACGCTGCCCCCGACCGCGACGGTGCCGTCGTCGGGCTTGGTGGTGCCGGTGACGAGCTTGAGCAGGGTCGACTTGCCGGCCCCGTTCACCCCCATCACGCACCAGCGCTCGCGCCGCCGGATCGAGAAGTCGAGCCCCTCGTAGATCACGCGGCTGCCGTAGCTCTTGTGCACGCTCTTGATCATGACGACGTCGTCGCCCGAGCGCGGCGCCGGCTGGAAGTCGAAGGCGACGCTCTGGCGGCGGCGCGGCGGCTCCACCCGCTCGATCTTGTCGAGTTTTTTCACCCGACTTTGGACTTGAGCCGCGTGGCTGGCCCGCGCCTTGAAGCGCTCGATGAACTTGATCTCCTTGGCCAGCATCGCCTGCTGGCGCTCGAACTGCGCCTGCTGCTGGTGCTCGTTCAGGGCGCGCTGCTGCTCGTAGAAGCCGTAATCGCCCGAATAGGTGGTGAGCGACCCGCCGTCGATCTCGATGACCTTGCCGACGATGCGGTTCATGAACTCGCGATCGTGCGAGGTCATCAGCAGCGCGCCCTCGTAGTTCTTGAGGAAGGCCTCGAGCCAGATCAGGCTTTCGAGATCGAGATGGTTCGACGGCTCGTCGAGCAGCATCACGTCGGGGTTCATCAGCAGGATGCGGGCCAAAGCCACGCGCATCTTCCAGCCGCCCGAGAGCTTGCCGACGTCGCCGTCCATCATTTCTTGGCTAAAACTCAGGCCCGAGAGCACTTCGTAGGCCTTGCCCTCCAGCGCGTAGCCGTCGAGCTCCTCGAAGCGGGCCTGGACCTCGCCGTAGCGTTCGATGATGGCCTCCATCTCGTCGGCCTTGTCGGGGTCGGCGAGGTCGGCCTCGATCTCCTTCAGCTCGGCCCCGACCACGCTGACCGCGCCCGCCCCCGCCATCACCTCGGAGACGACGCTGCGGCCGGCCATCTCGCCGACATCCTGGCTGAAATAGCCGATGGTGGTGCCGCGCTCCGTCGCGACCAGGCCCTCGTCGGGCTCCTCCTGGCCGGTGAGCATGCGGAACAGGGTGGTCTTGCCGGCCCCGTTCGGCCCGACGAGCCCGGCCTTCTCGCCCTTCTGCAGGGCTGCCGAGGCCTCGATGAAGACGATCTGCCGGCCGTTCTGCTTGCCGATCTTTTCGAGGCGTATCATGCGACCAGACGTGCTTTTGGGGGATTTGCCGAGGGCTTACGGCATGGGTGGAGGCAGCGGAAGGGGAGAGGCGGACGGGGCGGCCCGACGGGAAGGCAGGGCTGCGGCTCCGCCCGTTCCCTCGGAGGTTGCCGCCCAGCGGCCGTCACCGAGAGCGCAAGCGAGGACCGAGGAAACTCGGTATTCTCGGCCGCCCTACCGCAACGGCTTGCGCGCCGTCAGCACGGTCGCGCAGGCGAGTTCGAGCTGCTTCTCCTGGGAGAGGCCCCGGCAGAAGGGCAGGCCGACCTGCTCGGCCGGGGCGCGCAGCAGCTGCTCGACGGTCATCGCCGAGAACTCTTCGCGGACGGGAGACGACAGGCCGTCCCGCCAGGAATTCAGGATCCATTGCAGGGCCCAGATCGGGTGGGTCGACTCGATGACCTCCACCCGCTCGACCTCGAGCATGTCCTCGAACAGGCGTCGCGCGCCCTGCGGCGTCGGGTTGAAGTAGTGGTGCGGAAAGCCGTGATAGGGCTGCAGGAAGGGGACGCAGCAATACAGCGTGCCGCCCGGCTTCAGCACGCGCGCGATCTCGCGGGCGCAGGTGAACGGGTCGCGGACATGTTCCAGCACCACGATGGACAGGACGCCATCGAAGGAATCGTCGAGGAACGGCAGGGCCTCGCCGACGCCCAGCACGTCCGTCGAGAGGTAGTCGACGATCTCGTAGTTGACGACGTTCTCGTAATAGGTTTGCCGGCTTCCGGCGCCGCAATCGAGGACGAGGCCGTCGGGGTAGCGGGCGATCAGGTCGACGCCCGACTGGTCGTAGCCGTGCGAGGACACGGCGTCGGTGGCGACGATGCCGGTCGCCTCGCGCAGTTCCGGCGTCAGGAAGTCCGCCTTGCCGTCGTTCCAGAGGCACGGCATGTCGCTCCGGAACAGCGGCCGCAGGCGCTGCATCTTCCTGGCCCGCGCCGCCCGAAGGTCGGCGCGCACGTTGACCATCCTGCGGTCCTCGCGATGGCCGAAGCCGTCGAAATGCTTCCGGCCCGACCGGACGTGGCCCGCCGCGACGGCGGCCGCCACGTCGGGGTTGGCGGCGAGATAGGCGGCCTCGTCGAAATGCCTGCCGGTCGCGGGGATGTAGAGGTCGAAGGGCATGGAGCGCACCATCGCGGATTCTCTCGGACGTTTCGGCGGCGGCCCTATCCCACACCCACCGGATGCTTCGTCACCACCGGAGAGCGCATCGTCACCAGTTCCTCGCCCGCCGTCGGATGCACCGCGATGGTGCGGTCGAAATCGGCCTTGGTCGCGCCCATGGTGACGGCGATGCCCACCGCCTGAATGATCTCGCCGGCATCGTGGCCGAGCACGTGGACGCCGACGACGCGGTCGCTGGCCTTGTCGACCAGAACCTTCATCAGCACGCGCTCGTCGCGGCCCGACAGGGTCGCCTTCATCGGGCGGAAGCTGGAGCGGTAGACGTCGATCTCATTGAAACATTGGCGGGCCACGTCCTCGTTGTGGCCGACGACGCCGATCTCGGGCGTCGAGAACACCGCCGTCGGGATCAGACGGTGGTCGACGCACCAGGGTTTGCCGCCGAAGACCGTGTCGGCGAAGGCGTGGCCCTCGCGGATGGCGATCGGAGTCAGCGCCGCGCGGTTGGTGACGTCGCCGACGGCGTAGATCGACGGGACGGACGTCTGCGAATAGTCGTCGACGGGGATGGCGCCGTTCGGCTTCGTCGCGATGCCGACCTTCTCCAGCCCGAGGCCGGTGACGTTGGGCCGGCGGCCGGTGGCGCCGAGCACGCAGTCGACCGTGATGGTTTCGCCGTCATCGAGCGTCGCGCGGATGGCGTCGCCGTCGCGCTCCAGGCGCTCGACGGTGCGGTTGAGGCGCAGGTCCATGCGCTTGGCGTAGGCCTCGCCGAGCGCGTCGCGGATTTCGTCGTCGAAGCCGCGCAGCAACCGGTCGCCGCGATGCAGGAGCGTCGTCTTACTGCCGAGCGCAGCGAAGACGCCGGCGAATTCCACGGCGATGTAGCCGCCGCCGATGACGAGGATGCGCTCGGGCTGGCGCTCCAGCTCGAACACGCCGTTCGAATCGATGGCAAGGTCGCCACCGGGAATCATCGGCTCGTTCACCGGCGCGGCGCCCACCGCCACCAGAATGGTCTTTGCGCGGATCAGTTTTCCGGAATGGCACAGGCGGACCGTGTGCGGGTCCTCGATGGCGGCGCGGTCGGCGATGAGTTCGACGCCGGAGGCGGCGAGGTTGCGGGTGTAGATGCCCTCGAGCCGGGTCACCTCGGCGTCGCGGCGCTGCTTCAGCACGGCCCAGTCGAAGCGCGGGGTGCCGACGTCCCAGCCGAAGCCTGCGGCGTCCTCGAACTCGTCACTGAACCGCCCGGCATAGACCATCAGCTTCTTCGGCACGCAGCCGCGGATCACGCAGGTGCCGCCGACGCGGTATTCCTCGGCCAGCATCACCCGCGCGCCGTGCCCGGCCGCGATTCGCGCCGCCCGCACGCCGCCCGAGCCGCCGCCGATGACGAAGAGGTCGGTATCGAAATTCTGGCTCATGCCGTGTCGCTCTTCGGAGGGCGTGCGAGGCCCGCGCGCAGCCAGGTGATGGCGGTTCCGAGCGCCGCCGTCCACCAGGCCTGCCAGGCGCCGTGCTCGACGAAGGCGATCGCGGCGGCGGCGGCGATCAGGCCCAGCGCCACGGCGAAGGGCGCCTTCGGCAGGATCGCGACGGCGCGGAGCGTTAGCAACAGCACCGCGGCGGCGAGGATCGCGCCCAAGATCCCGAGTTCGGCCCAGACCTGAAGGAAGCTGTTGTGCGGGTGGCCGACGGCCAGCATCTCCCGCAGCTCGGGCGCGAGACCCTGCGCCGCCGGCACTTCGGGGAAGCGTGCGCTGGTGCCGTAGCCGGCCCCCCGCCAGGGATCGGCCGCGACCGCCGCGCCGAAGCTCCGGGCGATGGCGACGCGGGCGCGGGAGGAGCTGTGTTCGAGCCGGGCATGGATCGCCTCCGGCATGAATCGGGCGAGGATGTCGCCCTCCACCGGGGCCAGCACCAGCGCCAGCCCGAGGCCGGTGCCGACCAGGGCGAGGCCGAAGCGCTTGGGCAGCAGCCGGGCGAGCGCCGCCATGGCCAGCCCGGCGATCAGGCCCATCGCGGCGGCGCCGCTGACGGAGGAGACGATCGCAGCAGCAGTCAGCAGCAGCAGGCCGAGGGCGAGGAGGCGATGCCCCCGCGCGAAAACCAGGAAGGCCAGCGGTCCGGCGACGAGCACGAAGGTCAGGACCGGCCGGTTGAACACGAACAACGCGTCGCGCTGTCCGAGCAGGCGCTGCGGCGCCATGCCGAGCCGGAGGCTCGCGACCACGAACAGGCAGGCGACGACCAGCGCGCCCGCCGCCAGCGGCGGCGTCCATGGCGGAAGCCGGCCGGGGGCGAGGCGGGCGAGGCAATACGCGGCGACGAGTGTGGGGCCGAACTCGCTCAGCGTGCGCAGCGAGAGTGCCGGAAACGGACTCCAGGCGAAACTCAGGAGGCACCAGGCCAGGAAGCCGAGCACGGCCGCCCCGACCGCGCCGCCGAGGGGCCGCAGCAGGAGGCGCAGGGCTCCGCGCCCCTCCTCGGCGGCGACGCCGAGACCGAAGAGAAGCGCCGCGACGACGACGACGAGCGGCGAGGAGCGGTTCGCCAGGGCCATGGCCGGCGGCACCAGGGCCAGCGCGACGGCGCCGGCCGCGTAGAGGCCCTTCGCGGCGGACACCGGCCTACTGGAGCTGATGGCCGCGCTTGCCCATCTCCGCGCGCACGCGGATCATCATGTATTCCGAGACCTCCTGGGTCCAATCCTGCATGGCTCCGACGAGCTCGTCGAGCACCTGGGGCTGGGTCTCGACGTAGCGCTTGCCGGCGGGCGAGCGGAAGAAGACCACGATTTCCTTCAGCTCGGGCTCGGCGAGGCGCCCGGCATAGATCCGGGCGGCGACGTCGATAATGCGCTGCTTCTGCAGCTCCATCTCCGGCTGCAGGCCCTTGATGACCTCGTCGAGGTCCTTGGCGAGTTCCGGCCGGGTCACGGCGTTCTTCTTGATCTGCTCGGCCAAGGCCGGGACGATGGAATCGAACGAGCGGGCGATGCCGGAATTGAACATGACCTCGCGGGCCAGCGCGAGATGGCTCGGGCCGATTGGGGCCGGCGTGTTCGCCGCCGGGGTCTGGGGCGCGGCAGGGGCAGGGGCCGGAGCGCCCGGCTTGGCCGCAGGAGGCTTCGCCGGCTGCTGCGCGAGGGCCGCGAGCGGCAGGGCCGTTGCGCCGACGAGCGCCGCCCAGAGGAGACGGGCGGCCAGGGCGTCGAGGCGGCGGGACATGGACGGCGCTCCGGTGTCGTGTCGGATGATCGGGAATCGGTCGAACGGGCTCACGGAGAGCCCAGAACCGTGACCACGGCCTCGTCGCCGCGCGCCTCGGCGAGGATCGCGGCGGTGGCGAGGCCGAGGAACAGGCCGTGCTCGACCACGCCGGGCACCGCCCACAGGGCCGCCGAGAGCCGTTCGGGTTCGGGGATCGCCTGCAGCCGCGCATCGACGATGGCATGGCCGCCGTCGGTCACGTAGGGCTGGCCGCCCGAAGCCTTGCGCAGCGTCATCTCCCCCGCGCAGCCGGCCGATTCGACGGCCTTCTGGATCGCCTTGAAGGTGGCGCCGAACCCGAACAGGTTGACCTCGATCGGCAGGGGGAATGCGCCGAGCACCGGCACGTGCTTGGCCGCGTCCGCGATCACCACCATGCGGCGGCTGGCATGCGCCACGATCTTTTCGCGCAACAGGGCGCCGCCGCCGCCCTTGATCAGGCGCAGGTTCGCATCGATTTCGTCCGCGCCGTCGACGGTGAGGTCGAGCTCGGGGTACTCCTCCAGGCTGCCGAGCCGGATGCCCTCGGCCTCGCAGGCCGCGCGGGTCGCCTCGGAGGTCGGCACGCCGATGACGTCGAGCCCGGCGCGCACGCGTTCGCCCAGAAGCAGGATGAAGGCGTTGGCGGTGGAGCCGGTGCCGATCCCGAGCCGCATCCCGTCCGCGACGAGGTCGACCGCGCGGGCGGCGGCGGCGCGGCGCAGGTCCGGGCCGCTCACGCGGCGGGTCCGAAGGCGGCGTTGGAGAGGGAGGCGTACATCGGGCGTGCTCACGGCGTCGGCGCGAGCCCCTAGCACGCCTCACGTCGCGGGCAAACGCGGGCAGCCGATGTCGGACTGTCGGCTCGGAGCGGTTTTAATCCGGCCAGGCACCTGCGACCGACCGAGTTTATTTTGGCATGGAATAAAAGCGATGCTTAATCGTGGAGATTAAGTCGATCTGACAGTAACATGAACATTTGCCGCAGTCGTATTTTGTGCTTTAGACAGCAGAGCCTGTAGAAAACAGGCGGTATGCCGCGGGTGGGGGCGGGGAACCCGGAGGTCGTGCATGACCTCGTAGCTTTGGTTCGACTCCAAGGCCGCGGCTCCAGTCCTTCGAAGCGCCGATCCACTCCACAACAGGGATCGTCCTACGCGCGGCATCAGGGCCGGGCGCCCTGCGGGGGCGTCACGCTCGGGGCGGCCTTGGCGGCGGGAGCGATCGAGCCGGTGACGGTGCCGGCCGGGGCCGGGTTGGTCTGGGGCGTGCAGACCACGAGTTCCTCGCGGACCTGGACGTAGCAGATGCTCATCTCGCCGGTGCGGTAGTTGACGCGGAACACCCCGGCCTCGCGGGTGTGGCGGGAGGCGACGAGGCCGTACTCGGCCGGGGACTGGGCGGCCGCGCCCTCGCCGGCGGCGAAGCAAAGGGTCACCCCGACGTTGTCGTCGCGCAGGCCGTACTGGCAGGACGTGACCTCACCCGTGGAGCGGTCGACCCGGTAGACCCGGTTGAGGTCGATCTGCGGCGCCGGCACGAACTCGTAGGGGCCGGCGGCCAGCGCCGGCAGGCTCGCTGCGGAGAGGACGAGGCCGGCAAGCGCCGTCCGGGCGGCTCGGGGCGAAAGGCAGGCGCGCATGGCCGATGACCCTGTCACGGGGGGAAACATCCGCCGAACAGGACCCGATCGTGGTTAACGAAGTCTTGTCGAGGGGATGAAGCCCCGCCCGGCCAACGAAGTCCCGCCGCCGGATGACGCGTCCGCAGGCCGCAGCCCGCCATCGGAAAACCGCCCGGGGGAAATTGCCGCCCCTCCGCCAACCGGCTACCCAGTCGGGACGGCCGGTGCGGCACCGGCCCCGCCGCCCGTCGTGGGCGGTCCCGTTTCCCGGCGCGCGGAACCGCAGCGCGGTCGACGCTCATCCGGATCGACGCCCCCCGACCATGCCAACGACGCCCCCCACGGACCGGCCCGAGACCGCGCCTCCTGAGACCGCAGCTCCGGAGACCGCGCGCCTCGCGGCCCTCGACCGCTACGGCATCCTCGACACGCCGGCGGAGACGGGCTTCGACGACATCGTGGCTCTGGCATCCGAGATCTGCGGGACGCCGGTGGCCCTGGTCAGCCTCGTCACCGGCGACCGGCAATGGTTCAAGGCCCGGGTCGGGTTCGATCCCTGCGAGACGCCGATCGCGCAATCGGTCTGCGCCCACGCGCTGGAGCAGCCGGGCCTGCTCGTCATCCCCGACCTGACGCAGGATCCCCGCACCCGCGACAACACCCTCGTCACCGGTGCGCCCTTCCTGCGCTTCTATGCCGGCGCCCGGCTCGAGACGCCGGAAGGCGCGCCGATCGGGACGCTCTGCGTGATCGACCACGCGCCCCGTCCCGGCGGCCTCGCGCCCCGGCAGGCCGCGGCCCTGGAACGCCTGGCGCGCCAGGTGATGGGGCAGATGGCGCTGCGCCGCGCCGTGGCCGAGCGGGACGATGCGGTGCGCACCCTGCGCGAGGCCGGCACGCGCCACCGCCAGATCCTCGACAGCGCCGTCGACTACGCCATCGTCACCATGGACCTCGACGGCATCGTGACGAGCTGGAACCTCGGCGCGGAGCGGATCGTCGGCTGGACCGCGGCGGAGATGTGCGGCCGGCCCGCCGACGCCTTCTTCACGCCCGAGGACGTCGCCGCCGGCATTCCCGAGCGCGAGATGCGGGCGGCCCGCGAGGTCGGGCGCGGGGCCGACGCGCGCTGGCGCCGGCGCAAGGACGGCTCGCCCTTCTTCGGCTTGGGCGAGATGATGCCGCTGCGGGCGGCGGACGGCACCCTCGTCGGCTACCTCAAGATCCTGCGCGACCGCACCGAGCAGCACCGGGCCGACGCGCGCTCGCGGGCGGCGGAGGAGGCGCTGGCGGCCTCCGAGGAGCGCATGCGGCTCGCCGTCGAGGCCACCGGCATCGGCATCTTCGATTATGCGCCGCAGACCGACGTGCTGCGCTGGGACGAGCGCGTGCGCGACCTGTTCGGCGTCGGGCTGGACGAGGCCGTGACCTATGCCGGCAGCTACCTCGCGGGCCTGCATCCCGACGACCGCGCGGCGGCCGACGCGGCCGTGCGCGCCGCGACCGATCCGGCCGGCACGGGGATGTTCGACATCGAGTACCGCGTGCGCCCCCGGGACGGCGCCGCCACGCGCTGGCTCGCCGCGCGGGGCAAGTCCACCTTCGCGGACGGCCGCCAGACCCGCTTCGTCGGCACGGTGCGCGACGTGACCGTCCGCAAGACCGCCGAGCTCGCCGTGCGCGCCACCGAGGAGCGCTACCGCCTCGTCACGCGGGCGACGAACGACGCGATCTGGGACTGGGACCTCGTCTCGAACCACGTGCTGTGGAACGAGTCCCTGCACTCCGCCTACGGCTACGACCTCGCCACGGTGGGTACCACCGGCGAATGGTGGCTCGACCACGTCCACCCGGACGACCGCGCCCGGGTCGAGGCGGACATCCGCTCCACCATCGCCGGCACCGAGGACGAGTGGAGCCACGAATACCGCTTCCGCCGCGCCGACGGCACCGTCGCCGACGTGCTCGACCGCGGCTACATGGTGCGCGGCAAGCGCGGCGAACCGATCCGGATGATCGGCGCGATGCTCGACCTGACCGAGCGCAAGCGCGACGAACGCCGCCTGCACGCGATGAACGCCATGCTGGAGGAGCGCGTCGAGGAGCGAACCCGCGAGCGCGACCGCACCTGGAGCGTCTCGCAGGACCTGATGGTGGTGATCGACGCGGAGGGCGTGTTCCGCGCCGTCAGCCCGGCCGCGACCCGGATCCTGGGCTGGCTGCCGGAGGAGATGCTCGGCTGCGGCGTGCGCGACTTCGTCCACCCCGAGGACGGGGCGGTGACGGCCGAGGCGATCGCACATGCCGCCGGGCAGGCCCTGCCGCCCTTCGAGAACCGCTATCGCCACAAGGACGGCGGCTACCGTTGGATGTCGTGGGTCTCGGTGCCGGAGGGCGCGCTGATCTACGCCACCGGCCGCCACGTCACGGCGGAGAAGGAGCAGGCGCAGGCCCTGAGCCGGGCCGAGGAGGCCCTGCGCCAGTCGCAGAAGATGGAGGCGGTCGGCCAGCTCACCGGCGGCCTCGCCCACGACTTCAACAACCTGCTCACCGGCATCTCGGGCTCGCTCGAACTCCTGCAGAACCGCGTCAGCCAGGGCCGGCTCACCGAGATCGACCGCTACGTCAACGCCGCGCAGGGTGCCGCGAAGCGGGCCGCCGCGCTGACCCACCGGCTGCTGGCCTTCTCGCGCCGCCAGACCCTCGACCCGAAGCCCACCGACGTGAACCGCCTCGTCGCCGGCATGGAGGATCTGGTCCGGCGCACCATCGGGCCGGAGATCACCCTGGAGGTGGTCGCCTCCGCCGGCCTGTGGCCGGCCATGGTCGACCCCTCACAGCTCGAGAACGCGCTGCTGAACCTCTGCATCAACGCCCGCGACGCCATGCCGGATGGCGGCCGCATCACCATCGAGACCGCCAACCGGTGGCTCGAGACGCATGCGGCCAGGGAGCGCGACCTGGAGCCCGGCCAGTACCTCTCCCTCTGCGTCAGCGATTCCGGCACCGGCATGAGCGCCGACGTCATCGCCAAGGCGTTCGAGCCGTTCTTCACGACGAAGCCGATCGGCCAGGGTACGGGCCTCGGCCTCTCGATGATCTACGGATTCGCCCGCCAGTCCGGCGGGCAGGTGCGGATCTATTCGGAGGTCGGCACCGGCACCACGCTGTGCATCTACCTGCCCCGCCATTACGGACCGGCCGAGGAGGGCGACGCCGCCCCGGACCTCTCGGCCGCCCCGCGGGGCGAGCAGGGCCAGACCGTGCTCGTCGTCGACGACGAGCCGACGGTGCGCATGCTGGTGGCCGAGGTACTGGAGGACCTCGGCTATACCGCGATCGAGGCGGCGGACGGCTCGGCCGGGCTGAAGCTGCTGCGCTCCGACATCCGCGTCGACCTGCTCGTCACCGATGTCGGCCTGCCGGGAGGCATGAACGGCCGCCAGATGGCCGACGCCGCCCGCGTGACCCGGCCCGGCCTCAAGGTGCTGTTCATCACCGGCTACGCCGAGAACGCCGTCCTCGGAAACGGCTACCTCGAACCCGGCATGCAGGTGCTGACGAAGCCCTTCGTGATGGAGGCGCTGGCGAGCCGGATCAAGGACCTGATCGCCAAGGGGTAGGGTCATACCGGCGGCCGTAAACTTCGACGCAGTCGGCCGTCGGCCGTCGGCAAGCGCGAAGGCGCGCCGCCGCGCGTCCGGCGGACCGCCCTGAAGGCGTCAGACGTAAGGGCCGCTGAAATTAGAAATCGACTGTCGCGGATACGATGACCGTGCGCGGTGCCCCGACGGCGAGGAAGCCGCGCGCGGCCGATGCCCAGTAGGAATCATCGAAGATGTTCTCGACGACGGCGCGCATCACCACCGGGTTGCCGTTCGCGCCCTCGAAGACGTAGCGCAGCCCCGCGTCGAACCGGGTCCAGTCCGGGACCGACTGGGTGTTGGCCTGGTTGTAGAACATGCTGCTCGTGTAGATCGCCCGCCCGGTCACGGTCAGGCCGGGAGCGAGCCACGGTGGCAGGTCGTATTCGCCGTAGAGGTTGAGCGCCGTGTCGGGGACGCCGGGCGCCGCCTTGCCGTCGAACTGGCCGCCCGCCGTCTTCACCAGCGTGGCGTCGATGAAGGTGACGCCGCCGAGCAGGCGTATCCCGGCGAAGGGCTCTCCGGCCACGAGGAATTCGGCGCCGCGGTTGCGCTGCAGGCCGCTCACCGAGAAGCGCCGGGTCGTCGGATCGGTGAAGGCGTTCGGCTGCTCGATCTCGAACAGCGAGGCCGTCACGGCGACGGTCCCGAAATCGTACTTGGCGCCGACCTCCTTCTGCCGGCTGACGACCGGGGCGAACACCTCGTTGGCGTTGACGGCCACGGCCGGCGCGGTCGGCCCGGCATCGAGCGATTCGATGTAGTTGCCGTAGAACGAGAGGTTCTCGAAGGGCCGGACCACCAGGGCGAAGGCGGGGCTGAACCGGCTCTCGACGTAGTTCGAGGCCAGGGTGCCCTGCGTCGGCCCCGGGCGCGTGGCGTAGCTCTTCAGGTCGATCTCCTGAAACCGGCCGCCCAAGGTCAGCAGGACGCGGTCGTCGCCCAGCGACAGGGTGTCGGCCACGGCCACGCTGCGCGCGTAGAGCTCCGTGAACAGCGGCTGCCGCTCGGAGCGGGGGAAGTTGATCGTGGGGACCGAGCCGTTCGGCAGATGAATCGGGGCGTAGATGTTGGTCTGGAAGGACGGCAGGGCGAACGGGAAGAAGCCGCGCGAGTGGTTCTTGCTGACGGCCTCGACGGCCGCCACGGTGACATGATGATCGACGATGCCGGTGTAGAACTGCGAGCGCAGGCCGACTTCGCCGGTGAAGCCCTCGAGCTCGAGGGGCTGGACGGCGAGCGAGTTGAGCGCCCGGCCCGTCGTGCTCTGGACCAGATAGTTCGAAGTCAGGAAGTCCTCGTTGTAGCGGCTGACGCCGCCGGCCGCATAGAGCGTCGTGTCGGGCAGGATGTCGTACTCGACCCGGCCGGCGGCCATGTTGTAGCGGCTGTCGTTGTATTCCAGCGTGCTCGACGTGTTGCGGCGGTTGTTGGGGGCGCGCGGCACCGGGATGCCCGCCGCGACCGCGTTGAACAGCGAGGTCGGCGCCGTGATGTTCTGCGTGGAATGGTTCAAGTCGAGCGAGGCGCGCAATCCGTCGCCGCGATAGTCGAGGCCGAGCGCCGCGACGCCGACCTCGATCGCGTTCTTGTCGAGCGGCGTCGCGCCGTTGCGGTAGGCGCCGTTGAAGCGCACGCCCCATTCCTTGTAGGCGCCGAAGCGGCGGCCGAGGTCGAGATGAGTGCCGACCTGGGAATCGCTGAAATAGCTCGTGGTGATCCGCGTGAGCGGCTCGTCGAAGGCGCGCTTCGGGATGAGGTTGATGGTGCCGCCGACGCGCCCGGTGCCGCCGCTCAGGAGCGCGGTCGGGCCGAGCAGGACCTCGACCCGCTCGAGGCCTTCGGTGAAGCTGCGGCGCGCGTTGGCGATGTAGAACAGGCCGTCGAAGGCCGTGTCGACGTTGGTGACCGAGAAGCCGCGGATGAAGTACGAGTCGCGCTCGCTGTAGGGCGGGGCGTCGTTGCGCACCGACGGATTGTTCTGGATGACGTCGCCGACCGAGCGCGCCTGCTGGTCGGCGATCAGCTTCTCCGTGTAGCCCGTCGTGTTGAACGGCGTCGTCAGGACGGAGCGGTTGCCGAGGAAGCCGACGCGGGTCCCGGTTCCGACCTGGCCGCCGGCATAGGGGACGGGGGGCTGGCCCACGGTGCCGGTCCGGGGCGGCTGGCCCGCGACGGTCGCGCCGCGCGCGCCGCCCTGCCCCTGGACGTGCAGCTCTTCGAGCGTCACGGCGCCGGCCGCGGGCGCACCGAGCTGGACGTAGCGCGGGTTGACCAGGGTGATCGTCGAGGCGCCGGCCGGCTTGTGGATCAGGCCCGTGCCTTCCAAGAGCCGGGTCAGCGCGTCGATCGGGTGGAACTCGCCGTCGACCCCTTGCGTCTCCAGCGCCGCCGTCAGCTCGGTCGGGTAGACGAGCTTGACCCCGGCCTGTTCGGTGAAGGCGACGAGGCCGGTTTCCAGGGAGCCTTTCGGGATGGCGAGCCGGACGCTGCGCGTCGCGGAGATCGGTGCGGTGCCGACGACGCCCTGCGCCTCGCCGGCCCGGGCGGCGACCGCCTGAGCCATCACCGCGACGGAGACGCCGGCCAGCGCGATCCGCGTCATCCGGCGGTGTGAAAATCTGCGCGCACGCGTCGTCATGCCAAGCCCCTGCCAAGCCCCCGGGTCGATCGAGGGGGGCGGTACGCTTCGCGCTATCCGCGCCCCTCACAAACCAAGATCAACGAGCGCGCCATCTCCTGACGTCCGATCGCCGTTTTTTTCGATTTTTCTCAGACTCCTGTGCGCCGTCGGGCGGGCGAAGGGCCGGACTCATCGCCTCTTGGTCTCAGACCGTTCCCGGTCGATCCGTTCGATGCCACGGCCCTTTCCCGGACGCCTGGAACGCAGTCGAAGGTGATCCGGGATCCAGAGAGACAAGGGCCGCGCCAGCGGCTCGCTATGAACGACGCAGACGTTTCGACGCTTCGCGACGTCCTTATGCTGGGCCCCGGATCGGGTTCCGCTGACGCTCCACCCGTCCGGGGAAGGGGGTGTGGTAAGCTGAAGGATTCGACCGGAAACGGTCTCACAGGGGCGATCCGACGAGGACGAGTAGGGGCGAGAGACGCCGGATGCGGACCCCCATCGTGGCCGCGATCACGTCGAGGGCGTCGTCGGTCTCGCGGGGATCGAAGACGCCGGTGACGCGCCGCTCCCCCAGCCGGCGGTCGAGGAGGACGATGCGGCCGTGACGGTAGCGGTCGAGTTCGGCCAGAACGGTCGCGAGCGACTGGCCGGCGAAGACCAACCGGCCCTCGCGCCACGCCGTGCTGCGATCGACGTTCGCCGCGCTCACGGCCAAGGCCGCGTCGTCGCCGACGCGGACCGCCTCGCCCGCCGAGAGCATGGCGTGGCGACCCGCCGCCACGACTTCGACGCGCCCTTCCGCGACGCCCACCGGACTGTCCGCGCCATCCACGCGCACGACGAAGCGCGTGCCGACGGCGCGCGCGCTCAGGCCGCCGTGGCTGACGACGAACGGGCGCTTGGGGTCCGGCACGACATCGAAGACGGCCTCGCCGCGCAGGAGCTCGACCCCGCGTTCCGTCTCCGAAAAGTGCAGCGCGATCGCCGTGTCGGTGTTGAGGTGGACCCGGCTGCCGTCGGCCAGCGTCGCGTGCTCGATGGATCCGACACCGCTCCACAGGTCGGCGCGCAGCCGGTCGACGAGGCCGGCCTGGTAGGCCAGGGCACCCCCGAGCAGGAGCGCGACGGCGATGCCGGCGAGGGTCTTGGGCGGGCCGGGACGCGGACGCGGATCGGGCAGGCGCCCGAGCCTGCGCCACAGCGCATCCATCTCGGCATGGGCCTCCGCATGCGCCGGGTCCGCCGACCGCCAGGCCTCGAAGGCCGCCCGGTCGGCGTCGGTGGCGTCGGACGAGGAGAGCCGCGCGACCCAGCCCGCCGCCTCCTCGTCGATCGGATCCTCGATGCCCGCCGCATCGGGATCGGATTCGTCGGTGCGGGACACGGCCATTCCCCCGGTATCTTGCTGAGCGCCGGCATGGCCCGGCGACGCCTCGCGATACCTTAGATCAACGAGACGCCGATCTCCTGATGCGGTCCGCTCAGAACAAAACGAGGCTGCAGCGCCGGCAATGCAGGAGCGCCTTGATGATGTGCTTCTCGACCATGTTGCGGGTGACGCCGAGGCGGAGCGCGATCTCCCCATTCGCGAGGCCGTCGACGCGGCTGAGCAGGAACACCGCGCGGCAGCGGGGCGGCAACGCGTCGATGGCCGCGGCGAGGCGCTTCAGCTCCTGGCGGGCGATCGTGTCCCGCTCCGGGAGCGCATAGCCGTCGACGATCCCCGCCAGATCCGCATCGGTCGTCGCCGCGAACAGGGTCCGTTCGAGCCGCTGACGGTTCCGCATGCGCAGCGCCACGTTGTGGGCGACACGAAACAGCAGGGCGGTGGGATGCTCGATATTTGTCCGCGTGAGCGCGGCGAGCATGCGCAGGTAGGTTTCCTGCGTCGCGTCGGCGGCGTCGGCCGGGTTCTCGAGCAGGCGCCGCAGGAAGCGCTGAAGCTTCAGCCCTTCGCGCCGATGCAGCGCATCGATCGATACCCCCTCCATGACACCAGCCCTGTCCCGCGCGGATCCCAGCACGTCCCGCGATCCCCATGGACCGACCAGACAGAGGCGCAGGGATTATGCAAGCATCTCAGTGCTTTAGATGACTTCTAAGTTCTCCGCCGGAGAGCGATCAAGTCTTTGTGAACTCAACCGAAATACTCCGGTCCGTCGAAACCTATAGATTGGAATCGATCCAGTATTGGCGCCGAAAATCGTTCGCGTTGCACCTCGGCCACATATCGACGGCCGACCCGGCCCAGGCTTGCGGATCGATGCCCGTCTCGGCCCATGCCGGGGACGAAACGACTCTCCCGCGTCTCGAGCCGGTCCCGTGCCGATGGTGGCGCTCGCGCAGCAATCTCAGCCGGATCGTCATGCCGGAATCGGCGTCCCGTACGATACTCTCCCTGCTTCCTGCCGTTGCTCGCGAGAGCTGCGGGGACGCCCAGGTTTCGGAGCCTGTCCGACGATGCGATCCCCCCTTCCGCGCCGCCGGGATCGGCCGTCTCGCGCAAGACGGGGCCGAAGCATTCCGCCGAATTGTTGCGCCCGTCCCCACGCGCACGAGAACAATGCCCCGCACCCTCGATACCGCTCTGTCGCGACCGGCATCCGTCGTGTACGCCATCCGGCGGCCCAAGGGGTGTCGGACGCATCCCGCCGATCAGTTAGAAACGGTATGACGCGTACGGGCATCCAACGGCCGGCGAGCCCCAATGAGACGTATCTCAGCAGGGCGTCGGCCGACAGCTTCGGCCTCTATCACGATCTGATCCAGTCGAGCGGAGCGACGACATCCCTCCTAGGTGAGACATTCGAGGCGACCATCGCGGCGCACCATTACGGCCGCCTGACGCTGTTCGACCGGCAGCTCATCGGTGCCGACCACTGGCGCGACCCCGCACAGATCCGGCGCGACGGCTTCGAGCACTACTACCTGCAGGTCTTGCGCTCCGGCCGCATTGTGAGCGGTCGGAGCGGCGAGGAGCGCCGTCTGGCCCCAGGTGACGCCGTTCTCTTCGACGCGACCCAGCCGATGCGGTCCCATGTCGCCGACGCCGACTTCGTCACCGTCATCCTGGCCCGCGACCTGGTCGAGGCCGCCGCACCGGACGCGCGGGATCTGCACGGACGCATCCTGCCGAAGGGCGAAACGGGCTCGCTCGGTGAGACCGTGCTGTCGTTGATCCGGTGCGCACCGCGCTTCTCTGAGGCCCTGGCAGCCGGAGGCAGTCAGGTCATCACCAGTATGCTCGGCAAGATCCAGGGGAGATCCGAGGCGGCTTTCGACGCCGTCGTCAGCGAAAACGATCTGGAACTCGCCCGGCGCCTGAAAGCCGAATTGTTCATCGACGACAACCTCGGGTCGGATCTCAACGCCGACATCGTGGCCCGCAGCATCGGTGTGTCGCGCGCCTCGCTGTATCGCGCGATGCGAAGTGTCGGCGGCGTCGAAGCGGTCGTCACGCGTCGGCGCGCCGCGCGCTTGCGTTCGCTGATCCTCCGACCGGGCGACAAGAAATCCATCACCCTCATGGCACAAAGGGTCGGCTTCTCGAGCGTGAGCCACTGCTCCCGCGCGTTCAAGCAGATCTATGGACAGCCGCCGGACCAGCTTCGCGCGATCCTTCGCGACGATGCACGCGCGGCAACCCAAGCCTTGGACGCTGGGCGCATGCAGAACTGGTACGGTGCGATGAACGACTGATCCATCGTCCCGCCGCGACCGTCCGATGGGAGGCGGGTGCCGGGGCGGGGCCTGAACCTTGCCGCCTTGATCCCCCCATCCATCCGGTCCATCCCCGGCCGCGCCCTCCCCCGCCGCGCGAGCCTCCATGTCCTCCACTCTGAAAACGTCCTCCACCCTGAAGAAGATCGCCGTGTTCGACCTCGACGGGACGCTTGCGGACACTGCGGGCGACCTGATCGGGACGCTGAACGTGATCCTGGATCGGGAGGGGCTGGCGGCGTTGCCGCTGGAGCAGGCGCGGGACCTGCTGGGGGCAGGCGCGCGGGCGCTGATCCAGCGGGGGTTCTCGGCGGCCGGGGAAACGCTGGAGCCGGCGCGGCTCGAACGGCTGTTCCAGGACTTCCTGGAGCATTACGGGGCGCATCTCGCCGAGCGGTCGCGGCTCTATCCGGGCGTGGCCACGGCCCTCGACCGGCTGGAGGCGGAGGGATTCCTGCTCGCCGTCTGTACCAACAAGGTCGAGCGCCACGCCGTCGACCTGCTCGGCGCGCTCGGCCTCGGGCACCGCTTCGCGGCGATCGTCGGCAAGGACACGTTCGCGTATTCGAAGCCAGACCCGCGCCACATCACCGGCACCGTCGAACGGGCCGGGGGCGATCCGGCCCGCGCGGTGATGGTCGGAGATTCACGCGCCGACGTCGACGCGGCCAAGGCGGCCGGCATTCCGGTGGTGGGCGTGAGCTTCGGCTACACGGCGATCCCGATGCGCGACCTCGCCCCCGACCGCATCATCGACCATTTCGACGCATTGCCGGCGGCGGTGGCAGACCTCGTGCCGGCCTGACCCGGCCCCGACGACGTCGGCAAGCGCGACCCCGCGCCGCTGCCGATGCAGCGGACGATCCCGGAGGCGAAGCTGAAAGGATCACGTAGAAAATGGTGGACGGTGCAGGGATCGAACCTGCGACCTTTCCCGTGTGAAGGGAACGCACTACCGCTGTGCTAACCGTCCATGCCGGCCGTGGCGTCGCCCGGAGCGCTGCCCGGCGAACGCTGCGCTTCTAGGGCCGGGCATCGAGTTCCGTCAAGACTGGCCATGGACGGCATGCGCGGCCGGTTCATGCTGACCGTGGCGTACGGGCCGACGCATACCGTGTCTATCCAAGGCAGCATCGGGCGGCCCCCTTCGCAGGGGCGGCCAAACCCGTTAGGCGTGGCGGCCATGACCACCCCCCTCGTCCGCTTCGCGCCCTCGCCGACGGGCTTCCTCCATATCGGCAACGCCCGGCCGGCGCTGCTGAATTTCCTGTTTGCCCGCAAGACCTTGGGCCGGTTCCTGCTGCGCCTCGACGACACCGACCGCGCGCGCTCGACGGCGGCGTTCGCCCAGGCGATCCAGGAGGACCTGGCCTGGCTCGGCATCGTGCCCGACCTGTTCGCCCGGCAGAGCGAGCGCACGCCAAGTCACGACGCCGCCAAAGAAAAACTGATCGCGCAGGGTCGTCTCTACCCCTGCTACGAGACCGCCGAAGAGCTCGATCGCCGCCGCAAACGCCAGCTCGGCCGCGGCCTCCCGCCGATCTACGACCGCGCCGCGCTCGCGCTCTCGGATGCCGAAAAATCCGCCCTGGAGGCCGAGGGCCGCCGCCCGCACTGGCGGTTCAAGCTCGACCCCGTCGTCGTAGCCTGGACCGATCTCGTCCGCGGCGAGAGCCACGTCGACTGCGCCTCCCTCTCCGATCCCGTCCTGATCCGCGAGGACGGCAGCGCGCTCTACACCCTCCCCTCGGTGGTCGACGATGCCGAGATGGGCGTGACGCACATCATCCGCGGCGAGGATCACGTCACCAATACCGGCGTACAAGTTCAGCTTTTCCAGGCACTTGGCTATCCCGTGCCGGTCTTTGCGCATCACAACCTGCTTACCACTGCGGATGGCGAGGGCCTGTCGAAACGCCTCGGCCACCTCTCGCTGCGGGGGCTGCGCGAAGCCGGCTACGAACCGGCCTCGGTCGCAGCGCTCGCCGCGCTGACGGGCACCTCCGAGGCGGTGCGGCCGGTGGCCTCCCTCGACTACCTCGCGAGCCTCGTCGATCTCGGCCGGATCTCGCGGGCGCCGGCAAAGTTCGACCCGGCCGAACTCGACGGCATCAACGCACAACTCGTCCACGCCATGCCCTTCGCGGAGGCGCGGGACCGGCTCATCGCCATGGAAGTTCCTGAAGAGACGTCGGAATCCTTCTGGGAGGCGGTGAAGGCGAACCTCGTCAAGGTCGGCGATGCGGCCCTATGGTGGCGCATCGTCGCCGGGCCGGTGAGCCCGGTGATTTCGGATCCGGATTTCGCGGCGAAGGCGCTCGCGCTGCTGCCGGAGGGCGCCTTCGATGGCGGAACCTGGAAGAGCTGGACCGAGGCGGTCAAGCGCGAGACGGGAGCCAAGGGCCGCGCGCTGTTCATGCCGCTGCGTCAAGCGCTTACGGGACTCGACCATGGCCCGGATCTCGCGCGCCTGCTGCCGCTGATCGGGCGCGGGCGGGCGGCACGGCGGCTTGCCGGTGAGGCGGCGTGATCTGGCGCACATGTACGGAACGGCGCCATCATTGTTCTTTTTATAAAACGATTTTTCGAATCTTCTTCTCCGTATGACCGCATCTGAGAGAATGATCGAGCGGCCGCCGACCCGGCTTCTGCAGCTTCGTTTGTCACGGCAGCCGCTGTATTGTGCTAGCCAACGGCACCGCAGTGGATCCGTGCTTTACGGGCCCTTCGGTCGTTCGTTATAGAGAACGAATTGGTTGTGCCGCCCGGTGCCGGGCGGCGCGCGTAGTCCGTTCCGGAGTCTGTCATCATGGGCGCGTCGTCCTCTGCGCTCCCCATCGCCGTGATCGGTGCCGGCTTCAGCGGCACCATGGCCGCGATCCAGCTGCTCGAAGCCCTGCCGCGCGAGCGGCCTGTACTGCTCTGCGAGCGTTCCGAGAGTTTTGCGCGCGGGCTCGCCTACGGCACGGGCGATTTCGGCCACTTCCTCAACCTGCGCGCCGCGAACATGAGCGCGTTTCCGGACCGCCCGCGGCATTTCGAGGACTGGCTCGCGCGCAACGCCGCCTGCCTGCCGCCGGAGGAGGCCGTCGGGATCCGTGCCACCCCGGCCGGCACCTTCGCCTCGCGGCCGCTCTATGGGCGCTATCTCTCTGAAATCCTGACCGAAACCGTCACGAATGGCGGGCCGCCGCGGCTGCGTCTCGTCAACGATGCGGTGACCGATCTCGTGCCGTCCGCGGGCGGCTTCTCGCTGCGCACCGAGGGCGGTCTCGGCCTGCCGGTCGCGGGGGCTGTCCTCGCCATGGGCAACCTCGCCGGCACCGGCGAGCCGCATAGCGCGCACCGCGCCGACATCTGGGCGCCCGAGACCATCGGCCGGCTGCAGCCCGATCAGCCGGTGCTGGTCGTCGGCACCGGACTGACCATGATCGACGCCGTCGTCTCCCTCCGTCGGCGCGGCTTCGCCGGCCCGATCGTCGCGCTGTCGCGGCGCGGCCTGCTGCCGAACACGCATGCGCCGGCCGCGGCGCACCCCGTGCCGAACCTGACCGCGGCAGACCTTTCCTCGCTCGCCACCCTGAGCCGGCGGCTTCATGCCTCCGCCCGCGCGGCCAGCGACGACTGGCGCAGCGTGGTCGACGCGCTCCGTCCGGTGACGGATTTCATCTGGCGCAGCCTGCCGCACTCCGAGCGCGGCCGCTTCCTGCGCCATCTGCGCCCGTTCTGGGACGTCCACCGGCATCGCTCGGCGCCGCCCGCTGCCGACGCGATCGACCGGGAGATCGCCGACGGCAGGCTCACGGTGCGTGCCGGGCGGATCCTGTCGATCGCGGACGAGGCGACCCAGGCCGTCGTGACCCTGAGGCCGCGCGGTGCCGCGGAGCCGGAGCGTCTCGCGGTCCAGTGCATCCTCGACGCCACCGGGATCGGCCGCGTCGGCGAGACGACCGACCCGCTGCTGCGCCGGCTGATCGACCGCGGGCTGGTCCGCCCCGGCGCGTTCGGCCTCGGCCTCGACGTGGGTGCGGATTTCCGGGCGCGCGGACAGCGCCAGGCCGGACCGGTCTGGACGCTCGGGCCTCTCATGCGCGGCGCGCTCTGGGAGTGCATCGCGGTGCCCGACATCCGCAATCAGGCGGTCGACCTCGCCGCCGGCATCGCAGCGGAGCTGGCGCGGGCGGAAGCGGCATAGGCTCGCGTGCGAAGCAGGCTATCGCAGGGGCAATTCGGCCTCGAAGTCCTGCCGACCACGCAGCACGATCCCACGCCCCGAAAATCTTGAGACGAGGGCGAGGCTTCGCGCCCGCCGCTTGCGGTTCCAGGTCAGGGCGAAGCCTAGAAAGGCGAGGTCGAGTTGCTCCCGGCAGCCCTCCGCCATATCGGGCCGCTGCCGCCCGTAGCTTGCGGCGATGCGCCTGAGGATGCGGGCAAGCGACAGCCAGGCTGGCACGTCGAGATAGATCAGAGTATCGGCCGCAGCCAAGCGCGGCGAGATCGTGTCGGTGTAGTTGCCGTCGATCACCCAGGCCGGCAGCGCCGCGATGCGCGCGACTTCGGCGCGAAAGTCGTCCGGCTCCGCTGCCACCCAGCCGGGACGCCAATAGGCCTGATCGAGATGGAACACCGGCAGTCCATGCCGGGCACCCAGCCGCCGGGCGAGGGTGGACTTGCCGCTGCCAGGCGGCCCGAGGATGAGAATGCGGCGCATTCTATCCTCTGTTCACTCGTGGTCCGTGCCGCCGCTGCGCAGCAGAAACACGCCCTGCGCGCCGACGAGGTTCCAGAACCACCACGGCATCGAGTAGCGCATCGGCCGGCCGCGTCCGTCCAGCGCCGTGGCTTTTTCGATCTCGGCGCCGACCGTCCGGCACAGCCCGACGAAGTCGCGGATGGTGCAGTGATGGATGTTGGGGGTCTCGTACCAAGCCTCCGGCATGATCTCGGTCACCGGCATCCGTCCGCGGAAGGCGAGTTCGGCCCGCACCCGCCAGTGGCCGAAATTCGGGAACGAGATGATGACCTGCTTGCCGATTCGCAGGAGATGATCGAGCACGATGCGCGGGTTGCGGGTCGCCTGGATCGTCTGGGAGAGCACGACCACGTCGAAGGCGTTGTCGGGGTAGTTGGCGAGATCCGTGTCGGCATCGCCCTGGATCACCGGCAGGCCGCGGGCGAGGCAGGCGTTGACCCCCGCCCGCGAGAGCTCGATGCCGCGGCCGTCGACGCTGCGCCGGTCGCGCAGCAGTGCCAGCAGCGAGCCATCGCCGCAGCCGATGTCGAGGACGCGTGCGCCGTCCGGCACGAGGCCGAGCACGACGAGATGATCGACGCGGGTGCCGTCGTCCCCGGCATTGCGGGGCAGCGTCTCGATGCTCTTCCACGGCGCACCGGCGACGGCATCGGTCGGTCCCACGCGACCGCTCACAGCCCGCGCGCCCGTGCAGCCGCGTCGACGAAGCCGCGCGCTGCGGAAAAGAGCGCCGGCTCGTCGAGCAGGAAGGCGTCGTGGCCCTTGTCGCTCTCGACCTCGACGAAGGCGACGGGCGCGGCGACGGCGTTGAGCGCATGCACGATCGCGCGGGAATCCGCTGTCGGAAACAGCCAGTCGGAGGTGAAGGCGATCACGCAGAACCGGGTCTTGGAGGCGCGGAAGGCGTTGGCGAGCACGCCGCCATGATCCTCGGCGAGGTCGAAATAGTCCATGGCGCGGGTAAGGTAGAGATAGGCGTTGGCGTCGAAGCGCTCGACGAAGCTCAGCCCCTGGTGGCGCAGGTAGCTCTCGATCTGGAAGTCGGCGTTGAACGAGAAGGTCGGCGCCGCGCGGTTCTGCAGGCGGCGGCCGAACTTGCGGTGCAAAGCCGGCTCGGAGAGATAGGTGATGTGCGCGCCCATCCGTGCGACGCCAAGCCCCTTGGCGGGCCGGGTGCCCTCCTCGAAGTAGCGCCCGTCCGCCCAGGCCGGATCGGCCATGATCGCCTGCCGGCCGACCTCGTGGAAGGCGATGTTCTGGGCCGAGTGGCGCGCACCGGTGGCGATCGGCATCGCGGCGAAGACGCGCTCGGGAAAAAGCGAGGCCCATTGCAGGACCTGCATGCCACCCATCGAGCCGCCGATACAGAGGAACAGGTCGGGGATGCCGAGCCGGTCGAGCAGCATCGCCTGGGCCCGCACCATGTCGCGAATGGTCACCAGCGGGAAGTCGAGGCCGTAGGGCTTGGCCGTCGCCGGATCGACCGAGGCCGGGCCGGTCGAGCCCATGCAGCTGCCGATGACGTTCGAGCAGACGACGAAGTAGCGGTCGGTATCGATGGGTTTGCCCGGGCCGACCAGGGTCTCCCACCAGCCGGCCTTGCCCGTCACCGGATGGCGATGGGCGAAATGCTGGTCGCCCGTCAGTGCATGGCAGATCAGGACGGCGTTGGAGCGCTCCGCGTTGAGCGTGCCGGCGGTCTGGTAGGCGATCTGGAACGGCGCCAGCGCAGCGCCCGAATCCATGGCGAGCGGTTCGTCCGCCCCGAAAAGCGCAACGGGGCTCTTGGGATCGGTCGCCGGCATGGCCTCGTATCCCTGGGGCAAGGGCCTCGCCTCGCTCCGCAAGCCGGCCTCGGCGTCTGACGTCAAGGTGCTGTCCATCGTGCGTTCGGGTGCCGCCCTGAAGAAGCGGCCTGCCCGGCCGGTGGTCGAAGCTTTGCCGAGAGAGACAACGCAGAGGCCGATCGTCTCAAGCGCGAGCGAGGATCCTTGGCCGGATACTTCGGGAGGTAATGTGCCCATCCGCACGCGTCAACGAAAGGGCGATACGCCTGATCGCAGAGGGATATCGGGCACATGGTGCCGCACTGGCCGACGGCCGCCACGACGCGTAGTGCTCGCCCGCGCGCGGCGGGACGCACCGTAAAGGACCACGATGACTGCAATCGACACCGACCCGGCGACCCATCCGGGGCTCGACCGCAAGGCCGTCGGCGCCGTGGTACTCGGCAACGCCCTCGAATTCTACGATTTCACGATCTACGCGTTCTTCGCCGTGCCGATCGGCGCCGCCTTCTTCCCGTCCGACAACGCCACCGACAGCCTGCTCGCCTCTCTGGCCCTGTTCGGCATCGGCTACGTGATGCGGCCCGTGGGCGGTATCCTGATCGGCGCCTTCGCCGACCGGGCGGGCCGCAAGCCCGCCATGCTGATCACCATCGCGCTGATGGCGGTCGGCATGCTGATGCTGGCGCTGACGCCGGGCTACGCGGTGCTCGGCGGCTGGTCGCAGGCCATCGTCATCGCCGGACGGCTGATCCAGGGGCTGGCGCTCGGCGGCGAGGTCGGACCCTCCACCGCCTACCTGCTGGAGGCGGCGCCGCCGAAGCAGCGCGGCTTCGTCGCCAGCTGGCAGATCGCGAGCCAGGGCTGCGCCGCGCTGATCGCAGGTGTCGTCGCCACGCTGCTGACCCTAGCCGTCGGCGACCACGCCATGGCAGAGTGGGGTTGGCGCGGGATGTTCCTGCTCGGCATCGGCATCGTGCCGGTGGGCCTCGTCATCCGCAGCCATCTGCCGGAGACGGCCGGCGAAGCGAAGGACCCGGCAGCCGCCGACTCGACGCTTCAGGTCGTGGTGCGGCTGGTGCGCGACCACGGCCGCCTCCTCGCCCTCACCTTCCTCGTCATCGCGGCCTCCACCGTCTCGAACGCCATCGGCACCAACATGCCGGTCTACGCGCAGGCGACGCTGGGCTTGACCGAGACCGTCTCCACCGCCGTGCCGATCGCGCTCGGGCTCGCCTCGATCGTGTTTCCGCTGCTGGGCGGCTGGCTCGCCGACCGCGTCGGCCGGCGCCCGGTGATGATTTTTCCACGCGCCGCGATCGTCGTCTTGGCGGTGCCGGCCTTCGCCTGGCTCGTCCACGCCCCCACCGCGCTGAACGTCTACGCCGTGACCTTCCTGATGTCGGCGCTGTCCTCGATCAACGCGGCGGCGATCATCGTCGGCATCCCGGAATCGCTGCCGCGCAACGTGCGCAGCGCCGGCCTCTCGATCGTCTACGCCTTCTCGGTCTCGATTTTCGGGGGCAGCACCAACTGGGTGATCAACAAGCTGATCGCCGTCACCGGCGACCGGCTGGCGCCGGCCTACTACCTCGTTGCCTTCAGCGTGGTCGGTACGATTGCGGCGATGCTGATGCACGAGACGCGGGGCAAGGATATCGACGCGAATACGGAGGCCTGAGCAGGCCGACTCCACGGCGACGCGAAATGCTGTAGACGACGGATATCCGTCGCCATCCGTCAGCAATCCGTCGCCATGTCCGTTGCCGAATCCCTCCGCCCCGTGCCCCGCCCCGGCGTGCTCGCCATCGAGGCCTATGTGCCCGGCAAGAGCGCGGCGCCGGGTGTGGCCAAGATCCACAAGCTCTCCTCGAACGAGACGCCGCTCGGCCCGAGCCCGCAGGCCGTCGCGGCCCTGCGGGCGGAATCCGAGACGCTCGCGCTCTATCCCGATGGAAACGCTACGAAATTGCGCACGGCCATCGCGGCCCGCTACGGGCTCGATCCGGCACGCATCGTCTGCGGCGCAGGCTCCGACGAGCTGCTGAGCCTGCTGGCGCTGGCTTATCTCGGCCCCGGCGACGAGGGCATCTTCTGCGAGCACGGGTTTCTCGTGTACCGCATCGCGATCCTGGCGGCCGGCGGCATCCCGGTGGTCGCGCCGGAGACCGATCTGACGGCCGACGTCGACGCGATCCTCGCCGCCGTGACGCCGCGCACTAAGATCGTCTACATCGCGAATCCGAACAATCCCACAGGCACTTACCTGCCCTTCGACGAAGTCCGCCGCCTCCATGCCGGTCTGCCGGGCGACGTGCTGCTGGTGCTGGACGGCGCTTATGCCGAGTATGTCCGCGCGAACGATTACGGCGCCGGGCTGGAGCTCGTGCTGGAGTCGCAGAACGTCGTGATGACGCGGACCTTCTCCAAGATCCACGGCCTCGCGGCGCAGCGCATCGGCTGGATGGTCGGGCCGGAGGGCGTGGTTGACGCGCTCAACCGCATCCGCGGCCCCTTCAACGTCTCCGCCGGCGCCATCGCCGCCGGGGCTGCCGCGATCGGTGACGAGGCGCATGTCGCGGCGGCGATCGCCCATAACGATCAATGGCTCGGCTGGCTCGTAGAGCAGGTCCGCGGGCTCGGCTACGCGGTGACGCCGAGCGTCGGAAACTTCCTGCTGATCCACTTCCCGGACGAGCCCGGACGCACGGCAGCCGATGCCGACGCCCACCTCACGCGGCAGGGGGTGATCGTGCGCCGGGTCTCGGCCTACGGCCTGCCGAATGCGCTTCGGGTCACCGTCGGCAGCGAGGAGGCGAACCGCGCTTTCGTTGCTGCCTTGGCCAGTCACGGCGATCATCGGGATGCGTGACAGGCTGCATACCGTGGCCGTCGTCGGCCTCGGCCTGATCGGTTCGTCGATCGCCCGCGGCGCGCGGACCTATGGACTTGCCGAAAACCTCGTCGCGGTGGACCGCGAACCGGCCGTGCTCGAGCGGGTCCGGGCGCTTCGGCTCGCGGACCACGCCACCGGCAGCCTCGCGGAGGGGGTGGCCGGGGCCGACCTCGTGATCCTGTGCGTGCCGGTCGGCGCGATCGGCGCGGTGGCGGCCGAGCTTGCGCCGCATCTGAAGCCCGGCGCGATTCTCTCGGACGTCGGCTCGGTGAAGGGCTCGGTCGTCGCGGCGGTGATGCCGCATCTCAAATCCGACAACGCCTTCGTGCCGGCCCATCCGGTGGCGGGCACCGAATATTCCGGCCCCGATTCCGGCTTCGCCACGCTGTTCCAGAACCGCTGGTGTATCCTCACGCCGCCGGAGGGCACCGAGCCGGAGGCCGTCGCCGCGGTGACGGCGTTCTGGGAGGGACTCGGCGCCATCGTCGAGACGATGAGCCCCGAGCATCACGACCTGGTGCTCGCCATCACCAGCCACGTCCCGCACCTGATCGCCTACAACATCGTCGGCACCGCCGCCGACCTCGAGACGGTGACGCAGTCCGAGGTGATCAAGTTCTCGGCCGGCGGCTTTCGCGATTTCACCCGCATCGCCGCCTCCGACCCGACCATGTGGCGCGACGTCTTCCTCACCAACAAGGACGCGGTGCTCGAGATGCTCGGCCGCTTCAACGAGGACCTCGCGGCGCTGACCAAGGCGATCCGCTGGGGCGACGGCGACGCCCTGTTCGATCTCTTCAGCCGCACCCGCGCGATCCGGAAGGGCATCGTCGCCATGGGCCAGGAGACGGCCGAGGCCGATTTCGGCCGGGCACGGCCGGATGGGACCGGCGCGGGCCGGTAGACGGCCGCGACCCGCGAGCGGTGCGACATACGGCGCGGCCCGACGCGCGGATCGCAGAGGAACATTGATGGCCCGCCCGCGGATGCCCTGATGCGCCTCGACCGGGGCGCCTCTCAGCATTCCGGAGACGCGTCATGAAAGCACTGTGCTGGCACGGCAAGGGCGACATCCGCTGCGACACGGTGCCGGACCCGCAGATCGAGGATGTCCGCGACGTCATCATCAAGGTGACGTCCTGCGCCATCTGCGGCTCGGACCTCCACCTCATGGACGGGCAGATGCCGACCATGGAGGCGGGCGACGTGCTCGGCCACGAGTTCATGGGCGAGGTCGTCGAGGTCGGCGCAGGCTTCACCAAGTTCAAGAAGGGCGACCGCATCGTCGTCCCCTTCAACATCAATTGCGGCGAGTGCCGCCAGTGCAAGCTCGGCAACTACTCGGTCTGCCAGCGCTCGAACCGAAACGCCGAGATGGCCGCCGCGCAGTTCGGCTACACCACCGCCGGCCTGTTCGGATATTCGCACATCACCGGCGGCTATGCCGGCGGACAGGCCGAATACGTGCGCGTGCCGATGGCCGATGTCGCGCCGATGCTGGCGCCCGAGGGCATGGACGACGAATCCCTGCTGTTCCTCACCGACATCCTGCCGACCGGATGGCAGGGCGCGGAGCATTGCGAGATCCAGGGCGGTGAGATCATCGCGGTCTGGGGCGCCGGTCCGGTCGGCCTGTTCGCGATCCAGTCGGCCAAGGTGCTCGGCGCCGAGCGCATCATCGCCATCGACACGGTGCCCGAGCGCCTCGCCCTCGCCCGCACCTACGGCGCCACCGACGTCATCGACTTCATGAACGAGGACGTGTTCGAGCGGATCAAGGAGATCAGCAAGGGCGAAGGCGCGGATGCGGTCATCGACTGCGTCGGCATGGAAGCCTCCGCCGGACATGGCGTCGCCAGCCTCGTCAACACGATCCAGGAGAAGCTCACCTCCACCCAGCGTCCCTACGCCCTCATGGAGGCGATCAAGGCGGTCCGGCCCTGCGGCATCGTCTCGGTGCCGGGCGTCTATGGCGGGCCGATCCCGGTCAACATGGGCATGATCGTCCAGAAGGGCCTGACGATGAAGAGCGGCCAGACCCACGTGAAGCGTTACCTGGAGCCGCTGACCAAGCTGATCCAGGAGGGCAAGTTCGACATGACCTCGATGATCTCGCACCGCTCGACGAACCTCGCCGACGGACCGGAGCTCTACAAGACCTTCCGCGACAAGACCGACGCCTGCACCAAGGTGGTCTTCCACCCGAACTGATTGCTGCACAGCGCCTCGGCCCGAACTTCGGCCGGGCCGAGGCGTTGCACGGTCCCGTTTCCTCAAGCTCCCATCGCACGAGTTCGTCATGACGCCCTTCAAGGCCCGCACGCTGTTGTCCGCGTTGCTGCTCGGTACCGCCCTGCTGTCGCCCGCCGCGGCCGAGGCACCCTCCGGCACCCTCACCAAGGTCGCGAGCTTCGAGCATCAGGTCACCGGCGTCACCGTGGCCAGGGACGGCCGCATCTTCGTGAATTTTCCGCGATGGACCGACGATGCTCCGGTCTCGGTCGCCGAGGTGAAGGACGGCAAGGTCACGCCGTTTCCCGATGCGGAATGGAACGGCTGGCGCAACGCGAAGAAGGACGCGGTCGACCCCAAGAACCACTTCGTCTGCGTGCAGAGCGTGGTGGCCGACGGGCAGGACCGCCTCTGGGTCGTCGACGCCGCCGCCCCCGCCATGGCCGCGACGGTGAAGGACGGCCCGAAGCTCGTCGCGATCGACCTGAAGACCAACACGGTCGCCAAGACGATTCCCTTCGATGCCGGGGTCGCGCCCCAGGGGTCGTATCTCAACGACGTGCGGATCTCGCCCGACGGCAAGACCGCCTATCTGACCGATTCCGGCGCCGAGGGCGCGCTGATCGTAGTCGACGTCGACAGCGGCCGGGCGCGCCGTGTGCTGGCTGGCGATCCCACCACCATGCCCGATACGAGCGTGACCGTGACCTATGACGGCAAACCCCTGCGCCGGCCCGACGGGCGCGGCGTCGAGTTCTCGGCCGACGGCATCGCGCTCTCGCCCGACGGGGGGACGCTGTACTGGCAGGCGATCAAGGGCAAGACGCTCTACAGCCTGCCGACCGCGGCCCTGACCGGCTGGATCACGTCCGCGGTGGTCCCGGACGCGTTCACCGACAGGAGCCTGTCGGGCAAGATCACGACGGTGGGCGAGAACGGCCCGGCCGACGGTCTGATCATCGCGAAGCGCGACGGCCGCCTATACGTGACCTCGCCGCAGGACGACGCGATCAAGGTGCGCACCCTCTCGGGCACGAATTCCGGCCTGACGACGCTGGTGCAGGACCCGCAGCTGCGCTGGCCCGACACCTTTTCCGAGGGACCGGACGGCACGCTCTACGTGACCACCTCGCACATCCAGGATTCGGCCTTCTACAAGGAGGGCGCACCAGCCTCCCTGCCGACCGAACTCTGGAGCTTCAAGCCGGGTGAAGCGGCGGTGGCCGGCCCGGCCAGCGCGCCGCGCTGAAGCCGAGACCCGGCTTTCGCCGATCGGCAGCAATATCCGTCGCGCGGCGCGGTCCGCTTCAGCGCTGAGGCAGGCCGTGCGCCGGCTGCAGGCGTGGCGTCGCCCGGGAGGGTGCCGTCCGCCGCAGCCGGATCTTGTAGCCGGCATAGGCAAGGCACCCGCTCAGGGCGAGCATCACCGCATCGAAGCCGAGGAACGGGCCGGCGGCGGTCGGGCTGCCGAACAGCGGGGCCCCGCCGGTCGTCAGCATGTCGGCCAAAGCCACGCCGAAAAACAGCACGGCGCTCGCGAAGAAGCACTCGCGCCAGGCGCGTGCGGGGCCGCGCAGCAGGGCGTGGAGCGCCAGCACGACCCAGGCGGCGAAAAAGACGCGGACTTCCCAGTCGGCGCGCTCCGCGAGCCCCGTCGGGAGCAGCCGGTTGGCGAGGAAGTAGGCGGCGACGCCGGCGGGCATGCCGGCGATGGTGCCGACGTTCAGCATCTCGACCAGGCGCTGACCGAAGCCGGCCTGCGCGCCGGGCTTCGGCACCCGGGCGACCGACCACAGCACGAGGCCGGTCGCCACCATGGCGGTGCCCATCAGGCCGCAGACGAAGAACAGCAGGCGGAGCGCCGTCCCTGCGAAATGCGCCTCGTGCAGGCCGACCATGGTCGCGAAGGTGCCCACCGCCGGCTTCATCGCGCCGGTGGTCTCGATCACCGCGCCGGTGACGCCGTCGAAGGCGATCTGGGGATGGCGGTGCATCAGCCCGTGCGGCTCCTCGAACACCGCGACGACGACGGCGTTCGCGTCGCCGGGATTCTGGACGGTGAGCCGCTCCAGGGTCTCGGCGTTCAGGGCGAGCGCCCGCTCGACCATCGGCCCGAACGGCGCCAGGGGCGCCGGGCTCTTGGCCGGCGGGCGCGCGGCCGTGACCTGTCCAGACGCGGCGTAGAACTTCTGGGCGTCGCCGTCATAGGCGACCGTGACGCCCCAGGGCATGTACATCAGCGCCAGGGTGACGAGCCCGGTATAGGTGATCATCAGGTGGAACGGCAGCGCCAGCACGCCGGTGACGTTGTGTGCGTCGAGCCAGCTGCGCTGCGCCGACTTCGCCCCCCGCCGGAAGGTGAAGAAGTCCGAAAAGATGCGGCGGTGGGTGACGATGCCGCTGAGCAGCGCCACCAGCATCGCCATGGCGCAGATGCCGACGATCCAGCGGCCCCAGAGCGGCGGCATGCTGAGTTCGAAGTGGAAGCGGTAGAAGAAGTCGCCGCCCTTGGTCTGGCGCACCGGCATCGGCGCGCCCGTCGCCGGGTCGAGCGTCGCCCATTCCGGCGGCATTCCCGGCTTCGTGCGCCAGATCGCGTCGACCACCGGGTGAGCCGGCGTCGGCAGGGTGATGAACCAGGAGCGCGCGCCCTTGGCGGCGGTCTCGAGGTGCGTCCGGGCGAAATCGGCGGCGCGGCCGAGGCCGGCGGCCTCGAGGGGCGCGGCCGCGGCGGTCAGTTCCGGCCGCATCCACTGCGAGATCTCGGGCCGGTAGTAGCTCGCGGTGCCGGTGACGAAGACTGCGAACAGCACCCAGCCGACCACGAGGCCGGACCAGGCGTGCAGCCACGCCATCGATTGCCGCAAGCCGTTGCGCATCGTCGATCCCTTACCAGCGGTAGCGGAGCGTCGCGTAGACCGTCCGCGGCAGCCCGTAATAGCAACTCGTGTAGCCGTTGCAGCCGCTGACATAGGTCTCGTTGAGCAGGTTGTTGGCGTTGATCTGCGTGGTGAAGCCCTGCAGCGTCGGGTCGAGGTGCTTCAGGTCGTAGGAGACGACCGCGTCGACCAGTACGCTCTCCGGCACCTGGAAGGTGTTGGCCGCATCGCCCCAGGACGGCCCGAGATAACGCACGCCGCCGCCGAGCCCGAGGCCGAGCAGCGGACCCTCGGTGAAGCGGTAATCCACGAACAGCGAGGCGGTCTTGTCCGGCACCAGCACCGGGCTGCGGCCCTGGAGGGGCACCATCTGCCCCGTCACGTCGTTCAGGATCCGGCCGTCGTCGCGGACGTTGCGGATGTCGAGAAGCGAGAAACCACCGATCAGGGTCAGGCTCTCGGTGATGTTGGCCCGCGCCTCGAACTCGACGCCCTGCACGCCGACCTCACCGGTCTGCACGACGAAGCCCTGGCGCTGCGGGTCGGCGGTGGTGCGGTTCGACTGGCGGATGTCGAAGGCCGCCGCGGTCAGCAGGATGTCGGTGCCGGGAGGCTGGTACTTGATGCCGGCCTCGTACTGGTCGCTCAATTGCGGGTCCGGCACGCGCCCGACGGTGCCGAAGGCGGTGTCGAAGACCCGGCCGGCGACGATCGGCTCGAAGGCCTGACCGTAGGACACGTACGGCGCCACGCCGGACTCGAACAGGTAGAGCAGGCTCGCCCGGTAGGTCATGGCGTCGGCCGGCGCGTCCTGGCGCGTCAGCGTGCTCGTGCCGGCGGCGAAGTTGAAGGCGCGCGTGGGCCCGGTCTGGCGGGCGACGTCGTAGCGCCCGCCGAGCGTCAGGACGAGCCGGTCGAACTTCGCCTGATCCTGGAAGTAGATCCCGGTCTGCTGCGCATCGACCCGCGAGGCCGTGTTGAAGGCTGGGACCGCGATGTTCATCGCGTAGTTCGGCGCCAGCACGTTGAGGTCGGGCGCGGCCGGGAAGGGCGAACTGAGCGTCCGGGTGCTGAAGGTACGGTGGTCCACGCCGACGAGTGCGGTGTGGGCGATGAAGCCGGTGTCGAAGTTCGCCACGACGTTCGAGTCCATCGTGTAGGCTTCGGCGTCAACATTGGTGGCGATGACTGCGCGCGGCAGCAGCGGGCCGGAGGCGGTGGGGCCGTTGTTGACGTTGAAGGCGCTGTAGACGCTGCGATAATCGCCCTCCGTGCGCAGGTAGCGCCCGGCCGAGTGGAAGCGGATGTTCTCGTTCACGCGATGGTCGAACAGGTACTCGATCGAGGCCTGGGTCCGGTCCGAGCGCTCGATGTTGCGGTCGCCGTCGTAGAAGTTCACCGGCAGGCGGCCGACGAAGCCGCTGCCGAAGTTGCGCGGAAACACCGTGCCCACCGCCGGAAAGCCGCCGTAGAAGCCCGAATACGGGTCGCGCTGGTAGTTGCCGATGATCGTGAGCGAGGTGTCGGTGGAAGGCCGCCACGTTACGCTCGGGTTGATGAGCGCGCGCTCGACCTCCGTCGTCACCGCCGGGCCGTCGCCCTTCCAGCCGAAGCCGACGACGCGGTAGGCGAACTGGTCGGCGAGTCCCGGCACGTCCGACGCGATCGGGCCGCCGACGTCGAAGCCGCCGCGGACCTCGTTGAAGCCGCCGCCCTGCACGAAGACCTCGCCGTGCTGGACGAAGCGCGGCACCTTCGAGACGAGGTTGACGATGCCGCCCGGCCCCGACTGCCCGTAGAGCACGGAGGCCGGCCCCTTGATGACGTCGACGCGCTCGAGCCGGTAGGGGTCGATCGTGGCGTTGGCGTCGCGCCCGCCGACCAGCGCCATGCCGTCGAGGAAGACCGGGGCGTTGAAGCCGCGGATCAGGAACTGCTCCAGCCGGGTCGAGCCGGCGCCGCCGCGCTGCTCGGTGGTGACGCTCGGGGTGTAGCGCAGGGCCTGGTTGATCGAGAGCGCGTTCTGGTCCTCGATCTGCTTGCGGCCGATCACCGAGATCGACTGCGCTGTCTCCAAGATCGGCGTGTCCGTCTTGGTGGCGACGGTGCTGCGCGTGGCGACGTAGCCGGGCACGGGGCCGACCGCGCCGCCGCGCTCGTACAGGGCGCCGCCGAGGTTGCGCCCGCCGCCTTCGCCGGTGACGCTCAGTTCCTCGATCTCGATGTCGTTCCCCGGGCGGCCCTGGGCGAACGCCGCGCCGGGCCCGATCAGGGCGCAGGTCGTCGACAGCAATGCGATCCAGAGCGAACGGCCCAGCGGCCGGGGGGCGATACCGGACACAGCATTCGGGTAGTACCGGTTCATGGTGTCGATCCTCAACGCAGCACAGAACGGCAGGATAGTGCCGGACTCGTCATGGCTTCACGGCGGTGTGATCGACCTATTGGATACTCTATCCAGAACGACAATTTCTATGTTGTGGAACGGTTATAAACTCGGGTGCGGCAATGCGGGATTGGATGATACCGGCTCGCCGCCCGTGCGCCTCCGTCGAAGGGGCGGCGGGGTCTGCGACCGCTTCCATCGTCCGATCGCCGACGCATGCGCGGGCTCATGCGGCCTGTGCGATGTGATGAAATGGTGACACTTTCGGTAGCACCTCGACGCCAGCGGTTGCAGGCTTCGGGTCCCGGCCTGCACGCGATGGCCCCGGATGCCGGCGAGGCCGCCGGTCAGATCACGCCGGCCAGCGCATCCGGGAACGCCCCGCCCCGGTGCAGCACCGCGACCGGCGCCGTGACGCGCCGCGCGATCGCCTCGGCCACCACCTCCGGCGGGGTCGGCGCTCCGTCGCTTTCGCTCACCGCCACACCGGCGAGCAGGACGCCGTGGGCGCGCAGGGTCTCGATGGCGGTCAGCGCGTGGCTGATCGCGCCGAGATAGCTGCCGGAGACGAGGAGAGCCGGCAAACCAAGTCGTTTCAGCCAGTCGAGGCCGGTGGCGTCGGCGGTGACCGGGCTCATCAGGCCGCCGACGCCTTCGATGAGAAGCGTCGGTTCCGGGTGGGCGGCGCGTTGCGCCTCGCACCACGCCACGAGGTCGTCGAGGCCCAACGTGCGTCCTTCGCAGGCGGCCGCCTGATCGGGCGCGAGGGGCGCGGCAAACCGCCAGGGCGAGCAGGCCTCCACCGTCGCGGGCGTGACGGGCAATCCCTGCGCGGCGAGGAGCAGCGCGGTGTCGGTCTCGGCGAAGGCGGGATCGTCGAGGGGCGGGACGCCGCTCGCCAGCGGCTTGAGCGCCAGGACGGCGCGGCCCTGCCCGCGCAGGCGGCGGGCCAGCGCGGCGGTGACGTAGGTCTTGCCGATCTCGGTGCCGGAGCCGGCGATGAAGAGCGCGCGCGGCGGCAACGTCAGACCCTCCCGGGCGCCGGGAAGGCCGATCGTTGGAGACTCACTTCTCGACGAAGGCTTTCTCGATGACGTAATGCGCCGCCTCGCCGTGGTTGCCCTCCTCGTAGCCGAGGCTGGTGAGCAATTCGCGGGTGTCCTTGATCATCTCCGGCGAGCCGCAGAGCATGAAGCGGTCGTTCTCGATCGCCATGTTCGGCAGGCCGATGTCTTCGAACAGCTTGCCGGAGACCATCAGGTCGGTGATGCGGCCGCGGTTGCGGAAGGGCTCGCGGGTCACGGTCGGGTAGTAGATCAGGCCGGCAGAGATGACCTCGCCCAGGAATTCGTGGTTCGGCAGCGCCTCGGTGATGGTCTCGCCATAGGCGAGCTCCTGCACCTGCCGGCAGCCATGGACCAGCACGACCTTCTCGAAGCGCTCGTAGGTCTCCGGGTCCTTGATGATCGACATGAAGGGCGCGAGCCCGGTGCCGGTGCCGAGGAGATAGAGGTTCCGGCCGGGCAGCAGGTTGTCGAGCACCAGCGTGCCGGTCGGCTTCTTGCCGACCATGATCGGGTCGCCGACCTTGAGGTGCTGCAGCTTCGAGGTGAGCGGGCCGTTCGCGACCTTGATCGAGAAGAACTCGAGTTCCTCCTCGTAATTGGCCGAGACGACGGAATAGGCGCGCAGCAGCGGCCGGCCCTCGATCTCGATGCCGATCATCGTGAATTCGCCGTTGCGGAAACGGAACGCGGGATCACGGGTCGTGCGGAAGGAAAACAGCGTGTCGGTCCAGTGATGGACGCTGAGAACCCGCTCCTCGTAGTACTTGCTCATAATTCTAAGCTGTCCCGGGTCCGATTCATTTTGGCGGCTCTTCTCGCAGGTGCGGCCGGCGCGTCAAGCCAGGGGGCTTGCCGAGAGCCTGCGAAGACAGATGAGACGCAGCTTGCCGAAAGCGCCGCATGCCTGTGGTTCATGACTGAATCGCGGCATGGGCAGGTGGCGTGAGGACGCCGGTTCAGAGCGGCTTCAGCCCCGCCTCGATCTCGGCCCGGCGCGATTCCAGGAACGGCGGCAGGGCGAGGCCCTGGCCGAGGGTCTCCAGCGGCTCGTCGGCGGTGAAGCCGGGGCCGTCGGTGGCGATCTCGAACAGGATGCCGTTGGGCTCGCGGAAGTACAGGCTGCGGAAGTAGTAGCGGTCGACCGGCCCGCTCGTCGGCATGCGGCGGGACTTCAGCCGGTCGGCCCAGGCGCTGTAGTCGACGTCGGGAATGCGGAAGGCGACGTGGTGGACGCCGCCGGCACCCTGGCCGGCCGGGGTGCTCGCGTCCTTCAGGACCTGCACCTCCGCCGCCGGGCCGCCTTCTCCCATGGCGAAGACGCGGACTTCGCCCTCGGGCGTGTCGAAGCCGCGTTCGAAGCGCATGCCGAGGACGTCCGTGAGCACCGCCTCGGTGCGCTCGGGCGCGGCGACGCTGAGCCGCACCGGGCCGAGCCCACGGATCTGGCGCTCCGCCGGAACAGAGCTTTTCGCCCAGGGATGCGCCTCGCCCTCGCCGCCGTCGTCGACGAGGCTCAGGCGCTGGCCCTCCGGGTCCTCGAAATCCAGCGTGAGGCGTCCGTCGCGCATTGCCGGCTCGGCCACCCGCACGCCCTCCCGCGCGAGATGGTCGCGCCACCAGTCGAGGCCGCCCGCGACCCGCAGGCCCGTCCGGCTGATGCTGTTGGCGCCGCGCCGCTCGGGGGGTGCCGGCCAGTCGAAGAAGGTGATGTCGGAGCCCGGCGAGGCCAGCCCGTCGGCGTAGAACAGGTGATAGGCCGAGACGTCGTCCTGGTTCACGGTCTTCTTGACGAGGCGCAGGCCGAGCGCGCGGGTGTAGAACGCGGCGTTGTCGGCGGCCCGCGCCGTCACGGCGGTGAGGTGGTGGAGTCCGGTGAGCTGCATCCGCGCCTGGTCCCGTCGTGAGCGTGAGGCTCAGATGGGATGACGGATCGGAATTGCCAAAGCCGGGAGCCGAAGCTGCGGGGACTTCGACGGGAGAGCCGCCTCCGAGGTCGCACCCTCACCGCCGCCCCGGCTTCGTTTCCGCGTCACGCCGCCCGCAGCGTCGCGATCTGGCCGACGGTGAGCCGCCGTTGCGCGTGCAGCCGCGCGACCAGAGCACGGTAGTCGGCGCCGGCGCGGCAGGCGGTCTCGACCTCGCGGCAGAGTGTCGCCAAGTCCGAAAAACCGAGCATGGCGGTGGCGGAGATCATCGCGTGGGCGCCCTCGGCGAGGCTGTCGCGGTCGGGCAGCGTCCCCTCCGGTCCGAGCCGGCCGTCGAGCTCTTCGACGAGGGTGAGGAGCAGTCGGTCGATGGCGCCGCGGCCGAGCACGGCGACCATTCCCTCGAAGGCGTCGCGGTCGAGGCCGGCCGACCCGGCCTCGACCGGGGCGTCGTCGCCCCGTCGTGCCCAGCGCTCGATCGTGGCCAGCAGCGCGGCCCGTTCGAACGGCTTGCCGACATGGTCCTGCATGCCGGCGGCACGATACCGCGCGATCTGCTGCGGCAGCACGTTGGCGGTCATCGCGACGATCGGCAGCGCGGAGGCCGGGTGGTCGAGGGCGCGGATCAGGCGGGTGGCCGTGATCCCGTCCATTCCCGGCATCTGGATGTCCATCAGCACGAGATCGTAGGGCTTCTGCTGGACCGCCGCGATCGCCTCGGCCCCGCCGGAGACGACGTCGACGGCGTGGCCGGCGCGCGTCAGCACGGCATGCGCCAGTTCCTGGTTGAGGACGACGTCCTCGACGAGCAGCAGCCGGCGGCGTCCGGGAGGCGGCTGAGGCGCCAGAACCTGCGCCGGCGCGGACGCCGGCTCGGCCAGCGGCAGCGCGACCTCGAACCAGAAGGTCGCGCCGCGCCCCACCTCGCTGTCGAGGCCGATGGTGCCGCCCATCAGCTCGACGAGCCGCTTCGAGATGGCGAGGCCGAGGCCGGTGCCGCCGAATTCGCGCCGGATGGTGCCGTCGATCTGGCTGAAGCGCGCGAACAGCAGGTGCTGCTTGGCCGCCGGAATACCGATGCCTGTATCGCGCACGGCGAAGCGCAGCCGCGCCGCGCCGGCGATCCGCGTGGCGTCGATCGCCAGGACGACGCTGCCGCTCGCCGTGAACTTCACCGCGTTGTTGAGCAGGTTGAGCAGCACCTGCCGCAGCCGGTCGCGGTCGCCGAGCACGAAGGCCGGCAGCCCGGGGGCGGCTTCGACCCTGAGCGCCAGGCCCTTGAGCTCCGCGCTGAGCCGCACGATCGCCGCCGCCTCCTCGGCGAGGCGGTCGAGGGCCAGCGGCGCCGGCGAGAGCGCGATCCGTCCCGCCTCGACGGTGGAGAAATCCAGGATGTCGTCGACGATGGTCAGCAGCGCCGACCCGGCCGAGCGGATGCGCTCGCCGTAGCGGCGCAGGCCCAGGTCGAGCGCGGCGTGTTCGAGCAGCAGGTCGGTGTAGCCGAGGATGCCGTTGAGCGGCGTGCGGATCTCGTGGCTCATCGAGGCCAGGAAATCCGATTTCGCCAAGCTCGCCGCCTCGGCCTCCTCTCGTGCCGCCTCGGCCTCTTGCCGCGCCGCATCCGCCTCCTGCGTGCGCGCGGCGACGCGCTGCGCCAGGGTGGCGTTCAATTCGCGCAGGGCCTCGCTGGTGCATTTCTGCTCGGTGACGTCGATCAGGATGCCGTCCCAGATCAGGGAGCCGTCGGACAGCTCCCGCGGCGCGGAGACGATCCGGGCCCAGCGGACCTCGCCGGTATCGGCACGCCGGAACCGCACCTCGACGTCGAACGGCGCCCAATCGCGGATCGAGCGCGCTTCGGCCTCGGCGATCACGACATGGTGCTCGGGCAGGATCAGTCCGTAGGCGACGCGCGCATCCGCCAGCACCGTCTCGACCGACAGGCCGGTCAGGCGCTCGTAGCTGCGCGAGAGGTGCAGGAAGCGCCGTCCGCTCCCGTCCCGCCCCGCCGCGAGCTGGAAGACCATGCCCGAGGGCATGTTGTCGGTGAGCGCGCGCATCCGCGCCTCGCTCTCGCGCAGGCGGCGCGTGACGGCCTCGCGCGCCGTGTCGTCGCGCAAGGTCAGCACGGCGCCGATGCGGTCGCCCTGCGGCCCCCGCAGGGGTTGGGCGTTGCCGATGGCGAGAACCTCCGATCCGTCGGGGCGCTGGATGCGCCAGCGCGCATCCCGCACGGTCTCGCCGCGCACGGCCCGCGCCAGCGGCAGCTCCAGCGGAGCGTAGGGCAGGCCGTCCTCGGTGTAGAGGTGGTAGGTGTCGCTGTAGTCGTCGGGCGCCACGGCGAGGCGGGCGACGCCGTGGATCGCGGCGGCGGCCTCGTTGACGAGGGCGATGCGGCCCTCGGCGTCGGTGACGATCACGCCCTCGGCGAGCTGGGCCAGGATCGCGCTCTGCTGGTCGGCGACGGCCTGGGCCTTGTCCGCGTTCGCCGCGCGCAGGCGCAGATGCGCCACCACGATCTCGGCGAGATCCTGCAACTGCCGGCTCTGCGCATCCGAAAAGGTCCGCGGCACGACATCGAGCAGGCAGAGGCTGCCGACCCGCAGGCCCGTCCGCAGGATCAGCGGCGCGCCGGCATAGAAGCGCGCGTGCGGCGCCCCCGTCACCAGCGGGCTGTCGGCGAAGCGCGCGTCGCAGGCCGCGTCCTCGGCGACCACGACTGCGTCCGAGAGGATGGTGCGGCTGCAGAACGCGCCCTCGCGCGGGATCGTCCCGACGGCGATGCCGCAGCTCGCCTTGGCCCAGAGCGTGTCGGCGTCGACCAGCGTGACCAGCGCCACCGGCACCGAGAACAGGGCGCAGGCGGTGCGGCAGACCGCATCGAAATGCGGTTCGGGCGCACTGCCGAGGATGCGCAGGTCCTGCAACGCGCGCAGCCGCTCGGCCTCGTTCGGGGGTATCGGGACCATCGTGAGATCTTCGCCGTGGCAACGGGGCTGGCGAGACTGGCGCCGCGCCCGGCCAGGTTAACGCGCAAGGCATTAACCCCTTACGAAGCCACCTATCGGGCCGGGCGCGCGATCACGCGGCTGGGAGCCGCAGCACCACGCGCAGGCCGCCGAGATCGGAGCGGCCGAGATCGAGGCCGCCGCCATAGAGCCCGGCCAGTTCCAGGGTGATCGGCAGGCCGAAGCCGTCGCCGGGCACGCTCTCGTCGAGGCGGCGGCCGCGCTGCAGGACGTGGGCGATCGCCTCCGGTTCGAGGCCGGGGCCGTCATCCTCGATGCCGACGCTCACGTCCGGGGCTTCGCGCGTAGCAGTGATGCGCACGCGGCCCTTCGCCCAGCGGCAGGCATTGTCGACGAGGTTGCCGAGCATCTCGTCGAGATCCTCCGCATCGCAGGAGACGAACGTGCCGGCCGCGACGGCCCTGTCGATCCGCAGCACCTTGCCGGAATGCAGCCGCGCCAAGGTATCGGCGAGATCGGCCACGTGCGCGGCGAGGTCGGTGCGGGCGCGAGTCGGACTGCCGAGCGCGGCCGCGCGTGCCCGGCGCAGGTGGTGGCGCACGCGCCGGTCCATGCCGGTGACAAGATGCGAAAGCCGCCCGTCCGGATCGCGCGTCCGATCGAGCGCCATGGTGAGGGTGGCGAGCGGCGTCTTGAGGCCGTGGGCGAGGTTGGCGACCTGTGCACGCGCCCGCTCCAAGCCGGCCTCGTTGCGGTCGAGCAGCAGGTTGACCTCGTCCACCAGCGGCCGGACCTCGCTCGGCTGATCGACCGGCACCCGCGCGCGGCTGCCGGCACGCACCTCCGCGAGATTGCTTCGGAGGCGGTCGAGGGGCCTGAGCCCGAGCCGCACCTGGGCGGTGACGGCAGCGAGAAGGCCAAGGCCGAGCAGGCCGAGCGTCAGTACCAGCGTCCGCGCCGCCTCCCGCAGCGGCCCGTGCAGGGCCGCTGCGGGAGCGGAGGCGGCGATCGTCACCGGGGGCGCACCGTTCGCGGACGGCAGGGTCAGAATGCGCAGGATCAGCGCCTCGCCCGCGGGGCCATTGCCGTCGGCCGGCCGCGGGCCGTCCTCGTCCGATGGAGCTGGCTGGGCGGGCAGACTGAGCGTCGCGCCCTTCAGCGAGGCGGAGCGCAGCACCGTGTCGCCGGAACGGACCTGCCAGTACCAGCCGGCCGGCCCGCGCTCGGAACCCGCCGCGCCTGGTTCGCGGGCGCGATGGAGGCCCTCCGGCCCACGCCTCAGGTCGGCGACGAGGGCGGCGATCTCGGCATCGAGCCGGCCGTCGATCTGGGCGCGGGCGAAACGGTAGAGCACGAGGCCGATGGCGAGCCCAGCGACGACGAGCGCCGCCAGGATGAAGAGGGCCGCCCCGAAGAACAGACGCCGCTGCAGCGAGCCGAGCCGGAAGAGACGCATCACGCTGCCGGGTCCGCATGCAGCCGCCAGCCCAGGCCGCGTACGGATTCGATCCGGGCCGGTGCGATCTTTCTGCGCAGGCGCGTGATGATGACCTCGACGGAGTTCGAATCGACCTCGGCGTCGCCCTCGTAGACCCGCTCGATCAGCTGGGTGCGCGGCACCACGCTCTCCTTGCGCAGGATCAGCGCGGTGAGCACCCGCCATTCGAGCCCGGTGAGCTTGAGGGGCAGCCCATCGCGCTCAAAGCTGCCGAGCCCGGAATCGTAACTCAACGGCCCGCAAGCAATCCGGCTGGCACCGCCGACCTGCGCCCGGCGCACCAGCGCGCGCAGGCGGATCACCAGTTCCTCGACCCGGAACGGCTTGACGAGGTAGTCGTCGGCACCGGCCTTGAAGCCGGCGACCTTGTCGCTCCAGCCGTCGCGGGCGGTGAGGATCAACACCGGCAGGGTGCGCCCGGCCGCGCGCCAGTCGCGCAGCACGCTGATACCGTCGCGCTTCGGAAGCCCGAGATCGAGCACCACGGCGTCGTAGCGTTCGGTCTCGCCGAGATGCCAGGCGTCCTCGCCGTTCACCGCATGATCGACGGCAAAGTGCTCGGCGCGAAGGGCCTTGAGGAGCTCGGCAGCCAGCGGTCCGTCATCCTCGGCGAGGAGCAGTTTCATGGTTTCCCGGGTTCCGTGCGGCGCCGGTGGGTAGGCCTGGGGCTTTAACCGGGGCTGAACCGCCGGGTTCAGTCCGGGTTTCGGGGCGTGTCCTAGAACGCCGTCATCCCGAAAGGGTCCACGGACAAGGACACGCATCATGACCACCCCGAACACAGACAACGTCATCGACGGCACCGCCAGGGAGATCCCGCCCGGCGATGCCAGGACCGAGACCGCCGCGCCGAAGTCCGGGCACCGCCGCGGCCTCGTCGTCGGCGCCCTGGCGATTCCCCTGGCGCTCGGCGCCGTCGGCCTCTCGCTGGCGCAGCGCGGCGAGGCGTCGCTCGATCCGGTCGCGCCGGTGGCGATCTCGGCCTTGGCGCCCTCCGGCGCCGTCGCCGCCAAGGGCGAGGTCGCCGAGATCTTCGGCAACAAGCTCATCATCCAGGACGGCACCGGCCGGGCTCTGGTCGAGACAGGCCGCGAGGGCGAGGGCGGCACGCTGGCCAAGAAGGGGGAGACGATCACCGTCCAGGGCCGTTTCGAGAACGGCTTCCTGCACGCCCGGCTGCTGACGCATGGCGATGGCTCGGTGGTACGCCTCGGACCGGCCGGCGGCCCGCCCCCCGGCGGCCTCGACTGGGCGCGGGACAAGGTCGGCCTCGGGCCGCAGGCCGATGTCCCGGCCCTCACGAAGTCGGTGGAGGCCGCCGGCTACACCGATCTCCGCGTCGCCGGCCGCGGCCCGCGCCACCTGGAAGTCGCCGCCAAGGGCTCGGACGGCCGCGAGCGCCTGCTGCACGTCGGGTTCGACGGAAAGATCCGGGAGGTGCGGGCGTATTGAGCGCCGCCGCGGTCCCCCTCTCCCCGCAAGCCGCTCGCGCGTTCACACGTCGCCAGTCCGCCTGAGGTTCTGGCGGACCCGTGGGCCTCTCCTCCCCCTTGTGGGGAGGAGCCGGAGGTGGGGGTGGTGCAGGCGGCACCGCGGCGCTCGGTCCTGAACCACCCCCACCCCTGACCCCTCCCCACAAGGGGGAGGGGAAGGCGTCGGCCTCAAAGGCTCATCGCGCCGAAAAAAGATCAGTGACCCTACAACCGCGCGAGCAGCCGCTCCGCCAAAGGATTCTCCGCGGCGAAGGCGTAGTCGATGCGGCGGACGCTGACGGCGCGGGCTCCCGCCTGGACCAGGGCGTCGGAGAGGGCGAAGACCGCCTCGGCCGGGCAGCGCAGGACGATCTCGCCGTCGAGGCCTTTCGGCGCGCCGTAGGGCAGCTCGGCCTCGTGCAGGGCGGCAATGCCCGCGAGATCGATCCCGCCGCTCTCGGGCAGGGCGGCGCGGACCTCGCGGCTGGTGCGGGCGCGCTCCTCGGCGGCGATGCGGCCGAGCACGGCCCGCAATGCGCTGCGCTGACCCTCGCCCCACGACGCCTTGAGCGAGGCGACCAGATTCGCCTCCGAGCGCAGGATGATGCCGTCGTCGAGGATCTTGAGCGCGTTGGCCTGCAGCGTCGCGCCGGTGGTGGTGATGTCGACGACGATCTCGGCGGAGCCCGCGGCCGGCGCACCCTCGGTGGCCCCCAGGCTTTCGACGATGCGGTAATCGGCGATGCCGTGCTCGGCGAGGAAGCGGCGGGTCAGGTTCACGTATTTCGTGGCGATGCGGAGCTTTCGGCCCTGGCGCAGGCGCATCTCGCTGGCGACCTCGTCGAGGTCGCTCATGGCGCGCACGTCGATCCAGGCCTGCGGCACCGCGACGACCACGGTAGCCTGCCCGAAGCCGAGCGGCGTGAGCAACTCGACCGAGCCTTCGGCATCGGGCAGCGTCTCGCGGATCAGGTCCTCGCCGGTGACACCGAGATGGGCCGCGCCGCTGGCGAGCTGGCTCGCGATCTCGGAGGCCGAGAGGTAGCGCACCTCGACGCCGGGCACGCCGACGAGGGTGCCGCGATAGTCGCGGGCGCCGCTGAGCTGGGCGAGCTTGAGCCCGGCGCGGCCGAAGAACGCGGCGGCGTTCTCCTGCAGGCGTCCCTTGGAGGGGACGGCGAGCACCAGGGGGGCGTTGGTCTGGTCGGTCATGTCAGTTCCCGCCGCATCGCGAGAGCCAGAAGGCGCAGCCCACCGCCGGCAGCGGGACGGGGCTGCCGAGATGCGAGAGCAGGCCGTCGTAGCGGCCGCCGCCGACGAGCGTCGGCGCGCCGGGACGCTCCGTCACCTCGAAGATGAAGCCGGTGTAGTAGTCGAGGTTGCGCGCGAAGCCGCCGGAGAAGGCGAAGCGCTCGACCGGCAGACCGCGCGCGGCCATGAAGCCGGTGCGCTCTTCGAAGAGCGCGAGCGCGGCGTCGAGTCCGTCGTGGCGAAGGCCAGCCTCACTGGCCAGTGCCCGCACGGCGGCGATGGCACGGTCCGGGTCGCCCGTGACGGCGCAGTAGCGCTCGACAAGGGCACGGTTCTCGGCATTGAGGCCGGCCCCGCCATGGGCCTGCGCGGCGGCCTTGGCGAGGAAGCGTTCGGCGATCTCGCCGGCGCTGCGGCCGCCGACCCGCGAGATCCCGGCGATCGAGAGGACGTCCTCGACGAAGGCGCGCACGCCCTTGGGGTCCTGGCCCTGGATGGTGGCGAGGAGCCCCGCATGCGGATCCTCGGCCTGGGCTGCGTTGGCGACCTCGTCGAGCGGGCGCCCGGCGGCGATGGCCCGCAGGGTCCGACGCTTGGCGACCGGCGGCACGGCGAGCGCATCGAGTAGCGCATGGGTCAGGCCCATGTCGCCGAGGCGGACGGCGACGTCTTTGCGGCCGAGCCGCTCCAGCCCGTCGAGCGCCATGCCGAGCACCTCGGCATCCGCCGCCGGAGTATCGGTGCGGCCGATCGATTCGATGCCGGCCTGCGTGAATTCGTCGGGATCGCCTGCCGCCAGCCGGAAGACCGGGCCGAGATAGGAATAATCCGCCGAATCACCGGGACGCGTGGCCTGGTGGTGGCGGCAGACGGGGATCGTGAATTCGGGCCGCAGGCAGAGTTCGGCTCCTGCGCCGTCGGTCGTGACGAAGATTCGGCGGCGGATATCCTCGCCCGACAGTTCGAGGAACGGCTCGACGGGCTGCAGCACCGGCGGCGCCACGGGGGCGTATCCGGTCTCCGCGAAATGGGCGAGCAGCCGCGCATGGGCCTCCGCCTCGACTGCGCTCGCTCCGCTGGCCTCCGGTCTCGTCATGGTCCTCGTCCGGGCTCGACTGGTCCGACGCCATGAACCCCGATTCATGGAGAAAGCGCTAAGGCCTTGTCGTGACGCCGCTTCTTCGCGTGGACGGCCTCGGCCTGCCTGCGAAGATGCTGAATGCCCGGCTCTCCTAGCAACCGCCGCCGCTCTTGGCGACAGGGCCGGCCCGAGCAGACGGCCCGTGGATTACGCAGGATCCACGCGGCTCCGATCCCCCGCCGCGCGGCAGGCATCGGCGCGGACGAATACCGAGCCCGGCGTGAAATTCGGGGACGTCGCAACGTCAGGTGTCATTAAACCCTTGCGTAAATGCCGCAACTGGGCTGACTTTGGACTGGTCAAGTCTGATGGAGGGGGGCATGGCGACACTTTCGAAGGTACCCGCCTGGGTCCAGAGGCGAATCAGCGACCGGCCGGTGGCACGCTGGATCACCTGGAATGCGGGCCGGCCGAGCGAACCCGAGACGCGGGAGCCGGCATCGCAGCCTATGATGCAGCCGGATTATTCCGGGAACGTCGTGTCATTGTTCAAGCGATCGGCCTGAGCGGCGGCGGCCGGTTCAGGCGATCTGGCTGACGACCCGCGACAGCATCCCGCGCAGGTCCCGGGTCTCGTCGGAGCCGAATCGCGTCTCGAACTCGGCCTGCGCCCGGCTCCATATCGGTGCCAGCTCGTCGAGCAGGTCATGGCCGGCCTGCGTCAGGGACAGCAGGCGGGTGCGCGCGTCGCGGCCCTGCGCCACGCTGACGAGACCGTCGCGTTCGAGCGGGCGCAGGGCCCGGCTCAGTGTGGTGCGGTCCATGACCATGAGGTCGGCGAGACCCTGCATGGAAAGCGGCTCGTTGCGTCCGAGTACGCGCAGCACCGAGTACTGCGTGACGCGCAGACGCGTCGGCGCGAAATGCTGATCGTAGAGCTGCGTGACCTGCCGCGAGGCCTGACGCATCGTCAGGCAATGGCAGGGGACGGCGATATAGGAACGCTCGGGCACGGCAGGCCGCCCTTCCCAGGATGTCAATGTGTACTTTCGTACAGGTGTCATAGCACACGTCCCCCGGCGCGGACAGGCAGAGGTTGCGCAGACCCTCCTTCCGGCCGTGCAAAGTCGTGTGCCTTCCGACCGGGCGGATGCAAATCCGTCGAAAGAAAGTACGTCGAAACAACATCTTAGAGCCGTCGGCCCGATGGTATCGGGTCGGCTACGACGCCAGCGGCCGGTCCGGCTCCGACTTACCCGATCGACAGCTGCGTGCGTGGGCCGATGCGCCGCAGCAGGCGCACCAGATCGGCCCGGGCGAGCGCGACGCAGCCCTCGGTCGGGCCATAGCCCGGACGCGCGACATGCAGAAAGATCGCCGAGCCGCGGCCGGGGCGGATCGGGCCGCGGTTGCAGTCGAGATCGATCACGAGGTCGTAGAGCCCGTCGCCGCGCCACATCTCCTCGGCGCCGACGCCCGGGAGCGGCAGGCGGACCGGCCGGTTGTAGCGCCGGTCGCGCGGGTCGTCGCACCAGCCGTCGCCGGGCCGCGTCGCCCGGATCGGCAGGGCCGTCGGCGGCCGTGTGCCGAAATGGTCGGGCCGGTAGGCGCCGCCGCGCAGGCGGAAGACACCGCGCGGCGAGGCGCCGTCGCCCTCGCGCTTGGTCTGGACGATGCCGGAACGCCCCAACGCGCAACGGACGATCGCCGACCCCACGACAAGGTGCCCGCGGGTCCTGTCGCCGACGAGTGGGCGCACCCGCAGCAGGGAAACGGTCGTGCGCTTCATGGTGCCCTCGTCGCGGCGTCCGGACCGCCCTCGCCCGCCGCGTCTTATATCAGCGGCCTTCGACCGTGACCGGTCCAAGGCGTCCGCGGCAGACAGACACGTTTACGCTATCTGCCAGCATGCGACGGCGTGCGGCGACGCGCCTTCGCGTTTGCCGACGGCCGGCGGCCTGAAGAGTCGAAGCTTACGGCCGTCGGCGTCAGCGCGGCCGTGGCCGCACGGGCGCCGACGGAGCCCGGCGGCGCACGAAGCGCGACGCAGCCCCGAAAACGCTGCAAAACCGGAGCTTTGCTTATTCCCTGACGGGAAAAACCGATTAGGTTGGCCATCGGGTCCGGCCGTCCTGGCCGCTCCTCAGTGCAGCCGGCGGCCGGATGGGGCGGTCTCGTCGCCGCGCACGCGCTTTCTGACACATCCGGACCCGATCGCGGATCGATCGGGAGCCGCCGCGCATGACATTGCGCCGGAGTCCCGTTTCCGATGTCCAACACCCACCGTCTCCTCGTCTGCGACGACGACGATGCCCTGCGGGAGACGCTCACCGAAGAGATCGACCACTACGAGGAATTCGCGGCGATCGGCGAGGCGACGGCGCAGGGCGCCATCAGCCTCGTGGCAGCCGACGGCATCGACCTCGTCGTGATGGATGTCGGGCTGCCCGACATGGACGGCCGCGAAGCCGTGCGGGTGATGCGGCGCGAGGGGTTTCGCGGGCCGATCATCATGCTGACCGCGCAGGATTCCGAGGACGACACCGTCGAGGGACTGGAGGCCGGCGCCAACGACTACGTCACGAAACCCTTTAAGTTCGCGGTGCTGCTCGCCCGCATCCGCGCCCAGCTTCGCCAGCACGAGGCGAGCGAGGACGCGATCTTCCGGATCGGCCCCTACACCTTCCGGCCCGGCGCGAAGCTGCTGGTCGGCGAGCGCGGCTCGAAGCTGAAGCTCACCGAGAAGGAGACGGCGATCCTGCGCTATCTCTACCGCGCCGGCCGTGAGGTGGTGGGCCGCGACACCCTGCTGGCCGAGGTCTGGGGCTACAACGCCCACGTCACCACGCACACGCTCGAGACGCACATCTACCGGCTGCGCCAGAAGATCGAGCCGAACCCGGCCGCCGCCGCGATCCTGATCACCGAGGGTGGCGGCTACAAGCTGCTGCCGTGAACAGGCGCCCGGCGCGTGCTCAACGCCGGGTTAAGATCTTGGCGATACTGATGATCCATCGTCGGCTGGCGATCCGGATGCAGGCCCGTCTCGGGCCGTGCGGCTGGTTGGGGACAGCCGGTCCGGAGACGGCGCGAATCCTTGCGTTTCGCAGGCGGCCCTCCTTCGGCTAAGGGTCTTGTCGCAGGCGGAACCGGCCGAGGGATGGGCACGCATTGGGGTTCGACGACGACATCGCGATCCTCTCCGCCGCCCCCGTGTTCGGATTCTTCGATTCCGGTGCGCTGCGCCTGCTGAGCTTTGCCGGCGAACGCCTCGCGCTGGACACCGGCGAAACCCTGTTCAGGCGCGGCGACCGGGCCGATGGCGGCTACGTCGTCCTGTCCGGCACGATCGAACTGAAGGGCCAGGGCGGCACGCCGGTCGTCGCCGGCCGCGCGGCCCTCATCGGCCGCACCGCCCTGTTCACGCCGGGCAAGCGCCCGGCCGATGCCGTGGCGGCGACCAAGGCCGAGGTGATGCGGATCAGCGCCCAGCTGATGCACCGCGTCCTCAAGGAGTTTCCCGAGGCGGCCGGCGCGATCTACGATTGGCTCGCGGACGACCTCGACGAGCTCACGCGCGGACTGGCGACAGTGCGGGCGAAGCTGGTCGACACGCGGGCGCAGTGATTCAGGCGGCGGCCGCCACCGTCAGCACAGTCCCCTCCACCCCCGTCACCCGCACCCGCGCACCGGCCGGCAGGTCGGGGCCGGAGACCGGCCAGAGCGTGTCGTCGATCCGCGCGCGCCCACGGCCCGCGACGATGGGCGCGTCGAGCAGGACCTCCCGGCCGATCAGCCCGTGCGCCCCGCGGTTCAGCACCGGCGCATGCCCGCGGTCGAGCCGCGTCGCGAGGATCACCGCGCTCGTCGAGAACACGGCGAAGAGCGGAAGCTGCGCCTGCCAGGGCAGGTCGAAGGCGGTCTCGACGAGGCCGGTGACGCAGGCGGCGAGGCCGAGCCAGACCAGAAACACACCCGGCAGCAGCAATTCCCCGCCCATCAGCAGCAGTCCGGCGAGGATCCAGGCCCAGGCCGGATCGATCTCGGAGAAGCCGCTCACGACGACGTCGTGGATTTGGCGGCCGGGTTGCCGACGCGCGGCGGCAGGCCGGACGCACGCGCGCCCTGTCCCGCTCCGCCATCGCCGAAGACGCTGCGGGTGATCTCGGCGATGCCGCCGAGCGTGCCGGCGAGTGCCGCCGCCTCGATTGGCACCACCACGACGCGCTGGTTCGGCGCGGTGGCGATCGCCTTGATCGCGTCGACGTATTTTTCGGCCACCAGGAAGTTCGCCGCGGCGATGTCGCCCTGGGCGATGGCCTCGCTGACCATGCCGGTGGCCTTCGCCTCGGCCTCGGCCGAGCGCTCGCGCGCCTCGGCATCGCGGAACGCCGCCTCCTTGCGCCCTTCCGCCTCGAGGATCGCCGATTGCTTGCGCCCCTCCGCGCGAAGAATCTCGGCCTGGCGCTGGCCCTCAGCTTCCAGCACCGAGGCGCGTTTCTCGCGTTCGGCCTTCATCTGGCGGGCCATCGAGCCGGCGAGGTCGGCGGGGGGCAGGATGTCCTTGATCTCGACGCGGTTCATCTTGACCCCCCACGGCGCGCCGGCGGCGTCGAGCACCTTGAGCAGGCGGTCGTTGATCTCGTCGCGATGCGAGAGCAGCTGGTCGAGATCCATCGAGCCGACCACCGTGCGGATGTTGGTCATGGTCAGCGTCAGCAGCGCGACTTCGAGGTTCGAGATCTCGTAGGAGGCGCGGGCCGCGTCGAGCACCTGATAGAACACCACCGCGTCGATCCGCACCCCGGCATTGTCGCGGGTGAAGGCCTCCTGGCTCGGCACCTCGACGACCTGCTCCATGATGTTCACCCGCCGGCCGACGCGCTCGACATAGGGGATGATCAGCCCGAGGCCGGATTCGAGCGAGCGGTTGTAGCGCCCGAAGCGCTCGACGGTGTGGACATGGCCCTGCGGGATCGTGCGGATGCCGATCGCCAGCGTGACGACGACTAGGAGCGCGAAGACGATGGCCACGGCGCTCAAGCCGATCGAAATGGTCATGGAGCCCCCCGCCTGATTCCGCTCATGTGTTCAATACGGGTATCATGTGACGGCAGGAGATAGACGATGTCACGCGTTCGCACGCACCCCGGCGACGTGTCGAAAGTAGACTACCTGAAGCCGCTCGGTCTCAGTGCCAACGCCCTGGCGACGGCGATCGCGGTGCCGGCGAACCGGATTTCCGAACTCGTTCGCGGGCGTCGGGGCATGACGGCCGACACGGCCTCCACTTCCGGACGACGCCCGAGTTCCGGATGAACCTGCAGGTCGCCCACGACCTGTCGAAGGCCGGTGCCGAGAACGACGACACGACGCTCGCCGAAGCCGATTACGCCTGATCGAGCGGCCGTTCATCTTCTCGGGATCACCGCTTCCACACCCCCAGCCGCTCGGTCCGGGCGTGGTCCTCGGCGGCGACGAGGTCGGGGGAGGCCTCCGAGGAGGCGCGGCCGCCGCCGTTGAAGAGCACGACTTCCGAGAGGTCGCGGCCGTCCAGCGCGCAGAGGAAGGCGCTCGATCCGGCCGCCGGACGGCAGGTCACGGAGCGGCCGCGGATGTATTTGGCGAGCTCGTCGGCCTGGCCGCCGCGGACCCACTCGACGCCGAACAGGTGGATGACCTTGCCCGAGAGCTTCAGGGTGGCGGTGTCGACCACCTGGGGCACGCCCGCGACGTCGTTGGGATTGCGCGGCGGCTCCTCGACGGGTGCGGCTTCCGCATCCTCGGGCGCGGCCTCGGACGGGATCGGCCTCGGCTCCGGCGGAACGGCCTCGGTCTTGGCCTCGGTCTTCGGGGCCGGCTTGGACGCATCCGTGCGGGACGCCTCGATCCCGGTCGAGGATGGGCCGGTCTCCCGGCCCAGATTCGACAGCACGACTCCGCCGACCACCAGCACCGTGGCGACGGCGAGCCCGATGAAGGCGATGCGCTGCAGGTCGAAGGCGTGGCGGTCGATCGTCGGCAGGGCCTCGCGCCCGCGCCGGGCGAGGTCGGCCCAGTGACTGCCGCCACCCGTCCTGGCCTGCGGAACGGCCCGGCCGCCGTCGAACGGCTCGGTCACGGGTCGCGCCTGCGGTTGCGGTTGCGGCGGCGCGCCCGCGAAAAGATCCGGCTGCGGGGCGCTCGCGACCGGAGCCGGGGTCGGGGTCGGCGTCAGGCGCCGGCTCAGCTGCGTGCGCCAGCCCGCGAAGCGACCGCTCGCGGCGCTGGCGAAGGTCCGGCCGCGCTCGGCCGAGGTGTTGGCAAACGACTTCGCCAGGGCGGATTGCGTCTCGACGAAGCGGGCGCCGGCCGCCTTCACGTCGGCCAGGGCATCGTGCGGCGGTTCGGGCGGGGGCGGCGGGACGGGATCGACCACCTCGGGCTCGGGCGGCGTTGCGAACAGATCGGGATGGCGCTCGCGCAGCTCGGCGACGAGGCCGCGCAATGTCATCGGCGCAGCGACGTCGACGCTCTCCTCGGGGTCGGCATCGCCGTCCCGGATCAGTCGGGTGTCGCCATTGCGATCGATGATGCGGTAGCCGGGCTCGTCCCCCGTCGGCTCGATTTCGGCCTCCGCCAGCAATTCGAGGGTCCGGCGCGCCAGCGGCATCGCATGCTGGCGGTCGAGTTCGACCCGGATCAGGCCGCGCAGCCGTTCGTCGTCCTCCGGCGTCGGCGTGCTGAGGGCGGGAGCGCCGATGCGCGCCGCGTCCGCCCGGTCTCTCGCCTTTTCGGCGGCTTCGGCCGTCATGCGTCGTTGTTCTCCAAGAGCCCGATCAGGCTCCGCCGTCACGGCCGCGTTCGGCCGAACTCAGTGCGGCGCTGCCCCGCCGGAGCACCCGGCTCGATTCCGAGACGATCACCGGGCGGTCGCCCGCGAAACTGATGGTCAGGTTCAATTCCGACAAGCCCTGCGAGCGGGCTCCGCGCTCCGGGTTCTGCGCCGAAAAGCCGATGACGGTGCGCACGATGCAGGTCGCGCTGGCAGCGTTGCAGGCCGTGCGCAGAGTGCCATCCTGCGCCGCGTAGCGACGCTCGGGCCAGCGCCGGACGAAGCGGCGCTTCTCGGCGACCAGGGCGGCGATGCTCATGGTACGGCCATGGAAGCGCACCCGGTCGCCGTAGAAGCGCGGGGCCGCGGCCAGCATGGCGCCGTTCGGCGCAGAGACGCTGTCGAGATACTCGCCCGTCAGCCGCTGCGCCTGCCCGGCCCAGCCGCCGAAACGCGGATCGGGCGCCGTGGTGTCGATCTCGGAGGAGACGGCCATCCGGCGACGGTCCTGACGCCGCTCGCGCCGTTCCGCCCGTTCGGCGCGGCGGCGGGGAGCGGCCGCCTGCCGGCTCGGCGCGACGTCCGGCCGTGCCGGCTCGAACTTGGCCTGGAACTCTGCCTCGCGTTCGGGCTCCGCCTGCGGCTCGGCCGCCCTCGGTTTCACCACATCCGTCTTCGCCGGAGGGTCGACCCAGCCGGCGGCCGGCTCGGCCCGCGCGGAAGCACCGGCGAGCAGGAGCGCGGTCAGACTGGATGCGGTGAGGGCAAGGAAGGGGCGCATGACTGACCGGGATATGGCGGACCGGGATTCCGGTCGAGACTGGTGGCCGAGCGTCACGGGCTCGACCTCTTGCAACGTCGGCGGATGCCGGCGCGGTTCCATCGCGCGGGTCCCGGTGCATGCCAGGGCGGCGGCGGCGGAGCAAGCTGCCGCGAGGCGGCTCTTGCCTGCGGGGATCCGGCGAGCGCCACCGCGGCCGGCCGCATTTCCCTCGGTCGTCCGGCCTTGCCGCCACGCTCGGACTCCCCACCTTGGGCGTGATGGGTCCGGGCCCCTCTGGCGGTCGAGGCGTCGACCGTGATGTCGGGCCCCCTCGCGCCTTGCGCTCACGCCGCGCCATCAGGCTGCCCATGCCCTCTCCCCTCGCGAAAACCCAGGCCCGCGGATGGTCGCTATGAGCGCGCCGCCACGCCGTGCCCTGATGCTGGTCAACCCGAACGCCCGCAACGGCGGCGTACCGCTCGATGAGATCCGCGAGATCTTGCGCAGTGGCGGCATCGAGCCGGTCGAGCCGGGAGGACCGGATAGCGGCCAGGCCGATTGCAGTGCCGTCATCGCCCGCAACGCGAAGGGCGCCGACCTGATCATCCTGGGCGGCGGCGACGGCACGCTCAACGCGGCCGCGCCCGCGCTGGTCGAGACCGGCCTTCCGCTCGGAATCCTGCCGCTCGGCACCGCCAACGACCTCGCCCGCTCGCTCGGCCTGCCCCTCGATCCGCTGGCGGCGGCGCGCGCCATCACCACCGAGGCGGCCCAGCCGGTCGATCTCGGCTGCGTCAACGGGCATTACTACTTCAACGTCGCCAGCATCGGCTTCTCCGCCGACCTCGCCGGCGAGCTCACGGCCGAGGCCAAGAAGAAATGGGGCACGGTGGGCTACGCCATCGCCGCCTTCCGGCTGCTGCGCCGCGCCCGGCCGTTCTCGATCACGATCGAGCATGACGGCAAGGTGGAGAAGGTCACGACGATCCAGGCCTCCGTCGGCAACGGCCGCCACTACGGCGGCGGCATGACCGTGTCGGAGGACGCCACCGTCGACGACGGCAAGCTCGATTTCTACAGCCTCGAGGTCGACCATTGGTGGCGGCTGATCGCCCTGCTGCCGGCTTTGCGCCGGGGCACCCACGGCGAGGCCGCGGACGTGCGCGCCTTTCGCACCACCGAGATCGTGCTGAAGACGAAGAAGCCACGCCCGGTGAACACCGACGGCGAGCTCGCCACGCACACGCCCGCCCATTTCAAGGTGCTGCCGAAGGCCGTACGGATCTTCGCGCCGGAGCGGAGCGCACGGCCCTCGGCGCAGACCGGCTTCCGGATGCCGTTCTGACACGCCGGCTCACCTGAGGACGAAACGACGACGAGGACCGACCGCGCGTGGACCACATCCTGCAACTCGCCGCCGATCCCACGGCCTGGGTGGCACTCGCCACACTGGTGGTGATGGAGATCGTGCTCGGCGTCGACAACCTGATCTTCATCTCGATCCTGACCAACCGTTTGCCGGCTCACCAGCAGACGCGGGCGCGCCGCATCGGCATCGGGCTGGCGCTGGTGCTGCGGCTCGGCCTGCTCGGCACCGTCGCCTGGATTGTCCACCTCACCGAGCCGGTCTTCGCGGTGTTCGGCCAGGGTTTCTCCTGGCGCGACCTGATCCTCATCGCCGGCGGGCTGTTCCTGCTCTGGAAGGCCACCAAGGAGATCCATCACAGCGTCGACCCGGACGGCACTCAGGCCGAAAAGAAGGGTCCCGGCCTCGACTTCGCCGCGGCGATCGGCCAGATCCTGGTACTCGACCTCGTGTTCTCGATCGACTCGATCATCACGGCGGTGGGCATGACCGAGCACGTGCCGATCATGGTCGTCGCCGTGATCGCCGCCGTCACCGTGATGCTGGTCGCCGCCGACCCGCTCTCGCGCTTCATCGCAGCCAACCCCACCGTGGTGATGCTGGCGCTCGGCTTCCTCATCATGATCGGCATGACGCTGATCGCCGAAGGTTTCGGCGCGCATGTCCCCAAGGGCTACGTCTACACCGCCATGGCCTTCTCGGCCGCCGTCGAAGGCTTGAACATGCTGGCCCGGCGGCGGAGGAAGCGGAAGGCGGCGGGAGCGTGATGTTTCACGTGGAAGCGGGGCCGTTGGGCCAACCCGATAGGGGCTCGTGGCAGCAGGGCCGAAGGCTGGTATCGGCTTCCTTCAGGCATCCGCGTTATACTGTTTCCGCGAAACCAGTATAACGCGGCCGGATCAGCCCCTCACCAGCGATAGATCAGGCTCCCGATGACGGTCGCCGGGGCGCCGCGGTAGCAGAAGCCGGCCTGGCAGTTGGTGTAGTCGCGATCGAAGATGTTGAAGCCGTTGATCTGCGCGCGAAAGCCCCGGTACTTCGGATCGATCGCGGCGAAGTCGTAGGCGACGAGGGCGTCGAACAGCGTCACCGTCGGGTTGCGCACGGTGTTCAGGTCGTCGGCAAAGCTCGAATTGGCGAAGCGCAGGCCGCCGCCGAGGGTCAGGCCCGACAGTGCCGAGGAGGGCGGGAACAGGTAGCTGGCGAAGGCGGTGAAGGTGTCGCCGGGGATGCCGGAGAGCGAATTACCGTCGATGGCGACGGGGTTGCCGGCCCCGTCGGCGGTGGTCTGGCGCACGAAGGTGAAGTCGAGGTGGGTGTAGGCCAGCGTCAGATTGGTCCCCGGCGCGAGGTTGGCCGTCATCTCCATCTCGAAGCCGCGGGAATTGACCGCGCCCGTGGCGACCTGGTTGGCGATGTTGTTCGGGTCCTGGCGCAGGATGCTCGACTGGTTGATGTCGAAGCCGGCCACCGAGGCGATGATGTTGGTGCCCGGCACGAGGTATTTCACGCCGGCCTCGATCTGGTCGCCGGTGGCGGCCTTGAAGGCGCGGCCGTTGATGTCGGTGCCCGATTGCGGGTTGAAGGTGGTCGCGTAGCTCGCATAGGGCACCATGCCGGGCGCGAGTTCGTAGTTGAGGCCGACGCGGTAGGTGAAGGCGGCGTCGTTCTGGCTCTGCGGCGTTCCGGCGATGCCACCCGCGGCGCTCGACGTGTCCTGCGAGACCCAGTCCTGCCGGCCGGTCAGCGTCAGCACGAAGCGATTCCACTTCGCCTGCTCCTGCAGGTAGAGGCCGACCTGGTCCTGGGCCTGCTGAGCGGAGCTGGTCAGGCTCGGCCGGGCGATGAACTGCCGCCCGTAGTTCAGGGTGGTCAGGTCGAGATCCGGCGCGGTGCCGAAGCCGAAGCGGCGGTTCCAATCGTAGTGGGTGTAGTCGATTCCGGCGAGCAGGGTGTGGGCCACCGGCCCGGTCGCGACATGGCCCTCGACCTGGGTGTCGACGGCGACCGAGCGCAGGCTCTCGCGGAACAGCCCGGTCGAGCGCTGCGCCGAAAGCCCGGTGACCGAATCGATCTGGACGTAGGGGAAGTCGCCGTCGACGCCGTAATGCCGGAAGTTCTGGCGCACGATCAGGTCCGGCGAGAACCGGTGCTCGAAGGCGTAGCCGATGCGGTATTGCTCGGACCGGAAGGCGTTGAAGGCGCCGTCGCCCTGATAGATCCGCGAGACCTGAAAGCCGGGAAAGTTGAAGAAGGCCGAGGTGCCGGGCAGCTTGGTCTTCTGGAACTCGGTGAGCACGGTGAAGGTGGTGTCGGCATCCGGCCGCCAGGTGAAGGCCGGCGCGATGTTGACGCGGTCGTCGGTGGCGCCGGGCAGGAAGGTGTCGGACTGGCGCACCACGCCGGTCATCCGGTAGGCCATGGTGCCGTCCGAGCCCTCGACCGGGCCGCCGAAATCGAAATTGCCCTGGAAGCGGTCGAAGTTGCCGGCTTGGAACTGTACCTCGCCGAAGCGGGTGAAGACCGGGCGCTTCGTGGTGACGTCGAGGATGCCCCCGGGCGAGCCGAGGCCGTAGAGGCCCGAGGCCGGCCCGCGCAGGATGGTCACGGCCTCGGCGCCGTAGGGCTCGATCCGCGGGACGGTCAGGCCGACCGCCGACTGGCGCAGCCCGTCGCGGAAGATGCCGTTGTAGGTGACGTCGAAGCCGCGGATGTAGATCGCGTCGAAGCGCGGATCGAAGCCGAACACGTTGGTCGCCGCGCCCGGCGTGTAGGCCAGCGCCTCGTTGAGGCTCTGAACGTTGCGGTCGTTGAGCTGCTCGCGCGTCACCACCGAGACCGATTGCGGTGTCTCGATCAGCGGCGTGTTGGTCTTGGTCGCGGTGGGGCTGACGCGGGCGGTGTAGCCGGTGACGCCGGAGGGACCGCCGCCGCCGCCGCTCGTGGCCCCGCCATTGCCGTCTCCGGGGATCGTCACCGGGGCGCCGCCCTGCCCGCGGCCCTCACCGTCGCGTCCGCGCGTTGCGCCGCCGCCCTCGACCGAGATGGTCTCCAGCGTCGTCGCCGGCTGCGCGACCGCCTGCGTCGGGGACGCCACGACCGACACCGATGTCGCCAGCACCGTCCCGAGGGTCAGGATCGCGGCGAGACGCGGCGGCTGGGTACGACAGGTTGGCATGGGTACTCCTCGACGCCACTGACCCGGAAGGGCCACAACTCAAGGATGCCAACAATGGTCAAGCTTCGCAAGGAATTCGCGTTTTCGAACAGATAGTTAGATTGATTACAAACTAGTGGCCCAAGCCGGGTTGCACGCGCCGCTCACAGCAACGGCTCGCGCGCGGCCGCCTCTTCGCGGGCGCAGATGGCGGCATCGGGTTTGGTCCCGTTGCCGGCGAGCGCCTTCGCCAGTTCGACGCGCGCGCGGTCGAGATCCGCCCGGAAGCCGGGATCGCTCATCAGCGCGGCGAACACGACCGAGGCGTTGGTGCGCGCGACGACCACGTCGCTCATCCAATGCACGCCGCAGACGACGCGGCTCTCGCCGTAGAGCCGTCCGCGCACCAGGAACTGCGTCGCCTTCTCCGGCATCAGGCCCGCCATGATCATGGCGTAGGCCCAGCCCTGCGTCGAATGGCCGGAAGGGTAGCTGAAGCTGTCGGCGAGCTTCGGGTCGCGGGCGACGCAGATCGGCGCCTCGTTGCCGACGAAGGGGCGTAGCCGGCGGTAATGGCGCTTGGGTGCCCGCACCGCCCGGACGAGGTCGAGGCGCGCGCGCTCGAGCAGCGTGATCAGGTGCGGCACACGCGCGGTGTCGAGGCGCTGCCCGAGCACGCAGGAAAAGTCCTCGAGGAGTGCCGCGGCGCCCTCGGCCACGTCGTTGGTGGCGAGCTCCCAGCGCGCCGTGCCGGCATAGGCGCGCGTCGCGTTGTAGATCGCCCGGTCCGCGCTCTCGGAGGCCGAGTGGCCGCCGGGCGGCGGCGGCAGGATCGCCAGCGTGTCGGGCGCGGCCTCGTCGCTGAGATACGGCTTATGCGCCGGCTTGTCGGAGTTGACCGGATCGGACGCGATCGAGGGGGCCGACGGCTCCTTGGATGGCGCCTTGTCCGGTTCGGCCGAGACGGGCGACGCCGCGAGGAGCAGGGCGGCCAGCAGGGTCGGCAGGCGAAGCATCGAAACGGCCTTGGATGAGACCCGCAGACGCGGGCGAGGCGAGATCTGGGACACTATGCGGTTTGCCGAAGCGGGTTCCGGGTCGGCAAACCAACGCGCAGAGGCTTAATGCCGGCATGCGACGGCATCGTCACGATCCGATCTTACGGGGTCCCGGATGAACCGGAGGAATCCGACGCCGGAATCGATCCCTTTATCTTTTGCCGGTCTGCGTCGATCGGGCGGGCGAAAGGCGAGGCCCCGGCCTCACACCCCGCGGATCGCCGCAGCCGTCTCGCGAGAAAACTCCTCGTGCGGGCTGAGCGCGCCGGGAATGCGCGTCGCGACGACCCGGCCGGACGCGCATAGCGCATCCATTTCCGCCCCCGAGCGGCGGGGCGCCCCCTCGGAGCGCAGCACCTGCACCGGCGGCAGGTCCGATCCGAACAGGTCGAGGAAGGCCTCGCGGCTGCCGACCGGATCGAGCCCGCCGGTGACGAAGGCCGCCGTGCCGAAGCGTCCGCCGCGCTGGCGGGTGATGCCGTGCTTGGCCGCGATCAGCTCCGGCGTGACATGGGCGGGGTCGGCGAAGACATGCGCGCGCATCATCCGCCCGATCACGGGTCTGCTGATGTTGGCCCGGTAGAGCGCCTCGCCGACGACCGGCATCTCCACCGCCCTGCGGATGCGCCCGAACCAGTCCGCCCGGCCCGCACCCATCGCGGTGGGCAGGGGGCCGCGCCAGGTCGGGGCGACCAGGACCAGCCGCCCGAACGCCTGCGGATGCCGCCGCGCCGCCGCCACGAGATAGCCGGCGGCGTGGCCGGCCGCGATCCCGAGGGCGTAGGGGCCGGGGGCGGCGGCGATGAGCGCATCGAGGAAAGCGTGGAAGGTCGCCGGTTCGAGGGGCACCCGTACCCGGTCATGCGCGCCGAAGCCCGGCCAGTCGGGCACGAGGCAGCGATGGGAGCCGGACAGCTCGCGAGCCAGCGGCCGCATTTCCGCGCGTGCGGAAATCGAGGACAGGGCCGGCAGCAGCAGCGCCTCCGGCCCCTCGCCGATCACGTCGCAGGGCGTCGGCACGCGCCAGCCGGCGACCGTCAGGTCGAGGGTGCGGGTGGTAGGGACGGGATTTGCCATGCTCGGATTCCTCGATACGCGGCGGCCAGCGCTCAAGGTAGGTCGCAGCGGCCGCCCGGCATCCTCGCGGCGCACCGATCCAAGGGGATGCCGGCCGGTCGCAATAAAAATCGTCGAAAAACAGAATCCGAGAGACGCCGGTCCGATGCAATCGGATCGGATACGGTTTTAGTGCCGAACCTGCAGGTCGATCCGATCGATGATGCAGTTCACTTCCGAGGACGGGCGCGGCTTACTGTACAGATAGCCTTGCGCCTGGTGGCAATTCCTGGATTTCAACTGTGCGATCTGCTCCTGATTTTCGACCCCCTCGGCCGTGGCGATGATGCCCAGGCTGTCGCAGATGCCCATGACGGCCTGGACGATCGCATTGCAATCCGCGGCCTCTCCCAATCCCTCGATGAAGGAGCGATCGATCTTGATCTTGTCGAAGGGAAAGCTCCTCAGATAGCCGAGCGAGGAATAGCCCGTGCCGAAATCGTCCATCGAGATCGACAGCCCGAGGGCTTTCAGCTGATGCAGGACGGCGCAGGTATGCGCGCTGTCGTTGATCATGATCGATTCGGTGATCTCGATTTCCAATCGTGTCGGGGCGAGGCCCGAGGCGGCGAGCGCCGACCGTACGGTGTCGACGAGCCCGAACCCCCTGAACTGCGCCACCGACACGTTGACCGCGACCTTGATGTGCTCCGGCCATGCCGCCGCCTCGCGGCAGGCGGAGTGCAGGACCCAGGCGCCGATGTCGACGATCAGGCCGATTTCTTCGGCCAGGGGAATGAAATCGGCGGGAGGCACCAGGCCCCGCTGGGGCGAATGCCATCGGATCAGGGCCTCGAACCCGCAGACCAGGTCGCGTTCGATGTCGACGATCGGCTGGTAGTAGAGTTCGAACTGGTTGGCCGCCAGGGCGGTCCGCAGATCGAGTTCGAGCCGCCGCCGCTCCTGCGGCAGCACGTCCATCCCCGGCTCGAAGTAGCAGTAGCGGCCGCGCCCGTGGGCCTTGGCCCGATAGAGTGCCAGATCGGCAGACTTGAGGATCTGGTCGGGGTCCATGCCGTCGCCGGGCGCGAGCGCGATACCGATGCTGACCCCGCTCGCGACGAGATGGCCGTCGATCTCCTTCGGAACAGACAGCGCACGGATCAGGCGATCGGCCAGGACCTTGCTGTCGTCCGGATGCCCGACATTGGTCTGAACGATGGCGAACTCGTCCCCGCCAAGCCGGGCGACGGTATCGGTCTCGCGAACGAGGCCGCGCAACTGCTCGGCGACGGAGACCAGCAGCGTGTCGCCCACCGGGTGTCCGAGCGTGTCGTTGATGGTCTTGAAGCGGTCGAGATCGAGGCAGAGGACCGCGCAAGGCTCGCCGCGCTTGACCCGGCGCAGGGCGTCGTCCAGCCGCTGGCGGAACATCACCCGGTTGGGCAGATCCGTCAGGGCGTCGTGCATCGCCATGTGGGCGATCTGATCCTGGGACCGGCTGCGGTCCGAGATGTCTTCGATCGTCGTCACCCACGATCCGTCGGCCATCGGCCGGTGGATGACGGAGACGACGGTGTCGGGCAGCATCTTCAGCACGGCGCCGCCCCCGCCCGCCTGCAGGATCAGCGCCCGCTGCTGTCCGTACAGGGCGCCGACCGAGACGGCCGGCTCCATCCGGCGGCGGCCGAGCAAGGCCCGCACGATGTCGACGAACGGCGTTCCCGGCACGATCTCGCCGGCCGACAGGCCGCAGATCTCGGCCATCCGGGAATTCGCGAGGACGAGGCGCTCCTCGGCATCGAACAGGCAGAGCCCCTGGGACATGTTGGACAGGGCGGCATCGAGGTTCCGCACCAGACCGTCGCGATCGATCTTCTGGGCCGTCACGTCGCAGGTGACCTTCGCAAAGCCGACGAGCCGGCCGTCCGGATCGCGGATCGCTTCGAGGACGACATGCGCCCAGAAGCGGCTGCCGTCCTTGCGGACCCGCCAGCCATGGGTTTCGAACTTGGACTCCGCCGCTGCCGCGAGGGTCCTGGCCGGCGCTCCCGCGGCGCGATCCTCCGCAGTGTAGAAGGCCGAGACATGCAGCCCGATCGCTTCGGCGAAGGTATAGCCCTTGTTCCGTTCGGCGCCCTTGTTCCAACTCGATACGTTGCCCTCTGGCGTCAGCCTGTAGACCGCGTAATCGCTCACGGCCTCCAGCAGCATGCGGAAATCGTTCTGCATGGCGTTCGCGTCGAGATCGGAGTCACGATAAGCATCGGAGCTCGACAAGGTCATCTCAGGCCGCAGCAATGTTGTTCCGTCGATCTTATTCTGAAACTGCATCAGACCGGCCTCGACGAATTTGCAGGGCTGAATTTATCGTAAGCTTGTCTTCAAAGATGAGTATCTATTTGTTAACATTTCATATTGTTGATATGATTAATTTTTATCCCGCTGATACAGTCGAAAATTGTCAGCATCCGCCAAATAGACTATCAGAAATTGTATTTTTCTTCGGGATGGACTTGAACGACCTGGCTTTCGGATGAGCCGTTCGTGTTTCGCCGTATGGCGGGAACAGGCCTCCGACGGCTCCAGGGACAGGTCCACATCGCCGAAGGGCGTCTCCTACCGTTTCCGGTCGATTGCAGCGGCGCCGTGCCTGTCCTCGCCCCCTGGGCGAGGGAGACCGCGCGCTAGCACGGTGGAGTGGCAGCGCCGAGCCTGTGCCGGCAACGCCGCGTCCCCTCCGTCCGCTTCGCGGCCATCTCCCCCACAGGGGGAGGAGGGACCTGCCGCATACCGATCCGATCGACCGGAAACGGGATCACGAAACAGCTGCGACACCGGAATGGCCGGTGGAAGCGCTCCGCTCGGCCGGAAGGCGCTCTCGGCGATCCTCGTGACGCGCCGTCCCGCCATCGGCGCATCGGTCGCGATCATGGAGGAGCCGCGATCGCATACCGACGTCGCGACGGGGACCGGCCTCAGGTCCGTAGCAGCTCGTTGATGCCGGTCTTCGCCCGGGTCTTGGCGTCGACGCGCTTGACGATGACCGCGCAGTACAGGCCGGGGCCCGGGCTGCCATCGGGGAGCGGCTTGCCGGGGGTCGTGCCGGAGACGACGACCGAGTAGGGCGGCACGCGGCCGTAGAAGGTCTCGCCGGTGGCACGGTCGATGATGCGGGTCGAGGCGCCGATATAGACGCCCATGGAAAGCACCGAGCCCTCGCCGACGATCACGCCCTCGGCGACTTCGGCGCGGGCGCCGACGAAGCAGTTGTCCTCGATGATCACCGGGTTGGCCTGCAGCGGCTCGAGCACGCCGGCGATGCCGGCGCCGCCGGAGATGTGGCAGTTCTTCCCCACCTGGGCGCAGGAGCCGATCGTCACCCAGGTGTCGACCATGGTGCCCTCCCCGACATAGGCGCCGAGGTTGACGAAGGACGGCATCAGCACCGCGCCCGGCGCGATGAAGGAACCGCGACGCACGAAACAGCCCGGCACGGCGCGGAACCCGCCGGTCCGGAACTCGGCCTCGCCCCAACCCTCGAACTTCGAGGGCACCTTGTCCCACCAGGTGGACGAGCCCGGGCCGCCGGCGATCGGCACCATGTCGTTGAGGCGGAAGGAGAGCAGCACGGCCTTCTTCAGCCACTGGTTCACCTGCCAGCCTTCGCCGGGCTGGTCGCCGGTCTTGTAGGCGACGCGTTCCCGGCCGGAATCGAGCAGGTTCAGCGCGTCCTCGACGGCCTCGCGCACCGCGCCGGTGGTCGTGGTGGAGATGCCGGCGCGGTCTTCCCAGGCGGCTTCGATGGTCTGGGCGAGGGCGTCGTGGGACATCGGGTGTTTCCGGGCGGGCGGGACGGCAAGAGCGCTTTCCGACGAAGTGGTCTCCGGTTCGTCGAAAGAAGGCGCGGCAAGACAGAAGCTCAGAGCCGAAGGCCTGAGACAGGCGGCCTCTCTACAAAAGCCGCCCGTCGCTGTCACGGTCCGGGGGCGCCTGTCAGCGTTTCGTACTCCCGGCGGTCTGGCCGAACATCACCTTCTTGGCGTCGTCGCTCATGGTCTTGCCGTGATCGGGATTGACCTCCGGGGCCTTGGCATAGGCGGCCCTCGTCGCCGGGCGTTCGGCAATCGCGTCGAACCAGCGCTTCAGGTGCGGATGGTCGTCGAGGCGCTGGCCCTGCTTCTCCCACGGCACGATCCAGGGATAGGCCGCCATGTCGGCGATGGAATAGTCGGGCCCGGCGACGAACGCCCGGTCGGCCAGGCGCCGGTCGAGAACGCCGTAGAGGCGGTCGGTCTCGTTGACGTAGCGGTCGATCGCGTAGGGGATCTTTTCGGGCGCATACTGCGAGAAATGGTGGTTCTGCCCGGCCATCGGCCCGAGCCCGCCCATCTGCCAGAACAGCCATTGCAGCACCTCGGCCCGGCCCCGGATGTCCTCGGGGATGAACCGCCCGGTCTTGTCCGCGAGGTAGAGCAGGATCGCGCCGGATTCGAACAGCGCGACCGGCGCGCCACCGTCGGCCGGGTCGTGGTCGACGATCGCCGGCATCCGGTTGTTCGGGGCGATCTGCAGGAAGTCCGGCTTGAACTGGTCGCCCTTCCCGATGTTCACGGCCTGGATCCGGTAGGGCAGCCCGGTCTCCTCCAGGAACAGCGTCACCTTGTGACCGTTCGGGGTGGGCCAGTAATGCAGGTCGATCATCGCATGCTCCGGAGACGCTGACGGGCTACCCTCTCGAGGGCCCACATGACCCTGCCCCGGAGCGTCGGCAACCGGCTTAACCCGCTCGAAACGCTGCGGCGGGTACGATGTGAACTGGTGCGTGTGCGCCTGCGCACGCCGATTCGCGAAGAATCGCCATGGCAGCGGGTCTTTCCTTCGACGCTACGGTCGGACGGCTGAAGGCGGCCCGTTCCGGCGCCGGTCTCTCGGCCGTGAGCGTGTTCGCCGTGCGGATCGCGGCCGCCGGCTTCGCCTACGCGGCGCAGGTCCTGATGGTCCGGCTGATGGGCGGGACCGAATACGGGATCTTCGCGACCGTCTGGGTCTGGATGACCATCCTCGGACACACCGCCACGCTCGGTCTCTCGCAGGGCGCCTGCCGCTTCCTGCCGGCAGCCGAGGCGCGGGGGCACCGGGCCGAGATGCGCGGCTTCCTCGCCGGAGGGGCGGCGGCGAGCATGGCGGGCGGATTGGCCGTGTCGCTGATCGGACTCGTCGCCCTGCGGGCCGAGGGCCATCTGCTCGCCGGCCCCTACGGCGTGCCGATCGTGATCGGCGCCCTGGTCCTCCCGCTCCTGGCCTTCCAGGATTACCTCGAAGGTGTCGCCCGCAGCCGCAACTGGGCCGTGCTCGCCATCGCGCCGCCCTACCTGCTGCGCCAGGGCCTGATGATGGCCGCGATGGTCGTCGCGGTCCTGGCCGGCGCACCGGCCAAGGCCTCGGTGGCGTTGGCCTGCATGCTGCTGGCGACCGGCATCGCCGTGACCGTCCAGGGCGGCCTGCTCCTGGTGCGGCTCGGACCGCCGCTTCTACGGGGCGAGCGCCGCTACCGCTGGCGGGAATGGATGACCGCCTGCCTGCCGATCGCCGCCGTGGAACTCGCGGCGGCCGCCTTCGCCTTCGTCGACGTGCTCGTGCTCGGCCTGCTGATGCCGCCCGCCGCGGTGGGCCTGTACTTCGCCGCGACCCGCATCCAGCAGCTCGTGATCCTGGTCCATTATGCGGCCTCTGCCGCCACCGCGCAGCGCTTCACCGCCGCCAAGGCGCAGGGCGACATGGCCGGACTCGACAACCTTGTGCGCGATCAGGCCCGCTGGGTGCTCGGCGCCACCGCCCTCGTCGGCGCGGGCACGGTGATCGCGGCGCCGCTGCTGCTTGGCCTGTTCGGGCCGGAATTCCGCGAGAGTCTTCCGGTGCTGACGGTCCTCGTCGTCGGCAGCGTCGGAGCCAGCCTGTTCGGCCCCGGCGAAGACCTGCTGACCATGCTCGGCGGGGAGAAGCTCTGCGCCGGCATCACCGTGGCGATGCTCGGCCTCGGGGCCGTGCTCTGCTTCGCGCTCGTTCCGTGGCTCGGCCTGATCGGTGCGGCCTTGGCCATGGCCTGCGTGACGATCCTGCGCGCCGCCGCCATGGCGGTCGGCGCCCGGGCCATCCACGGCATTGCGACTCCGGCGTTTTCGCAGGTTTTCGCGCGCAGGACGGGGCGGTGATCGCACCGATGGGTCGTCGCGGAGCCGAGGCCAGAAAGGGCGCGTGTCGGGCCCGGCAATCGGTTGGGATCGTCGATCTGGCCACCCTGAGAGCCGAGCCGCAGGCCTGGGACGATTGCGTCGCGCGCGCCGTCGAACCCCATCCGCATTTCAGCCGGCACGTCATCGAGGCGCACCGCCAAGCCGGGCTGCTGCGCGACGACTGCGCCTTCGTCATCGTGCGCACCGGCGAGCGGCTCGACGCGATCCTGCCGTTCCGCAGCGGCCTCGACATCACCGGCCTCGGCACCGCGGTGGCCCAACCCGTCCTCTCGCCCTTCATGCCGTCGAGCGCGCCGCTCGTGGCCGGCGACGCCTTCGCCGATACTCTGGCGACCCTGGTCGCGGGTCTGGCAGAAGCCTCCGGCGGCCGCGCCTGGCGTTGGCCGCTGCTCTCGATTTCAGGCCGCGCCGGCCAAGGCCTGCTCGCCGCGATGCACGAGGCCGGCTGGACCACCGGTATCGTCGAAACCTTCGAGCGCCCGGTGCTCGACCGCCGCCCGAGCCACGATGCCTTCCTGACGGACCATCCGCACATGAGCCGGCTCAAGGACCTGCGCCGCCGCCGGCGCCGGCTCGCCGAGGCCGGCACCCTCGAACGCGTCACCGCCACCGAAGGCGAGGCGCTCGCCTCGGCTCTCGAAGACTTCCTGGCCCTGGAAGCGGCGGGCTGGAAGGGCGAGGCCGGCACGGCCCTGGCCTGCCGCCCCAAAACCCTTGCCCTCGCCCACGCTCTGTTTGCCGGCACGGCAGGCCCGGTCACCGTGCGGGCCGACACCCTCAGCCTCGACGGGCGCCCCCTCGCCGTCAGCCTCGCGCTGATCGCCGGCGGCACGGCCTGTCTTCTCAAGACCGCCTACGACGAGCGCGAGCGCGCCCTCGCACCCGGCCTGGTATTGGAAGCCGAAATCGTTCGCGCCTTTCACGAGACCGCCTTCGCCGAGCGGCTGGACTCGGCGACACGCGCCGGTTCGGCCCTGGAGAGCCTCTATCGCGAGCGCGAGACGATCGCCGAGATCATCGCGATGCCGCCCGGGGGCGAGGCCCGGCTGTCGATCGGGCGGCGCGTGGCGCTGGCCCGCTTCGAGCACCGGGCGAAGGCGGAGGCCAAACGCCTGCTGAAGCGCGGCTGAGCCTTCTCCATCACCCGCGTTGCCACCGCGCGCGCGCCGGTCCTATAACGCAGCCCCATTCCGCGAGACGTCAGGCGTAGAGGATCCCGCTCTCGGGAGCCCTCCGCTCATCCGACACAAGAAGAAAAGGTCACGCCATGGCCGGGCATTCCCAGTTCAAGAACATCATGCACCGCAAGGGCCGCGTCGACGCGGTCCGCTCGAAGCTGTTCGGCAAGCTCGCCCGCGAGATCACGGTCGCAGCCAAGCTCGGCATGCCCGACCCTGCGATGAATGCCCGCCTGCGCGCGGCCATCGTCGCAGCGCGGGCCGAGAACGTGCCCAAGGACAACATCGAGCGCGCCATCAAGAAGGCCAGCGGCGCCGACGGCGAGAACTACGAGGAGATCCGCTACGAGGGCTACGGCCCCGGCGGCGCCGCGCTGATCGTCGAGGCGCAGACCGACAACCGCAACCGCACGGCCAGCGACGTGCGCTCGGCCTTCACCAAGTCCGGTGGCAGCCTCGCCGAGACCGGCGCCGTCGCCTTCATGTTCGACCATGTCGGGCTGGTCGAGTTCGCCCCCGAGGTCGGCGATGCCGACGCCGTGCTGGAAGCCGCCATCGAGGCCGGCGCAGACGACGTCCGCTCCTCCGAGGACGGCCACGAGATCTTTTGCGAGCAGACCGCCTATGGCGAGGTCTCGAAGGCGCTGGAGGCGCGATTCGGCGAGCCGCGCCGCACCGCCTTGATCTGGAAGGCCCAGAACTTGGTCGACGTCGACGACGAGACCGGCGAGAAGCTGATCCGCCTCGTCGAGGTCATCGAGGACCAGGACGACGTCCAGAACGTCTTCGTGAATTTCTCCTTGTCGCCGGAACTGATGGCCCGGCTGGCGGACCAGTAGGCCCGGCATTACCGTGTCGTTCTGACGCAGTTCGATGCCGACGATTCCATCGTCTGCCTAAACAATGTTCTGGCAGCCGATCGGTGACAGGATCATGCTGGCGCCGCTGTCCAGAGTACGACGGCATGCATCCTGTGGATGGCTCTTTGTCCATTTGGTGCGGTGCACAAAGCGTATGGAAGCGCCTAGTCTCGGGCGATGACCTCTGCGAGTCGTGCCGTGAAGAAGATCCTGAAGAACTTCGCCGACCTGCCCCCGATCCGGGTGCGCAAGGAACCGCCGACGCTGGTCGAGGCGGTCGCCGCCGCGCAGGATCTCGCCGACGATGTCGAGCAACAGGTCGAGATCGCGGCCGGCCTGATCGGCCTTCCCCTCGACGAGGTTCGCCCCCACGTGCTCGCCGCCGCAAAGGAACGGCAGGAGCGGCCGCGGGAGCGGCTTCCCGAACGGACCTTCGACCGGATGCCCGACCGGATCATGAGTCCCGGCTCACCGACCCGTGCCCCGCGCACCGTAGTCGTCGAGCGCCGGACCCGCCCGACCGTAGTGATCGAGCGCCGCAGCGGGCGCCCGCTCGAGCCGCGCCGCTAGAAGCAGGCTGCGAAAAAGTGGCAACGGTTTTTTGCGCGAAGCCTGCTCTCAACTTTTGAACCGATTACGTTTTCTGCGTTTTGATCGGACCGATCAAAACGCAGCGTGATCGAGGCGTCTCCGACAGCTGGACTTGACCCGGGACGCCCCTGCCTCGCATCCCGTCGCCATGACCGAACGGCGCGGCGATCATCTCTGGCGGCCCTATACGCAGATGAAGCTGGCGGTAGCCCCGCTCGAAGCGGTGGCGACGTCCGGCAGCCGGATCACCCTGGCCGACGGCCGCGCGCTGATCGACGGCATCGCGTCGTGGTGGACGGCGGTCCACGGCTACAACCATCCCCATATCCGCGACGCGGTGAGCAACCAGCTGCAGCGGATGCCGCACGTAATGTTCGGCGGCCTGACGCATGCCCCAGCCGAAAAATTGGCCGCGCGCCTCGCCGCCCTGCTGCCGGGTGATCTGAACCACGTCTTCTTCACGGATTCCGGCTCGGTCGCCGTCGAAGTCGCCCTGAAGATGGCCGTTCAGCTCTGGCTGAATCGCGGCGTAAGCGGCCGCACCCGCGTGCTCGCTTTCCGCGGCGGCTATCACGGCGACACGATGGGCGCGATGTCGGCCTGCGATCCCGACGAGGGCATGCATCGCCGTTTCGGCGCCTACCTGCCGTCCCAGGTTTTTTGTGACTTGCCGCGCACGGCTGCCCCCGAAGCCGCGCTCGACGCGGCGATGGCCGCCCATCGTCACGAGCTCGCGGCGGTGATCGTCGAGCCGCTTGTCCAGGGCGCCGGTGGCATGCTGATGCATCCGCCCGAGGTGCTGGCGACGATCGCCCGGCTCAGCCGCCGACACGGCCTGCCGCTCATCGCCGACGAGATCTTTACGGGCTTCGGCCGCACCGGCTCGCTCTTCGCCTGCGAACAGGCCGGTGTGGTGCCCGACATCGTCTGCCTGTCGAAGGCGCTCACCGGCGGCACCATGGCGCTCGCCGCCACCGTCGCCACCTCCGAGATTTTTTCGCAGTTCTGGTCCGACGACCCGGCTCATGCGCTGATGCACGGCCCGACCTTCATGGCGAACCCGCTCGCCTGCGCCGCCGCCAACGCGAGCCTCGACCTCTTCGAGGCCGAGCCACGGCTCGCGCAGGCCGAGGCCATCGGTGCACGTCTCGACGAAGGCCTCGCGCCTTTGCGGAAAAAGCCGGGAATCGCGGATGTCCGCGTGCTCGGCGCGATCGGCGTCGTCCAGTTCGCAGGGACGCCCGATCTGGCCGTGCTCAAGCAAAAATTCGTCGAGCGGGGCGTCTGGGTGCGGCCCTTCGGCGACATCGTCTACCTCACCCCGGCACTGACCATCCCGGAGGGAGACCTCGACCGCCTGATTGCGGCGGTCTGCGACATTGCGGCGGCCCCGGAAGGACGGTGATCTTCACGCGACACCGATGCGGCGCTGCAACCACGGCTCCCGTTCCCCGTTGGCTGTTCACGATTCCAGCACTAGCCTCACGGCGAATGACGGCAGAGCGGCGCAAAGCCGCCCAATGGGTCTCGAACAAGCTCAGGAGTGAATGGTGGCGAGCGAGACGACGAATCCGGCAGACGACGATCGCCCGGTGATCCTCTTGGTGGAGGACGAGGCGCTGACGATCATGGATCTCGGTGATGTCCTCGAAGACGGCGGCTACGACACACTGCAATGCGCGTCCGCCGAGCGGGCCCTGAGCATCCTCCAGGCCCGCCCCGACATCTGCGGGCTCGTGACGGACGTGGAATTGTCGGGCAAGGCCAACGGCTTCGATCTCGCCAACTCGGCCTCGCAGGCACGTCCCGAGCTTCCGATCCTGATCGTCTCGGGCCGGGCCGCCCCCGATCCGGACCGGATGCCGGAGGGCGCGCAGTTCATCGCACGACCCTGCGCAGGCGAAGACATCTTGGCCCGGCTCAAGGGGCTGATGCCGACCTGCTGAAGCGGCGTCCCGGAGCAACGAAGAGCCGAGTAAGCTTTACGTCATCGCGCCGTCACGGTTAGGCTGGCAGAAGCTCCCGAATCGAGCAGCGCCGACAGGCGTGACAGCTCGCATGTCTGTCGGAGGAGCATCGGTCATGTCGGCGAGGCAGGGTGAGCCGGCGGACGCATCCGTAACCAGTCCGCCCGGCGGTCATTCTCCTGAAACGGGTAAGCGCGGCGTGGGCAAAGACGGCCCGGGCAAAGACGGCAAGCAGGCCAAACCGATGCGGGCTCCGGCCTCCAAGAGCGTCGGCTGGGCGCTCGTCCAGGCCGCCCGTCTCCATCGGGCCCGCGTCGGCGACCGGCTCGCCGCCCTCGACCTGTTCGCCGGGCAGGAGCAGGTGGTGCAAGCGCTGGCGGTGGCGGGCTCGATGACCATGGGCGACCTCGCGGCGACCCTGCGGGTCCGTCCTCCGACCGCTTCCAAGACCATCTCGCGGCTCGCCGCCCTCGGCTTCGTCGAGCGCCGGGCCGAAGCCGGCGACGGCCGCATCGTCCGCGTGCGGCTCACTGAGACCGGCATGGCCAAGGCGGCGGCGATCGAACGGATCTGGGACGAGGTTGAGGCGGAGTTGCTCGACGATTTCGACGGCAAGGAGAAGCGCCGCCTGCGCAAGCTCCTGCGCAAGGCCGCCGGCAATCTCGCAGAGGCGGCGGGCGTCACCGGCCACGAGGCCGATCCGGAAACGGACGGCGATCCGGATGTCGACGACGAGGCCGAGACTCTGATCGGCCCAGTTACGTCGGATGCGGTGGCGCGCCCAGCTTAGTTTTTGAGATCTTTCCCATCCGGAAGAGACACTTTGTCGTCATTCCGGGGCTCGCCGCAGGCGAAAACCCGGAACCCACGCGCAACGCTGTGGCCGGTTGTCGGTTCCGGGTTCCGCTTTGCGGCCCCGGAATGACGGAGAGCGTATCAAACCCGTCATCGCAGACTTCTCAAAGTAATCAGTCGCGTCCGTCAGAATCGCGTGCGAGGCGAAGTGCCCGCAGCCGCTCGGTCCGATCATCCACCGCGCGCCGGTCGGCCTCGATCTCGTTCCAGATCGTAGCAGCCTTCGCCTGCTGTTCGGCCGCCTTGGCTGCTTTGGTCTCGGCGCGATCGATATTGTGGCTCTGGTCGCGGGACATTCCAGCTCCTCTATTGCATCTCAAGGTTAGATAGGGTCGCCTCCTGCCCGGGACGAGTCTTGGGACGGCCAAGCTGCGTTGTTCGGCGAGGCTTTTTTCGTTTTTTGAGGGTTGGCGTGGCATCGCACGGCCGATTCCGCCAGACACCGGGGCGATGACCCCACCGTCCCCACCCGTCATGACCCCGGACGCCCGCGCCCGGCGAGACCGGCTCGTCGGCATCGGGCTGATGTGTCTGGCGCCGATCTTCTTCGCGGGCCTCGACGCATCGGGAAAGATCCTGGCCCGCGAGGGTGTCGACCCGCTGCTCAGCACCTTCATGCGCTACGCAGTGAACGTCGTGCTGGTCACCGCAGTGCTCAACCCGGTGACCAAGCCCGGCGTCGCCCGCACCCGGCGGCTGCCCCTGCAGGTGGCGCGCTCCCTGCTGCTGTTCGGCTCGACCGCCTGCAACTTCCTGGCGTTGCGCTCGCTTCAGCTCGCGGAGACCGTGTCGATCCAGTTCGCGGCGCCGCTCGCCGTCGCGTTGCTGGCCGGCCCGCTCCTCGGGGAATGGTCGTCCCGTCGGCGGCTCGTAGCGATCGCCTTCGGCTTCGTCGGCGTACTCGTGATCGTACGGCCGGGGATCGGCACGATGCAGCCGGCGCTGCTGTTCTGCTTCGGCAACATGAGCTGCTACGCGCTCTACATCATCGCGACGCGCAAGCTCGCGGCCTACGATTCCAGCGCCACCACGATCTTCTATTCCGGTCTCGCCGGGCTCCTGCTGATGAGCCCGCTGCTGCCCTGGATCTGGACTACGCCGGCTTCCCCTCTCGCCTGGGCGATGCTGATCGGCGTCGGGCTGTTCGGCACCGCCGGACACTGGCTGCTGGTGCTGGCCCATGCCCGGGTGCCGGCCAACGTGCTGGCGCCCTTCATCTACACGCAGATCCTGTGGTCGGTGCTGCTCGGCTTCCTCGTCTTCGGCGACGTGCCGAGCGTCTGGACGCTGCTCGGGTCGGCGATCATCGTCGGATCGGGCCTCGCATTGCTGGCGCAGGATGCGGCGCGGCGCCGTCGATCGTCATAAAAAAGGCCGGGCAGCGCGCCCGGCCGATCCATCCCGCACTCCGACCGCTCAGTGGTAGTGGCGGCGGTTGTGGTAGCCGCGGTGCGAGCGCATGCGGGTACGGTAGCCGCGACGGCCCGGATCGATCCCGAGGACGCCGTTGACACCGCCGACGGCTCCGCCAACCGCGCCGCCGACGATGCCGCCGATGGGCCCGGCGACGCGATTGCCCTCGTTGGCGCCACGGCGCATGCCGCCGGGAACGCCCTGGGCGTCGGCTGCGCTCGACAGGGTCAGGGCGGAGAGCGCCACCGTGGCGGCGATCAGGAGATGCTTCATACGGGCGTTACCTCTGCTGTCCGGCACACGATCGCAGCGCCGGATATTTGTGATCCGATCGATGTCGGGGCCGTTGGGAAACCTTGAACGCGCTCGCAAGGAGATTCGCTCCGGAACCGGTCCGTCCGCGCGCGTCGGGGCACCAACGGCCGAGCTTGCGAAAGGTGGCATCGCTGCCGGCAGGAATTTTCCGCATCCTGGATTCGGCAGAGGCTTCATCGTTCAGGCTCTCTGCAGCATCGCCTTCGCTGGCGCGGGGAAAAACCCGCTGCTAGAAGCGCCGGATGCTCGATCCAACCGATCCTGCCGGAGCGCTCCGGCGTCTTCGAATTACCGGCCCGGCCTCCGCCTGAGCGCAGCACATGCCGCGCGGACGGCGTGGGTGCCGGACAGGGCTTCGCAGCACGCGACCGCGTCGCGCAGAGCCCGCCTCCCGACGATCGCCGATTTGAGACGAGCAGACCCCTCCGATGACCGAATCCGCTCCCGACGCCGCGCTGCCGGATGCCGACGCATCCCCGGCACCGCGCGATTATGCGAAGACGCTGTTTCTGCCGAAGACCGAGTTTCCGATGCGCGCCGGGCTGCCGACCCGCGAGCCGCTGCTGCTACAGCGTTGGGAGCGGAACGGTCTCTACGGGCAGATCCGCCGGAATGCCGCCGGCCGGCCGAAATTCGTACTGCATGACGGCCCGCCCTACGCCAACGGCGCGATCCATATCGGGCACGCGCTCAACAAGATCCTGAAGGACGTGATCGTGCGCTCGCAGGGCGCGCTCGGCTTCGACGCCAACTATGTGCCCGGCTGGGACTGCCACGGACTGCCGATCGAGTGGAAGATCGAGGAGCAGTACCGCGCCAAGGGCAAGAACAAGGACGAGGTGCCGATCCTCGAATTCCGCCAGGAATGCCGGACCTTCGCGGCCCATTGGCTCGGCCAGCAGCGCACGGAGTTCCAGCGGCTCGGCGTCACCGGCGACTGGGCACATCCCTATTCCACGATGGCCTACCCGGCCGAGGCTCGCATCGCCTCCGAACTGATGAAGTTCGCGGTCAGCGGTCAGCTCTATCGCGGCTCGAAGCCGGTGATGTGGTCGGTGGTCGAGAAGACGGCGCTCGCCGAGGCCGAGATCGAGTACGAAGAGCATGTCAGCGACACGATCTTCGTCGCGTTCGACGTCATCACCGGAAATCCGGACACCATTTCGCCTATACTGGCTCAGGGAGCCGCGATCGTCATCTGGACGACAACGCCTTGGACATTACCGGGGAATCGCGCGATCGCGTTTTCTCGAAAAATTTCCTATGGACTCTACAAGGTCACCGCTGCGGCAGCCGATAACTGGGCTCAGGTTGGTGCGGCCTATATCCTGGCTGACGCGCTTGCCGAAACCGTATTCAAGGCAGCGCGTGTCGAGACGTTCGAGCGCGTGCAGGATGTCGTTGCGAGCGATCTGGCGACTATGGTCTGCCAACATCCTCTCTTCGGCCTAGGGTACGAGTTCGACGTCCCCCTCCTCGACGGCGACCATGTCACCGACGAAGCCGGCACCGGCTTCGTGCACACGGCCCCGAGCCATGGCCGCGAGGACTTCGAGGTCTGGATGGCCAATGGCCGTCAGCTCACACAGCGCGGTATCGAGACCCGGATTCCCTACACGGTCGACGCCGACGGCGCCCTCACCGAAGAGGCTCCCGGCTTCACCGGCAAGCGGGTGTTGAACGACAAGGGTGAGAAGGGCGACGCCAACAAGGCGCTCATCGCGGCGCTTTCCGAAGCCGGCGCGCTCATCGCCCGCGGCGTGCTGCGCCACCAGTACCCGCATTCCTGGCGCTCCAAGAAGCCGGTGATCTTTCGCAATACGCCGCAATGGTTCATTGCGATGGACAAGCCCGTCGACGCGCTCGGTAACCGCACCCTGCGCGAGGTCGCCTTCGAAGCGATCGAAGCGACGCAATGGGTGCCGCCCCAAGGAAAAAACCGCATCAACGGCATGGTCGGCAACAAGCCCGACTGGGTGGTCTCGCGCCAACGCGCCTGGGGCGTGCCGATCACGGTGTTCGTGAAGGCCGGCACCAGCGATGTTCTTCGCGATGAGGCGGTGAACGCTCGCATCGCCGAGGCTTTCGCCGCCGAGGGCGCCGACGCCTGGTTCTCGGATGCCGACGGCGCCCGCTTCCTCGCACCCGACTACGACCCGGCCGAGTACGAAAAGGTCACGGACGTCCTCGACGTCTGGTTCGATTCCGGCTCGACCCACGCCTTCGTCCTCGACGATCCGCAAGCCTTTCCCGGCCTGTCCGGCGTGAAGCGCGTGCGCGACGGCGGGCAGGACCGGGTGATGTACCTCGAAGGCTCGGACCAGCACCGCGGCTGGTTCCAGTCCTCGCTGCTCGAATCCTGCGGCACGCGGGGCTATGCGCCCTACGACGTGGTGCTCACCCACGGCTTCGTCCTCGACCCCAAGGGGGAGAAGATGTCGAAATCGAAGGGCAACGTCGTCGCGCCGCAGACCGTCATCAAGGAATCCGGCGCCGATATCCTGAGGCTCTGGGTCGCGGCCTCCGATTACTCGGACGACCTGCGCATCGGTCCGGAGATCGTGAAGACGTTTGCGGAGACGTATCGCAAACTCCGAAATTCCCTGCGCTGGATGCTCGGCTCGCTCGCCCACCGCGTGCCCGGCGACGACGTGAACTACGAAGAAATGCCGGAGTTGGAGCGGTTCATCCTGCACCGGCTGGCGCAGCTCGATGGCGAGATCCGCGAGGCTTATGCGGCCTTCGACACCAAGCGGATCGTGGCCCTGCTCAACGGCTTCCTGACCGGCGATCTGTCGGCCTTCTATTTCGACGTGCGCAAGGATGCGCTCTACTGCGACCCGATTTCTTCGCAGGTGCGCAGGGCTTCGCTTCAGGTGATCGACGAGGCGTTTCGACGGGTCGTGATCTGGCTGGCGCCGGTGCTTGCGTTCACGGCGGAAGAAGCCTGGCTCGACCGTCATCCATCGGACGACGGCTCGGTCCATCTCCAGACCCTGCCCGAGACGCCCGCGAACTGGCGCGACGACGCGCTCGCCGCGCGCTGGCAAAAAATCCGAAAAGTGCGCCGCGTCGTGACCGGAGCGCTCGAGATCGAACGTGCCGCCAAGCGCATCGGTGCGAGCCTCGAGGCTGCGCCGACGGTGTTCGTCTCCGATCCCGACCTGCTCGGCGCCCTCGACGGCCTGGACTTTTCCGAGGTCTGCATCACCTCCGCGATCCGGGTGAGCGTCGGCGAGGGACCGTCCGACGCCTTCCGCCTCGACGAGGTCAAGGGCGTCGCCGTGGTACCGGACGTCGCCGAGGGCCGGAAATGCGCCCGCTCCTGGCGGGTCTCGCCGGATGTCGGCTCGGATCCGGCTTATCCCGACGTCACGCCGCGCGACGCGCAAGCTTTGCGCGAGTGGGATGCCGCGCATCCGAGTGCTGCCTGATGGCGCCGTTCCGCCTCGGCCTGCTCGCGGCGTTCCTGACGCTCGCCATCGACCAAGCCTCCAAACTCTGGCTGTACCTCCGCACCGATCTCGTGCTGACGCAGCCCTGGGCCGTCGCGCCCTTCACCGACTTCGTCGTCGTGTGGAATCGCGGCGTCTCCTACGGGATGTTCCAGCAGGAGGGCGATCTCGGCCGCTGGCTGCTCGTCGGGCTCTCGGTCGTCGCGGCCCTGGCCCTCGGATTCTGGATGAAGCGGGCCGGCACGCGGCTGCTGGCGATCTCGCTGGGCCTCATCGTCGGCGGGGCGATCGGCAACGCCATCGACCGGGCGGTGTTCGGCGCGGTGTTCGACTTCGTCCACCTGCATGCGGGCGACTGGTCGTGGTACGTCTTCAACATTGCCGATGCGGCGATCGTGGCCGGCGTCGTCGGGCTGATCCTCGACAGCCTGATGCCGGAGCGGAAGACCGATCGGCAACACGATCTGACCGATGCTTCCAATCCCCGCCCATGAGCGGTTTGGCGAAATAAACCGCCTTACCTTCGCCCGAAAACCGGCTCACGCCGGAATCATCGGCGTCCGCACAGTCAAGAGCGATTCCCGGCGGCCGCGACCTGAGGGCAGCATGATCGTGCAGCGCCGGATTTCTTTGGCTTTTTCGGGCATCCTCGCGCTCAGCCTGCTCCCCGCAGTTCCCGCGCGTGCCGCCGAAGGCGAGTTCATGCGCGACGCCATGAGCAGCATCGGCCTGATCGAGCCCGAGCGCCCGCCGATCACCTATCGCGAGCGCGCGCCCCTCGTGATGCCGCCAGCTCTGGGCAAGAAAGCCGCCGTGAAGAAACCGGCGAAGGGCAAGGGCGCCGACGCGCCGCCTGTCGATTACGCAACGATGCCGCTGCCCCTGCCGCAGACGCGGCAGGACGATCCGCAATGGCCGAAGGATCCCGAGACCAGCCGGCGCGAACGCGCCGCCCTCGACGCCAAGAAACCCATCGTCCGCGGCGCGCAAGGCCGTATGAACGACAACAACGAGACTCTCTCGGCCTTCGAGATGCAGAACGGCCGGCGTGAGGGCGCCGGCCTGTCCAAGGACCCCGCGCCGGGGCCGGGCGAAGTCCGCGAGTCGACCTGGCTGAACCCGCTCAAGCTCTTCTCGGGCAGCAAGGACGAAGCCGAACCCTCCGCGATCGAGCCCGATCGCGACGGTCTGACCGACCCGCCGAACGGCTACCGCAAGGCTCCGGTCAAGGCGGCGAAGGGGCCGGCAGGTCCGGTCGGCAACTCGATCAGCGGCAACGAAGAGGCCGACCCGCGCACCTTCATGAGGGCGGAAGGCGGGCGTTGAAGCCGCGATATCGGGGATTCGCGGTTCAGGATTCCGCGTCCCTCGGGTGGCCAAGAGGTCACACCCTGCGGTACGGGACTTGCCCCGGCTAACGAAGGTCGCGAGAGTCCGGGCCGCGACAACCTCGAGAACGGCCGCACGAAGGACGCCAGGATGCATCTCTACCGGAAGGCCAATGCCCTGCTCGGGTCGGCGCGCGGATTCGCGAATGCCGGTCGCGTGGAGGCCGCGCCGTTCGGGCGTTCGGAGGCCGGCGGCCCCGAGGTGTCATCCTTCGTGCTCGACAACGGCCTCGACGTCGTGGTGGTGCCCGATCACCGTGCCCCCGTCGCGACGCACATGATCTGGTACCGCAACGGGTCGGCCGACGATCCGCTCGGCCAGTCGGGCATAGCCCACTTCCTCGAACACCTGATGTTCAAGGGCACGGACCATCACCCGGCCGGCGCCTTCTCCAAGGCGGTCTCGTCGCTCGGCGGCCAGGAGAACGCCTTCACCAGCTACGACTACACCGCCTATTTCCAGCGCGTCGCCCGCGATCATCTCGCCACGATGATGGAGTTCGAGGCCGACCGCATGGGCGGCCTGGTGCTCTCGGACGACGTCGTCGCGCCCGAGCGCGACGTGGTGCTGGAGGAGCGCCGGATGCGGGTCGAGACCGATCCGAACGCCCAGCTCTCCGAGGCGATGGCCGCCTCGCTCTTCGTGCATCACCCCTACGGGATTCCGATCATCGGCTGGATGCACGAGATCGAGGAGCTGAACCGCCACCACGCCATCGACTACTACAAGCGCTTCTACACGCCCGAGAACGCGATCCTGGTCGTCGCAGGCGACGTGACGCCGGACGAGGTCCGCCGGCTGGCCGACGACACCTACGGCAAGGTCGCCCCGCACGGTTCGCGGCCGCAGCGCCGCCGGGCCCGCGAGCCTGAGCCCAAGGCCCTCCGCCGCATCGCGGTGGCCGATCCGAAGGTCGAGCAGCCGACCCTGCAGCGGCTCTACCTGACCCCCTCCTGCATGACCGCGCGCGACGGCGAGTGCCACGCGCTCGAACTGCTTGCCGAAGTGCTCGGCGGCGGCGCCACGTCCTACCTCTACCGCAAGCTGGTTCTCGAGACCGGCGTCGCCGTGAATGCCGGCGCCTGGTACATGGGCTCGGCGATCGACGACACCCGCTTCTCCGTCTACGCCGTGCCGGCCGAGGGCGTCAGCCTCGAACAGCTCGAAGAGCATGTCGACAAGGCCCTGCGCGGCGCCGGTGACGCCCTGTCGCCGGAAGCGATCGAGCGGGCCAAGACCCGGCTCGTGGCGGAGACGATCTACTCCGCCGACAGCCAGTCCTCGCTCGCCCGCATCTACGGGTCGGCGCTCGCCATCGGCGAGACCGTCGACGAGGTGCGCCGCTGGCCCATCGACATCGAGGCGGTGAGCAAGGAGCGGCTAGCTGCGGTGGCCGAGCGCTACCTCACTCCGGCCCGCTCCGTGACCGGCTACCTGATGAAGGCGAAAGAGCTCGACGCTCCCGTCGTCGCCGCCACCGCCTGATTCTTTTGGACAGCCGGCGCTTCGAGAGCCGCCGCGTCTGTCGTCGAGACGCCGAAGGACTTTTTTCGATGAACCTCGCCGAGACTGGCACCCGCACCGCGTCGTCGCCCACCCAGGCGATCCCAGTGGCGGCCGCCCGCGGCATCGAGGCCTGGCACGTGCCCTCGCCCGTCGTCCCGATGATTGCCATCGCCTTCAACTTCGAGGGCGGCGCCGCACAGGATCCGGAGGGCAAGGCCGGCACGGCCCAGATGCTCGCCCGCCTCCTCGACGAGGGCGCGGGCGACCTCGGTTCGGACGCCTTTCAGGAGGCGCTGGCGGCCCGCGCCATCGAGCTGCATTTCCATGCCGGCCCCGATTCCGTCGGCGGCTCGCTGAAGATGCTGGTGAAGCACGCCGACGAGGCCATCCGGCTACTCTCGCTGGCCGTCTGCGAACCGCGCCTCGACCCGGTCGCGATCGAGCGCGTGCGCTCGCAGATGATCGCATCCCTGCGCTACCAGCAGAACGACCCGGGCGTGATGGCCTCGCGCTGCTATTTTCGCGAGGCCTTTCCGGGTCATCCCTATAGCCGCCCCTCCTCGGGCACGACGGAGAGTCTGGCGGCGATCACCCGCGACGACCTCCTCGCGATGCACAAGGCCCTGATCGGCCGCGGCGGCCTCAAGGTCGCCGTCGTGGGCGCGGTGGAGGCCGATGGCGCCGCCGCGATGCTGGACCAGGCCTTTGGCAGGCTGCCGGAAAAGGATCCGCTCAAGCCGGTTCCGGCCACGCATATCCACGATCTCGGCCGCCGCATCGTCGTCGATCTCGACGTGCCGCAATCGGTGATCCGGTTCGGCCTCGGCGGCGTCGCCTGGCGCGATCCCGACTTCATCCCGGCCTATGTCCTGAATCACATCCTGGGCGGCGGCGCCTTCACGTCCCGCCTCTTCCAGGAAGTGCGCGAAAAACGCGGCCTCGCCTATTCTGTCGGCACCTCGCTGACTTCGCATCGCGGCGTCGCCATGACCTGGGGCTACACCGCCACCAAGAACGAGCGCGTCGTGGAGGCTCTCGACGTGATCGGCGAGGAGATCAACCGCCTGATCGCCGACGGCCCCTCGGACGACGAACTCCAGAAGGCCAAGGACTACCTCACCGGCTCCTATGCCCTGAGCTTCGACACCTCGACCAAGATCGCCAACCAGCTCGTGCAGATCGCCTTCGAGGGCCTCGGCATGGACTATATCGCCCGGCGCAACGACATGGTCGCCAGCGTGACACAGGACGATATCCGCCGTGCCACGGGGCGCACCTTCGCGAACGGCAAGATGCTGGTCGTGGCGGCCGGCCGACCCGTCGGATTCTGAGTCGAGCGGCCTGCCGGGGCCGCCGCTATTGCGGCCCCTGCTTAGCAAATTCCGCAAACACGCCGCGCAGCACCTTGAGCCGGGTCTCGTAGACCTGTCGCAGGCAGGCGGTGTCGGCGGAGCAGGCGCCGCGCTCCTTGAGCCAGGCTTCCTGGTCGTCCTGGAGCTGCGCCCGGTTTCCCATGGCCAGCAGGCTCTTCAGGATCTCGAAGCGCACGGCGAGCTCGACGTCGAGATCGTTGAGACCGAGCGTGGCGCAGATCGCCTTCTCGTCGGGCGTTGCCGCCTTTTCGCAGGGGAAGCTCGCCGCCTGAGCGCCTGCCGGCAGCAAGATCAGCGTCGCCGCCGCGAGCAAGTGACGAGCACGATTCATTGATTTTCTCGACATCGATCAGCGTTGTGAAAAATTCAGCCGCCCGGCTTCACGACCGCCAGGATGACGATGAGGATCATCAGGAGCGTCGGGACTTCGTTGATGATGCGGTAGAACTTGGTGCTGCGCTTGTTGCGGTCGGCAGCGAAGTCCTTGACCATCTTCGAGAGCCAGCCGTGGATGCCGGTCATGGCGAAGACCAACAGGAACTTCATCTGCAGCCAGTAGGAAGCGTAGTAACCGCTCTTGACCGCGAGGGTGATCCCGAAAATCCAGGTCAGGATCATCGCCGGCGTCATGATCGCCTTGGCCAAGCGCCGTTCCATGATCTTGAACGTCGCCGATTGCACCTCCGAGCCCGCCGGCAAGCCGGCATGGTAGACGAACAGGCGCGGCAGATAGAGCATCGCCGCCATCCAGGCGATCAGCGCGACGACGTGGCCGGCCTTGATCCAGAGGTAGAGGTTGTCCACGGGCTCGAGAGCTTCCGGCTGTAAGAGGCTTTTTGCGCTGAACGTCGGCCAAGCTGCCGTCCGTCCGAGGCATCAGCCTGGAGCGGTTCCAATAGCCCGGCTCTCTGCGCCCAGTCGAGGCCTCGTTCTCCGGTCAGACACCCTCTCTGAGCCGCGCCAGCATCCGCTCGACATGGGCGACGGGCGTCTGCGGCGTGATGCCGTGACCGAGATTGAAGATGTGCGGCAGCCCGTGGGTCGCCGCCAGGATCGCATCGACCTCCGCGTCGAGGGCCGCACCGCCCGCGATCAGCGTTTCCGGATGCAGGTTGCCCTGCGTCACGGTGGTCGTGGGGACCCGCTCGCGCAGAGCCTTGAGATCGACCCCCCAATCGACGCCGACGGCGCTGGCGCCCGTCTCCGGCACGACGCGAGCGTGTCCATCGAGACCGGAGCCGCGGCAGAAGACGATGATCTTCGCATCCGGCACTTCGGCCCGCACACCGGCAATCATTTTCGCGATCGGCTTCAAGGACCAGCGTGACAAGGCGTCGTCGCCCTCGGGCAGCACGCCGGCATGAGACTCGAAAATCTGCACGGCGTCGGCACCGGCGCGGAACTGCCGGATGAGATACTCGGTCTGGACGCACACGAGCCGGTCGATCAGGGCCTCGACCAGACCGACATCGCTTGCGGCGAGTGCCCGCGCCGGAGCGAGATCGGGGGTGCCGCGCCCGCCGATCATGTAGCTCGCCACCGTCCAGGGTGCCCCGCAAAAGCCGAGCAGCGTGGTTTCCTGGGGAAGCGCCGCCCGGATGCTCGTGACCGCCTCGAAGACCGGCGCCAGATGCGAAAAGATCGCGTCGTCGCCGACATCGCGCAGTTTTTCGAATTCCGCTCGGCCCTCCAGTGCATCCAGCCGGGGACCTTCGCCCTCGACGAAGCGCACGCCCTGCCCCAGCGCGTGCGGGATCACCAGGATGTCGGAAAAAAGGATCGAGGCCTCGAAGCCGAAGCGCCGGATCGGCTGCAGGGTCACCTCGGTGGCGAAGGCCGGGTTGTAGCAGAGGTCCAAGAAGGAACCGGCTTCGGCCCGCGTCGCTCGGTATTCCGGCAGATAGCGCCCGGCCTGCCGCATCATCCAGGCCGGCGGCGGCGAGATCGCCTCGCCAGACAGCACCCGCAGAACCTTGCGGTCCTGTGCCCTCGCCTCACCCATCGCGTTTCCGATCCCCGTCCTGTCGTTCTCCCGAGCATACAGCCAAGCGCCTCTTCGAAAACCCTCCTTGCGCACCCTTCGGTCGATCGCGACGTCGCAATCCCCCCACAGGCCCTTTCCTAAAGAGAAGAGAGACTCTTAGACTCTGTTTCTTCTCTTGGAGGCATGAGTCATGGGCTCGCAAAGCCATCCACAGGCTCTCCCCATCGCCACGCCGTTAAGAGGGCTTTAACGGATCCGCTCTAGTCTTCTTCAATCGCGAGCCTCGCCAGCGGCTTGCACGGCGATGCGCGCCCAGCGCCGTCGCACGGTCCCGGATTCTCCCAAAAGTCCGTCCGTACGAGTTCGACTCGACGGCCTGTTGACGCAGGAGTCGACAAGACGGGCCTCCCGCCGCTGGACCCTCCTGCGAAGCCGGCTTATCCCCATCCGTCGATCCCCCGAGGCACGGCCTGGGGACAAGCCTCCGTTTCGCCGGTCCGCGAGCGCGCAGGGGAAAGCCAATTCGCGATGAGTCGCAGCTACTTCCATCTCCACCTGGTCTCGGACTCGACCGGTGAGACGCTGATCAATGTCGGCCGCGCTGCGGCGGCCCAGTACGAAGGCGTCTCGGCGATCGAGCACGTCTATCCGCTGGTGCGCTCCCGCGCGCAGCTCGAACGGGTGATCTCGGAGATCCAGGCGGCACCCGGCCTCGTGCTCTACACCCTGGTCGACCAGGAGCTGATCGCGCGCCTCGACGAGGCCTGCCGCGAGACCGGCTCGCCGACGCTCAACGTGCTGCAGCCGGTTCACGCGCTGCTGCGCTCCTATCTCGGCGCGGATTCGACGGCGCGGCCGGGGGCGCAGCACATGCTGAACGCCGAGTACTTCAAGCGCATCGACGCGATGAACTTCACCCTGGCGCACGACGACGGCAACCTGCCGCCGGATATCGACGAGGCGGATGTCGTGCTCGTCGGCGTCAGCCGGACCTCGAAGACGCCGACCTCGATCTATCTCGCCAATCGTGGCCTCAAGACCGCGAATTTTCCGCTCGTTCCCTCCATGCCGTTGCCGCCTGCGCTGGCCGCGACACGAAAGGCGCTGATCGTCGGATTGATCGCCTCGCCGGAGCGGATCGTTCACATCCGCCAGAACCGGTTGCTGAGCCTGAAGGCCGACGACAACTCGATGTATGTCGATCGCAGCGCCGTCGCCGACGAGGTCGCGGCATCGCGAAAACTCTGTGCGAAACATCGCTGGCCGACGATCGACGTGACGCGCCGCTCGATCGAGGAAACCGCCGCGGCGATCCTCGATCTCTACCGCGAGCATCGTCTGAAGTTCATCGCCACGTGAACGACACCTCGATGCTCGATCCCGTACAGCGTCTCTGGCTCGGCGCAGCGCCACTCGTCCTCGCATCGGGGAGCCGCACCCGGGCGGATCTACTGTCCGGCGCCGGTCTCGTGCCGGAGGTGATCAGGCCCGATGTCGACGAACGCCGGATCGAATCCGCTGCCGGCGGCCTCTCACCTGTCAGCCTCGCACTGCGCCTCGCAACCGCCAAGGCCGAAGACGTCGCCCGAAAGCATCCCGAGCGCGTCGTCATCGGTGCCGATCAGGTGCTGGAGATCGACGGCACCGTGCTTCACAAGCCGGCCGACCTGCCCGAGGCGGCCGAACATCTCGGCCTGCTCCAGGGGAGAACCCACGCGCTCCATGCAGCGGTGGCGATTGCCGCTCGCGGGACGACCGAAACGTTTCACGAGACCGCGCGGCTGACCATGCGGCCACTGGATCCCGAGTCCATTGCCACCTATCTCGCCGCGGCCGGGCCGGAGCGTGTGACGTCGAGCGTCGGCGGCTACCAGCTCGAAGGCCTCGGCATCCACTTGTTCGCGCAGGTCGAGGGCGACCACACGACCGTTCTGGGCCTTCCTCTGATTCCGCTTCTCGCCCGGCTTCGCGGCATGGGGCTCCTGACGATCCAATGACGGAGACGAGCCCAGAGATGCCGGATCACGGTCACCCGCACCCGCACCCGCATGCTCACGACGATCACGACCACGCGCATCACGGCCATGCCGGCCACAGCCACGCCCCGAAGGATTTCGGGCGGGCGTTCGCGATCGGCATCGCCCTGAATGTCGGCTTCGTCATCATCGAAGCCAGCTATGGATTGGCGAGCAACTCGATGGCGCTGGTGGCGGATGCCGGCCACAACCTGTCGGACGTGCTGGGTCTCGCCGCCGCCTGGATCGCTTCGGTGCTGGTAAAACGGCGGCCGAGCACGCGGTTCACCTACGGCCTGCGTGGCTCCTCGATCCTCGCGGCTTTGTTCAACGCGGTGTTTCTGCTGATCGCCACCGGGGCGATCATGCTCGAGGCGGTGCAGCGGTTCTTCGATCCGGCGCCCGTCGCCGGCGTCACGGTCATGGTGGTGGCCGGAATCGGGATCGCGATCAACGGCTTCACCGCCTGGCTCTTCGCTTCGGGCGGTCGCACCGACATCAATATCCGTGGCGCCTATCTGCACATGTTGGCCGATGCCGTCGTCTCGGCCGGCGTCGTGCTGGCGGGTCTCGTGATTCTCGCGACCGGCTACGACTGGATCGACCCGATGGTCAGTCTCGTCATCGCCGGGCTGATCGTCTGGGCGACCTGGGGCCTCTTGCGCGACAGCCTCGGCATGGCGCTCTCCGCCGTACCGCCCGGCATCGATCCCGTCGCCGTGCGCGCGACCCTCGAGGCGCGTCCCGGCGTCAGCACGCTGCACGATCTCCACATCTGGCCGATGAGCACGACGGAGGTCGCCCTCACCGCGCATCTCGTGATGCGCGATGGCGACCTGCCCGATCGTTTCCTGCGCGATACCGCCGACGAGCTCCGAAAAGCATTCGGCATCGCCCACGCCACTCTCCAGATCGAGCGGACCGGCAGCGCCGATTGCACCCTTCCCGCGCAGTGCGAGGCATGATGCGCAAGGCTTTCGTCGTCGGGCATCCGATCGCGCATTCCCGCTCGCCGCTGATCCATGGCCACTGGCTGACGCAACACGGCATCGCTGGGTCCTATGAGCGCATCGACGTACCGCCGGAGCGTTTCGAGGCTTTCGTTCGCGGTTTGGCGGCAGCGGGTTTTGCCGGCGGCAACGTGACGATCCCGCACAAGGAGGCGGCCTTCCGGTTGGCTGACACGCTGACGCCGCGTGCGACGAAAATAGGGGCGGTGAACACGCTCGTCGTCGGTGAGGACGGCGGTATCCATGGTGACAACACCGATGCGCCGGGCTTCATCGCCCATCTCGAGCAGACGCTCGGCACCGGCTGGCTGGAGCACTCGAACGGAACGGCGGTCGTCCTCGGAGCGGGGGGGGCGGCGCGGGCCGTGGTCGCCGGCCTCGCCGAGCGCGGCATGTCGCGGATCCGCATCGCCAACCGAACGCCGGAACGGGCACGAGCCCTGGTCGAGATCGACCCTCGGCGGGTCGGCATCCTCGATTGGGCCACGTTGCCGGAAGCGCTGTCCGAAGCCCGGCTTCTGGTGAATACGACCTCGCTCGGCATGACGGGTCATCCGCCGCTCGATATCGACCTCGGACCCCTACCGAACGGGGCGGCTGTGGCGGATATCGTCTATGCGCCCCTGGAGACACCGCTGCTTGCGGCTGCGCGTGCACGCGGCCTCGCCACGGTCGATGGCCTCGGCATGCTGCTGCATCAGGCCGTGCCCGGCTTTTCGGATTGGTTCGGCGTTCGACCCGAGGTCACTCCGGAACTTCGCGCTCTCGTCGTCGCGGACCTCAGGCGATGAACGAGGCGCAGCCGAGCGGCGGAAGACCCAAGACGATCCTCGGGCTCACCGGCTCGATCGGCATGGGCAAGTCCGCGACGGCCGCATTGTTCGCGAAGCACGGCGTACCGGTTCACGACTCGGATGCGGCCGTACATCGCCTCTACGAATCCGGCGGTACTGCAGCCGAGGCGATCGGCGCGGCCTTTCCGGGAAGTCTGCGACCGGACGGCGGCGTCGATCGCGAGGCTCTTCGCAAAGCCGTACTCGGAAACGCCGAGGCCCTGCAGCGGCTTGAAGCGCTGGTCCACCCCCTGGTTGCGGAGGAAAGCCGTGCCTTCCTGGGCAGGCACGGCGATGCGCCCCTCGTCGTGCTCGACATCCCGCTGCTGTTCGAGACCGGAGCCGAGAAACGGTGCGACACCGTCGTGGTCGTCAGCGCTCCGGCCGAGGTGCAGCGCGCCCGCGTGCTCGCCCGGCCCGGCATGACGGAAGCGGCCTTCGCGGCGATCCTCGCCAAGCAGATGCCGGATGCCGAGAAGCGCCGGCGCGCCGATGTCGTGATCGATACGAGCCGCGGCTTCACTCATGCCGAGGCCGAGGTCGCGGCGCTCGTCGCGCGATTAAGGGATTCGCGATAGGGTCGGAGCCGGCCAAGCTCCAACGCGAAACGTCCAAAGACCATGCTGCGCGAGATCGTCCTCGATACCGAGACCACCGGCACGGATGCGAAGGGCGGTGACCGCCTGATCGAGATCGGCTGCGTCGAGCTGATCAACCACATCCGTACGGGCCAGACCTTTCACCGTTTCGTGAATCCGCAGCGGGCGGTCTCGGCAGGGGCGTTCGGCGTTCACGGAATCTCCGACGCGTTCCTGGCCGACAAGCCGCTGTTCGGCGACATCGTCGATGCGCTGCTGGATTTCTGCGGCGACGGCCGACTCGTGATCCACAACGCACCCTTCGATGTCGGCTTCCTCAACATGGAGTTCGCCCGGCTCAAGCCGTCGTCACCCCCGCCGATCGTGCTGGAGGAGGTCGTCGACACCCTCACGCTCGCGCGCCGCCGACATCCGGGCGCCGCCAACAACCTGGATGCCCTGTGCAATCGGTACGGCATCGACACGACGAAGCGGACCAAGCACGGGGCGCTACTCGACGCCGAAATCCTGGCCGAGGTCTATATCGAGCTGCTCGGCGGCAAGCAGACCAGCCTCGGTCTTGCGGCTGTCGCCGAAGACGGCACCGCTGCCCCCAGCACGGCGGCAATTCGGGTGTACGAGGACTATACGACCCTTCCCTCCAGGCCGATTCGCAGTCGCCTGACCGACGATGAGCGCGACCGCCACGCGACTTTCGTGGCGACGCTCGGAACGAACGCGATCTGGAAGGACTATATGGGCGAAGAGACGCCGTGAGGCGTCTCTTCCAGGTGTAAGAAGTAGATTTCGTCAGAACGCGCTCTTAGAGCAGGCTGCGAAATAGTGGCAACGGTTTTTCGCGCGAAGCCTGCGCTAAACTTCTGACTCGATCACGTTTTCTGCGTTTTGATCGATTCGATCAAAACGCAGCGTGATCTATGCGCGGACTACATCATACCCTTTTTCTTCATCATCATCTTTTTGCGCATCATCATTTTCTTGTCGCGCATCATCATCTGCCGCTTGGACATCATCTTCACGTAGGACGTCGGCGCGCCGCTCGCTTGCACACCCGTCGCGGTGGCGGCCGAGGCCGAGCCGAGGCCGAGGGTCAGACCGCCGAGGAGGGTGGCGGCTGCGAGCGCAACTGTCGTTGTCTTCATGATCGATTGCTCCACTATCACGTGCTCATGACAGACCCTGTCCGGTCTCCCCGGGTGGGGCGGCCCTGGAGGGTGAGCCTTCACCTGCCCAGTGGTCGGCAAGGGTGAGACGGGTGTGAGCACCGGATGCGCCCGTCTCGGGCAGGTGAACCTCGCGTGAGTCACGAGCCGGGGGCACGGACGCGGCCCACGCGAGGCTTCGGCTCTCGCTCTCGCGAGACCCGGTGATCAGTTACGATGGCGTGTGGAAGAAAGTTTCGCGCGAGAGGGCGAAGGCAGACGATTCTTTACGATGTGCTCACGGCGCGGCCATTCCGGATGTTTCACACATCGCTCGCGTAAACAGCAACGCTTGGAGCGCGACCTGTACGAGATCCTCACGTCTTCGGCCAGGACATTCAATCCAGCATGCCGCTGGTCTTACCCACCTCTATCAGCGGCGCGTAGGCGTCGTTCTTCACCGGGATGAACTTCGAGCGGCCGAAGGGCGCGAGCAGGATCGGATCGCTCATACCGAGCAGCGCCTGCCGGAGTTTCTCCGTAAAGCCCTTGCCCCAGGTCTGGTCGACGTCGCCGCGCACGGACCACTGGTTGTTGGCGAAGGGCGGCGATTCCCAGACCACCCTGACCTTGTCCGGGTCGATCTTGCCGGCTTTGGCGTCGAGGTCCCAGACCGTGTAGTCGACCGCGCCGAGATCGAACACACCGGACTGCACGAGCTGAATCGTGCGGCTGTGCTCGCCCGAATAGCCGATGCGGGAATACACTTCGTCGGGCGTCTTTTCCGGGAAGGCCTGGCGGATGAAGTATTCCGGCATCAGCCGGCCCGAGGTCGAGGAGCGTGCGCCGAAGGTGAAGGTCTTGCCCGGCGTCCCCTTGGGAAACTCCGCGGATTTCTCCAGCCCGAGCCTGGTGTTGGCGATGAGGTAGGTCCGGAAGACAGCGTCCTCGGCTCCCTGCGCCAACGCCTGAGACCCCGGCACCAGCCGGCGGGCCTGCACGCCGGTGAAGCCGCCGAACCAGGCGAGCTGAACCTCGCCGTTGCTGAAGGCCGTCACGGCGGAGGAGTAGTTCTTCACCGGCAGATATTTGACCGGCACGCCGAGCTTCTGCTGCAGATAGCTCGCGACCTTACCGAAGCGCTCGACCAGCCGGGCTTCGTCCTGGTCGGGAATGCCGGTGAAGACGAAAGTTGGCTTGGCCGCATCTTGGGCACGCGCCGTACCGGTGGCCATGACGGCCGCGAGCATCGCAACGCGGCCGATCGCCCGCACCCAGCCAACCATGCCGCAGCTCCCGGTCGCGTTGCGCCCGGCAGGCCGCGACGCGATATTGCGCCGAGCCCTCGGGCACGCAGGTTCTACAGAGCGTCGGCGCCTGACACCTTCGTGACATCGCGCCGGCTGCCGCCCCAACTTCCCCGTTTTCTCACACGGAGACCCGCATGGATGCCGAACCGGTCCGGCTCAGTACCCTCGCCCACGGCGGCGGCTGTGGCTGCAAGCTCGATCCGGCCGTGCTGCGCCGGCTCCTCGCCGACCAGCCGGCGGCCGGCCCGTTCGAGCGGCTGATCGTCGGCAACGAGACCTCGGACGATGCCGCGGTCTGGGCGCTCGACGACGGCACCTGCGTCATCGCCACCACCGACTTCTTCACGCCGATGGTCGACGACCCGCGCGATTTCGGGCGGATCGCGGCGACCAACGCGATCTCGGACGTCTACGCCATGGGCGGCAAGCCGATCATGGCGCTCGCCATCCTCGGCATGCCGGTGGGCAAGATCTCTCCCGAGATCGTCGCCGAGATCCTGAAGGGCGGCGCCAGTCTCTGCGCCGAGGCCGGGATCCCGATCGCCGGCGGCCATTCGATCGATACGCCGGAGCCGATCTACGGGCTCGCCGTCATCGGGACCTGCCGCCGCGAGGACGTGCGCCGCAACGCGGACGCTCAGGTAGGCGACGCGCTGATCCTGACGAAGCCGATCGGCGTCGGGATCTACTCGGCGGCGATCAAGAAGCAGGCGTTGCCGGAGGGCGGCTACGCCGATTTCATCGCGACGACGACGCGGCTGAACCGGGTCGGCACCGAACTCGCCGTCGACCCGGCCGTGCATGCGATGACCGACGTCACCGGCTTCGGGCTGCTCGGCCACGGGCTCGAACTCGCCCGGGGGGCCGGCGTCGCCTTGACGATCACGGCCGACGCCGTGCCGCTGCTGCCGGCCGCCGCGGCCCTGGCGCGGGAGGGCTTCGTCACCGGCGCCTCGCACCGCAACTGGTCGGCGTTCAGTGAGGCCGTCGCGCTGCCGGCGGGTTTTCCCGACTGGCGCCGGCACCTGCTCACCGACCCGCAGACCTCAGGCGGCCTGCTGGTGGCCTGTGCGGCCGATCGCGCGGAGGCGATTCTTTCGCGGATCCGTGAGGCTGGGTTTGCGCAAGCCGGGATCGTCGGGCGGGTGGGGGATGCGGGGGTGGGGCGGATCAGCGTGGTGTGAACGCGTTCATGCCGTTCCCGCTCGATCAGTTTGGGCGATCGTGGAGAACGGCCCAGCCGTCATTGCGAGGCGAAGCCGAAGCAATACCAGGGCCAACGCTCCGACGTCGGCATGTCGGCCCTGGAGTGCTTCTTCACGGCGCCATCGCCGTCGGCGCGTCTGGCCCCTCTTCGCGGCCGACGCGGCTGTTGCGGCGGCTCCAGGCGAAATAGATCACGATGCCGATCGCCATCCAGATGATCAGGCGCAGCCAGGTCTCGCCGTCGAGCGAGACCATCATCGCGGCGCAGAACAGGATGCCGAGGATCGGCACGAACGGCACCAGCGGGGTGCGGTACTCGCGCTTCGCGTCGGGCTGGGTGCGGCGCAGGATGATCACGCCGAGGCAGACCAGGATGAAGGCGAGCAGCGTACCGATCGAGGTCATGTGGCCGAGTTGGCTGATCGGCAGGAAGCCGCCGAGCGCCCCGGTGAACACCATGAAGAACATGTTGGAGCGGTAGGGCGTCTTCCACTTCGGATGGATCGCCGAGAAGAAGCCCGGCAGCAGCCGGTCCTTGCTCATGGTGTAGAACACCCGGCTCTGGCCCATCAGCAGCACCAGGATTACGGTGGAGAAGCCGCAGATCACGCCGAAGGTGACGAGGCCGCGCAGCCATGGGAACGGCGTCTGCGCGATGGCGGTGTCCACCGGTGCGGCGTCGCCGCGCAGGGCGTCGTAATGGACGAGGCCGGTGAGGACGCCGGCGAAGGCGATGTAGAGCGCGGTGCAGATGGCCAGCGATCCGAGGATGCCGATCATCATGTTGCGCTGGGGATTTTTTGCTTCTTGCGCCGCGGTGGAGACGGCGTCGAACCCGACATAGGCGAAGAACACCACGCCCGCCGCGCGCATCACGCCCGAGATGCCGTACTCGCCGAAGGTGCCGGTGTTCGGCGGCAGGAAGGGGTCGTAGTTCTGCGCCTTGATGTAGAACAGGCCGACGCCTGTCACGACCAGCACGACGGCGATCTTGACCATGACGATGGCGCCGTTGACCCGGGCCGATTCCCGGATGCCGACGATCAGCAGGGCCGAGGCCGCCACGATGATGAAGATCGCCGGCAGGTTCACGATGCCGTGCGCCATCGAACCGTCGGCGAGCTTGTAGGTCTCGAAGGGCGAGTTCACGAAGGCGCCGGGCAGGTTGATGCCGAGCGTGTCGCGCAGGAAGCGGGTGACGTAGCGCGACCAGCTCACCGACACGGTGGCGGCGCCGACCGCGTATTCGAGTACGAGGTCCCAGCCGATGATCCAGGCGACGAACTCGCCCATGGTGGCGTAGCTGTAGGTGTAGGCCGAACCGGCCACCGGGATCATGCCGGCGAGCTCCGAGTAGCACATGCCGGCGAAGGCGCAGCCGATGGCGGCGATGGCGAAGGAGATCACCACGGCCGGGCCGGCATGCTCGGCGGCGGCGATGCCGGTCAAAGAGAACAGGCCGGCACCGATGACCGCGCCGATGCCGAGTCCGATCAGGCTCCAGGGCCCCAGCGTCCGTTCGAGCGAGTTCTCGCCCTCCTCCGCGTCCTTGTTGAGCCGTTCGAGCGATTTGATGCGGAACAGATCGCCTGCAATACCTGCCGCCATGTGCGCTTCCTCCGGCCGCAGCCGTGATCCCGATAGGTACGATCAAGCGTTGAAAACGCTGATCGTGCAAGGGTCTCCGGGGCGCCCGCGTGCGATCCGCCGGCTGTCCTCACCGGTAGAATCGTCCCTCAGCGACGTCCGGTGGCAGCCTTCTGCGAACCCTCCGCCAACGCCTTCAGGATTTCGCCGGCCGCCCGCGTGATCTCGAGGCCGGCCTCCGTCGGCGTACCGGCTTGAAAGGGTGGCTGCGGCGCATATTCCGCGACGAGTTGTGCGGTCTTCGCGAAAACCTCGCCCTTCAACCGGGCGGCGAGTGCCAGGGCGAAGTCGAGCCCGGCGGAGATGCCGGCGGCGGTGACGCGGTTGCGGTCGAACACCACGCGCTTATCGACGGGCGTCGCGCCGAGGAGCGGCAGCACGGTGTCGCGCACACACCAATGCGAGGTGGCGCGGTAGCCGTCGAGGAGGCCCGCGGCCCCGAGGATCAGAGAGCCGGTGCAGACGCTCGTGATCCAGGCAGCGCGCGCGGCACGGTCGCGGAGGAAGGCGAGGGTGTCGGCGTCGCGCATCTGCGCCGGCGTGCCGTCGCCGCCGGGCACGAACAGCACCGTGACGTCGCGCGGGCAGGTGGCGAAGTCGTGCGTGGCGACGATCGCGAGACCGGTGTCGCTCTCCACGGGACCGATATCCTTCGCGACGAGATGAAGGTTGCCGCCGGCCAGGCCCGCGAGCAGCTCCTGCGGGCCCACCACGTCGAGCGCGGTCATGCCGGGATAGAGCAGCATGGCGATCGAGGTCGCCTCGGCGCCCGAATCCGAGCGCGCAGACGTCGGCCGGGAGAGCAGAGTCGCGGCCAAGGCCGACACCGTGAAGTCGCGCCGGTCCATGGTCCCTCCGCGCGCCGTCAGGCCGGCTCGGATACGGAGCGGCGAGAGCCGGCGCTCTCGACCCGGGTGTGCCCGGGGATGAAGGCGTCGAAGGCGGCCCAGAAATCTGCCCGGATCGCGTCGGTCTCGGTCAGGATCTCGTGGCGCGAGCCCGGCAGCACGATGAGGTGTCCGGCGCGCAACCGCCCGGCGAAGCGCTCGGTGGCGGGCAGACCGCAGACCGGGTCGGCCCCCGCCCCCACCACCAGCACCGGCATGTCGATGCGCGGGGCGACGCGCAGATCGCGCAGGCGGCGCATGGCGCGGAAAGCCGAGGCGAGCCAAGCGATGGTCGGATCGCCGACCGCTCCCGCGCCGACTTCGGCGGCCGCCGCCGCGTTGCGGGCATAGCGTACCGGATCACCCGAGAGCCGGTTCCCCTTGAAGGGTTTCGTGGCAATCGAGACGGCGCTGCCGAACGGGATATAGGCCTTGCCGAGCCCCAGGCGGTGCAGGCTCCGCGACAGCAGTGAGGCGGCGAGCGGATACTTCACCATCCGGATCGAGAGCATCGGTGCGACCGTCACCAACCGCTCGAAGGGCAGCCAGCCTTCCAGCGCCCCGGTAAAGGCGATGGCGCCGCCCATGGAGTGAGCGAGGCCGAAATGCGGCTCGGGGGTCGAGGGCACCAGCACCGTCTCGGCCACCGCCGCCATATCGAGGCGGTAATCGTCGAAGCGGGCGACATGCCCCTTGTGCGCATCCTCGACCTGTCGCGAAGACTCGCCCTGGCCGCGCCAGTCGAAGGCGACGACGTGGAAGCCGCGCCGGCGCAGCTCGCCGATCGGCTCGTAGTATTTTTCGATGAACTCGGCCCGGCCCTGCAGCAGGCAGACCGTGCCCTTCTCGGTGCGGGTCAACGGACGCCAGTAGGCGGCACGCAGCGTCAGGCCGTCGGCCGTCCTGACGGGCACCAGCGTCGCGCCGGGCGGAACCGGGTTTCCGGGCGTGGGCTTGAGCGTCAGCATCGTCGAATGGAACCTTGCCGAGAGCGTCTGCGAAACATCTTGAAGCCGTCGAAAACCGTCCCGATATCAGTCTAGCGCCGGCCGATACGGCGGCGCAGCGGTCCGGCCTTCGGGCGGACCGGCACAGTCTACATGTTGCTCATCGAGAGGATATGTCATGCGTCAGTACGACCTCGCCCCGCTCTATCGCTCCACCGTCGGCTTCGACCGGCTGTTTGCCGCCCTCGACGGTTTCGTCAGCGCCGAGCAGGCCCCCACCTATCCGCCCTACAACATCGAGCGCACCGCCGAGAACGCCTATCGCGTCACCGTCGCGGTCGCCGGTTTTACCGAGTCCGATCTCTCGATCGAGACCCGCGAGAGCACGCTGACCATCAAGGGCGAGCGCAAGCCCGTGGAGGGCAAGGCGGAGGTTCTGCATCAGGGCATCGCCGCCCGGGCCTTCGAACGTCGCTTCCAGCTCGCCGACTACGTCCAAGTCACCGGCGCCTCGCTGGAGCACGGGCTGCTCCATGTCGATCTCGTCCGCGAGATCCCGGAGGCGAAGAAGCCCCGGCGGATCCAGATCGCCGGAAGTGCTCCTGCGAGCCAGCCGACGATCGAGGGCTCGGTCCAGCAGGCGGCATAAGCGGCCGGGCTTTCAGCCCCCTCGACAGACGAGCGCCTCGGTCGATCGACCGGGGCGCTTTCGGATCGTGGGCGCTCCCTGCCAAAACGTCCAAAAGACTCAAAAATCACCGAAGCGGTCGCCGCGGCCCGGCTCGTAACAGGTGTAGCCGACGAAGCATTGCGGTGTGTCGCGGGCCGGGACGAAGGCCCGCTTGCCCGCCTCTGTCGGCTCGCAGAAGCTGCGGTCGCGCACGAACCGGTCGTAGGTTTGCCCGCCGGTGCCGAGTACGACGCCGCCCTCTCGCAGGACAACGCCGCGCGCCTGGGCGCAGGTCATCGTGGTGGTGGTGGGCCGTGCGGCGGCAGCGGCGACGCAGGCTACCAGGATCACCGCCGAGAGGCCGGTGGAGCGGATCATGATACCGGTCTTTCCTCCGGCGTCCTGCGACGCCGCAACCGGACAAGTCCGCGACCGCCCGATGGTGCCGGCGACGACGAAAAAAGGCCCCGGATCGCTCCGGGGCCTTTCGTCGCGCGGGATGTCGTATGGGATCAGAAGGTGATGCCCGTCTCGATCATGTAGCGCTCTTGCGTCGTCCGGTTGCCGGTACGGCCAAAGCCCGTGCCGAGGGTGCCGGCGAGCACGTTGCCGCGCTGGATGTCCTGCAGATCCACGAAGGAGTACTCGCCGCGGATGAAGAAGCGGTCGAAGGTGAAGGTCGGCGTGACCGTGTACGAGAAGGCCGAGCTGCCCGGGCCGTAGAGCAGGTTGGTCTGCGGGACTGCGCTCAGGCGATTGCCGTCCTGCTGGATGTACTCGAAGCGGCCGCCGAGCGAGAACCAGTCGGTGAACGCGTAGGCGCCGAGGATCGCCGCGCCGAAGGTCGAGGCGCTGGTCGGAATGCCGAGGCCGACGTCGCCTGAGACGTCGGTGTACTGGAGGTAGGGCGTGATGGTCCACGGACCGTTGGCGTAGGTGTAGTTCACGCTGACGATGCTGCTGTTCTGCAGGTTCAGGGGCGTCGCGTAGCTGAACTGCGAACCGCGGCCGGCATTGTTGAACTTGGAGAAGTTCGTGCCGCCGTTGACGCCGATCGTGTTGGCATCGTCGATCTTGTAGGTGATGAGACCGGTGACCCAGTTCAACTCACCCGAGAAGAAGCCGTCGGTGACCGCCAGCGAAGCCGCCCACGGGCCGCTCGCGTAGTTCACCTGAACGCCCTGGTTGACGAAGTTCTCCTGGTTGAACAGCAGGCCGCGCGAGATGTTGATGTTCTGGAAGGTGAACAGCAGCTCGGTGCCGATGTTCGTGAACATCCGGCCGCCCTGGAACGACCATTCGTCGTTGATCTGGTACTTGCCGTAGGCGATCGGCACGGGTCCGAACAGGGCGCTGTTCTGGTCGTAGGACTGGAACACCGGCAGGCCGAGCGTCGGGATCGAATAGAGGCCGGCCGCCACGAAGAATTGGAACGGACCGTCGGCCTTCTGGATGAACAGCATCGCGTTGCTGGCGTCGAGACGCTGGTTCCGGTCCGGGTCCGTGTTGACCGGGGTCAGCGCCGCGTTGAAGGGGTTCGAGAAGCTGTAGGCCATGGCCGAGAAGGCGCCGCCCAGGTAGAGGTCGCCGATCGGCGAGGCCCAGCAGGACGAGGTCGCAGGGGCCTTGATGGTGGGGCCGTAGCCCGGCGTCGAGATCGCAGCCTTGCAGTGCTCCTCGACCAGGATCGGCGCGGCGGCCTTGGAGGGCAGATCGGCCGCGAAAGCGGAACCGGCGGCGAGCAGTGCAAGCGTCGCTACGGATCCCCGCAGCACCAGTTTGGAAGACATCGATCGAGCCCCTTGTTTCTTTCTATGGTCAAGGTTGCCGAAAGCGTCCTGCACCGCAAAAGGAAGTTTCGAGCAATTGCCTAGCAAATAGGCAAATTCAGCCCAAGTGCCCCAGTCGCTCAGAGTTGTTGCCTTTGCGCAACATTTCTGTTGCCGTCTCGTCACGCGATCGCTCGGTCTACGGTGCGAATGGGTTCATCATTTCTTAATCGGTCGGCAAATCGAGCCGTTTCGTTCGTGTATTGCCCTGATCTTCGAATCGCATGCCCTGTTTGTCGGCGCGCAAGATCGTGTCGCAAACGAAAAGACCCCGGCGCATGGCGCCGGGGTCTTCAATCCAGATACGACGATTCGTCTGGATCAGTAGTTGTAGGCGCGCTCGCCGTGGTCGGCAATGTCGAGGCCCTCGCGCTCCTCGTCTTCCTTCACGCGCAGGCCGATGGTGAGATCGACGAGCTTGTAGAGGATGGCGGAGCCGATGCCCGACCAGAGGACGGTCAGGCCGACGGCCTCGGCCTGCACGATGAACTGGCTCATCATGTCGTAGGCGCCGACGACGAGTTCACCGGGCTTGGTGGTGTAGTCGGGGATGCCTGCGCCGCCGAGCTTCGGATCGACCAGGATGCCGGTCGCCAGAGCACCGAGGATGCCGCCGACGCCGTGGACACCGAAGACGTCCAGGGAGTCGTCGTAGCCGAGGGCGTTCTTGACCGTCGAGCACATCACGAAGCAGACGCCGCCTGCGACGAAGCCGAGGACGATCGATCCCATCGGCCCCGCGAAACCCGCGGCCGGAGTGACGGCCACGAGACCGGCAATGGCGCCCGAGAGCATGCCGAGCAGCGACGGCTTGCCCTTGAGGGCCCATTCCACGAACAGCCAGGCCACCGCCGCCGCCGCCGTGGCGACGAAGGTGTTGATCATCGCGAGGCCGGCATTGCCGTTCGACTCGAGGTTGGAGCCGGCGTTGAAGCCGAACCAGCCGACCCAGAGCAGCGAGGCGCCGATCGTGGTCATGGTCAGGGAGTGCGGGGCGAGCAGGTCACGGCCGTAGCCGATGCGCTTGCCGAGCATCAGGCAGCCGACGAAGCCGGCGATGCCCGCGTTGATGTGCACCACCGTGCCGCCGGCGAAGTCGAGGGCGCCCTTCTTGAAGAGGAAGCCCGCATCGGCGTTGACCGCGTCCAGAGCCGCCTGGGCGCTGGCCTTGGAGGCGTCGTCGGTGGCAGCTGCGAGCGCCTTGGCGGCGTTGCCGACCAGATCCGGGCCGCCCCAGTACCAGACCATGTGCGCCATCGGGAAGTAGATGAGCGTGATCCAGAGGATCATGAACACCATGAGCGCCGAGAACTTCATCCGCTCGGCGAAGGCGCCGACGATGAGAGCCGGTGTGATCATCGCGAACGTCATCTGGAAGCAGATGTAGACGTATTCGGGGATCACGACGCCGTTCGAGAAGGTCGCGACGGTGGTGGTCGCATCGACACCCTTGAGGAAGGCCTTGGAGAAGCCGCCGACGAAGTCGTTGAGGCCGCCGCCGTTGGTGAAGGCGAGGCTGTAGCCGTAGAACACCCACAGCAGGCCGGCGATGCAGACGATGGCGAAGACCTGCGTCAGCACCGAGAGCATGTTCTTGGTGCGCACGAGGCCGCCGTAGAACAGGGCCAGGCCCGGCACGCTCATCATCAGCACGAGGGCGGCCGAGATCAGCATCCAGGCAGTGTCGCCCTTGTTGGGCACGGGTGCCGGCGGCGCGGTGGCCGCGGCGACGGCGTCCTGCGCGAGCGAAGGCTCGGCGAGGAGAAGGCCGGCGGCGGCTCCTCCCAGTCCGAGCGCAAGAAGGGTACGAAGTTTCATGGACACGAGGCTCCCGATCGCACTGCGATTCTGATGGAAGGAGGAGGCGCGGTGGTCCGGCCGGGCCGGATCGCCAATTCTTTCAAGGACTGGAGCGCTTTCCGGCCAAGTGGGCACCGGTTGGTCGAAGGAGAGCGCGTCGCAACAGAGGTTTAGAGCGGTCGGCCCGATGCGATCGGGTCGGAGAGAGCTCTAGAGGGCGTCCGCGTCGGTCTCGCCGGTGCGGATGCGGATGGCCTTCTCCAGCGGCATGACGAAGATCTTGCCATCGCCGATCTGACCGGTGCGGGCGGCACCCGCGATGGTGTCGATGACGTTGGTGACGAGATCCGCGGCGACCGCGACCTCGATCTTGAGCTTCGGCAGGAAGCTGACGGCGTATTCGGCACCGCGGTAGATCTCGGTATGGCCCTTCTGGCGGCCGTAGCCCTTGACCTCGGTCACGGTGAGGCCGTGCACGCCGATGCCGGTCAGGGCGTCGCGGACCTCCTCCAACTTGAACGGCTTGATGATCGCCATCACGATTTTCATGGGCGGCGCCCCCTGGGTTCGCTCGATGTGCCGCCGGTCGCCTTCTTCGTCACTGGGACGGCTTTAGGTCCGGCGGTTCCGCAGGGCTCGGAATGAACCTGCGACCGGCCCGCACTATTCAAGGACTATGCCAGTCGGAACTTTTTCGGATTTTGCTCCCGTGCCCAGAAACTGAGCCGGGCCTGACTCTCGGTTGGGCACAGCAAACGCTCAAGCTGCGTAAAAATTAGGCGCATGGCTTAACGCTGCGGCAGATCAGGCTGGCAACACAGCCCCACGATGGAAACGCTCAAGAATCTATCGCTTTCAGCGCGAGCCTTCAGCGACCACGCCGACGGATGAGCCCTTCCTGGGCGACCGACGCGACAAGCTGTCCATCCCGCGAAAAAATCGCGCCTCGGGCGAAGCCGAGCGCACCCGATGTGCTCGGGCTGTCCTGCGCATAGAGCAGCCACTCGTCGGCCTTCACCGGGCGGTGGAACCAGAGGGCGTGGTCGAGGCTCGCCGACTGGATCTCGGGATCGAACACGGTGCGGCCGTGGGCGATCAGCGTCGAATCGAGCAGCGTCATGTCCGAGGCGTAGGCGAGGACGGCCCGGTGGATCGCCGGATCGTCCGGCAGGGTGTCGGCCGCCCGCATCCAGACGTGGAAGCGCGGCGCACGCGGCGCCCGGCTGAGATAGCGCTCGATCTCGACGGGCCTGAGCTGGATCGGCCATTTCTGGGTGAAGTAGGCAAACTTCAGGGGCGGTACGATGATCGCGTCCTGCTCGCGGCCCTCGGCGACGAAGCTGCCGGCATCGGCGAGGTCCTCCGGCGGCGGTACGTCCGGCATCGCGGTCGCGTGGTCGAAGCCTGCTTCTTCGCCGTGGAAGGACACCGACATCGCGAAGATCGCGCGGCCATGCTGGATCGCCTTGACCCGACGGGTGGTGAAGCTGCCGCCGTCGCGGATGCGCTCGACCTCGTAGTCGATCGGCACCGCCGGATCGCCGCCGAGCAGGAAATAGGCATGCAGCGAATGAGGCGGGCGCGCCTCGCTCACCGTACGCGAGGCCGCCACCAGCGCCTGCGCCACCACCTGCCCGCCGAAAACCCGCGGCCAGCCGTTCTTCTGGCAGGTGCCGCGAAACAGATCGGTCTCAAGACATTCGAGATCGAGGATGTCGAGGAGTTCGCGGACGGCGGCTGTCATGGTCTCCCGGGGGCGGATGCGGGTCGCGATATAGCGCACGAGGACTGGTGCCGGCCATGTCGCGCATTCATGCCTGCGACGCCGGGCGGATTGCCGGGAATGATAGGGAGTGCCACTTCATTCCGAAGTCGCGACAATGGGCTGGGAGAGCAGCATGAGCAGTGCGAAGAATCGCGCGGGCAGCCGCAGCCTGCTCGTGGCCGGCGCCGGCATTCCCGGCCTGACCCTCGCCATCGCCCTGAAGCAGGCGAACGGCCCGGCCCTCGACGTCACGGTTTGCGATCCCGGCCTGTCCGTCGGCGCTGCGCGTCATCGCGGCCGCGCCTTCGCCGTGGCGGCCGGCCCGCGCCGGATGTTCGAACGGCTCGGCCTGTGGGAGCGGATCGCACCGGCAGCCGAGCCCATCCGCGACATGGTCATCACCGACAGCCGCCTCGGCGACCCGGTGCGCCCGACATTCTTGACGTTCGCGCAGCGAAGCGCGGAGGAGGAGAGCCGGGGCGAACCCTTCGCCCACATGGTCGAGGCGGAGCCGCTGGTCGCCGTGCTGCTGGGCGCCGCCGAGGAGGTCGGCGTCACGTTCGAGCCGACGGGCATCGCCGACGCCGTGCCGGAGGGCGCGCGCATCCGCGCGACGCTCGGCGACAGGCGCGAACTCGCTGCGTCTCTCGTCGTCGCGGCGGACGGGGCGCGCTCGCGCCTGCGCGAGGCCGCCGGCATCGGCTGGGTCGGCTGGTCCTATCCGCAATCGGGCATCGTCGCGACGATCACGCACGAACGCGACCACGAGGGCCGCGCGTACGAGCACTTCCTGCCGAGCGGCCCCTTCGCGATCCTGCCGCTGCCGTCGTGCGACGGCCGGCACCGCTCTTCGATCGTGTGGACCGAGCGGCAGGCCGACGTTCCGGCGCTCCTCGGCGGCAGCGCGGAGGACACGCTGGCGGAGATCGAGCGCCGGTTCGGCTTGAGCCTCGGCCATATCGCCCTGGAGGACGGACCGAGCGCCCATACCCTGAGCTTCGGTATCGCCCGCAGCTTTTTCGGGGATCGCCTCGCGCTGCTGGGCGATGCCGCCCACGTCATCCACCCGGTCGCCGGCCAGGGGCTCAATCTCGGTTTTTCGGACGCCGCCGCCCTGGCCGAGACCGTGACGGAAGCCCTGCGGCTCGGCACGGACCCCGGCGCGCCGGAGGTGCTGCGGGCCTACGAGCGCGCCCGCCGCTTCGACACCGTGGCGATGGCCGCGGCTACCGACGGCCTCAACCGCCTCTTCTCGAACGACGCCCTGCCGGTGCGCCTCGCCCGTGATCTCGGCCTCGGCCTCGTCGACCGGCTGCCGGGCCTCAAGCGCTTCTTCATCGGCGAGGCCTCGGCAATCCGCGGTGCCCAACCGCGGCTGCTGCGCGGCGAGGCGCTCTGAAGGACGATCAGGCCTTTTTGGCCCGCGCCCCAAAAATCGCGGTGCCGACGCGGATATGCGTCGCGCCCATCTGGATCGCGGCCGGATAGTCCGCGCTCATGCCCATCGACAGGATCGGCAGGCGGTGCTTGTCGGCGATGCGGGCCAGCAGCGCGAAATGCGGTGAGGGCGGCTCGTCGAAGGGTGGAATGCACATCAACCCCTGCACAACGAGGCCGTGCGTGTCGCGGCACTCGGCCAGCAGGGTGTCGACCGCGTCCGGCGCGACGCCGGCCTTCTGCTCCTCGCCGCCCGTGTTGACCTGGATCAGCAGCCGCGGCTGGCGCCCCACCCGCTCGCTCTCCTTACTGATCGCCGCGGCGAGCGAGAGCCGGTCGAGGGAGTGGATCACGTCGAACAGCTCGACGGCCTCGCGCGCCTTGTTCGATTGCAGCGGCCCGACGAAGTGCAGCTCGACATCCGGAAAGCGCTCGCGCAAGGCTGGCCACTTGGCCTTCGCCTCCTGCACGTAATTTTCGCCGAAAAGCCGCTGCCCGGCTTCCAAGGCCGGCAGGATCACCTCGGCGGGCGCCGTCTTCGAGATCGCGACGAGGTGGATGTCCTGCGGATCCCGCTCGCTGTCCTCGGCGGCCCGGGCGATCAGCGCACGCACCTCGGCGAGGCCCGCCGCGACGTCGGCTTCGCCGAGCGGCGGTTTTTCGTCGGGCACGGCGGGAATCCAGGGGTCCGTCATGGGGTCTCGGGTTTCTTGGTCGGGTCTCGGGGCGACGCTGCTCGCCTTACCCTCCCGGAACGCGGGCCGGGAGCCCTGGGGTCCGGGCGCCTGGACGAAAGTCGGAGAAAGCCGATCCGTTGACGCCTCGCGCCGCGGATATGCTAGTGCCGCCGCTCGCTTTCTTCCTCCGGATCTCGCGGCGTCCCGGCCCATGACCAGCACCCCCGACCGCGCCATCGAGCGCTACAATGCCAAGGATGCCGAGCCGCGCTGGCAGCAGGCCTGGGACGCGGCGCGCCTGTTCGAGACGCAGAACGAGGATCCGCGCCCGAAATACTACGTGCTCGAGATGTTCCCCTACCCATCGGGGCGCATCCATGTCGGACATGTGCGCAACTACGCGATGGGCGACGTGGTGGCGCGCTACAAGCGGGCGCGCGGCTTCAACGTGCTGCACCCGATGGGCTGGGACGCCTTCGGCCTGCCGGCCGAGAACGCGGCGATGGAGCGGAAGGTCAACCCGCGCGAGTGGACCTATGCCAACATCGCCACGATGAAGAAGCAGCTGCAATCGATGGGCCTGTCCCTCGACTGGAGCCGCGAGATCGCCACCTGCGATCCCGACTACTATCGCCACCAGCAGCGCCTGTTTCTCGACTTCCTCGAGAAAGGCCTCGTCACCCGCCGCACGGCGAAGGTGAACTGGGACCCGGTCGACCACACCGTGCTCGCCAACGAGCAGGTCATCGACGGTCGCGGCTGGCGCTCGGGCGCGCTGGTGGAGCAGCGCGAGCTGACCCAGTGGTTCTTTCGGATTTCCGACTTCGCCGAGGATCTGCTGAGCGCCCTCGACGGGCTCGACCGCTGGCCGGAGAAGGTCCGGGTCATGCAGAAGAACTGGATCGGCCGCTCGGAGGGGCTGGAGGTCCGGTTTTCGTTGTCGTCCGCCCCTGCGGGCGCGGCCGAGGCGGTGACGGTGTTCACGACCCGGCCCGACACGCTCTTCGGCGCGCGCTTCCTCGCCATCGCCGCCGACCATCCGCTGGCGGCGACACTCGCGGCGGATCGGCCCGACCTGCAGACCTTCATCGAGGAATGCCGACGGCTGGGCACGGCGCAGGCCGCGATCGACACCGCCGAAAAGCTCGGTTTCGACACCGGGCTGACCGTGCGGCACCCGCTCGACCCGAGCTGGACCCTGCCGGTCTACATCGCGAATTTCGTGCTGATGGAGTACGGCACCGGCGCGGTCTTCGGCTGCCCGGCGCACGACCAGCGCGACTTGGACTTCGCCAACAAGTACGGCCTCGGCAACACGCCGGTGGTCTGCCCCGAGGGGCAGGACCCTGCGACGTTCACGATCACCGACACCGCCTATGACGGCGACGGCCGGATGATCAACTCGGCGTTCCTCGACGGCATGACCACCGACGCGGCTTTTTCCGCCGTCGCCACCCGCCTCGAAGCCGAGGGCGTGGCCGAGACAAAGATCCAGTTCCGGCTGCGCGACTGGGGCGTATCGCGCCAGCGCTACTGGGGCTGCCCGATCCCGATCATCCATTGCGACGCCTGCGGCCCGGTGCCAGTCCCCGTCGCCGACCTGCCGGTGAAGCTGCCGGACGCGGTCTCGTTCGATATCCCCGGCAACCCGCTGGAGCGCGACCACGCCTGGCGCAACGTGCCGTGCCCCAAATGCGGGGCGGCGGCGCGGCGCGAGACCGACACCATGGACACCTTCGTCGACTCGTCCTGGTACTACGCCCGCTTCACCGCGCCCTGGCTGCAGGACGCGCCGACGGACCGGGGTGCGGTCGATCACTGGCTCGCCGTCGACCAATATATCGGCGGCGTCGAGCACGCGATCCTGCATCTGCTCTACTCGCGCTTCTTCATGCGGGCGATGCGCGAGACCGGCTGGTCCGGCGTCTCCGAGCCGTTTGCGGGGTTGTTCACGCAGGGGATGGTCGTCCACGAGACCTACAAGGACGCGGCCGGTGCCTGGGTGCCGCCGGCCGAGATCCGCCTCGACAACGAGGGCGGCACGCGTCGCGCCTTCCACGTCGGCACTGGGGCCGAGATCGCCATCGGCCCCATCGAAAAGATGTCGAAGTCGAAGAAGAACGTCGTCGACCCCGACGACATCATCGCGAGCTACGGCGCCGACACCGCCCGCTGGTTCGTGCTCTCCGACTCGCCCCCCGAGCGCGACGTGATCTGGACCGAGGAGGGCGTGCAGGGCGCCGCGCGCTTCGTGCAGCGCATCTGGCGCCTCGTAAACCTCGCAGCCCACACCGACGGGCAGACGCAAGGCGCCGACGCCCCATTGCGCAAGGCAGCCCACAAGGCGCTGGCCGCGGTGGAGGAGGACGTCGAGCGGCTGCGCTTCAACCGCTGCGTCGCCCATGTCTACACCCTGGTCAACGCCCTCGACGAGGCTTTGCGCGCCGGCAGCACCCGCAAGGTGGCCGCCGAGGCTGCAGGAATCCTGGTGCAGCTGATCGCGCCGATGATGCCGCATCTCGCGGAAGAATGCTGGACCGCCCTCGGCCGCGATGGGCTCGTCGCCGACGCGCCCTGGCCTGCGGTCGAACGGGCGCTCTTGGTCGAGGACGAGATCACCCTGCCGGTGCAGATCAACGGCAAGAAGCGCGCGGACGTCACCGTCCCGAGCGGGGCCGACAAGGCGGCCGTCGAGGCCGCAGTGCTGGCCGACGAGGCGGTGCAGCGGGCCCTCGAAGGACGGTCTCCGAAGAAGGTGATCGTCGTGCCGGGGCGTATCGTGAACCTCGTGGTGTGAAGCCGCGGCTTCACCCCACTCTCGCCGCAGACGAAGCGTAAACCCCGTCATGGCAGGCTGATGACCGGACGCGGCGCTTGCCGTACAAGCTTGAGCATACGAGTCGGGGCGACCACGGACGATGATGCGGTTCGGGACACGAGAGGCGGCTTCCCGCACGATGCGGCTCGCCCTGGCGGCCAGCCTCGCGCTGAGCGTCTCGGCCTGTTTCCGACCGCTCTACGGGCCCACGGCCTCGGGCGAATCGATGCAGGTGGCGCTCGCCTCGGTGCAGATCGACGACGTCATCATGGCGCAGGATCAGGATCGCCTCGGGCATTATCTGCGCAGCGAGTTGATCTTCGGCCTCGACGGGTCGGGCCAGAACGCGACGCCGAAACGCTATCGGCTGAAGTTGCGCGGCAGCGAGTCGGTGACGACGCCGATCGTCTCCTCGACCACGGCGCGCGCTGAAGCCGGCACCATCATCGGAACCATCAACTTCTCGCTGGAAAACCTCGACGGCACCAAGGTCGTCACCGAGGGCGTCGCCACCTCGACCGCGACCTACGATCGCTCGATCCAGCGCTTCGCCAGCTTGCGCGCGGCACGCGACGCCGAAATCCGGCTCGCCAAGGTGCTGGCCGACCAGATCAAGACCCGCATCGCCTCCGTGCTGGCGGTGATCAAGCCTTCGGGCTCTTAAGTTCTTTCGAAGCGTTACGCATCACCGCTCCGACCGACGCATGTCGGCAAGCGCGACTGCGCGCCGCCGCTGATGAGGCGGACGGTCGTCGAGGCGCTAGCCGCGACGACCACTGAGGAAAAAGGCGTCCCATGCCCGACGCGATCACGATCTACGTCGACGCAGATGCCTGTCCGGTGAAGGACGAGACATTTCGCGTGGCGGCGCGGTACGGGCTCCACGTCATCGTCGTCGCCAACAGTTTCATGAACCTGCCGCGCGAGCCCTGGATCGAGCGCGTCGTCGTGAGCGACGGTTTCGACGCTGCCGACGACTGGATCGCCGAACGGGCCGACGCGGCCTCCGTCGTCATCACCAACGACGTGCCGCTGGCGAGCCGTTGCGTGAAGGCGGGCGCCGTCGCCATCGCACCGAACGGCAAGGCCTTCACGGACTCGTCCGTCGGCATGGCGCTGGCGACCCGTAACCTGATGCAGGACCTACGCGAGGCCGGTGCGATCACGGGCGGCCCGAAGCCTTTCTCTCCGAAGGACCGCTCGGCCTTCCTCGGAGCGCTCGATCGGGCGATCGTCAGGCTGCGACGCGAGCGGGGACTATGACATCGCGTTAGGACGGCCGGCGTTCGGGATCTGCGGAAGGCTTGATGGCGGCGCCGTGATCGCTTCCGTCTGCACGGGATCGACGCCTGCCTCAGCCCCGGTTCGCACCTTGCCGGTCGGAAGCCGGTGCGTCCTTCGGCATGACGAAGATCTGGCCCGGATAGATCAGGTTCGGGTCTCGGATCTGGTTGCGGTTGGCATCGTAGATCACGGTGTAGCGCTTGCCGTCGCCGTAGCTGCGCCGGCTGATCTGCCACAGGTTGTCGCCGCGGGTGATCTTTGCCGTGTCGATCTCCGGCACGAACACCGTGGCCGGCGGATCGCCCGGCGTGGGCGCGACGGCCGCCGCCATGTCCGGTCTCTGCGGCTGTGTCGGCAGTTGCTTGGCAGGAGGCGGTGATGCGCCGAGCGGGCTCTGCCTGGGGGCCGAGGTCCCGGCTCCCGGCAGCTTCGGCGACACCGCTTCCGCCGTGCGCTTGTCCGTCTCCGCCGAGAGCATCGCGGCGTTCGATCCCGCCACGCCAGCGGCCGCGTGCGGTTCCGCCGAGGAGGGAGGGGATGCAGCCGATTCGGGGGAACGCGCCGGCTGGGTCTCGGGCTTCGTCGGCGTGCTCGACGCCTCCTTCGAAGCCGTCCTGACCGGGTGCCTTGCCGCCTCCTTGGCGGCGAGCTGGCTTGGGAAGGTGAAGCCGACCTGCGCGCGCTGGCCGACCTTGCCGGACGTGTCGTCGACCTGATCGATGCGGATCTGGTAGCCGCCGGGCTTCACGCCGCGACCGATGGTGAAGGCTATACGACCGTCGGCGCCTGAGCGCCCAGACGCGACGAGCGTGTCGTTGAGGTAGAGGCGCAAGGAGGTCCAGGCTGCCCCCTGCCCCGAAACGAACAGCCGCCCGCCATCCTGCGCATCGACGCTGACGATCTTGACCGGTGTGGATTCGGCCATGGGGGCGGCAGGTTTGCCCCCTGCCGCCGACAGGGCCGCCTCGCGTCGCGGCGGCGTCCCGCCGGCTGGGGCAGGTTTGCCGGGATCCTTGCCCTGTTCGCTCCCCGCATCCCTGGCCGCCTCGGCCGACTTCGGCACGGCAGGGCTCGGCATCGAAAGAACGCGAGTCGGCTTGTCGGGCTCGCTAACGGCGACGAGGGGCTGCGCTTTCCTGTCCCTGTCGATCACTACCACGGCGCTCGCCCGGCCCTCCGTGGTCTTGCCGTCGGGGGTGGTGCTGCGAAGGGTCAGCTCGCTGTTGCCGGGGGGCAGAGTCAGGCTGTCGATGGCGAACTGGCCGGACTCGTCGGCCGTGGCGCGGGCGACCGTCTTGTTGTCGCGCAGCAGCTCCACCGACGCCTTCGGCGCACCGCGGCCCGCGAGTACCGCATCGCCGGAAGGCTCGACGCGAAGGATATCGAGGCTGGGCGTCCTCGCTTCATCCGCCCGCCCCGTTTCCGCTTGCAGCACGCCTCCGGGACCGGCAAGAGGCTTCTTGTTTGGTTCGATGGCGGCTTGGTCACCGGTGTTCGGGCGGGGCTTTTCCGCGTTCGCTTCGGAGCCCGCCTTGCCCTGCGGCAGGTCGGCGGCCGGCCGCGAGGTCTCACCGGTGACGGCGGAGCCCCGGACGCGTTTCAGGAGGTCTCCGGTGCCGAAGAGCGCCGCCACCACGGCCAGCCCGACCGCCGCGCCGATGCCGGCCAGCGCCAGGCCCCGTCCCAAACCCGCCGTCATGGCGTCGTACTCCTCAACGTCCGGCCGAAGCGATGCCGCGCCCCCTCGCGGGCTTGTCGACAACCCGTCTAGATCTCATGACATATCACTGAACATGACGGGAACACCAAGGCGCAGCTGCGGCCCGGGCGGCGAATACCGAGTGTAGGACCGGGCCATCCCGGTTCTTCGCCGGCTCGAGCAGGCTGCGAAAAAGTGGCAACGGGCTTTCGCGCGAAGCCTGCTCTCAACTTTTGAATCGATCACGCTGCGTTTTGATCGATTCGATCAAAACGCAGCGTGATCTAGGATTTGCGAATGTCGCGTAACGCGGGGGGAGGCGGGATCGTGCACCTGAGTTCGGTTTGCGTCTATTGCGGGTCAGGCTTCGGCGGCGATCCGGCGTTCAAGGAAGCCGCAGTGACGGTCGGTCGAGGGCTGGCCAAGGCCGGCATCGGACTCGTCTACGGTGGTGGCAATGTCGGGCTGATGGGCACCGTGGCCCATGCCGCCCTGCAGTCCGGCGGCCACGTCACCGGCATCATCCCGGACTTCCTGAAATCGCGCGAGCGCATGCTCGACGAGATCCAGGAGACGGTGGTCGTCGGTGATATGCACACACGCAAGAAGCTGATGTTCGATCGCGCCGACGCCTTCGTGGCGATGCCCGGCGGCATCGGGACGCTCGAAGAACTCATCGAGCAGATGACCTGGGCCCAGCTCGGCCAGCACGCCAAGCCGATCCTGCTGCTCTCGATCAACGGTTTCTGGGACCCGCTGCTGACGCTGCTCGACCACATGCGCGGCCACGGTTTCCTGCGGCCTGGGCTCGACCCGGCCTTCCTCGTCGCGACCGATGCGGCGGACGTGGTGGGGATGCTGCAGGATGCGGCGGCGCGGCGGGAGCCCTCCCCCGAGGGAGAGAACTTGGTCAAGGAGCGGATGTAGGGGGAGCCGGGCGCCCCGGATATCTTCGAGGCGCCCGCGTCGTTCAGAAAAAGTCGCGCCGGCCACGGCCGTAGTGACCGCCTCCGAAGCCGCGGCCCCGGCCGTAGCCGAACCCATCGTGGTGGTGATGATGGCCGCCGAAGCGCCGGCCGTAGCCGTATCCACCACCGCCGCCATAGCCACGGTAACCACGACCGCGGCCATACCCGCCGCCACCGTAGCCGCCGTAACCGTACTGAACCGACTCGATCAGGCTGCCTGCGTCCGATGTGGCCGTCACGCCGATCGGCGCGGCCGATGCGGGAGCTGCCAGCACCAGTCCGGCTGCGACGACACCGGCCGCGAACGTCATGGATTTGATCAAAGGACTTCTCCTCGGGCGCGCCGCGGAAAGCCCCGGCGCGAAGTCGGGGCTAGCAGGAGCAACCTGAACGCCGGCCGTTGCCGCCTCGCGGCTACGTGATCACGCTCCAAGTGGTCGTCCCGTCCTTGTTGTCCTTCACCGCGACGCCCATCGCGGCCAAGGCATCCCGCACCCGGTCGGACGCCGCCCAATCCCTGGCGGCACGGGCGGCCCGGCGGTCTTCGATCAGCGCCTCGACGGCGGCGACGTCGATCCCGGCGGCCTGGACGCTCGCCTCGGCACGCCCGCTCCGGGTCTGCCCGAGCAAGCCCAGCAGACCCGCGCCGGCCTTGAGCCGTGCGGGCTCGTCCAGCCGGTGCAGCTCGGCCAGCGCCGCAGCCGTGTTGAGGTCGTCGAGGAGCGGTCCCAGCACCGCGGGCGGCACGTCATGCGCCGGCGAAACATCGCCGACGAGGCCGTACCAGCGCTCCAGCGTCCGGTTCGCCTCCTCGAGCCCACGCAGCGTCCAATCGATCGGCTGGCGATAATGCGTCTTCAGCATCGCCAGCCGCACGACCTCACCCGGCCAGTCGGCCAGGACCTCGCGGATGGTGATGAAGTTGCCGAGGGACTTCGACATCTTCTCTCCCTCCACCTGGAGAAAGCCGTTGTGCAGCCAGACATTGGCCATCACGTCGGTGCCGAAGCAGCAGCGCGATTGCGCCACCTCGTTCTCGTGATGCGGAAAGATCAGGTCGATGCCGCCGGCATGGATGTCGAAAGTCTTGCCGAGATGCTTCCACGACATCGCGGAGCACTCGATGTGCCAGCCGGGACGGCCCGGTGCAGCAATGCCCGAGGGTGAGGGCCAGGACGGCTCGCCCGGCTTCGAGGGCTTCCACAGCACGAAGTCGAGGGGCGAGCGCTTGTAGGGCGCGACCTCGACGCGGGCTCCCGCCTCCATCTCGTCAAGGGGCCGCCGCGAGAGGCCGCCGTAATCCGGCATCGAGGGCACGTCGAACAGCACGTGGTCGGCGGCGACGTAGGCGTGACCGGCCGCGACCAGCCCCTCGATCAGCGTGACCATCTCGACGATGTGGTCGGTGGCGCGGGGCTCGATGAAGCGCGGGCGCTCGCCCGCGACGTTCACGTCGTCGGGCATCAGCACGCCCAGATCGCGCACGTCCGCGTGAAAGGCCGCGAGCGTCTCGTCGGTCAGCTCGCGGATGGTGATGCCGCGGAGCGCCGCGCGGGCGTTGATCTTGTCGTCCACGTCCGTGACGTTGCGGGCGTAGGTGACGTGGGCGTCGCCGTAGAGGTGGCGTAGCAGCCGAAACAACAGGTCGAAGACGATGATCGGCCGCGCGTTGCCAATATGGGCCGCGTCGTAGACCGTGGGGCCGCAGGCATAGACGCGCACATGCGTCGGATCGATCGGCGTGAACGCCGCCTTCTCGCGCGTCAGCGTGTTGTAGAGCCGCAACGTCGGCGTCATCAGAGTCCATCCCGCTCGGAGCCGCCCGTCCCGCGCCGCCTGCGCCGGTCCTGGCCCCTATCCCGTTGTGCCGTGGCCGCTTTCGCGAGGAACCTCACCCGGCCCCGCCGCCCCTGCCACCGTCCCGCCCCATTGCCCGACGGCGCTGTGGCGCATGGGCGACGGTCGCGGCCGCCTGCATCCGCTACCCCAAAACGGTGATCGATTCGAGAACGACCCCGCCGATCGCTCGACGACGAGCTGTTGCGGCAAGGGTTTGTTTACCGAGCCGTTCGAACACTCCGCAATCGCGCGAAACCGATTCACGAGGTCCCGACCATGCGCCTTCAGGCCGCCGCCGTCTTCGCTCTCGCCCTGGTCTCCGCCGCCGCGACCCAGGCCACCGCCGCCGAGACCGCTGCCGTCCCGCATGTCGAAAAGGCCTTCCTGATCCCGGCCAACGAGGGCTACGGCACCGGCGAGTGCCTCACCGGCGGCAACAGCGAATGCGGTCAGGTCGTCGCCAACGCCTGGTGCGAGTCGCAAGGGTTCGCCTCCGCCACCTCCTACGGCGTCGCCGCTCAGGACGAATACACCGGCGCCATCGACATCACCCCCGTCCGCAAGGCCGCCGAGCGCCCGATCCGCATCACCTGCCAGGATTGATTTTTTTGGGGTTGTTCGGCTTCCGGCTGACGTTCGGTGTCTAGGATTGTAGTATCGGCCTCTCGACTTTGGGGGCCGATACCATGAAGCGCATCGGCATCATGGCCTTTCGCGAAGCCCTCGACATCCATCTCGATCGCGTCGAGACTGAGGGCAGCGAGTTGGTGATCACCCGCCGCGGATGCCCCGATCTCGTGATCCTGCCGCGATCCGAGCTCGAAGGCCTCAAAACGACTCGACGGATTCTCGAATCGCCGGTGGACGCGGAGCGCCTCCGAAGGTCGATCGCGGAGCTCGATGCTGGTCTTGGCCAGCAGCATGACGTCATCGAGCCTTGAGTCGGAAGAATCACCCCTTCGCGAAGTCCCCGCACTTCTGCGAGGCTTCCGTGCCCCACGGCATCAGCGGCACGGCGGAAGTCGAGTTCTTCGGTGAGCCCTGCACCACGCGGTCCGAATAGACCATGTAGATCAGCGTGTTGCGCTTCGCGTCGCAGCCGCGCACGATCTGCATGGACTTGAAGATCAGCGAGCGGCGCTCGCTGAACACCACCTCGCCCTGCTTGAACTTCTCCTTGAACACCACCGGCCCGGTCTGTCGGCAGGCGAGCGAGATGTCGGAGACGTCCTCGGCCAGCCCGAGGGTGCCCTTGATGCCGCCCTTCTCGGGCTGGGTGTACCAGCAGGCGACGCCGCTCACGGCAGGGTCGTCGATGCCGTAGACCACGAGCTTGTCGTTCGGCGTCAGCGGCCGCCAGACCGTGGACTTGTCGAAGATCCGGTCGGGATCCTCCGCCCGCGCCGGCACCGTCGCGCCAGCCAGCACCATCGCCCCAAGCAAGGCCATCCCGCACCGCATGGTGCCCGTTCGCCACATCATCGCACCATTCCCCTCCAAACTCGGCCGTGAGGATGTGGTGTGTCTGTCGCCGCCGCGCGAGGGGGGCTATCCTGTCTGGCAGTCGACACGGTCGCGCCCCGATTCACACGAGCCGGACATCGCCCTCCCGTGACACGCATCGCGTTTTTCCCATGCCGCTGATCGCCCCGACCCTTCGCCGACGCGCCGCCGCCGCCGCGATGGGCGCGCTCGCGCTCGGCACGGTCCTGCCGGCCTCTGCGAACCCGTTCGCGTGCCAGCGCTACAAGGCCGAACTCGCGAGCCTGAACGACAACGGCGCCACGCGACGCGCCCTGCAGAGCGAGATCGGCCGGCTCGAATCCTATTTCCGCTCGCTCAACTGCGAGGGCGGCAAGTTCCTGTTCTTCGATACGCGCCCGCCCCAATGCGGCGCGGTCGAGCAGCGCATTCGCGCGCTGAATGCCGGCTACGGTGCGCAGAACGGCGAGGTCGTCGCGGCCCGCCGCCGCCAGTTGCTCGCGGCGATCGGAACCGCCTGCACGGATCCGACCCTGCCGGCCGACGGCGATCCGGTCTCGCAGACGGCGCGCGGCGGCGGAAAGGTGATCTGCGTCAAGACCTGCGACGGCTCGTATTTCCCGATGAACAACCTGCCGGACGGGCGCGGCGGGGCGGACGAGATGTGCCAGGCACTCTGCCCGGGCACCGAGGCCGTCGCCTATTCGATGCCGAACAGCGACGAGGGCCTGCGCTCGGCCGCCACCATCAAGGGCAGCCGCGCCTATGCGGCTCTGAAGACCGCCTTCAAGTTCCGGACGCAGTTCGAACCGAACTGCTCCTGCAAGCGCGAGGGCCAGAGCTGGGCGCAGTCGCTCGCAAAGGCCGAGAGCATGCTGGTCCGGCACAAGGGCGACATCTTCGTGACCCCGATGCAGGCCGAGCGCCTGTCGCGGCCGCCCAAGGTGCGCCTGACCCTCGTCGGCCGGGCCGACAAGACTGCCGCCGAGCTCGCCGCAGACGCGGCCAGCCGCACCGGAACCGACACCACGGCCACCGCCGGTCCGGTCGATGCGGCTCTGGCCGTGGCCAAGGCGAACCAGGACCGCACGAACGTGCGCGTGATCGAGCCGTCGATGATCCCGGTTCCGGCGCGCGGCGGCACGCCCTGAGGTCTGTTTTCGGATCGGCTCCGGGCTTTCGAACAGCTTGTCCTGCCGCACCCGTCAGCTGGCCGCCAAGTCTCTGACCCGGCAGGCTTTCGTCGGCCTGCGACGCGATGCGCCGGCGGCGTGGCCGCCCCTGCCGCAATTTGACGCCTTCGAATTCGGAACCATATCGCACGGACGCCGTTCGGAAGCCCCGATCGGGTTTCCACGACTTTGGACGAAGGTGACTGAATGCGGATGACCCGCTCGCTGCTTCTGACCGGCACGATCCTGCCGGCGTTGATCCTGGCCGCGCCGGCCTGGGCACGCTCCGTCGACGACTCGCCATCCGCACGGATGGAGATGGCGCAGCTCGGCGAAGATGGCCCCCCCGGACGTGGCGGCGGTGGCGCCGGACCGCGTGGCGCTGGCGGCGAGCGCGGCGGCGGATTGGAGCGTGGTGGCGGTGGCGGTGCCCCGGCGGCGCGCGAACGCCCGGAAGCCCCGGCGGCCCGCGAGCGGCCGGAACCGCGTCAGGCACCGGCTACCCGTGAGCGCCCCGAGGCACCCGCTGCCCGTGAGCGCCCCGAGGCGCCGGCCGTGCGCGAGCGGCCCGAGCCGAGGCAGGCCCCGGCCGCGCGTGAGCGCCCCGAGCCGGCAAGCCCGCCGGCGGCGCGCGAGCGTCCCGAACCCCGTCAAGCCCCCGCCACCCGCGAACGCCCCGAGCCGGCGACGCCGCCGGCCGCGCGCGAGCGTCCCGAACCCCGTCAGGCTCCCGCTGCCCGCGAGCGTCCCGAGCCAACGACGCCACCGGCGGCGCGTGAGCGTCCCGAGCCCCGTCAGGCTCCTGCGGCCCGCGAAGCACCCGAGCGTCCGACAGTGCCCGCCCAGCCGACGCGCCCGACTCCGCCGTCGAGCGACGAGCCTGCGCGGACGGCACCGACCCGCCCGACTGCGCCGGCCACGCCCCCGGCCGCGCAGCCGCAGACGGCTCCGACTCCCGCCCAGCGCCGCGCCCCGGATGCGCCGACGCCGCCGACCGCGGCACCGCCTGCCACGCCGCAGCCCGGCCGCCCCGCCGATCCGCAGGCGCCCACACCACAGAACCGCCAGCAGCCGACCCAGCCGAACGCCGCCACGCCGCCGGGCACCCCGCCCGGCGCGGCTCCGGGTGCCGCGCCCGCAGCACCCGCCGCTCCGAACCAGCGTCCGGGCGTGCCCGGCCGTCCGTTCACGCCGCCGGGCCAGCAGCCCAACGCCGTGCAGCCGGGCGCACAGCCCGGCACCGAGCCGGGCCGGGATCCGAACCAGCCGCGGCAGGGCCGTCAGCCCGGCGAGCTTCCTCCGGGCCAGACCGCACCGGGTCAGCCGGGGCAAGTGCCACCCGGACAGGTCCAGCCGGGCCAACAGCCGAACACGCTGCAGCAGAACGGGCTCCAGCCCGGCCAGCAGCCGGGTGGCGTCGGGCGTGACGGCGACCGCCGCGGTCCTGGCCTCGACAACGATCGCCGGGACGGCCGCAACGACGGCGACCGCCGCGACCTCGATCGCCGGGACGGCCGCAACGACGACGACCGTCGCGACGGCTACGATCGTCGCGGCGGCGGCCCACGCGACGGCTTCAACCAGCCCGGACGGCCCGGCTACATCCCCGGCGGATTCCGGGACAGCCGCGAGGACGACGACATCCGCGACTACGGGCGGGTGCAGCGCGACCGCCGTGAATACGAGGTGGACGGCCGCGCCTATTATCGCGAGCCCGGCCGCATCATCGTGCGCGACCGCGACAACTACTTCATCCGCCACGACGAGAACGAGCGCTTCCGCGATCTCGACCGGCGCGGCTATCGCAGCGAGCGCCGCGGCAGCCAGACCTACAGCTTCATCGACCGTCCGGGCGGCGAGCAGATCGTCACGATCGTCGACGACGACGGCCGTCTCGTGCGCCGCTCGCGCCGCTTCCGCGACGGCCGCGAGGTCATCCTGATCAACAACAGCTACGGCCCCGGCGGACCGCGCCCGATCTACGACGACGTGGTCGACCTGCCGCCGCCCGACATCCGCATCCCGCGCGACCGCTACGTGGTGGATTACGAGCGGGCCGATGCCCGCGCCGTCTACGGTGCCCTCTCGGCCCCGCCGGTGATGGCGATCGACCGCCGCTATACGCTCGATCAGGTGCGCTACAGCCCGCAGCTGCGGGCGCGCATGCCGAGCGTCGACATCAACACGATCACCTTCGATTCGGGATCCTTCACGGTCACGCCTGAGCAGGGCCGCCAGCTCAAGAACATCGCCGACGCGATCAACCAGACGGTCCAGGCCAACCCTCAGGAGGTCTTCCTGATCGAGGGCTACACCGATGCGGTGGGCGCCGACGTCGACAACCTCTCGCTCTCCGACCGCCGCGCGCAGTCGGTGGCGACGATCCTGACGCAATCCTTCCAGGTACCGCCCGAGAACCTGACCACCCAGGGCTACGGCGAGCAGTACCTGAAGGTGAACACCCAGGAGGCCAACCGCGAGAACCGCCGCGTCACCGTCCGCCGGATCACGCCTCTGCTGCAGCAGCAGGCGGACCAGCAGGGGACACCGCCGGCGGCTCCGCCTCAGTGACCACTCATCCCGGCCCGCAGCGATGCGGGCCGGTTTTTTGTGGGCATGCGGGCGTGGCGGGGCCGCCTTGTGCGCCGTCCCCTGCCCAAGCTGATGTGGGAGGCCAGTTTGAGGGAACAGGCGGGCGGCGCCGGGTGGAGCACCTCGTCCCCGCCATGGCACGGGAAAGACGGCCAAGAGCAATGGACGAGGCGCCCAACCGATTGATCGAGGCCGGGACGCCGGACTTCCGCCGCACCACGCTTGCCCTCTTCGCCGCCGGCTTTTCGACCTTCGCCGTGCTCTACGGCGTGCAGCCGCTGATGCCGGTCTTCGCCGACGCCTTCCAGGTCTCGCCGGCCGAGAGCAGCCTCGCCCTGTCGCTGCCCTGCGCGACTCTCGCGATCGCCCTGCTGATCGTCAGCCCACTCTCCGAGGTGTGGGGCCGCAAGCCGGTGATGGCGGTTTCGCTGTTCGCCTCGGCGATCCTCACCATCGCCGCGGTGATGATGCCGAGCTGGCACGGCTTCTTGCTATTGCGCGCCCTGACGGGCATCGCCGCGAGCGGCCTGCCGGCCGTGGCGATGGCCTATCTCAGCGAGGAGATGCACGGGCGCGCGATCGGCCTCTCCATGGGCCTGCTGATCGGCGGCAACGCGCTGGGCGGCATGGTAGGGAGGCTGCTTGCCGGCATCATCGCCGACCACGCCTCCTGGCGGCTCGGCCTCGGACTCATCGGCGTGCTGGCGCTGCTGGCGGCGGTCGCCTTCCAGTTCGCGTTGCCCGCCTCGCGGCATTTCAAGGCACATCCGATGCGTTGGCGCGAGGTGCCGGCGAGTTTCGGGCATCACTTCACCGATGCCGGCCTGCCTTGGCTCTTCGCTGAATCCTTCCTGCTCATGGGCGGGTTCGTCTGCGTCTACAACTACATCGGGTTCCGCCTGCTCGATCCGCCCTTCTCGCTGAGCCAGACCGCGATCGGCGCGATCTTCGTGGTTTATCTCGCCGGGACCGCGAGCTCCGCGATCACCGGCGAGATCGCGAGCCGGCTCGGGCGGCGCAAGGTGCTTTGGCTGGCGATCCTGCTCGGGCTTGCCGGCATCCTGCTCACCCTGTCCGACAATCTGATCGCGATCATCGCCGGCATCGTCGTGATCACGATCAGCTTCTTCGGCGCGCATTCGGTGGCGTCGAGCTGGATCGGGCGTCGTGCCATGACCGATCGGGCGCAGGCCTCCTCGATCTACCTGTGCCTGTACTATCTCGGCTCCTCCGTTCTCGGCACCACGGGCGGCTGGTTCTTCGCCCATGCCGGCTGGCCGGGCGTGGCCGGATTCTTCGGCGGCCTCTACGTCCTGGCACTCCTGGTCGCGATCCGGCTCTCGCGGTTGCCGCCGCTGCCCGAACTGATCGCGGCTGAAATCCCGAGGTCGTGAGGGAAGGGATCCAGCCCTCACCATCACCATCATCGCCGCCAAGCGATCCGGGCCAACGCCCTGACCATCGAAGGCGCGGTTCCGGATCGGTTCGCGACAACGGAATGGGTCCAACCCCCGTTCACGCGACCGGCAGCTGAATCTCGACGGTCGTGCCCGCGCCGGGGGAGCTCTCCAGCTTGAGGCTGCCGCCGCACTGGGTCGCGAAACGCTCGACCATGGTGAGGCCGAGGCCGGAGCCCTTGCCCAACTCCTTCGTGGTGAAGAAGGGCTCGGTGACGTGCTCGAGCATCGCCGCGTCCATGCCGCAGCCGGTATCCTTCACCGAGAGGATGAGGAAGCGGGGCGAGGTCCCTTCCACCCGCACGGCAATGTGGATGCGCCCGCTATCCGCCATGGCGTCGCGGGCGTTGACCACGAGGTTGAGCAGCGCCGTCTCCAATTCGTTCGGATCGGCCAGCACAGCGGGTAGACCCCTCGGCGTGTCGAGGGTGATGCGCACCCGCGCGCCTGCCGCCTGCCCCAGCAGATCGACCACGCCGATCACGAGGTCCGAGACCTGGACGGGATCGGGCGTCGATTCCTGCCGGTGGGCGAAGGCGAGGAGCCGGCGGGTCAGCGCAACGCCGCGCTCCGCCCCCTGCGTCGCGCCCCTCACGTAGCCGTCGAGCTTGTCGAGGTCCGGACCCTGGCGGTCGCGCAGGCGTCTGGTCGCGAGTTCGAGGTTCACCAGGACGACGTTGAGCAGATTGTTGAAATCATGCGCGATGCCGCCGGTGAGCTGGCCGAGCGCCTCCATCTTCTGTGCCTGCCGAAGCGCCGATTCCGCCTCGACCCGCTGGCGCGCCTCGGCGAGCAACAGCCCATGCATCGCCGCCTCGTCGCGCGTCTTCACCAGCGCGAGGCGGGCTACGGTGAACAGCACCAGGGTAGCGATCGCCGCGATGACGAGATTGATCGCCGCCTGCCGCCGCCATGGCACCAGTACGCTGTCGACGGCAAAGCCCACCTCGACATAGACCGGGTAGCCGTCGACCTTGCGAAAACCCGAGATCCGTCGGGTGTCGTCAAGCGGCGAGACATAGTCGATCGTGCCCTCCTCGAGGCGGCGTGCGAGGTTTGGATGGCGCGACGCGAGGCCGACGGCATCGAGGGTTCCCGTTTCCTGCGGGTCAATCGAGGGGTGGCCGGCGGGAGCCGGAATTTGCACGAGCACGCGCGAATCGGCCCTGACCAGCGCCACCCGGTCGCTCTTCGTGAGAGCGAGCGTGCTGAAGAAGTCCTCGAAATAGCGCTGCGACATCGACACCACGAAGGTGCCTGACGGGCGGCCGGTGACGTCGCGGCGGGCGCGGGAGGCCGCCAGTACGACCTTGCCGGAATAGCGGCTCGTCACCGGCAGGCCGAGCGCAAGGCCATCGCGGCCCTGGAGGAGAGCAAGCCGGTCGCGCCCGGCGGCATCCTCCTCGGGCGCCGCATCCACGTTGCGGATATATTCGCGGTCGCCGACATAGGTCCTGGGGACGGGGAAGTAGCGGCTATGTGCGATGGCGCTGCCGTCCGCGTCCACGAGCGACAAGCTGTCGACGGTGCTCATGTCCTGGTCGATCTCGGCAAGATAGTCGTGCAGCGGCCGTTCCTGGAACACGCCTTCGGCGTGCTGAAGGTGCTCCTCGATCCGGCTCAGGGCGACGTTGTAGCCGTCGAAGGTCGACGAGACCTGTTGCGCCAGAAGCTCCGCCATACGCGTGGTACGGTTCGTCGCATTGTCGAGTAATAGCGCGCGACCCTGCAGCGTCACGAAGGCCAGAACCGCTATCGGGCCAGTCAGAGACAGGATGAGCAGAATTCGCAGAACGCCGACGGCACCTTCGACCTTCCGCAGACGACCTCCCATGACTTCGCGCATACCCGCGTCCTGCTCGCACGAGGCGATTCGTTCGCGACCATCATGACACGATCCGAGTTTAGCAAGTCATGGACCCGGAATTCGATCGGTCTGTGCAGGAATACAGCGCAGCACAGGTTGCATCGATACGGTAACTCACCCGATCCGGCTCAGGAAATCATCGTAGAGTTGGAAAACGGCTCGTTCGTTCTCGAAGTGCGGAAAGGCGCCTGTAGGCAGCCGTCGCACGGTCCAGTTCGGCCGGGCGACCACGTCTCCGATCCGGTCGTAGTCGACGAAATCGCCCCGTGCCCCGCGTAGCATCCAGACCGGCAGGCGCAGCTCTCCGTAGATTCGGCTCACATCCGTCGGAAACAGATAGCCCGAGAGAAACGAGAACGGCGCGTATTCGGCGCCGGGCTGGCGGACGGAAAGCCGGTCGTATTCCAGCAGGCTTTCGTCGATGTCCTTCGAGCCCCAGGTCCGCTCCAGAAAATAGCGCATGCTCGGCCGGCTCACCAAGGCGTCGAAGAGCGGACGCCCCCAGAGCGGGAAGCCGACGATCCCTCGCGCCAGCGGGCGGCGTCGGTCGCCGCCATCCGGCCCCGAGCCGGAGAGCCGGCCGTCGAAGCCTGGCGGGCTGATCATGCCGAGGCTCGCATAGTCCGAAGGGCGCTCCAGGGCGGCGCGGGCGAGGTAGGCGCTCGGCAGAGACAGGGCGAGTGCATCGATCGCAGGGCCGCCGTGACGGTGGCGGATCTCGGCGGTGACGGCGTGGATCGCGTCCGTCATCAGGCGCGGCGTGTAGATCCGGTCCGAGCGCTCGGAGAAGCCGAAGCCCGGCAGGTCGATGGCGTAGACCGGCCGGCTTCGGCGGTAATGCTCGTAGAGCGGCCGGACCTCGTAGGCGTTGGCTGCCGCGTTGATCGAATGGATCAGGAGCAGCGGCACCCCGGCCCGCGTGTCGGCCGCGTAGAAGCTCACGGCGCCGGCCCCCGTGCGCAGCACCCGGCGGCGGCCGGACAGGGCGGGCGGCAGCGCCGGACGGTTCAGCCCGAGGTGGCTCCGCGCGATCCAGGCGCCTGCAACGGCCAGCGGCAGCAGGGCGAGTGCCTTGGCGGCGGGCCCTTTTGCCCGGGGGAGTCGGCTGTTCGGCGTTTCGCGCATGGCTGGCTCGCGTGGCGGAGATCGCGCGACAACGCCGGACGCGGGGGTTTGTGCCGCCCGAACGAACGACGGCTCCAACCGATTCCGGACGCCGCCGCTCTGAGTCCCTGCCGGAATGACCCGTCACGGATAACCCGAACGTCTTAATCCCTACACAAATCACTATGACGGGCCCGTGACATGCCCCACGCAACTAAAGATGGATTCAGCAATATATCAACAGAACTGACTATGGTTTCGATGAGACACCTGCTCCGAACAACTCGGAGTCCACTTTCTTGGTTCCAACCCGAATGCTAGTTGGCCGATATGAATGCTTGCAGCCGGGATCTTCGGTGCCGGCATCAAACGCGGCGCGGCATTCACTCGCAGGGTCGCGCGGGTCTCAAGGTTAGCCGAAGAAAGATCAAGTCATGAAACAGCACATCTTCGCGGCGGCGCTGGGCTTGAGTGCCGTGACATTGCCGTCCGTCGGCGCACAGGCACAGACGGTTGCGGAGCTGCAGAAGCAGATCAACGAGCTCAAGGCGATGGTGGCCGCGCAGGCCGCCGCGAACGCCCCGCGGCGCGGGACCCGCGGCATGGTCCTCACGGCCCGCAACACCGATGCCGGCACCATCCCGGCCGCTGGCCGGCCGGTGGTGTCCGCGGCGTCGCCGGTGCATCACAAGACGGCCGCCGAACACGCCGCCGAGCATCCCTTCCACATCGAGGACCCGGAGACCTGGTGGCCGGCGATCGTGCCGCCGGACTACGATCCGCTGATCGACAAGCCCGGCACCGCCCCGAAGACCTGGTTCGAGCGGATCCAGATCCGCGGCTACACCCAGCTGCGCGGCAACGAGTTCATCGCCGGCGACCGCACGGCTCCGGCCGGGATCTCGCGCCTGCGCGGCGTCAACGACGGCGGCATCACCGACAAGAACAACTTCACCTTCCGCCGGGTGCGCCTGATCATCCAGGGCGACATCCACGAGCGCGTGTTCCTATACCTGCAGCCCGACTTCGCGGTGAGCGTGGCCGGCCAGAGCGGCACCGAGCAGCGCCTGCACTTCGCGGCTCTGCGCGACGCCTTCGCCGACGTGTTCCTCGACGACGAGCGCCGCACGAAGCTCCGCTTCGGTCAGCAGAAGGTGCCCTACGGCTGGGAGAACCTGCAATCCTCGCAGAACCGCCTCGCCCTCGACCGCTCGGACGGCATCAACAGCGCCGTCCCGGGCGAGCGCGACATCGGCATCACGGCCTACTACACGCCGTGGCACGTGCAGGCGATCTGGGACCGGCTCGCCAAGAGCGGCCAGAAGCTGTTCGGCAATTACGGCACCTTCGGCGTCGGCATCTACAACGGCCAGACCATCAACCGGGTCGAGCAGAACGATGCCCTGATGGTCGCCGGCATGGTGACCTGGCCGTTCGAACTCGACGGCTTGGGTCCGTGGGCCAAGGGACAGGTGGTGGAGTTCGGCGCCTCGGCCTACCACAACCGGTTCCGGCCCGAGGTTCGGCTCACGCCGACGGCGGGCACCACCCTCGGCGCGCGCGACTTCGAGGATGCCCGCCTCGGCCTGCACGCCATCCTGTATCCGCAGCCCTTCGGCATCCAGGCCGAGTGGAACTGGGGCAGAGGGCCGGAATTCGACGTCGCCACCCGGACGATCCAGAGCAAGGGTCTCGAGGGCGGCTACATCCAGGCGATGTACAAGGTCGACGACTCGCCGGTCGGACCCTTCTACCCGTACCTGCGCTTCCAGCACTACGACGGCGGCTACAAGTCCAGCGTCAACACGCCCCGGCTGGCCTCCGACGAAGTCGAGGTCGGCATCGAGTTCCAGCCGATCAAGCAGGTCGAGCTGACCCTGGCCTATGCGAAGCGACGGGCGAACGAGGCCGACGAGCGCCGTTTCGGCCGCGCCGAGGGCGACCTGTTCCGCGGGCAGCTGCAGATCAACTACTGATTGGAACCTCGTTTCCCGGAGACCGCTTTCGCCCGATGGGCGGAAACCGGGACAGACAGGGTTCGATCCGCAGATCCGGATGAGCCCGACAAGCAAAACGGCCCCGCACGAGCGGGGCCGTTTTCATGCGTTCCATGGTTCCAGGCTGATCGCTTCGGTTTCATGACGTGCCCTTCTGCGGACAGATGGACCACCGGCGAAGCCCGATCCTAGACTTGCCGGGCCGTCGTCGCGGTCATGCTGCAGGCGCTCATCACGATCGGAATCGTCGGCATCGGCGTGTTGCCCTCGACACGACCGACGGGATGACGCGGGCCGGCACGCTGATCGAGACCCTCGGCTTTTCCCTTGCCGCGAATCGATTGCCGGGGCGCGACTGTCGATTGGTAGACCCAGTCAATGGCGCCCGGTCTGACTCCTCTCTAACCCGAGCAGGCTGAGAGCGCGCCGAAAACCCCGCAAAGGGGCGCGGCAGCGCCCGCGGTGATCGCCTGAGGGGGCATAGTCATGGAGAGCGTCAACGGCACGGCCGTATCGGGATCGTTCCGGATGCGTGGCCTGTGGCTCGCCTCGACGGCACTGGTCGGGATCCGGCTCCTGCCGCAGCCGGCGCCGAGCGTGCTGCACGTCGCCTCTTAGCAATCGCTGCTGCAGGCGCGATTGGCCCGCCTCCTCGCGCTGGCGATCGAGACGCCGGCATCGCTGCTGGCTCGGCTCGACGGCGCCGGCAGCGGCGCCGGGATCGAGACCGGCGGCACGCAAACAATCAACGTGACGGCACTAGGAAGTAACGGCGGAGGCGGCTTCTTTGCTGGCGGTGGAGGCGGCGCGGGCGGTTACGGCTTGGCCGGCATCGGGCTTTCGGCGTTGACGGTCAACGCGACGATCACGGGCGGCGAAGGCGGCAGCGGCCAATTCAGTGGTGATGGTGCTGGTGCCTGCGGCGGTGGCATCTACTTCGATACCGCTGGGTCCTCCCTCCTCGTCGCCGGTGGCAGCATTACCGGTGGTACGGGCGCGCAGGTCGCTCCGGGCGGTGCAGGTGTCGTCGGCACCGGACTTGCCGTCACGCTCAGCGGTGGCACGATCAGCGGTGGCGGCAGTGCGAATGCCCTGATCTTTCTCGGAAACACGAACAGCCTGACCCTCGCCACGGGCGGGACGATCTCCGGCGCCATCGGCATCCTCGCCGGCACGCTGCAGATCAATGCGGCCCCCGGCGGCTCGACGCTCGCCAACGTCATCACTGGTGCCGGCGGCGTCATCCAGGACAGCGCCAACACGCTGACCTTGGCGGGCGCGAACACCTATTCCGGTGGCACCACGCTGGGCGCCGGCATCCTGAGCGTGGGCGCCGACACCAATCTCGGCGCGGCATCGGGCAGGCTGACCTTCACCGGCGGCACCCTGGAAACCACGGCCGATCTCACCAGCGCGCGCCGTCACGCTGAGCACCGCCGGCACCGTGCAGGTCGATACCGGGACGATCACGACCCTGAGCGGCGCGATCACGGGTGGGGGCAGCCTGGCCAAGTGATCCTCCCCCGGTTTCACGGACACCTCTGATACGCTCCTTGCGGGCGGGGAAGGTGTTTGATGGCGAAGACGAGACGCGCGTTCACCCCGGAGTTCAAACGCGAGGCGGTGGCGCTGCTGGAGAGCAGCGGCCGACCGCAGATGCAGATCGCGGCTGAACTCGGGATCCAACCCTCGATGCTGAGGCAGTGGCGCGCGGGGCTGGTGGGGGGCTCCCCACCGCAGCGCGCAGCCGGATCGCCAGGAACTGCATCCGCGAGCCCGGTGGCTTCCCCCTCCGACCAGGCAGCCGAGATCGCTCGCCTGCGGCGTGAACTCGACCGGACGCGCATGGAGCGCGACGTCCTAAAAAAGCGATCGGCATCTTCGCAGAGATGCCCAAGTGACGTTCGCCTTCATCGAGCAGCATGCGAGCGACCCAAGCCGGTGCGTCTCATGTGCCGCGTGCTCGAAGTCTCTCACAGCGGCTACTACGATTGGCGATCACGCCCCGAGAGCGCGCGGTCGGCGTCCAACGGTCGCCTTCTCGACGACGTCCGCCGAATCCACGCCGGGCATCACAGGCGCTACGGCTCGCCTCGGGTGCATGCTGCCCTGCAGGCAGAGGGCCGAACAGTCGGTCGCGGGCGGGTGGAGCGTCTGATGCGCCGTCATGGCATTCGGGCCCTGGCAGTGCGTCGATTCCGGCCCTGCACAACCGACAGCCGTCACGACCTGCCGATTGCAGCCAACCTCCTGAAGCAGCAGTTCTCCGCCGCGCTGCCCAACACGGTCTGGCTGGCCGACATCACCTACTGCCGACCGGAGAGGGCTGGCTCTACCTGGCCGCCGTCCTCGATCTCGCCGCCCGCAAGATCGTTGGCTGGTCCATGCGCAAGCACATGCGGACCGAACTGACCTCGGCGGCCCTGATGATGGCTACCCAACGGCAGCGACCAGCGGCTGGGCTCATCTGTCACTCGGATCGCGGCAGCCAATACGCCGCCGAGGCCTACAGATCGCAGCTCGCCGACATGAAGGCGACGCCCTCCATGAGCCGGACCGGCTGCTGCTACGACAACGCCCCGATGGAAAGCTTCTTCCACACCCTCGAGGTCGAACTCGTCCATCAGCGACGATGGGCAACCTGGGACGAGGCCCGACGCGACTTGTTCGTCTACATCGAAGACTACTACAATCGCCAGCGCATCCATTCCGCTCTCGGGTACATCACGCCCGAGCAAGCCGAACGGAACGCGAGCTAAACCTCTGTCCGTGAAACCGGGGGAGGATCAAGCCCGGATGGGGCCGAAGGAGATCCGCTCCATCGTCCTGACGCTGGAGTAGGATCAGCCTTACGTTCCCCTGCATCCCGAGCGTCTTCCGCCTCGCCGTTGGCGTCCTGGACGAGTCTGCGCTCCCGAAGAGATCAATCGGCACCGGCATCAAGCGCTCGTCGCGGGCCGCCGAGTGGAGACCAAGTGCCTTCAGCAGGCCGTCAGGCCGCCGCCTCCATCTCCGTGCTCAGCTCCAGCCACTCCTCCTCCGCCCGCTCCAGCGCGGTGGCTGCGTCCGCCCGCATCTTCGCGAGTTCGCCGGCCTTGGCCGCGTCCTTGAGAAACGCCGTGCCGTCGCCGAGCGCGGCGTCGATCTTGGCGATGGCGGCCGAGAGCTTTTGCATGCGCGCCTCCGCCGCTTCGAGCTTCTTGCGGAGTGGCGCCAGCGCAGCGCGGCGTTCGACGGCGGAGCGGCGGGCCTCGGCCTGCTTGCCGCCAGCGCTCTCCGCGGCGCGGTCGTCGGGGCGCTCCGGGCCCGAAAGAACGAGACGGCGATAGTCGTCCATGTCGCCGTCGAAGCTCTTCACCGAGCCGTCGGCGACGATCCAGAGCCGGTCGGCGCAGGCCTCGATCAGGAAGCGGTCGTGGCTCACGAGGATCACGGCACCCTCGTAATCGTTGATCGCCTCGACGAGCGCCTGACGGCTCTCGATGTCGAGGTGGTTGGTGGGCTCGTCGAGGATGAGCAGGTGCGGACCTGAGAAGGCCGCGAGCCCCATCAGCAGCCGCGCCTTCTCGCCGCCCGAGAGTTGGCTGACAGGCGTGTCGGCCTTGGAGGCGGGGAAGCCGAGCCGCGCCGCGGCCGAGCGCACGCGGGCTTCGGGAGCGTCCGGCATCAGGTCGCGGACATGGGCGACGGCGTTCTCGGCGGGACGCAGCTCGTCGAGCTGGTGCTGGGCGAAATACGCCACCTCCATCTTCGACGATCGCTTCATCTCGCCCGAGAGCGGCGGCATCCGGCCGCCGATCAGCTTGCAGAAGGTCGATTTGCCGTTGCCGTTGGCGCCGAGCAGCGCCACGCGGTCGTCCGGCGCGAGGCTGAGGTTGAGGCCCGACAGCACCACGCGCTCGCCGTAGCCCGCCTGCACCCGCTCCATCGCGATGATCGGCGGCGAGAGCGGGCGTTCGGGGCTCGGCAGGTGGATCACCGGCACGTCGTCCTCGAGCAAGGCCGCGATCGGCTCCATCTTGGCGAGGCGCTTCATGCGCGACTGCGCCTGCCGGGCCTTGGTCGCCTTGGCCTTGAATCGGTCGACGAAGCTCTGGAGATGCGCCCGTTCGACGTCCTGCTTGGCCTTGGCCTTGGCCTGCAGCACGCGCTTCTCCGAGAGCTGCCGGGCGAAGCTGGTGTAGCCGCCGCGGTAGATCGTGAGCTTGCCCCGGTCGAGATGGAGGATGTGGTCGACGCACTCGTCGAGCAGGTCGCGATCGTGACTGATGATGATCGCGGTGCGCGGGTAGCGCTCCAGGTAGTCGTAGAGCCAGATCGTGCCCTCGATATCGAGATAGTTCGTCGGCTCATCGAGCAGCAGCAGGTCGGGCTCGGAGAACAGCACCGCGGCGAGCGCCACACGCATGCGCCAGCCGCCGGAGAAGTCGGCACAGGGACGCGACTGCGCTGCCGCATCGAAGCCGAGGCCGTGCAGGATCGCCGCCGCGCGGGCCGGGGCGGAATGCGCGCCGATATCGACCAGCCGCGTCTCGATCTCGGCGCGGCGGATCCCGTCGGCGTCCTCCGCCTCCGCCATCAGGCGCGAGCGCTCGGTGTCGGCCGCGAGCACGACCGCGTGCAGGGTCTCGGGGCCGGCCGGCGCTTCCTGCGCCACCGCGCCGATGCGCATGCCTTTCGGCATCGAGACAGACTTTCCATCGACCGGCAGCTCGCCGAGGATCGCCCGGAACAAAGTGGTCTTGCCGGCGCCGTTGCGGCCGACGAGCCCGACGCGCGCCCCATCGGGAATCGCGAAGGTCGCCGCATCGAGGATCAGCCGTTCGCCGATGCGATAGGAGAGGTCGTTGACGCGCAGCATGCGCGCGTTCTGAGGGCCGCGGGGCTCCGGTGCAAGGCGGGATGCGCGTCGCCGATCCCGGCGGATGCGCATCCCGCATCCGGTCGCGTGCACGCCGAGAAAATTGACGTCGGATTTGCGGGACGTCTGGACAAGCCGCGCTTGAGAACATATCAAGAACATAGAATCAAGCGTCGAGGGCATCATGCAGACTGCGGACCTGTGGACAACCGGAAACGGGCTCGGCGATGGCTTCCAGCCGGGACGATCGGCCGCCCGGCGCGGGCCGACCCGCCCGCCGGCGGATCTCGCGCGTCGGCTGGGCGCACGCTCCGTGCATTTCGACCTGCTGGAGCGGGAGAGCAGCAGCTGGGGATGGGCCCTGCGCAACGCCTATGGCGAGGAAGTCGCCCAGTCGCATGTCGACTATCCGAGCCGCGTCCAGGCTTCCGCCGCCGCCGTGGCGTTCTCCCGCCTCGTCGCCGAGGCCGGACGGCAGGTCGGCGGGCGATAGGCCCCGTCGATCGCTGGGACTTCCTTGCGAAGCGGCGTGAGGCGCACGATCTTCGGCGGTGAGGGAGCGTTATGGCCGCATCGCGTGCGGCCCGAAGGTGATGACGTGCGCACCATGCCTCCGCTCTCGATCCTCGATCTCGCCTTCGTGCCCGAAGGTTTTGGGCCGGCCGACGCCCTACGCAACAGCCTCGATCTGGCGCGCCATGCCGAGCGGCTCGGTTACACGAGGTTCTGGCTCGCCGAGCACCACAACATGATCGGCATCGCCAGCGCGGCGACGGCGGTGGTGATAGGCCATGTCGCGGCCGGCACGCGTACGATCCGGGTCGGGGCCGGCGGCATCATGCTGCCGAACCACTCGCCCCTCGTCATCGCCGAGCAGTTCGGCACGCTCGAGACGCTTCATCCCGGCCGGATCGACCTCGGACTTGGGCGGGCTCCCGGCACCGACCAGCCGACGATGCGCGCGCTCCGCCGCTCGTCGAGTGGGGCCGACACCTTTCCGCAGGACGTGATCGAGTTGCAGGCGCTGCTCGGGCCGGCGCGGCCGGACCAAGCCATCCAGGCGGTACCCGGCACCGGCACCAACGTGCCGCTCTGGATTCTTGGATCGAGCCTGTACGGCGCGCAGCTCGCCGCCGCCCTGGGGCTGCCCTACGCCTTCGCCTCGCATTTCGCGCCCGATGCGCTGCTGCCGGCGCTCGACGCCTACCGCTCGGGCTTCCGCCCCTCCGAGCAGCTGCAGCGCCCTCATGCGATGGTCGGCGTCAACGTCGTCGCGGCGGAAACGGATAGCGCGGCGCGCCGCCTGTTCACCTCGGCCCAGCAGCAATTCACCAACCTGATCCGCGGTACGCGCGGCCTGCTCCGGCCGCCGGTCGACGATATTGAGGCGTATTGGTCGCCGACCGAGAAACTGCACGCCTCGCGGATGTTGTCGCGCGCCCTGGTCGGCTCGCCGGAAACGATCCGCTTCGGCCTCGATCGCCTGATCGCCGAGACGGGCGCCGACGAATTCATGGTCGCCTCCGCCATCCACGATCACGGTGCCCGGCTTCGGTCCTACGAGATCCTGTCGGAGGTCCACGGCGGCGAGGCGCTGCGGCACGTCGCCTGACAAAAGCCCCGCACGTGTGTGCGGGGCTCGATCTTCAAGCGATCTGGGTGATCGGCGACTACGGGCAGGCGTGCCGTGCGCCTTCGTTGCCGAGATAGGTGCCCGACGCCGGGTCGTAGGAGCGGAAGCGCTGCTGGCAATAGGCGACCGCGTCGCTGCCCGGGGCACCGTAGACCGGGGCTGGCGCCGCCTGCGACGCGATCGCACCGCCGATCAGGGCGCCTGCCGCAAGCCCGCCGAGGACCGCTGCTCCGCCACCGATGCCACCACGGCGGCCGTAGCCATAGCCTCGGCCATAGCCGCCGCGCCCGGCAAAACCGCGGTTGCGGAACCCGCGCCCGCCGCCGAAGCCGCGTCCCGCGAAGCCGCCACGACCCCCGCGAAATCTGCGGCCCTGCATATAGGCCGTCTCGGCCCCGCTCTGCTTGAGTTGCGTCAGGAGCGATCCAACCCCCTGTCCGGCCTCTTGCGCGGAGGCGGGCGCTGCCAGCATCGCGGCGGACCCGATCATGCCGGCGACGAACAACGGCTTCAACATACGAAACATCGACAAAACTCTTCTTCGAACGACGGCCTGACCGTCAACACGACCCGAAGGTATCTGCGGCGAACGAATGGTGAGGGCCTTGTTTCGAAAGGATTTTCTGGAGTTTGTTTCATGGTCTGCGCGGGATTGCCGAGCCGGCTCGCCCGTAACCGACTCGTCGATGGATCGCGCGACGCCGCACCCGCGCGGCCTCGCGGAACTATTGGCGAACGATCTCCGCCGACGACGCCTTGACCCTGCCCCAGCGGAGCGCCACGATCACGGAGGCCCTCAGGCCGACGACGCCCGCGTGATCGGAGGCGTCGGGCCGCATGCGGTGCCTGAGGTCGCCGTCGCAGCGACTTCGCGGATCTTTCCCCCGCTCGATCGTGCTACGGCGGTGCGGCGTCGGGGCGGGGGGTGAGCAGTGTCGAGTGGCCGGCTGGCGAGTATTCCGTTCTTCAAGGAACCGGAGATCGATCTCGCACCCTACGAGACCCGCTGCCACTGGCGCCGGTTCGACGAGAACGAGGTGCTGGTCGACTTCGACGACATCTCGACCGACGTCTATTTTCTCGCCACCGGCGAAGTGCGCATCCTCAACCGGACCCAGTCCGGCAAGGAGGTGATTCTCGGTGAGATGCGTGCGGGCGCCTTCTTCGGCGAACTCGCGGCGATCGACGGCATCGGCCGCTCGGCCAACGTCACGGCGCTGACCCGCGGGGAGGTCTGCGTGGTGCCGGCCGCGGTGTTTCGCCAGATGGTCTCCGCCTCCGAGATCATCGCCGACCGTCTCTTTCGGCTCCTCGCCAAGCGCGTGCGCGAGCTGAACACCCGCCTGATGGAGCACGCGCTGCTCGACCTGCGCCACCGGCTCTATTCGGAGCTGCTGCGCCTCTCGGTGCCGCGGGCCGGCCAGGGTGGCGATTCATCGAGCGAGCGCGTCGTCACCCCCCCGCCCTACCACCACGTGCTCGCCGCCCGCATCGGCTGCCGCCGCGAACAGGTGACCCGCGAGTTCACGGTGATGGCCGGCGAGGGCCTGATCGACCGCACCCGCGGCGCCCTCGTGCTGCGCCGGCCGGACCTGCTCGAGGCGCGGGTGGCGGAGGCGTTGCGGGAGGACGGGTAGCTCCGGTGTCGCCCGCGATGTCGCAGCGTCGGAATCGCCTATAGCTTGGCGGCACAAACTCGCCGATCGCAGCGCCACCTTGCCCATTCCAATTCCCCAAAGCCTCGAACCGCTGCTGCGCCTCGACGGCATCACGAAATCTTTTGGCGCGCATCGCGCCGTCGACACGGTCTCGCTCGATCTGGCTCAGGGCGAGTTCTTCTGTCTGCTCGGGCCTTCCGGCTGTGGGAAGAGCACCCTGCTGCGGCTGCTTGCCGGCTTCGAGACGCCGGATGCGGGCATGATCCGGCTCGGGGGCGAGGACCTTACCGGGCTGCCACCGCATCGGCGGCCGGTGAACATGATGTTCCAATCCTACGCGCTGTTTCCGCATATGAGCGTGGCTCAGAACCTTGCCTACGGGTTGCAGGGGCTCGGTTTGTCGCGGTCCGCCATCGCCGAACGGGTGGAGGGGCTCGTGCGGCTCGTGAAGCTCGAAGGCTTCGAGAGGCGCCGACCCGACAAGCTCTCCGGCGGGCAGCGTCAACGGGTGGCGCTGGCCCGGGCGCTCGCCCGCGAGCCGCGGCTGCTGCTTCTCGACGAACCACTGGGTGCCTTGGACCGCGCCTTGCGCGAAGAGACGCAAGGCGAGCTGCGGGCCCTGCAGCGCCGGCTCGGCACGGGCTTCGTCGTCGTCACGCACGATCCCGAAGAGGCGATGGCGCTCGCCGACCGCATCGGCGTGATGGATCGCGGCCGGCTCGTACAGGTCGGGCCGCCGCGCGAACTCTATGAACGCCCGGCGAGCCGCTTCGTCGCCGGGCTGTTGGGAGATGTGAACCTGATCGCCGGTCTTCTGGGTCTCGCCGATGGAGGGTTGCGAAGCGTGCACACGGAGCTTGGGCCGGTCCGCGCCCTCGCCTCGGAGGCGCTCGCCGGTGCGGGCCCGGGCGATCCGGTCGTCGTGGCTTTGCGGCCCGAACGGCTGCGGCTCGGAGTGGGCGACAATGCCCTCTCCGGCACACTCGTCGACACGGCCTATCTCGGCGACCGTGTGCGGCGGCGGATCCGCATGGCCGACGGCACCATTTTGTGCGCTAGCGCGAGCCTGCTGGACGAGGCGGGAGGTCCGGTCGTCGGCGACAGCGTCAGCCTGGGCTTCGCGCCGCAGGCCGGATGGGTGCTGCCGGCATGAGACGCGGCGGCCCCGTTCTCGGGCGCTGGCTGGTACGGGCACCGCCGGTCCTGTGGCTCGGCGTGTTCTTCCTCGTGCCTTTCGCGATCACGGTTAAGATCAGCCTGTCGACGCCCGTCACCGCGCAGCCGCCCTACCGGCCGGTGCTCGACTGGAGCGCCGGCATCGCGGGCTGGCGCGCGTTCTTCGAGGGACTCGAACTCACCAACTACGCGATGCTGGCGGCCGATTCCCTCTATTGGGAGGCGACGCTGTCCTCTCTGGCCTACGCGGCCGGGGCCACCGCGATCCTCGTTCTGATCGGCACGCCGATGGCGCTCGCGATGGCCCGGGCAAGCGCACGGACGCAGCCGCTTCTTGTGGCGCTGGTGGTGGTGCCGTTCTGGACGAGTTTTCTGATCCGGGTCTATGCCTGGATCGCGATCCTGAAGCCCGAGGGCCTGCTCAATGCGGCACTGCTCAAGTTCGGGCTCCTCGTGCAGCCGCTCGAGATCTTGAATACGCCGCTCGCGGTGATGATCGGGCTGACCTACGCCTACCTGCCCTTCCTGGTGCTGCCGCTCTATGCCGTGATGAGCCGGCTCGACACCGCCCTGCCGGAGGCTGCGGCTGATCTCGGCGCCTCTCGCAGCCGCATCTTTTTCTCCATTACGTTGCCGCTGGCGATGCCGGGGCTGGTGGCCGGGGCGCTGCTCTGCTTCATCCCGATGGTCGGCGAGTTCATCATCCCGGACCTGCTCGGCGGCTCCGAGACCCTGATGCTCGGCCGCATGCTTTGGATCGAGTTCTTCTCCAACCGGGACTGGCCGATCGCCTCGGCCGTGGCGGTGCTGCTGCTGATCCTCGTCGTCGGCCCCGTGGTGATCTTCCGCGGGGCGGAGGAGCAGCGGGAGGAGGCGCTGCGGTGACCGCGTTCAATCGCATCGCCCTCACGGCGGGGCTCGGCTTTCTCTACGCGCCGATCCTCGTGCTGATCGTCTACTCCTTCAACGACTCGCGCCTCGTGACCGTCTGGGGCGGGTTCTCGACGCGCTGGTACGGCGTGCTGTTCGGCGACGGCCCGCTGCTGGCCTCGGCCCTCGTCTCGCTGAAGGTCGCGACCCTGGCCGCGGCGATTGCCGTAGCCCTTGGGACTCTCGCTGCGCTGGCGCTCGACCGGCATGGGCGCTTCACCGGACGAAGCGTTTTCACCGGGCTGCTCTACGCGCCGATGGTGATGCCGGAGGTGATCACCGGACTGTCGCTGTTGCTGCTCTTCGTCGGCCTCGACGTTGAGCGTGGCATTCCCACCATCGTGATCGCCCACGCGACCTTCGGCACCGGCTTCGTCGCGGTGGTGGTCGGCGCGCGGCTGAAAGGATTCGACCGCTCGCTCGAAGAAGCCGCGGCCGATCTCGGGGCCAGCCCTGCACGGGTGTTTTTGACGGTGACCTTGCCGCTGATCGCCCCGTCACTCGCGGCGGGGTTCCTGCTCGCCTTCACACTATCGCTCGACGACCTCGTCATCGCGAGCTTCGTCTCGGGACCGGGCGCGACGACCCTGCCGATGCGGCTCTACAGCCAGGTGCGGCTTGGGGTGAACCCGGAGATCAACGCTGCCTCGACCCTGTTGATCGGCGCGGTCAGCCTCGTTGTGCTCGCCGCGTCCTGGCTCGGTGCACGTCGGGGCACGACGGAGACTGTCTGAACGCAGAACAGCCGCAGGACGAATCCGCGGCTGTTCTGTTTCGAAACGTCCTATCCCGATGAAGCGGTGACCGCTTCGTCGGAAAACACACAAAAATGCTTCACCTGAAACACGCGAAGCCGCGTGAAAAATCAGATGCGTCCGGTGAGCAGCAGCACGATCAGGACGATGATCAGGATGCCGCCGAGGCCGAAGCCGGCACCGCGATAATTGCCGCCGCCGAGGAAGTTGCCGCCGCCGAACAGAGCCAGAATCAGGATGATGAGAATGATGGTGGTAAGCATCGACGGGAACTCCGATACGCCCAAGCGTCGTCGCTTGAGCTAGACCGTTGCAACGCGGTGACGCGGCATTCCGTTCACGTGATTTTGCAAAGATTTGTCAGGACGTTGGGGATGGAGCCCGCCAATCCGGTAACGCACCTGTGTCCGCCCCCAGCCAATCCGGCGTCGGCAGGCCGCGTTCTCTCAAAAATTCGGGGTTGAACAGCTTCGAGGCGTAGCGCGCCGCGCCGTCGCAGAGGATGGTCACGATGGTGTGGCCCGGGCCGAGATGGCGCGCCAGACGGATCGCGCCGGCGACGTTGATGCCCGAGGACCCCCCGAGGCTGAGCCCTTCCTCCCGCATCAGCTGGAAGACGATTGCGACCGCCTCGGTGTCGGGGATTCGGAACGAGACGTCGGGCGTGAAGCCTTCGAGGTTCTTCGTAATCCGGCCCTGGCCGATGCCTTCCGTGATGGACGAACCTTCGGCCTTGAGCGTGCCGGTGGTGTAGTGCGCGTGGAGCGCCGAACCCTCGGGATCGGACAGGGCGATCGTCACGCCGGGCTTTCTCGCCCGCAACGCCTCGGCGACGCCGGCGAGCGTACCGCCGGTGCCGGCCGCACAGACGAAGCCATCGACCGTTCCACCCGTCTGATCGAAGATTTCCGGGCCGGTCGTATCTACATGCGCCTGCCTGTTGGCGGTGTTGTCGAACTGATCGGCGAAGAAGGCGCCGGCCGGCTCGCTCGCAGCCAGCTTGTCCGCAAGGCGCCGTGCGGCATGGACGTAATTGTTCGGGTTGGCGAAGGCCACGGCCGGCACCTCGACGAGGCGTGCACCGGCGAGGCGCAGCGTCGCCTTCTTCTCGGCCGACTGGGTCTCCGGGATGACGATGACGGTGCGGTAACCGCGCACCGCCGCCACGAGCGCCAGCCCGATCCCGGTATTGCCGGCCGTGCCCTCGACGATGGTGCCGCCGGGCCGGATCAGCCCCTTCTCCTCGGCATCCCGCACGATCGAGAGCGCCGCCCGGTCCTTTACGGAGAGGCCGGGATTGAGGAATTCGGCCTTGCCGAGAATGGTGCATCCGGTCTCGCCCGAGGCACGGGCGAGCCTGATCAGCGGGGTTCCGCCGATCGCGGCGAGGATGTCGGATTTCGTCTGCATGGCCGCAGATTTAAGCGGGGCCGGAGCGCTTGGCGAGAGAAGGGTTTTTTCTATGCCGTGGCCGCGGGAGATGAAGCCGCTCCTCAACCGATAGCACTGCGGGCCGCGGCGAGGACGTCGGACAGCGTCTTGGCCCAATCGATCGACGGTGCCCAGCCGATGGCGGCGTGGAGGCGGCCGGCATCGCCGATGGCGATCGGGATTTCGGAGGGGCGCATCCGGTCCGGGGCTTGCGCGACGGTGAAGGGCCGTAGCGCCAGCGCTCTCAGATCGTTCAGAATGCTCTCGATGGAGCGTGGCTGGCCGGAGCAGATGTTGAGGATCGTGCCGCTCGGGAGATTTTCGGCTGAGGCGATCAGATCGACATAGGCTCGGGCCACGTCGGCGACGTCGAGGAAATCGCGCTGCGCGGTAAGGTTGCCGACCTCCAGGCGCGGCGGGGACAATCCGGCCTCGATCCGGGCGATCTGCCCGGCGAAGCTCGGCACGACGAAGCGCTCGTCCTGGCCGGGGCCGGTATGGTTGAACGGCCGCAGGATCACCAGCCGCACGTCCGTGGGTGCGAGGATGTCGAGAAGCATCTGCTCGCCGATCCATTTCGAGCGGGCATAGCTCCCGGCAGGCTCCGGCAAGACGGTCTCGTCGGTGGAGCGCCCCGAGAGAAAGGCGCGGCCGTAGACCTCCCCCGAACTGACGAAGAACAGGTTGGCGTTCGAGGCTTCCTTCAGAACGACGTCGACCAGATTGAACAGGCCGCCGACATTCGCCCGCCAAGCCGAGAGCGGATCGGCCGCCGATTGCTGCACGGCCGAGATCGCGGCGAGATGCAGGATGTCGGTGGGCCGGAACGCGGCAAGGCACTGCGCCAGCGCATCGGCATCCAGCAGGTCGACCTGCCGGTACTCGACGCCGTCGAGCGGATGAGCAAGCGCGCTCCGGCCAAGGCCGAGGATGGCGTCACCGGCCCCGAACCGGCCGCGCAGGGCCGTGACGACGTGGCGACCGACGAAGCCGGCCGCCCCCGTGACGAGTATCCGTCTCATACGCTGCTCGGCTCGCTCAGAACCCGTTACCCCGGCCTCCATGCTTTCTAGCGCCAAACCACGCCGTTTTTGGTGAACACGGCAAAACTTCCACCGAGATAACGGTGCAGGCGGGTCTGAGGACAGGACATCGGCTCATAGGGATGAGGTCCTGATCCGAGCCGGCACCGGCCGAGCGTCGCGCAGACCCCACTGGGCTGAGCGGGACCGCGCACGCCGGCACGCAGCCCGAACAGTGGCCGACGGGCCGTCTCGATTCGACCGGCGATCAGACCCTGGGCTTCAAGCGGGCGAGATCGGCATCGACCATCTCGCGGATCATCTCTTCGAGCGAGATCTCGGCCTTCCAGCCGAAGGCCTTCTCCGCCTTGGCGGGGTTGCCGAGCAGCACCTCGACCTCGGCCGGCCGGAACAGCTTCTCGTCGATGATGAGGTGGGCGGCCGAGTCGAGGCCGACATGCCGGAACGCGATCTCGCACATGTCGCGCACCGTGGTGGTGCGGCCGGTGGCGATGACGAAGTCGTCCGGTGTCTCCTGCTGCAGCATCATCCACATGGCCCGGACGTAGTCCTTGGCGTGGCCCCAATCGCGCTTGGCGTCGATGTTGCCGAGCCGCAGCTCGCTGGCGAGGCCGAGCTTGATCCGGGCGACGCCGTCCGTGACCTTGCGGGTGACGAATTCGACGCCGCGCAGCGGGCTCTCGTGGTTGAACAGGATGCCGTTCGAGGCGTGCAGCTTGAAGCTCTCGCGGTAGTTGATGGTCATCCAGTGGGCGTAGAGCTTGGCCACACCGTAGGGCGAGCGTGGGTAGAACGGCGTCGCCTCGCTCTGGACCTGCTCCTGGATCAGGCCGAACATCTCCGAGGAGGAGGCCTGGTAGTAGCGCGCATCGGGCTTCAGCGTGCGCACGCATTCGAGCAGGTTGACGGCGCCGAGGCCGGTGATCTGGCCCGTCAGGATCGGCTGCTGCCAGGAGGCGGTGACGAAGGACTGCGCCGCGAGGTTGTAGACCTCGTCGGGCTGGACCAGCTGCACGATGCGGGCGAGGCTCGACAGGTCAAGCAGGTTGCCGTCATGGAGCTCGACGTCGTTCTCGATGCCGAGCCATTTCAGCCGGTGGTCGAACACACCCGCATGGCTCGAGCGGCGCACCACGCCGTGCACCTCGTAGCCCTTGCCCAGGAGCAGTTGCGCCAGATAGGCGCCGTCCTGCCCCGTGATGCCTGTGATCAACGCACGCTTGCCAGTCATGAAGCACTCTATGCTTGTCGCAAATGCAGTATCTGCCTATAATCTGATTGTATTATAGACGTAATACATCCGGAACGGTGTCCTTCGGATCAAGAAAACTCGATCCAGTGGGCGAATGAAAACCGAATATTTCGATCTTCATGGAATATTCTCAAGTCGTCGGTCTGTCGTCCAATCCGAGGCAGTAGCCGGGAGTGGCGATCCACCCTCGTAGCCGCCCGCGATCACTGCCGACAGACCGGCCGTTGCGTCACCCGGCCTTCGGGTACGTGCGGGCCGCTATAGCCAGTCTCCCCGATCGGTCAACCATCGCGCAAGGCCGGGACCGGCCGGCCGGCGGGATCCGAGAAGGACGGGCGTCCGGGTCACGAATCCAGGTAGCCGGTCCTGCGAAGCGCTGCGGCAACCGCCTCGAAATACGGCTCGCCCACCGAGAGCTGGTCGGGAGAGGCCGGCCCGTCGGATTGGGAGACGGGCTCCGCGTCGACCTCCGAGCTGGAGCTTTTCACCACGAGCCCGGACGCGCCGAGGCCGAAGAACCCGGCGGCTGCCAGGATCGTATCGCTTGCCGTGATCATCGCCGACAGCCCTCGCGGCGCGCCATGGCCGCTGCGGACAACCGTTAACCCAATTGCAACCGATTTGCGGCGAATCGGTCCGCGGCAGCGAGAATTTGCAGTCTCGGCAAGTGTTCGGGCGCAAACGTGGCCTGTGCGGGACGGAAAGCGTTGCCGTGTTGCATCGCACTCGGTTCGGCTGCCGGTTTCCGGCGACGTGAGGCGGGAGCGTAGCAGCGGCGCGCGGCCCGAACCGCTACACAGCCCATCCCGAATCTCCGGATCAGGTTCCCGACATCCCCATGACGGTCATCGCTCTCGTGCTCGCCGGCAATCTTCTTCTCGCCGGGCTGTTCTCTCTCGTCGCCGTCGCCTTCGATTGAAGTCCTACTCGGCGAAACGGTGCCCGTTTCGCCGAAGGACGGCCGTGAACGAAGCAGGTTCTAGGGCCGGCTTCCGCTTCGAACAGATTTCGGGAAAGACATTTTCGGGTTTTCCGATGAGATCTTCTCGAAAACACGCAGTGAAGCCTCGGCCTGACGAGGCGCAGACCCGGTGCGGAGCCGGATAGACCGAAGAGGTCCGGACACCGTCCTGCGCAGAGGCCGAGGGGCGCCCGGTCCTGCCGGATCGCGGCGGACGGCCGGAATGTCCCTGAGGGATCAGCCCTTTGGGCCCTGCAGCTTGGCGAGCAGCGCTTCGAGGCGCTCGCTGACCGGCTCGGCGAGGGAGGCGGCGTAGTGGGAGCGCAGGCTCTTGCCGAGATGCCGGCGCACGGTGGCGCTCAAGGGGGGCGTGTCGGCGTGGTGCGGCCGCGTGTCGGTCCTCGGCTCGCTCTGGATCTTGGCCACGGAACCACTCCTCGCACGACGCGACCGGATGCGCCCTCGGTCCCACCCTGCGCCGCGAGGGTTAAGATCGCTTTTACGATCCATGATGGTGAACCGTTCACCTCGATGCGCATCCTGGGTGGCATCGTCCGATGCCGTGGGAATGCCGGGATGGACATCAGAGTCCCGAAATCATGCCTTCGTATGGAGGCCTCCCCGGGCGGTGCCGTCACTCCGGGTTCCCTCCCGCGAGCGGGCGCCTGACCCGCCCGGACGCGCCGCCGCCAATGGATCCGGCAAAGCTGCTGCGCGACCTTGCCGGCCTCAAGCGCCTGCTCGACGACCTCGACGCCTCCGCGGCGAAGGCGGCCGAGGCCGCTGCGCTGGCGACGCGGCGCGCCGAGATCGCCGTCGAGCGCCAGCTGCAGCAGCAATGCAGTGCGATCCGCCGGGCCATCCAGTCGCTTCCAGCCAGGCGATGACGGCGCGAGCGCCCTTTCGTACGATCGCCCTTGCGACCGGCGTCCACGCCCGTGTCGCTCCTCATGCCGTTTCCAGCCGATCGGTTCGGGTGCGCGCATCCCCTCGCCCCGCTTGCGGGGAGAGGGCCGCGACGACCTCGTCGTCGGCGCGGCGAGGCGGCAGCCGAAGGCGAGGGGGCTTCGTCGGGAAAGCTCCTTTCGGACCCCCCCTCACCTTCGCTTCGGCTTCGCCTGCAATTCCTTCATGGACGACAGGGTCCATGAAGGCCTCTCCCCACCCGAAGTCGGGCCTGCCCGACTTCGGCGCATGAAGCAGATCTCGGGCAGGCCCGAGATCTGTGCGGGGAGAGGGGATGCGCACAGCCCGCTTCGATCAACCGGAAACGGTCTCATACGGTTTCCGGCTGAAACGGCCGGTCCAGCCGGCCAGGAACCGTGTCGTCTCCTGCGGCCTTGCTTCGGAACAACCTGAAGACGGCTTGAATCGGCGGGCGTCGCGGTAAGCGCGCGTTAAGCACGCTTTGGCAAAGTGACGGCATGGTTGCGCTCCTCACAGTCCTGCATCGTACGGCCCGGCTCGGGCTGATCCCGGCCCTATGCGGGCTCGGCGCGGCGCAGGCCGCCGACCTGCCCCTGCGCTCGTCCCTGCCGCCGATGGAGCAGCTGCCGCCGCCCGCGCCGCCGCCGGTCTGGGGCGGGTTCTCTATCGGGGCCGATGCCGGCTACATCCGCACCGGCACACAGCACCTGAAGACCGTCGGCACCACGCCGGAGGAGCAGGCGCTGATCGATTTCGGCAATCTCGGCGCCGTGGCCCTGGCGGGCAGCTCCTACGTGCTGCGTGGCGGCCTCGGCTACGACCTGCAATTCACGCCGGGCTCCGGCTTCGTCGTCGGCCTCGCCACCGACGCGCTCTACACCAACATCCAGCGGACCCGCACCACCGGCTTCGGCTTCGGCGGAAGCGACTTCGCGATCGAGGCGCGCCAGACCCTCGATTTCCTCGGCACCGTGCGCGGCCGCCTCGGCTACGCCTTCGGCCCCGTGCTGCTCTACGGCACCGGCGGCTTCGCCTATGGCGGCATCGGCGTCTCGGGGCAGACGGGGGTGTCGAGCGTCCAGTATAGCGGCCTCTACGATGCCGGCCGCTACGGCGGCATCGATACCGGCTTCGTCTATGGCGGCGGCATCGAGATGATGGCGCCGGACGGCTTCGTGCCGGGCTTCGTCACCCCCGGGCGCCTCTCCTTCAAGGTCGAATACCTGCGCTACGACCTCGGGCGCCGCACCGTCCCGGTCAACGGCGTCGGGCCGGTCTACGGCCCCGGCGGCCTCATGCCCGCCGGCCACACGGCCGACGTCATCGCCCGCACGCAGGGCCAGCTCGTGACCGCCGGCCTCGCCTACCGGTTCTCCGGGTTGGGGTATTGAGGTCATTGGCCTTCGAGGCTTCGCCGCATAAGCGGCGGCGCGCATTCGCGCTTGCGACGGCCATCGATGGAAGACTCGCTGCCTGCGGCCGTCGGTATGACCCCTTCACGCCGCCTCGACATTCGGCTCTAAGCGCAGGCGTCGCCATACGGGCGGCGTGACGCCTCGGAGGGCGCGATTTTCGACGACGGCTGGTCTACGGCACTCGGGCTGCTCGCGGTCCTGGCGCTCGTTCTCGCCAACGGATTCTTCGTGGCGGCGGAGTTCTCCCTCGTCGCGGTGCGGCGCAGCCGGGTGGCCGAGCTCGTCAACGAGAAGCGGCTCAACGCCAAGGCGCTCCAGCACGCCACCGACAAGCTCGACGCGCATCTCGCCGCGACCCAGCTCGGCATCACGATTTCGTCCCTGGCGCTGGGCTGGGTCGGCGAACCGGCGCTGGCGCATCTCGTCGAGCCGGCCTTCGCCTGGCTGCCCGAAAAATTCGCCGGCATCGGTGCGCATACGCTCTCCGTCGCGATCGCTTTCGTGATCATCACCGCCCTGCACATCGTCCTCGGCGAGCTCGCCCCGAAGAGCCTCGCGCTCCAGCGTAGCGAGCGCACGGCGCTGGTGATCGTGCGGCCGCTCGGCCTGTTCCTGATGGTGTTTCGCCCCGCCATCATGTTCCTCAACGGGCTCGGCAACGGCGTCTTGAAGCTGATGGGCCTGCAGCCCGGCACCGGCGAGGAGAACCTGCCCTCCCCGGCCGAGCTGAGCCTGCTCGTCACCGCGAGCCACGATGCCGGGTTCCTGCACGAGGCGCAGGAGGACGCGGTGGCCCGCATCCTCGCCATCGGCGAGCGCCGCATCCGCGAGATCGTGACGCCGCGCGGCGAGGTCGACTGGGTCGACCTCGACGACAGCCCGGAGGAGATCGTCCGCGCCATCCGCGAGTGCCGCCACGAGCAGATCGTGGTCTCGCGCGCCTTCATCGACGACGTGGTCGGCGTGCTGCGCAAGCAGGACCTGCTCGACCAGCTCCTCGACGGCAAGGCGCCGGACGTGGCGGCGGCGATGCGCGAGCCCATCGTCGTGCACGAGGGCCTCGCCATCCTGAAGGTGCTGGAGGCGTTCCGCACCAAGCCGGTGCGCATGGCGATCGTCGTCGACGAGTACGGCAGCCTCGAGGGCATCGTCACCCAGACCGACCTGCTGGAGGCCATGGCCGGCGAGATCCCTGACCCCGGCGAGGAGCAGATGGTGGTCGAGCGCGCCGACGGCACGCTGCTCATCGACGGCATGATGCCGGCGGGCGAGGCCTTCGACCGGCTCGACTTCGCCGACAAGCCGCGCACCGACGACTTTTCGACGCTGGCCGGCTTCGTCATCGTCGAGCTCGGCCGCATCCCCACCGAGGGCGACGCCATCGAGACGCAGGGCTGGCGGCTGGAGGTGATCGACATGGACGGGCGCCGGATCGACAAGATCCTGGCGCAGCGGGTGCCGTAGCGAGACTCACCGGCGCTTCGGCGCCGCTATGTCCAGCCGCGCCGTCGCCGGCTTCGCGGAGGCCGCCTTCAGCAGGGCGGCCCAGTCGTCGGGCGGATCGCCCGCGTCGAGCATCTTGCGGAACACGCGGTAGGCGTCGGTCTTCGACCCGTAGGTGCGCAGGCTGTGCTCGTCGTTCACCCAGGCGAAGACGATGACCTTGCTTCGGCTGTCGTAGCGGAAGAACAGCCGGAACCGGCCGTTGCCGAACTTGGCGCGGAACCAGTGTTTTCGCGATGCGCCGAGGGTGTCGCCCTGCCGGTACTCGGTGCGGCTCGGGTCCTGCGGCACGATCTCGAAGATCAGCTTTTGCAGCATGGCGAGCAGCTTCGCGTTGGCGCTGCCCCCTGTTGGATCGGCGGCCTTCTCAACGGCGTCCGTCAGCCGCCCGAGCTGGTCGAGCAGCAGCGGGTGGGCGAAGAGCGTCCAGCCGTCGACGACGATCATCGCTCAGAGCGCCACGGGGCCGTCGAGCTCCTCGTCCAGGTCGACCGCGACCCCGGCGGTGAGCGCGACCACGCGCTCCAGGAGTCTCGCGGGAATCTGCGTGATGGCCTGCGGGTTGCGCGTCATGTCCTCGGCGAGGAAGGCCAGGAAGGCTTCGATGACCGGGTCCTGCGCGTCGGTCTCGACCCGGCTCAGGCTCACGCCGTGCTCGTCCACGACGTAGGCGATCTCTCCGCCGTAGCTGACGCCGAGCGCCTGGCGCACGGCCTTGGGCACCGTCGTCTGACCCTTCGCGGTGATCCTGCTGCGCTCCCGAAGACGAGTCGCCATCGCAACCTCCGACGCCCGATGTAAGGAATATTCCTTACTTCAGTGATGGGTGTGGAGGCAACGGCCTTCGGTCACGGAGATCGGCCGCCCGACTCCCAAAAAATCATTCTGCCGAGGCGCTTGCCCCAAAGATCCGGCTGGCGAAGCTCGGGGTGCGGTCGCCCTTCGACCCCGCCACCACGACGACGCGGCGGACCTCGCCGCTGAGATAGGCCTGCAGGAAGCGGGGGTAGTTGCGGAACGAGATGCAGCCGTTCGAGGCGCCGCTCGAGCCGAGCATGTAGGTGTGGGTGAGGAGCCCGTTGCGGTTGTAGATCGCGCCCGCGCCGCCGACCGGGTTCAGGCGCAGGGCCCGCACGCCGTGGAACAGCGCCTCGCGCTCGGTGAGATCGTAGGTGCCGGGCGGGGTCGAGCCGCGCATGCGCAGGTGGACGTTGTGCGGGTTGTCCATGCTCGGACCGAGGCCGGAATGGGCCTCCAGCACCTCGCCGCCCGGCAGCGTCACCCGGCCGGCGCTGATGTCGTAGACGGCGGTGCCGCCGCCGGCCTGAGGGGCGGTGGCGCGGCGCGGCGACATCCCGAGGCCCTGGGTGTCGACCCCGGCATAGGCCAGCGCCTGCGGCCGCTCGGCCTCGGGCTTGGCACCGAACACCGTGTCGAAGAAGGAGCGCTCGGCCTCGGCATTCTCCTGCGCGACGGCTCCTTGCGCCGCGATCCTGGCGCGCGGCGAGGCCGGCCGCTCGGCGAGCCGGGCGACGACGGAGGTGGTGCGCGCGGCCAGGAGGTCGGAGGGCCTCCGCACCGGCAGCGGCACGGTCTGCGGCGTGAGAGCCGGCATCAGGCGGGCGGTCTGCTGCACGACCTGCGGACGCGGCGTCGGCACCGGCTGGCGCGCGACCGTGTCTGCGACCAGGGCTGCGACGACGGCCGGTGGCGGAGCCGGCTCGAACGCCGCGTGCAGCGCCGCCACCGGGAGCAGCGTCAGCGTCCGCGCGCCGAGGGCGGGCGTCGGATCGAACAGCCAGGCGTCGCGTCCGGGGGCGGGGGCCGCCGCCAGCGAGAGCACCGGGGCCTCGGGCTCGGCGGCGACGTCGTTATCCGCCGTGAACCGGGGCAGGGCGCCGACGACGATCGCCGCCGCGGCGGTCATCGCCAGCAGGTCGGCGCGCAGCCGGCGACGACGGGGGCGGCGCGTCAGGCGGCCGTAGCGATACGCGTCGTCGATCATGCGGGCTGTACTCGGATACGCGTATCCCGCACGGACGCCGTCCCGCCCGCGCCGCGCTCGAAGAAGCGCGATCGCGGGCCGGAAAGGCCAACTCGGCCGTCAGGGAAACATCAACCTTAACCGTCTCCGATTGAACGCCAATTTGGTTAATCTCCGATAAAAGGGGTGCATACCGACGAATCCTGTATCGGCGACGGGCACGAGCGATGGCGGATCCGAAAGACATCTTCGTGCTGACCGGCGCCGGGGTCTCCACCGAGAGCGGGCTCGGCACGTTTCGCGATCGGCAGGAGAAGCCTGAAAGCCGCATGCACCGGCGGCCGACGGTTCGTGGATTGAGGTCCACCCACGGCCTCACCACAATCGCCCTGTTGGCTCCGTCGGCGAAGCGGTATCATGCCCGGGCCTCGTCGCAGGGTCCCGGACCACAGCCATGCACGCCCCGATCGCCGCCTTGCGCCGCTGGAACCGGCGTCGGTCGAGGCTCACCGCAGCGCTCGTCAACTCGCCCGTCGCCTTCGGCCTGCTGATCATCGCCCTGCTCGCCGCCGGCTGGAACTACCTCGTGGCCGAATCGAGCCGCGACCGGGTGGCCGAGGCCAACGGCGTGGTGCTCGAAGTCGAGCGGTTGTTCTCCTCGATCAAGGACCTGGAGACGGGCGAGCGCGGCTTCGTGCTCGTCGGCAGCGACAACTACCTGATCCCCTATGACGGCGCCCGCGCCGCCATCGACCGCAGCCTGGCTCGGCTGAACACGATCACCCGCGGGCATCTCGACCCGTCGGTCGCCGGCGGCAGGCCGCTGGACGTGCTGGTGGCGGAGAAGCGCGCCTTCGCCGCCCGCGTCGTGGCCCTGCGCAAGGAACAGGGGTTCGAGGCCGCGACGGACCTCGTGCGGACGGGGGACGGCAAGGAGACCATGGACGCGATCCGCGCCGAGGCCGTGGCGATCCGCACGAAGCTCTCCGAGCGGGTCGACAAGATCCAGCGCAGCGACCGCCTGCGCGGGCTGCTGCTGGCTTTGCTTACCGGGACCACCGCCTGGAGCGCGGTGGCCCTGGTCGCGTGGCTGCTCGTCCTGCGCCGGGAGGAGGGCCGGCTGACCAGCGCGCTCCTCGAAGGCGTGCTGGAGAACGCCCCCGTGGGCCTCGGCTTCCTCGACCGCGACCTGCGGCTGCAGCATCGCAACCGCGCGCTGGCGAGCCTCGGCGGCAGCGGCTTCGGTGCAGGCATCGGCCAACCGATCTGGGCGGCGCTGCCGGCGCTGGAGGAGCGGCTCTCGACACCGCTCCACGCCGCCCTGCGGCAGGGCGTGGCGACGTCCGACCTCCCCGTGCCGGTCGCCTCCAGAACCGTGCCGGGCGGAATCCGCCACCTGCGGATGAGCTTCTATCCCCTCACGGTGCCGAACGAAGCGGGCCATCCGGAGATCGAGGGCGTCGGGTTCGTCGTCGCGGCGGAGTCGTCGGCGAAGGTTTGAGACCGTTTCCGGTCGATCCGTTCGATCCAGTTGATCCATCCGATGTCCACGGCCCTTTCCCGGACGCCTGGAACACAGTGGAAGGTGATCCGGGACCCAGCGAGAACACGGGCCGCGCCAGCGGCTCGATTCGAACGGCGCCGACGTTTCGACGCTTCGCGACGTCCTTATGCTGGGCCCCGGATCGGGTTCCGCTGACGCTCCACCCGTCCGGGGAAGGGGGGCGTGGTAAGCCGAAGCCCTCGACCGGAAACGGCGTGAGACCGAAGCCGTCGATTTCGGCTCTTCCGCACTCGGCCCTTCGACCAGCGCGAACACGCGCCGTCGCCATGTGCGAAACGTCACGCCGTCTTCGCCCCATGCAACCCGACGGCGAAATCCCCGCTCCGGCCTGCATTGCGCGATCATCCCGCGGGCGGATACATTATTCCCATTCCAAGATGCGGTGCGGGGGCGGGGGCCTTCGTGCGCGTGCCGGCAGCGACAGCCCGGCCGTAGCGGATTCGTCCCGCATGCTCTCAGCGATCGCGCGAGCCTCCGGCTCCCGGCGACCGCCCTTCGACACCGGCTCGTCGTCGCGTCGCCCGAAGCGACACGCGGCGGCCTCACGACAGGACGAAGCGATGATCAAACTCACCGTGAACGGGGCGGAGCGCAGTTTCGACGGCGACCCCGACATGCCGCTGCTCTGGTACCTGCGCGACGAACTCGGCTTCACCGGCGTGAAGTTCGGCTGCGGCCAGGCGCTCTGCGGGGCCTGCACGATCCATCTCGGCGGCACCGCCACGCGCTCCTGCACCACGCCGGTCTCGGCGGCGGAGGGCCAGGAGGTGCTGACCATCGAGGGGCTCTCGCCCGACGGTAACCATCCGGTCCAGGTCGCCTGGCGCGATCTCAACGTCGCCCAGTGCGGCTACTGCCAGTGCGGCCAGATCATGCAGGCCGCCTCGCTGCTCAAGGACACGCCGAAGCCGAGCGACCAGGACATCGACGAGGCGATGAGCGGCAACATCTGTCGCTGCGGCACCTACCCGCGCATCCGCGCGGCGATCCATCAGGCCGCCGGCCAGCCGGCTTCCACCACCGAGGGAGGCAAGCTGTGATCCACGACGCGAAGCTCATGGCCGAACTCGCCTCGGCCCCCGCCCCCAAGGCCCCTGCCCTCCTCGACAACGTCAGCCGCCGCGCGACCCTCGGCGGACTCGGCGCCTTCGTTCTGGCTCTCTCGCTCAGCGATCGGGCCATGGCCGACGAAGGCCAGACGAAGGAGCAACAGGAAAAGAAATACGGCGCCGACGGCATGCCGCATGGCTGGCGCGACGACCCCAAGGTCTTCGTCGCCATCGCCGCCGACGGCACCGTGACGGTGACGAACCACCGCTCCGAGATGGGTACCGGGGTGCGCACCTCGATCGCCTTCACCGTCGCCGACGAGCTCGAGGCCGACTGGTCGAAGGTCAAGGTGATCCAGGCCTGGGGCGACGAGAGCCGCTTCGGCAACCAGGACACCGACGGCTCGCGCAGCCTGCGCCACTTCTTCCAGCATTTTCGCCATGCGGGCGCCGCTGCGAAGCTGATGCTCGTCCAGGCCGCCGCCAAGCAGTGGGGCGTGCCGGTCGGTGAAGTCGTGGCCGAGAACCACGTCATCAGCCACAAGAAGTCGGGAAAGACAGCCGGCTACGGAGAGTTTGCCGCCGCCGCCGCCGAGCTGCCGGTGCCGGCCCGCGAGAGCGTCGTGCTCAAGGACCCGAAGGCCTTCCGCTATATCGGCAAGGGCAAGATCGGCCTGATCGACAACCACGACATCACCACCGGCAAGGCGATCTACGGCCTCGACACCCAACTCGACGGCATGCTTTTCGGAGTTGTCGCCCGCCCCGCAGTCTACGGCGGCAAAGTGAAAAGCTTCGATGACAGCGCTACGCTGAAGATCCCGGGCGTCGTCAAGACCGTGAAGATCGAGGGGGGAGACATCCCCTCGGAGTTCATGCCCTTGGGCGGCATCGCGGTCGTCGCGAAAAACACCTGGGCGGCGATGAAGGGCCGCGAGGCGCTCAAGATCGTCTGGGACGACGGTCCGAACGCCAATTACGACACCACGGCCTTCCGCAAGGAGCTGGAAGCCTCGGCCCGCGCCCCCGGCAAGGTCGTGCGCAACCAGGGCGACGTCGACGGCGCGATGAAGACGGCCAAGACCAAGATCGAGGCCGAGTACTTCGTGCCCCACCTCGCCCAGGCGCCGATGGAGCCGCCGGCCGCCGTCGCCCGCGTCAAGGACGGGTTCTGCGAGGTCTGGGCCTGCATCCAGGGTCCGCAGGCGGCCAACGATCGGCTGATGAAGCGGCTGAACTTCGCCGACGACAAGGTGAAGGTGAACGTCACGCTGCTCGGCGGCGGCTTCGGCCGCAAGTCGAAGCCCGACTTCATCGTCGAGGCGGCGCTCTGCTCGCAGGCCGTGGACGGCGCGCCGGTCAAGCTCGTCTGGACCCGCGAGGACGACCTGCACCACGGCTACTATCACACCATCTCGGTGGAGCGCCTGGAGGCCGGCCTCGACGACAAGGGCATGCCGGTGGCCTGGCTGCACCGCTCGACCGCGCCGACGATCGGCTCGATCTTCGCGCCCGATCCGAAGCACGAGCTGCCGTTCGAGCTCGGCATGGGGCTCACCAACCTGCCGTTCGCCCTGCCGAACGTCCGGCTGGAGAACCCGGAAGCCGCGGCCCACGTCCGCATCGGCTGGTTCCGCTCGGTCTCGAACATCCCGCACGCTTTCGCGATCCAGTCCTTCGTGGCTGAACTCGCGCATGCCGCCGGGCGCGACCCGCTGGAATACCTGCTCGCCCTGATCGGACCCGACCGCAAGATCGATCCGACCACGCTCGGCGACGTCTGGAACTACGGTGAGGATCCGAGCCGCTATCCCGTCGATACCGGGCGCCTCAAGGGCGTGATCCAGGCCGTTGCCAAGGGTGCCGGCTGGGGCCGCAAGCTCGAAAAGGGCCGGGGCCTCGGCGTCGCCGGGCATTACAGCTTCGTCACCTACACGGCGGTCGCGGCCGAGGTGGAGGTCGACGACAAGGGCGAGGTCAAGGTGCACGCCATCGACATCGCCGTCGATTGCGGAGCGCAGGTGAACCCCGAGCGCATCCGCTCGCAGATGGAAGGCGCCGTCGTCATGGGGATGGGCCTCGCCCTGTCCTCGCAGATCACCTTCAAGAACGGCCGCGCCGAGCAGAACAATTTTGACGGCTACGAAGTGGTCCGCATGGACGCCGCGCCGAAGGTGATCCGCGTCCATCTCGTCAACTCCACCGGCTTCGACAGCCCGCTCGGCGGCGTCGGCGAACCCGGCGTGCCGCCGGTGGCCCCGGCCATCGCCAACGCGGTCTTCGCCGCAACCGGCCGCCGCATCCGGCAGTTGCCGATCAAGGACCAGCTGAGCAGCTGAGTCTTTTCGGAGTTCACCACGCCCACTCTCCCCGCGCGCGGGGAGAGGGCCACGGACCCCTTGCAGGGTCCGTGGCGAGCGGAGGCGAAGCCGAAGCATAGGTGAGGGGGAGCCGCCGAAAGTGGCTCCTCCGGGGGTAACCCCTCACTTTCGGCTGCCGCCTCGAATCATGACCCGACAAGGGGGCATGACGCCCTCTCCCCGCGTGCGGGAAGAGGCGCGCTCACCACTGTCCCGATCTCACCAGGAAAAAACCGATGACGCGTCACGCGTACCTCGCCGCCGCCCTGCTCACGGCCCTGACGGCCGGCCCGGTCCTGGGTTCCCCCTGCTCCGAGCAGATCGAGGCCCTCTCTGGTAAGGTCCACGAGGAAGGCAGGCAGGCGATCGCGGCCGGGACCGGCGGGCAGGCCGACGCGGCGGCGCGCGGCGGCCAGGGCAAGACCGGGGCATCGGGCGAAGCCTCGAACACGCCCCCGGACAAGTCGGCCGACGCCGGCAAGGGCGCCGACAAGGCGCAGGCCGCCAAGGTCGCCCTCGACGAGGCGCGCACCGCCGACGGCAAGGGCGACGCCAAGGCCTGCATGGACGCCATCGGCCGCGCCAGGACGGAACTCGGCAACGCGCCCTGATCAGCCGGCGGACAGCGTACGGCCGCGGGCTGCCCTGAGCACGTCGTGCGCCGCGACATCGACCCAGGCGCGGCCGTCGACGCCCGGATTCGCCATCAGCCAATCGCCGACGATCCGGTAGCCGAGCGTATAGCCGAGCCAACGAGGATAGCGCCCGCCTGCCCCGAAGAACCAAGCACCGTGATCGTGGCCGTTCGCCACGAGCGTGGCGTTGTCGGGACGGTTGGCCTCGAGCACCGCGTCGGTTACGGCGCATTCCCAGGGCTCGGGCGGCGTGCCGAACAGATGGCTCACGAACCGTCCCGCCAACCCCTCGCTGACCAGCGCCTCGCCAAGGGTCCAGCCGTAGCCGGGCCCGGCCATGCGCAGGCAATGGTGCGCCTCGTGCGCCACCGTCCGGCGAAGGTCGCCGTTCCTCAGAGATCCCGCGAAGTTGGTGTTGTCCGGATCGAGCGTGAGCGCGAACAGCCCCGGCCGGTAGGCGCGCCCCGTCGTGCCGGTTTCGGGGATCGTCGCACCGGTGAGACGCTCGATGAGGATATCGAGCGGGGGCACGGGCAGCACGCCCGCGACGGCCTTCCGGGCGATCTCAACCTCAGCGGTGATCGTATCGCGCCAGGGGCGCAGATCGCCGGACGCTTCAAGCCAGTGCAGGTGCCAGGACATTGCGCGTTCTCGCCGGACGTCGAGGCGCGATCCTGACGCGTGAAGCGGAACGCGGCAACAGCCGGATGCTGTCCAGAGCCGGGTCGAGGCTTCACGGCTGACACCATCGAAAATGCCCCACGGTTGACGTTCGCCCGGGTGCCTGCCATCGCGGCGCTCGCCGCGAGACCATGTCAGGGCCCCATGACCGACCTCTTCGAGACGATCCGCCGGACCCTCGTGCCGATCCACAAGGAGGGCTATCCCTTCATCCTGATCGGCATCGTGCTCACCGTGCTGCTCGGCTACTTCGCCCAGGCCTTCTTCTGGATCTTCCTGATCCTGACGCTGTGGGTTTGCTATTTCTTCCGCGATCCGGAGCGGGTGGTGCCGACGGTGGACGGCCTCGTGATCGCCCCGGCGGACGGGCGCGTGAACTTGATCTCCACCGTGCTGCCGCCGCCCGAGCTCGACCTCTCGCACGAGCCGATGCTGCGGATCTCGGTGTTCATGAACGTGTTCGACTGCCACGTGAACCGGGTGCCGGTGGCGGGTAAGATCGGCCAGATCCACTACACGCCGGGCTTGTTCCTCAACGCCGAACTCGACAAGGCCAGCGACGACAACGAGCGCAACGGCCTCGTCATCGAGACCACTCACAAGGGCCTGCCGCTCCGCGTCGGCGTGGTGCAGATCGCCGGCCTCGTGGCGCGGCGCATCGTCGGCTTCGTCTCGGCGGGGGACACGCTGCAGACCGGCGAGCGATTCGGCCTGATCCGCTTCGGCTCGCGGGTCGACGTCTACCTGCCGACGACGGCGCGGGTCCTCGTCGGCTTGGGCCAGAAGTCGGTGGCCGGCGAGACCGTGCTCGCCGATCTCGGGGGTGGCCCCGAGCGGGCATTCCGCCGTATCTGAGCGCTCGCTCCCGCCTCCACCTCGCGCGAAAAACAGGCCCTGAATGGACGATCTGTTTCCGCCCTTCGAGCCCGACGCGAACGAGCCGCGCCGCCGCCGCTTCCGGCCGGTGCCGTTCCGGATGATCGCGCCGAACATGATCACCCTGCTCGCGCTCTGCCTCGGGCTGACCGCGATCCGGCTCGCCTTCGAGGGCAAGTTCGAGCCGGCGGTGATCGCGGTGGTGGTGGCCGCCGTGCTCGACGGCATCGACGGGCGGGTGGCGCGGCTGCTCAAGGGCACCTCGCGCTTCGGGGCCGAACTCGATTCGCTGGCCGACTTCGTCAATTTCGGCTGCGCCCCGGCGCTGATCCTCTACGGCTTCGCCCTCAATCCCCTGCGCTCGGTCGGCTGGATCGTGGCGCTGGTCTTCGCCATCGCCATGGCGCTCAGGCTGGCGCGCTTCAACGCCATGCTCGACGACCCGAGCCGGCCCGAATGGAAGAAGGACTTCTTCGTCGGCATGCCGGCGCCGGCCGGCGCGCTGACGGCGATGCTGCCGCTCTACCTGCACTTCCTCGGCCTGACCTTCGAGAGCTGGGCCGCACCGCTGGTGCTCGCCTACGTCCTCGGCATCGCGCTGCTCGTCGTCTCCACCGTCCCGACCTTCTCCGGCAAGACCTGGGGCAAGCGGGTGCCGCGCGAATTCGTGCTGCCGATCTTCCTGGTGATCGTCGTCGTCTTCGGCCTCGTGATCAGCTTCCCCTTCGAGACGATGGTAACCCTCGCCGTCGCCTACCTCGCCGCCCTGCCCGTCGGCGCGGTGCAATATCGCCGGCGGCAGAAGCAGGAGCCCGCCCTGCCGGCGCCTGACGAGGCGCACGAGACGGCAGCCTGAGCCTCAGGCGCGCCGCGCGACGACGAACAGCCGCGGGAAGCGCAGCAGCACCCGCCCGTCGCCTCGGCGCGGATAGGCGCTCTCCAGCGCCGCCGCGTAGGCTGCGAGGAACGCGACGCGCATGTCGTGGTCCAGCGGCGCCAGGAAGGGCCGCAGCCCCGTCGCCTGCAGCCAGGTCACGATCGCGGCGGCGTCGGGCAGAGGGTGGACATAGGTCGTCGCCCAGATGTCGACGCTGCAATCCGCCGCCCGCAGCCAGTCGTAGTAGTCGCCGGCCGGCGGGATCCGGCTACGCGATGCCCCGGCATCCCCGATCAGGGCGCTCCACGGGCCGTCGGCCGCGACCGCGCGCATCAGGGCGTGCGAGGGCTCGTCGAGGTTGTCCGGCACCTGGAACGCGAGGCAGCCGTCGGGTTTCAGCAGGCGGGCGAGGCGCGGGATCAGGGTCGCGTGGTCGGGCAGCCATTGCAGCACGGCGTTCGCGAAGATCAGGTCCTGCGGATCATGCGGCGCGAGATCGCGCAGATCTGCCTGGACGAAGCTGATGCGGGGGAGCGCCCGGCGGGCCTGGGCCAGCATGTCGGGCGCGCTGTCGACTCCGAGGATCCGGGCCTTGGGAAACCGCGCGGCCAGCAGCGCCGTGCCGTTGCCGGGGCCGCAGCCGAGATCGAGGATGTCGGAGGCTCGGTCGAGCGGCACGCGGGCCAGCAGATCGGCCGCCGGCCGGGTGCGCTCGGTGGCAAAGCGCAAATACTGGGACGCGTTCCAGTCCGACATTGCGCCTCCACATGCACGAGGGCCGGGTCCGGTGGTTGAAAACCGGGCAATCGGCCGTGGACAGTCCCGGCAGCCGCCTTGGCAGGCCCGTATCCTGCAATAGCGTGGCCACGCTGTTACGCCGAACCGGTATCCACTTCGGTGGAGCGCGCCCGAAATTCGAGGAGACGACGAATGTTGGAAGAATTCAAGAAGTTCGCCCTGCGCGGCAACGTCGTCGATCTCGCCGTCGGCGTGATCATCGGCGCGGCCTTCGGCGCCATCGTGACCTCGCTGGTCCAGGACGTGATCATGCCGGTGATCGGCGCGGTGACCGGCGGCCTCGACTTCTCGAACTACTATCTCGCCCTGTCCTCGAAGGTGACGCCCGGCCTCGCCTACGCCGACGCCAAGAAGCTCGGCGCCGTGGTTGGCTACGGCCAGTTCCTGACGCTGGCCGTCAACTTCGCCATCGTCGCCTTCGTGCTGTTCATGGTGATCCGCGCCGTGAACAAGCTGAAGACCCGGGAAGAGGCCAAGCCCGAGCCCGTCGCCGAGGTGCCGGCCGACGTGAGGATCCTCGCGGAGATCCGCGACATCCTGGCGGCTCGCCCGAAGGTGTGAGGCCGGACGCGAGGTTCAGGCGCCCTGCCGCGCGCTCAGCAGCCGGTCGACCACGCCCAGGATCTGCGCGTCCTTGTCGGTGCGCCGCGCGCAGAGCCGGGCGACCATCAGCGGCAGGTGCCAGGCGCGGATCTCGGCGCGGCTGACGCCGCCGAGCCGGCGGTAGCAGCGGACGTACCAGTCGGCGGCGATGCCCCGGATCCGGTCGGCGTTGCCCTCGCCGGCTTTCGGGAGGCGGCCGTAGCGGATCATCAGCTCGGTGCGGGCGACGTCGGCGGCCGGGCATCCGGTGCCGGCCTTCTGCCAGTCGATGATGGCGAGGCCGCCGGGGGTGCACAGCACGTTCCCGGGGTGGATGTCGTTGTGGCAGAACGCGTCGCCCCGCGGCAGACGATCGAGCACGGCCAAAGCCGCGTCCCGCGTCGCCTCCGGGACCCGGGCCCAGCCGATGTCGTGGGCGATGCGGTCGGTTTGCGCCGGCAGGTCGGGGGCGGGCAGGGCGTGGATCGCGTGCTGGATCGCGGCGAGCCGGCGCAGCGCCAGCATCATGCCGAGGGGATTTTTCGCGTAGCGGCGCAGCATGGTCGGGCCGTGCAGGCGCTCGAACAGGATGCCGGTGCGCCCGTCCCGCTTCAGCAGCGCGATCGGCCGCGGCACGGGCAGGCCGCGCTCGTGAGCCAGCGCGCTCGCGCGGAACTCGTTCTCGATCGCGGCCGGCTCCGACGGTTCGCGGTAGAGCTTCAGCACCCGGTCGGCGCCGTGCAGGAATACCTCCGAGCTGAGGCCGGAACCGAGGGGCACCGGGGCGGCTGACGTCGCTTCCGCAGGCATTCGGTCCGATCTCGCCCTCTATGCGCGGCTGGGCAGGCCGTGGTTTCACGTGAAACCACGCGAGGTTCAGGTCGTCGACGGCGCCTGGCGGTTCCGGTCCCCCGGATCCCGCCTCACCGCATCATGCCCCGGCGGGGTAGACGCGCCCGCCACCGGCGACAAGCAGCCCCAGCCGCACACCACTCGTGACTCGGGGTCCGCGCCTCCTTATGAGGACGCGAGCATGGCCGGGGCGTGACGCGCGCTCGGCCGACCCAGGACGCGATTCCAGACCCCCGAGCGATCCACGATGAGCGGCGTCAACGAGATCCGGTCGACCTTCCTCGACTATTTTTCGAAGGCCGGCCACACGGCCGTGCCGTCGTCTTCGCTGGTGCCGAAGAACGACCCGACGCTGATGTTCACCAATGCCGGCATGGTGCAGTTCAAAAACGTCTTCACGGGTGTCGAGAAGCGCCCGTACGTGAAGGCGACCTCGTCGCAGAAGTGCGTGCGGGCGGGCGGCAAGCACAACGACCTCGACAATGTCGGCTACACCGCGCGCCACCTGACCTTCTTCGAGATGCTCGGCAACTTCTCCTTCGGCGACTATTTCAAGCCGCAGGCGATCGAACTGGCCTGGACGCTGATCACCAAGGAGTTCGGGCTGAAGCCCGACAACCTGCTCGTCACCGTCTATGCGGACGACGACGAGGCGGCATCGCTCTGGAAGAAGATTGCAGGTTTCTCGGACCAGAAAATCATCCGGATCGGGACGTCCGACAATTTCTGGCAGATGGGCGATACCGGCCCCTGCGGCCCCTGCTCGGAGATCTTCATCGACCGGGGCGAGAGCTTCGCGGGCGGCCCGCCCGGCTCCCCGGACGAGGACGGCGACCGGTTCCTCGAGTTCTGGAACCTCGTCTTCATGCAGTACGACCAGATCGCGCCGGGCGACCGTCGCGACCTGCCGCGGCCCTCGATCGATACCGGCATGGGCCTCGAGCGCATGGCCGCGATCCTCCAGGGCGTGCCGAACATCTACGAGACCGACCTCTTTCGCGCACTGATCGACGCGGTCGCCCACGTGGTGGGTAAGCCGCCGGAGCCGGCCACCGTCGCCTCCTACAAGGTGGTCGCCGACCACCTGCGCTCGGTCTCGTTCCTGATCGCCGACGGCGTGCTGCCCTCGAACGAGGGCCGCGGCTACGTGCTGCGCCGGATCATGCGCCGCGCCATGCGGCACCTCGAATTGCTGGGCGCCCGCGAGCCGACGATGTTCCGCCTTGTGCCGACGCTGGTCCGCGAGATGGGCCAGGCCTTCTCGGAGCTGACCCGGGCCGAGCCGCTGATCTCCGAGACGTTGCGGCTGGAGGAGACCCGCTTCCGCCGCACGCTGGAGCGCGGTCTGACCATCCTCGACACCGAGACGCGCGATCTCCGCTCCGGCCAGAACCTCTCCGGCGAGACCGCCTTCACCCTCTACGACACCTACGGCTTTCCCCTCGACCTGACGCAGGACGCCCTGAAGGCCCGCGGCATCGGCGTGGACACGGCCACCTTCGACGCGGCGATGCTGCGCCAGAAGCAGGCGGCCCGCGCCGCGTGGCAGGGCTCGGGCGAGGCGGCGACCGAGACGGTCTGGTACGCCGTCCGCGAGCGCACCGGCGCCACCGAATTTTTGGGCTACGACAGCGAGCAGGCCGAGGCCGTCGTCGGCGCGCTGCTGCGCGACGGCGCCGAGGTCGAGACTTTGTCGGCCGGCGAGAGCGGGCTCGCGGTGCTCAACCAGACGCCGTTCTATGGCGAATCCGGCGGTCAGGTCGGCGACACCGGCACGCTCACCGGCACCGGTCTGAGCGCCAGGGTGAGGGCGACAGAGAAAAAACTCGGCGACCTGTTCGTGCACCATGTCGAGGTCGTGGACGGCACGCTCGCCCTCGGCGCTGCGGTTGAGCTGAAGGTCGATCACGGCCGCCGTTCGGCGATCCGCGCCAACCATTCGGCGACCCACCTGCTGCACGAGGCCCTGCGCCAGGTGCTCGGCGACCACGTTGCGCAGAAGGGCTCACTGGTCTCGCCCGACCGCCTGCGCTTCGACATCAGCCACCCCAAGCCCATCGAGGCCGACGAGCTTCGCAAGGTCGAGGAGATCGCCAACGCGGTGCTCCTCCAGAACCAGAGCGTCGTCACCCGGCTGATGGCGGTGGACGAGGCGATCGAATCCGGCGCGCGCGCTCTGTTCGGCGAGAAATACGGCGACGAGGTTCGCGTCGTCTCCATGGGCAAGCCGGTCGACGACGCAGGCACGGAGGTCGAGGGCGGCCGCCTCGCCGACTTCTCGATCGAGCTCTGCGGCGGCACGCATGTCGGCCGCACCGGCGATATCGGCCAGATCACCGTGCTCGGCGAGAGCGCTGTCGGCGCGGGCGTCCGCCGCATCGAGGCGATGACCGGACACGGCGCCCGGCGGCACCGTGCCGACGAGAGCCGGACGCTGAGCCAGCTCGCCGGCCTGCTCAAGGCGCCCGTCGCCGACGTCACCGACCGCATCGCCGCCCTCGTCGAGGACCGCCGCCGCCTGGAGCGCGAACTCACCGACACCCGCAAGAAGCTCGCGATGAGCGGCGGTGGAGGGACGGCTGGCGGCAGCGACGACGGCACCCGCGAGATTTCCGGCGTAAAGCTGATGGCGCGTGTAGTCGAGGGCGTCGAGATGCGCGATCTCAAGAGCCTCGCCGACGAGGGCAAGACCCGGCTCGGCTCCGGCATCGTCGCCATCGTCGGCGTCGCGGCCGACGGCAAGGCCGGGCTGGTCGTGGGCGTCACCGAGGATCTTGCCGAACGCTACGACGCCGTCGGCCTCGTCCGCGCCGGTGCCGGCCATCTCGGCGGCAAGGGCGGCGGCGGCCGCCGCGACATGGCTCAGGCCGGTGGTCCGAACGGGGCCGGGGCCGACGCGGCTTTGGAGGCGATCGTCGCGGCGCTGACGGCGGGGTAGGCGGCGGCTTGCCGCCGCCACCTGTTCAACGCAGACTTTTGCCGAAGTGTCGGCGGGCTGCCGAAAACCTCAGCCCTGGCGCAAGCCGACCGAGCGGGTCTGGCCGGCGCGATCGCCGACCTTTTCGATGCCGCCGTTCATGCGGAAGACGCGGGCTTGTTCGTGCCGGACCCCGTCGCTGACGGATCCGTCCGAGCGCAGCGAGGGCCGATGCGCCCGCGCTTCCGCTGCCAGGGCGGCGTCAGTCTCGCGTTTCAGTGCGTCGTGGTTCATTGGGATACCCTCGGGTGATGTCGCTCTTCGGCGTGTTCAACGCACGAGAGGGCAATAGGATCAGCCGAAGATCGCGAGCCCCCGGCGAAGTGCACCGCCGGTTTCGAATTCCGGCGCTCCTGTCATATCTCTTTCACCGCATGCGGTGAGAGCAGGGCGGTGAATCGGCCGCCTCGCTGTGGCCGGCACCACGACGGGAGAGTTCCATGGGCCACCGCACGGCAATCGGGCTCGCGCTCCTGACGGCCCTGGTCCCGCTGCGCTTAGAGGCGCAGTCGGCGGCGAACATCACCGCCCTGAAGGGGCTCGCCCCGGTCGGCCTTCTCCTGAAGACGCCCGAAGGTCAGGCGGCGCTCGACGCGAACCTGAGCGTGACCGGCGGCATCCAGACCGGCGCACTCGGGCAGCCGACCCTCCTGCCCTTCGCCGAGCAGCGGCAACTCGCCCTGCGCGACGCCTTCATCACCGACGGCAACGCCACGGAACTCGCCGACGGGTTGGGGACGAGCCTCGGCGGCGCCTACCAGGCCAAGGCCCGCTACGAGACCTACAAGGACTTTTCGAGCGTTTCGAAGGCCCTGGCCGACCTGATCGGCTACACCAACAACGTCGCCAAGTCGGATTCGAACGCCGGCAAATACTTCTTCGCCAACGCCACCACCGACGGCAAGGAGCCGGTCTCGCTGGCGGCCGCGGCGATCCTCACCGCGACAGGCGGCACCACCGACGTGTTCGGCAAGGCCTATGGCCGCCTCGCCGGCAGCATCGGCGCCGACGCCTTCGGCAATTCGCGGCCGTTCCAGACCGACCCGATCCTCGTCGCGTATCGCGGCTCGGACTATTTCGGGCATCCGTCGCACAGCCTCGACTGGCTGCGCGGGCCGAGCCAGAACCTGACGGACAGCCCGTCCTATCCGAGCGGCCACACCACCTACGGCTACACCGAGTCCCTGCTCCTCGCGATCCTGGTGCCGGAGCGCTACCAGCAGATGATCGTGCGGGCGGCCGAATACGGCAACAACCGCATCGTGGTCGGCGCGCATTACGCCATGGACGTGCTCGGCGGGCGCAGCGTGGCGTTGCACGCGGTGGCGCATCTCCTGGCCAACGATCCGGCCTATGTCGGGCAGGTCCGCAAGAACCCGGCCGTCATCGATGCCATGGGCCGGAGCGAGGGTGACGGCGTCGGCATCGCCGACTATCCGGCTGCCCTGGCGGCGGCGCGCACGGATCTCACGGCCTTCCTCACCGCGAATTGCGGCGGCACCATCGCCGCCTGCGCCGCGACCGATACCGGCCGGTTCAAGGATGCCTCGGCCAACCGCGCCTTCTACGACGCCACGCAGACCTACGGCCTGCCGGTGGTCCATCCGGCCACCGCCGACCGGGCGATCGATGTCGGCAAGACCGCGCCCGAAGCCGGCTATCTTCTCACGGCGGCCTTCCCGTCCCTGACGCTCGATGAGGCCAACGCCATCCTGACGGCGACCCTCGGACCGGGCGGCGGCTTTCTGGATGATGGCTCCGCCTTCGGGCTGTATTCGCGGCTCGACCTCTACGCGGCTGCGGGCAGAGCGGCGGCGATGGCGGCCACACGGCAGCCGGCCATTCCGCCGACTCGCTGAACGCTACTCGAGCTGCCAGTCGATCGGCGCCAGTCCGCGCTCCTCCAACCAGGCGTTCGCCCGCGCGAACGGCCGCGAGCCCGGAAAGTCGCGGGCGCGGTTGAGCGGCGAGGGGTGGCCCGAGGCGATGACGCCGTGGCGGGTGGTGTCGATCAGCGGCTCCCGTGCGCGGGCCTGGGCGCCCCAGAGCAGGAAGACCGAGGGCGACATCCTGGCCGAGACAGCCGCCACCGCCTCGTCCGCCAGCCGCGACCAGCCGAGCCGCAGATGCGCGCCGGCCTTGCCGGCCTCCACGGTCAGCGCGGCGTTCAGCAGCAGCACGCCCTGCCCGGCCCAGGGTGTGAGGTCGCCGCTGGTGAAGACGGGCTTCTCACCCTTCGCCGCCTCGACGACCTCTGCAAGGATCACCTTGAGCGAGGCCGGCAGGCGGCGCGGGCCGACATAGGAGAAGGCGAGGCCGTTGGCGTCGCCCGGCGTCGGATAGGGATCCTGCCCGAGGATCACCGCCTTCACGCGGTCGAGAGGCGTGAGCGTCAGCGCGCGGAAGATGTCGTTGGGCAACGGCAGGATCTGCGCGCCGTCGGCGACGCGGGCGTCGATCCGCTCGGCGACGGCCTCGGCACCCCCATCCGAAAAGAACGGCAGCGCGAGCCAGGGCGAACCGCTGGCGCGAAACGCTTCGAGGGAGTCGACGACGGGTCCGTGAGGCATCGCCGCCGAATCGCAGATGCCCTAGCGCTTGGCCAGCCCGTCCCGCACGGCCTTGGCGTTGCGGCGGATCGCCGGCCAGATCCAGGCGCCGGAAGCGAGGTAGATTCCGGCCGGCATCGGCTTGAGGTCGACGGCGAGGCGTTCGGCGAGGCCCGGGTTGGCGAGGCGGCCGACGGGGGCGTCGGTCTTGCGGTAGACCACCGTGGTGTCCTCGCGCCAGTAATCGGTGTGCGGCACGAGGCCGGCGCGGCGGGCCAGCAGGTCGAAGGTCTCGCGGACGTAGCCGTGCACGTGGGCGAAGTGGAAGCGCTCGTGCGGCGGCTTGCCGGTGGCGGCCATGTTCGGCACGGCGGCGTAGAGCACTCCGTTGGGCTTCAGCCAGCCGGCCAGTCGCTCCACGGCCTCGGCCGGGTTGCGCAGGTGCTCCAGCACGTGGTGCGTCGAGATGACGTCGAAATGCCCGGCGGGGAAACGGCTCGGATTCTCCGCCTCGTCCAGCACCTCGACCCCGTGATGCTCGCGGGCGTAGGTCGCGTAGTCGCGGCCCGGCTCGACGCCGATGGCCTCGCAGCCGCGTCGGCGCGCCTCGGCCAGGAACTCGCCGGAGCCCGAGCCGAAATCGAGCAGCCGCGCACCGGGCACGAGCTTGGCGGCGAGCAGGTCGGCGCGGAACACCGCCTCGCGGGCCGAGCGGTTGAGGTGGTGGCGCGGCGGGCCGCCGGAGAAGGCGAGCTGGTAATCGGCGCGGTAGGAGGTGGTGTAGTACTCGGCGAGCTCGTCCGGCGTCGGCATCGGGTCGGTGCGGATCAGGCCGCACTGGACGCAGGCGATGGATTTCAGCGTCTTGAGCCGCCGGTCCGTTTCCGCGACGGTGATCGCCTCGTGCGAACCGCACAGGTTGCAGGCGGCCGGCGCGCCCTTGTACGGGTAGCCCGTGAACGGCACGAAATGCTTCAGGAAATAGTGGGGGGACGGCATGCCGCGCTGGCCTCCGGGGCGATTTCGGGCGATGTGTGATCGGGTCGTGTGGCGAAAACACGATCAGGGGCGGCTCGAGGATCGTCCGATGACACCCCGAGGCCGGCACACTGCGCGCTTTGGCGCAAGATTAGCCTGCAGACAACCGGACCGCGTTCCCCATATCGGCGTTGATCGTCTGCGGGGAGACGCCCTGCCGTGACCGGAAGCGTGATGAACGAACGCGTCGAGCCCAAGACCCTGCACCCGCACAGCCGGGTCTCGTCGAAGATCGTGGCCCCCACCGTGCCCCCGGACCATCCGGTGGTGAAGAGTGGCCGCGTCGGCGTGCTGCTGATGAATCTCGGGACGCCCGAGGGCACCAGCTATTGGCCGATGCGCCGCTATCTCAAGGAATTCCTGTCGGACCGCCGCGTCATCGAGGTGCCGCGCCTGATCTGGTGGCCGCTCCTGAACCTGATCATCCTGACGAAGCGCCCCGGCCCCAAGGGCAAGGATTACGACAGCGTCTGGAACAAGGAGCGCGACGAGGGCCCGCTGAAGACCATCACCCGCGGCCAGTCGGAAAAACTTCAGGTGGCGATGGGCGACACGGTGCTCGTCGACTGGGCCATGCGCTACGGCAAGCCGGAGGTCTCGGTGCGAATCCAGGCGATGCTGGACGAGGGCTGCGACCGCATCCTGCTGGTGCCGCTCTATCCGCAATACGCCGCCGCGACCTCGGCCACCGCCTGCGACCAGGCCTTCAAGGCGCTGATGCAGATGCGCTGGCAGCCCACCGTGCGGGTCTCGCCGCCCTATCACGACGACCCGGTCTACATCGAAGCGATGGCCGATTCGATTCGGGAAGGCCTGGCCAAGCTCGACTTCGAGCCGGAGGTGATCCTCACCTCGTTCCACGGGGTGCCCAAGAGCTACCTGCTCAAGGGCGACCCCTACCATTGCCAGTGCCTCAAGACCGGCCGGCTGATCCGGGAGAAGCTGGGCTACTCGACCGAGAAGATGCGCGTCACCTTCCAGTCGCGCTTCGGCAACGAGGAATGGCTCAAGCCCTATACCGACGAGACGGTGATGGCCCTGGCCAAGTCCGGCGTGAAGCGCATGGCGATCGTCGCCCCGGGCTTCACCGCCGACTGCCTGGAGACGCTGGAAGAGCTCGACGGCGAGAACCGCCATTATTTCGAGGAGAACGGCGGCGAGCACTACGCCTTCATCCCCTGCCTCAACGATTCCGATCTCGGCATGCGGGTGATCGAGAGCGTGGTAAGGCGGGAGCTCCAAGGCTGGATCTGATCGTTTGTCGGACCCGGCCGCCTTTACCCGAGGCGATCCTATGGCCGCATTGCCGATCCCGGCCGCGGAGCGCCCGCTGGCCCTTGCCGTCCGCCACATCAACGCGTCCGCACGCGATCCGATCGACGGACCGACGCTGCTCGCCGCGCTGAACGCGGAGCGCGTGCCGGCTCCTTACGCGCATCACGTGCGCGCCTTCTTCGACGAGGCCGAGATCGAGACGATCGGCGATCTCGTGCGCGGCGGGGCCGTGACCTATCCGACCCTCGCCCGCGGCGCCCGGCGCTGCCTGCCCCCCGGCCACGAAACCCGCGCGTGGCTCGATGAGCGGGTCTGAAGGCAAGTGATCGAACTGCTCCGCCCTTTCCCGGACGCCTGAAGCGTCAGCGGAAGGCGATCCGGGATCTAGCGAAAGAAGGGCCGCGTCAGCGGTTCGATGCGAACGGTGCCGACGTCTCGACGCTTCGCGGCTTGTCGTGCTGGGCCCCGGATCGGCTTCCGCTGACGCTACACCCGTCCGGGGAAGGAGCGCGTCGGCGATGAAGAGGGTATGCTCCCCGCCGCAGTGCTTCGCTGCGTTCATGGCCTATGGGAGGAGCGCATGGACATCGAACCGGCTCTCGTCGCCATCCTGCCCTCCAACGACCTCGACGCCTCCCAGGCCTTCTACGCCCGTCTCGGCTTCGCGTGCGACGCAGGCGAGGCCGGCTACCGCATCCTGACCCATCCGACCGGGGCGATGCTGCACCTCACGGCCGCCGTCGAGGGCTGGCTGGTGCCGGGACGCAATCCGTTCGGGCTCTATCTCTACGCACCCGACGTCGATTCGCTTGCCCGGCGGTTTGCCGGCGAGACGATCGAGCCGGGCGGGGTCGAGGAAAAGCCCTGGGGCATGCGCGAATTCTCGCTGTCCGATCCCGACGAGACGCTGGTGCGGGTCGGCTGGCCGCTGCGCCTGTTGCGGGGCGCCTGAGCGCTGCCGCTAACCCCTTGTGCCGATTCCCTCGCCGGGCGTCGGAATCGGGGGAACCGTCGCCTTGCGCGGAGCGACGGTGCCATGCTACGGCCACCCCGCGCTGCAGGGGGGGTGTCGTCACCCGCCCGCACAGCCGGCGCATTCCCATTTTTCACGGTTCACCGAGCCGCCGCCCCGACAGGGGTCGGCACGGACCGCGGAACCGGCGGGCACGAAACAAAAGAGAGCGGGCAGGTGGCGCAGAGCGGTTCCGACGGTACCCTGGTCTCCGGCGTGGCAGGTCGCTACGCGCTCGCCCTGTTCGAGCTGGCGCGCGACGAGAAGCAGATCGACGAGGTCGCCCGGCATCTCGACCAGTTCGACGCCCTCTACAACGAGAGCGACGACCTGCGCCGCCTGGTGAGGAGCCCGGCCTACACGGCCGAGCAGCAGAGGCCCGCGATCGAGGCGATCCTGGCCAAGGCCGGCATCGACGGCATCGCCGCTAACTTCATCAAGCTCACGGCCGCCAACCGCCGCCTCTTCGCCCTCCCCGACATGATCCGCGGGTATCGCGAAAAGGTGCGGGAATCGAAGGGCATCGTGCGCGCCGAGGTCCGCGTCGCGGAAAAGCCCTCCGACGCCCTGATCCAGGAGATCGCGGCGACGCTGCGCGAGGTCGCCGGCTCCGAGATCGAGCTCGACCTCAAGGTCGATCCGAGCCTGATCGGCGGCATCGTCGTCAAGATCGGCTCCCGCATGGTCGACGCATCCCTGCGGACCAAGCTCAACGGTATCCGCCTCGCCATGCGCGCCGCCTGATCCGGCACGCCGCACGGCTCATCCGAACACGCGACAGACGTCCGACACTCATAAGAAGGCCCGACGATGGACATCCGCCCCGCCGAGATCTCCGCGATCCTCAAAGAGCAGATCAAGAATTTCGGCGAAGCCGCCGAAGTCTCCGAGGTCGGGCAGGTGCTCGCCGTCGGTGACGGCATCGCCCGCGTCTACGGCCTCGACAAGGTCCAGGCCGGCGAGCTCGTCGAGTTCGAATCGGGCGTGCAGGGCATGACCCTGAACCTCGAGAACGACAATGTCGGCGTCGTGATCTTCGGTTCGGACCGCGAGATCAAGGAAGGCCAGACCGTCAAGCGCACCGGCGCCATCGTGGACGTTCCGGTCGGCAAGGGCCTGCTCGGCCGCGTGGTCGACGGCCTCGGCAACCCGATCGACGGCAAGGGCCCGATCCAGTCGACCGAGCGCCGCCGCGTCGACGTCAAGGCGCCGGGCATCATCCCGCGCAAGTCCGTGCACGAGCCGATGGCCACCGGCCTCAAGGCCGTCGACGCGCTGATCCCGATCGGCCGCGGCCAGCGCGAGCTGATCATCGGCGACCGCCAGACCGGCAAGACCGCGATCGCCCTCGACACCATCCTCAACCAGAAGCCGCTCAACCAGGGCGACGACGAGAGCCAGAAGCTCTACTGCGTCTACGTCGCCATCGGCCAGAAGCGCTCCACCGTCGCCCAGTTCGTGAAGGTTCTCGAGGACCAGGGCGCCCTGGAATACTCGATCATCGTCGCGGCTACCGCCTCCGACCCGGCCCCGATGCAGTTCATCGCGCCCTTCGCCGGCTGCGCCATGGGTGAGTACTTCCGCGACAACGGCATGCATGCCGTGATCGTGTACGACGACCTGTCCAAGCAGGCCGTCGCCTACCGCCAGATGTCGCTGCTGCTGCGCCGCCCGCCGGGCCGCGAGGCCTATCCCGGCGACGTGTTCTACCTCCACTCGCGCCTGCTCGAGCGCGCCGCCAAGATGGGCGACGCCGCCGGCAAGGGTTCGCTCACCGCGCTCCCCGTCATCGAGACCCAGGCCAACGACGTCTCGGCCTACATCCCCACCAACGTGATCTCGATCACCGACGGCCAGATCTTCCTCGAGACCGACCTGTTCTACCAGGGCGTCCGCCCGGCGGTGAACGTCGGCCTCTCGGTCTCGCGGGTGGGCTCCTCGGCCCAGACCAAGGCGATGAAAAAGGTCGCCGGCAAGATCAAGGGCGAGCTCGCGCAGTACCGCGAGATGGCGGCCTTCGCGCAGTTCGGCTCTGACCTCGACGCCTCGACGCAGAAGCTCCTGAACCGCGGCTCGCGCCTCACCGAGCTCCTGAAGCAGGCGCAGTTCGCCCCGCTGAAGATGGAAGAGCAGGTCGCCGTGATCTATGCTGGCGTGAACGGCTATCTCGACAAGATGGCGGTCAGCAAGGTGCGTCCCTTCGAGGACAAGCTGCTCGAGACCCTGCGCTCCAAGCACGCCGACCTCCTCGGCGCGATCCGCGACTCGAAGGACCTGTCGGACGACAGCGCCGGCAAGCTCAAGAGCGTGGTCGAGAGCGTCTCCAAGTCGTTCAACTAAGGCTCGTCCCCTCCTCCTTGTGGGGAGGGGGTCGGGGTGGGGGTGGCGCAGACGGCACCACCACGCCCCATCCTGAACCACCCCCACCTCCGGCTCCTCCCCACAAGGGGGAGGAGAGGGCTCTCGGAACCGGTCTGGATATTCCTCGATGCCGAGTTTGAAGGATCTGCGGAATCGCATCACTTCGGTGAAGTCGACGCAGAAGATCACCAAGGCCATGCAGATGGTCGCCGCCGCCAAGTTGCGACGCGCCCAGAACGCCGCCGAGAGCGGCCGGCCCTACGCGGAAAAGATGTCCGCGACGCTCGGCAACCTCGCCGCGAACCTCGTCGGCGGCGTCGGCGCCCCGAAGCTGCTCTCCGGCACGGGTGACGACAAGACCCACCTGCTCGTGGTCTGCACGGCCGATCGCGGCCTGTGCGGCGCCTTCAACTCGTCGATCGCGCGCCTCGCCGCCCGGCACGCCCGCAAGCTCGCGAGCGAAGGCAAGACGGTCAAGATCTTCACCGTCGGCAAGAAGGGCTACGACATGCTCCGCCGGCAGTTCCGGGCGGAGATCGTCGAGAACATCGACATCCGCGGCACCAAGCCGGTGGACTACGCCTTCGCCAGCGAGATCGCGGACAAGATCCTCGCCCGCTTCGATGCCGGCGAGTTCGACGTGGCGACCCTGTTCTATTCGCAGTTCAAGTCGGTGATCTCGCAGGTGCCGACGGCGCAGAAGCTGATCCCGGCCGAGCTGCCGAGCACCGACGGCAAGACCACGACCGGCGCCTCCGCGGATGCCGCCATGGAGTTCGAGCCGAGCGAGGAGGCGATCCTCACGACGCTGCTGCCGAAGAACCTCACGGTGCAGATCTACAAGGCGCTCCTCGAGAACGCCGCCTCCGAGCAGGGCTCGCGCATGAGCGCCATGGATTCCGCCACGCGCAACGCGGGCGAGATGATCAAGAAGCAGACGCAGATCTACAACCGCACGCGTCAGGCCATGATCACCAAGGAACTCATCGAGATCATTTCGGGCGCGGAAGCGCTCTGACCCACAGGGCGCTCTCCGACGGGCCGGATGCCGGTTCGTCGCCAGGGAGCGCGACGCAACAGATCATCTGAAGGACACGCTCTCCATGGCGAACACCGCTTCCCCCGCCAACACCTCCAAGGGCCGCATCACCCAGGTCATCGGTCCGGTGATCGACGTGCAGTTCGACGGCCACCTGCCGGAGATCCTGAACGCGCTCGAGACCACCAACCAGGGCAACCGCCTCGTCCTCGAAGTTGCCCAGCAGCTCGGCGAGAGCACCGTCCGCTGCGTGGCGATGGACACCTCGGAAGGCCTCGTGCGCGGCCAGGAGGTCTCCGACACCGGCGCGCCGATCAGGGTGCCGGTCGGCCACAACACGCTCGGCCGCATCATGAACGTCATCGGCGAGCCGATCGACGAGGCCGGCCCGATCCACTCGGACACGCTGCGCGCCATCCACCAGCCGGCCCCGGCCTATACCGAACAGTCGACCGAGTCGCAGATCCTCGTCACCGGCATCAAGGTCGTCGATCTGCTCGCCCCCTACGCCAAGGGCGGAAAGATCGGCCTGTTCGGCGGCGCCGGCGTCGGCAAGACCGTGCTGATCATGGAGCTGATCAACAACATCGCGAAGGTGCACTCCGGCTACTCGGTCTTCGCCGGCGTCGGCGAGCGTACCCGCGAGGGCAACGATCTCTACCACGAGATGATCGAGTCCAAGGTCAACAAGGACCCGAAGGAGAACGGCGGCTCGGCCGAGGGCTCCAAATGCGCACTGGTCTACGGCCAGATGAACGAGTCCCCCGGCGCCCGCTCGCGCGTTGCGCTGACCGGCCTGACGATCGCCGAGGATTTCCGCGATCAGGGCCAGGACGTGCTGTTCTTCGTCGACAACATCTTCCGCTTCACGCAGGCCGGCTCCGAGGTCTCGGCGCTTCTCGGCCGCATCCCCTCGGCCGTGGGCTACCAGCCGACCCTGTCGACCGACATGGGCGCTCTGCAGGAGCGCATCACCACCACCACCAAGGGCTCGATCACCTCGGTTCAGGCCATCTACGTGCCGGCCGACGACTTGACCGACCCGGCGCCCGCCGCCTCCTTCGCCCACCTGGACGCAACCACGACGCTGTCGCGCTCGATCGCCGAGAAGGGCATCTACCCGGCGGTGGACCCGCTCGACTCGACCTCGCGCATGCTCTCCCCCGCCATCCTCGGCGAGGAGCATTACGACGTCGCCCGCCGCGTTCAGCAGACGCTGCAGCGCTACAAGGCGCTCCAGGACATCATCGCGATCCTGGGCATGGACGAGCTCTCGGAAGAGGACAAGCTGACCGTGGCCCGCGCCCGCAAGATCGAGCGCTTCTTCTCGCAGCCCTTCTCGGTCGCCGAGGTGTTCACCGGCTCGCCGGGCATCCAGGTGCCGCTGGAAGACACCATCAAGGGCTTCAAGGGCCTCGTGAACGGCGACTACGACGACCTGCCGGAGGCCGCGTTCTACATGGTCGGCACGATCGAGGACGCCAAGGAAAAGGCCAAGAAGCTGGCCAAGGACGCCGCATAACTTTTTGCCGGTCTCGGGGCGCTTTCGGCGTCGGATTTCCAGACTCGACGCCTGAAAGCACACCGGTATGAACGCCAAGATCGTCCTTCTGATGGTCGGACTCGTGGTCGGCGGCCTTGCCGGCTACCTGACCCGGCCCCAGGCCGCCGAGATCAAGATCGGACCTCTCAGCCTCGAGGTCCAGGACAAGGATTCCGTCGCGGGCGCCCGCGGCGGCGAGTTGACCACCGGCCAGCTCCAGCATGTCGGCCTGTTCGCCCTCATCGGCGCGGTCGTCGGCTTCGGGGCCGGTTTCGTCGCCGACCGCGGCCGGCGCTGACACACTCATCGGTGCATGACGCGGAAAAGTGGGAACCGGTTTTCCGATAACGTCTTGCAACAGCAAATGAACTGACGGACGCGCTATGGCCACCTTCCACTTCGATTTCGTCGGCCCCGAGCGGACGCTGTATTCCGGCGAGGTCGAGGCCGTTCAGATCCCCGGCACCGAGGGCGAGATGACCGTGCTGCCGGGCCACGCGCCCGTGCTGACCACCCTCAAGGTCGGGGTGATCACGGTCACCGAGAAGGCCGGCAGCGGCAAGCGCATCTACGTCCAGGGCGGCTTCGCCGATATCGGCCCGAACTCTGTCACCGTCCTCGCCGAGCGCGCCGCGCCGATCGAGGAGGTCAACGCAGGTGTGATCGACAAGGAGATCGAGGCCGCCGAGCTCGCCCGCGACGCCACGGAAGACCTCGAGAAGCGCGAGCAGCTCAACGGCCAGATCGTGCAGCTGCGCGAAGCCAAGCACGTACTCGGCGCCAACTGATTTTTTGGGATTTGCCCGCTCCGGCGGGTCGAAACGATTTCTGCGCCTGCTGGAAGCCTGCTTCCGGTGGGCGTTTTCGTGCACGGCAAACCCGTGCCATCCTCGATGAAAATCGAGGAACGCTCATGCCCCGTCATCGTCTCGTCCGTGTGATCGCAACCCTTGCCGTGCTCGCGGCCGGCAGCGCCTCGGCCCAGGAGGTGAAACGGACCGAACTCGGCCGCACGCCGGTCTCGGGCGTCGCGGGCAAGGAAGTCGTCATGCAGCTCGTCGAGATCCCGCCCGGGGCGACCTCCCAACGCCACTTCCACAACGGCGAGGAAGCCTTCTACGTCCTCGAAGGCGGCACGGCGCAGACACCCGGCAAGGACGTCAAGGCCCGGCCGGCGGGCGAGCACGGCATCAACCTGCGCGAGGTGCCCCATGCCGGCTACGCCAACGTCGGCAGCACGACGTTGAAGATCCTGTCGGTCTACGTGGTCGACACGAACAAGCCGCTGCAGGTGCCGGTGCCCTGAGCGGTTGCTCGCTCCTGTAGAACGAATATCGAACTTTCATCCGGCCGGCATCTTGCCGAAAGAGAACAAAAAGGGTACGAAATCCGCTGCGGCGCCGCATTGAGAACGCCGTCCGCCCCATGCATAAGGATGCCCGACTGATGGCCCAGCCCGCGCTGAAGATGGTGGAACCCTCGACGATGGATAAGGACAAGTCGAAGGCGATCGACGCCGCGCTGTCCCAGATCGAGCGTGCCTTCGGCAAGGGCTCGATCATGAGGCTCGGCAAGAACGACAAGATCGCGGAGGTCGAGACCGTGTCCACCGGGTCGCTCGGGCTCGACATCGCGCTCGGCGTCGGCGGCCTGCCCCGCGGCCGCGTCATCGAGATCTACGGGCCGGAATCCTCGGGCAAGACCACGCTGGCGCTGCACACGATCGCCGAGGCTCAGAAGACGGGTGGCGTCTGCGCCTTCGTCGATGCCGAGCACGCCCTCGACCCGGTCTATGCGCGCAAGCTCGGCGTCCAGCTCGACGACCTGCTGATCTCGCAGCCCGATACCGGCGAGCAGGCGCTGGAGATCACCGACACCCTCGTTCGCTCGGGCGCCATCGACGTGCTCGTGATCGATTCGGTGGCGGCCCTTACGCCGCGCGCCGAAATCGAAGGCGAGATGGGTGACAGCCAGCCCGGTCTTCAGGCCCGCCTGATGAGCCAGGCCCTGCGCAAGCTCACCGGCTCGATCTCGCGCTCGAAGTGCATGGTCATCTTCATCAACCAGATCCGTATGAAGATCGGCGTGATGTATGGCTCGCCGGAGACCACCACCGGCGGCAACGCGCTCAAGTTCTACGCCTCGGTCCGCCTGGACATCCGCCGCATCTCGACCCTGAAGGATCGCGACGAGGCCATCGGCAACCAGGTCCGCGTCAAGGTCGTCAAGAACAAGGTCGCGCCGCCCTTCAAGCAGGTCGAGTTCGACATCATGTTCGGCGAGGGCGTGTCGAAGGTCGGCGAGCTGATCGACCTCGGCGTGAAGGCCGGCATCGTCGAGAAGTCCGGCGCCTGGTTCTCCTACGACAGCCAGCGCCTCGGCCAGGGCCGCGAGAACTCCAAGGGCTTCCTGCGCGACAACCCGGCCATCGCCGACAAGATCGAAGCCTCGATCCGCCAGAATTCCGGCCTCGTCGCCGAACGGATCCTGGAGACGGTCAAGCCGAGCGCGGATGAACTCGACGATTGAGCAAGAATCCCCTCCCGCCCTCTGCGGGGGAGGGTGGCCCTTGCATCAGCAGGGGTCGGGAGAGGGGAGCGCCCTCTCCTGAAACGGTGCTCCCCTCTCCCGACCCGCTCCGCGGGCCACCCTCTCCCGCAGAGGGGAGAGGGTTTCCGGATCCCTACTCCGCCGCCTCGGTATAAGCCTCCACCGGCGGACACGAGCACACCAGATTTCGGTCGCCATAGGCGTTGTCGACTCGGTTCACCGGCGGCCAGTACTTGTCCATGCGGAGCGATCCGCCCGGAAAGCAGCCGGCCTCGCGGGAATAGGGCCGCTCCCAGGCGCCGATCAGGTCCTGCACCGTGTGCGGCGCGTGCTTGAGCGGGTTGTTGGCCCGGTCCATCCGCCCCTCCTCGATCGCCCGGATCTCGTCGCGGATCGCCAGCATCGCGTTGCAGAACCGGTCGATCTCACCCTTGGTCTCGGATTCCGTCGGCTCGATCATCAGAGTGCCGGCCACCGGCCAGCTCATGGTCGGCGGGTGGAAACCGGCATCGATCAGGCGCTTGGCGACGTCGTCGACGCTGATTCCGGCGCTCTTCTGGAACGGCCGGACGTCGACGATGCATTCGTGCGCCACGCGGCCGTTCCGGCCCGAATAGAGGATCGGATAGGCGCCCTCGAGCCGCTTGGCGATGTAGTTGGCGTTGAGGATCGCCACCCGTGTCGCCTGGGTCAGGCCGCGCCCGCCCATCATCAGGCAGTAGCTCCACGAGATCGGGAGGATCGAGGCCGAGCCGAAGGGGGCGGCCGAGACCGCGCCCTCCTCGCCCGAGCGTGGATCGCTCGGCAGGAAGGGAATCAGGTGCGCCTTGACGCCGATCGGTCCCATGCCCGGCCCGCCGCCGCCATGGGGAATGCAGAAGGTCTTGTGCAGGTTGAGGTGGCTGACGTCGGCCCCGATGTCGCCAGGGCGGGCGAGGCCGACCAGCGCGTTCAGGTTCGCTCCGTCGAGATAGACCTGTCCGCCATGGCCGTGGACGATGTCGCAGATCTCGCGCACGCGGGTCTCGAACACCCCATGCGTCGAGGGATAGGTGATCATGCAGGCCGCGAGGTTTTCGGTGTGCTGCTCGGCCTTGCGTGAAAAGTCGTCGACGTCGATGTTGCCGTGCGCGTCGGCGCCGACCACCACGACGCTCATGCCGCACATCTGTGCCGAGGCCGGGTTTGTGCCGTGGGCCGAGGAGGGGATCAGGCAGACGGTGCGGTGCCCCTCGCCCCTCGAGATGTGGTAGCGCCGGATCGCGAGCAAGCCGGCATATTCGCCCTGCGCCCCCGAGTTCGGCTGCATCGAGATCGCGTCGTAGCCGGTGATGTCGCAGAGCTTTTGGCTGAGGTCGTCGATCAGCTCCTTGTAACCGAGCGCCTGGTCGTCGGGCACGAAGGGGTGGATTTCTGAAAACTCCGGCCAGGAGATCGGCAGCATCTCGGCGGTGGCGTTGAGCTTCATCGTGCAGGAGCCGAGCGGGATCATCGCCCGGTCGAGCGCCAGGTCGCGGTCGCTGAGACGGCGCATGTAGCGCGTCATCTCGCTCTCGGCCCGGTTCATGTGGAAGATCGGGTGCGTGAGGTACTCCGAGGTCCGCTCCAGCGCCTTGGGCAACCGTTGCTCGGGATAGGCCTCGTCGTAGTCGAGCGCCTGTCCCCCGAACGCCCGCCACACCGCCTGGACGATGTCCGGCCGGGTGCGCTGGTCGACCGAGATGCCGATGCGGTCCGCGCCGATCTTGCGCAGGTTCACGCCGTTCTCGACGGCGCTGCGCAGGATGACGCCCTGGAAGGCTCCGACCTCGACGGCAATCGTGTCGAAGAAATTTTTTGGCTGAACGTCGAAGCCCAAGGCTTCCAGCCCTTCGGCGAGGCGCACGGCGTCGCGGTGGACGCGGAGCGCGATGGCCTTCAGCCCGAGCGGCCCATGATAGACCGCGTACATCGAGGCGATCACGGCCAGCAGCACCTGGGAGGTGCAGATGTTCGAGGTCGCCTTCTCCCGGCGGATATGCTGTTCGCGCGTCTGGAGCGCCAAGCGATAGGCGCGGTTGCCGCGGGCATCCACCGAGACGCCGACGAGCCGGCCCGGCAGCCCGCGCTTGTGCGCGTCGCGGGTTGCCATGTAGGCGGCGTGCGGGCCGCCATAGCCCATCGGGACGCCGTAGCGCTGCATCGAGCCGATGGCGATGTCGGCGCCCATCTCGCCCGGCGCCTTCAGCACCGTCAGCGCCAGCGGATCGGCCGCCATCACCGCCACCGCCCCGGCGTCGTGGAGCGCCGCGATCGCGTCCGAAAAATCGTGGATCGCGCCGCAGACGCCCGGATACTGGAAGATCGCGCCAAAGACCTTCGACGGGTCCAAGTCCGAAAACGGGTCTCCGACCTCGATCTGCCAGCCGAACGGCGCGGCGCGGGTCTTCAGCACCGCGATGGTCTGGGGCAGGCATTCCCGGTCGACGAAGAAGGTCGTCTGGCCGTTCGTGGCGATGCGCCTGGCCATGCCCATCGCCTCCGCCGCGGCGGTGGCCTCGTCGAGCAGCGAGGCGTTGGCGACGTCGAGGGCAGTCAGGTCGCAGACCAGCGTCTGGAAGTTGATCAGCGCCTCGAGCCGCCCCTGGCTGATCTCCGGCTGGTAGGGCGAATAAGCCGTGTACCAGGCCGGGTTCTCGAAGATGTTGCGCTGGATGGCCGGCGGCATCGTGGTGCCGTGGTAGCCCTGGCCGATCAGCGAGACGAGCAGCCGGTTCTTGTTCGCCGTCGCCCGCATCCGCTCGATCGCCCGCCGCTCCGTGAGCGAACGCCCGAAATCGATGTACTCCGCCTGCCGGATGTCCGGCGGCAGCGTCTCGTCGATGAGCGCGTGCAGGGTTTTGGCGCCCACCACCTCCAGCATCTCGGCGATCTCCGAGAGCTTCGGGCCGATATGCCGCCGGGCTGCGAAATCGAACGGATCGTGCTTGTCGACCTTCATGGGGCTGGCCTCGCTGAAGACGCGATGGAAGTGCCGTGGTGCGACCCCTTTTTTGATTTTCGCACCGCTTGTGACAGCCTAGCCCGGCGGACGTCGCCTGGGGAGGTGCTGGTTGGTGCAAAGGCTGCCCATGACAACACCGGCGCCATGCTGTAACTTGCAGGTTACGGGCGTGGCAGCACGATGCTCAAACAGACCGATCAGTTCAGGGCATGGATCAGGGGGCTTCGCGACAGGGCGGCGGTCGGTGTCATCAACGGCCGCCTGAAGCGGCTCGACATGGGCAACCCAGGTTACGCGGCCCCTGTCGGTGACGGTGTCAGCGAACTCAAGATCGATGTCGGCCCCGGATACCGCGTGTATTATAAAGTCTTCGCGGATGGGACGACCGTTCTGATCGGAGGCGACAAGGCCGACCAGCCGCGCAACATCAAGGCCGCCAAGGCACTGGCGGACATCATCGGCCAGGAACTCAAGAGGCAGGCCAAAGATGTCGATCGATCTGACTGACTGGGATCCTTCCGAATATCTCGATGATGAGGACGCGATCCAGGCCTACCTCAATACCGCCTTCGAGGATGGCGACCCGAAGCTGATTGCATCGGCCATCGGTGACGTGGCGCGGGCCAGGGGCATGACACAGATCGCACGCGACACCGGTCTCGCGCGGGAAGCGCTGTACCGGGCTCTGTCGGACAAGGGCAATCCGGAGCTCGGCACCGTCATCGGCGTCCTGAAGTCGCTCAACTTGACTATGCGCGTGGAGACCATCGAACCACGTGCGGAGGAGCGATCGATTCCCGAGTTCGGAACGCCCGGACGGAAAGCTGCACGGTGACCGCCCGCTTCGTCGTCGACCCGCAGACGCAGGCCTCCCAGCGCCGGGCCGCAGACCCCCATGTCTCGGCCTGGGTCTCGGCCAACGCGGGCGCCGGCAAGACCAAGGTGCTCACCGACCGGGTGCTGCGGCTGCTGCTCGACGGCGCGCCGCCCGGGCGCATCCTCTGCCTCACCTTCACCAAGGCGGCGGCGGCCAACATGTCGATCCGCGTGTTTCAGCGCCTCGGCCGCTGGGTGACGCTCGACGATGACGCGCTCACCTCAGAACTCGTGGAACTCACCGGCGACAGGCCATCGCGGAAGGGCTTGAGCCTCGCGCGCCGGCTGTTCGCCCGCGCGGTGGAGACGCCCGGAGGCCTCAAGATCGAGACGCTGCACGCGCTCTGCGAGCGGCTACTGCACATGTTCCCGTTCGAGGCCAACGTGCCGGCACGCTTCGAGGTGCTCGACGAGAACCAGACCCGCGAGGCCTTCGCCGTCGAGACCGATTCGGTGCTGGCCGATGCCGTGCTCGGCAGCCGCCCCGACCTCCACATGGCCCTGGACGTGGTCGGGCCGGAGGCCGCGGGAGATGCGCTTCGCGAGGCGTTGCGCGGCGCGATGCGCAAGCGCGGCTTCTTCGCCGATGCCGGCCGCACCCTGGAGACGGGCCTCGCCGACCTTGCGCGGGCCCTTGGGCTGGCGGTGGGCGAGAGCGTCGCCACGGTCGAAGACCGCATCCTCGCGGGCGGCCTTGCCGGCGACACGGATCTCGCCGGCCGGCTGCGGACGGGCAAGGTCACCGACGAACGCATTGCGGACGGACTGATCGCAACCGGCGAGGCGGCGGCCCGGCCGGAGGCGCTGGAGGCCTATCGTTCGGTCTTCTTCACCGACAAGGACGAGCCCCGGAAGAGCTTTGGCACCAAGGCGGTGCCGGAGGACGTGCGGGAGACGCTCGCCGAGGAGCAGGCGCGGCTCGTCCCGCTGTTCGACCGGTTGCGGGCGGCGCGGACCCATGCCCGCACGCGCGCGCTGTTCGTGCTCGCCGCAGAGATCCATCGCCGGGTCGAGGCCCGGAAGGCGCGGCTCGGCGCGCTCGATTTCGACGACCTGATCCACAAGACCGTCGACCTGCTGCGCCGGGTCGACGCGACCTGGGTGCTGTACAAGCTCGATCGCGGCATCGACCACGTGCTCGTCGACGAGGCGCAGGACACCAATCCCGAGCAATGGGAGATCCTGCGCCGCATCACCGCCGAGTTCGCGGCGGGCGAGGGGTCCCGTGAGATCCTGCGCACCCGCTTCGCGGTCGGCGATCCCAAGCAGTCGATCTACAGCTTTCAGGGGGCCGAGCCGCGCCAGTTCGAGGAAACCCGCCGGGACTGGCGCAAGGCCGCCGGCGCGATCGATCTGCCTTTCGCGGATGTCGGCCTCACCCTCTCGTTCCGCTCCGCGGCCGGCGTGCTGCGAGCGGTGGACGCGGTGTTCGCCCTGCCGGAGCACTACGAAGGCCTGTCCTTCGACGACAAAGCCACCGGCACCGTCCACGGCTCGGCCCGCGGCGACGCCCTCGGTTCGGTCGAGATCTGGCCGATCGCCGAACCGGCCGAGGAGCCCGACCCCGACGCCTGGGCCGCGCCCGTCGACGCGCCCGAGGCCAACGCCCCGCCGATCGCGGTGGCCCGGCGCATCGCTGCCGCGGTGCGCGCCTGGACCACCACGGGCGACGTCTGCGGCCGGGTCTGGCGGCCGGGGGACGTGCTGATCCTGGTGCGCAAGCGCTCGGCGGCCTTCGAGGAGGTGATCCGGGCGCTGAAGGGTCATGGCGTGCCCGTGGCGGGCCAGGACCGGCTCGAGATGGCCGGCCACATCGCCGTGCTCGATCTCGTGGCGGCCGGCCGGGCCGGGCTGCTCCCGGCCGACGACCTGACCCTCGCCACCGCCCTCAAGACGCCGCTGGTCGGGCTCACCGACGACGACCTCGTGACCATCGCGAGCCGCCGCCCCGAGGCGGAGACGCTGGAAGACGCGCTCACACGCCATGCCGCGGGCGGCAACGCGGCGGCCAGGCTCGGCCTCGACAAGCTCGCGACCTGGATCGGGCTCGCGGCGGCGGAGGGGCCGTTCGGCTTCTACGCCGCGCTGCTCGGGCCGCTCGGCGGCCGCAGGGCGCTGGTGTCCCGGCTCGGCGGCGAGGCGGGCGACGCCATCGACGTGTTTCTCGCAGCCGCCCAGGCGTTCGAGGGCGGCAGCGATGCGCCGAGCCTCGACGCCTTCCTCGCCCGCTACGTCGCGCGGCCCGGCCGGGGCGAATCCGGCCATACCGTCAAGCGCGACATGGAATCCGGCCGCAACGAGGTCCGGGTGATGACCGTGCACGGCGCCAAGGGCCTTGAGGCGCCCCTCGTCGTGGTGATCGACGGCTGCGAGCCGCTCGGGCGCAACGACCCGCCGCTGCTCGCGCTCGGAGCCGCACCGGGCGGCGACCCGCTGCTGCCGGTCTGGGTCTCGGGCCGCATGCAGGATTCGTCCGCGACGGCGGAGGCCCGCGAGACCCTGCACGCCCGTTCTCGCGAAGAACACAACCGGTTGCTCTACGTCGCGATGACCCGGGCGGCAGACCACCTCGTGATCGCCCCCTATCGCGGTGCCACCCTCGAAACGCCGGCCTCGTGGTGCGAGATGGTGCGGATCGGCCTGGAGCGCGGCCTCGGGCCGGGCGAGACCCTGGAAACCGGTCACGGACCGGTCACGCTCTGGCGCGACGGCACGGCCGGCCTGACCGCGCCCGAAGAGGGGTCGGCGTCATCCGTCGCCGACGCGCGCCTTCCGGACTGGCTCCACCGCCGGGCCGCGCCGGAGCGCGAACCGGCGCCACCGGTTAGCCCCTCGGGCGCGCTCTCGGCCGCCGACGGCCGGCCCGATCCCGGCAGGCGGCAGGCCGCCGCCGAGGCGCGGCAACGCGGCAAGCTGATCCACTCCCTGGTGGAGCACCTGCCGCGGCTGGCGCCGGACAGGCGGACGGACGCCGCCGCCCACTTCGTGGCGGCGCGCGCGCCGTCCATGCCGAAGCCCAAACGGGACGCGCTGGTGGCGGCCTGCCTGCGCCTGTTCGCGGAGCCGGACCTCGCGCCGCTCTTCACCCGGGAGGCCCGGGCCGAGGTGGCGCTCTCGGGCAGCATCGTGCTCGGCGGCGAGGTGCGGCGCGTGTTCGGCCGGGTCGACCGCCTCGCCCTCGACGGCGACCGGGTGCTGGTCTGCGACTTCAAGACCGGCCGCCCGCCGGCCGAGGATGCGCCGCTGCCGGCGGCTGAGGCGGCGCAGATCGCGCTCTATGCAACGCTCCTGCAGACGATCTACCCGGACCGTACCATCGTGCCGATGCTGGTCTGGACCTCCGGGCCGGTGCTGCGCCGGCTCGATCCGGACGAGGTGGCCGCCGCGTTGGCGACCATCGGTTCCGAGGCGGCCTGAGACCCGGCTGCTCGAATTTTCACCGCTGCACGCCGCCCCCCAACGCGTTGAGCGGCAAGGCCTTCGCCTGTCGTCGGCGGCCGTGCCGCCCCTCGAGGATGCAGAGCCGGCTTCGCCTTCTTACGGCCAAGCTGTGGACGACGCTGCGCTCCGGGCGGTAAAAAGGACCGCCTCGGCGAGTCGCCCGGCGCCCCGAACGACGTTCGTTGCAAGCCAGGGGGGATGCCCATTGACCAAGCAGAACATCACCGTGACGGCCCGTGAACGCGACACCCTTCTGGCGGCGTTGCGCTACTATCAGTTCTACCGGATGCAGGGACATCCGTTCGACCCCGAGCAGGATCATCTGATCGACACCATCGCCGAGACGGCCGGCAGCGCCCTCGACGTGGCCGAGATCGACGATCTCTGTGCCGGCCTCAACGGCAACACCCACGCGCTCGAAGCAGCGCGGGCCTAGCGACGGATGGGGCGGCCGACGCCGCCCCGGCCCTGTTCCGTGAGCGTGCAGCTCCGGCATCGTCCGCCGAACCACACCTACCCGCCGCACAGGCCGTTTCGCGCCGAGCCTGCGCTGCCTTTCCCTTAGTGAGAAGCCTGCACGGCGGCCTTCGGCCGGCGGATCAGCGGCGTGGCGCAGGCCATGACGAGGAAGAGCGCGGTGAGGACGAGAAACACGTCCTCGAAGGCCATGACCATGCCCTGGATGCGGACCTGATTGGTCAGGGATTTCAGCGCCATCGCGTCGGCCGCGCTGCCGAACCCGGAAAAGCCCTGGCGGAGGCCGTCGAGCCGCTGGAGCGCGGTGTCGTTCGCCCAGGTCACGCGCTCGTGGAGGCGCGCGAGGTGGAGGTCCCAGCGGTCGTTCAGCAGCGTGTTGATCAGCGCGAGGCCGACCGCGCCGCCGAGGTTCCGGGTGAGGTTGTAGAGGCCCGAGGCGTTCTTCATGCGCTCGGGCGGCAGGGTGCCCAGCGCGATGTTGTTGATCGGGATCATGCACAGCATCAGCGAGCAGCCGCGCAGCACCTGGGGCCAGAGCAGTTCCCAGAAATCCCAGTCCTTGGTCAGCCCGGTGACGATCCAGGTCCCGGCGGCGAAGCCCGAAAAGCCGAGCGCCATCAGGATGCGCGGGTCGACCTTTCCGGAGAAGCGGCCGGCGATGGGGGCGGTGGCGAACATGCACAGCCCCGAGACGAACATCGTCTCGCCGATTTGCAGCGCCGAGTAGCCGCGCACGCGGGCGAGATAGACCGGATAGAGGTAGGTCAGCCCGTAGAGGCCGATGCCCATGATGAAGCTCGCCGCGCAGCCGGCGGCGAAGTTGCGATCGGTGAAGGCGCGCAGCTCCACGATCGGCTGGCGGGCGGTGAAGGCGCGCCAGAAGAACGCCACGCAGCAGAGCATGCCGACGACGGCGCAGACGAGCACCGCCTCGTCCTGCAGCCAGTCGTGGTTCGGGCCTTCTTCGAGCACGTATTCGAGGCAGCCGAGGAAACCGCCCATCACGACGAGGCCGGTCCAGTCGAAATTCTTGATGAGACTCGTGTTCGGCTTGTCGAAATCGACCAGCGCCCAGGTCGAGACCGTGACGAAGATGCCCGGCACGATGTTGATCAGGAACAGCCAGTGCCAGGAGAGCAGGTCTGTCAGGTAGCCGCCCACCGTCGGGCCGATGGTGGGGGCGAGCGTCGCCACGAGGCCGATCATCGGCGAGACGATCGAGCGCTTCGAGGGCGGGAAGATCGTGAAGGCCGAGGCGAAGACCGTCGGGATCATGCCGCCGCCCAGAAACCCCTGGAGGGCGCGCCAGACGATCATCTCGTCGATGGACGAGCTGGTGGCGCACATCGCGCTCATCAGCGTGAAGCCGGCCGCCGAGATCACGAACATCCAGCGCGTCGAGAGCACCCGCGAGAGCGTGCCCGAGAGTGGGATCGCGATGACCTCGGCGATCAGGTAGCTGGTCTGGACCCAGGGGATCTCGTCGCCCGAGGCCGAGAGCCCCGCCTGGATCTCGTTGAGCGAGGCCGAGACGATCTGGATGTCCAGGATCGCCATGAACATCCCGAAGACCATGCACAGGAACGCCACCATGCGGCGGCGGTCGAGGGGCGGTTCGGCCGGGATGGCCGAGGGGGCGACGGCAGCCGTGGCAACCATGTGGGTTATGCCGGTTCCGATTTGTCGGATCGCGTGATGTGTCGCTTCCCTTCCCCCTTGCGGGGAGGGGCTAGGGGTGGGGTAGTTCAGGATCGAACGCAGCGGTGCCTTCTGCACCACCCCCACCTCCAACTCCTCCCCACAAGGGGGAGGAGAGGTGCACGATGCACCGGTGCGACCAATCGGACGCCGTCCTACTCGTGATCGGCAGTCGCAGTCCGCACCGGCGACCGGTCGTCCGGCCCGCGGGTGTCGACCCTGACCGTCACCGACATGCCCGGCCGCAACAGGCCTTCGCTCGCGACGTCGGCCGGTACGTGGACGCGCACGGGCAGGCGCTGGACGATCTTGGTGAAGTTGCCGGTGGCGTTGTCGGTGGGCAGCAGGCTGAACACCGTGCCGGAGGCCGGCGAGAACGACTCGACCTCGCCGGTGATCTTCCTGTCGGGATAGGCGTCGACGAGGATCGTCACCGGCTGGCCCGGCTTCATCTGCGAGACCTGCGTCTCCTTGAAGTTCGCGTCGATGCGCACGCTCTGGAGCGGCACCAGCGCAGCGACGCGGGAGCCCGGCTGGACATAGGCCCCGGCCTCCACCGCCTTGTTGCCGACGACGCCGTCGAAGGGCGCGCGGATCACGGTGAAGTCGAGGTCGCGCCGGGCCCGGTCGACGGCGGTGCGCAATTCGCCCGCGAGGCTTTCGGCCTCCTGCTTCTGGGCGACGAGCACGTCGACATTGGCTTTGGCCGCGAGCACCGCGGCTTGCGCGCCCTTCACCGAGGCGTCGGTGCGGTCGCGGTCGGCCTTGGTCTGGTCGAGCTTGGATTTCGCAACGTAGTCGGCCTGCATCTGCGTGGCGCGGACGTAATCGGCCGCGGCGCGGACGGCGTCGGCCTTCATGCCGTCGACCTGTGCCGCGCTCTGGGCGACCTGGGCCTGGGCCGCCTCGGCCTGGCGGCCGATGCGCGCGATCGTGCTCTCCTGCGTGGCGAGCTTGTCCTGCGCCGCGCGCAAGGCCAGCCGGTAGTCGCCGTCGTCGAGCCGGGCGATCACGTCGCCCTTCTTCACCGACTGGCCGTTCACGATCGGAACCGCATCAAGATAGCCCGAGACCTTGGCCGCGAGCACGGAGATGTCGGCCTGCACGTAGGCGTCGTCCGTCGAGACGAAGAAGCGCCCCAGCGTCCAGTACTGCCAACCCTCGTAGCCGCCCCCGCCGAGCGCGGCCGTGAGCACGGTCAGCAACAGCAGCGTCTTGAGGGGCCGGCGCTTCTTTGCCGGAGGCTCGGCAGGCGCCGAGGCGGGCAGCGCGGCCGTCGGCACGGCAGGCGCGCGGCTTACATCGGGCCGACCCCGCGAAACGCTCTCATCGCTCGGCTCGACGATGGCATCCTCCCGGTGTGCGCCGTCTTCGCGAAGGGACATCGCGGGCTCCGAATTGTCTTGACCGAACCGTTCGGTCGGTAAGCAGGACGCATTGACGCCCGGCGGCTTCACGCTCATAAATACGTTGACCGAACTCATAAATACGTTGACCGAACCGTTCGGTCAATAACGAGCATCGAGACATGGCGGCCCCTGCAACGAGCCTCGCGCATCCTACGCAGCGACCGGTTTCCGCATCCTCAACCGCAGAGACCGACAAGCGCCGCCAGATCCTGGAGGGCGCACGCTCGGTGTTCATGGCCGCCGGCTTCGACGGCGCCAGCATGGGCGAGGTCGCCAAGGCGGCGGGCGTCTCCAAGGGCACGCTCTACGTCTATTTCGACAGCAAGGAAGCCCTGTTCGAGGCGCTGACGACGCAGGAGAAGCGCGGACTCGCCGAGGCGCTGTTCCAGCTCGATCCGCAGGACCCGGACGTCCGCGGCGCGCTCACCCGGCTCGGCCAGACCTATCTCACCGAGATCTCGAAGCCAGAGCACGTCTCGGTGATCCGCATGGTGATCGGCGCCACCGAAAAGTTTCCGAGGCTGGGCCAGGCCTTCTTCGAGGCCGGGCCGGCCTGCGGCATCGAGCGGCTCACCGCCTATCTCGACACGCAGGTCGCGGCCGGCCGCTTGCGCAAGTCGGACACCGGGCTCGCCGCCAAGCATTTTCTGCATCTGTGCCAGGCGGGGCTGCTCACCCGTCTGCTGTTCGCGGCCGGAGAGCCGCCGACGGAGGCGGACAAGCAGCATCGGATCGCCGAGGCGGTGCGGGTGTTCCTTGCCGGTTACGGGGTCTGATCAAGCCGGCCTCCATGTGGCCGCCGGGCGACATCGGCCGGCAATCCGCGGCTGCGTCTCCGGCAAAGCTTGCCAGCCGGTGCCGGGGCTCGCAGGGTTCCGGCCTGTTTCGACAGCTCGGCTTTGGCTGGCCGTCCCGATTCCGTGTCTTCGAGGTCCCCATGCGTCGCCTGATGCAGACCGTCGCTCTCGCGCTCGCGGGCGCTGCCGTGTCGGCCTGTGCGCCGCATCCGATCGTCGCCCGCGATCCGGAGCCGCCGCCCTCGCCCGCCGAGGCCTATGATTGCGGCACCACGCGGCTTCCCCTCAACGCCGCGATCTCGAACTGCACGCCGCGCTACCGCGAGGCGCCGACGGTCCTGCGCTCGCGGGGCTAGAGCAGGCTGCGAAAAAGTGGCAACGCTTTTTCGCGCGAAGCCTGCTCTAAACTCTTGAATCGATCACGCTGCGTTTTGATCGGTTCGATCAAAACGCAGCGTGATCGAGAGCCTATGATGCGGGCGGCGCGTTTACCCGGTCTGAGCGTTTCGGCGTCAGGATCGGTCAGCGCGGACCCGATCGACCGCAGCCTGCCGGAGACCTGAGCCCGTGTCGCATCCCAGCCTTCTCGCCGCCGCGGCCCTGATCGGCCTGTCGCTCACCGGCTTCGCCCGCGCCGAGAGCCTGCTCGACCGCGCGAACCGTGCCTCCGCCGTCGGCCCGACCGTCCTGCAGGTCGACCCCGATCGCGGCCGCTTCGTCGGCCGGCCCCTCAGTGCTGTCGTGCCCGGTCCCGGTGAGCGCATCGTCAACGCCGTGCCCGTGCCGCATGTGATGAACGGCGGCGGCTTCGGCCTCTCGGGCGCCGACTACTACAGCGACGCCAGTACCGAGGGCCGCCTCGGCCAGCGCCGGCACGTCAACGAGCAGATCCTGGCACCCGGCCTGCGCGCTCCACTGCGGTGAGCAGTCGAATGGATCGACTCAGTCCTCGGAGTCGATCTCATCGTAGCGACCTTATCTGTGCCGGGCAGAGCAATCTCGGCTCGCGCAGATTGCGAACTTCCCTGAATTTTATAGAGCGCTGACGGCAGCGCTCTATTCAGGCAACCAGCGGCGCTGCATGACTTCGGCCGGGCTGCGATCACGCGGTCCCCATCCCCCGGAGCCCGCCCGTGCTGCGCCTCGCCTTCGCCTGTCTCGCCTCCTGCATCACCCTGTCGCCAGCGCTTGCAGGGTTCCCCTGCGACGAGCTCCGGGCCGAGCGGAACTCGACCTACAAGGACGCCGGCTACTGCTTCAAGACGGCTCAGGCGATCCGCGAATACGGCAATGCCGATTGCCGCTACGACGACATCGCCGACGTGCCCCTCTCGGCCGCCGCCCGCAAGAAGATCGCCGAGATCGTCGCCGACGAGCGCCGAAACGGTTGCGCGCGCTGACCGGACTGCCGTGAATTTTCGCGATCCGACTCCGCGGTGAAAGCTGCGGTTCCTGGAATTATCCTGCGCATTCGTTGCGCCTGCAGATCCCGAGCGTGATGCTGCCGAGCCTTGCGAACGGCTCGGCCGCACGTCGTATCGGCGGATCATCTCTTCGTTGTGGCGCTGAGCCGCCGAAACATCACAGCAACATGACGTCATGACGGCGACCGAGCCGCACAAAATCTCGATCGATTCCAATGTTTCGCCGCCGCAATAAAGTCTGCGCTGCGGCGCACAACAAACTCCGAGACAAATCGAAATTATTCTCAATTTGCGCAGCGCAAAAATAAGTTCTGCGGAAGCGTAACCATCGTTTGCGCTCGACGCTGAAGTTTGGCAATCAATGCCCGCTCTTCGAGGGAGGAGCGTCCTGATCCGAGCAACCGTCCCATGGCCGCAAAGGCTAAGCTCGGCAAACACGAACGATAAGCTCAAGGACGAACGCATGACCGCATTGCTGCTGATCATCCTAGGCGGGCTCTGCGCCGTCGCCTACGGGATCGTCACGATCCGAGACGTGATGAAACGCGACGCCGGCACCGCCCGCATGCAGGAAATCGCCGGTGCGATCGCCGAAGGCGCCCAGGCCTATCTCAAGCGCCAATACGCGACGATCGGCATCGTCGGCATCGTCCTCTTCGTGGCGCTCGCCTATTTCCTCGGCATCAAGGTCGCCATCGGCTTCCTGATCGGCGCGGTGCTCTCGGGCGCGGCCGGCTTCATCGGCATGAACGTCTCGGTGCGCGCCAACGTCCGCACCGCCCAGGCCGCGACGACGTCGCTCGGCGGCGGCCTCGACGTGGCCTTCAAGTCGGGCGCCGTCACCGGCATGCTGGTCGCCGGCCTCGCGCTTCTCGGGGTCGCGATCTACTACACCTACCTCACCCGCGGCGCCGGCCTCGCGCCCGCCAGCCGCGAGGTCATCGACGCCCTGGTGGCCCTCGGCTTCGGCGCCTCGCTGATCTCGATCTTCGCCCGCCTCGGCGGCGGCATCTTCACCAAGGGCGCCGATGTCGGCGGCGATCTCGTCGGCAAGGTCGAAGCCGGAATTCCCGAAGACGACCCGCGCAACCCCGCCACCATCGCCGACAACGTCGGCGACAACGTCGGCGATTGCGCCGGCATGGCCGCCGACCTGTTCGAGACCTATGCCGTAACCGTCGTCGCCACGATGGTGCTCGCCGCGATCTTCTTCGCCGGTCAGCCCATCCTCGAAGCGATGATGCTCTACCCGCTCGCCATCGGATCGGCCTGCATCCTCACCTCGATCGCCGGCACCTACGCGGTGAAGCTCGGCGCCAACCAGTCGATCATGGGCGCGCTCTACAAGGGCCTGATCACCGCGGGCGTGCTCTCCATCGGCGCCATCGCCATCGTGAACTTCGCCCTGTTCGGCGGGTTCGGCACCACCTTCAAGACGAGCACCGGTGTGACCTTCACCTCGGGCGGCCTGTTCGGCTGCGCGGTGATCGGGCTGGCCATCACGGCGCTGATCGTGGTGATCACCGAGTACTACACCGGCACGAACTTCCGCCCGGTGAAGTCGATCGCGCAATCCTCCGTCACCGGCCACGGCACCAACGTGATCCAGGGCCTGGCGATCTCGCTGGAATCCACGGCGCTGCCCGCGCTGGTGATCGTGGCTGGCATCATCTCGACCTACGCGCTCGGCGGCCTGTTCGGCATCGCCATTGCGGTGACCGCGATGTTGGCGCTCGCCGGCTTCATCGTGGCGCTCGACGCCTTCGGCCCCGTGACCGACAATGCCGGCGGCATCGCCGAGATGGCCGGTCTCCCCGCGGACGTGCGCAAGGCTACCGACGCCCTCGACGCGGTCGGCAACACCACCAAGGCCGTCACCAAGGGCTACGCGATCGGCTCCGCCGGCCTCGGCGCGCTGGTGCTGTTCGCCGCCTACACCTCGGACCTGAACTACTTCATCGCCAATGCCAGCGACACGCAGTACCGGTTCTTCCGGGGCGTCACCGTCGATTTCTCGCTCTCGAACCCCTACGTCGTCGTCGGCCTGCTGCTCGGCGGCCTGATCCCGTTCCTGTTCGCGGGCATGGCGATGACCGCCGTCGGCCGTGCCGCCGGCGCGGTGGTGGAAGAGGTCCGCCGGCAGTTCCGCGAAAAGCCCGGCATCATGAAGGGCACCGACCGTCCCGATTACGGCCGGGCCGTCGACATGCTGACCCGCGCTGCGATCAAGGAGATGATCGTCCCCTCGCTGCTGCCGGTGCTCTCGCCGATCGTGCTGTTCTTCGTGATCCAGGCCATCGCCGGCAAGAACGAGGCCTTCGCCACGGTCGGAGCCTCGCTCCTCGGCGTGATCCTGACAGGACTCTACGTCGCGATCTCGATGACCTCGGGCGGCGGTGCCTGGGACAACGCCAAGAAGTACATCGAGGACGGCCATCACGGCGGCAAGGGCTCCGACGCCCACAAGGCGGCCGTCACCGGCGACACCGTCGGCGACCCCTACAAGGACACGGCCGGCCCCGCCGTGAACCCGGCGATCAAGATCACCAACATCATCGCCCTGCTGCTGCTCGCGATCCTGGCCCACCAGTAGCCCGCGCCGATCCGGCCCGACGAAAAAACCCGCCCCGGAGCATCCGGGGCGGGTTTTTTCATCTGGGTCCGGGAATCGCGGCCCGAACGCGCAAAAAATCAGTCGCAGGTCTCTTTCTTGACGGTCTTGGTGTCGCCTTCGTCGTTCTCGGTGCGGACCGTTTTCGAGACGCAGCCGTCGCCGTGATCCTTCACGGTGACGGACTTCGACTCGGTCGAGGGCCGGTCGACCACGACGGTGTCGGGCGCGTTGCGCTCGATCACGGTGGTCTGCGCCTGGGCGGCCGAGACCCCGAACAGGGTCAGGGCGGCCGCGGTGGCGATCAAGGACTTGCGCATCGTTTCCTCCGGTGGAGATGAGTTGCGCAGGAAACGGCGTGCCGACCTGAACCGTTCCGGCGCAAGCACCGGGCGGTCTGCGCTGAAACCGCGGTTCGCGCCGCCGACGGCTGCTCGGCGCCGCGGCGAGCCCGACGATCGACTTAAGGTGCGGATCGCGCCTTCCCGGCGACGAGGAGATGCGCTGCAGCATCCCTGCCCCTATATGGCGGGATCATCCCGCAAGAAGTTTTTCCGCATGACATCCTCGCCCGCCCCCGCGGCGGAGGGCGCGCCGCAGCGTCCCGGCCTCCTGGCCACTTACAAGAAGCTCTGGCCCCATCTCTGGCCGGCTGGCCGGCCCGATCTGCAGCGCCGGATCTTCTTCGCCTTCGGCCTGATCCTCGTCGTGAAGAGCATGACGATGGTGATGCCGTTCACCTTCAAATGGGCGACGGACGCCCTCGTGGCCGTGATCGGCGCGGGCAAGGAGGGCGCGCACGCCGAAGCAATTCCGACCGGAATCTGGGCGATCCCGGCAGCGATGATCGCCCTCTACGGGTTCTCGCGCATCGCCATGGCGGCGCTGACGCAGATCCGCGACGGCGTCTTCGCCAAGGTGGCGATGCATGCCGTGCGACGGCTGGCGCTCCGCACCTTCGCGCACATGCACCGGCTGTCGCTCCGCTTCCACCTCGAACGGAAAACCGGCGGCCTCACCCGCGTGCTGGAGCGCGGACGCTCGGGCATCGAGGAACTGTCGCGACTGATGGTGCTGACGCTGGTGCCGACGATCATCGAGCTGGCACTGGTGCTCGGCCTGCTCACCTGGGAGTTCAACTGGCACTATTCGGCGATCGTCGCCGTCACCATCGCCGCCTATCTCGGCTACACCTGGAAGGCGACGGAGTGGCGGATCGCGATCCGCAAGCGGATGAACGCGTCGGACACCGACGCCAATTCCAAGGCCGTCGACTCGCTCCTGAACTACGAGACCGTGAAGTATTTCGGCGCCGAGGCCCGCGAGACCGAACGCTACGACGGCTCGATGGCGAAGTACGAAAAGGCCTCGACGCAGACCTATGTCTCCCTCGCCGTGCTCAATGCCGGCCAGGCGGTGATCTTTACCCTCGGCATGACCTGCGTGATGTGGCTGGCCGCCACCGACATCATGGCCGGACGCGCCACCATCGGCGGCTTCGTGCTCGTCAACACGATGCTGGTTCAGCTCGCGATGCCGCTCAACTTCATGGGCATGATCTACCGCGAGATCAAACAGGCGCTGATCGACATCGACGACATGTTCCGGATCCTCGACCAGAACCCCGAGATCGCGGACAAGCCGGGTGCCGCCCCCCTCCGGGCCACGCGCGGGAGCGTGCGCTTCGAGGATGTGCGCTTCGCCTATATCCCGACCCGGCCGATCCTGAAGGGCGTGTCCTTCGAGGTGCCGGCCGGACAGACGGTTGCCATCGTCGGCCCCTCGGGCGCCGGCAAGTCGACCCTGTCGCGCCTGCTCTTCCGGTTCTACGAGCCGCAGGGCGGACGCATCCTGATCGACGGCCAGGACATCTCCGCGATCCGGCAGGATTCCCTGCGCGCCGCCATCGGCATGGTCCCGCAGGACACCGTGCTGTTCAACGACACCATCGGCTACAATATCCGCTACGGGCGCTGGGAGGCCACGGAGGCGGAAGTCCGCGAGGCTGCCCGCTCGGCCCAGATCGACCGCTTCATCGAGAGCCTGCCCGAGGGCTACGACACGCCGGTGGGCGAGCGCGGGCTGAAGCTCTCGGGCGGCGAGAAGCAGCGCGTCGCCATCGCCCGCACCATCCTGAAAGGGCCGCCGATCCTCGTCCTCGACGAGGCGACCTCGGCGCTGGACAGCTTCACCGAGCGCGACATCCAGACGGCCCTCGACCGGGTCTCCGAGGGGCGCACCACCCTGGTCATCGCCCACCGGCTCTCGACGGTCGTCAACGCCGACGCGATCCTGGTGCTCGACCACGGCCGCATCGTCGAGCGCGGCGACCACGTCACCCTACTCGCCCGCAACGGCGTCTATGCCGCCCTGTGGAACCGCCAGCGGCAGGAGGATGCGGCGCGCGAGGTCCTGGCCCGGGTGGAGGACGACGCGGAGGTGCGTGAACTCGAGGTTGCGGCCCCTTAACCATCTTCGGCGTATCGAAGACCCGGCGGTGTCTCGCAGAAGACCGCCGGGAGATCGCCAGCGTGATCCAGCGGCTCGTCGTTTCTTTCGCTTGCGTCTTGCTTTGTCTGGGCACCCTCGGAGCCGAGGCCGCGCCGCGCACGCGCATCGTCAAGGACGACGCGGCGGCCAGGATCGTCGTCTACGATTCGCTCTGCGATGAAGACAATTCGCTCGAATGCCTGATCGCCGAGATCGGCTGCGCCGGTCCGGGCGATTTCGTCGCCACGATCCATAACCTCGACGCCAAGCAGGCCGCCGCCGTCTTCGCCAAGGCGAACGGCAAGGGCAGCGTCGCGGCCGGCGGCGTGAGCTTCGGCCTGCAAGTCTCCAAGGTCGCGCTCTCCGACTACACCTTCAACTGGGACGTCACCGCGGTCGCGCTTGAGAAGGGCGGCGAGGTCTGGAAGGCGATCTGGGGGGCGGGCGAGGTTGTGCTGCAGGCGGGGCCGAAGACGGCGAGGCTCCAGCGCGGCGACGTCGGCGAGGAGGCGTTTCGCGAGGTGGTGCAGACCTGCCTGGCGGGGCAGTGACGGACGGACCGTCCCGGTCGACGCTTCCAGCCGTTTCGCCTCTTCCCTATGCCTCGACGGCACCTATCGCGTAGCGCAGCCAGACCGTCCCGCCGTCCAATTGCTCGCAGCCCGTCAACGTCAGCCGCCGGCGCGAGGCCAAGGTCTCGTCCTCGCTGCCCTCGACATCGAAGATGGCGGGCGTGCCGATCAGCCCATCGACGGCCGGCGCGACGAGAAGGCTCAGCTCGTCCACGACGCCCGCCTTCAGCATCGAACCGTTGATGCGGCCGCCGCCCTCCACCAGCAGCCGTGCGATGCCGAAATGCTGCCGCAGCTTCCGCAGCGCCAGCGGGAAATCGACGGTCGTTTCGCCGGCTATGATGTAGGATTGGCCCCCGGCCCGGAGCCGCCGCAGGTGGTCGTCCGGCACCGTGGCCGTGAGCACCACGACGACGTGGTCGCCTTCGATGTCGTTGCGGGCGCCCCAGTCGAGACGGCCGCGTGCGTCGAGCGCGATGGCATAGCCCGAGGCGCCGGTCTTCGCGATGTGGTCGCCACCGTCGATCGGCTCGGAGCTGTCCGGCTCCTTGGCCAGCGGCTTCGCGCTGTCGGCATAGCCCTGCATGGTGATGCGGCCGCACATCCAGGCGTCGCCATCGAGGCGCTTGTGGATCGTCTCGTAGTGGTCGTCGGCGTCCAGCGTCGTCCAGCGCCGCGTCTTGATGCGGCCGTCCACCGAACTCGTCATGTGACAGGTGACGTGGGGGGCGCTCGCCGGTCGGGTCGGTCGTAGCCATGATCGTCTCTTGGTGTTCGGAGCGGGATCGGGACGAGACGTAGATTGCGCACATGCCCTGGCCAGGGGAGGGCGCGTGTTTGCAACCCTGCCCATCCAGGCTATCGACGGAGCCCTCTCCCCGCACCGATCGAGGAAGCCCGATGTCCGACCTGACGCTCGCCGCGGCGCAGACCCTCGTCGCCACCGCCCTGCAGACGGCGCGCGAGCGCGACCTGAAGCCGCTCTGCGTCGTGGTCTACGATGCGCGCGGCGCCCTCAAGAGCTTGGCGGCCGAGGACGGTACTTCGCTGCGCCGGGCCGAGATCGCGCGCGGCAAGGCCAACGGCGCGCTGGCGCTCGGCCTCGGCTCCCGGGCGATCGCCAAGCGAGCGCAGGAGCAGCCGGAATTCGTCGCCGCCGTGAGCCATCTCGTCGGGCCGGACGCGCTGGTGCCGGTGCCGGGCGGCGTGCTGATCCGTGGTTCCGACGGCCGCCTGCTCGGCGCGGTCGGCATCTCCGGCGATACCTCGGACAATGACGAGATCTGCGCCGTCGCCGGCATCGAGGCTGCCGGCTTTCGCGCGGAGACTGGGGCCTGACGTATGCCACATCCGTCATTGCGAGCCGGAGGCGAAGCAATCCAGGGCCGCACCCGCAAAGTCGGCGCGTTGGCCCTGGATTGCTTCGCTGCGCTCGCAATGACGGGTGAGGCACGAGCCACCCGCTCATGACGATCGCCCGGCGCTCCTGGCTCAAGGGCAGTGCGGCGCTGGGGCTCGGCCTGTCCCTCATCCAACCTGCGCGGGCAGATACCAAGAACTACAGGCGCGGCAACGATGCCGATCCGGAGACGCTCGATCCGCACAAGACCTCGACGGTGGCCGAGGCCCATATCCTGCGCGATCTCTACGAGGGCTTGCTCACCTACGACAACTTCGGAAAGATCATCCCCGGTGCGGCCGAGAGCTGGACCGTCTCCGGCGACCGCCTGACCTACACGTTCACGCTGCGTGCCGACGGGCGCTGGTCGAACGGCGATGCGGTCACGGCCGAGGATTTCGTGTTCGGCCTGCGCCGCATCCTCGATCCGAAGACGGCGGCGAAATACGCCGAGGTGCTCTATCCGATCCGGGGCGCCGCCGCATTGAACCGGGGGGAGGCGGCACCGGACACGCTCGGTGTGACCGCGCCCGATTCGCGAACCGTAGTGATCGCGCTCGCCGAGCCGGTGCCCTACCTGCTCGAACTCCTGACCCACCAGACTTCTCTGCCGGTGCACCGGCCTTCGATCGCGCAATACGGTGACGCCTTCACCCGGCCGGGCCGGCTCGTCTCGAACGGTCCCTACGCCCTCGTCGACATGGTGCCGAACGACCGCATCACCCTGACCAAGAACCCGCATTTCCGCGATGCCGCCGCGATCCCGATCGAGACCGTGGCCTTCATCCCGACGCCGGATCTCTCGGCCGCCGTGAGGCGCTACGCGGCCGGCGAAATCGACTCGTTGTCGGACCTGCCGGCCGACCAGATGGTCTCGCTGCGCCGCCGCTTCGGCGATCAGGTCCAGCTCAGCCCGGTGCTTGGCCTCATGGCCATTGCCGTGAACGTGCGGAAAAAGCCGTTCGACGATGTGAGGGTACGTCGCGCCCTGTCCCTGGTGATCGACCGCGAATTCCTGGCGCAGGCCGTCTGGGGCGAGACCATGGGGCCGGCCTATTCGCTCTGCCCGCCCGGCCTCGACAACTATCGCGATCCGCCGGAGCTTCCGGGCCGCGAGATCCTGCTGATCGACCGCGAGGAGCAGGCGCGGGCGCTGCTGTCCGAGGCCGGCTACGGACCGGGCAAGACACCTCTGACCGTCGAGTACCGCTTCAACACCACCGACAACAACCGGAACACAGCGGTGGCGCTCGCCGACATGTGGCGCGGTCTCGGCATCGCGACGCGCCTCGTCAACACGGATGCCAAAACGCACTTCGCCTATCTGCGCGACGGCGGCGATTTCGATCTCGCGCGCTACTCCTGGTACGCCGACTATGCCGACCCGCAGAATTTTCTGTTTCTTCTGAAAACAGGAAACGACGGATTCAACACGGGGAAGTGGTCGAGCCCGGCCTTCGACGGGCTGCTGGAGCAGGCCGCCTCCGAGCGCGACGTGGCGAAGCGTGCCGGCCTGCTGTTCGAGGCCGAGAGCATCGTGGTGAACGAACTGCCCTGGATTCCCGTGCTGCATTTTCGCTCGAAGGCGCTGGTCTCGCCCCGCCTGCACGGGATCCACCCGAACCTGCGCAACGTCGCGCCGACGCGCTTCCTGGCGTTGTCGTAGGGAGAGTGCGATGCCGCCCATCGTCACTGCGAGTGCAGCGAAGCAATCCAGGGCCGCATACCCGACGTCGACGCGTCGGCCCTGGATTGCTTCGCCTTCGGCTCGCAACGACGGCCAGGGTGTCAGCCCGTGATCGGCTACGCGCTCCGCCGGCTGCTCCAGGCGATCCCGACACTCTTCGTCGTGGTGACGCTGAGCTTCTTCCTGATCCGGCTCGCGCCCGGCGGTCCGTTCGATCTGGAGCGGCCGCTGCCGCCGGCAGCGATGGAGAACCTGAAGCGGCTCTACGGGCTCGATCAGCCGCTGATCGTGCAGTACGGCCGTTACCTACTCTCGCTGGCCAAAGGTGATCTCGGGCCGTCCTTCTCGTTCCGCGACCTCACCGTGAACGACCTGTTTGCCCGAGGCCTGCCGGTCTCGGCGACGCTTGGCTCGCTCGCACTCGGGCTGGCCCTGCTGCTGGGCCTCGGCCTCGGCACCCTCGCCGCCTTCCGGCGCGGAAAAATGACGGACCGCCTTGTCGGCATCGGAGCGTCCCTCGGCCTAGCGGTGCCGACCTTCGTCACGGCACCGCTGCTGCAGATCGTGTTCGGGCTCGGCCTCGCCTGGCTGCCTGTCGGCGACTGGGACGGCGGAAGCCCGACGCATCTGGTCCTGCCGGTGATCACCCTGGCCCTGCCGCAGATCGCCGCCATCGCCCGGCTCACGCGCTCGGCCCTGAACGAAGTGCTGGCGCAGCCGCATATCCGGACGCTACGCGCCATGGGCCTTCCACCCTGGCGCGTCGCCCTGCAGGCCCTGCGCGGGGCGCTGCTGCCGGTGCTCTCGACCCTCGGCCCCGTGGCAGCGGCCCTGCTCACGGGCTCGGTCATCGTCGAGACGATTTTCGGGCTGCCGGGGATCGGGCGCTACTTCGTCGATGGTGCGCTCAACCGGGACTATACGCTGGTGATGGGGACCGTGGTTCTGGTCGCAGTGATGGTGGTTGCGTTCAATCTCATCGCGGATCTGCTGGCGGCTGTCGTGGACCCGCGCTTGAGGTTAGGGGCGTAATGCGCGCGGGGGCGGCCATTCAAACAGATCCCCTCATCCTGAGGTGCTGCAGCGAGCCTCGCGATCTCTGGAGCCCTCCTTCGAGGCCCGCTGGGCGGGCACCTCAGGATGAGGGAGAGGGTAGGGGAATTCGTGGCCGCAGCCGCCGATGTTTCACGTGGAACATCCCGGCCCGATGAGCGCCCCCGCTCGCGCAACATCGCTGGCCGCCCTCGCCCGCCGACGCCTGGTCCGCAATCGCCCAGCCTTCGCCGCGCTCGTCATGCTCGTCGCGGTCGCCCTCGCCTGCCTGATCGGGCCGCTTCTGACGGGCCATACGCCAGAACGGATCTACCCGGACCTCGTCCGCACGGCGCCCGGCCTCGCGGCCCATCCGCGCCCGGAGACGGTCCGGCCGGCGATCGATCGGTTGGCCTTCCGCATGCGCCTCGCCGTCGCGGATTTTTCGGAGCGGGACGGCACCGTCCGCCTGACCCTCACATCCGACAAGAGAATCGACGAGCGCAGCCTGAGCTACCTGCCCCGCTCGGATCTCTTCGGCCCGCCGACCATCCTGGAGCGCGCGGAGGACGGCCGCCGCCTCGTCGTCGAGGTGCGGATCCAACAACTGCACTTCCTGCTCGGCACCGACGTGCTCGGGCGCGACCTCCTCACCCGTTGCCTCGTGGCGGGGCGGATCTCGCTGCTGATCGGGTTGACGGCGACCCTCGTCGCGCTGCTCGTCGGCGTCACCTACGGCGCGGTCTCGGGGATGCTCGGCGGAGCGGTCGATGCGCTGATGATGCGGGTGGTCGACATCCTCTACGCCCTGCCCTTCGTCTTCTTCGTGATCGTGCTGCTGGTGTTCTTTCGCGCCGGGCTCTGGCTGGTTCTGGTGGCGGTGGCCGCTGTGGAGTGGCTCGACATGGCCCGCATCGTCCGCACCCAGACCCTGAGCCTCAAGAGCCGCGATTTCGTCCGTGCGGCGCAGGCGCTGGGCCTGACCACCCCGGCCATCCTCTCCCGTCACATCGTCCCGAACACGCTGGGGCCGATCGTGGTGGCCGCGACGCTTCTGGTGCCGCGGGTGATCCTCTTGGAGAGCTTTCTGTCGTTCCTCGGCCTCGGCGTGCAGGAGCCGGCGACATCATGGGGCGTGCTAATCGCGGAGGGCTCACGGGCGCTCGAATCCGCACCATGGATGCTGGCCGCGCCGGCCGGCTTCCTCGTCGTCAGTCTCGTGAGCCTGAACCTGCTCGGCGATGGGCTCGCCGACGCCCTCGATCCGAGGCTCGATGGATGATGGATCACCGACAGTGATCTATCGAACCGGGCTGAGCGCTTCGGCCGTCATGTAGCCCTGGTAGATCACTCGCACCGTGCGCCTTTCCGTCGGGAGATCCGACAGCGCGATCGTCTTGGAGCCCGGTCCCTGCGTCGGGGTCGCAGCGGCGGTGACCCGGGTCGGGCGCAGCGCCCAGCGTTCGGCGCCAGCGAGGTCGACGATCCCGCGATCGCGGCCGAGGGTACCGTCGGCGGCCTTGGGAGGGGCGGCGGTGAGCCCGAGGGCGCCGGTGAAGCCGGCGGCCAGGAACAGAGTCGTGATGCGAAGGGTGGCTGACATGGTGGCTGGCCCGTGAGACGAGCCATTGAGCCGTTACGCGTCTTTCCGAGCCGATGAGTCCGAAACGATTCGTGGCGCGTTCCCACAGTTGTCTTGAAGCGAAGTTAACGAGGCGTCATGGCGAGCAAGGTCGAGGGCCAATCCGGGGCGAGCGCGCCGGAGCGTGTGCCGATGGGCACCGTGATCGACACCGACATCGCCGCCCGCCTCGACCGATTGCCCTGGGGCCGCTTCCACGTCCTCGTCATCGTCGCGCTCGGCATCACCTGGGTGCTCGACGGGCTCGAGGTGACGCTGGCCGGCTCGCTCGTCGGGGCGCTGCGCAAGGCGCCGATGTCCTTTTCGGAGTTCGACGTCGGACTCGCGGCGAGTTCCTACCTCGTCGGCGCGGTCGTCGGCGCCCTCGGTTTCGGCTGGCTCACCGACCGCATCGGCCGGAAGAAGCTCTTTTTCATCACGCTGGCGCTCTACCTCGTGGCGACGGCGGCCTCCGGCCTGTCCTGGGACATCTGGAGCTTCTGTGTGTTCCGCTTCCTCACGGGGGCGGGCATCGGCGGCGAGTACACCGCGATCAACTCGACGATCCAGGAGCTGGTGCCGGCCCGCGTGCGCGGCTGGACCGACCTCGTCATCAACGGCTCGTTCTGGATCGGCGCGGCGCTCGGCGCCTTCCTTTCCATCGCCGTGCTCACGCCCGAATGGGTCGATCCGGTCTATGGCTGGCGCATCGCCTTCTTCGTCGGCGGCGGCATCGGCCTCGTGATCCTGTTCCTGCGCAACTGGATTCCCGAGAGCCCGCGCTGGCTCGCCACCCATGGCTATACGGCCGAGGCCGACCGCGTGGTGTCGGGCATCGAGAAGCGTTTTACGGATGAAGGCATCACGCTTCCGCCGGTCGATCCGGCGAAGCGCATGAAGGTGAAGACGCGCAGCCACACGCCGCTGTCCGAAGTCGCGAACGCCATGCTGGTGACGAGCCGCACGCAGACCTTCGTCGGCCTCGCCCTGATGATCGCGCAGGCCTTCTTCTACAACGCCCTGTTCTTCACCTACGCCCTGGTGCTGGAGCGCTTCTACGGCGTGCCGGGGGACAAGGTCGGCTGGTACCTGCTGCCCTTCGCGCTCGGCTCGTTCATGGGTCCGCTGCTGCTCGGGCGCCTGTTCGACACCGTGGGGCGGCGCCCGATGATCGCCTTCACCTACGGCATCTCGGCCGTACTGCTCGCCGTCGCGGGCTACCTGTTCAAGATCGAGGTGTTCGGGCCCGTCGGCCAGACGGCGGTCTGGATGGTGGTGTTCTTCTTCGCGTCGGCGGCGGCGAGTTCGGCCTACCTCACCGTGGCCGAGACCTTCCCGCTGGAGATCCGGGCACTCGCCATCGCGGCCTTCTACGCCATCGGCACCGGCATCGGCGGCGTGTCCGGCCCGCTGCTGTTCGGCGCGCTGGTGGAGAGCGGATCCCGCGATTGGGTGCTGTTCGGCTATCTCATCGGTGCCGCGCTGATGGCGGTCGCTTCCGTCGTCGGCTGGATCTGGGGGACGGCGGCCGAGGGCCGGTCGCTGGAGGATGTGTCGAAGCCGCTCGCTGCGGCCTAGCGGCCTGAGCGGGAGGCATGCACCAGGTGCGGTTGTGCACGTGGTATGACGCTGAGATATGCGTTCCGTGTATTTGTGCGCTGCAAAATTTCGGTCTTCGCAGCGCACCATCCGGGCCGCATATTCCGGTCTCCCGGTGCAACCGGCTTCCGTTCGGGCACTCCCGGCGGGCAGTAACCGCACAGGTCACGTCACATGCGCACGCTTTCCCTCGCCCTCGCCTCCGCCGCCATCCTGGTCGCCACCGCCGCTACGGCCGCCGACTGGAAGCCGGCCACGCCGAAGGCGATCCACCTCGGCACCTTCCGCGGCACCGCCTATTACACCGCCGAGAAGGACGGCTTTCACGTCGTCGCCACGGTCGCGGTCGTGAACTCCCTCGCCGACCAGCCGCACGTCATCCGGCTCTCGACGACCCTCAAGGGCGACCAGACGGTGCACCTTTCCGTGCCCGGCACCCTCGGCGCCGACGGCAGCGAGGCGACCATCGCCTTCCAGCGCCGCGGCGATCTCGTCGAAGTCGCCTCGGCCGAGTGATCGTCTCGCGCATCGCAGCCGTCGGACGCCCGGCGGCTGCGATGCCATTGCTTCGAACACCTGCTATCGAGCCCCATGCGGCGCGGAAGCGATGGTGAGTCGATGAACGAGATGCGGTCGTCTCCTCCCGCTTTCGTCATGGCTTCGCCCGCGCCTCGCCACGACGGAGGCGCCGCATGACCGCCGTCCGTCCCGGCGACATCGAGGGCCTGCTGCGTCGGGGTCCCGAGCCGCGCATCCTCGTCGTCCTCGTCTACGGCCCCGATACCGGCTTGGTCGCCGAGCGCGCCACGCGGCTGGTCAAGGGCATGGGCGCCGATCCCGACGACCCCTTTGCGATGGTGAAGCTCGACGGCGACACCCTCGCCTCCGATCCTGGCCGCCTCGTCGACGAAGCCGGCACCATCGGCCTGTTCGGCGGTAGCCGCACGATCTGGGTACGCTCCGGCAGCCGCAACTACGCCCCCGCCGTCGACGCCGTTCTCAAGAGCGAGCCGGAGGGCGCGCGGATCGTGGTCGAGGGCGGCGATCTGGCCAAATCCTCGCCGCTGCGTACGCTCTGCGAAAAGTCGTCCCGCGCCCTCGCCATCCCCTGCTACGCCGACGATCCGCGCGCGCTGGCCGAGCTGATCGAAGCGACTCTGCGCGAGCGAGGCCTCGGCATCGACCGCGACGCCCGCGAACTCCTGGCCACCAGCCTCGGGGCCGACCGCCGCGCCAGCCTCTCGGAAATCGAAAAGCTGGCGCTCTATGCGGCCGGTCGCGAGCGCGTCGAGATCGAGGACGTGGAGGCCATCGTCAGTGACGTGGGGGCCAGCGTGCTCAACACCCTCATCGATGCCGCCTTCGCCGGACGGATGGCGGAGGCCGAGCGCGAATCCCGGCGATTCCGCCAGGAGGGTCTCGATGCCTCGGTGATGCTCGGTGCGGCGCTCCGGCACGCGCTCGCCCTGCTCAATGCTCGCCTCGACGATCCCGGTGGAACGCCGGGCAGCCTCGTCGCAAACTGGCGCGGCCTGCATTTCCGCCGCAAGGCGATCATCGAGACCCAGTTCGCCCGCTGGTCGCCGAACGGCCTGCGCCAGGCTGTGGCGGCCCTGCAGGAGGCAGTGCTGGCCTGCCGCCGGGCCGAGGCGGGTCTCGGCCACGCCCACGCCTCGGCCGCACTGCTGCGGATTGCGGGGGCGGCGGCACGACGGGGCGGATAGCCGGCACGGAGCGAGCCGCCGGCATTTCAAATGGCCGGTGAAACGACAGGAGCCAGTCCTCGCCGGTCCAAATGAGCCCCAGATCGATGCGTTTCATACGCGATGAAGGGACGCCATCGAAGCGACGTTACCGCGGTGCCGTGCTTATCCGGAACGCCCGGAGGTCGGCTTAGAAGTGCCCGGAGCGGCTGACGAATAGCCCAGCCAGCAGGAAGCAGAACCCGCCGAGAGCCAGCAGCGTCTCGTTGCGCTGTGTCCTGTCGCGAAAATGCGCGACAGCCCCGCTACCGCACAGAGCCGCACCGACGCTGATCGCCAGAACACCCATGTCTCATCTCCGTCTCGTCATTGAGACCGCGGTCGTCATTGACCGGGAAACGGGTCGCATCGTCCGCACAGGCCGCCGCCGTGTGGGATCGGGCCGGGGACGCAATCGAAACCGTTCAAAATTCGTTAAAGCAATGAGAGTGCCACGAACTGCGAATGGTCTTAATCCTGACACATCTGATGATTGCGCTTTTGGTCGGATGATGGCGCCGGCCCCCACAGCGGCTGATTCGGCGCCCCGCGACCAGGGCTCAACATCCCGACTCCGTTGACGATTCGCCTCATGCGCGCCTAATCACCGGCATGTCCTCAAGCCCTTCCCACAGCTTCGACGTCATCGTCGTCGGCGGCGGCCATGCCGGCGTCGAGGCGGCCTCGGCCTCGGCGCGAACCGGGGCGCGGACGGCCCTGGTGACGCATAAGGCGGCAACCATCGGCGCGATGTCGTGCAACCCGGCGATTGGCGGCCTCGGCAAGGGGCATCTGGTCCGCGAGGTCGATGCCCTCGACGGCCTGATGGGCCGTGTGGCGGACGCCGCAGGCATCCAGTTCCGGCTGCTCAATCGTCGCAAGGGACCGGCCGTGCGCGGCCCCCGCACACAGGCCGACCGCAAGCTCTACGCCGCCGCAATGCAGGCCGCCGTGTCGGAAACCGAGAACCTCTCGGTGGTCGAGGGCGAGGCCGACGATCTCATCCTGCACCAAGGCGTCGTTGCCGGAATCGTCCTGACGGATGGGCGCGCGCTGTCGGGCCGCGCCGTGGTCCTCACCACCGGAACGTTCCTGCGCGGTCTGATCCATATCGGCGAGCGCCAGATTCCGGCCGGCCGCGTCGGCGAGGGGCCGGCGATCGGGCTGGCGCAGACGCTCGACCGGCACGGCTTCCGCCTCGGCCGCCTCAAGACCGGCACGCCGCCGCGCCTCGACGGCACCACCATCGACTGGGCTTCGCTCGAGATGCAGCATGCGGACGCGGACCCCGTCCCCTTCTCGTCGCTCACAGACAAGATCACGAACCCGCAGATCGCCTGCGGCGTGACCCGCACCACGCTTGCCGTCCACGACATCATCCGCACCAACCTGCAGCGCTCGCCGATGTATTCCGGCGGCATCGCCAGCCGCGGTCCGCGATACTGCCCCTCGATCGAGGACAAGGTGGTGCGGTTCGGTGACCGCGAGGGTCACCAGATCTTTCTGGAACCCGAGGGGCTCGACGATCCGACCGTCTACCCGAACGGCATCTCGACGGCTTTGCCGGAGGAGATCCAGGCCGAGATCATCGCCGCGATTCCCGGGCTCGAACGCACGCGCATCGTACGGCCCGGCTACGCCATAGAATACGATTACGTCGATCCGCGCGAGCTCGACCCGACGCTGCAATCCCGGCGGCTGCCGGGTTTGTTTCTCGCCGGCCAGATCAACGGCACCACCGGCTACGAGGAGGCGGCGGCGCAGGGGCTGGTCGCCGGGCTCAATGCCGCCCGGCTCGCCGCCGGCTCCGACCTCACCGTGTTCGACCGGGCCGAATCCTATCTCGGCGTGATGATCGACGACCTCGTCACCCATGGGGTGAGCGAGCCCTACCGCATGTTCACCTCGCGCTCGGAGTACCGGCTGTCCCTGCGCATCGACAATGCCGACGAGCGGCTGACCGGCCGGGGCCTTACCCTCGGCTGCGTGGGCTCTCGCCGAGCCGCGCATTTTGCGGAGTCGCAGGCAGCCCTCCTGGCCGCGCGTGCCCGGCTCGATACGCTCTGCCTGACGCCGAACGAGGCCGGCGCCCACGGCATCGCTCTCAATCGCGACGGTCTGCGCCGCAGCGCCTTCCAGCTGCTGTCCTATCCGGAGATCGGCTGGGAGCGCCTTGCGGCAGTCTGGCCGGAACTCGGGGCGGTGCCGGCGCGCGTCGCCGAGCGGCTGACCACCGACGCCACCTACGCCGTTTATCTGGGGCGCCAGACCGCCGACATCGCCGCCTTCCGCCGCGACGAGGCCGTGCGCCTGCCGGCTCATCTCACCTATGACAACATCGCCGGGCTCTCGAACGAGATGCGCGTGAAGTTGGAAGCCGTACGCCCCGCAACGCTTGGTCAGGCGGCGCGCATCGAGGGTGTGACGCCGGCAGCGCTGACCCTGCTGGCTGCGCATGCGCGGCGGGGTAGGGGAGCCGGGGCGGCGGCGATCTAACGCGACAGAGCTTTGAATATCCCACCCGCGATCTCACCCTGAGGTGCCGAAGCGCGGCGAAGGCCTCGAAGGGTCATCCATTTTGCGCTGAGCTTACTGGAGGATCCTTCGAGGCCCGCTTCGCGGGCACCTCAGGCTTAGGCTGAGGGTGGGCGAGTGTGAGGGCCGATGGCATCCAACGACCGCGAAAAAGTTCTCGCCGCCCACGATGTTTCACGTGAAACATCGCGGCTCCTCGACATCTACGTCGAGCAACTCAAGCGCTGGCAGACGGTAAAAAACCTCGTCGGGCCGGCCACGCTGTCGGAGGTCTGGACGCGGCACATCGCCGACGCGCTTCAGCTCCTGGCACTGGCGCCCGACTCCAAGCGCTGGCTCGATCTCGGCTCGGGAGCGGGCATCCCCGGCTTGATTCTCGCAATCGCTGGGCGTGATCGCGAAATGTTTCACGTGAAACTTTTGGAGAGCAACGCGCGCAAATGCGCCTTCCTCACGGAGACCGCCCGACTCACCGGCGCGCCCGTCACTGTGCTCAACGCCCGCATCGAAGAGGTCATCACAGAGCAGGCCGGCACCGAAGTGGTCTGCGCCCGTGCACTTGCACCTTTGCCCCAGCTGCTCGATTGGACCGAACCTCTGTTAAAAACCGGTGCAGTAGGGCTGTTTCCGAAGGGGCGTGATGCATCCACGGAATTGACCGAGGCCCAGCGTAAGTGGACTCTCACCTACGATTCGATCCCGAGCCGGACCGACTCGCAGGCCCGGATCCTGCGCGTCACGGCCCTCTCCCGCGTGGATTCATGACCGATCCGAGACGGCCCCTGCGCATCCTGGCGCTCGCCAACCAGAAGGGCGGCGTCGGCAAGACCACGACCGCCATCAATCTCGGCACGGCGCTGGCCGCCATCGGCGAGAACGTGCTCGTCATCGATCTCGATCCGCAGGGCAATGCCTCGACGGGCCTCGGCATCGACCGGCGCAACCGTGACGTCTCGACCTACCACGTCATGGCGGGCGAAGCCTCACTGGCCCAGGCCATCGTGCCGACGGCCGTGCCGCGCCTCTCGGTGGCGCCCTCGACCATGGACCTACTCGGCCTCGAACTCGAACTGGCGAGCCTGCCCGACCGGGCGCATCGCTTGCGCGGCGTGCTGCAGGACATCAAGGCGCATCCGGCGACGCAGGGCGTCACCTACGTCCTGATCGACTGCCCGCCCTCGCTGAACCTGCTGACCATCAACGCACTGGCCGCCGCCGACGCCGTGCTGGTGCCGCTGCAATGCGAGTTTTTCGCGTTGGAGGGGCTGAGCCAGCTCCTGCGCACTGTCGACCAGGTCAAGACCGCGCTGAACCCGCGCCTGGAGATCCAGGGCGTGGTGCTCACCATGTACGACCCGCGCAACAACCTCTCGACCCAGGTCGAGGCGGACGTGCGCGGCTTCCTCGGCGACAAGGTCTACGGCACCACGATCCCGCGCAACGTGCGCGTCTCCGAGGCGCCCTCGCATGGCAAGCCGGTGCTGCTCTACGACCTGAAATGCGCCGGCTCGCAGGCCTATCTCCGCCTCGCCTCCGAGGTGATCCAGCGCGAAGGCCGCATACCGCCGCCCGCAGCCGCCGCCTGAATTTTTGTTTTGTCGCGCCCTCTGACGACGAACCGGCGTCCACTTCGTCTGAGAGCACTCACGACGCGTAATGGAGTATCCTGATGGCGATGGCGGATGATGCGGCGCGGCCCAGGCTCGGGCGTGGGCTCGCGGCCCTGATCGGCGATTTCCCCACCGAGCCGCGCGGCAGCTACGACCGCGAGCAGCGCAAGGTCGCGGTGGAATTCCTGCGCCCGAACCCGCGCAACCCGCGCCGCAGCTTTTCGGAGACGGAGCTCAAGGAGCTCTCCGAATCGATCCGGATGCGCGGCGTCATCCAGCCGGTGGTGGTGCGGCCGCTGCCGGGCGTGCCGGGCACCTATGAAATCGTGGCCGGCGAACGCCGCTGGCGCGCGGCGCAGATCGCCGGGCACACGGAGGTGCCGATCGTCGTCCTTCACCTCGACGACAAGGCCTCGCTCGAATACGCGATCCTCGAAAACATCCAGCGCGCCGACCTGAACGCCATCGAGGAGGCTTCGGGCTACGAGCGCCTGATGAGCGAGTTCAAATATACCCAGCGCGAACTCGCCGAGATCCTGGGCAAGAGCCGCAGCCACCTCGCCAACACGCTCCGCTTGCTGCAGTTGCCCCAAGGGATCCAGGATCGCGTCACCAACACCGAGATCAGCGCCGGCCATGCCCGTGCGCTGCTCTCCGTACACGATCCCGAAACCGTGGCCCGCCGCATCGTCGCCGAAGGGCTGTCCGTCCGCGACATCGAGGCGATCGCTGCCGCCGAAGCCGAGGTTCAGGCCAACGCCGACGAGACGCCGCAATCCGCAAAACCGCGCCGCGCGGCCGAGAAGGATGCCGGCATCCGCACCCTGGAGCAGACGCTCGCCAAGGCGCTGGGCTTCGGCGTCGCCGTGAAGGCGCGGCCATCGGGCGAAGGTGAGATCCGGATCCGCTACAGCAACGCGGACGAGTTCGCGGCGTTGTGCCGGAAGCTCGACGCGGGCGTGGCCTGAAGGACGCAACAAACGAGCTTGCGCCCCCTTTCCCGGACACCTGCAGCGCCGCGGAATGTGATCCGGGATCCAGCGTAGGAAGGGACGCGCAGCGGCACGACACGAACGGCGTAAGCGTTTGACGCTTCGCGGGTTTTTGTGCCGGACCCCGGATCGGGTTCGGCTTGCGCTCCACCCGTCCGGGGAAGGGCGCGGTGGATATGAAGCGGGCGTCCGGCGACAATCGGCTTGCCCGCTCCGCCCCCCAAAACACCGTTTCCCACTCACTCCTCACCTTCGTCATTGAATCGTCACCGAGCATCCGGCAACAGGGCGCGGCCAACCCCAGCGGAGCCGTTGCCCCATGGACTTCCATCGCCGCTTTACCGTGCTGATGTGCACGCCGACCTTCGACCCGGACGATCTCGAAGGCGTGCGCGTCAACCAGATCGTGGCGGCGGTCGAGGGCCGGGGCTTCGAGGTGATCCGGGCGCGCCGCGTCGAGGATGCCTCGATCGCCGTGCAGACCGACGCCGCCATCGGCTGCATGGTCGTCGATTGGGGCAAGCGCGGCCTCGACGGCAAGGCGGCGGCGCTCATCGACATGATGCGCAAGCGCGGCCTCGAGATGCCGATCGTCATCATGGTCCGCCGCAAGCGGCTGGAGGACATCCCGGTCGAGCTGCTCGACTTCATCGACGGCTACATCTTCCTGGCGGAAGAAACCCCGGAATTCATTGCCCGCGGCCTCGTCAGCCGGGTGACGCAATATGCCGAGACCCTCAAGACGCCGTTCTTCGGCGCGCTCGTCGACTACGCCGAGATGGGCAACCAGCTCTGGACCTGCCCGGGCCATAACGGCGGCATCTTCTACAACCGCTCGCCCATCGGCCGGATCTTCGTCGAGCATCTCGGCGAGGCGATCTTTCGCGACGACCTCGACAACTCGGTGCTCGATCTCGGCGACCTGCTGACCCACGAGGGCCCGGCGCTGAAGGCGCAGAAAGAAGCGGCGCAGATCTTCGGCGCCGAAAAGACCTACTTCGTCCTCAACGGCACCTCGGCCTCGAACAAGGTCGTGCTCGGCTCCCTGGTGGCCGAGGGCGACCTCGTCCTGTTCGACCGCAACAACCACAAGGCCGCCCATCACGGCGCCCTGATGATCGCCGGCGGCATCCCGATCTTCCTGGAGACCGACCGCAACGCCTATGGGCTGATCGGGCCGATCTACCACGATGCCCTCGACGAGAAGGCGATCCGCAAGAAGATCAAGCACAACCCGCTGGTGACGGACAAGGAAGCCTGGCGCCGCGAGCGCCCGTTCCGCGTCGCGGTGATCGAGCAATGCACCTATGACGGCACGATCTACGACGCGCGCATGATCGTCGAGAAGATCGGCCACCTCTGCGACTACATCCTGTTCGACGAGGCCTGGGCGGGCTTCATGAAGTTCCACCCGCTCTTCGCCGGCCACTTCGCCATGGGCCTGACCGGGCTCGACGAGACCTCGCCGGGCGTCATCGCCACGCAATCGACCCACAAGCAGCTCGCGAGTTTTTCGCAGGCCTCGCAGATCCACACCAAGGACAGCCACATCCGCGGCCAGACGCGGCGCGTCGAGCATCGCCGCCTCAACGAGAGCTTCCTGGTCCACGCCTCGACTTCGCCCTTCTACCCGATCTTCGCCTCGCTCGATGTCGGCGCGCAGATGATGAAGGGCCGCTCCGGCATGATCCTCTGGGACGACACGATCCGGCTCGGCATCGAGTGGCGCAAGAAGGTCCGCGCCATCCGGCGCGAGTTCGAGGAGAAGGAGGGCGATCCGAAGCGCCGCTGGTTCTTCGACCCTTTCGTGCCCGATACCGCGACGAACGCGGACGGCGACGAGGTGGCCTGGGAGAGCCTGCCCACCGACGTGCTCGCCTCCGACCCCAAGCACTGGGAGCTGAAGCCCGGCGCCCGCTGGCACGGCTTCACGCAGGTCGCGCCCGGCTACGCCATGACCGACCCGAACAAGCTGACGGTCCTCACCCCCGGCTTCGACCGCAAGACCGGCGAGTATGCCGAGCACGGCGTGCCGGCGCCGATCGTGGCGCAATACCTGCGTGAGAACCGGATCGTCGCCGAGAAGAACGATCTCAACTCGCTCCTCTTCCTGCTCACCCCCGGCGTCGAATCGTCGAAGGCGGGCACGCTGATCTCGGGTCTCGTCGCCTTCAAGCGCCTGCACGACGACAACGTGCCGCTCGAAGAGGCGATGCCGGAATTCGTGCGGCGCCGCCCAAACCGCTACCAGGGGGTACGCCTGCGTGATCTCTGCTCGGACTTCCACAATTTCCACCGGGAGGCCGGCACCTCGAAATTGCAGCGCAAGCAGTTCGAGCCCGGTCACCTGCCCGAGATGGTGATGGCCCCGAAGGCCGCCGCCCAGATGCTGACCCGCAACCACGTCGACTTCGTGCCGATCGCGGAAGCGGAAGGCCGCGTCGCCACGACGCTGATGCTGGTCTATCCGCCGGGCATCGGCACGGTGCTGCCGGGCGAGCGCCTGGACGAGCGGGCGAAGCCCATGCTCGATTACTTCAAGATGTTCGAGCGCTCGGCCAACCTGTTTCCGGGCTTTGAGGCCGAGATCCAGGGCGTCTACCGTCAGGTCGAGACTGACGGGCGCATCCGCTTCTTCACCTACGTCCTGCGCGAGGGCCAATGACGGCGCAGCCGGCGGTACCCGCCGCGCACTGGCCCGACATCGTCATCCGGCCCTCATCCGATGGCGACGTCGCGCCGATGGTGGCGATCTACGAGCACCACATCCGCCGCGGCGTCGGCGATGTCGGCGACTTCGAGGAGGAGCGCCTGCTCCCCGACGACCTCAAGCGTCGCCGCAAGACCATGCGCAAGAAGCGCCTGCCCCACCTCGTCGCCGAGTGCGCCGGGCTGGTGGCGGGCTATGCCTACGCCGTGCCGTTTCGCAAGCGCCCGGCCTATCGCTACACCCTCAAGCACTCGATCTACGTCCACCCCGACCACCTGCATTCGGGCATCGGCCGGCGCTTGCTGCCGGCGCTGATCGAGGCCTGCGCGGCCGGCGGATACCGCCAGATGATCGGCTATATCGACGCCCGCAACGAGGCCTCGCTCCGCCTGCACGAGGCCTGCGGCTTCACCCGCGTCGGCTACCTGCCGGCCATCGGCTACAAATACGGCCGCTGGAGCGACAGCGTCATGGTCCAGTGCCCGCTCGGCACCGGATCGAACGATCAGCCAGCCGCCTGGGGGCGCCCGCCGGAGCCGGTGCTGGTGGTGACGGGCGATCCTTTTCCGGAGGCCTGATGGCCGTTGTGACGACGATCCGCCGGCACGCCCTTGGGCTCCTCGCGGCAGCCACGATCGTCGGTGTCCTCGTGGGATGCGGCGGCCCCACCGGCCTGCCCCCCGACCCGCCGGGCGTCGAGGCGGTGAGGGAAGGGGCCTTCAGCGAGGTCGTCCGCACGGCTGACCGGGACGCGCAAGCGGCGATCGTCGCGCAACTCGCCTCGCGTTTCGGCAAGAATCTTCGCGTCCTGCCACGCCGCATCGACAGCGATGCCGATCCTGCGCCGATCAAGGACTACTACGACAAGGCGATGATCGCAGGGCAGGGCTGGAAGGAGTTCGTCCTCACCGAGAACCCCACCGCCTGGTCCTTCGCCTATACCAGCCCGGACGATCGCTCGGTCCTCGCCGTGGTCGTGCTCAACCCGCGTTTCGCCCCCGAAGGCGGCGGCAACGTCCCGTTCTCGATCCTGACGAACCTGCCGGAGACGGGTGGCCGCTGACACGGCTTCCCTACATCGGTTTCGTTCGCGCAACCCTTTTCCCGGACGCCTGCAGCGAAGCGGAAGGCGATCCGGGACCTAGATCACGCTGCGTTTTGATCGGATCGATCAAAACGCAGAAAACGTGATCGATTCAAAAGTTTGGAGCAGGCTTCGAGCGAAAAACCGTTGCCACTTTTTCGCAGCCTGCTCTAGCGAAACAAGGGCCGCGTAGCGGCTCGATTCGAACGGCGCAAAGAGGCGACGCTTCGCGGATTCTTATGCTGGGCACCGGATCGGGTTCCGCTGTCGCTTCACCCGTCCAGTGAAGAGGGGCCGAGATGATTGCCTAGGGGTGTCTCACCCGCGACATCCCCCGATCCAGCAGCCGCCCCCCCGCCAGCCCGTTCAGCGCGATGATCACGGCCACTGCCAACGCGTGCATGGCGAGGTCGCTCGCGGTCGCGTCGTGCGGATGGAACGGCACCAGCAGGGCCGCCGCCGCACCCGCCGTGGCGAGCCCGGCGAGCGCCGCCGTGAGGTTCGGCCGCATCGGGCAGGCCCGGCGCAGCATCAGCACCAGCAGCACCGAGAGCGGCAACGATACACCGAGCAGGAAATAGAGGCAGCCGCGCATCTCCGCGGCGTCGGCGAGGTTCGTATCCGGCGCGATCCAGGCGCGCAGGCAACCGAGGCTGCTTGCGCCGATCCAGAGCGCCAGCGGCGGCAGCGGCAGCAGCGGCCAAAGCCGTGAACGTCCGGGCACGCTGGTCTGGAAGGCGGCGAGCGCCGCGCAGAGGGCGGTCGACACGGCACCGATCGCCGCGACGCAGAGATCGGGAACGCCGAGCCGCTCGCGCACGGCGTGGAGGTCGGCGAGGGGGGACAGCACCACGGCCAGCCCCAACACGGCCGCGAACCAGCCGAGAGCGCGGAGGGCGGGCGGCGCAAGCCGGCGCACCGGCGTGAGATCGCCCGCAAGGTCGTCGACGAGACTGTCGAGGCGGAGAGACTCAGACATCGCCATCCCTCCTCTCCTTCGCGAGGGCCGTTCGGAGCGCCTTCAGCGCCCGGTGAAGGTTGACCTTGAGCGCACCGGTGCTGCGTCCCGTCAGGGCGGCCGCCTCGGCGAGCGAGTGTTCGCGTAGGCTCAAGTGCTCCACCGCCTGACGTTGCCCGTCGGGGAGGGCCGCGACGGCCTTGGCCAGCCGGCTGTCGCGGTCGCGCGCTTCGAGGCCGTCTCCCGCCGCCGGCAGGCCTTCGTCGGCGCGGCTCTCGTAGGCGATCGGATCATGCGCCTCCTTCGGGCGCCGGCCCTGGTGGCGCATCAGGTCGACCGCGCGCCGCTGCGCGATGGCCCGCAGCCAGGGCAGGAACGGCCGGGCCGGATCGTAGCTCGCCCGCGCCCGGTGCACCGTCATTAGCGTGTCCTGCACCACGTCCTCGACCGCCTCGCCTCGGATACCCTTCGCCCGTGCCGCCGCCGCGATCACCGGCATGCAGGCGCGCAGCAGATCGCGATAGGCCTCCGCGTCGCCGGCCTGGGCCGCCGTCATCGCTGCCGACAGCGTGTCTTCGAGCCTATCGGCCGATGTGGCGCGCCTCTCCATGCGCATTGTTAGCGCCCCGAAGGGGCCCACGGGAAGCAGAGATGCCGGCGCCGTGCCGGCCGAGCCGAGGCGGAGCGCGGCTCCGGTCGAGAGGAAGTCCATCGCATGATCCGATCGGCCGGGTCCAAGACCCGGCCTGGGCAGGAGGGCTGCGTCAGTGCTTCTCCATCGAATCCTTCTTCATGCCGTCCTTGTGCATGGAGTCCTTCTTCATGGCGTCGCCCTTCATCATGGTGTCCTTCTTCATGGCATCGCCCTTCATCGCGTCGCCCTTCATGGCATCGCCCTTGGGCGCCTGTTCCTTCATCGGCTCGACGGCGAGGGCAGGCAGCGTCGCGACGGACAGGGACAGCAGGGCGGCCGACAGAACGGTCTTCATGGGGTGGCGCATCGGAATGTTCTCCAGGGTATCGGAGGGACCCGCTCCGGGCGCCTCGACGACTCATTCGCGCCGGTCTGCCGCCGGTTACAGCCGCGCCGCGCCGAGAATGCGCCCATCGTCGGCCTGCACGATCACGGCGGCGTCCTCGCCCGCCGGCACCCCTTCGCCGAGGCTGAGCGGCGCACCGCGCCAGGTCGCGACCTCGCGGATCGAGCGGACGATGTTCGATTCGGTCAGCGTGCGGCCGCTATTCTCGCCCCGCCCGACCGGCGTGGTGCGCCGCCGGTCGAAGCCGACGAGCAGCACCCGCCCCGCGCCGGCGCCTGGACCGACCGCGATCGACAAACCGGCCCCGCCCCGGCTGAGGCTCACGGGTACCCCAGTCACGGCCTGCGCCTTCGCCTGGGCGATCGCCGCTCCGGCCTCGCCACGGCGCGAGCCGATGACGCTGCTGCGCCCGTCGACGACCATCTGCGGCGTGAACGCCGTCTCGCCGAGTCGGCCGGCATAGGCCTCCTGCCGCGCGGTCGCCGCCGTCAGCGAATACGGGTCCCGCCAGCCGAGCCTGTTCCAATAGGTGACGTGGAAGGCGAGCGGCAGCACGTCGCGGCGCGCCGCCAGATCGGTGAGATAGGCGTCGGCCGGCGGACAGGACGAGCAGCCCTGCGAGGTGAACAGCTCGACGACGACGGGCCGCTCGGCCGCCTCGGCGAGGGGTGCCGCGAGCAGGGCGGCGGCGAGAAGGAGAATGCGCATGATTCGGATCCCGGTGGATACGAACTCGCCTTCGTCTCGCGCGACGGCGGGGTTACGGGCGCCCCGAATTCCGGCGCTTCGCGATCTGGTCGACGCGTTTGGCGACCTTCCGGCCATAGGGGCTCGGCCGCCCTGGAGGGCCGGAGAGTGCGCGGGCAACCAGCGGCGCGTTGGTGCCGTGACGCGCGATCAGCCTCTGCGCCTCGGCCTCGACGGCGGCCTGTCTCGGCCGGTGTTCGGTGATCCAGCGGCGTAAATGGGTCAGCATCATCGGGTTAGTTCGGGCCGTCCCGGCGCAATGGCAGGCCCCCGGCCGCGTGATCCGTGCGAGATGGTTAGCGGGGCGTTGATCCGATCGCGCGGATCGCGTCGCAGTCGGTACGCTTCCGCCTTGCTTGACACCCCCCGCCCCGTCCCTAAACGGTCCGCACTCCTCGAAGCCCGGACCGACCATGTCGAGCGATGCCGATCTCGCGCCGAAAACCTCGTTCCAGGGGCTGATCCTCACGCTCCAGCGCTTCTGGGCGGCGCAGGGCTGCGTCATCCTGCAGCCCTACGACATGGAAGTCGGGGCCGGCACCTTCCATCCGGCGACCACGCTTCGCGCCCTCGGGCCGCGGCCCTGGAAGGCGGCCTACGTGCAGCCCTCGCGCAGGCCGAAGGACGGGCGCTACGGCGAGAACCCCAACCGGCTGCAGCACTACTACCAGTTCCAGGTCATCCTGAAGCCGAACCCGCCGAACCTGCAGGAGCTCTACCTCGAGTCCCTGGCGGCGATCGGCGTGGACCTGGCGCTCCACGACATCCGCTTCGTCGAGGACGACTGGGAGAGCCCGACGCTCGGCGCCTGGGGCCTCGGCTGGGAATGCTGGTGCGACGGCATGGAGGTGAGCCAGTTCACCTATTTCCAGCAGGTCGCCGGCTTCGAATGCGCGCCCGTGGCGGGCGAACTGACCTACGGTCTCGAGCGGCTCGCCATGTACGTGCAGGGCGTCGAGAACGTCTACGACCTGAACTTCAACGGCCGCGAAGGTGACGACAAGGTTACCTACGGCGACGTGTTTCTCCAGGCCGAGCAGGAATATTCCCGACACAACTTCGAGGCCGCCGACACGGCGATGCTGTTTCGCCAGTTCACGGACGCCGAAAAGGCCTGCCGGAGCTATCTCGACGCGGGCGACCCCGGCGAGGGGCAGCGGCACAGGATGGCGCAGCCCGCCTATGACCAGTGCATCAAGGCGAGCCACGTCTTCAACCTTCTCGACGCCCGCGGCGTGATCTCGGTGACCGAACGGCAGAGCTACATCTTGCGCGTCCGCGAACTGGCGAAGGCCTGCGGGGCGGCTTGGCTGCGGACGGAAGCCGGCGGGGCGATCGCGGCTTGAATTGCGGCCGATAGCCAGTTCGCAATGGCCGACGCCGCAGACCGGCACGGCGTCACCCTCGCCGAGGCCACGCGGGTCTGGGCGCGGATCGCGCTTCTGAGCTTCGGCGGCCCGGCCGGACAGATCGCGGTGATGCACCGCATCCTGGTCGACGAACGCCGCTGGATCGGCGAGCAGCGCTTCCTTCACGCCCTCTCCTACTGCACGCTACTGCCCGGCCCCGAGGCGCAGCAACTCGCGATCTATATCGGCTGGCTGATGCACCGGACGGTGGGCGGCCTCATCGCCGGCATCCTGTTCGTGCTGCCGGGCGCCGTGGCGATCATGGCGCTCAGCCTCGTCTACGTCGCCTTCGGCCAGACCGGCCTCGTCGCCGGGTTCTTTTTCGGTTTGAAATGCGCCGTGCTCGCCGTCGTCCTTCAAGCGGTCATCCGGGTCGGATCGCGGGCGCTCCGCAACGGAACCATGCGCGCGATCGCAGCCCTCGCTTTCGTCGCGATCTTCGTTCTCTCGCTGCCGTTTCCGCTGATCGTCCTCGCCGCCGGGCTCGCCGGCTATCTAGGCACGCGCCTCGGATCGACCGCCTTCCAGGCCGGCGGCCATGGCGCATCCGGCCCGGGCCTGTCCGATGCCGACAGCCTGCTCGGCGACGGCGTGCCGGCCCATGCCCTGCCCGACACCGCGTGGTCGCTGCGCATCGGCGCCATCCTGGCGGTCCTGTGGCTGGCGCCCGTGATCGGGCTCGCCGCCTGGCTCGGAACCGGCAACGCCTTCGCCGACATCGCGGTGTTCTTTTCCAAGATGGCGCTCGTCACCTTCGGCGGCGCCTATGCCGTCCTCGCCTACGTGGCGCAGGCCGGCGTGGAGACCTATGGCTGGTTGAAGCCCGGCGAGATGCTCGACGGCCTCGGCATGGCCGAGACCACGCCGGGGCCGCTGATTATGGTCACGCAGTTCGTCGGCTTTCTCGGCGCCTACCGTGCGCCCGGCAGCCTCGATCCCTACCTCGCCGGCATCCTCGGCGGCCTGCTGACCACCTGGGTCACCTTCGTACCCTGCTTCCTCTGGATCTTTGCCGGTGCGCCCTACGTCGAGGCGCTGCGCGGAAATCGGGCGCTGTCCGGAGCGCTCGCGGCGATCACGGCGGCAGTGGTCGGGGTCATCCTCAACCTCGCGGTCTGGTTCGCGCTCCACACGCTGTTCGCCCGCGTCGCGGTTTTGCGGCCGGGCCTCGGGCTGGCGATCGAGGTGCCGGTGCCGGCGAGCGTCAACGGACCGGCATTCCTGCTCACCCTGGCAGCCGTCGTGGCGGTGCTGCGCTTCAAGTCCGGCATGATCCCGACGCTGCTCGCCTGCTCGGCCGTCGGCGTCGCCCTGCATCTGGCCGGCATCGCCTGAGCCGCCGGCGTAGCCCTTGCGCGCTCCGAGGCGTCATGCCAGCTTGAGCTGTCCGTGAAGGACGATGTGGGAGAGCCCAGCCCGGCGACGAGCCGGTCATGGCGCCGACGGAGCAACCACCCCCGGAACCTCTCAGGCACAATCACCGCATCGTTGGACATCTGGAGAGAGGCGTCGGTCGACGCCCACCGAAGGAGAAACCTCTCCGCCCCGGCGGCGCGAGGGAAGCTCTCAGGTACCCGCGACAGATGGGGGCAACCGGCCGGCCGTGAGGCAGGCCGGAGAACCGATCGTCGTGGAGGGCCGATGAACACGGATACCGTCGAGATCGCCCGCTCCGCCTCTCCGTCGGCGGAGGCCATGAGGCGCACCCCGCTCTACGGGCTGCATCTGCGGCACGGCGCCAGGATGGTTCCGTTTGCTGGCTACGAGATGCCGGTCCAGTATCCAGCCGGGCTGCTCAAGGAACACATCCACACCCGCGCCCAGGCCGGCCTCTTCGATGTTTCGCATATGGGCCAGCTCAGCGTGCGTGCCCGCTCGGGTGACCTCGCCGAAGCGGCTCGCGCCCTCGAAACGCTGATCCCGATCGACATTCTCGGCCTGGCACTCGGGCGTCAGCGCTACGGCTTCCTGACCAACGAGGCCGGCGGCATCATCGACGACCTGATGGTGGCGAACCTCGGCGACCATCTCCTCGTCGTCGTCAATGCGGCCAACAAGGCGCAGGACGAAGCGCATCTGCGCGCGCACCTGCCCGAGGGCATCGCCCTCGCATCGGTCCCCAACGCATTGATCGCCCTTCAGGGGCCGCAGGCCTACGTGACGCTCGAGCGCCTTACCGCCGACATCGACGGCATCCGTTTCATGGATGTTCGCGCCACCAGGATCCTCGGAGCCTCCTGCCTCGTCGTGCGCTCGGGCTATACCGGCGAGGACGGCTTCGAGATCTCGCTTCCCGCCGACCGCGCCGAAGAGATCGCGGAGGCGCTGCTCGCCGATGCCGACGTGCTGCCGGTCGGCCTCGGCGCCCGCGATTCGCTGCGGCTCGAGGCCGGGCTCTGCCTGCACGGCTCGGACATCGACGCCGGCACCACGCCGGTCGAGGCCGGCCTGCTCTGGGCGATCCAGCCGGTGCGCCGCCCCGGCGGCGCACGCGCGGGCGGTTTTCCCGGCGCGCACCGCATCCTCAGCGAGATCGAGCACGGCCCTTCGCGCCGCCGCGTCGGCCTCAGGCCCGAAGGCCGCGCGCCCGTGCGCGCCGGCGCCTCGCTGTTCGCATCGGAGGAAGACCCCGAACCCGCCGGGGCCGTCACCTCGGGCGGCTTCGGGCCGAGCCTCGGGGCCCCCATCGCCATGGGCTACCTGCCGACGCCGCTCGCCGAGCCCGGCACCCGCGTCTTCGCCGAACTGCGCGGGCAGCGTCTGCCGCTCACAGTCACGGCGATGCCCTTCGTCCCGGCTGGATTCAAGCGCAGCTGATCCCCCTCCCCTCTCACGGAGCGACCCATGCTGAAATTCACCGATGAACACGAATGGCTGAAACTCGATGGCGACGTCGCCACGGTCGGCATCACGCGCCACGCCGCCGAGCAGCTCGGGGACCTCGTCTTCATCGAGCTGCCGAAGGTCGGAGCCAAGCTGAAGAAGGGCGATGCCGCCGCCGTGGTCGAGTCTGTCAAGGCGGCGTCGGACGTCTACGCGCCGCTCTCGGGCGAGGTCACGGAGGTCAACGACGCTGCCGTCGCCGACCCGGCCGGTGTCGGCAGCGATCCGCAGGGTGGCGGCTGGCTCTACAGGATCCGCCTCGACGACGTCTCGGCGCTGGAAGGCCTGATGGACGAGGCGGCCTATACCGAGTTTGCGGTATAGGATTTTAGGCTGGCGGCCTGCAAAGGACCCTCCCCCGCAGAGGGGGAGGGTATTGCGCGACTGCAGCGAGCGAAGGCACCATGTCGAATCCCAATTTATTCGCCGGCAAAACGTGCATCGTCTTCGATGCCTACGGGACGCTGTTCGACGTCAACGCGGCGGTGAACCGCCACGCCGAGGCGATCGGCTCCGAGGCCGAGGCGTTCTCGGCGCTGTGGCGGAACAAGCAGCTCGAATACAGCTGGGTCCTCGGCCTGATCGGCCGCTACACGAGTTTCTGGTCGCTGACCGAACAGGCGCTCGACTTCGCGTTGGCGAAGTATCCGAGCATCGACTGTGCCCTGCGCGCGCCGCTGCTCGACGCCTATCGCGATCTCGATGCCTATGCCGAAGTCCCGCAAGTCCTGGCCCGCTTGCGCGAGGCGGGACTGCGGACGGCGATATTTTCCAACGGAAATCAAACCATGCTCGATCGGGCCGTGGCCTCGGCCGGGCTCGGCGAGCGGCTCGACGCGGTGCTCTCGGTCGACGACGTGCAGACCTATAAGACCTCGCCGCGCTCCTATCAGTTCGTGCTCGACCGGCTCGGCGTCGCATCGGCCGAAGTCGTGTTCTGCTCCTCGAACCGCTGGGACATCGCGGGCGCGTCGGCCTTCGGCTTCACGCCGGTCTGGGTGAACCGCACCGGCCTGCCGGACGAGTATCCCGACCTGCCGCCGGCCACCGTCGTGAAGGATCTCGGCGGATTGCTGTGAGCCTCACCCCCGCGCCCGTCCCCGCATCGAGGCCGGTTGCCCCGGCAGCTGCAGTTTGAACCCGGTGGCGACGATGGCGTCGCCCTCGACCCGGTACACCTGCAGATTCCGGTCGGCGTAGTTGCCGATATAGACGTAGCGGCCGGACGGCGAGAACACGATGCCCTGGGTGACCGCGCCGGCCTCGGCCGCGCCGGTGACGCGCACGGAGCCCTCGGGATCGATGGTGAGCAGCACCGCGAGGCCGGTCTTCGTGTAGTTCGGGCTCGCATGCGGAGCCGAGGCGCCGCGCACCACCGAGACGGCGGCGTGGCGCCCGTCCGGCGCGATGTCGAGGGATTCCGGCGTGTCGCCGACACCGAGCCAGTCGACCACTTTCGGCACGGTGAGGTCGGCGTCGATCACCGTGACGCTGTCGGCGTTGCCATCGGAGGGCGCGCCGCCGGTGTTGCCGGTGAGCGCGAGGCGGGCGTCCGGCGTCACCTCGATGGGATAGACGCCGGCACCCACGGGCATGTCCTGCTTCGGGTCGTAGGAGACGTTGGTCCCGTCGATCGCGAGCACGCCGACCTTGCCGGCCTTGTTCTTGGTGACGAAGGCGCGCCGGCCGTTCGGCGAGATCGCCACCGCGGCGGCTTCGTCGCCGACCTCTACGACGCCGATTTGTGTCACCGTGGTGCCCACGATGGTGAGCACGCTCACGCTCTTGCCCTCGCGGTTGGCGATGAGGGCGAGGTCGCCCGCCCCGTTGATCGCGAGGCCCGAGGGCTGGCGGCCGACGTGCAGCGTCTCGACGAGGCTCGGCGGGTCGGTGGTCAGGTCGACGACGTGCAGCCGGTCGTCGGGCTTTGCGAAGAACGGGGCGTCGGCGCTCTCCTGCTGCATCGTCACCGAACTCGCCACGAGGCCGAGGCGGCCGTCGGGGGTGATCTGCAGGTTCGTCGGCGGGCCGTAGACCGAGTTGTCGAGCAGCATCGTCGTGGCGACCTGCGGGTGCGCTTCGTCGCTGACGTCGATGAAGGCGAGGGCGTCCGACCCGTTCGGCCCATTCCGGTCGCCGTCGGGCTCGAAGAAGGTCTTTCCGTCGAGGCCGACGAGGATGAAGGCGGGCGCCTGCGCGGCCTGGGGCGCGCCGGGTCCCAGCAGCAGCGCCGCGAGAAGCGCCAGACTTCCCGATCGTACCGTCATCCCGTGCGCTCCTCGGCCCCGCGGCGACCCGATGCTGGGCGCCGCCTCCGAGGGTGGGGCGCGGACTTCGGAAGGCAATGCGCGCGTGGTAACAGCATCGGCATCGCATGCCGTCCGGCACGATTTCTCCCGGCCGCGTTTCCTGATTTTTAAGCACGCCGCTGTTTAGCTCGTCCCAACGCCATTGGGAGATTGCAAGCGTGCGTGCCTCCACGTCCTTCGGACTCGTTCATCACGGATTTCGCGCCGTCGTCATCGGCGCATTGGCTCTTGCCGCCGCCGGCCATGCCGACGCTCGCGACGGCCGCAACGGCGCCCTGATCGGCGGCGCGGCTGCCGGCGTGCTCGGCGGCGTGGCGCTCGGCGCCATGCTCGGCGGCGGTGGCGCGCCCCCGCCCGGCCCGCGTCCGGTCTATGTCGAAGAAGAGCCCGTGCCGGTCTACGTTCGCCCGCGCCGCGGCCCGGTCTGCCATTACGAGCGCCGCAAGGTCTGGCTCGACGAGGACGCGTTCACCTACCGGCGCGTCGAGGTCTGCGAGTAGGCACGATCGCCCCGCGACGAACGATCGGGCGCCCCTTACCGGGCGCCTTTTTCGTGGGCCGTCCGCCCTGTGGCCAGCTTCATCACGACGGCCCCGGCGATCCCCGACAGCAGCGACCCGACGAGCACGCCGAGCTTCGTCTCCGTCTCGTGCAGGCCGTCGCCGAAGGCGAGGCCGCCGATGAACAGGCTCATGGTGAAACCGATGCCGCAGAGCAGCGCCACGCCGTAGACCTGTCCCCAGTTCGCTCCGCCGGGTTTGTGGGCGATGCCGAGGGCGACCGCGAGGCGCACGCTCAGCAGCACGCCCAGCTGCTTGCCGGCAAAGAGGCCGAGCGCCACGCCGAGCGTCACCGGATCGAGCAGCGCGTGTGCCGGCAGGCCGATCAGCTGGACGCCGGCATTGGCGAAGCCGAAGACCGGCACGATCAGGAAGGCGACCCACGGGGCGAGGGCGTGCTCCAGCCGGTGCAGCGGCGAAGCCGCGTCCTCCGGCCGGCCCGGCGTCGGGCGGATCGGGATGAACAGCGCCAGCAGCACCCCGGCCACGGTGGGGTGAATGCCGGAGCGCAGCACCAGGACCCAGAGCACGAATCCGAGAACGAGATAGGGCCAGAGCGCCCGCACGCCGCTGCGGTTGAGCCCGAACAGGGCCAGCATCACCGCGGCGGCTCCGGCGAGCATCGTCGCGTCGAGGCTGCCGGTATAGAACAGGGCGATGATGACGACGGCCCCGAGATCGTCGACGATCGCCACCGCGCTGAGGAAGATCTTGAGCGAGATCGGCACGCGTGGGCCGAGCAGCGCCAGCACGCCGAGTGCGAAGGCGATGTCGGTGGCGGCCGGGATCGCCCAGCCCCGCGCCGTGCCTGTCGCGAGATTGAAAGCGAGATAGACCAACGCTGGCGCCGCCATGCCGGCGGCGGCTGCGAGGCCGGGCAACACCCGGTCCGGCCAGGTCCGCAGGCGCCCGTCGAGCCCCTCGCGCTTGATCTCCAGGCCCACGAGCAGGAAGAACACGGCCATCAGGCCGTCGTTGATCCAGTGCAGCAGGCTCAAGGGCCCGAGACGGGCGTGCAGCGCGTGGGCGTAGGCCTCGCCCAGCGGCGAATTTGCAATCACCAGGGCGGCACTTGCAGCTGCCATCAGCACGAGGCCGCCGCTCGCCTCGCTGACGAGAAAGGCGCGCAAGGCCGAGATCGGGCGGCGCACGCGGCTTCGTAGGACGCGGACGGCTTTGGGCGGCGGCTTCATGACGCGATGCCGTGCGCCCTGAGCGCTGACTGGACAAGTCTGCCAGTTATGCCCCGTCCCCCATCAGCGCCTTGATCAACGCCGTTCCGTCCGCGCCGGCCCAGTCCGCCGGCCCCTTCATCACGCCGACTTCGCAGCCCCCGGCGTCGATCAGCAGGGTGGTCGGCAGGCCGATGGTGCCGGTCTGCTGCTGGACGGCGGGAAGCACCTTGCCGGCCGGGTCGCCGTAATAGGCGAGGGTCTTGATGCCGGTGTCGGCGAGCCATTTCGGCGGCTTGTCGAGGTTGCGCGTCTCGACGTTGATCGCGACGACCTGGAATTTTTCGCCACCAAGCTCGCCCTGAAGCCTGTCGAGGGCGGGCATCTCGGCCTTGCAGGGGGCGCACCAGGTCGCCCAGAGGTTCACCAGCAGCGCCTTGCCCCTGAGGGCGGCGAGGCTGGTGTCGGCGCCGTCCGGGCCCTTCAACTGAAGGACCACGCCCGGCTTCGGTTCGCCGGTGGTGTCGAGGGCGGCGACATCTCCGCGGGCGAGGGGGGCGATCCGCGCCACGGTCGCGGCGGCGTTCGCGCAGGGCTCAGGCGTCGCGAGGTTGCCGAGCTTCGAGCCGGTCCCGTATAGGGCGAGCCCAGCGAGGATCGCGGCGGCAGCACCGCCCGCGACGAGAATGGCCCGGTTCGCCATCAACTGCGCCCGGCCGGCGGGAAGGTTTTGTCAGACATGAGCAACCGGATGTGGGGCGGGCGCTTCGCGAGCGGCCCCGCCGAGATCATGGAGGAAATCAACGCCTCCATCGGGTTCGACAAGCGGCTTGCCCCCCAGGACATCCGCGGCTCGCTGGCGCATGTCGCGATGCTGGGTGCGGCCGGCATCCTGCCGCCCGAAGATGTGGCAGCGATCGAGGCCGGGCTCAAGACGGTGGAATCCGAGATCGCGGCCGGCAGCTTCGTGTTCGACCGGGCGCTGGAAGACATCCACATGGCGGTGGAGAGCCGGCTCACCGAGATCGTCGGCCCGACGGCCGGACGCCTGCACACCGCCCGCTCGCGCAACGACCAGGTCGCCACGGACATGCGGCTCTGGGTGCGCGACACGCTGGACGCCCTCGACGCCCAGGCCGCCGACCTGCAGCGGGCGCTCGCCGAGACCGCGCTGAAGCATGCCGGCACGGTGATGCCCGGCTTCACCCACCTGCAATCGGCCCAGCCGGTGACCTTCGGCCACCACTGCCTCGCCTATGTCGAGATGCTCGGGCGCGACCGCGGCCGGTTCCGCGATGCGCGGGTTCGCCTGAACGAGTGCCCGCTTGGCGCTGCGGCGCTCGCCGGCACCTCCTTCCCGATCGATCGGCACGCCACGGCGGCGGCGCTGGGCTTCGACCGGCCGACCGCGAACTCGCTCGATTCCGTCGCCGACCGCGATTTCGCCCTGGAGGCGCTCTCGGCGGCGTCGATCTGCGCGATCCATCTTTCGCGATTTGCTGAAGAACTCGTGGTCTGGACCTCGGCCCAGTTCAACTTCGTCAAACTGTCCGACGGCTACACCACCGGCTCCTCGATCATGCCGCAGAAGCGGAATCCCGATGCGGCCGAGCTGGTACGGGCGAAGTCCGGCCGCATCATCGGCGCGCTGACCGGACTGATGATCGTGATGAAGGGCCTGCCGCTCGCCTATTCGAAGGACATGCAGGAGGACAAGGAGGGCACGTTCGACGCCCTCCCTGCCCTCTCCCTCTGCCTCGCCGCCATGGCCGGCATGGTGCGCGACCTCGAGCCCGTCGCCGACGTGATGAAGCGGGCGGCCGGCTCCGGCTACGCCACCGCCACCGATCTCGCGGACTGGCTTGTGCGGGAGCTCGGCATGCCGTTCCGCGAGGCGCATCACGTCACCGGACGTCTCGTCGGGCTCGCCTCGGGCCAGGGCATCGGGCTCGAAGAGCTGCCGCTGACGGCGATGCAGGAGGTCGAGCCGCGGCTGACGGATGCGGTCTACGCCGTGCTCGGCATCGAGAATTCGGTGGCGAGCCGCACCAGCTATGGCGGCACCGCGCCGGCGAACGTGCGGACGCAGGCCGAACGCTGGCTGAAGGAACTCGGGCCCGCCTGACGGAAAAATGGTGCCCTGCAACCGGCGGAAGCCTGATGCGTTCATAGTCTAGCTAGGTGGACCACTCTATGGGTGGCGGCGAAGCGTAGCGGAGACCGTTCATCCATGGCCGTCGAGAGCTGGATCAGCCCTGAGGAAACCCCGGTTCTCGCCGAATCGGCCACCGCGATGATCGAGGATCGGCTGAGCCGGTTCTCCAAGCCCGAGCGCGACGCCTACTGGGCCTCGATCCGCAAGTGCTACAACACGCCCTACAATCCGCCGGCCAGCAAGCGCTCGGCGAAGGCGGCATCGGTCGAGGTTTCGGTCATCGCGATCTCGTCGGTCGACCTGCCGCCGATCGAGGTTCAGGCCGCAGCCCTGGCGTCGTCCGCCCTGTCGGGCGATTCGCAGGCCGCCTGACCGGCAGAGCCGGAATCTGCTCCTTCGGGAGCAGAGTGTGGCGGATGTTTCGCAAGAGCCCGCCGCCTTACGTGGATAAATCCCGCATCTCACGGCGACAGCCCGGCATTTCGCCGTAAATTCGTACGGTTGCGCGCGTTCCGATGCGCAATCGTTCGTTCGCGTCCTGGGACCTTTGCCGATGTTTCGCCTCAGCCGCCTTCTGTCCGCTGGCACGGCCGGCCTCGCCATGCCGGGGATCTTCGCGCTCGCGGGCGTCGGCGCGGTAGCCTCGGTTCATGGTGCGGTTGCCCAGGAGACGGGGACTCGGGCGACGATCCAGCAGGCGCAGTTCGATGCGGGCGAATCGTCGTCCCGCCGACGCCGCGGGCGCGGTCGAGGGCGCAGCGAAGCGCCGGCCGAGGCGCCCCCGGCCGCCGACAAGAAAGCCGCTCTACCGCCGGGAATGCAGCAGGCGACGCCTGTCGTGACCTTCGGCGACTGGAACGTGTTCACCAACGGCCAGGGCAAGACCCGTGTCTGCTACGCCATCGCCCAGCCGCAGACCCGCTCCCCGAACACGCTCGCCCGCGACACCGCCTATCTGTTCGTGACGATCCGCAAGGGCGAGAACGTCCAGAACGAGATCGCCGTGATGTTCGGTTTCAAGCCGAAACCCGCCGCTTCGCAGGCGAAGCCCGGGGCGTCGGCAGGCAAGACCGACCCGTATCTGTCGCTCGGCAGCACGCGCTTCGGGCTGGTGGTGAAGGACGAGAACGCCTGGGTTCAGAATCAGGCCGAGGAGGCCCGCATCGTGACCGAAATGGCCAAGAGCCCGACGGCGACGGTGCGCACCACCTCGATGCGCGGCAAGCCCACGAGCGACGACTACGCGCTCGGCGGCTTCGGCGACGCGGTGAAGCGTGCGCGCGAGGAGTGCAAGTAGGCCATCCGACGAAAAGCGGGACCGCCGATCCGACTACCTCGGTCCGGCGGCCCCGTTCGTCGAGCAGCCGGTCCAAACAACGAGCCGGCGATTGGGTCAGGTCATACGGCCTGCAGCCGCGGCGCCGGTTGGCGGAGCGATCGGGCGCCCGGCCGCGACCGTTCGCGGGCTGCGCGGGTCGCCTGCTCGAAGCTGCGGAAGAGGGTGCCGTCGAGCGTGTCGAAGCTGCGCTCGGAGGAGTAGAAGCGCACACCGCCATGTTCGGGCACGGCGATGCCGGCCGTGGTCTCGCCGACCTCGATCACCCGCGCGGTCATGCGCTCGTGCAGGATCGGGTCCGAGATGCTTTTCAATGCGGGCTGAAGGGATGTCATCGGTCTGAAATTCTCCGGTGGCCTTCCAAAGGCCGAGTACGACGGAAGAAGGAAAGCGAGACCTGTCGGTCTCGGAAAGCCTCAGCGTCGACAGCGTTGGGCCAGCCGGTGGGAACTATTGGCAATCGGTCTCGGGCTCGTCTGGAAGAGCATGGTAAGTCCTCCTCGATGAAGGACCACGACACGCGAGCGCATCGTGATGCTTTAGCGTTTGGTGACGCGGCGCAAGCTATTCACTTCAAATCACCGCGGTATGACGATCTCACACAACAGCAGGGTGCTCGCTCCGGTTCCGCTGGTCAACGGAAAGTTATTTCGAAGTTCGTTGCAACTGCGAAAGGAATCCGATGTCCTCGCCGCACTAGGCAGATCTATCCTGTGTTAAGCCATGAATCGTCTAGAATCGTACCAAGACTAAAGAATCCGCGCTCGGATCACGCTGCTCTAGCCTATGAGACGATCAACACCCGCCGGGCAATCCACCGAGCAGGGCATCGAGCTGCCGGTAGTCCAAAAAGACCTGATCGGCTCCAGCTTCAGCAAGATCCCTGCCAGCCCGATCGTGGCCCCAATGTCCGCCTCCGGTGAAGCCGAGCACACGCATCCCGGCCGCCCGCGCCGCGATGACGCCGGGCACGCTGTCCTCGATGACGAGGCACTCGCCGGGCTCGGCCCTCATCTCGGCGGCGGCGTGGAGGAAGAGGTCCGGAGCGGGCTTTCCGCGCCGCACCATGGCCGAGGAATAGAGCCGCCCGTCGAAGAGCGGCAGCAGGCCGGTGAGCGTCAACGAATGGCGCAGGCGCACGGGATCGCTGCTCGAGGCCACGCAGGTCGGGATATCGAGAGCCTGCACGGCCATCGCGACGCCGGCCATGGCACGGAGCTCCCGGTCGAACACGCCCAGCGTCTCCGCCTTCACCGCCGCGACGAAGTCCTCCGGCACGACGACGGTGGGGAAGTCGTGAGCGATGTGCTCCATGATCGACGTCATGGAGGTGCCGGCGAAGCGGCTGCGCACGGTGTCGACGTCGATGGCGACGCCGATGCGGTTGAGGGCCGCGGTGAGGGTGCCGAGGCTCAGCGGCTCCGAATCGACGAGCACGCCGTCGCAATCGAAGATCACCAAGGCGGGGCGGGCGAAGGCCGGCTCGGCAGGGTCTGAACCGGGTCGCGTCCGTTCCGTCATGTCGTCTCCGCTGTCAGTCGCTCGGTCGGCGCCTCCTGACACGCGCCCGCGAAGGCTGGCAACGCTCGCTGTCGCCGCAATCGCCGGCTAGTGTGCCCACGACAGGCGCAGAGCCGGCTCCGGCCTCGCGTCCCTCGCGTCTGAAACGACAGAAAAGACAAAAAATTGCCCGGCTACCTGCCTTTCGCGGGGGCGCTCAAGCTCCCCGGCTTCACCTGTGACAATTGCGGCTTCTGGCAGCGGCATTTCGAAACGCCGCTGCAATGCCCGATGTGCCTCGATGCGCGCCACGTGGTGCCGCAGACCGGCTGGCGCTTCCTCAGCGAGGCGCAGGCGCAGGCCGAATTTCCCTGCCACTGGGAGGAGCTGGAGCCGGGCGTCTGGCGCTTCTGGAACGACCCCGTCACCGGCATCGGCCCGAGCGCCTATCTGGTTCAGACGGATCACGGCAACATGGGCTTCGAGGGCTGCCCGGTCTTCAGTGCGGCGGCGCTGGACAAGATCGCGGCGCTCGGCGGGATGCAGGTGCTGTCCTCCTCGCACCCGCACGCCTACGGAGCGCTGCCACAGCTGCAGGACCGCTTCGACCCCGAGCTGTGCCTGCCGGCCGCCGACTTCACCTGGAGCGCGGCGCTCCAGGTCTCCTGGCCCTACGACGACTTTTTGGAACCCTTGCCTGGGTTGGAATTACATCGGACCGCCGGCCATTTCGACGGCCACGCCGTGCTGTTCGATCGCAAGCGAAAAATCTGCTTCTGCGGCGACGCCTTCAAGTTCGAACTCGACCCGGGGGATTTTCGCCGCGCGCTGACGATCTCGGCCCACAAGGCTTTTGTCCGCGGCGTCCCGCTCACACCCAACGAACTCCGGCGCTACCGCGACGTGTTCGAGCGCCTCGACTTCACCCAGACCTGGACCCCGTTCGAGCCGGCCGCCAATTGCGGCCGGGCCGAAGTGTTGGCGCTGCTCGACAGCCTGCTCTCGGGCCGCTCGCATGCGGCGCCAGTGCCGATGGAGACGCTGACGCGGTAGCGTTCAGCCGAACGCCCCAACCTCGTGCTGGATCATCCCCGAGATCTCGCGCACCCGCACGAACAGCCGGCGGATCGGCTGAAAGAGCGTGGCGTGCTCGGCCTCGTAGGTGCCGACGTCGCGCGGGCCCGGGGGCTCGCCGAAATTGAGGCCGAGCGTCGGGTCCGGCGTGATCGGAAACACCTCGTCGAGCAGCGCGAGGCAGCCGTCGATGTCGAGCCGCAGGAAGCGCTCCAGCAGCGCCTCCCGCGTCAGGCCCGATTGCGGCCGGAAGCTCGGGATGTGGACGGCGAGGAACCAGATCCGGTGGACCAACGCGAGGCGGATCGCGTGGAGCAGGGTCAGCCGGGCCGACATGGTGGCGAGGTCGGGGGCGGCACTCTGCAGCGCCAGCCAGTCGGTGGTGAGGCGGCCGAACAGGCGGCGCAGGTCCGGCGCGAGGTTGAGGCGTTCCAGCGCGCTCGCCACCACAATCAGCTCGTCGCGGCGGCCGTCGCGGCGGGTGCGACGGGCACGCTCCAGCCAGACGGCCGGATCGAGGGTGTCGATATAGGCGCGCAGCACGTCGAGGTCGCCGACGCTGGCCGCATGCTGCACGAGGCGGAAAGCCCGCGAGAAGCGCACCGAGTCTTCCCGCATGCTGCGAAAGATGTCCGGCGCGCGTGAGGCGGCACGGCCGATGCCGTGCAGCGAATTCGCGAGGAAGCCGAGCTGCTGCAGGATCGCGTTGTTCGGGATCGCCCTGAGCTGGCGCGGATGCGTGATCATCACCGGGCCGCCGCCGTCGGACTGGCGGGCGGCGGGGCGCGAGCCGGTGCGGTCGATCAGGCCAGGGCCGAATGTGCCGAGAAGCGCGGCGTAGCCCGGATCCTCGACCAGCGCCTCCATGTCCTGCCGCGCGGCGCGGAAGAACTCGGCGGCGAAATCGGCCTCCGCATAGATCGGGTCGCCGCCGGCGCGCTTGGCTGCCGGCGCATCGTTGATGACGTAGTCGGCAAAGGCGTCGTCGTCCGTCAGTTCGTCGGCGAAGACATGCTCGGCGATACGGGAGACGCTGGCCCGGGCGAGTTCGGGCGAGCCGAACATCAGGTAGCCGTCCGAGCCCTGGAAGCTCGATTCGAGCCGCACCCCGATCCCGGCCGCGCGGGTCTTCTCGCGGGCGCTCTCGGGGGCGAGGTAGGCGAGGCGGTCGGACAAACTGGTCGGGTGGGCGCCGCGCCCGATCGATTCGCCGTGCGTGTCGAAGATCACGAGCTCGACGTCGGCGAGGTCGTTCTGCGCCATCAGCTCGGTGATGCGCAGGCGCAGGCGCTCGATCCAGAAGGTCGCGGCGAGCTGGCCGACATAGCGGCCGGAATCCGAGTAGCCGAACTGCACGCAGAGCCGGCCGAGGCGCTTGAGGTGGCGCCGCCAATGCGGGTTGCGCAGGGCGTCGTCGAGGACGCGGATGCCCTGTTCGAGCGCGCTCGCGGTCTCGAAGAGCGGCGTGATCTCGAGCTTGTCGGCGATGCCGTAATTGCGCGCGAGCCAGAGCGCGGCCAGCAGGGTGTAGCCGGTCTCGGTCTCGGCGATAAGGAAGCGCACCGGGTGGGTGCCGTCGACGTGCTTGAGGATCTGCGCGATCGTCATCATCAGCCGGGCGGCCGAGGCGCGCTCGGCGGCGAGCGCCCCGAAATCCACCGGCACCGGCTGCACGTCGTTGAGCAGGGTGTTGATCGTCGAGAGGTGCGAGCGGCGCTGCGCGGCGTCGGTCGGCTCGCCTTCGAGGTCGATCACCCGACGCACGGCGTTGTGGATCTGGCTGGCGTTGAGCCGAAAATGCGGTAGGGCGTTCGAGAGGCCGTGCGCGGCGATGCCGGAGCGCAGCACAGCGATGGCGCGCTTGTCCGCATCCGACTCGGCCGCGCCGATCGCGGCGGCCATGCCCGCGAGCATGGGCCCCGAATCCACCTGCGCCCGCTCACGCTCGATGATGAGCGCCAGCGCGAAGCGGTGCACGGCTTCGAGCGAGGGCTTGGTGCCGAGCAGCGGCGCACCGGCGAGCTGGCGCTTGACGGAGTCGAGTGCGCCGGCCGTCAGCTCCCGCACCACGCGCGCTGCCGGTACGTCGGGCAGATCGCGCAGGATGCGCTCGAACTGCATCCGCTTCGAGATCAGCCGGTAGCGCAGGGTGTCCCACCAGCCGATATCCGTGCGCCCGTCCGTGTCGCAGCCGACCCAGGAGGCGATGGCGAAGGGTTTCGGGACGATCTCGGTCCAGCGGTCGGGCCAGCGTTCGCGAGCGGCATCGAGCAGCGCCCCGTTGAAGACATCCAGCGCGCTGCGGCCATGGTTGGCCGCGATGCAGGCCTGCTCGAACTCGTCGTCGAGGCTGATTTTCGGATCCGGCCGGGTCGAGAGGGCGGCCGCCTTCTCGACGAGGGCGGCCCGGGCCGTCTCGTCGGTGGTGGAGGCGGCGGAGGCGATCGCGGCGGCGACCGCCTTCGGCATGCCGAAGGTCGGATGCGCCGTGAACACCGCTGCGAAGGCCGTGCGGCCGACGAGATCGCGAAACGCTTCGACGTCGCCCTGGCGCCCGGCGAGCCCCGCAACGAGCCGCCCGGCAATATCGGCCTCGACGCCATCGGCCGCGCCGTCCCCGAGCCCGACATAGACGCGCAGCCGACCGGCCCGCGCGTCGAGGGCGTGGCGCCGGAGCCGCGCGAACAGCGCGTCGAGGTCGTCCTCGCCGATCTCCTCGCGGTCGAACCGGCGGGTGATCGCGAGCGTCACCGCAAGTACGGGATTGCGGAACGGATCCTCGGCCGCCTGGGCGCGCGACTGCGCGACGAGTTCGAGCAGCGCGATCTCCAGGTCTTCCGGGGTCACCGGAATCGGGCGCGCGGGGGAGCGATCGTCGGGCATCGCGGTTACCGGGTCTTCACCGAAGGAAGGGAAGTCCGGGTGGCGGTCTTCGAGTGGCATCGGACAGTCCTTCCGCCATGGTCGATCCCGCGTCCCCGTAAGGCCACGGTGTTCTCATCGTCGGGCGGGCGACGCAAGGACCGTTCCTCGGGACGTGCGTTGGGGAGTCTCTCACTGTGACCAGCGGTGCCATCCCCGTGGCCTTCGGCGTCGTACCCATGGCCTGCGGCGTCTTACTCGCGGCCTGCGGCGGCTTACTCTCATGGCCTGCGGCAGCTTACTCTCAAGGCCTGCGGCAGCTTGCGCGCACGTGCCGGGTGCAACCGGGACCGAGGTGGGGTAACGCTGTCGACGGCCATGGAAACGCTCCTGATCCTCGCCGCGCTCGCGGTCGCCGGTCTCGCCCTGGCCTTCGCCGCGGTGATGTCGGCGCAGGCGCGCCGTCCGCCCCTGCGGATGCAGCGCGAGGACGATCTCGCCGAGGGCGACGAGGAACTCCTGATCCGATCCCTGCGCCCTGCCCCGCCGAGCCCGATCGACCGCACGCGGCCGATCATCGACGCCGAGTGGAGCGATGCCACGTTGGATACCAAACCGGATGCGAGTTCGATCGACGTGAAGACCATCGAGGCGGAGATGATCGAAGCCAAGCTGATCGAGGATCCGGCGGAGGCGCAGGGCCGGTCCGGCGAACCTCATGGGCGCGGAGCGCGATGATCGTGCGGTCGTGCGTCATGGGCGCGCTCGTCGTGGCGGCGCTGCTGTCGGCGGGCACCGCCCTGGCCCAGGAGCCCGAGGCGTCGTCACCGCCGGAGGCTGCAGGTGCGCCGGATACCCCCACCAAGCCGAGGCCGCGCCCCAAACCCAAGCCGAAGTCCAAACCCGTCCCCAAGGCCGAGACGGGCGGCGAGACCAAGTCGCCGGAGACGAAGGCGCCCGAGGTTGCGAAGCCGGAGGTTCGCACCGGAGCGGACGAGCCGCATCTTCCGGCAGCGAGCGAGCCTGTGCCGGCCTCGCCGTCGCAGAGCGCCTTCGCCGCGCCGCTCGTCGCCTGCGATCCCGGTCAGGCCGTGCAGTACGATGGACCGAAGGCGTTCTCGCTCTGGGTGACCCGCGCGGGCTCGGTCACGATCGACAACCCGCTGCGTCCTCTGACGCCCGACGTGACCCGCGTGCTTCAGCTCGTCATCGGCGACAAACTCGCCACCGCCTATGGGCGCGACCTCACGGCCCTCCGCCGCGGCGCCTCGCCGGCAGCGCTGGAAGGCCTGCTCGGCGGTCCGATCCGCTGGGAGGCCACGCTCGGCAGCCTGCCGGACGGCTTCGACATCGTCTCCGACGCCGGCACGCCGCTCGCGCAGATGCGCTTCAAGGAATGCGGCACCGCTCCGGCCGCCAAGGCGCCCCCCGCATCGGTCGCCCGGAAGGAGGGCCGGTCGCGGTCATCGAAGAAGGCGACCGCCGCCGACCAGACCGGTTCCCCGTCACAGACATCGCCCGGCGCGTCCTCGCGGAGTACGTCGGCGCCGAGGGCCGCGCCACCGCAGCGGCAGTTCAACCTGCCTCAGGGCGCCATCTCCGAGTGAGCGGACGTCCGGGGGAGGCCGCCGTCCTCGTCGTCGGCGGCAGTGGCGCTTTCGGCTCGCGCCTCGTTGCCGGAATCGTCGCGACCACCACGCTTTCCGTCGTCATCGCGGGCCGTGACCTCGGCAGGGCCGAAGCAACCGCGCGGGTTCATCCCGCCGGCCGCGTCCGCGCCGTCCGGCTCGATGCCGCCGCGGTGACCTCCGACGACCTGATCGCGCTCGGTCTCCGTCTCGTCGTCGATGCGGCCGGGCCGTTCCAGGGCACCGAGCCCTGCATGGCCCGCGCCGCCATCGCGGCCGGCCTGCCCTATCTCGACCTCGCCGATGCCAGAGATTTCGTCGCCGGCTTCGCCACCCTGCTCGACGCCGACGCACGCACGGCCGGCATCGTCGCGCTGACCGGCGCCAGCTCGACGCCCGCGCTCTCGAATGCAGTGCTGGACGCGATCACCGATGGCTGGCGGCGCGTCGAGGCGGTGTCCGTCGCCATCGTCCCCGGCAACCGGGCACCGCGCGGGCTCTCGGTGATGCGGGCGATCCTGTCCTATGTCGGTCGGCCGATGCGCCTGTTTCGCGATGGCGCCTGGGAGATGCGGCCCGGGTGGGGATCGCTGACCCGGGTCGGCGTGCCCGGTCTCGGTCGCCGCTGGGCTTCGCTCTGCGAGACGCCGGATCTCGACATCATGCCGGCACGCCTGCCGCAGGTGCGCAGCGTCGTCTTCCGCGCCGGGCTCGAACTGCCGTTCCTGCATCTCGGGCTCTGGCTAGCGAGTTGGCCGGTGCGGTTGCAGCTGCTGCCGTCGCTCGTCCCTTTCGCGAAGCCCTTCCTGATGGTGGCCGGTTGGCTCGACCGCTTCGGCAGCGATCGCGGCGGCATGATCGTGGAGGCGCTCGGACGCGACGGTGAGAACCGTCCGACGCGGGCGCTCTGGAGCCTCGTCGCGGAGGCGGGCGACGGCCCCTATGTTCCGACCTTGCCGGCCCTGGCGATGATTCGCCGGCTCACCGACCCAAGCGCAGAGCCCGTCGCGCCCGGCGCCCGCCCCTGCGTCGGGATGCTGCCGCTCGCGTCCATCGCATCGGAGATGGCCCGCCTGCGCATCACGACCCGGATCGAACGGAGCCATCCGCAGCCGCTGTTCGCGCGGGCGCTCGGGGCGGGTTTCGACGCGGTGCCGGCCCCGATCCGGGACCTGCACGGCGCGACCGGCGGCCTGACCTATTCCGGCGCGGCCGAGGTCGAGCGCGGCCCGGGTTTCGCCGTCGCGTTCGTCGCGGCACTGTTCCGGCTGCCGCGCCCGATGGCGGCAGGTCCGGTGCGGGTGGCGATCCGGCCGGAGGGCGGCACCGAACGCTGGACGCGCGGCTTCGCGGACACACGCTTTTCGAGCGTGATGGGCCTTGCCCCCGGCGGCGAAGGGCGAGGCCTCCTGCGCGAGCGTTTCGGCCCCTTCGCCATGGATCTTGCGGTCACGGCTCATGCCGAGGGGCTCGACATGACCGTGACCGGCTGGCGGCTCGGCCCGTTGCCGCTTCCGCGATCCCTGCGGCCGACGACCCAAGCGAGCGAGCGGCTGGACGCACAGGGCCGCTTTCGCTTCGATGTCGCGCTGTTCCTGCCCCGCGTCGGGCTCCTCGTGCGCTATAAGGGCTGGCTCGTGCCCGAGCCGGTGGAGAACCGCAGATGATGGACGAGCTCAGCGCCGTCGAGGTGATCACGATCCTCGGCCTGCGTCCGCATCCGGAGGGCGGCCATTATCGCGAGACGTTTCGCGATCCCCGCGAGAGCGACGGCCGCTCGGTCGGCACCGCGATCTACTATCTGCTCGACGTCGGCGAGGTTTCGGCTTGGCATCGGGTCGACGCGGCCGAAATCTGGCACTGGTATGCCGGCGCGCCCATGGTGATCACCATGAGCGGCAACGGCCATGACGCCTCCGCCCACCATCTCGGTCCGGACCTGAACCGCAACCAGCGCCCGCAACTCGTGGTGCCGGCCGGCCATTGGCAGACCTGCGTGAGCCTCGGGGCCTGGACTCTCGTCGGCTGCACCGTCTCGCCCGGCTTCGATTTTGCCGGGTTCGAGATGGCGCCGTCCGACTGGCGGCCGATGCCGAGGCGGTAACACTCAGCCGTTCCGCGGCAGCGCCGAGCCCTGCGCCTCGGCACCCGATCCGATCGCGTCGAGCCTCGCGACTTGCTCCGGCGGAATCCGCAGCGAACCGGCCTTCAGGTTGTCGCGCAGATGCGCCACCGACGAGGTGCCTGGGATCAGCAGGATGTTGGGCGCGCGCTGCAGCAGCCAGGCCAGCGCGACCTGCAGCGGCGTCGCCTCCAACTCTGCCGCCACCTCCGACAGCGTCGAGGATTGCAGCGGCGAAAACCCGCCGAGCGGGAAATACGGCACGTAGGCGATCCCGTCGGCCGCAAGGCCGTCGACCAGGGCGTCGTCCTCGCGATGGGCGAGGTTGTACTGGTTCTGCACGCAGACGATCTCGGTCATCGCGCGCGCCGCCTGCACCTGCCCTGGCGTGACGTGGCTCAGGCCGATGTTGCGCACGAGGCCTTGTCGCTTGAGTTCGACGAGGGCGTTCAGCGGCTCTTCGATCGGGCCGTCGACCGGATGGTGGTGGCCGGCCGACATCCGCAGGTTCACCACGGCGAGGGCGTCGAGGCCAAGATTGCGCAGGTTGTCGTGCACGGCGGATGTCAGCTCCGCCTTCGACAGAGCCGCCGGCCAGGATTTGTCCGCGCCCCGGCGCGCACCGATCTTGGTCACGATGGTCAGCCCTGCCGGATAGGGATGCAGCGCTTCGCGAATGATCTGGTTTGTAATGTGCGGGCCGTAGAAATCCGACGTATCGATGTGGTCGATCCCGCGATCCACCGCCTCGCGTAGCACGGCCAGAGCCTCGTCCCTGTCGCGAGGCGGACCGAAGACACCGGGACCGGCGAGTTGCATGGCGCCGTAGCCGAGGCGGTTCGGCGTCAGGGATGTACCCGGCAGGGTGAAGCGGCCGCCGAGATCGGATTTCGGAGTCTGGGTCTGGGTCATGGTGAGCCTCTCAGGTGTTTCACGGGAAACATCTGCGAGGGATATGCGCCACGGGGCATCGTGCGATAACCCGGCTAGACGCGTACGCCTTGTCCGGAAATCCGCACGATGCCCGACCCGAACCTCGCCGATCTCGACGCCTTCGTCGCGGTGGCCCGCGCCCGCAGTTTTCGCGGGGCGGCAAAGCTTCAGGGCGCCTCGGCCTCGGCCCTGAGCGACGCCCTGCGCCGGCTGGAGGCGCGGCTCGGTGCACGGCTGCTCAACCGCACGACCCGCAGCGTCACGCCGACGGAAGCCGGCGCGCGCCTGCTGGAGCGCCTCGGCCCGGCGGTGCGCGAGATCGCCGACGCGCTGGCGGCCGTGAACGACTCCGCCGACAGCCCGGCCGGGACACTCCGGCTCAATGCCCCGACGGTGGTGGCGCGACACGTCCTGCCCGACATCGTCGCGCGCTTCTTGGCGGCCTATCCCGGGATCAGTCTGGAGGTGGAGACCAACGACAGCTTCATCGACGTGCTGGCGGAGGGGTTCGACGCCGGCATCCGCTACGAGGAGCGCGTCGAGCGCGACATGGTCGCCGTGCCGATCGGCCCGTGCCGTCAGCGCTTCGTGCTGGCCGGATCACCGGCCTACCTCGCCGCGCGCGGCGTGCCGCGGCATCCCCGCGACCTCCTCGGCCACGCCTGCATCCGCCACCGCTTCGCCAGCCGCGTCACGGCGCAATGGGAGTTCGAGAGGGACGGGGAGACGATCCGCATCGCGGCCGCCGGGCCGCTCATCGCGACAACGCCCGAACTGGAGGTCCACACGGCCCGCGCGGGCCTCGGTCTCGTCTGCACCTTCAAAGAATATCTGCGGGATGGGCTGGCCGACGGCACGCTGGTGCCGCTGTTGCAGGACTGGCTGCCGGACTTCTCCGGGCCGCGGCTGTACTACGCCAACCGCCGGCACATGCCTGCGCCGCTGCGGGCCTTCGTCGATTTCATTAAGGCTGACATTCGTTGAACGCGGGCTCTGCCCGCACCCGGCAAAGGGCTCACCCTCTGCACACCCATCACGCCCCCGTAGCGCCGAAGGCGCGGAGGCAAGCGCGACAGCGCGCCGCCGCGCTTGCGGCGGACGCCGCTGGCCGGAACGGCCAGCGGCAACTCAAATCAAGCGATGTACTGGCCGCCGTTGATGGTCAGCGTCGAGCCGGTGACGAAGCCGGAATCCTCGGCGGCGAGATACTCGACCGCACGGGCGATCTCTTCGGCCTCGCCGAGACGTCCGACGGGGATCGTGGAGATGATCTTGTTGCGGATGTCCTCCGGCACAGCCATCACCATCTCGGTGGCGACGTAGCCCGGTGCGATCACGTTGACGGTGATGCCCTTGCCCGCGCTCTCCTGGGCGAGTGCCTTGGCGAAGCCGATCACGCCGGCCTTGGCGGCCGAGTAGTTGGTCTGGCCGGCCTGGCCCTTCTGGCCGTTGATCGACGAGATCAGGATGATGCGGCCGAAGTTGCGCGAGCGCATGCCCTCGATCAGCGGGCGCGTGCAGGTGAACATCGAGTCGAGGTTGGTCTTGATGACCGCCTGCCACTTCTCGAAGCTCATCTTGTGGAACGCGCCGTCGCGGGTGATGCCGGCGTTGTTCACGAGGATGTCGATCGGGCCGACCTCGGACTCGATCTGCTTGATGCCGGCCTCGCAGGCGGCGTAGTCGCCGACGTCGAACTTGAAGACCGGAATGCCGGTCTCGGCCTTGAAGGCGTTGGCGGCCTCGTCGTTGCCGCCGTAATTGGCGGCGACCTTGTAGCCCTTGGCCTGAAGGCCCTTCGAGATGGCGGCGCCGATGCCGCGCGTTCCGCCCGTGACGAGGGCGACGCGTTCCTGAGCCATGATTTCCTCCGTTTTTTGTTTGAATTTCGTCGAAACGCCCGGCGCGGCGCTCAAGCCCGCCGGGGGATGTCGCATTCTGCCGGCTGCCGGCACCGCCTGCACGGCATTTAAATTTCAACGGCCTTCAAAGGCTTTTGGCTGAATTTTTCTTGAGGCGACGGGACGGGCGCTCCCGTCCCATCGCGAAAACGGCGCTCAGGCGCGCTCGACGCACATCGCGACGCCCATGCCGCCGCCGATGCAGAGCGTGGCGAGGCCCTTCTTGGCGTCGCGGCGCTTCATCTCGTGCAGCAGGGTGATCAGGACGCGGGCGCCGGACGCTCCGATCGGGTGGCCGATGGCGATGGCGCCGCCATTGACGTTCACCTTGGAGGTGTCCCAGCCCATGTCCTTGTTCACGGCGCAGGCCTGCGCGGCGAAGGCTTCGTTCGCCTCGATCAGGTCGAGCTCGGAGGCCTGCCAGCCGGCCTTCTCGAGAGCCTTGCGGGAGGCCGGGATCGGGCCCGTGCCCATCACCTTCGGGTCGACGCCGGCGGTGGCCCACGACTTGATGGTGGCGAGCGGGGTCAGGCCGCGCTTTTTCGCCTCGGAGGCCGACATCAGCACGAGGGCGGCGGCGCCGTCGTTGAGGCCGGAGGCGTTGGCGGCGGTGACGGTGCCCTCCTTCGAGAAGGCGGGCTTCAGCTTGGCCATGCTCTCGATGGTGGCGCCGTCGCGGATGTACTCGTCGGTGTCGACGATGGTGTCGCCCTTGCGGCCCTTCACGGTGACCGGGACGATCTCGTCCTTGAAGCGGCCTTCCTTGCGGGCGGCCTCGGCCTTGTTCTGCGAGCTGACGGCGAACTCGTCCTGCTGCTGGCGCGTGATCTGGAAGGCTTCCGCCACGTTCTCGGCGGTGGTGCCCATGTGGTAGCCGTTGAAGGCGTCCCAGAGGCCGTCCTTGATCATCGTGTCGACGAGCTTGATGTCGCCCATCTTCTGGCCGCCGCGCAGGTACTGGGCGTGGGGCGACAGCGACATGGATTCCTGGCCGCCGGCGACGATGATCGTCGCGTCGCCGTTGGCGATCTGCTGCATGCCGACCGCGACGGTGCGCAGGCCCGAACCGCAGACCTGATTGAGGCCCCAGGCGGTGGCCTTGTCCGGGATGCCGGCGCCGATGGCGGCCTGGCGGGCGGGATTCTGGCCGGCGCCTGCGGTGAGCACCTGGCCGAAGATCACCTCGTCGACGTCGTCCGGGGAAACGCCGGCGCGTTCGAGCGCCGCCTTGATCGCGATGGCGCCGAGCTCGTGCGCCGGGGTCGAGCCGAAAGCGCCGGCGAACGATCCCACCGGGGTCCGTGCCGCTCCGACAATGACGATCTCTTCGCTGGCCATCTCGCTTGTCTCCTCACCGGGGCGCGGCTTCGCTCTTGTCGGCGTCCGCGCACTCACCGTGTCTGAGGGAAGAAAGCGCTGGCCCCTGCGATGTCAAGCAGCCTCATGACCCGAACAGGCATCCCATCCGGGTCAAACCGGCACCGCGGTGCGAGAATGTACGGGAAACAGCACCAAATTGCTGTTTTCGTCGCCGTGCGAAAGCCTTAAGGTTCCGCAATGCGGAAAAACCGTGCTGGCGCGGAGCCGCTGTCATGCGGGACTTTGCAACGATGCGCGCCATCACGAACGGAGCGGGGAGTGCCGTGGGTATGGCGGACAACGGCAAGTCTCACCAAGGCAAGTCTCATCAGACCGTCATCAAGAAGTACGCCAACCGCCGGCTCTACCACACCGGCACCTCGACCTATGTCACGCTCGAAGACCTCGCGGGCATGGTGCAGAGCGGCGAAGACTTCGTCGTCTACGATGCGCGCTCCGGCGACGACATCACCCGTTCCGTCCTGACGCAGATCATCTTCGAGCAGGAGAACAAGGCCGGCGAGGACAACCTGCTGCCGGTGGCCTTCCTGCGTCAGCTGATCCGCTTCTACGGCGACAGCATGCGCATCATGGTGCCGAGCTTCCTCGAATTCTCGATGGCGAATTTCGCCAAGGACCAGGACGGCCTGCGCGAAAAGTTTTCGCAGAGCTTCCAGAGCTTCGGGCCGGGCGTGTTCCAGCAGGCGCTGCAGGAGCAGGTGCGGGCCAACATGAGCTTCTTCGGCGACGCCATGAAGATGTTCACGGGCGGCTTCACGCCGCCGGGCGGCAAACCGGATGCGTCGGGCTCCGTTCCGGCCGCGTCGAATCCCGGCTCGTCCGATTTCGACGATCTGAAGCGTCAGATGCTCGAGATGCAGGCCCGGCTCGACGCTCTCGCCAAAAAGTAGGCGAGGCGGGTTTTCGGCTCGGGCGGTAACCTTTTCGTAAGGATCGCTAAAGAACCCTTGCTCTCGGCCTCGACCTTGCGCAGTTGTCTTGAGACGGCATGCGAAGGCGACGGTTATGGATCCGGTTGGGACGCAAGGAGAGGCTGGAGCGGAAAACCCGTGCCGTGCTCTCGCCGTCGTCCCGATGGCGGACAGCCGTGAACAGCCGATCCGCCGGGTTTCCGGCGGACGTCCGATGGCGGGTTTCCTGGCTCAGCTGATCGTCGACACGAATCCGGCGCTGCGCATCGCGCGCTCGGAACGGACGCAGACGGCCGTAGCGCTCTATGCGCGGATGGCCGGCATCCCGGGCGGGAGGTGGCGCGCCTGACGCGCCAGCCTCCGAACGACCCTCAGGCCTCGGCCGACTTCACCTTGAGAACCTGACGGCCGCGATACATGCCGGTCTTCAGGTCGATGTGGTGCGGACGGCGCAGCTCGCCCGAATCCTTGTCCTCGACATAGGTCGGCGCCTTGAGGGCGTCGGCCGAGCGGCGCATGCCGCGCCGGGAGGGGGAGGTTTTACGCTTCGGAACGGCCATCGGGGTCTTCTCAAGGCAAAAGCGGCGCACGGACGTGCCGCCCTCGTCGAGGCAGACCGTCGGCACCGCGAAGGGAATTCGGGGTTCGAGGGCGGGCTTATACCCGCGCCGGTTCCGACTGGCTAGATGCCTTCGCGCAGTGCCGCGCCGTCGGATCGCCGCCGTTCAAATGCGGTTCAAGCGCGGCCGTCCAGAACGATCCCGCACGGCGACACCGATCCGCCGTCGGGAGACCCTTCCATGATGTCCATGTCCCTGCGCGCGCTGGCCCTGTTCGCCTGCCTTGCCGCCACCCCCGTCCTCGCCCAGTCGGCAAGCCCGGCCACCTCGCCGATGAAGGCCTCTCCGTCCGCGGCACCCGCCGCCGCGCCGGCCAAGGATACGGCCAAGGATGCGACGAAGGATACCGCGAAAACCCCGCTGCTCGACCTGAACAGCGCCACCGCCGAGGAACTGAGCAAGCTCAAGGGCATCGGCGACGTCCGCTCGGCCGCGATCGTCAAGGGCCGCCCCTACAAGGGCAAGGACGAACTGGTGCAGAAGAAGATCATTCCCGAGGGCGTCTATGCGGGGATCAAGGACCAGATCATCGCCAAGCAGAAGTAGTCATTCGGACGTTTTGGCGCGCGGGGTTCGGGCCTCGCGCGCTTCTGCCAGCCTGCGCCCTTGTCCGCCCGATCCCGGCGGTGCTAGGCGCCGGAAAGCGCGGACTTCGCGCATCAGCGCGAAAACTCCCAAAAGATGCCAGCTCAGCCCATCATCCGCCTGCATCGCGGCGACCTGCCCGCCGACTTCCAGCCCGGCAGCGCCATCGCCATCGACACCGAGACGCTGGGCCTCAACCCGCATCGGGACCGGCTCTGCGTCGTGCAGATCTCGCGCGGCGACGGGAATGCCGAGGTGGTGCAGATGCCGCTCGGCGGCCCGGACCCGGTGAACCTGAAGCGGGTGCTCGGCGACCCGGCGGTCCAGAAGATCTTCCACTTCGCGCGGTTCGACCTCGCGGTGCTGTTTCGCGCCCTCGGCGTGATGCCGGGTCCGGTCTACTGCACCAAGATCGCCTCGAAGCTCGCCCGGACCTATACCGACCGGCACGGACTCAAGGACGTGGTCCGGGAAATGGTCGGGATCGACCTGTCGAAGCAGCAGCAATCCTCGGATTGGGGTGCCGAGACCCTGAGTCAGGCCCAGCTCGACTATGCCGCCTCCGACGTGCTGCATCTCCACGCCGCCCGCGACCGGTTGAACACGATGCTCGCCCGCGAGGGCCGCACCGATCTGGCCCAGGCCTGTTTCGATTTCCTGCCGACCCGGGCGCGACTCGATCTCGCCGGCTGGGCGGAGAATGATATTTTCGCGCATACTTGATGATGGCGGCCCTCGCGGGCCGTCCGCCGCATGAGCAGCGGCGCGCGGTCGCGCTAGCCGACGGTATGGGCAAGTTGGACGGACCGTCCGCGAAAGATGCAGCGTGTGCATGTGCCGACGCGCACCTGCCTGCGATTGATCATTTCCCGAAGCCGAGGCCATAACTTCGCCACCGCCTGTGGTCATGGCCGTTGCGGTGCCATGCCCCGACCTGTCGGTGTGGGAGCGGTCGCACTCTCGGACCTCAGCCTCTCAGGAACCCGATGCAGGTGGCCGACACCATCGAGACGTTCGCGGGCGCCGCCAACGAGAATGCGCGCCGCAGGCGGGCCCATGGCCGCGCCGTGCGCCACTCCGCGCGGGTGCGCGTGCTGCGCCGGATCATCCCGGTCGCAGCTGGAATTGCCGTGCTCGGCATCGCGGGCGTCGTGCTCTGGAGCCCGTTCGCCGGCAGCATCCCCAATGTCAGCATCGGTCCGGTCAGCGTCTCGGGCACCAAGGTGACGATGGAGAACCCGAAGCTGTCGGGCTTCAAGAAGGGCGAGCGCGGTTACGAGGTCACGGCCGCGTCCGCCCTCCAGGACGTGCGAAAGCCCGCATTGATCGAACTCCAGGCCATGAAGGGCCACATCGCCACCGACGACAAGGGCGGCCTCGCCCATCTCGAAGCGAAGGGCGGCCTGTTCGATTCGAGCAAGGAATCGCTGACGCTGCACGAAAACATCCGGCTCTGGACCGACAAGGGCGAGGAAGCCCGGCTCCAATCCGCGGCGGTCGACTTCAAGGCCGGGTCGGTGAAGTCGTCCGAGATGGTGACCGTCACGGTGCCGAACGGCTCGGTGACCGCCGACAGCCTCGACGTGGTCGAGAGCGGCAAGGTGATTTCCTTCATCGGCAACGTTCACGCGCAGTTCCAGGGGACCGGCAAGACGAAGGCTCCCGAAGGCGGCGATGCGTCCGAACGCGTCCGCACCTCGGCGGCGGAGGCGCCGAAGGACGGCGCGGAGGTCCAGCGATGAACGGACGTGTGCTTCCTTTCGCCCTGGCCCTCGGGCTCGCGCTCGCGCCGCTCGCGACGTTGATCGTCACGGCTCCGTCTGCGTCGGCGAAAGAGAACAAGGAAAAATCCGAATCACCCCTCGGCGCGCTCGGCGGCAGCGGCAAGGAGCCGATCAAGATCGACGCCGATCGCCTCGACGTGTTCGACAAGGAGAACAAGGCGATCTTCGCCGGCAACGTCGTCGCCGTGCAGGGCGATGCCACCATCCGCTGCTCGGCGCTCACGGTGTTCTACAAGCGCGGCAAGGACAAGGACGGCAAGAAAACCGAAAAGCAGGACGAGAAGGCCGGCGACGAGGCGGGCGGCAAGAGCCAAGCCGAGATGGCCGAGAACGGCATCCGCAAGGTCGATTGCGCCGGGCCGGTCACCGTCGTGCAGAAGGACCAGGTCGCCACCGGCGACAACGCCACCTTCGATCAGGTCGCCCGCCGCATCGTGCTGACCGGCAACGTCGTGCTCAGCCAGTGCCGCAACGTCACCCGCGGCTCGCGCCTCGTCTACGACATGGATTCCGGCCGCGCGAACATGGATCCGGGCACGAACGGGCGCGTCTCGGCGATGTTCGTACCTGGCGAGAAGGCCGACGCGGCCGGCGGTAAGGGCGCGTCCAAGGGCTGCGCACAGCCGCCGGCGGTGGCGAACAAGCCGAAACCGGCCGAGGCCGCGGCCCCGGCGGCGGCCCCTCCTCCGGCCAAGACGCGGGCGCAGGCGAATTGAGCGCGACGTCGATCCCGGCTCCTGCCGCCATGCCCCTGCATGCCGCCTCGGGCGAGCGCTCCGCGCCGAAGGCGGCCTCGTTCGTGCGGCGCCTGATCGGTCGCGGCGGCGGCGGCCGGCCGAAGCCGGCACCCGAAGCCGCCGCTGAGGCCGAGCCGGTCGGCGAAGCCGGCGGCGGTCCCGGTATTCTGCACGTGCGCGGCCTCCGCAAGAGTTACGGCGCCCGCACCGTGGTCCACGAGGCCGGGCTGACGGTGCGCAACGGCGAAGCCGTCGGCCTGCTCGGGCCGAACGGTGCCGGCAAGACCACGATCTTCTACATGATCACCGGACTGGTGCCGGCCGATCGCGGCACGATCAGCCTCGACGGCATGGAGATCACCCACCTGCCGATGTACCAGCGCGCGCGCCTCGGCATCGGCTACCTGCCGCAGGAGGCCTCGATCTTCCGTGGGCTGACGGTGGAGGACAACATCCGCGCCGTGCTCGAAGTCGCCGAGCCGAACCGCAAGGAACGCGCCCGCAAGCTCGATTCGCTGCTGGAAGAGTTCGACATCGCGCGTTTGCGCAAATCGCCCTCGATCGCGCTGTCCGGCGGCGAGCGGCGGCGCTGCGAGATCGCCCGCGCGCTCGCCTCCTCGCCGACCTTCATCCTGCTCGACGAGCCCTTCGCCGGCATCGACCCGATCGCGGTGGGCGACATCCAGGACCTCGTCGGGCATCTGAAGCGCCGCGGCATCGGCGTGCTCATCACCGACCACAACGTCCGCGAAACCCTCGGCCTGATCGACCGCGCCTACATCGCTCATTCCGGCCGGATCCTCACTGAGGGCACGCCCGAGCAGATCGTGGCGAACCCGGATGCGCGCCGGTTGTATCTCGGCGAAGATTTTCGCCTTTAGATCTCGGCACCATAAGGCTTACTCAACCACGCAGGCGAGAATCCCGGACTTCCCGGCGAGCCGGCTGCGGCCAAAAAAGTCTTTCTTGAGGGATTGCAGCGAAGTTCTCGGCTGCAGACGCATGTCGCGCCAACGATGTCCCTGTGGCTGTGCTGCCGCCATGCGCGGCATTCACGGTCCCACGGCCCAATCACGCTTTGACGTGCGGTGCCGTTGGGTCTAAGCCTGAAAGAGTTAGAAGAAGCAAGAATTGTGCCGACAGCTGATCCGGCTCGCTCGCCGCCGGATCTCGTTCGTTCCGCAACGGAGAATCGGGCCTCGCGATGAGTCTGCTGCAACGGCTTGAGATGCGTCAGGGTCAGGCCCTGGTGATGACGCCGCAGCTCCTGCAGGCGATCAAGCTGCTTCAGCTCTCGCAACTCGATCTCGCAGCCTATGTCGATGCCGAACTGGAGCGCAATCCGCTGCTGGAGCGCATCGAAGGCGAGCCGGCCTCGGCGCACGACCAGCCGGAGCCCGTGGCCGAGGCGGATGTCGCCTACGATCGCGAGCCGACGGAGCCGGGCGAGACCGAATCGTGGCTGGCCAACGATCTGAACCAGAGCTGCAGCGAGATCGAGGGCGTCCTCGACACGCGCCTCGACAACGTCTTCGCCGACGAGAATCCGATGCCGCGCGAGACGGGTGCCGGCGACTCGCTCTCGCTGACGCCCGCGCCCTATGGCAGCACCGGCGGCAGCTTCGACGGCGAGCTTCCCGATTTCGAGGCGAGCCTCACCGCCGAGATCAGTCTGCGGGAGCACCTCGTCTCCCAGCTCGACCTCGCCACCCGCGACCCGCAGGACCGGCTGATCGGCGGCTTCCTGATCGATGCCGTCGACGAGGCTGGCTACTTTCGCGAGTCGCTCGACCTCGTCGCCGAGCGCCTCGGGGCGAGCCTCGACCGCGTGGCGCGGGTGCTCAAGCTCGTCCAGACCTTCGATCCGCCGGGCGTCGCCGCCCGCGATCTCGCCGAATGCCTCGCGATCCAGCTGCGCGAGCAGAACCGGTTCGATCCGGCGATGCAGGCCCTGGTCTCGCGCCTCGACCTCGTGGCCAAGCGCGATTTTCCGGCGCTGCGCCGGCTCTGCGGCGTCGACGACGAGGATCTCGTCGAGATGCTCTCGGAGATCCGCCGGCTCGATCCGAAGCCCGGCCGCGCCTTCGGTGCCCATGCCGTCGAGGTGCTGATCCCGGACGTGTTCGTGCGCGCCGCACCGGACGGGTCCTGGCTGATCGAGCTGAACTCGGAGACCCTGCCGCGCGTGTTGGTCAACCAGACCTATTATGCCCGCGTCTCGAGGGGGGCGGTCGCCGACACCGACAAGTCTTTCCTGTCGGAATGCCTGCAGACCGCGAACTGGCTGACCCGCTCGCTGGAGCAGCGGGCGCGCACCATCCTCAAGGTCGCCACCGAGATCGTGCGCCAGCAGGACGCGTTCTTCGTGCATGGCGTCGCGCATCTGCGCCCGCTCAACCTCAAGACGGTGGCCGAGGCGATCGGCATGCACGAGTCGACGGTCTCGCGGGTGACCTCGAACAAGTCGATCGGCACCAGCCGCGGCACGCTGGAGATGAAGTACTTCTTCACCGCCGCGATCCCCGGTGCGGCCGGCGCCGCCTCGCATTCCTCCGAGGCCGTCCGCCACCGCATCAAGCAGCTCGTCGACGCCGAGGCCGCCGACGTGCTCTCCGACGACGCCCTGGTTCAGCGCCTGCACGGCGAGGGCATCGAGATCGCCCGGCGCACGGTGGCGAAGTACCGCGAATCGTTGCGGATTCCGTCGTCGATCGAGCGCCGCCGCGAGCGCTCCGCGCAAGTCGCCGCGCATCCGGCACATTGAGGGAGCCGGCGCGCCGGCCTTCTACGCCGGCTTCCCATCGCGTTGACTCGCGCTCCCCCGCTTCCTAACTCTGATCGTCTTCAGGTCGATCGGAGACGTTCATGGCGGGTCTGCGGGTTACGGGTCACGGCGTCGACCTCGGCGAGGCGTTGCGTGGCCGGGTCGACGACCGAATGGCCGCCACGCTCTCGAAGTACCTCGACAGCCACATGAGTGGTTCCTGCACCGGCCACGTCACGCTGCGACGCGACGGCACCGGCTATCGCACCGACTGCGTCCTGCATCTCGTTTCCGGACTGACGCTGGAAGCTTCCGGCGGCGCCCACGATCCCTACGCGAGCTTCGAGCAGACCGCCGACAAGCTCGAGAAGCGCCTGCGTCGCTACAAGCACCGCCTCAAGGACCACGGTGCGGCGAACCACAACGGCGGCCGCAGCCCGGCCGATATCGAGGCGGCCTACGCCGTCATCGCCGCGCCGCCGGACGAGGACCAGGACGAGCTCCCCTCGGAGGAGGAGGCGCATCCGCCCGTCGTCGCCGAGAGCACGAAGACGCTGCGGCGCCAGTCCGTCAGCGAGGCCGTGACCGCCCTCGACCTGACCGGCGCGCCCGTCGTCGTCTTCGTTCACGCTGGCACCGGCCGCATCAACGTCGTATACCGGCGAGGCGACGGCGCGATCGGCTGGGTCGATCCCCCGGACCGGGCCTGATCGGAGCGACGTCTCCGCGCTCGCCAAGGAACGCCGCCGTGAGGCGGCCGGTTGAAGATCGGGGTCCGGCACATTCGGTGCCGGCCTCGCCGCCCGAGATCGGGGTTCCGGTTCTCGGGTTTCGTCGATGGGACAACGGTCCTTCATGGCAGTTCTGGAATTCCTGAGCCCGGATTCGGTGATCCCGAGTCTGAAGGCACGGGCCAAGAAGCAGATCCTTCAGGAACTCGCCGCGCAGGCCGCCCGTCAGCTGCCGGGTCTCGACGAGCGCGAGATCTTCGAGACGTTGCTTCAGCGCGAGCGGCTCGGTTCGACCGGGATCGGCGACGGCGTGGCGATCCCGCATGGCAAGCTCGCCCATCTCGACCGGTTGTTCGGCATGGTGGCTCGGCTGGACAAGCCTACGGAATTCGAGGCGCTCGACGGTCAGGGCGTCGATGTCGTGTTTCTCCTGCTCGCACCGGAGAATGCCGGCGCGGACCATCTGAAGGCGCTCGCCCAGGTGGCGCGCATCCTGCGCGAGCCGGGAATCCTCGATCGGATCCGCAACGCCCGCGACGGCAACGCACTCTATGCGCTGCTGACCAACCGGTCCGCCTCGCAGGCGGCGTGAGCGACGGGGTGGGGGCATTCTTGGTAGGACGAATCAGATACCGCGCCGCAGGTTTTGCGGTGATTGCGCTGGCCGCAGGCACGGCATCCGAGGCTTGGGCACAGGGCGACGCGTTGTGCGCCCGCGACGTGCTCATCGCGAATTCCATGCAGCGCCAGGCGCTCGATCAGCTCGAAGGCGCCGGGGACGATCAGGCCAGCCAATGCCGCGTCTGGCGGCGGCACGTCGACACGATGCGGCGCATCTCCGGCGTCTATGGCCGTTGCCTGTCGGGACCAGAACGCAAGGAGAAGCTTGCCCAGGTCCAGGGTTCGGAGACCGAGTTCGGCGGCCTCGTGCGCAGCCGCTGCAAGGGTTTCTGAAACGGGCCGCGGCTCGCAGAAGCGAGGGGCAGCCTTCACACCGGACTGCTGCCGTCGAGAATCAAAAAATCAGTTCGCCGCGTGCAGGTGGGGCTCGGCCACCATCCGGACCGGCGCCTTCGAGGGCTTGCCGCGCCCGATCAGCACCGCGAAATGGGATCGTTCCGGGTCGCCCTCGATGCGGGTGCGCAACCATGCGGCGAGGAACTTGACGTATTCGGCTCCGACGAGTCGGGCGACGGCGGGGTCCTGCCACCAGCGGCCGATCTCGAACCCGTCGGTGACGACCGGATAGGCCACGACCGACTCGCCCTCGGCCAGCGCGTGCTCGATCTCCACCAGCGTGCGTGGCATGTGGTAGTTCGAGGTCACCACCGCGATCGTCTCGAAGTGGTTGCGGCGCATCCACCGCCGCGTCTCGATGGCGTTGCCGATGGTGTTGCGCGCCCGGTAGTCGAGGTCGACGCAGCAATCGATCCAGCGGCCCTGACTCGGGTTCAGCCGGACGATTTCCTCGCGGCTGGTCCGCTCGTTGACGCCGGAGATGAGCAGGCGCCGCCCGTAGCCGCCCGCCAGCAATTCGATCGCGTCGCCGACGCGTTGCGCGCCGCCGGTCAGGGCGACGATGCCGTCGGCTCGGCCGCTCGGCCGCCGCTCCATCCGTTCGATCGTCGACACGAAGGCCAGGAATCCGCCGAGCAGCACCAACGCGCCGAGTGCGGCAGCGCCTACGAGGCCCCGCACGGCGAAGCGCAGGCGGGACGGGCGTTGACGAACGCTGGGAGCCTGCATGTCTCGGTTGCCGTCATGCGCCGGAAGGGTGCGATCGTGAACGATGGCATTCTGCCATGCCCAACCTACGGCCTCCAAGGCTGCCATCGGGCTGCCGATGCTGATGTGGCGCGTCCTGGGGATCGTGCGCAGGGTCATCCTCCCGAACGTAGCCGCGATTGCGGCTCTGGAGAGGCGGGATTTTCCTCCCCCACGGGTTTACGAATGGTTAACGCGATCGGCGCGCGAATTCGCAAGTGCCGGTGCGGACTCGCGAAACCGGATTCGAGCCGTCGCGTCAGTCGAGGAAGCGGCGCACGGTGATGCGCGAGACGACGCCCGTGACGAGCGAGGCGATCACGCCGATGACGACGATGATGACATAGCCGCGCCAACTGACCTGGAAGGTGCCGAACAGGGCCTCGATCTCGTCGCCGGCCGGCCCCGAGCGCGAGACCCGCGCCAGCACACCCGCCAGTGCGAAGGCGAGCAGCGCTGCGCCTGCGCCGATGGCGCCGCCGCGCAGGCCCAGGCGGAAGAAGCGGCTCTGGAAGGCGCGGGCGATGTAGTCGTCGTTGGCGCCGACGAAGTGGAGCACCTCGACCACCTCCTTGTTGCCGGCCATGGCGCCGCGGGTGGCGAAGACCACGGCGAGGCCGGTGGCGGCGAGCACCAGGGCGACGATGCCGACGCCGATGCCGACGAAGGTGTTGGCCATGGTGGAGAGCCGCTGCAGCCAGAGCGCATGGTCGTCCAGGCTCGCCACGCCGGGCAACGCCTCGGTCAGGTTCGCGCGCAGTGCCTTCAGGTCGGGCGTCGCGTCCGAGGCGAGCTTCAAGGTGATGAGCCGCGGCACCGGCAGGTCCGAGAGGTCGAGGCCGCTGCCGAGCCAGGGCTCGAGCAGGCGCTCGGATTCCGCCTTGGTGAAGACCCGCGCCTCCGCGATCCCCGGCGCGGCCTTGGCAATCCCTTCGGCGCGCGACACGTCCGCATCGATGTTGCGGCCGGGGCCAGGGCGGACCTGCACGGTGACCTCCTGGGCCACCGCACCCTGCCATTGGCCGGCGCTCGACGCGACGATCTCGGCGGCGCCTGCGCAGAGCGCGGCAAGGAAGGTGAGAATCGCGATCACGGCGGCGAGCGCCCGGCTCGCGGCGGAATCCGTCGGCACCAGCGGCGCGTTGCGGCGCAGGGTCGGCGGCAGCGGCGGTTCCGCATCCTCCGGGGGCGGCGGAGCGGTGGCGGGGCGCGACGGCGCTCGGGTGTCGGCCATCACTCTTCGATCCGAAGCCGGCCGTTGCCCAGAACCAGGCGGCGCGCGTCGATCAGGTCCATCAGCCCGAAATCGTGGGTGGCGATCAGCACCGAGGTCCCGAGCTTGTTCAACTCCATGAACAGCCGGAGCAGCCGTCGCGCCAGGGTCGGGTCGACGTTGCCGGTGGGCTCGTCGGCGAGCAGCAGGTCCGGCCGGGCGATCAGGGCGCGGGCGATCGCAGCACGCTGCTTCTCGCCGCCGGACAGCAGCGGCGGCAGCACGTGCATGCGCTCGCCGAGCCCCACCCAGCGCAGCAGTTCCACGACCTCGGCTCGGTAGTTGGTCTCGGAGCGGCCCTGGACGCGCAGCGGCAGCGCCACGTTTTCGTAGGTGGTGAGGTGGTCGAGCAGGCGAAAGTCCTGAAAGACCACGCCCATGCGGCGGCGCAGACCCGTGAGCGCATCGCTGGAGATGCCGCTGACCTCCTCGCCGAACACCGAGACGAGGCCCCGCGTCGGCCGCACCGAAAGCAGGATCAGGCGCAGCAGCGTGGTCTTGCCGGCGCCCGAGGGGCCGGTGAGGAACTGGAACGAGCGCGGCGCGATCTCGAAGCTGACATCGGACAGCACCTCGGCCCCAAGGCCGTAGCGCATGCCGACGCTCTCGAAGCGGACCGCCGGCCCCTCGGCGCCGGACAGCAGGCTTCCCGTCTTCGTCCCAGCCACGGTCACTGTACCTTGCACCCCGCCTGCCAAGGTCCGCTCCATCGCGTGGATCGTTCGCAGAGATCGGATCGGCCAAGCCGGATTCGTCTCCGTTTCACGGCCGGTTAACCCTGTTCGAGCCACAACCGTTTCGGTCCTTTTTCCGCGCGCGGCAACCCGCCGCCGGAAGGGCCGAACCGATTTGCCATGCTGATCGCCTGCCCGGCCTGCGCCAGCGAGTACGAGATCGAGGGTGTCCTCGTCGGGGCCGAGGGTCGCTCCGTGCGTTGCGCCGCCTGCAGCGAGACCTGGTTCGTCGCGCCGGAAAGCGGGCAGGCGGATGGCGATGCCGACGCGATCGATGGCTGGGAATCCGCCGGACTCGACGAGCCGCGCGAGACCGTCGACGCTCCCGCACCCGTCATCGACCAGCCCGTGCCGCCGCCCCGCAAGGCGAAGGCCAAGCCTTCCCCCCAACGATTTGCCCTCCCGCGTCCGTCGCCGGCCATCGCCGCCGGGCTCGCCGTGTTCGCGATCCTGCCTCTGGCCCTGCTCGGCCGGGCCACGGTGGTCCGGGCGATGCCGCAGAGCGCCGGCCTGTTCTCGGCCGTCGGCCTTCCGGTGAACCTGCGCGGTGTCGATTTCCGTGACATCGTCGCATTCCGTAATCCGGCCGAGGGCACGAACCCGGCGCAGCTCGTCGTCGAGGGCGACCTCGTCGGCGTCGCGCGCGACCGTGTGGCGGTCGCGCCGCTGGAGGTCGAACTGCGCGACGCCCACGGCCAGTCGCTCTACCGCTGGACGGTGCCGCCCTCGCGGGTTGCGCTGGAACCCGGCGAGACGGCCCGGTTCCGTGCAAGCCTCTCGGCGCCGCCGCCCCAGGGCAGTCAGGTCCTGGTGCGCTTCACGGACATTGCGGCATCGGATCCCAAGCCTCCTGCAGGCCACGCGGAGCCCGACGCGCATCCTCCTGCCGCCGATACGCAGCACGGTCGTCACTGAACCCTCTGGCACAGGCGAGTGCGCGTGCTATTGAGGCGGTCATGACAACGAGGCGTGCATGACCTCTGCTTCCCGACGCGTTCGCGTCCTGTTCGACGAAGCCGCGATCGCGCGGCGCAACGAGGAACTCGCGGCCTCGATCCTCGCGGCCAAGCCCGAGAACCTGCTCGTGGTGGCGGTGCTCAAGGGCAGCTTCATGTTCGCCGCCGACCTGCTGCGGGCGCTGCACCGGGTCGGATTGTCGCCCCAGGTCGAGTTCGTGCACCTGTCGAGCTACCGCACCGCCACGGTCTCCTCCGGCCAAGTCGAGATCCTTCGCGATGTGCAGAGCGAAGTCAGGGGGCGCGACGTTCTGCTCGTGGACGACATCCTGGAATCCGGCCGCACCGTCGTCTTCGCCAAGGACCTGCTGATGGCGCGGGGCGCCAAGCGGGTGCTGACCGCGGTCCTGCTCGAAAAGCCCGGCAAGCGCGCGGTGACGATCGATGCGGATTTCGTCGGGTTCACCTGCCCCGACGTCTTCGTGGTCGGCTACGGCATGGATGCGGCACACGCCTTTCGCCAGCTGCCCTTCGTCGGACTCGTCGATTACGACAGTACCGATCCGGACCTTTTCGGCGGGGCCTGAGCCCGGCGGTCGACCGGAACGGCCGCGGTTTCCGGGCGTTGCCGCCGCGGCGGATCGCGACGCTCTGTCCCACGCCGTAATTCTCATCGGCTGCAGACACTTGACAGGGCCGCCGCGTCCGCGCCTGATTCCCGCGATACCGGCCGGTATCTCCCTCACGACTTGATCACGATCACATGGCGCGCATTCTCCTCGTCGATGACGAGGACACCATCCGCGGTTTCCTCAAGCGCGGGCTCGAGCTCGACGGCCATGCCGTGGTCACCGCGATCGACGGCAGCGACGGGCTCGATCGCCTGTCGGAGGCCTCCGGCGATTTCGACCTGATGCTCACCGACATCCGCATGCCGCTGATGGACGGCATCGCGCTGGCGCTCGCGGCCAAGCGCGACTACCCGGACCTGACCATCCTGCTGATGACGGGCTTCGCCGACCAGCGCGAGCGCGCCCGCGGCCTCGATGCGATCGTGCTCGACGTGTTGACCAAGCCGTTCTCGCTGGCGGACCTGCGCTCGACGGTGAAACGGGCGCTGGCGGCGTAGCTCAGTATCCTTCGGCCAGCGTCCCCCGCTGGCGCTGGTCCGAGGCTCCGGCGAGCAGGCCTTCGTCGAACATCACGGAATTCGCCGAGCCGGACGGCGCGCCGACCTTCACCGCGTACCCCTGCTGCTTCAGCAGCCCGACGGTGTCGGGCGAGACGCCCTGCTCGACCATCAGCACGTCCGGCTGCCACTGGTGGTGGACGCGCGGGGCGGCGACGGCCTCGGCCAGATTCATGCGGAAGTCGAGCACGTTGACGATCACCTGCAGTACTGTGGTGATGATGCGGCTGCCGCCGGGACTTCCCGTCACCAGAAACAGCCGGCCGCCGCGAAACACCAGGGTCGGCGTCATCGAGGAAAGCGGGCGCGCCCCCGGCGCCACGGCATTCGCTTCGCCGCCGACGAGCCCATAGGCGTTCAATGCGCCGGTCTTGGCCGAAAAATCGTCCATCTCGTTGTTGAGCAGCACGCCGGTGCCCTCGGCGACGAGGCCGATCCCGTAGGAGAAGTTCAGCGTGTAGGTGTTCGCGACGGCGTTGCCGGCGGCGTCGACAACCGAGAAATGCGTGGTCTGGTCGGGCTCGAAGGGCAGCGGGTTGCCGGCCCTCACCTCGGCCGCGGGCCTGGCACGGCTCGGGTCGAGCTGCCGGCGCAGCGTTTCGGCATAGGATTTTGCGATCAGCCCGGCGACCGGAACTCTGGTGCGTGCCGGGTCTCCGAGCCAGGAGGCGCGGTCGGCATAGGCCGGCTTCATCGCCTCCGCGAGCGTATGGATCGCCCCCGCGCTGCCGGCGCCCATCCCGGCGAGGTCGTAGCCCTCCAGGATATTGAGGATCTCGATGAGGTGGACGCCGCCGGAACTCGGCGGCGGCATCGAGACGATGTCGTATCCGCGATAGGTCCCGCGCACGGGCCGTCGCAGTTCCGGCCGGTAGGCGGCGAGATCCGCCGTCGTCATGATCCCGCCTGCGCCTTGAACGGCCGCCGCGATCTTCTCCGCGATGCCGCCGGTGTAGAAGGCGTCGGCACCGTGCTCCGAAATGGCGCGGAGCGTTCCCGCCAGATCACCCTGCACGAGGTTGGCCCCGCGCTTCAGGACCTGATCTCCCTCGAAGAAGATCGCGCGGCTCGACGGCCATTGCCCGAGCAGGCCCGAGGCGCGGGGCAGGGAATCGGCGAGGCCGGATTCGACGGGGATGCCCTCGCGCGCCAGTTTTTCCGCCGGCGCGATCAGGTCGGCGAGGCTGAACTTGCCGGAGCCGTAGCGGCTGTGCGCCTCGGCGAAGCCGCGCACGGTGCCCGGCACGCCCACCGCCTTGCCGGTACGGGTCGAGGCGGCCTTGTCGGGCTGCCCGTCGGCCTTCAGGAACATGCCCTCGGTGGCCGCCGCCGGCGCGGTCTCGCGAAAGTCGATCGCGACCGTCTCGTTGCGCTCGGCCAGATGCACCAGCATGAAGCCGCCGCCGCCGAGATTGCCCGCCCGCGGCAGGGTCACGGCCAGCGCGAAGCCCACCGCCACCGCCGCATCGACCGCGTTGCCGCCGCGCTTGAGGATGTCGACGCCAATCCGCGTGGCATGCGCCTCCTGCGACGACACCATGCCATGGCTGGCCAGGACCGGCAGGACGCGGGCATCCTCCGCCTGGATCGGCGCGGTGCCGAGATTGCCGGGCGTCGGATCGGCCTGGGCGAAGGCCGGATCGACGGCCAAAAGCAGGCAGGCGAGAGAAGCGGCGAGGCGGCGGATCACGATCGGCATGGGGACGACATAGCGCACGGAATCGCGGAGGCGCGTGTCCACGGCTCCTCCTCGGTCACGAAACGCCGGTTGGTTCTGTGGATCGGGTGCGAGATCCGATCGTTCGGGCGGCAACCGTCGCGGCATCTCGGTGTCGGCGCAAACGAAAGCGGCGGGCTGAACACAGCCCGCCGCTTTGCCGTCCGGAGCGATGGAAGTCTTGGCCCGGCTTCCGGGTGTTCTACGGCTGGTTGCGGGCGAGAAGACCGCCCATCGGGGCGCCGGGCTCGGCCTGCTTGTAGAGGAAGAAGACGCTGCGCAGCCAGCCGCGCGTGTCGTAGCCGCCGTAGTTCCGTTCGATGACGTCGCGGGTGACGTAGCCCTGGATGAAGAAGTCGCCGAAGTTGTAGCCGACGAGGCCGCCCACCGCGACCTGGCCCTGGTGGCGGTAGTTCAGCCGGTTCGTCGGCAGGTCGGTCGAGCCGAAGGCGACCGGGCCGATCTCCCACTTGCCGAACTTCTTCGTCGCCGTGATGTCGAGGTTGAGGAAGTCCGGGTAGAAGGCGCCCTGCTTGTTCGTTGGGTCGATGTAGGTGCCGTAGAGCAGATTGCCGGTGATGTTGTAGCCGTCGGCATTGTAGGTCGCGGCGAAGCGCTGCTGGATCGAGCCCTGGTTGATCAGGAACTGCGTATCGATCGGCAGGTAGCCGCCGAGCAGGTAGCTGACGTTGAAGCCGTTCGACAGTTTCCAGGCGAGCTGGGCCGCGACCAGCGGCACGCCGATGCCGCTCTGGTAGCGTCCGCCGGCAGCGGCAGAGCGGGCCGCGACGACGGGCTGGATGTAGATCAGGTGCAGACGGCCGCCGAAGATGTGGACGCCCGGGACCCAGACGACGCCCGGCAGGTTGATGTTGCTCTCGGACTGAACGGGGGAAGTGCTGCGGATGCCGAAGCTCGACGTGTCGAGCAGGATCAGGCCGATCGGCAGCTGAGCGCCCGTCGGCAGGCCGATGGTCTGTCCCGGCTGCGCGGCGGAGGCGGCGTGCGCCGTCGTGCCTGCGAAGCTCAGAGCGAGCGCACCCAACGCCGCGAGGGTCCTGCGAAACCGAGCCTTCATCCTGCACCACTCCCGGTCTTGGAAACGGCGCCTCATCGATCCCGAGGCGCGGCTGAGTGGCCATAGTGCCGGAATTTTGAATGCATGCACGGCATGAAACGCGGCAGACTTGTTTCAAGTCCAAGGTGTCACGCAAACGACACGGTGAAGATTAAATAATATCTCGATGTGGTGGAATAAAACGACGGCACAGTCGTGATGGCCGAGGCGGTCATCGGACCTTTGTCGATCGCCCGTCTTCGGATCGTCCCGCGCTTAGGCCGGCAACGAGCCAATAGACGAGTCCCGACGCCGCTCCCGTCAAGAAATAGAGTGCAACGGCTCGACCCTCGACTGCGAGGGTCGCTTGTCCGCCTGCACGCGGAGATCCGCTGCGGGTCAGCCAGGGCAGAAGCGCCGTGAGCGCGCCACTCGCGCCGCCATACCAGGCGGCAGCCCGCAGACCGATCGCTTCTCCGATCAGCGCGACGAGCGATGGCGGCAGCGCCAGCAGCACGAGAAGGGTTTGCGAGAGTGCCGCAAACGCCATCAGCATCACGTCCGGCGAGAGGCCCGAGGCGAGATCGATCAGCCCTTCGAGCCCGAGACGGGCGACGGCATGGCGCGAGGCCGGGTCGATCAGCACGCCCACGCCGAGGACGATCGCCCCGCAGGGGATCGCCAGCACGAGTCCGAGTGAGCCGAGGAGAAGGCGGCCGATGAGCCGCATCAATCGTCCGCGTCGGCGCCCGCGTAGACGGCTTCGGCGCCCATGCCGTCTTCCAGCATCATGCGGGCGCGGGCGCGCAACTTCTCCGTCTCGCTCTTGAGCTGGCCGCAGGCGGCAAGGATGTCGCGGCCCCGCGGGGTGCGCACCGGGGAGGCGTAGCCGGCGTCGAACACGATCTGCGAGAAGCGCTCGATCCGGCTCCAGTCCGAGCAGGCATAGACGCTGCCGGGCCAGGGATTGAACGGGATCAGGTTGATCTTGGCCGGAATGTCGCGAAGCAGCTCGACCAGCTCGTAGGCGTCGTCGTCGCTGTCGTTCACACCCTTCAGCATCACGTACTCGAAGGTGATGCGCCGCGCGTTGCTCACGCCCGGATAGTCGCGGCAGGCCTGAAGCAGCTGAGCGATCGGGTACTTGCGGTTCAACGGCACGAGTTCGTTGCGCAGCTCGTCGCGCACCGCGTGCAGCGAGATGGCGAGGGACGCGTGCGACTCGTCGCCCAGCCGCGTCATCTGCGGCACGACGCCGGAGGTCGAGACGGTGATGCGACGGCGCGACAGGCCGATGCCTTCCTGGTCGGTCATCACCTGCACGGCGTCGATCACGGCGTCGACGTTGTAGAGCGGCTCGCCCATGCCCATGAACACGACGTTGGTGACGAGGCGGCCGGCCTCGCCGGTGCTGCCGGCGTTGCGCACCGGCTCCAGGCCCGGCCAGTCGCCGAGGCGATCGCGGGCCAGGATCAGCTGCGAGACGATCTCCGCGGCCGAGAGGTTGCGCACGAGGCGCTGCGTGCCGGTGTGACAGAAGGTGCAGGTGAGCGTGCAGCCGACCTGGGACGAGACGCAGAGCGTGCCGCGGTCGGGGCCGGGAATGTAGACGCACTCGATCTCGGCGCCGCGATTGTGCTCCTGCACGTTCGTCGGCGCCATGCGGATCAGCCATTTGCGGGTGCCATCGCGCGAGATCTGCTCGCTGACGACCTCGGGCCGGTCGAGGGTGAATCGTTCGGCCAGCCCCGCCTTCAGGCTCTTGCCGAGATTGGTCATCGCCGCGAAGTCGGTGGCGCCGCGCAGGTAGATCCAGTTCCAGAGCTGGCTGCCGCGCATCCGGGCCTCGCGCTCGGACACGCCGATGGCGAGCAGCGCGTCCTTGAGGCCGGTGCGGGTCAGGCCGACGAGCGAGGTCTTGCCGCCGAGCGCCGCAGGCTCGGGCCGGAAGTCGGGCGTCTTCTCGATGGGAGACAGAACGGGCGCTTCGCGCCGGGCGTTGTCGAACGACGCCGTCGCCATTGCTGGAATAACCTTGGGGCCTTTGGAACGGCGTTTCTATAAGCGATCTCGGCCGCGAACGCGAATGTGCCGCGCATGGAGCCGGCCCGCGATCGGGATCGACTCGCCGGCGATGCATCGGTCGCCAGAACTGTGAGCCGACCTCCGCCGGCTGAGGCGGCGGCCAGACCTGGGCGTCTCGGAGTGGCACTGCGTTCATGGGCTATGGAATGCAGAAATGAAAATATTAAACTCTATTAGAAAAACATAATATAAATCAATTAAGACGATCAGATAATTTCGATATTTATCATTATAATTACTGTTTATACCCGGCTTGTCTGGAATCTAATCGATCGAAATCTGATATATAGACGGTCGATTGAAAAATATATCATACTTAGCCGACGTTCTCGATCGGACATTGTCCAATGAGCCTCATCGTCGGCATCCGGGGTGGTATCCGGCCGAGCCGTCTTTACCTCTTCGAAAACGGCCGCATGTAAATTCGGCTTGTCACCGCTCAGCCGGAGCCGCCGTCGCAACGATGCTGTCGTCTATCGAGAAGGGGCTCGCACGGCCCTGGTATCGTCTTCGCCTGCCGAAGCCTCTTGAAGCGCGCTACGCGGCGCGGGGCGTACCGGGCGGCACGCGGCGTATTCGCTCTTGGCTATCGATCTTCGTCGTCTTCAACGTGCTCTCCCTGAAGGTCGACTACGACATGTTCGGCGCCGACGCGGTGGCCGTTCCAGCGACGCTGACGTTGTGCGTGTTCGTGCCGTTGGCACTGCTTGCGATCCTCGCCCTACGGCATGACGCACCGCCATGGCGGCAGACGGCCGCCGTGATGACGACCAGCCTCGTCGACATGGCGATCACGCTCAACAGCGCGCGGATCGCGCCCGGGCCGCACGCCGAGGTCTACCTGATCCTCGCCGCGATCATCCCCCTCGTCGTCGGCATGATCGCGCCGCTCTCGTTCCGGCACGCGATTCTCTATTGCGGCGCCTGCTTTGCCCTCTACGTGGCCTCGGTCGTCGGGTTCGCACTCGGTGGGCCCGAGGGGGTCGGCATTCCGCTTCTCGTCGCCAGCCTGATCCTGGTGCCGCTGAAGCTCGCCTATGCGCACGAATGGGAGACGAAGCAGAGTTTTCTGCTCGGATTGCGCGAGCAGATGCAGGCGGACGCGCTGGCCGAAGCCAATTCCCGCCTGACCGTGCTCTCCGAGACCGATCCGCTGACGGGCGTGGCGAACCGCCGGCTCTTCGGCGAGCGCCTGGAATCGGCCTGGGAGTCCGCCGCCGGGGATCGCGGCTGGCTCGGGCTCGCGCTGATCGACGTCGACCACTTCAAGGCGTTCAACGATGCGGCCGGCCACGCCGAGGGCGACCGCTGCCTGCGGGAGGTGGCCGGTGCTCTCCGTTCCGCCGTGGCGGCGCGGGGCGGGCTGCTGGCGCGCTATGGCGGGGAGGAGTTCGTCGTCCTGCTGCCGGGGGCGACGCCCGAGGCGGTAATTGTTTTGGGCGAGGCGCTGCATCGCGCGATCGCGGCGTTGGCCTTGCCCCATCCCGGGCTGCCGGACGGCGCGATGGTCAGTGCGAGCGTCGGCGTGACAGCCGCACACGGAGCGACGCGGCGATGGGGCATCGGCCCAGCCGATCTGATCGCGGCGGCGGACGAGGCGCTCTACGAGGCCAAGCGTAGCGGCCGCGACCGGGTCGAGGCAGTCTGCGTTCGGGCAGGCGCTTCGGCGTTTGCGGCCTGAGCGACGGCAGGGCTTCGCCCTTCCGAGTGCGAAAGCTATCGCCGCTCGAGCAGCGCCTCGACCTCGGCCTGCTCGGCCTGCGACAGCCCGGCGGCCTTCGGCGCGCGCCGGCGCGAGAGCCGCCAGATGCCGAAGCCGCCGAGCAGCACCGCCAGCAGCGGCGTCAGCCAGAGCAGCAGCGTGTGCCAGCCGAAGACCGGGCGCAGCAGCACGAACTCGCCGTAGCGCGCCACCAGGTAATCGACGACCTGCCCGTTGCTGTCGCCGGCGGTGAGGCGCTCGCGCACGATCACGCGCAGGTCCTTGGCGAGCGGCGCGTCGGAATCGTCGATCGACTGGTTCTGGCAGACGAGGCAGCGCAGGCCTTCCGAGATGTGGCGTGCGCGGGATTCGAGGACGGGATCCTTCAGGACTTCGTCGGGCTGGACGGCGTGGGTGGGCCCAGCCGAGACGATCAGAAGCAATGCGAAGACGATCGCGCGCACGAACCCTCTCCCCTCTGCGGGAGAGGGTGGCCCGCGAAGCGGGTCGGGAGAGGCGAGCGACGGTGCCGGAGGAGGCGCACCCCTCTCCCGACCCCTGCTGACGCAGGGGCCACCCTCCCCCGTAGAGGGTGGAGGGTTTGTGCGGCGGAAAACTCCGAAAAGAGTCATTCCGCCGGCACCGCATGCGGGGGCAGCTTGGCGCGGGCCTTGGCCGGGGCGCCGACGCGCATGCGGCGGTCGGTGAGGGAGAGGGCGCCGCCCAGCGCCATCACCACGGCACCGAGCCAGATCAGCAGGATCAGCGGCTTGTAGTAGAGGCGCAGGCCGATGCTGCCGTCCGGCAACACCTCGCCGAGGCTGGCATAGACTTGGCTGAACCCGATGGTCATCAGCCCGGATTCCGTCACCGTCATCTTTCGCGATGGGTAGAAGCGTTTGCCCGTCTCGACCGGGCCCACGGTGTCGCCCTTGGCGGTGCGCACGGTCAGGAAGGCCGCGGTCTCCTCGTAGTTCTCGCCGGATTGCGGGCCGACCTTGTCGAGGGTCGCGACGTAGGGGCCGACCGCGAGGCTCTGGCCGGGTTTCAGCGTGCCGAGTCCTTCGAGCGCCCAGCTCTGCGCCGCGATGCCGATCACCACGACGCCGACGCCGGCATGGGCCAAAGCCGTGCCCCAGGCGGAGCGCGGCAGGCCGATGGCCCGTCGCGCGATGGTGCCGAGATCCCGCGAGCGGCTGTTGCCGTAGCCGCGGGCGCGCGACAGGATTTCGAGGGCCGAGCCGATGATGAGATAGGCCCCGAGCCCGATGGCGACGGGCGCCATCACCGGGCCGCCCCAGGTGTAGGCGGCCGTGCCAATTCCGACGACGAAGGCGAAGGCGAAGGCCGCGAACAGGCGCTGCGCGGCCGCCGCGACGTCGCCGCGCTTCCAGGCGAGCGACTGGCCGAACGGCACGATCAGCAGCAGCGGGATTGCCAGCGGGACGAAGGTCCAGTTGAAGAAGGGCGGCCCGACGGAGATCTTTTCGCCGGTCAGCATCTCCAGCAGCAGCGGGTAGAGGGTGCCGACGAGTACCGTGGCGCAGGCGGCGACCAGGAAAAGGTTGTTCATCACCAGTGCGCCCTCGCGGGAGATCGGCGCGAACAGGCCGCCCTGGCGGAGCGATGGGGCGCGCCACGCGAACAGCGTGAGCGAACCGCCGATGAACAGCACCAGGATGGCGAGGATGAACACGCCGCGGGTCGGGTCCGAGGCGAAGGTGTGGACGGAGGTCAGCAGCCCCGAGCGCACGATGAAGGTGCCCATCAGCGACAGAGAGAAGGTCAGGACCGAGAGCAGCACCGTCCAGACCTTGAGGGCGTCGCGCTTCTCCATGACGACGGTGGAGTGCAGCAGCGCCGTGCCGGCGATCCAGGGCATCAGCGAGGCGTTCTCGACCGGATCCCAGAACCACCAGCCGCCCCAGCCGAGCTCGTAATAGGCCCAGTAGGAGCCCATCGCGATGCCGAGCGTCAGGAAGACCCAGGCGGTGAGCGTCCACGGCCGCACGGCGCGTGCCCAGACGGCGTCGATCCGGCCGTCGATCAGCGCGGCGGCGGCGAAGGCGAAGGTAATCGAGAAGCCGACATAGCCGAGGTAGAGCAGCGGCGGATGCACCGCGAGCCCGAAATCCTGCAGCAGCGGATTGAGGTCGTTGCCCTCGAGCGGCGCCGGCGCGACCCGATCGAACGGGTTCGAGGTCGTGATGATGAACAGCACGAACACGAAGGTGATCAGTGCCTGCACCGCGAGCGTGTTGGTGCGCAGGACCGGCGGCACGGAGTTCTTGGCCACCGCGACCATGGCGCCGAACAGCGACAGGATCAGGACCCAGAGCAGCATCGAGCCCTCGTGGTTCCCCCAGACGCCGGAGATCTTGTAGATCAGCGGCTTCATCGTGTGCGAGTTCTCGACGACGTTCTTGACCGAGAAGTCGGACATCACGTGGGCGTAGGTGAGCGCCCCGAACGCGAACAGGATGCAAGCGAAGACCCCGAGCGCCGCCGGCACGGTGGTCTCGCGCAGGGTCTCGTCGCCGGAGCGCGCCGCCCAGACGGGCATCGCCGCCTGGATCACGGACAGCGCCAGCGCCAGGGCTAGGGCGAAGTGGCCGACCTCAACGATCACGATGGGCGTCCTTGATGGGGATCGCGCAGAGCACGCGAAACCCTCCCCCACAGAGGGGGGAGAGGTAATCTACGGAGGCGAGAGCGCCAGACGACATCACCGCTCGCTACGCTTGCCGAGCGAGGTATCCGGGCTCTCGGCTTTCACCGGCTTGCCGTCCTTGCCCTCCTGCCAGCGCCCCTGCGCCTTGAGCGCGTCGGCGACCTCGCGGGGCATGTAGGATTCATCGTGCTTGGCGAGCACGGTGTCGGCGCGGAAGGTGCCGCCGGTGTCGAGCATCCCCTCCGCGACCACGCCCTGGCCCTCGCGGAACAGGTCGGGCAGGAGGCCCTTGTACTGCACGGGGATCGTGCCCTTGGTGTCCGTCACCGAGAAATCGACGGTCTGGTCCGGGCCGCGCTTGAGGGAACCGTCGAGCACGAGCCCGCCGAGCCGGAAGCGTGTGCCGGGCGCCACGACCCGGGCCGCGACCTCCGCGGGCGAGCGGAAGAACACGATCGAGCCGCTCATCTGCCACAGGATCAGGCCGACGGCGACGGCGAGCACCGCCCCGCAGGAGGCGATCAGGGTAAGGCGGCGGCTCTTGCGGGTCACGGTTCCGTCCCGGTGCGTCGGCGCCTGCAAGCCATCGCACAAGCAAGCCTGACGTCGTTCTAAACTGTTGCCTCCGGTGTCCGACGCCCGGCGCGTCGGGTCAAGGCTGCCGGGCGGGACCGATTGTCAGGGGTCGGGACGCCACACGGCGACGCCAACCGTCTCTCACGGCTTCTCGGTGGCGCGCTTCAGGTCGAGATCGCGCCCGAGCGCATCGAGGCGCTGGATCGCGGTTCCGTCCGCCGCGACTGCCATGCGTGCCCGGTCGAGGGCGCCGGCCGCGGCCTCGCGATCGCCGAGCGCGGCGTAGGAGCGTACCAGCCGCATCCACTCGTCGGCGGTGCCGCCCTTGGCGGCGAGGCGCCGGTCGAGCCCGGCGACCATGCCGCGGATCGCCGCCTCGCGCTCGGCCGGGGGCATGGCCTGGATGGCGGCAGCAGGCGACCCGCCCGTCTCCATGCCCGGCGCGGCCGGCGCATCCGACGGCATCATGGCTTGTGCCGGAGCCTCCTCCGGCGACGGCGTCGCAGCACCCGAGCCGGCATCGCCCTGGCGGCCGGGATCGGCGAGGTCGAGCTCCTTCGCCTCGGCGTCGAGACGGGCGAGGGCCTGCGGATCCTGGGCCAGCGCCGTGCGGCCGCGTTGAAAGGCCTCGCGCGCTTTATCGCGTTCGCCCAGCGCCCCGTAGGAGCGCACGAGCCGCATCCATTCGTCGGCGCTGCCGCCCTGCGACGCCAGTCGGCGATCGAGCCCCTCGACCATGCCGCGGATCGCGGCCATGCGCTCGTTCGGCGGCAGGGCCTGCAGGTTGGCGGCGGGACCCGCGGCGGGCTTGGCCTCGTCGGATTTCGGGGAGGCGGCGTTGGCCTCCGCCTCCGCCTTCGGCGTCTGAGCCGTGGGCGGCGTCTCGCCCTTCAGGCGCGCCAAGTTCTCGCGCACCATCCGCATCCAGGGCGCATCCTCCGGCCCCTGGGCGGCCAGGGCTTCGAGACGCCTGGCGGAGCCGGCATTGTCGCCTGCGAGTTCGTCGCCGCGGGCGAGGTAGAACTGAGGCTTCGCCGTCTTCGGATCGAGCACCAGCGCGCGCTCGAACAGCTTTCGCGCCTGCGGCGAGACGGCGCCCTCGCCGGCCGCGACCAGTGCTTCCCCCCAATTAGCCAGCCGCTCGGGATCCTCGCCCTGGATCCGCACCACCTGCTCGAAGGCGCGGGCAGCGTCGTCGAAGCGGCCGAGCCGCATGTAGACCGGGGCGATGACGGACCAGCCGCGGGCGTCGTTCGGGTTGCTGGCGAGCTTGGCCTCGACCTGCCCGATCGCCTTCATCACGCCTTCGCCGCCTTGCTGCGCGGCCTTGCGGTCGGCATCGGTCTGCGAGGGGAGGTTGGGGGAGCCGTAGAGCCCGTAGACGACGAGCGCCACGAGCGGCACCGTCGAGAGGGCGAAGGCGGAGGCCGCGCGGCGCTGGCGCAGATGCGGCTCGGCGACCGGCGCGGCGTCCCCGGTGCGGCCCTCGCGGCTCGCCCGCAGCAGGCGGCGGGCAGCTTCGGTGCGGGCGGCCTCGGCCTCGGCCGGCCCGATCAGGCCGCGGCCGAGATCGCGCTCGATCTCGGCGAGCTGGTCCTCGTAGAAGCCTGTCTCGGTGGTGAGCCCGGCCTGGGAGCCGGCATCCGGCGAGGCCTTTCTCCGGCGCGTCAGCGGCCAGAGCAGGACGAGCACGGCCGCACCGGTCATGATCGCCAGGATGAACCAGATCGCCGTCATCATCGCCCAGGAAGCCGCGGACCCACCGACGCCGCAGGAGCGGCCTTAACACAGGTCATACGAATGGTAACGGCGGCGGACTAGCGCTGCGGCACCGCCGCCGGTGCGTCGCCCGGCACCTCCAGCACGGCGCGCAGGCCTCCGAGCGTCGCCGCCTCCAGGCGGAAGCGGCCGCGATAGAGCGCGGCGAGGTCGGCGACGATCGAGAGGCCGAGGCCCGAACCCGGCTTCGACTCGTCGAGCCGCCGCCCGCGGGCGAGCACCGCGGCACGGTCCTCCTCGGGCAGGCCGGGCCCGTCGTCCTCGATGGTGACGAGGAGCCGCGCGAAATCCTGCTCGCCGACGGGTTCGGCCGTGATCGCCACGCGCCCGCTTGCCCATTTCGAGGCGTTGTCGACGAGGTTGCCGACCATCTCCTCGAAATCCTGGCGCTCGCCGCGAAAGCGTAGACCCTCCGGCACCCGCACCTCGTAGGCGATGTCCTTGTCGCGATAGATCTTTCCGAAGGTGCGCACGAGGCCGGCCAAGGCCGGCTCGATCTCGGTGGAGGTGCCGAGCGTGCCGGCGAGCGCCGCGGCGCGCGCCCGGTCGAGGTGGTAGTTGACCTGGTCGCGCATCACCGCCGCCTGCTCGCGGATCTTTTCGGCAAGCTCGGGCGGGGCGTCGCTGGAGGCGACCTCGTTGACGATGATCGAGAGCGGCGTCTTCAGCGCATGCGCGAGGTTGCCGACCTGGGTGCGGGCGCGCTCCAGGATCTCGCGGTTGGTCTCGATCAGCAGGTTGGTCTCGCTCGCCAGCGGCGCGATGTCGTGCGGATACTCGCCGGGGATGTGGTGGGCCTCGCCGCGGCGGATCGCGCCCAGCGCCGCGCGCAGGCGCTTCAGCGGCGCGAGGCCGAACCGGATCTGCAGCAAAGCCGTCAGGGCCAGGGACAGGCCGAGCAGGCCGAAGGTCACGGAAAGCGAGAAGCGGAACCGGTCGACCTCGTTGACGATCTCGTCCGCCGGGCCGGCCACGCGCACGGTGTAGCGCCCGTCCTGGCCGACATCGACGTCGCGCTCGACGATGCGCAGCAGCCGGTCGTCCTGGCCGTGGCCGTAGCCCTGACGGATCTGCCCGATCGTCGCGGCGCCGGCCTGGTCCGGGCCCTTCAGCGGCACGCCGACGAGGGAGCGCGAGGTGCGCAGGTCCCGCGGCTTCGCATCCGGATGCCCGACCTGCCAGTACCAGCCCGACAGTGGCAGGTCGAAGCGCGGATCGCCCAGCGCGAAGGAGCGCGCCTCGGGATCGTTCGGCGAGACGAGATCGGTGGCGAGGTTGTTGGCGTAGACCAGCAGACGGCTGTCGAACGAGCGCTCGGTGTTTTCGCGATACAGCGTCGTTAGGATCCAGGCCGCGATGACCAGGATCGCCGCGCTCGACAGCAGGGCCGACACCGCGAGCCGCACGCCGATCGAGCGGCGGCGCATGGGCAGCCAGGAGAAGCGGTCGGTCATGGGATTTTCATGAGGGGCGACGGTCGGCTAATCTGCATCGCCTCCTAGCAACCCGAGGTGAACGGGAGAAGCGCCGTGGCTTTGGATATCGACGACGCGGAGACGGAACAACTCGTTCAGACACTTGCCGAGCGAAGAGGCGTGTCGACGGACGAGGCCATCAAATCGGCGGTCCGCGACGCCTTGCAGAGGGACGCCGAAGTGCCGAGTCTCTGGGAGCGCCTGCAGCCGCTGCAGGACCGGGTCGCCGCATGGCCGTCGACCGGGCTCGAAGCGGACAAGGCCTTCTACGATAGCCTGAACGGGGAATGATGTTCGTCGATGCGTCCGCCATCGTTGCGACCATCAGGCGGGAGCCGGATGCCCGAGCATTGGCCGATCGCCTTGAGGCTTCGCCCGGCTCCATCACCTCGCCGGTCGCGATCTACGAGGCCGTGCTCGCAATTCGACGCAAGCGGACGCGCCGGCTCAGAGAGGTCAGAGCCGAAGTCGACGCCTTCGTGAGCGCATCGGGGGTGAATGTCGTCCCGATCACACCGGAGGATGCCGACCGGGCGCTCGCGGCACACGAGCGTTACGGCAAGAGCACCGGACATCCGGCAGGTCTCAACATGGAGGACTGCTTCGCTTACGCCGTCGCCAAGGGCCACGGCGTAAAGTTGCTCTACAAGGGCGACGACTATCGCGCAGACCGATCGCGGCGGCCCCTAAACCGGCCTACCCCTTCGTCTGCGCCCCATCCACCAGATACCCCAGCCCGCGCACAGTCTGGATCAGGTCCACGGCCAACTTCTTCCGTAACCGGCCGACGAAGACCTCGATGGTGTTCGAGTCGCGGTCGAAATCCTGGTCGTAGAGATGCTCCGTCAGCTCGGCCCGCGAAACCACACGGCCGGTGTGGTGCATCAGGTAGGAGAGCAGGCGGTATTCGTGACTCGTGAGCTTGATCGGGTTGCCGTCGACGAAGACGCGGCCGGAGCGGGTGTCGAGCACCACCGATCCGCAGGCGATCTGGGAGGTGGCGTGGCCGGCGACGCGGCGCAGGATGGCGCGGACCCGCGCCATCAGCTCCTCCATGTGGAAGGGTTTCGTAACGTAGTCGTCGGCGCCAGCGTCGAAGCCGTCGACCTTGTCCGACCAACGGTCGCGGGCGGTGAGGATGATGACGGGCGTCTTCACCCCGGCCCGGCGCCAGTTCTGGAGCACGGTGACGCCGTCAGTCTTGGGCAGGCCCATATCGAGGATGATGGCGTCGTAGGGCTCGCTCTCGCCGAGAAAGCCGCCCTCCTCGCCATCGAAGGCCTTGTCGGCGACGTAGCCGGCCTCCTCCAACGCCTTCACCACCTGCCGGTTGATGTCCCGGTCGTCCTCGACGACGAGCAGACGCACCTCAACAACTCCCCGGTTGGCGCCGTCCCGACGGCGACACGTTCCTGTTATTGTCCATGCACCTGACCGGACTGGGCGTCCACCATGACCTGCACGAACTGGCCGTCGCGCCGCAGAGCCGTGAGCACGTAGACAAGGCCGCCTTCGTGCCGGCACAGGCTGGCGCGCTGGATCTCTGAGCGCGGATAGATCTGGCGGGCGGCGCGGATCGCGGCGATCGGCGCGACCACCCGCTTCTCGGCGACGGATTCGCGCATGTCGGCCGGGGAGAGGCAGCTGTCGATCCGTGCGACCGGCTGGCCCCTCGCGGGAGCCGCGGCTTCCGTCTCCTCGGCGAGCGTGCCGACGGCACCCGTCGCGATCACCGCGACGGCTGAGACGGCAAGCAGCATGGCGAGTGCGTGGTGCATGGACCATGCTTGTCCGGCCAAGGCACTGAATGCGTGCTGAATGGGCGTCGCCATCCGGGATCTGAGAAGGTTCATCCACCTGAGCCGTGTCCGAGACTCGACATAAGGCCGGCCGGCCCGGACGGTTCCATGCCGTCGGCGCGCCCCGGCTCGCATCCACAGGCACGTGCCGGAGGACATGCACGGCCCAGTTACGCGTCGGCGCCGATGCGTTCGGCGAGCCGGGTCAGGTTGGCCCGCAGCGCCGTGCTCGCGAGGTCCTGCAGGTCGACACGGTCGAGGGCGGCCTTCCGCAGCGCCAGCACCGAGAGATCGAAGGTGGTGCGCGCGGCGCGCAGGCGGCCAGCGGCGGCATCGCGGCGCGCCCGCCCATGCGACGGCCGGGCCTCGATTCCGCGGAGGCTCGCGAACAGGCGGGTCATGCCGGTCTCTTCCTGGTTACGACCGGCCGATCAGCCGGACCTCGCCCATCCGGCGCAGGATCTCGTCGAATTTTTCGCGGGAGCGCTCGTCGCTGCGGTCGACGCCGCGGGCGATCTCGCTGGAGAGCCGGGTCAGGTCCTCGAGCACGCGGGTGCGGCTTTCCAGGGCGGCCGCGACGGCGGCGTTGGTCTGCGAGGCCCGCTCCAGGGCCGTCGCGGTGGCGCCAGTCTCTTCGATGCGGGCTTCCAGCGCCCGCAGGTTTTCGCGGTGGAGATGGAGGCAGGCCAGCCCCAGCAGCACCGCGACGATCCAGCCGGCCCCGCCATCGGTGAAGAGCAGGCGGATGGCCTCCAGGGCGATCTTGTCCATGGCGGCCTCCGGGAGCGGAAACGCGCCGCGATCGGACACGAATTTCACGCGGCGGGGTCGTCGGCCTCATACCGGCGGCCGTAACCGTCGACCCATCCGCCGGCAGGCGCGACGGCGCGGCGCCGCACCCAGCCGAATGTTTGCGGACTGCGCAAACGTGTCTGCGCGCGGCGGGCGGCCCTGGCGGTGTCAGCCGAAAGGGCCGCTCGTATCAGACACGGGAGCGTCTTTTCAGCGCCGCGTCGAGGCCGGGCGTCAGCGTGTTGCCGGCGTTGGCGGCCTCTTCCAGGGTCAGGCCCCGAAAGATCTTCTCGGCGATGCCGGCGGGGCCGCCGGCCGCCTGGATCAGCCAGGCCGGGGCCTGATCGAGCGCCCGCTGCACGGCGCGGGCGATCACTGCCGAGCCGAGCGGGATCGTCAGGCTCTTGCCGCGCACCGCTCCGGCCACGGCATTCAGCGCGTAATCGGACGCGTTGCGCACCAGGCGCTCGACGAGGGTCGTGGTCACGAGGAAGCGCAGCGGACCGGCCATCCGCGCCGCCGCGGCGCCCGCCGCGGTGACGGCGAGGGGGACCAGCACGGTGCTCAGAGCCTGTGCTCCCGTGACGACGGCATCGCCCCACTGCACGATGATGTCCGCGGTGGCGGCCTGTGCGGGGATGCAGGCCGTGACGCATGCGGCGGGCAAGAGGGCGGCAGGCAGGAGGGCAACGGGCCGGAGGGCGGCGGCGAGACGGAACGGAGGAAGCGTGTTTCTGGCGGACATGTCGGTCTCCTCGGTGCGGGTCGTTCGGGGTGCGGAGGGGGCTCAGGCGCGCAGGGCTTCGCCGATGCGCTGCCGAAGACGGGCAAGCGGGCCGGGCCGCACGGCGGTTGCCGGGGGTGCACGGTCGGGCGATCGCGGCACTGCAACGGGGCGGGCGTCGTCGCGGCGGGCGCGGGGCAGGGCGACGGCGTAGGGGGTGCGGAACTGGTCGTATTCGGCCTGCCGCCGCGAGAGGATCTCGGGCGGTCTGCGCCAGGCCAGGATCGCCTCGGCGGCCCCCGCCCGGTCGCCGGCATTGAGCCGCCGCAGGAACCCGGATGCCCGAAAACCGCCGACGCCGATGTTGAAGGCGATGGAGATCAGCGCGTCGCGCTCGTGCTCGGCCACCGGGACGGCGATGCAGGACAGGATCGGCAGGGCGTGGCTCGCCAGATCCTCCAGGAACAGCGCGTCGGCCTCGGCTTGCGTGATCCGTTGGCCCAGCCTGACCCCCTTGGTGTGGCCGTAGCCGATCGTCGGCACCCCGACGCTGTCGCGATAGGCGCCGAGCCGTACGCCCTCGCGCGCCTTCAGCGCCGCGATGCCGAGCGGCGTCATGATCGCGGATGCGGTCATGCTGGTCTCCATGCCGATTGTGGGGGGAACGAATCGGCTCGGCTCACGCCGTGCGCCGACGGCCGGGACCTGTGAAAAACCGAAATCTTCGGGCAACACGGCCGCGCTAGTCAGTCCCCGCGATCGGGAGGACTGCCGATGACACCGGAAGACAAGCAGTGGGACCGGGCGGTCTGGACGCTCGACGCGGCGGCGGCCGTGATCGTGGCCAGCCTCTGCCTGATGCTGTGTCTGCTGATGGGCTGGCGCTGGTTCGTCTGATCAGGCTGCGGCACCCCGGCAGCGTGAGTTTGGTCGACTGTCGGCGTCAGCGGTGGCCGTTGGCCGGCATCGTTGCGACGATCTTTCTAAAAAGGCGTCGGCTGTTCGGCCGAGACGAACCGGGACTGGCGGTCGACTGAAAGGATCAGTACGAATTTCGCCGTACTGGTCGTGTGCGACACCGGAGAGACGCCGAATGAGTCAATGGACTTCGCATGGCTTGCCGGAGCGGATGGATGGTCTCAGCTTCGTCGATGTCGGTTGTTGGGAAGGCGATATCTGTGCCGAGGCGGTCGCGCGCGGGGCCGCAAGCGTGCTGGGGATAGACTACTGCACGTCGCCCGATCTTGAGCGAACGCTTTCAACGTCGAGTTTTGATTTCATACAGCTCGATCTTCTGTCCGAGAAGGCGCTACAGCTGCCGGAATTCGATATCGTTCACTCGGCAGGAGTGCTTTACCACGTAGAGAACCCGCTTTCCTTTCTCTACCGTCTGAGAAAACTTTGCCGCTTCGGAGGCTCGATCTATGTCGAGACGACGGTGGCGATCGGTCCGACGCAGGAACCGGTGATGCTTTTCCACCCCCGCGACAGCTTCGATGCAAACCCATCGAACTGGTGGAGCCCGAATGAGCCGTGCCTGATCGCGATGATCGAGGAAGTCGGCCTGTTGGATATCGAGGTCACTTCGAGGCCGGAATGTCCGTCCGAGACCAAGGATTTCACGATGAGCCGGATCTGCGTGCGGGGACGCGTTGCGAACACTCCGACCTCGATCTCGCAAAAGATGCTGCCGAGGCGGCCTTCCTACATGCCGATCGCCGCCGGGAAAGGCAGCCGCCGCCCCGGCGGCCAGCCTTGATCTCTGCCGAGACGGCCCTGCCAGTCAGGCCATCTGCCGGCCACTGAACAAAGAATCGCTCGCGGCGACGTAGCCGTCCGCACCGCTGAAGCGGACAAAGACCTCGACGGTGTCGCCGGCTGCGAGCTTCAGGGCGGTCGAGAGGTCGATCGCGGTGACGCCGTCGACGAGGGTGCCGGTGGCAGAGGTGCGGCCTCGGCCGGCCGGGGTACCGTTCCTGTAGAACTGCGCTTCGAAGGCGGTCGGAGCGTTGCTGCCGTTCTTCCTGAAGACCAGGGCGGTGTCGAATCCGTAGAGGCCGGCTTCCGGTGCGACGAAGCGATTGCTTGCGGCGACGAAGGCGCCCTGGTCGTTGCTGTCGGCGGTGTTGAATTGGACCTTCGTCCAGTTTGCCGCACCGACGTAGTTGTCGAAGCTCGTGGTGCTCGCGAACTTGGCGAAATTGCTGATCCGCGCCCAGGCGGTGCCCGTGTGCCACTTGAGGGCCGCGGCAGTGCTGTTGGCGTAGAGTTGGCCTTGCGCGACGCCGGCCGTCGGATCGGAGGCCAGAGGCACCAGCCTGATGGCACCGTTGGACTCGGCCGAAAAGACCTCCACGATGCCGGCCGTGCCGATCGGGGTCGTCCGGATCAGGACACGGGCGCCTTGCGCAGAGTCGGTCCAGGCTTCCGTCGTCGCGAAGGCCACCTGAGCCCGCGCTGAGCTGCCATAGGTGGTGGTGCCGTAGCCGAAGGCCGAGAACTGACCCATCGACGTCCCGGCCGGGAGCGCCGAGGGTGCAGCCGCCGTGCCGTTCGCCGTCCGGAAGATGAAGTTGCCCGGCGCAGTGGCGCCGAAGCTGTCGAAGACCAGCCGCGCCTGCTGCCCGTCGGCGCTCGATACGCGCAGGACCGTCTGCGGCAGGGTATCGGGCAGCGCGCCGGCATTGGCGCTGATCTCCAGCGGCCCGGCGATCCGCCCGAGCGTCAGCCGGCCGGTGCTGGCCGATGCAGTCAGCGGCGTGAAGAAGGCGGCCCCGTCCGGGCTGACTTTCAGCGAAAAATCGTCGGAGCCGAAGCTGCCCAGCAGCGCACGGGTCGAGAACCCGGTCTGGACCGTGAAGCCGGCATCCTTCGCCGCCGCCTGCTTGTTCAGCGTGACGCGCAGGTTGCCCGAGCCCGGCGTCACGTCGTCCCAGGAGAGCAGGGCGGCGTCGGCCTTCAGGGCGAAACGGTTGGTGGCGTCGGCTGCCGTGCCGATGCCGAGGCGGGTCAGGTTCTGCAGGGCCGTCAGGCTGCCGCGAAAGCTCGCCCAGGCGGTACCGGTGAAGACGTAGAGGTCGGCCTCGTCGATCACGTAGGCGAACCAGCCGGGCCGGGGCATCGCGCCGGCCCAGACGCCGTCCGCGAAGCGCACCACCTGTCCGGACAGACCGGCCCAGGCGCCGGTCGGGCTCGCCGCGGTGACGAGGTAGCGGTCGCCCTCGGCCGGGCCGGCGGGCGGGGCGGCGAGATCCTTGTCGAGGCAGGCGAGCTGCACCAGCGCGTCGAGGGCGGTCAGCGCCTCGTTGTGCGTGACGTGCTTCTGCGCCTGAGCCGCCGCGATGAGCGGCAGGCCGAGGTTGCGGGTGGTGTCCGCCATGGGGCTCTCCGTGATGTGGATCAGGGCTTCCTGGATCAGGCCTCGCGGACCGGCACCTGCGCCCGCGTCGCGGGGCCACGGCCGGCGATCGTGCCGACCTGCGCGACCGCGGCCTCGATCGCGGTCTGCGGGCCGCCGAAATCCGCCGTTTCGTCGGTGATCGGGTAGAGCGCGTTCGGCTCCGCGGCGGCCAGGGAGCGAGCCACGCTGCCGTCACTCCGGAAAATGTCGAGGATGTAGGCCTCCGACATCGCGTCGAGGGGGATCTCGGCGGGCTCCCAGGTGTCGGCGTCGCGGCGCGCCCGGCGGATCCAGCTGAAGCGCACGCCTTCGGCCTCGCGCCGCGCCCGCAGATGGACGGGGCGCAGCGGCAGGAAGGCCGCGAGCCCGGCGCTCGCCGTGAAACGGATCGCCGCCGGGTCGGCGGGGTCGCGGTCGGCCGGCCCGGCGCGGTAGGCGAAGGCGCGGCCGGCCTCGTCGAGCCGCTCGACCAGCGGCACCACTGCGCCGTCGTCGAGGCGCACGATCAACGCGCCTGCGGCCAGCGTCCGTCCCGCCGCTCCCTCGCTGCCGGCGAGACCGCGCAGGAGCGTCTTGAGGCGATAGGTGCCGCCGCCGATCAGTTCCGCGCCGGCGGCCGACAGGATCTCGACCGTGCCATCCGGGCCGACGACCCCGAACAGGTTCGCGCCGGCCAGGGCCGCAGTCTCGTCGACGGAGGCGAGACCCTCGGCATGGCGTAGCGCCACGTCGAGCGTGGCGGTCCGGTCGAACCGCCAGAGCGGGCCGGGGCGTAGCGGCGACAATGTGCGCCCGAGGCAGGCCGGATGGTCGACGATGCGCTGTACCGTGAGCGCCGCGCCCGCGCCGGCCGAGCGCCACACGGCCACTGCCCCCGGCCAAGGATCGGCCGCGACGGCGAGGTATTGCAGCGGCACCGGATCGCCGCGGCTGACGGGAAGGTCGAGCGCCACGGCGAAGGCGGGGCCGGGTAGCGCCGGGGGGAGGCGGTTGCGGCGGGCGTCGGAGGCCGCCGCATCCGCGCCGTCTCCGGTCGCGGACGGCACGCCGCCGCTCTCGATCCGCCGCCCGGCCGGACCGTCTGCGATGCGCAGGATGCGATGCAGGCCGCCATCGGGCAGGGTCACGCGGTCGCCGGGCTCCAGGTCGATCCGCCGGGGGCTGACCGCGAAGCTGCCGGTGTCGCGCGCGGCGAGCACCGCATCGAGCGCGGCCTCCGCCAGCCGCTGCGCGGAACCGCGCCGGGTGACGATGGCCGCCTCGATCCGGTTCTCGCGCCGCCGCGCTCCGGCCGGCCGCAGGGCGGCGGCGGTGGCGCGGCGGTAGGCGTCGCTCTCGCCGTCGCTGAAGCCCACCTCCAGCGTGCGGGGCAGGGCGCTCTCCTCGGCGCGCACGAGACCGAGGGGAGCGGACCCGTCGCGAGGAAGGACGAGATCCGCCGCAGCGAGCGCGACCGGCGAGGCGGTCCGGGGGCCGCGGATGCGCAGGCGTCCCGCCGTCACCGAGACGTTGAGCCCGAAGAGCTGGCAGAGCGGTTCGAGCACGCCGCGGGCCGAGAGCGGCCGGTCGATCACGAAGCCGTCGAGATACCCGTCGGCCTCGAGCGTGAGCGGCGGGTCGAGGCCGAAATCCGACAGGATCGCGGCGATCAGCCGGTCGAGCTCCTGGCCTTCGGCGCGTCCTGTGATCCAGTGACCGAGCGCCCAGTTGCCGGCGTCGGACCAGACCGTGTCGAAGTCGGGGAAGGCGGGGAACGGCCGCGCATCCCAGCACCAGACGAAGACGGAGGCCGGATCGACCATGCGCAGGCCGCCGCCCGGCCAGACCGGATTGTGAGCCGGCTCGAAACCGGGCATCCCCGGATCGAACCGCGCAACGATCGCTTCGAGGCCGCGGGCCTGGATCAGCTCGTCGCGGCCGCCGCGGGAGAAGGGCGGCAGCGCGTTCTCGGAGGATTTCGGGTCGGGAAAGACGTTGGGGCCGTTGGTGGCGCGGTCGTTCGCCGGAATGCCGATCTCGGTGAGCCAGATCGGCTTCGCGCCCGGCGCCCAGGCGGTTGCTCCGGTCTCGACGCCCCCGTCGCGCTCGACATGCCGGTTCGACCACCAGGCCACGAGGTCCTTCGCCCGGTAGATCCACGGCTTGCCGTAGGCGCCGTCCGTGATCGGCGTGCGGATCTGGGCGGCGCGGTCGGCCTCGCTCGCATAATACCAGTCAAAGGCCTCGCCCGTGCCGAGGCGGTCCTTGAGGTAGGCGCGGTCGTAGATCGCCGGCGCGAGGGCCGCGTCGGCGTGCGTGTCGCCGTCGCGCCAGTCGGAGAGCGGCGGGTAGTAGTCGATGCCGACCGCGTCGATCGCGGCGTCGGCAAACAGCGCGTCGAGGGGAAACCGGATGGTCGCTCCGCCGTCGCGGACATGCGCGCCGTACTCGGTCCAGTCGGCCGCGTAGACGAGCTTCGCGGAGGTCCCGAGGATGGCGCGGACCGCGTGGGCGAGGCTGCGCAGGGCCTCGACCGCCGGGTAGTCGCCGCCCGCGCCCCGCACGCGGGTCAGCCCGACGAGCTCGCTGCCGAGGATGAAGCCCGCGAGCCCCTTGCCCGCCAGCAGGCGGGCGTAGTGCAGCACCAACCCGCGAAAGCCTTGGGCGCCGGAGAAGAACGCCGCGACCTGGCTCGCCGCCTCCGCGGTTCCGTCCGGGCTGCCGGGCTGGCCCGGGGCGGGATCGCAGGTGATGCGCCCGCGCCAGGGATAGGCTGGCTGGATCTCCCCCGCACGGTGCGGATCGGGCAGGGCGTTGCCCGCGGGCACGTCCATCATCAGGAACGGATAGAGCACGACGCCGAGCCCGCGCCGGTTCAGCTCCGCCGCGAGCCGCAGCAGGCCGGCATCGGACGGCGTGCCGCCATAAGCCGGGCTGCCGTCGCGCAGCGAGACCACGCCCGCATCCGCGCGGCCGAGGCCAGCGACGCGCCAGCTGTCGCCGGTGGTCGCCTTCGCCGCGTTGTCGACGCGCGGGGCGATGGTGCATCGGCCGGCACGCAGATCGCTGCCGAACCAGCTCACCACCACCGCGACCTTCGCGAGGTTCGGGCACAGCGCCTGCAGGGCGTCGAGGGAGGCCAGCACGTCGCTGGCGCCCTGGAGCTGGAAGCGGTTGGCCGGCCGCGTCGCGCCGAGGCCCGCATCCTCGCTCACCGGGGTCGGGTCGAGGCCGAATTCGGTGGAGCCGGGGATCAGGCAGACCGCCCGGATTTTTTCCGCGATGCCGCCGACCGGGCGGATCACCTCGAAGGCGAGCTGCGGGATGCGGTTGCCGAACTCCGCCAGCGCCAGCCGCTCGAAGACTACGTAGGCGAGCCCGCGATAGGCCGGCGCCCCGTCCGCTCCCTCTTTGGCGACGACGAGCGGGTCGGGCGCCTGGGTCGCGGCGCCGGTGTGGACGCGCATCGTGAGTTTCGTCAGGTCGATCTCGGCTCCGTCGGCCCAGACCCGGCGGACGAAGGCGATCTCGGCGGCACAGAGGCCGACCGCGATGTTGGCGTAGTAGCTGTAGGCCGTGCGCACGGTCTTCGGGCCGCCGCCGCCCTTGGAGCCCGAGGACGAACGCTCCACCGTGGTGTTGGCCACTTCCAGCGGCCGCGTCGCCCAGATCAGCGTGCCGCCGATGCGGGCCCGGCCGTAGAGGCGCGGGATCGGCTCGCCCTCGGTGGAGGTCAGGCCGCCGACTTCGCCGAGGCGCGGCCCCTCGACGAAGCGGGCGCTCGTGCCGCCGAACAGCGCGCCGTCGATGGCCGAACCGCCGGCCGCGCCGAGCGCCCGGCCCACCGCCGCCCCGATCGGCCCGCCGACGGCGTTGCCGACCGCGCTGCCCACCGTCTCCAGGATCAGGGTCGCCATGGAGCCTCCTGGATCTGCGAGGGTGCGCCGTCGTCCCGCGCGCTGCCGGCCGCCGTGCTCGACGGCGCGTCCGGAAACCGAAAGACATGTGCGAGGTGCCGCCGCCACCACGGCGTGATCGCCACTTCGGTGACGACCGCGCCGTCATGCGCGTGGATCATCGTGCCCGCGCCGGTGGCGACGGCGCAGTGCTTGGCGGGGAGATGCGCGCGGAACCTGAAGAGCAGCACGTCGCCGGGCCCGGGCTCCGCATCGCGGCCGATCGCCAGGAGGTGCCGCCGGGCGCCCTCCACCAGGGGGGCGGCGCCGTCGGCCGCCTCTGCCCAGCCCGCAGCGTAAGGCGGCGGCGCTTCGGGCTCGTCTCCCAAGACCCCGCGCCAGACCCCGCGCAGCAGCCCGAGACAATCGCAGCCGACGCCCTTCAGCGAGGCTTGGTGGCGATAGGGCGTGCCGATCCAGGTGCGGGCCTCGGCGACGAGGTTTTTCGCGATGTCCGGCGGGGCGGGGGAAGGCATTCTGACACCTCGTGGGAACGGCGCGAAACCTCTCTTCCGCTGAGCGGAGAAGGTTTTCGCGCCTCACCGGAACAGGCTGCCGCCGTCGAGCACGGCGCTCGATCCGGGGGCGGGGCGCACGACGAAATCGTTGCCCGGCATGTGCGGAAAGCCTTGGAAATTCAGGCCGTTCGCGAATTTCTCGCGGCAGGTCGCGAAGCGTTTGTCGCAGCCGGCCGTAAGGACGAAGCCGTCGCCCGGCGCGACCGCGCGGGCCGGCGGCTGCCAGAGGTCGAGGGTCACGGCCGCGTCCGTCCGGAGGTGGGCGCGGATGTCGGCGTCGAGGCCGGCATTCGCCCCGCCCGTCCAGCGCAGGCGGCCGCCGGCAAACCAGCCGCTCGCGAATGTGCCGGCGAGCGCGACGACGAGGCGGGCCGGTGCGGACATGGCGAGCACCGTCCCGCTGCTGCGCCAGCGCCCCTCCGCGAGGTCGATGCCGCATCGGGGCTCGCCGAGTTCGGCGTCGCAGGTGGCGCGGTAGAGGCGGCCTCGCTCGACGTCGAGGCGGTGCATCAGCCCGCGCAACTCCGCCACGAAGGCGGTGCCGGCCCGGCGGATCTCGCCGATGGTGGCGACGTCCATGAGCAGCCGCGCCTCGGGCGCGCTCCAGTCCACCAGCCAGGTCTCCACCGTGGCTCCGTCGAACAGGCCCGCGGAGACATCCTCCGGCGCGATCCCCGCCGAGCTCAGGGCGCCGGCCACGTCGCCGCCGCCGACCGCAAAGCCCAGTTCGGCGCTCGCCTCGGCCGCCTCCAGGCCGGTGCGGGCGGTGTAGACGAGGCCGTCGCGGGTGAGGTCGCGGTCGTGGTCGGTGAAGCCCAGCGCCAGGCCGTCGCGGCGGGTCAGCGACCAGCAATGGCACAACGTCGTCGCCCCGCCGGAGAGGCGCGCGGCGAGGGCGGCGGGGATCTCGCGCATGGCGTGCTCCAAGGCGTTACGGCACGATCTCGATCAGCGGCACCTTCGGGATCTCTCCCGCCGTGAAGGCAGCGAGATCGACGACGAGGTCGTCGGTGTCGAAGCGGACGGGAACGTCGAAGGCGTAGCCGGCCGTGACCGTCGCGCCCGCCGCTGGCACCGCGTCGGGCACGAAGGTGACGAGTCCGGTCGTCGCATCGCACGCGAATTTCTGGGGCGGCAGCTCGATGCCGTTCACGGCGATCCGCACGCTGCCGGCCACCGGCTTCCGGATAATGCGGCGATAGGGCGCCGGGCCGCTTCCGTAGGTCTTGGCCAGGGCGAAGACGGCGTCGGTGCCCGTGCCCAGGCCGAGCGGCTGATCGGTCGGCGTAGGCACGGCGCTCGGCGGGCCGGAACGGTGATCGACGCGGTCGCGATAGCGGAAACCGTAGAGACGTCCGCGCCGCTCCTCGAAGAAGCCGAGCACCGCATGCAGTGCGTCGAGCGTACGTATGCCGAAGCCGGCATCGTAACGCCTGCGCGAATCCGCCCAGCGGCTGTTGCGGTGCTCGCGCCCCGAGGCGAGCGTGACGATCTCCGTCAGCCGGCTCGGCCCGCCGCTGCCGCGCAGCGCCACGTCGAGGGGAAAGCGCACCTCGTGGAAATCGCTCGGCATGAGTGTCGTCTCCACGAAAACGGCGATTGCCGGCCCATCCCCTCATCGTGAGGTGTCCGCGCAGCGGGCCTCGAAGGAGGGTTCCAGAGGATCACGCGGCAGGTTGGAGCCCTCCTTCGAGGCCTCCGCTCCGCTGCGGCACTTCGGGATGAGGGATGTGGATGGGATGATCGGCTTGATCCTCACAAAGCCCGCCGCCCCCGCGCCACGGCTCGCGCCAGGCTCGCCGCGACCTGCGCCTCGGATCTCCGAAAGCTCTCGGCGTCCGGGGTGGCGATGGTGATGCTGACGCTCACCGGGCGCTCACCGGCGGAGGCGACGCCGAGGCGGCCGTCGCTGCCGCGCTCGAGCGGGAGGATCGCCTCGGGGCCGGCCTCGCCCATCAGGCCGGTGCCGCCCTGCATCGGGAAGTAGGTCGGCGCGGCGACGATGCCGCCGCTGGCGAAGGGGCGGACCCGGCCGGCGGCGATGACGCCGCCGCGGGCGAAGGCACTCGTCTCGGAATCCGAGCCTTCGATCAGGCCCTTCACCAGGCTGGCGATGCCCTTGCGCACCGGGCTCAGCGCCGCCTTGAGGGCGAGCCCCGACAGCTTGGCGGCCAGCGTGCCGAGCACCCCGTCGAGCTGGCGCCCGGCATTGAGGTTGATGCTCAGCGCGCTCGACAGGCTCTGCCCGAATTTCTTCGCGAGCCCGTCGAGGGTTTCGAGCTGTTTCACCCGGTCGGCATTGGTGCGGTCGACGTCGTTCGCGGCCATGGCGCCCTCACACGAGCTCGATGCGGAAAAGGGGAATCCGGCTCTCCGAAAACGTCATTCGCCGGCGATGGCGTGATCCGGGTAGGCGGCGATGAGCCGATCGAGGTCGGCGCGGCCGGCGGCGGAGGGCGCCCTCAGCCCGGCGGCGGCCGCGAGTTCGCGCGGCGTCGCGGCCCAGAAGGCGGCCGGCGTCCAGCGCAGCGCATGGAGCCCGAGCGCGAGGGCTTCGTCCCACGGAAAGGCGAAGGTTTCGGCCTTCGCGCTCAAGCCCGCCGTGGCACCCGAGGGTCCGGCGGCGCCTCCGCCTCGCCGAAGGCCGCGACGAGGGTTTCGCCCACGGCCGCCGCCACCGCCGCGAAGTCGCCCGCGAGGGGCAGGCGGGCGACCGCCGCGTCGTCGAGATCGTGCCCTCCGCCGCGGAGCGCCGCGCCGAGCAGCACGATCACGTCGCGGGCCGAGAGCCGTCCGCTCGAAAAGCGCTCGGCGAGGCCGACGACGTCGCCGGCCTTCAGCGTGTCCTCCAGCTCGGCCAGCGCGCCGAGGGTGAGGCAGAGCGTGTAGCGCTCCGCCCCGAAGGTGAGCGGCACCTCGCCGCGTCTGCGGTTGGGCATGGCGTCGGGTCTCCGGATGGGGCGGGGGCAGGTCTGGGCCGGCGGAAGGCCGCCGCGCTCAGAGCACCGTGAACGAGAGCGGCCCGGCGGAATCCAGCGCCATGTCGTAGGTGACCTCGCCGGCATGGTCGCCGCGGTATTCGAGGGCGGTGATCTGGAACGGGCCCTCGATGGTGCCGAAGGACGGCACCACGATCTGGTAGGCGTCGATCACCCCGTCGAAGAAGCTCTGGCGCAGCCGCGCGTCGGAGGCCTCGTCGCGAAAAACGCCGGCGCCCGAGACCGAGGCGCGGCGCACGCCCGCTCCGCCCAGCAACTCGCGCCAGCGCCCGGCGGAATCGGCGTTGGTGACGTCCACTGCCTCCGCGTTGAAGGCGATCTGCCGGGCGCGCAGCCCCGCCACCGCCGTGAATCCGCCGGCACCGTTGCCGGCCCGGATGAGCAGGTCCTTGCCTTTCTGGGCGGTCATATCGAGCTCCGGCGCTTGAGGTTCTGGTGCGATGTCCCTCCCCACGCGGGGAAGCGGGTGGACCGTCAGTCCGCGATCGCTTCGGTGACGGCCTTCAGCGTCACCGTCGCGCGCGTCTCGCCGCTGCTTTGGTCGCGGTGCCCGGCGATCGACTCGACCCGGAGGGAGACCAGGGCGTGCCCGGCCAGCGTCAGGCCGGCCTCGTCGAGGAGGGCGGCGATGCGCTCCGCGGCGTCGAGGGCGCTGCGGGTGGAGCCGCGCTTTCCGAACACCACGAGCGCCAGCGTGTGCAGATGGCGGCGCGCGCCGTCGACGGAATCGTCGCGGGCCTCGCCGTCGCCGAACAGTGCGAAGACGGGCAGGGCCGCGCGGGGCGGCTCGTCGTAGAGGCGCACGACGCCCCCCATCAGGGCGGCGAGGGCGGCGTCGCCGCCGAGCCGTGCCAGGATGGCGGCGCGCATCGCCAGGAGCGGACTGGTCATACGGCGCCCTCCGGCACGATCTCCTCGACCTCGCAGGCGAGCTCGCGGCGGCGTCCGTCCGGGTCGCCGGCCGAGCGGATCGCGAAGCGGCGCAGGCCGGCGGCAAGGCGCATCCCGGAGGCGACGCCGGGCCGCCAGCGCAGGCCGACGCGGTGCGTGGCGACGCTTTCGCTACGGCCGTTGCGGGTGCGCTCGTCCGCGCCGACCCGCGCGATCGATCCCCAGAGCACGGGGCCGGCGACGTAGCGGCGCAGATGTCCGCCGAACCCGTCCGGTTCGTCGAGCGGGGTTTCGAGCACGAAGCGGCGCCGCCGCGCGCCGATGGGCGCCTGGGTCATCGCGGATCTCCGGGGTTGCGTGGGTTCGGCCTTCAGAGCCGCATCAGGCGGTGCTGGGCGAGCAACCCCGCGACGGCCGGCGGCATCGCCAGCGTGCCGGTGGGCGCAGTGTCGCCGCGGTTCTCGAACCAGTCGGCCACGATCATGCGGATCGCCTGGGCGAGCGGGGCCGGCACCGGCGGCCCGTCGCCGCCGCTTCCGGCCGTGACCTCGATCAGCGCGGCCTTGCGCATCAGCAGCGGCACGGCCGGGTCGACCAGCAGGCAGGGAGCCTCCCACGGGTCGGGGCCGGGCCGCAGCAGGGCGGTGTCGATCTCGTCCACGAGGCCGTCGGCGCCGACGATCCCCGCCCGCGTTACCCCGACGAGGGGGCTCAACGGCAGCGGCAGCACGCCGCCCGCCGGCCAGGCCGTGAGCATCAGCCGGAAGCGCGCGGGCCGGACGAGCCGACGCGTGGCCGCCTCGACGCCGGCACGGGCCGCGGCGACGAGCCCCTCGATCAGGGCGACCTCGCTATGGTCGTCCGGATCGAGGCGCAGGTAGCCGCGCATCTCCGGCAGGCCCACCGGCTCGACGCCGAGTTCCGCGACGCGTATCGGGGTCATGCTTCTCCTCCCGCACGGGTTTTTTCCGATGCTGCGCAAGCCGACGCGGTTCGCGTGCCTCGCGGCCGCCCTCCTCGCCGCCGGCCCCGCCTGCGCCATCGTCGGCGGGCGCGAGGCGCCGGGTTCCGTCGAGGCGCGCTCCGCGATCATGGTGCTGACCTCGAAGGGCGGGGCCTGCTCGGGCGTGGTGGTGGCGCGCGACGTCGTGCTGACGGCCGGGCACTGCGTGGCGGGCATGCCCGAGAACCGCATCCATTTTCGCGACGAGACCGGAAAACCGGTCCTGATGGAGGTCGCGGCGCGGGCAGTGCACCCCGGCTACGAGGCCGACGCGATCCGCGCCCGCACCCGCTCCATCGATCTCGCCCTGCTGCGCTCCGCCGAGCCGCTGCCGGCCCGCTTCGATCCCGCCGCCTTGAGCGCGGCGATGCCGGCCGCCGGCACCGCGCTGAGCCTCGGCGGCTACGGCGCGGCGCGCGGCAACGACTACCGCTCGGCCGGCCGTTTCCGGCTGGCGAGCCTGTCGGTGGTCGAGCCCTACGGGCCGAGCCGCATCCTGGTCTGGCTGCAGGCGGCCAGGGCCGGCGGCTGCAACGGCGATTCCGGCGGGCCCATCACCGGCGAGGCCGGCGTGCTGGCGCTTGCGGCCTGGGTGAAGCGCGTCTGCGGCGGCCTGACCCAGGGTATCCTGCTCGGGCCGCAGCGCGGCTGGATCGACAGGACGCTCGGCGGTTGGGGCACGGCCGCGCGCTGGACTCCGTGAGCCTGCGGCCGGCCAAGCGTACCCGGCTTTGGAACCTCAGCTTGGCCGGGACATTGCCTTCAGCTAGCTTGGGGGCTCGACAGATTCGAGGCGCACCGGGCGCTGGAGACATGACCATGGTCGCAGGTCCCGTCCGTGCCGCCTTCGTCGGCGCCGTGTTCGGATTCGTCCCCCTCTCGGCCCAGGCCGTGGTGCAGGGACAGGTCAGCCGCGACCCCGACGGCCTGCGTGCCTCGGTGGTGCGGATCGAGAGCACGTCCGGCGAAATCTGCTCCGGCACCCTGATCTCCCAGGATCTCGTCCTCACCGCCGCCCACTGCGTCCAGCACAATGCCGGCTACAGCGTGGTAGTGGTCGACCCGTCGTTCCGCCAGCGGCGCATCTCTGCGGTGGCGGCCTCGACCCATCCCGATTTCGTGCCCGGCACCTCACCGGAGGATCAGCCCGGCATCGATCTGGCGATGCTCAAGCTCGCCCAGCCCGTCGGCCCCGGCTTCCGCCCGCTGAACCCGAGCGGCGGCGGCGCAATCGACACCGGCACCGGCGTCGACATCGCCGGCTTCGGCGTAGTGGCGGAGAACAAGCGCAGCACGGCGCGCACCCTGCGCACCGCCCGCCTCGTCTCGATCGGCTCCCTGCAGGTCGCCAACCGCGTCACCGTGATCACCGATGCGCAGCGCCTCGCCGAGACCGCAGGCGCGGGCGCCTGCCTCGGCGATTCCGGCGGCCCGATCCTGCGCGACGGCCGGATGGTCGGCGTCGTGAGCTGGTCGAGCGGCGCCATGCGACAGGACAAGCGCGCCCGGACCGCCTGCGGCGGCTTCACCGCCGTGACGCCGACGGGCGAGCATGCGAGCTGGATAAATTCCCGCGCCTCGCAGCTCGAAGCGATGGCCCCGGCCGAGGCGCAGGCCGCGGCCCCGATCCAGTGGACGGCGAAGCCCGGCCGCCGCCGGGCGCGCTGAACTCCGTCATCCCGGGTTCCGCTACGCGGTCCCGGGACGACGGTGAGAGGTGTCGACCCCGTCAGCTCAGGGCCGGCTGGCCGTTCGAGGCCGACAGGCCGCCGTCGACCGGCAGGTTCACGCCAGTGACGAACTGCGCGTCCGCGCTCGCCAGGAAGGCGATGACGCCGGAAATGTCGTCGGGCCGCGCGCCGCGGCCCATCGGGATCCGTTCTTCGAACTTCGCGACGAGCTCCGGCTGGTCCTGCATGCCGGCGGTGAACGGGGTGTAAACCAGCGACGGGTTGACCGCGTTCACGCGCACGCCGTTCCTGGCCTCGTCCAGCGCCACGGCGCGGGTAAAATTCGTCACCGCGCCCTTGGCGGCGCAGTAGAAGCTGTGGTTCCAGTCGCCGCCGAGCCCCGAGACGGACGAAACGTTGACGATGCAGCCGCGGCTCCGGCGCAGATGCGGCAGGGCGAAGCGGGTCATGTAGAAGACGCCGTAGAGATCGGTCTCGATCACGGTCGAGAAGTCTCCGATGTCGCCCTCGTCGACCTTGCCGAGATGATCCTTGCCGGCATTGTTGACAAGGACGTCGAGGCGGCCGAATTTTTCCGCAGCCGCCGCGATCACATCTCGGCAGCGATCCACGTTCGAGAGATCGGCGACCTGGGTCAGCACCTCGGCCGCCGCGATGTCGCCCGCGACTTTGCGCAGCCCTTCCTCGTTCCGGTCTGCGAGGACGAGCGTCGCGCCCTCCCGGCCGAAGCGTCGCGCCGCCGCCTCTCCGATGCCGGATGCCGCGCCCGTGACCAGCACCACCTTGTCCGAAAAACGACCCATCGGGTCTCCTGCTCCGCCTGATGCGGGGCCGGCATCGATGCCGGCCCCGTCGAATGCGGCCAACCCGATGGGTTCGGGCCTGTTCCGTGCGATCACGCGAACTTCAGGAGCTTGATCGCGTCGAAATCCTGCACGCCGCCGCCGACGCGCTTGGTGGTGTAGAACAGCACGTAGGGCTTGGCGGAGTAGGGGTCGCGCAGGGTGCGCAGCCCCGTGCGGTCGACCACGAGATAGCCGCGCTTGAAGTCGCCGAAGGCGATGGAGAGGCTGCCCGAGCCGATATCCGGCATCGCCTCGGCCTCGGCGACGGGGAACCCCATCAGCGTCGCGGCGCTACCGGCGGCGGCGGGGGGCTGCCAGAGATAGTTGCCGTCGGCGTCCTTGAACTTGCGGATCGTGCTCTGCACCCGCCGGTTCATGACGAAGCTGGCGTTCTGGCGGTAGCCGGCGCGCAGCCCGTAGATCAGGTCGAACAGGATGTCGGCCGGGTTGCTCGCCGGAAAGGCCGATGCCGTGCCGGTCGCCGTGAAGCCGATCTTGCCGGGCACCCAGGCCGCGTTCGCGACCGTGTCGTAGCTCAAGAACCCCCGCGGGCGGCCGATGCCGCTGCCGGTGACGAAGGCGACGCTCTCCTGCTCGGCGAAGACGTCCTCGACCTCCGCCGAGAGCCAGGCGTCGATGTCGACCACCGCGTCGTCGAGCAGCGTCTGCGTCGCCGCCGGCATGGCGTAGAGCTCCATGGCCGGGAAGCTGAGTTCGAGCAGCGGCGGCGCGTCGGTCTGCGGCCGCGCAGCGGTCTCCGCGACCCAGCCGGAGGCCGGCCCGGTCGGCGAGAAGGCCCGCTTGTAGAGGCCGCCGGAGATGACCTGGACGGTGGCCAACGCCCGGATCGGCGAGATCTGCGCCAGCCGGCGCAGCACCTCGCGCTCGATCACCGTCGGCACGAGATAGCCACCATCCGGCCCGGACCCGGCCGACAGCGCCTTCTCCTCCAGCCGCTTCAGGCCCGCGCTCTCGCCGGCCCGGACGTAGAGATCGAACGCCGCCTTGTGCTCGGCCCCGAGGCCATGGCGCGGGCCGCCCTCGGGGCCGGCCATCGGCGGGCGGGCGCGGTCCAGGCTGATCCGGTCGAGCCGGGTGCGGGCCTGATTGTGTAGGGCGGTGACAA
>NZ_BPRA01000015.1 GCF_022179645.1 Methylobacterium thuringiense
GGGGATGCGCGCCCGTGTCGGCGACCGTGAAGCAGCAAAAGCGATACGGTTCGGGCAACAACGAAAGCGCCAGCGTCATGTCCAGCCGCCACGTATGCGGAGTGCCGGCCGAGATGCGGGCTTCGGCCTTGGCCGCAGGAAGCGCCCTGCAGGTCCCCGGATAGAGCGGCGCGCCGTCTGGATCGCGCGGGACCGCCCTGCCCTGTCCTTCCAGCTCGGCCACCCGCGCCGCGATCGTCCCGCGCGAGCAGAAGCACGGATAGGCCAGCCCGCGCGCGATCAGCTCGTCCAGGACCGCGCGGTAGAAGCCGAGATGCTCGGACTGCCGGCGAGCGGGCCGCTCATAGGTCAGCCCGAGCCAAGCGAGATCCTCCTCGATCGCGGAGATCAGTTCGGGGCGCGAGCGGCCCGGATCGATGTCTTCGATGCGCAGCAGGCAACGGCCGCCCGTCCGCGCCGCGATTTCAGCATTGAGGAGGGCGGAATAGGCGTGGCCGAGATGCAGGCGGCCGTTCGGGCTCGGGGCGAAGCGGAGGACCGGCCGGGTCACGGATCCGTCGTGCGGTGGAGGCATTCCTGCGGCCCCGGCGTGCAGGCGATGCCAGGCGTCGAGCAGATCGGACCCTCTTCGAGGCGCCGGCAGACGTGGCAGCCGTCGCTCCACTCGGCGCAGGACGGATCGCTGTCGGGGAGAACGGTCTGGGCAGAAGTGGGCCTGTGGGGTGCCGACGGGGCGAGCGACCCGATCACGACGGTCGCGAGCACCAGGGCCGCGATGGCCAGCGCGATCGGACCGTCTCGGCCGGAAGAATCCGTATCTGGCGATGAGGTGGCAACCATGGCGCGATGTCCGCCGGATGGCTCCCGCCTGTCAACGGGCCACATCGTCGAGAACCGGCGGCGGCCCTCAGGCCGCCGCCGAGCCGGATCAGGCCGTTCCGGCCAAAGCCGCCGCCACGGCGCGAGCGAAGGCGACCGGATCGCGTGGGCTGTCTCCGTCCTGGATCCGGGCGAGGTCGAGCAGCGTCCCGGCCGATTCCGAAATGTCCTGGTCGGCCTCGGCCTTGGCGCTGAGCGACTGGATCAGCGGATGGCGCGGGTTGATCTCCAGCACCGGTGAACCGCCGCCGAAGCTGCGGCCGGCGCGGCGCATCAGGCGCTGCATCTGGAGGTCGGGACCCATCCCGGAGGAGGCCAGCACCACGGCGCTGTCGACGAGGCGGTCCGTGATGCGCACGTCCGACACGTCCTTGTCGAGAGCGAGCTTGAGGGCGGCGACGAGCTTGTCGGCCTGCGGCGTCTCGGGTGCGTCGCCCTCAGTCTTCAGCTTGGCGAGGTCGGCCGAGGCCTGCGTTACCGAGCGCAGCGGCTTGTCCTCGAACTTGGCCAGCTGCTCGGGCCAGAACGCGTCGACGTGGTCGGACAGCAGCAGCACCTCGACGCCGCGGGCACCAAAGCCTTCGAGCTGCGGCGACTTTTTCGCGGCCTCGGCATCGTCGGCGACGAGGTAGTAGATCGCCTCCTGTTCCGGCTTCATGCGCGAGACGTAGTCGGCCAGCGTGGTCCAGCCCTCCTGCGTGGTCGAGCGGAAGCGCAGCAACGGCGCGATCTCCGAGCGGCGCTCGAAATCCTCGTAGATACCTTCCTTCAGCACGGGCCCGAAATTCTCGTAGAACGTGATGTAGTCGTCGGCCTTCTCGGCGTTCTTCGAGCGATTGGTCAGCTCGTTGACGACGCGGGTGGTCACGGCGCGGCGGATCTTCTGCAGTGCCGGCGTCGACTGCAGCATCTCTCGTGAGACGTTGAGCGGCAGGTCGTCGGTGTCGACCACACCCGAGACGAAACGCAGCCAGTTCGGTAGCAGCTCGGCCTCGTCGGTGATGAACATGCGGCGCACGTGCAGCCGGACCTTGGAGCGACGGTCGTCCTCCACCGGCATGAACGGCTTCATGCTTGGCAGGAACAGCAACCCCGAGAACTCCAGCGCGCCCTCGGCCCGCCAATGCAGCGTCGCCCAGGGCTCATCGAAGTTGTGGCTGACCGTGCGGTAGAACTCCTTGTACTGCTCTTCCGTAATCTCGGACTTGGACTTGCGCCACAGGGCGGTGCCCTTGTTCGCGGCTTCCTCCTTGCCCTCGTCATCGACGATGACGATCGGCACGGCGATGTTGTCGGCCCACTTCTTCACGACATGGTCGAGCCGGTAGCTTTCGAGATACTCGTCGGCATCGTCCTTGAGATGCAGCACGATGCTGGTACCGGCCTGCTCGCGCTCGGCCCGCTCGATCGTGTAGCTGCCCTTGCCGTCCGAATCCCAGGTCCAGGCCTCATCGGTGCCGGCCTGACGCGAAGTGACGGTCACGCGGTCGGCGACCATGAAGGCCGAGTAGAAGCCGACGCCGAACTGGCCGATCAGGCTCGGGCGCTGGTCCTCGCTGCCCTCGGCAGGTTTGGCGTCGCCGAGCGACTGCGAGAAGGCGCGGGTGCCGGAGCGGGCGATGGTGCCGAGGTTACGCGCCAGATCGTCCTTGCTCATGCCGATCCCGGTATCGGAGATCGTCAGGGTCTTCGCCGCCTTGTCGGGCCTGATCAGGATCTTGGCGTCCGCCGGCAGCGCCACCGCTTCGTTGGTCAGCGCCTCGAAGCGACGGCGATCGGTGGCGTCGGCCGAGTTCGCGACCAGCTCGCGTAAAAAGATCTCGCGGTCCGAGTAGAGCGCATGGACGACGAGGTCGAGCAGCCGCCCGACCTCGGCACCGAACTCGTGCCGCTCCACGTTCGCGTTGACGGTGTCCGTCTCGCTCAAGGCTCGTCTCCCGATAGAGCGCAGGCCGCCGAAGGGGAAACCGGTTCGGCGAAAGCGTGCGCGACAAACAATGGCTCGGAGCCGTGAGGGATCGCGTAGCGGCCCATCACGGCTCCGAGCAAATCGGGGGCGATATGACGTCAGCGGCGGCGCAATTCAATCCGCCAATCAAGATGGAGGGCGGCCAAAGGCGTCCGCGCTCCATCCCGATCGATCAATGCAGCAGGATCGCCGCCTTGGAGAGCGTCTTGTAGATGCCCCACGCGATCGGGATGCCGACGACGGCCCAGGCAGCGACCGCAGTGATGGTGATGCCGCCGCCGCCGATGCCGGCCGAACCCGGCGCCCGCGCCGGTACGGCCCCGCCCTTGGTCTGGAGCGCAGCCACGTCGGCATCGCTCATGAACCAGTGGCGCGCGACCGGCCGGACCAGGAGGTTGCAGACGAAGCCGACCGCGAGGAAGGCGGCGAGCACGTACATGGTGCGGCTGTAGAGCTCGAGCCCTTGCAGTCCGGCGTCGACCTGCTGCTGGCGGATCGCGGTGACGACCACCGGGCCGACGATGCCGGCCGTCGACCAGGCCGTGAGCAGCCGCCCGTGGATCGCGCCGACGAACTGCGTGCCGAACACGTCCGCGAGATAGGCAGGAATCGTGGCGAAGCCGCCGCCATACATCGACAGAATCGCGCAGAAGAACACGACGAACAGCACCGTCGAGCCGAGCCCCGCCGCCCAGGGCGCGCCGGCATAGAGCAGCACGCCGAGGCCGAAGAAGATCGCGTAGGTGACCTTGCGGCCGATCTTGTCCGACATCGAGGCCCAGAAGAACCGGCCGAGGATGTTGAACAGCGACAGCAGGCCGACGAAGCCCGCCGCGATCGCCGCCACCTGGGTCTTGCCGGCCGCATCGAGCTGCCCGAGCCCGACGCCCGGCTGGTCGATGAGGCCGCCCCCGAAGATCTCCTGCAGCATGGGCGAGGCCAGCGCGAGCACGCCGATACCGGCGGACACGTTGAGGCAGAGCACCAGCCAGAGCAGCCAGAACTGCACGGTCTTGTGCGCGTCGTTCAGGTGGACGTGGCCGGAGGCGATCATGCCGCCCTTGGCGGCCGGCGCCGTCCAGCCCTCGGGTGTCCAGCCGGCCGGCGGGACGCGGTAGCCGAAGGCGCCCCCGAGCATGAACACGAGGTAGCCGAGGCCCATCACGGCCAGGGTCTCCCAGACGCCGACGCCGGTGGGCGACTTGAAGGTGTTGATGAGGAGGTCTGCCAGCGGCGAGCCGATCATCGCGCCGCCGCCGAAGCCCATGATCGCCATGCCGGTCGCCATACCGCGCCGGTCGGGGAACCATTTGATCAATGTCGAGACCGGCGAGATATAGCCGAGGCCGAGCCCGATGCCGCCGATCAGGCCCATGCCGAGCCAGATCAGCCAGAGCTGGTGGATGTAGACGCCGAAGGCGCCGATCAGGAAGCCGCCACCCCAGCACAGGGCCGCCGCGATGCCGGCCTTGCGCGGGCCGGCCCGTTCGAGCCAGCCGCCGAACAAAGCGGCCGAGATGCCGAGCATCACGATGCCGATCGAGAACACGATGACGAGGTCGCTGATCCGCCAGTCGCAGGTGGTCGTGAACAGCGCGGTGAAGACGCTCATGTCCGGGCAGGCCTTCGTGGCAGGCTGCCCGATGCTGAGGGAGCGCGACAGCGGCAGCCAGAACACGGACAGGCCGTAGGACATGCCGATGCAGAGATGGATCGCGAGGGCGGCCGGCGGCACCAGCCAGCGGTTGAAGCCGGGTTTGGCGACGATGTTTTCGCGGGAAAGCCAAGTCGGGGCGGCGGCAGGCGAGCCGATCCCCTCCGCAATGTGGGTCGTCATGAACGTCGTCCTCCAGAGCGCTGGCCGCTTGCGGGCCATTGGCGTCGTCGGCTGTCCGCGCGAAGGGTTGAAGCTAAGCGGTTCGAGCCTGCCGCGCAGAGGACAGAGTCGTTCGACTTTTGGCAACTGCCAAAGCCAGATAGAATACATAATAACGTGCCGGAGCGCCGTCCGGCAGATCCAATGCCGGCGCCCCCTTCGGACGCGAGGCCGTTCCGACAGGGGATCCGCCGAAACCGGCCGACGGCTCGGGTCAGGCGGCGATCGGGGCCGCCGTCGAGACGGCTTCGGCGTCGAGGCGATCGTAGGCCCGGTCGAACGCGCTGCGGATCGTGCCGATCGCGTCTTCGACCGCAACCATTGTGGTCAGCGCCATCTCGCCCGGCATCGTCCCCAGCATGCGCCCTGCGGCGGTGATGCGGTGTTCGAGCCGCGTGAGTTCCTCGCCGGCGTCGCAACCGCTAAGCGTCATGAGACGACTTAGCGTTGCTTCGAGAGCATGGGTCAAGACAAGTGTTCTCACACGCTCCTGAAGAAGCGCCCGCTCGCTCTGTTTCATTTTTGGAAGTTCCGCCGATTCGCCAATACACTATCCCACCACCGTGACGGCGACGCAGTTTCCTTTTCGCAACACAGGTGAATCGCCGTGGGCTTTCGCGAAGATTTTCTGCAAGCCGCAGCAACGGCAGCGCGGCTACCCGCCGGCGAGCCCGTCGATCACGTCGTCCGGCACGTCTCCGAAGGCGCCGAGGATGGTGGTGATCGCGTCCCCGCTGCTGCGCGTGTCGACCGCGAATGCGGCCGCGCCGGGCAGCCGGCGGGCGAGCGCCTCGGCCTGCTGCAGGGCGTTGCTCGCGCCCTGCGCGGTGCGGCGCGTCGTCGGCACGAGCCGGCCTGCGACATGCTCGAAGCCCTGAACCCAGAACGCTGTGTCTGCGGCCATTCCGATCGTTCCCGTCGCGCCTCCCCGTGGTGTCGAAACGTAAGCGGCTTGCGGCGCCTCGTCATCGCCCGGCTTGCCCCGGCCCGGCGCGCGTGGTCCTGATCCTGCCTCCCGGGGTCATGTCCGACCCGTCGAGCCCGAAGCCGCCCATGCCCGAAACGCCCGTGTTCTCGTCAGCCGCCGTCGCGGCGCCCCATCACCTCGCGGCGGAGGCCGGGCAGATCGTGCTGGCGCAGGGCGGCAACGCCATCGAGGCGATGGTCGCGATGGCCGCGACCATCGCCGTGGTCTATCCGCACATGAACGGCATCGGCGGCGACGGCTTCTGGCTGGTGCGCGAGCGCGGCGGCCGGGTGCGCGGCATTGAGGCCTGCGGCCCGGCGGGCAGCCTCGCCACGATCCCGCGCTATCGCGAGCGGGGCTACGATGTGCTGCCCGCGCGCGGTCCCGACGCCGCGATCACGGTGGCCGGCACGGTCGGCGGCTGGACACTCGCCCTCGAACTTTCCCGGGCGCTGGGCGGCCGGATGCCGCTCGACAGCCTTCTCTCCGACGCGATCCGCCATGCGAAGCAGGGCTGCAAGGTCTCGCCTTCGGAAGAACGCTACGTGCCGAAGGAGCTCGACACGCTCCACGACGCCCCGAATTTTTCCGCGACCTATCTCGATCGTGGCCAGCCGTTCAGAGCCGGCGACATACGGCGCCAGCCGAAGCTCGCCGCCACGCTCGAACAGCTCGCCCATGCCGGCCTCGACGACTTCTATCGCGGCGACATCGGCCGCGAGATCGCCGCCGACCTGGAGCGGCTCGACGCACCGGTGACGCGGGCCGATCTCAAGGCCTACGCGGCCAAGGAGCGGCAGGCGCTGACGCTGCGGCGGCGCGGGGCCACGCTCTACAATTTCCCGCCGCCGACCCAGGGGCTCGCCGCGCTGGTGATCCTCGGCATCCTCGACAGGCTCGCGGTGAAGCGGCCGGAGAGCACGGCCTATTACCATGCGCTGATCGAGGCGACGAAGCGCGCCTTCACCATCCGCGACGGGGTCGTCACCGATTTCAACCAGCTCGACGTGGACCCGGCGAGCTTCCTGACCCCGGAGCGTCTGGCTCGCGAGGCGGCCGCGATCACCCTGGACCGTGCCGGCCCATTTCCCTCCAGGAAGAACGGCGACGGCGACACGGTCTGGATGGGGGCGATCGACGGCGACGGCATGGCCGTATCGTTCATCCAGTCGGTCTACTGGGAATACGGCTCGGGCACCGTGCTGCCGGCGACCGGCATCTGCTGGCAGAACCGCGGCCTGTCCTTCTCCCTCGATCCGAAGGCCCTGAATCCACTGGAGCCGGGCCGCCGGCCGTTCCACACCCTGATCCCGGCGCTCGCCGCCTTCGACGACGGCCGGGTGATGTCCTACGGCAGCATGGGCGGCGACGGGCAGCCGCAATTCCAGGCCCAGATCTTTTCACGATACGCCGACTACGGGATGTCGATCGCCGACGCCGTCGATGCCCCGCGCCTGCTCTACGGACGCACCTGGGGCGCGGAATCGCTCAGCGTGAAGGTCGAGGACCGCTTCGACCCCGCCTGCATCGCGGCGTTGCGGGGCATGGGCCACGACATCGAGGAACTCGGCGGCGCCTATATCGACGCCCTGGGCCACGCCGGCATGCTGGTGCGCCACCCCCGCAAAGGCCGGATCGAGGCGACCCACGATCCGCGTTCGGATGGCGGCGCGGCCGGGCTGTAGGCACAGTGGGAGGCTTTGCGTGTCGGACGCGAACCGCGATCAGCTCGAGTACTGGAACGGCGAAGCCGGCCAGCGCCGGGCCGCAAGCCAGACGGCCCACGACGCGATCTTTGCCCCGCTGACCGAGGTGCTGTTCGATTGCGCAGCTCTTGCGCCGATTCGTCTTAGGTTCCGCCACCTCGACCAACGGGAGTAGCGTCCTTTTCGGCGAGCCGTTCATAGAGGCTTTTCTCTTCGCCCGACGCATGATCCTGAACGGTCGCAGGTTCGGCATCACTGGCTGTGTTCGGCTTGAGATGGGCATCTGTGCCGCTTTCTTCCGGCCTGAGCGAAGGCCCACCCGTCCCTTTTCCGGGATGGCCGGTCAACTCGTCAATATTTCTAAGAGAGCCACCCTCTTGTTTCTTGCTCGCTTCACTTCCCGGCTTGATCGGTGCCTTCACGATATTCCTCCATTATTATTGTTTGGAGCCAACAAGGCGAAGGAGTGAGTGTTCCCTGCGGCGAATTCGCTCGAATGGTTCGGCCTCTTGACGGAACTGCGCGCCGCCGCGCCCGAGACGGCTGGCCTGCGTGACGTCAGGCAGCAGCCTAATCGGTCTGTATAGGAAGGCCGCGCGAAAACCCGACCCTGGCACATGCCTTGCTCGACCCTCCCAAACGGGAGTGAATGATGAATACACCCTCAGCCGGCACGCGATGGATCCAGCTCGGGCTCGGGCTGATCGTCATGATGACGATCTCCAGCCCCCAATATGTCTGGACGCTCTTCGTAAAGCCGTTCCAGGCGACGACGGGTTCTGGCCTGCCGGCGGTGCAGGTGACGTTCACGCTGCTGATCGTGCTGCAGACCTTCTTCTCGCCGGCCCAGGGCTGGCTGATCGAGCGGTTCAGTGCCAAGGGCATGATCGCGCTGGGCGCGGCGTTGAGCGGCGCCGGCTGGGCGGCGGCCTCGCAGATCGATTCGCTCTATGGGCTCTACGCCACCTACGGCGTGCTCTGCGGGCTCGGCACCGGCATCGTCTATGTCGGCATCATCGGGCTGATGGTGCGCTGGTTTCCCGAGCGCCGGGGCTTTGCCGCGGGCGTGGTCGCCGCCGGCTATGGCATGGGCGCGATCGCCACCACCTTCCCGATCTCCGACATGATCGCGGCGTCCGGCTATCGCCACGCGCTGCTGGTGTTCGGCGCGATCCTCGGCGTGGTCGGCTTCATCGCGGCGCTCGGCCTGCGCCCGCCGCAGCTCGGCGAGACCCCCGAGATCCCGGCCGACAAGGTCGCCAGCGCCGCCCGCGACGTGCCCCCGAAGACGATGCTCAAGACGCCTTTGTTCTGGCTGATGTTCGCGATGATGGCGATGATGTCGACCGGCGGCCTGATGGTGGTGGCGCAGTTCGCGGCCTTCTCGAAGGAGTTCGGCGTCGCCGACGCCCTCGTGTTCGGCTTCGCGGCGCTGCCCTTCGCGCTCACCTTCGACCGGGTCACCAACGGCCTGACCCGGCCGTTCTTCGGCTGGGTCTCCGACAATGTCGGCCGCGAGAACACGATGGCGTTCGCCTTCGCGCTGGAGGCCTGCGCCATCGCGCTGCTGCTCGCCTTTCGCGAAAACGCCTACGCCTTCGCCTTGCTCTCGGGCGTGGTGTTCTTCGCCTGGGGCGAGATTTTTTCGTTGTTCCCGAGCACGCTCACCGACACGTTCGGGACCAAGCACGCGACCACGAATTACGGCTTCCTCTACATGGCGCAGGGCGTGGGCTCGCTGCTCGGCGGCCCCTTCGCGGCGATGATCCACGACGCGGCCGGGAGCTGGGTGCCGGTATTCTGCATCGCCATCGGGCTCGACCTCGTCACCGCGGCCCTCGCCTGGTTCGTGCTGAAGCCGGCACGGCGGGCGTATCTCGGGGTTCCTGTGCCGGCGGTACCGGCCTTGGCCGAGCCGCTCGCGGCCAAACCCCTGGCCGCCTGAGGATCGGCTCCGACTCGCCAATCGGGAACGGCGCGGGTACCGGGAACGCTCGACAATTCCGGCTCCCCGAAGCGCCCCGATTATGACCCTCCACCAGCAGGCTGCGTCGCCCTGGCTCACCATCGTCGGCATCGGCGAGGACGGGCGTGCCGGGCTGTCGCCGGCCGCGTCCGCGGCGCTCGATGCGGCGGAGGTGGTCTGGGGCGGGCGGCGGCATCTGGCGCTGGCTGCGCCGCTTAGCGCCGAGGCGCATCTCTGGCCGAGCCCGATCTCGGACGCCTACGAAACAATCCTGGCGCGGCGCGGCCGGCCGACCTGCCTCTTGGCCACCGGCGACCCGTTCCATTACGGCATCGGCGCCGAGATCGCCCGGCTCGTGCCGCCGGCCGAGATCCGGGCCTACCCCCAGCCCTCCGCCTTCAGCCTCGCTGCCGCGCGCCTCGGCTGGCCAATCGCCGAGACCGCCTGCCTGACGCTGCACGGCCGGGCGCTCACCCGCATCGTTCCGGCCCTCCAGCCCGGCGCGCGCCTGCTGGTGCTGTCCTGGGACGGCACGACGCCGGCAGCCGTCGCCGCGCTTCTGGTCGAGCGCGGGTTTGCGCGGTCGCGGCTCACCGTACTCGAAGCGATGGGCGGCCCGCACGAGCGTATTTTTGTGAGTGAAGCCGTCGCGTTCGCGTCCGACCGAAAAATCGAGCCGCTGAACACGCTGGCGATCGAGGTTGTGGCCGAGCCCGGCGCCCGGGTGCTGCCGTTGGCGACCGGCCTCGACGATGGATGGTTCGAGAATGACGGGCAGCTCACCAAGGCCGAGATCCGGGCAGTGACGCTCTCGGCTTTGGCGCCCTTCGCCGGGGCGTTGCTTTGGGATGTCGGGGCCGGGGCCGGCTCGATCGCCATCGAATGGTGCCTGCGCCATCCCGCCAACCGTGCGCTCGCGATCGAAGCGCGGAGCGACCGGGCGGAGCGGATCGGACGGAACTGCGAAAACCTCGGCGTGCCGGAGCGCGTAAGCATCGTCGAGGGCCCTGCCCCGGCGGCGCTCGCCGGATTGGCGCCCCCCGATGCCGTCTTCATCGGCGGTGGCATCTCCCGGTCCGGCGTGCTCGCCGCCTGCCGCGATGCGTTGCGCTCCAGCGGCCGGCTCGTCGCCAACGCGGTGACGCTCGAAGGCGAGGCGGCGTTGCTCGCGATGTTTTCGGAGATGGGCGGCAGCCTGCGCCGGCTCTCCGTGGCGAAGGCCGCCCCCGTCGGCGGCCTCACCGGCTGGCGGCAGGCGATGCCGGTGACGCAGTGGGTCTGGACAAAGCCGTGACGCCCCGGCGCGACGTGGTTGCCGGGGTCGGGTTTCGGCACGCGACGACGTCGGAGGAGATCGTCGCGCTTGTGCGGAGCGGGCTCGCAACGGCGGGCGTGCCGGCGGGCCGGCTGAACGCACTCGCCACTGCCGACGACCGGGCCGACAAGATTGCCTTTCGCGCGGCGGCAGTGGTTCTGGGCTGCGAGACGATCGGCTTGCCGCCGGAGGCTCTGCGCTCAGTCGATGACCGAGTACCGACCCGTTCGGTCCGGATCGAGGCGGAGCGCGGCGTCGGCTCGCTTGCGGAAGCCGCCGCGCTCGTCGGTGCGGGCGAACGCGCGATGCTGATCCTGCCGAGGATCGCCAGTGTCGGCGCAACCTGCGCCCTCGCGCTGGTGTTCGATTCCGAATAGAGCCCTTCGGCACTGCCGCAACCGGCACTCCCGACGTCCTCATACTGAGGTGCTGCGCAGCAGCCTCGAAGCACTCCTGACCGCTGATCCCCGGCTCACGCCTCGGGAGAGGTCGCGGGGTGCTTCGAGGCCCGCTTCGCTGGCACATCAGCATAAGGGGCGTTGGGGGTGCCGTTTGCGGGGCGCTCACGCTCACCTGCCGTCTGCCCATGGCCAAAAAAGCATGACCGTCCATTTCGTCGGAGCCGGCCCGGGCGCGGCCGATCTCGTCACCGTTCGCGGGCGCGATCTGATCGCGGCCTGCCCCGTCTGCCTGTATGCCGGCTCGCTGGTGGCGCCGGAAATCCTGTCATGGTGCCCGGCAGGCGCGCGGATCGTCGATACGGCGCCGCTCGATCTCGATGCCATCGTGCAGGAAATCGTCGCGGCACATGAGCGCGGACAGGACGTGGTGCGGCTGCATTCCGGCGACCTCTCGGTCTGGAGCGCACTGGCCGAGCAGACCCGCCGGCTCGACCAGCTCGGCATCCCCTACACGGTGACGCCGGGCGTGCCCTCGTTCGCGGCAGCGGCGGCGCTGCTGCGGCGGGAGCTGACGGTGCCGGGGCTGACGCAATCCGTCGTGCTGACGCGGACCTCGGGCCGGGCGAGCGCGATGCCGGAGCGCGAGACGCTCGCCGCCTTCGCCGCCACCGGTGCGACGCTGGCGCTGCATCTCTCCATCCACGTGATCGACACCCTGGTGCCCGAGCTGATCCCGTTCTACGGGGCGGACTGCCCCGCCGCCGTGGTGTTCCGCGCGACCTGGCCCGACGAGCAGGTGCTGACGGGCACGCTGGCGACGGTCGCCGCAGCTGTCGCGGCGGCCAGGCTGGAGCGCACGGCGCTGATCCTCGTCGGCCCGGCGCTCGATCCCGAAAACTTCGCGGAATCCGCGCTGTACTCCACCGGCTACGATCGACGCTTCCGGCCGGGCTTCGGTGACGGCGCCAAGGGAGACGAGGCATGAGCGCACGCGGTCTCGTCATCGCCGCACCCCGGTCGAGCTCGGGCAAGACCACGGTGACCCTGGCACTGTTGACGGCCCTGCGCCGGCGCGGCGTCGCGGTGCGTGGGGCGAAATGCGGTCCCGATTACATCGATCCGGCCTTCCACGAGGCCGCGACGGGTTTTCCGAGCATCAACCTCGACAGCTTCGCCATGTCGGACGGCCTGCTCGCCACGGCGGCCGCGCTCGCCGGCCGCGATGCCGATCTCGTCGTCGCCGAGGGCTCCATGGGCTTGCATGACGGCATCGTCGCGGGCGAAGGCCGGACCGGCGCGAATGCCGACATCGCGGCGCGGTTCGGCTGGCCGGTGCTGCTGGTACTCGACGTCTCCGGCGCGGCGCAATCGGCGGCGGCGGTGGCGCTCGGCTGTGCGATGTACGATCCGCGCATCCGCATCGCCGGCGTGGTGCTCAACAAGGTCGCGAGCCCGCGCCACCGGCGGCTGGTCGAGGCCGGGCTGACGCGCATCGGCATTCCCGTGCTCGGCGCGCTGATGCGCGATGCCGGCTTGGTGCTGCCGGAGCGCCATCTCGGCCTCGTCCAGGCCGGCGAGACTGCCGACCTGCTGGCCCGCCTCGAACGTCTGGCCGATCTCGGGGAGACTTCGCTCGATCTCGACGCGATCGTGGCAGCGGCGGGCGGGAGCGTTCCCGAGGCGGCGGGTGCCCTGCCCTCGCCGCCCGGACAGCGGGTCGCCGTGGCGCGCGATGCCGCGTTCTCGTTCCTTTACCCGCACCTGATCGCGGGCTGGCGGGCAGCGGGGGCCGAGATCGTGCCGTTCTCGCCACTGGCCGACGAAGCGCCGATGCCGGATTGCGATGCCTGCTGGCTACCCGGCGGCTATCCCGAACTCCATGCCGGCCGGATCGCCGCGGCTACGCGCTTCCTCGACGGCCTCCGCACATTCGGCGAGCAAAAGCCCGTCCACGGCGAGTGCGGCGGCTACATGGTGCTCGGCGAGAGCCTGGAGGATGCGGACGGCACGGTGCACGCCATGGCCGGCCTGCTGCCGGTGGCGACCTCGTACAAAGCGCGCAAGCTCCATCTCGGCTATCGCATCGCGACGCTGCTCGGCAACGGCATGCTTGGCCGCGCGGGTGCACGGCTCGTCGGCCACGAGTTCCACTACGCAGCGGAGCTGACGCAGCCGCCCGTCGCCGAGAACGCGCTCGCGCGCGTCACCGATGCGGAAGGTGTCGCCATCGGCCTCGCCGGCCACCGACGCGGGCGCGTCAGCGGAAGCTTCTTCCACCTGATCGCGGGCGAGACGCTCTGAACGTCCCGTCCGAATCGGCGGCTCAAGCCTCGGCGGGGACGGGCGATCCGGCCGTCTTCCTGTCCATGCGCGCGGCGGTGCGCACGATGGCGAGAAGGTCGCGGCGCAGGTCGTCGTCCTCGATCGAGGCGTAGGCGCGCAGCACTTCGATCGCGCCCTGGGCCGAGAGGAAGCCGAACACGTCGGGCGACTTGCCCTCGGCGCTGTCCCTGGCCTCGTCACCCGCGAAGAAGGCGGCGACCGGAACTTCGAGGAGGCGGGCGATCTCGCTGAGCCGGCCGGCGCCCACGCGGTTCTGGCCCTTCTCGTATTTCTGGACCTGCTGGAAGGTCACGCCGACGGCGGTGCCGAGGGCGGTCTGGCTCAGGCCGCGCGCCTTTCGCAACGCCGTGATCCGCAGGCCGACGAGCCGGTCGACGTCGGTAGTTTGTTTAGGCATCATCGTGCACCGGTCCTGCCACTCCGTCACGCACCATCCCGAGGACCACCGGGCAGGCACGTGATCGCGCCATCGGCGCTGTTCCACGGTCGTGCTTCGACGACCGTTTCCGTCTATGCCGCGAATCGGAGATGTCCGTTGCCGAAACCTCCCAACCCTTGTTCGGCTCGGCGCGGAAACCAGCGTCAGGCGATTCGGAAGAGGCGCCCGACGCGATCGATTGTCGCGCCCCTAGCTTCACCATAACTCATAGGTTAATTGCAACCCTCGAATAATGTGCAGCGGCACGTACCTCTCGGTAGTTGCCCCTTGATTTTTACTCGGCCGCAGAGTTCGCGCGAGTTTTCGAGAGTGCTTCCGCCACGTGGTATGACTACGCAGGCACGCGTGGCAGCGGATCAAACAGACTGAACCTAGGGAAAACGCATGTTCATCGCTATGAATCGCTTCAAGGTCGTCAAGGAAGCCAGGGAGGACTTCGAACAGGTCTGGCTCGGCCGCGACAGTCATCTCGGCGAGATGGACGGTTTCGTCGAATTCCACCTGTTGCGCGGGCCGGAGGCGGAGGATCACGTCCTCTACGCCTCGCACACGGTCTGGCGCTCCAAGGCCGACTTCGAGGCCTGGACGCGGTCCGAGCAGTTTCGCAAGGCGCATGGCCGCGTGCCGAGCACCAAGCCGCTCTATCTCGGCCACCCGCAATTCGAGGGGTTCGAGGCGATCACGGGCTCGGCCTCGCGCAGCGCGGCCAAGTCCGACGCCGCCGAGTAGGGGGTGCCGTGCCGGGTGGGCTTAGCCCGCCCGGTTCCGCGGCAGGAAGGCCGCGAACAGGCCGATCAGGGGCAGGTAGGCGCAGAGCGCGTAGACATGCTCGATGCTGGTATGGTCGGCGAGTTCGCCGAGAACCGCCGCCCCGATGCCGCCCATGCCGAAGGCGAAGCCGAAGAATAGTCCGCCGACGAGCCCGATCCGGCCGGGCAGCAATTCCTGCGCGTAGACCAGGATCGCCGGCATCGCCGAGGCGAGGATCAGTCCGATCGGGACCGTCAACGCCACCGTCCAGAACAGGTTGGCGTAAGGCAGCGCCAGGGTGAAGGGCAGCACGCCGAGGATCGAGCCCCAGATCACCGGCTTGCGCCCGAAACGGTCGCCGATCGGCCCGCCGAGGATGGTACCGGCCGCCACCGAGCCGAGGAAGACGAACAGGTAGACCTGCGACTGCGCGATTCCGACCCCGAAGCGGTGGATCAAATAGAACGTGTAGTAGGACGAGAAGCTCGCCATGTAGAAGTATTTGGAGAAGATCAGCGCCAGCAGGATCGCGATCGTTGCGACGATCCGGGTGCGGCTCAGACCTCCGCCGGAGACCGACGGCGTCTTGCGGGGCGTGCGCGGCGCCGCGCGCAGGCGCTCCGCGTACCAGCGCCCGACGATCGTCAGCACCACCATCCCCGCCAATGCGGCGAGCGAGAACCACGCGACGCTGCCCTGGCCGTTCGGGACGACGATGAAGGCGGCGAGCAGCGGCCCGAGCGCCGTCCCGGTGTTGCCGCCGACCTGGAAGACGGATTGCGCGAGGCCGTAGCGCCCGCCCGATGCCATCCGCGCGACCCGGCTCGCCTCGGGGTGGAAGATCGCGGAGCCGAGGCCCACCAGCCCGGCCGCGGCGAGCAGCACGCCGTAGACCGGCGCCAGCGAGAGCAGCACCAGCCCCGCCAGCGACACGGTCATGCCGGCGGCGAGTGAAAACGGCAGCGCCCGCCTGTCGGTATAGAGGCCCACCACGGGCTGCAGCACCGAGGCCGTGACCTGGAACACCATCTGGATCAGGCCGATCTGCCCGAAATCGAGGGCGAAGCTCACCTTCAGCAGCGGGTAGATCGCCGGCAGGAGCGATTGGATGGTGTCGTTGAGAAGGTGCGAGAGCGAGAGGCCGAACAGGATCGCATAGGTCGGCGCAGCAGCGGGTGGGAACTGGGCCGGACCGCCGCCGGCCTTGACCTGAAGCGGCATGGTCGGGTCCGTCTCTCTCGCCATCGGGTTTCGGGGACGTCGCTCTCCCCGGTCCGGCCGTCAAGAGCAGAGCGGATGCGCCGACATCCCTCGATACGATTGCGCGAATATCACCCAATCCCGACCGCGCGGGTACAAATCTACGTATTTTTCGGCTGTGTGCATGCGCAGTCGGCTCTCGCCGTGCAGCACCATCCTAGGTTAACCATGAATACAATCTTTCGACCGGAAATTGCCGGCCGGGATCGCGCGTCACGCCGCCTCGAATACGGCGGACGGCGTCGTGTTGCGTGCGTAACGGGGCCCGGCCGCGGATAAGCGCCTCGCTCGAAACGATCGGCCCCGTAAGGGCTCGGAGATTGCTCTGAACCGGTCAAATCCCTTCGGACGAGGCTTCGATGTCTCGTTCCGGGACACTTTCCGGGTTCACCGCGAAACAGCGCGAGCGACATGTATCAGGACCGCGTCACCGGACCCTTCCGTCTCCTGCCCAAGGCCGGCGAGCGCCGCCGCGCCGTCTGGACCGCTCTCCTGCCACGTCGCGGACGGGCGGCGTTCCGCTTCTCGATCTCGGCCTCCCTGGCGCTGGCGGACCTCCTGGCGATCACCCTCGTCGGCCTCGGCATCGAGGTCGCGTATTTCTACGGCTTCACCGGCGAGTTCCTGCCGCTTCGGTCGAGTCTGAGCCTGCAGCTGTCCGGCCTGATCGGCGCGACGGTGCTTCTGACCAACCTCGTGCGCGAGGAATACAGCATCGAGAACTACCTCGCGCAGAGGAAGCACCTGAAGCGCACGGCGACGCTGTGGCTGATGGCCTGGGCCGTCGCCCTGCTGATCGGCTTCGCCACCAAGACCACCAACGACTTCTCCCGCGTGGTGGCGCTGGTGTTCTTCCTCGCCGGCCTGCCGACCGTGCTCGCGGTGCGCGGCACCATGGTCTGGCTCGTCCGCAACGCCGTCACCCCGACCTCGGCCTCGGTGAGCCGCATCCACCTCGTCGGCTACGAGGAGGACATCACCCGCTTCTACGAGAACAACGACGCCGACGCGCTCGGCCTGCGCGTCATCGGTACGAGCTACCTGCGCCGTTCGGAGCGGGAGGCGGATGCCGGCAGCCGGCAGGCGCTGCTCGCCGAGGATCTCGATCTCGCCGTCTCCGTGGTGCGCTTCCTGCGGCCCGACGACATCTTCGTGCTGGTGCCGTGGGCCGAGACGGCCGATGTCGAGCGCTGCATCGACGCCTTCCTGCGCGTGCCGGCCGCCCTGCACCTGCGCCCCGGCGCCATGCTCGACCGCTTCCCCGACCTACAGGTCGCCCGCGTGGGCCGCCTCAACGGCCTCAACATCGGCCGCCGCCCGCTGACGCTGGCCGAAGTGCTGATCAAGCGCTGCCTCGACGTGACGCTGGCGCTCGTCGCCCTCGTCCTGCTCGCGCCGCTCTTCGCCGCGGTGGCCGTGCTGATCAAGATGGACAGCCCCGGCCCGGTCTTCTTCCGGCAGCGCCGCTACGGCTTCAACCAGCAGGCCTTCGGCGTCTTCAAGTTCCGCAGCATGAAGACCGAGAAGAACGCCGTGTTCCGCCAGGCGAGCCGCGTCGACAGCCGCATCACCCGCGTCGGCGCCGTGCTGCGCCGGACGAACATCGACGAGTTGCCGCAACTGCTCAACGTGATCACCGGCGAGATGTCCCTCGTCGGCCCGCGTCCGCATGCGCTCGCCCACGACCGCAGCTTCGAACGCCGCATCGCCCTCTATGCCCGCCGCCACAACGTGAAGCCCGGCATCACCGGCTGGGCCCAGGTCAACGGCTTCCGCGGCGAGACCCTGACCGATGCCGACATGGAAAAGCGCGTCCAGGCCGACCTTCATTACATCGACAACTGGTCGATCTGGCTCGATCTCAAGATCATGGTCCAGACCGTGATTTCGCCCCGCGCCTACAAGAACGCCTTCTGATCCCGACAGGCGATGAGCCCGGCTCATCGCCTGTCGCCCACGCGACTTCGGGCGTCCGCCGCCCGGGCCGCGCCAACTCACGCCTCCCCGAGAAGCCGCTCGTATTCGGCCTCGGCCAACCCGTAGGCGTCGCCGGCCACCTCCAGCAGCTTGTCCCTGTCGAGCACCGTGATCCGGCCGCGCCGGGCCTGGATCATGCCGCCGCCCTCCAGCATGTGCGTCGCCGTGGTCACGCCGGGGCGGCGCACGCCGAGCATCAGCGAGAGGAACTCGTGGGTGAGCGGCAGTTCGTCCCGACCGAGACGGTCCTGCGTCATCACGATCCAGCGGGCCAGCCGCGCCTCGATGGTGAGGTCGGCATTGGCGTAGACCGTCTGCCCAACCTGCACGATCAGGCTCTGGACGTAACGGCCGAGCACGCCGCGCAACGCCGGGCTGGCATCGAGGGCGGCATGCAGGGCGGCGGCCGGAACGGCGAGCGCCCGCCCCTCGGCCTGGACCAGCGAGACGTGGGGTGAGCGGTCCGTGCCCAGCACGAGCGGCAGCCCGGTCATGCCCTCGTAGCCGACGATGCCGATCTCGATACGCCCGCCGGCGGTGTTGGCCGTGTCGGCCACGACCGAGATCAGCCCCTCCTCGATGAAATAGGCGTGGGCGATCGGCTCATGCGCCGCGATCAGGATCTGCCGCAACGACAGCGAGACCGGCTCCAAGGCGGGTGCCAGGCGCTCGAAATCCTGGGTTGCGAGAAGGCGGAGGAGACGGTTGCGGATTTGCGATTGCTGAAGCGGAGGCAAGGCCGTGCTCGACGTCGAGGACAAGAACACGGTGCCGTCTCCCACCCGCCTGTACCCGAACTTACCGGCAGGCGGTGGGCCTTGATAACGCAAGCGGGGCAAAGGCACACCTTCAGCCGGCTGCCTCGACGAACGTACGATTTCAGACCGTTCCCACCAGGCTTCTTTTCCGGTGCGCGCAGATGCCTAAGATTCCTTACGTGCAACCGATCGAACATTCCGGCCTGGTGGAGCCGCGTGGTTAGACAACCGCGGCGGCCCCGGACGCAGCCGGATCACTCGTCTTCATCAAGCTCGTCCGTGGCGCCGATCTCCTCGCGGCGCTTCGCGTTCTCGTCTCGTAGGAAGCCCTCCGATGACCATTTCGCTCGACCCGTCTCTCGCAAGCGGACGGGAGGCGGGGCTGGCCACGCAGATCGAGCCGTCGATGCTGCCGGAGGCCATCCGCCGTCACCTCGCATCCGTTCTCGACCAGACCTACGGCCCCCTCGACACGGAAGCCCGCAGCGACGGCCGCTTCGCCGACCTGCTCGCACGGCTCGGCCGTGCCCTGACGGCCCAAGAGGAGCGCGACGCCCGCGCCTTCCACGAGGAATTCCTGTCTCTCGTACCGAACCTGCGCCGGTTCGCGATCTCGCTGACGAAGGACGCGGCGCGGGCCGACGACCTGGTGCAGGACACGCTCCTCAAGGCCTGGCGCAGCCGCGCGCGCTTTGCAGCCGACACCAATCTCGGCGCTTGGCTGTTCACGATCATGCGCAACGTCTTCTACTCGGACTACCGCAAGCGCAGCCGCGAGGTCCCGATGAGCCCGGGCGACGAGGCCGGGCGGCTGGTCTCGATCCCGGAGCAGCCCGGTCGCCTCGACCTGCAGGACATGTCGATCGCGCTCGGTAAGCTGCCCGACGTCATGCGTCAGGCGCTGGTCCTCGTCGCCATCGAGAACCTATCCTATGAGGAGGCGGCCGCGGTGATGAACTGCAAGATCGGCACGGTGAAGAGCCGGGTCTGGCGGGCGCGCGAACAGGTCGCGATCCTGCTCGGCTTCGACGCCCACGAACTCGGCGCGGACCGCGTCACCATGTCGGTGGTGAACGGCGGCGGTCTCTCTGCCATCTCCTGACCCGCGTATCCTGCGTAGCGAGCGACGAGACGATGCCACCCGAACCCGCGATCTCCTACGCCGACATCCGCGCCCGCGCCTACGAACTCTGGGACCGCAACCACCGCCCCGAGGGTTGCGAGATCTCGTTCTGGCTGATGGCCGAGCGCGAGCTACGGTCCGAGCGGACCGGACAGGAGCCAACGGCCGTCGAATCCACGGATCCCGTAATCACAGGACGGAAGCAGTCGCGGGGCTGATACCCCGCGACGGACCTTCAGGTCACGCAGCCGTCGCCGGCACGCGCCACCGCGCCATCCAGGCCTCGGCGCGGGCGACATCGGACTGTGTGAGCCCGTGGCCGGCCGGCAGCACCGCGTGCTCGACCTCGGCACCGGCTCGGCCGAGTTGTCCGGCGAGCCGGCGGGCACTCTCCTCCGGCACGATCGGATCGGCCGCGCCCGACAGGATCAGCACCGGCTTGCCCCCGAGATCGGCCGCGGGCGGCTCGGCCAGCGGCACCATCGCCCGCAGCAGCACCGCTCCGGCCAGGGACTCGGGCCGCAGCAGCAGCATCGCGGCGGCGATGTTCGCGCCGTTCGAGAAGCCGACCGCCAGCGGCGCGGCGATGCCGTAGGCCGCCCGCGCCTCGGCGACGAAGTCGGCGAGGTCCCCGGCCCGGCGGCGCACATCGTCCTCGTCGAACACGCCCTCCGCCAGCCGCCGGAAGAAGCGCGGCATGCCGTTCTCCAGCACGGGGCCGCGCGGCGACAGCAGCGCCGCCCCAGGCGCCAGCGACCGGCCGAGCGGCAGCAGGTCGGATTCGTCACCGCCGGTGCCGTGCAGGAGGAGCAGCGGCGGCTGCGCCGGATCCGTACCCGGCTCGAAGCGGTGGACGAACGACAGGTTGTTGGGGGACGTCATGGCGACCTCCTGAAAGGGATGGATCGCCCCGTCCCGATAGTGGGACAGGGCTCTTTGTCAGGCGACCTTCGGCAGCGCGTCCACGATCCGCGCCCGCTGCGGCTCGAGGAAGGCCGGCAGCTTGAGTGCGCTGCCGAGGGCTTCCACCGGTTCGTCGACAGTGAAGCCCGGGATGTCGGTGGCGATCTCGAACAGCACGCCGCCGGGCTCGCGGAAGTAGACCGAGCGAAAATACTGCCGGTCGCGCTGCTCGGTCACGACGAGCCCGTGCTTCTCGGTGAGCTTCGCCGCCATCGCCGCCTGCGCCGCATCGTCCACAGCCCGGAAGGCGATGTGGTGGACCGATCCCGCCCCCGGTCGGCCGCGCAGGAACTCCCCCACCGCCCGCAGGGTCACGAAGCCGCCGTAGGCCGTGCCGCTGGCGAAGCGGAGGCTCGACCCCTCCCGGCCGGTCTCGGAGAATCCGAGCACGTCCGTGAGGATCGTCGCCGTCGCCGCGGCCTCGCCGAGCAGCAGCGTCACGCCGTGGAAGCCGCGGATCGCATGTTCCGCCGGCACGCCGCCACCACTCCAGACCGCTTCGTCGCCGTCGATTCCGACGAGCGCCAACGCCATCCCGTCGGGATCGCGGAAGCGCAGCACCGGCTCGCCGAAGACCTGCACAAGGGCGTCGTGGTCGACGCCCTTCTCGATGAGGCGGTGCGTCCACCAGCCGATCGCGGCACGGGGCACGCGAAACGCCGTCTCGCTCGTCTCGCCGATGCCGACCCGGCCGGGGGCCGCACGGTCGAACGGGAAGAAGGTGAGGATCGTGCCGGGGCGGCCGGTCTCGTCGCCGTAATAGAGGTGATAGGTGCCCGGATCGTCGAAGTTGACGGTCTTCTTCACGAGCCGCAGGCCGAGAACCTCGGTGTAGAAATCGAGGTTGCGCTGGGCCGCGCCCGCATAGGCGGTGACGTGGTGGATGCCGTGTTCGGACATGACGAGGTCTCCTGAGGACGCCCCGCGGAGCGCCGTCGGTCTTTCGATGGAGACAATCTGGTACTTGCCGGCTCGCGAGAAAACAGAAACGATGGAAACCCATCGTTTCCGGTCTTGCCTGATGAAACTTCCCGATTTCGAGGCCTGGGCCATCTTCGCGAAGGTGGCGGAGGCCGGCTCGATCAGCAGGGCGGCGGAGGATCTCGGCGTTGCGAAAGGCACGGTCTCGAAGGCCCTGACCCGGCTCGAAGCGCGGATCGGCGCGCGCCTGTTCAACCGCACCTCGCGCCGGCTCGCCCTCACCGAGGCCGGCCGCACGGCCCGCAACCGCGCCGCCCGCATCCTGGCCGAGGGCGAGGCCGCGGAGGCCGAGGCCACGGCCTCGACGGCGGTGCCGCGGGGGCTGGTGCGGCTCGCGGCCCCGATGTCCTTTGGCGTGCTCCACGTGGCGCCGCTGCTGCCGGCCCTCCTCGCCCGGCTTCCCGAAGTCGCGATCGACCTGCATCTGAGCGACGCCCTGGTGGATCTCGTCGGCGGCGGCTTCGACGTCGGCCTGCGCATCGCGGCGCTGTCCGATTCCTCGCTGCGCGCCCGGCGGCTCTGCGCCGTGAGCCGCTCCCTGGTAGCGACGCCGGCCTATCTCGATCGGCACGGGCGCCCCGAGCATCCGCGCGACCTCGCCGGCCAGTGCTGCCTCGGCTACGCCTACCTGCCCACGCCCGACCGCTGGCACTTCACCGGCCTGGACGGTACCGAGGCCGTGGTCGCACCGGCCGGGCCGCTGCGCGCCAACAACGCCGAGGCGCTGGCCTCTGCCCTGCGGGCAGGCCTCGGCCTCGCGGTGCAGCCCGATTTCATGATCTGGGACGACCTGCAGGCCGGCCGGCTCGAACGCGCGCTGCCGGGCTGGTCCCTACCCCCGATCGCCCTCCACCTCGTCACTCCGCCGGGCGAGCCGCGCCCGGCCCGCGTCACGGCGGTGATCGCGTTTCTGGCGGACGCGTTCTCCACGGCGCCGTGGTCGCGGCGGGCCGCGGCGTGACCGCCGCGCTACTCAGTTTCGCCACCCAAGCCGCTAAACGGGACTGTGCACGCACGCGACCATCTCCAGCATATCGTTGAAAGCGCCATCGATGTCGCCGTGGTCGTCACCGACCTGGACGGGGTGGTGACGGATTGGAACGCCGCGGCGGAACGGATCTTCGGCTGGCACCGCGAGGAGATCATCGGCGAACATATCGAACGCCTCTTCACCGCCGAGGATCGGGCCCTCGACCGGGCCGGCTACGAGATGCGTACGGCTCTTGCGGAGGGCCGGGCGAACGACGAGCGTTGGCACCTCCGGAAGGCCGGATTCCAGTTCAGGGCGTCGGGCGAGGTGACGTCCCTGCGCGGCGCGGACGGAGCGCCCCAGGGCTTCGTCAACCTCGTTCGCGACCGCACCGCCAGCACGAGGCCGGCCTGCGCCTCCGGGAGACCCAGGAGCGGTTCCAGACGCTGTTGGAGACGATCGAGACCGCGAACTCCCGGTCGGATCGGGCCGCCGCGATCAACACGACACCCCAGACGGCGAGTATCTCTCCCTCTGCGTGAGTGACACCGGCACGGGCATGCCGCCGGAGGTCGTCGCCCGCGTGTTCGAGCCCTTCTTCACGACGAAACCCACCGGCCAAGGCACGGGGCTGGGTTTGTGGATGATCCACGGCTTCGCGCAGCAAGCTGGCGGATAGGTGCGGGTCACCTCGGAGGTCGGCAACGGCACGACCGTGTGCCTGCACCTGCCGCGCCACCACGGCGAGGCCGACGGCGGCGACGTGGCGCTGACGCTGACGGAGGTCGCCCGCGCCGAGCAGGGCGAGACGGCGCTGATCGTCGCCGACGAGCCCTCGGTGCGCATGCGCGTCACCGAGGTGCCGGAAGATCTCGGCTACACCGCCATCGAGGCGGCCGACAGCGTGGCGGGACTGAAGGTGATGCAATCGGACGTGCGCATCGACCTGCTGGTGACCGATGTCGGACTGCCGGGCGGCATGAACGGACGACAGATGGCGGACGCCGCCCGCGTCGGGCGCCCCCGCCTCAAGGTTCTGTTCATCACCGGCTACGCCGAGAACGCGATCCTCGGTCACGGGCACCTCGAGCCCGGCATCGAGGTGCTGACGAAGCCCTTCCCGATGGAGGCGCTCGCCTCCCGGATCAAGGATCTGATCGTGTCAGGCTGAAGCCCTATCCGGCCAGATGGCGTCGGGCCGGTGATTCTAACATCTGTTTCGACGGGCTTTCTTTCGGCCGACCGGCATCCACTTGGTCGAACGTCACTTTAACATGGATACTCCGGCAGCTTCGGCGCTTGTCCATTGCAATATATGTATTCAGAAATCCGATGTTGAAACGCCAGTTCCGGCCCTCACTGGAGCCGCAGTCGGCACGCCGCCGACGGTCCCATCGGTCGTTGTGGGCGCTTGCGGCGCAGCGCCTTGCTGCTTCATGCGCTGCTCTGCCGCTCCCATCGTACGGCCAACAGCATCAGCATCAACGGCCCATCGTTGGCTCCAGGCAATGGCCACGACCTGCATTTTCGCTTTCGACCAGGGATGTTCGCCCCGCCACGAAAGAATTTCGGTGGCCCCCTTCAGCTGCAGGTCCGCCGCCTGTGCTTTGACCTCCTCGTTAAATTTGTCGAGGTTGAAGCTCTGGGTGGAGTTATCACTCATCCCGCGCTTCTCGTAGGCCTCGAGAGCCTTCGTATTTGCTAGCAGCCGTTCGCTGACGAATCGCTGAATGGCTGCCATCGCCGATAAGCTTGCCCGGCTGCGATCGGCCGGCATAAGGCTGGTCTGTGGTGCGACGCCGAAGCCAACCACGACGCGTTCACCGTTCTCGTCCGTGAAAACGCGCGCACCCATGGTGTAAGCAAGCCAATCTGGGTTCTCAGTCTTGATTGCCTCGAATTGCTGTCGAACGGGAGGTTGGGGTGCTTCACGCTGGATCGTCAGGGTAGAGTTCCAAATCGTTTCCGCAATCCCAGCAAGTTTTGGCGTCCAAATAAGGCCAGTCAAGACATGGTATTTGCCCCCATCCTCTTGGCTCGGCCCCTCGCACTGGACGACGGTAAAGGCGCCAGAGGCGAACATCTCCGCACTACGTTCCATGCTCTGGTTGATTCGCAACTGCTCCGTTGCTATCGCAGCGCGTTGCTGCGCTTCAGTACCACCCGACCATTTGGGGTCGAATCTCTTAATCTCAGCGTCGAGAGCTTTGTCTGTTAGCACCAGGGACTTGTCGATTATCGAAAGTTGCTCGACGACCGGCCTCAATGAAGGTGGTGCATCATCACCACCAAACGTTCTGGCCGCCGCCGAACGGCTCGAACGCATATTGGAGCGCATCGCCTCGGCGAGCGCCTTCCGAGCATTGATCTCGGCGTAGCTGAAAGCCGCATTGCGGCCCACCAGCCAGTTCCGCGAGCCCACCGGTTCGTCCACTGGAGCCTGCTCGTGGGCGACATAAACGAAGTAGCCGTTCTTTTTCTCGTTCTTGCCGTCCTGAAGCTTCTCTTTCACCTTCCAATCAGCCCAGCACTTCTCTACTGATGCCTGTTGCGCTCCTGCGGACAGGTGCGCGCCGCCGTTAAGCGCTGCCGTTGCTTCAGCAGTCCCTACCGGCTCGCTTGTTTGGGCAAGTGCCGCCACATTTGCTCCGACTAGCAAGGCGGAAACTAGGCCGCAAAAGCTAAAACGCTTCGCGTTCATCGAATTGATCCCCATTTAGCGCCGACCGATGCCACCGAGCGCACCACCCACAATTCCCATGAACGCGCGCGCCGCCTGCTCATTCTGAAGCCTTTTCTGCTCGGCCTGATGCTGGCCTTCCATCATACGGTCGATTGCCTCGGCGGCATCTCGATGGCCCATGGACGCAGCCCGTTTGAAAAGCCGAATTGCCTCATCAGGACCGACGCCTTCGACACGTCCTTTCGAGATCATCGTCGCCAAGCTGACCATGGCGCCAGGGTCGCCAAGGTTGGCACCTTGGCGGAAACTGGCAACTGCGCCGGCGAGATCGTTGCGGCCAACCCGGGTGTCCAGCAGCGCCCAACCGTAGTTGTCATAAGCTGCCCGATAATTCTGGCGCATCAATACCTGCAGCAGAGGGAGGGCCTTCTTCGGATCCAATGCTTGGTAGGCGCGGGCAAGCTGAAACCGGTAGCGTCGCTCCTCGGGATATAGTCGAACAGCGCTCTCACAAGCCTCGGCTGCTTCGCCTCCGGCGCCCCTCAGGACATCCCAAGGAACGCCGGGCACGGTCTTCGGACGGTCAGGGTCGTAGGGCCCCGCAGCGGTCTGGTCGCACAATTCTCCCGCTCGCGCTGTTTTAGCCTGACGCTGTGCCTCAGCCTCTCGCTGTGCGGCCTCGCGTTGTACGCGATCTGCCGCTTCGCGCTTCGTACGATCGACAGTCTGCCGCCACTCGTTGACGATCTTCCGATCAACGATCAGAAGTTTGTCGCCGGTTCGCGGGTGGAAGCCGGAGTTGTCAAAGAACTCGTAGACCTGTGCCTCACGCCAGTACCAGACTCGGGGCTCCCCCGTGACAGGATCAAACCACGCTATCGTCGTCGGATCGACTAACTTCGGCGGCCGCTGCAATCGGTCTATGCGTTCTTGTTCCTCTTTTTTTACGGCTTGAGATTTTGGCACGCAAACCGTTACCTCGGACTTCATAGACAAAGAACCGCCCGAGTCCGTCGTCTTCCGGTTTTCCTCAAGTATCTTAACCCGCACGAAGCCAGCCAAACTTGTCTGTTCTAGCTGCTTGAAGCGCTGTTCGGCATCACTGTTTACAATCTCTGCACGATTTTCACGCGACGACTTTACTTCAACGCCGACGACCTGCCCAATGGCGCTTTGGTTTGTTCGGTCCAGAGCCCGCTTCCTTGCGGCATCCATTTCAGCCCAGCTTGAAAACTCCTCGTATACCGCAACTGGAACCACTACTTGTCGTACACAGTCACTGTCGTCGTAACCAAGTGCTGGAGTAATAACTAACATAGTCGTTCCGACGGGCAGGAGCATCGTCGCAGCGTAACAAAACTTCCTCACCGCAAGTCCAAACAAAAATGGCATGGGCGGCGCTTCGCTGACATCTCTCTCAAGACGGTCGAATTTAAAGCATCTCTCGGCCGAAAAACGCGTTAGCGCTACCGAGTGCACATGCAAATTCAAGCGCCACATGTTTTACTCGTTAAGATTGCATCTCCCACTTCTCTGCTCCCAGATCTGCGTCCTGCCGTCGAGAGCAGAGATGCAACAACTCGCAGCTTTTTGGGGTCGTCCTCTATCATGGTTGACGAGGCTGTCCTCACAGCGCGACTTCAAATCGTCAGTCGCACAAAGTCGCGTGCCGCACTCAGCGAGACGCCGGCTGTTGATCTGGCGCTCTAAAAAAAGGCATGCCGTAACGAATCATTTCAAGACGATCAACAGGCTTTTATTCAGAAAATTTTCTAGTCTATCTTCGAATTTCTTAAATAACCGGATAAAATTATGGCCAATCAATATTGGCTATAAGCAGTCCTCAAGTTTTTATCTTGAGAATCTAAGAGTATCTCCGCAGAAAAAGGGCGAGCAAGTTGCGGTACGCCCGGACGTTGACGAACTAATCTTCGATCGCTTCCTTATCAATGCCCCGGCGGCCCACCCCGCTCCCGGCACGCCCCGCACTCCCCCTCGACTTCGATGATCCGGCTCGTCGGCGTGAAGCCGGCTTCGGCCACCGCGTGGTGGAGCTGGCTCTCGATGGCCGGGGAGGTCATCTCGTCGATGCCGCCGCAACTGCGGCAGATCAGGAAGAGCAGGCCGTCGCGTTCGCCGTGGTCGTGGCCGCAGGAGACGAAGGCGTTGCGGCTGGCGATGCGGTGGACGAGGCCGTGCTCCGTGAGGAAATCGAGGGCGCGGTAGACCGAGACGGCGGCGACCCGCTTGCCCGATCCGCTCAGGCGCTCGGCGATGTCGTAGGCGCCCATGGGCTTGGCCTGGCCGGCGACGGCGCCGAGCACGTCGCGGCGCAGGCGCGTGAACTGGAGGTCGCGCTCGCGGCAGAGCCGCTCGGCGCGGTCGAGCACGCTCTCGTGGTCGGCATGCCCGCAGGGGGCGCCGGATGGCTCGGCGGCGTGGTCGTGCATCGTGGCGATCCTTCGCCTCCCTAAAGCGCTGTCCGACGCGATGGATGCCGGTCCATCGAAAGAAACGGCGTTCCGGCAGACACCCGCGCGCGTCTCGCCCGCAGGTCTGCCGATTGAAAGCCGGCACTGTTACAGTGTATCAGCCGCCCCTGAGAGTAGGCGCTCGGCCGTTTTTCGGCAACGACGACCCCGGTCGCCGCGACGTCGCTCCCACCGATTCCCTTTGAGACGGCCCTCGACCGGGATGCCCATGACCCGCCGTCCCGACAGCGTTTCCTCCGAGACCGTTCGCGATGCGGCCGGCTCGCTATTCCGCGCCGGGATCGGCGTGCGGCTCGTCGCGGCGCTCGCGCTCTCGGCCGTGCTCTGGGCCGCGATCCTCTGGGCGAGCGCATGAGCGGCGGCATCCGCATCCGCGGCCTGACGCTCGGCTACGACCGGCACCCGGCGATCCACCATCTCGACGGAACCATCGCGCCCGGCGACCTGCTCGCGCTGGTGGGGCCGAACGGGGCCGGCAAGTCGACGCTGCTGAAGGGGCTCGTCGGCGAAGTGCAGGTGCTCGAAGGGCGGATCGAGCGCGGGGCCGCGGCCGGCGCCATCGCCTACCTGCCGCAGGCCGCCGAGATCGACCGCGACTTCCCGCTCTCCGTGCTCGATCTCGTGGCCATGGGCCTGTGGCGGTGGCTCGGCGCCTGGCGCAGTCTTTTTCGGGGACGCGCCGAATGCGAGGCCGCGCTTGCGGCGGTCGGACTCTCGGGCTTCGAGGACCGGCCGATCGGGACGCTCTCGGGCGGGCAGTTCCAGCGGGCGCTGTTCGCGCGGCTGATCGTGCAGGACGCGCCGGTGATCCTGCTCGACGAGCCATTCACGGGGATCGACGCCCGCACCGTCGGCGACCTGCTCGCGCTGATCCGCGGCTGGCACGGCCAGGGTCGGACCGTCGTCGCGGCACTTCACGATCTCGGGCAGGTCCGCGCGCATTTCTCGAAGACGCTGCTGCTTGCCCGCGAACCGATCGCCTGGGGTCCGACGGCGGTCGTTCTGACCCCGCCGAACCTCGAGCGAGCGCGCCACCTGTCAGAAGCCTGGGACGAGACCGCAGCGATCTGCCGGCGCGACCATGACGATCATGGCCACCACGATCACGCTGCCCATGCCGGCCATGGCGATCATCATGGCCATGATCATCCGGGGCATCACGGCGTGAAACGCGAGGCCGCGGAGTGATGGACGCCCTGATCAGTGGCCTCGTCGGCCCCTACGAATTCGGGTTCATGCGCCGGGCCCTGGTCGGCTGCCTCGCGCTGTCGCTCTCGGCGCCGCCCCTCGGCGTCTTCCTGATGCTGCGCCGCATGAGCCTGATGAGCGAAGCTATGAGCCACGCCATCCTGCCGGGCGCCGCCGCCGGCTTCCTCGTCGCCGGATTGTCGCTGCCCGCCATGACCTTGGGCGGCCTCGTAGCCGGCCTCGCGGTGGCGCTTCTGGCCGGATTCGTGACCCGCTCGACCATGCTCAAGGAGGATGCGAGCCTCGCCGCCTTCTACCTGATCGCGCTGGCCGGCGGGGTCTTCCTGGTGTCGCTCAGGGGCTCGCAGGTCGACCTCCTGCACATCCTGTTCGGCAGCGTGCTGGCGCTGGACGACCCAGCCCTCTGGCTGATGGGCGGCGTCTCGACAGTGACGCTTCTCGCCCTCGCCGTGCTGTATCGCCCCCTGGTGATGGAGTGCGTCGACCCGCTCTATCTCCGCACCGTCAGCCGCGCCGGAGGGCCGGTCCACTACGCCTTCCTCGCCCTCGTGGTGATGAACCTCGTCGGCGGGTTCCAGGCGTTGGGCACGCTGCTCGCGGTCGGCTTGATGCTGCTCCCGGCGATCACCGCCCGCTTCTGGGCGAGCGACCTGTCGGGGCTGATTCCGGTGTCGATGCTGGTCTCGGTGATCGCGAGCGCGATCGGTCTCACGGTCTCATACAACGCCGAGATCCGGCTTCCGACCGGACCTGCGATCGTGCTGGCGGCGGGCGCGCTCTATATCCTGTCGATGCTGGTCGGGCCGCGCGGCGGGTTGCTGCAGCGCCTCGTCCGCCGACGGCATCTCGAAGCCTGATCAGAACAGCCGGCTCTTCGCCCAAGCGCTTGAGAAGCATCGCGGAATTCCGCGCTCAGTTCATCAGATGTGCAAGTCCGGGGATGTAGCCCGACGCCCAGGCGAGCGCGCTCATGATGCTGGCGAACAAGGTGTAGACGAAGCCGATCGAGATCCCGACGCCGATCCCGCCGAAGACCAGCCCGATCAGCACCACAATCCCGTCCCGCTCCACCAGCCCGAGGCCGATCAGCGAGATTGCGAGCCCGAGCGGGATCTGCCCGAAGAACGGCGGCGCAACGATCAGCGCCAGCGACAACGCCAGCAGCGTCACGCCCATGCCCCGCATGCCGAGCGCGGAATCGAACACGCTCATGCGTGGCTGCGACCAGCGTTCCAGCCGCTGCAGCAGGGGCACCGCCCGCGTTACCGCTTTCTCGACGGTCGCGCGCGCGATCGAGGCATTGAGGATTTTTTTCGGAAGCCAGGGGGCTGCCATGCCGGCCGTGATCTGCACTGCGACGAGCAGTAGCAGCAGCCCACAGACCAGTGGGATCGGCGGCGGCATCGGCAGGCAATTGGGTAGGCCGAGCAGAACCACGAGCAGCGCGAAGGCACGGTCCTGCAGCACGGCAACGATGTCGCCGACCGAGAGCCGTTCCCCCTCCTGGCTCGCGAGCACGGTGAGGACGTCAGAAGTTCGTGCGCCGGAGGACAAAAGGGCTCGGCCCTGAGCTTTGCGTTTCCGGCGGGGCTCTAGCCTACCCCGGCGATTCCGCCAAGCGAGCGGGGTCGAACCGAGCCTGGCCAAGGAGTCCGCCTGTGCGGGCGGTCTCCAGGTTGCAAAAACTTACAAATTCTCAATTTCAAGTTTTCTTCAAGCCAGAATGTGCCATTAATGCAGCTGAATTTCAATCAATACTGACATTCACAGCTTTATACGGGTGCTAGTCTGTTTTTCACATCGCGATCGATTATCGTCCTTGCCGGGAGCGATGCGCACGTGTGGAACGACCCTATCCGTCGAACGCGGGGAAGACGAGGCTATGTCGCCGTACTCGGCGGCCTGAGCCTGTTTTCCTTTGCGGCGCCGAGTGCTGCCAAGGACGAGGCCGTCAACGCCGTCCTGTTCGGCAGCATGGATACCGGGACCTCACTCTTCACCAGCGGTGGCTTCAAGGCTGCGCCCGATCGGGTCGACCGCGAGGGTTTTGCGGTGCTGGCCGTCGTCGGCGCGGGTGCGCGGCGAGAGCAGGCACCGGCTGCAGTCAACGGGACACTTCCGACGCTGGTACGCATCACGGGTCTCGCAGCGCTGCTCGGCGGCTATCAGTTCTTCTTCGATTGGGGCGTGCTCGGCCTCTTCGCCGGGCCGGAGGGATCGGTGGAAACCCTGGTGGGGAACGGGAGCTTCGGTGCCATCGAGACGCGGTTCGGTGCACGGCTCCAAGGCGAGGTCTGGGCCCGGCCGAGCGAGAATACGCTCACCACGGTCACGCTCGTCATGGGCTCGGCACGCTGGGATGCCTATGGCCGCGTCTCTGCCGGTTATCGTGTCCTCGGCGCCTATCTCGGACCGGAAGCCGCCGCCTACGCCGACCGCACCGGCTATGGACGGTTCAGCCTCGGCCTGCACGCCACTGATTTCGGCTTCGGCGACTTCAAGTTTCGCGTGTCGGGCGGCTACTCTTACGAGCGCGAGACGGAGCGGATGGGCCCTTACCTGTCGGTGGCGGGTTGGGTGCCGCTCTGACCGTTTCGGCACTGTCGGGAGCAGACCGCAGCGAAGCCAGGAACCGGTCGGCATCCGCAGTCACCTCGGCGCGGCGCTCTTCGCTCATGCGGCCCAGCGTCCGGTACGGCATCGCCATGCGCGGATTCTTGTCGAGGCGATCGGCATTGCGGATCAGGAAATCCCAGTAGAGGTAATTGAACGGACAGGCCTTTTCGCCGGTCTTCGCCTTCACGTCGTAAGCGCAGGAGCCGCAATAATCCGACATCCGGTCGATATAGGCGCCGGAGGCCGCATAGGGCTTCGAGCCCATCACGCCGCCATCGGCCCACAGCACCATGCCGTGGACGTTGGGCAGCTCGACCCATTCGTAGGCGTCGGCGTAGACGATCAGGTACCATTCCTCGACCTGCCGCGGTTCGATCCCGGCGAGTAGCGCGAAGTTGCCGAGCACCATCAGGCGCTGGATGTGGTGGGCGTAGGCGTGGTCGCGCGTCTCCGAGATGCACTGGTGCAGGCAATTCATCTCCGTCTCGGCCGACCAGTAGAACCAGGGGAGGTCGCGCCCGGCCCCGAGGGCGTTGGTCTCGGCGTAGCCCGGCATCCGGGTCCAGTAGAGGCCGCGCACGTATTCCCGCCAGCCGAGGATCTGGCGAATGAAGCCTTCGACGGCGTTTAGCGGCGCCTTGCCATCGCGAAACGCGCGCTCGGCTGCCCGGCAGACCTCTTCGGCCGTGAGCAGGCCCGCATTGAGCGGAGGCGAGATCAGCGCGTGATAGAGAAACGGTGCACCCTGGCGCATCGCATCCTGGTAATCGCCGAAGGTGGGCATGCAAGCGGTGATGAAGTGCTTCAGCGCCGCCAGCGCGTCCTTGCGCGTGACCGGCCACCTGAAACCGTCGAGTGTGCCGAAATGATCGCCGAATTCCCTGGCGACCAGAGCCATACACTCCTGGGTGACCGCATCCGGCGGGAAGCCGGTGCGATCGGGCGCCGCGAGATCCCTCGGCAGGCGCTTGCGGTTCTCGGAATCGAAGTTCCACTGCCCACCCTCGGGCTCTTTGCCGTCCATCAGCCAGCCCGTGCGGCGGCGCATCTCGCGGTAGAAGGTCTCCATCCGCAGCGCCTTGCGATCCCCGGCCCAGGCCTCGAAGGCGGTGCGCGAGCACAGGAAGCGGTTGTCCTCGCGGATCTCGACGGACGGCGACAGATCCTCGCGCCAGTTCTGCATCATCTCCCAGACGCGCCACTCGCCGGGCTCGGTCACGACGACTTTTTCGGAGTTGTGCCGTCCGATCGCGCGTTCCAGTTCACCGGTGAACGAGCCGGTGTTGTCGCCGTCGTCAAGGCGCACGTAATCGACCGTAATCCCCTCGGCTTCGAGCTCGGCCGCAAAATGGCGCATGGCCGAAAACACGAAAACGATCTTCTGCTGGTGGTGGCGAGCGTAAGTCGCCTCCTCCCGCACCTCGACCATGAGGACGACATCAGTGTCCGGATCGAGATCGGTCAGCGAGGCGATGCGCCGATGCAGTTGGTCGCCCAGCACGAAGCGCAGCGTCTTCACCCGGCTCAGCCCTTGGTGCGAAGCTGCGAGCGGCCGCCGTCGACGCCGATGATCTGCCCGGTCATGTAGGCAGCCTCCGCGCTCACGAGGAAGCTCGCCAGCGCCGCGACGTCCTCCGCCGTTCCGAGGCGCTGCAGGGCGTGCATCGCGGCGATGCCGGAGGCGAGCGTCTCGTTGCGGGTGATGCCTTCGGCTAGCGGGGTGCGCGTCAGAGACGGGGCGACCACGTTGATGCGGATTTTAGGGGCGAGTTCGGCTGCGAGGGAGAGGGCCAGCCCCTCGACCGCACCCTTGGCCATCGCCACCGAGGCGTGGTGGGCGAAACCCTGCGCGACGGCAACGGTGGAGAACAGCACGACGCCCGCGCCGGCTTCGCCCGCGCCGGCCTTGAGCGCCCGAGCCGCGGACTGGACCGCGAGAAAGGCCCCGAGCGCATTGATGCGGAAATCGTCGATCGCCGTTTCGGCCGTGACCTTCGGCAGCGGCGCAAGGTTGATGGTGCCCACCGCGTAGACGAGACCGCCGAGCCGATCGCCGGCCTCTTCGGCCACGCGCGCGAACAGGTTCGGGTCGGTGACATTGCCGGCGGTGAAACCGGTCTCGCCAAGTTCCGCGACCGCTGCTTCGAGTCGTCCGGCATCACGAGCCACCAGATGGAGCGGGTAGCCGCGTGTCCGAAGCATGCGGGCCGTGGCGAGGCCGATACCGCCGGTTCCGCCGTAGATGACGACCCGTTCCATCGCTACTGCTCCATGCGAGACTCGAACGTGCGTCCCTGCCGACTAGCTATGGCGGAGCGTTTCGCGGGGGAGTTGCCCGCCCGGGATATCCCAGCGCGTAACGTCGCAGCCGGCACGACAGGAACCAGGATGAAGTTCGCGTTTGCCGGTATCGACTTCCTCGGGAGCGTATTCGACGGGCTGGTCGAGGCCGGCTGGGAGCCGATCAAGCTGTTCACCCGGCCCTGCGACGGCATCTACGACTTCAACGACACCGTGGTGGCCCAGGCGCGCGCACGAAGGATTCCGATCCAGCTCTCGCGGCTCAAGCCGGAGGACATCATCGCGCTGCATCAGGCCCATGGCCGCGATTGGGCGCTGGTGGTGGCCGGCTACCCCTGGCGGGTGACCGGCTGGCAGGGCCGCCTGCGCCACGCCATCAACTTCCACCCCTCGCCCCTGCCGACGGGACGCGGGCCTTATCCGCTCTTCAAGGCCATCTACGATTCCTACGAGAGCTGGGGCGTCACCGCCCACGTGCTGGCCGAGGACGGGTTCGACACCGGCGACATCCTCGCCCAGGACATCTTTTCCGTCGATCCCCGCGAAACGCACGAGACCTTGTTGAGCAAGTGCCGCATGGCCGCCCAGCGGCTAGCCTCGGGGCCGATCGCGAAGGACATCGCCGGCCGCTGGCGCAGCCCCGAGCCGCAGGGCGACGGCTCCTACTGGCCGCGGGTGACGGATGCCGACCGCACCCTCGACTTCCGCCAGGACGTCGCGGACGTGCTCCGCCGCATCCGGGCCTTCGGCGCGATCGAGGCCATCGCCCGGCTCGGCGACGCCCGCGTCTACGTCGCTTCGGCGGAGGGCTGGACCGAACCGCACCGCCATACGCCCGGCGCGATCGTCCACCGCTACCGCCGCCACACGGTCATCGCCGCCCGCGACGGCTACGTGCAGCTCGACCGCTGGAGCCCGATCCCCCTGTCAGAGGCCGGCAAGGTCGGGCGCTGAACCATGGCCCGGATGCGAAGCAAGGCCGACCTGCCCCAGAAGATCTGCGCCCAATGCGGGCGACCTTTCGCGTGGCGAAAGAAGTGGGAGCGGGTCTGGGACGAAGTTCGCTATTGTTCGGATCGCTGCCGGTCGGATGCGAAACGCGCAAGAGGCTGAGCTACGACGATCGTTCAGACAACAGCCCCGTCGTTGCGAGCGCAGCGAAGCAATCCAGGGCCAACGCTCCAACGTCGCGGGTGTGGCGCTGGATTTCTTCGCTGCGCTCGCAATGACGGCAGAACGGTTTATCTTCCCGCGAGAGCCGCAGGCGTATCGACGTCGAAAGCGACGGCCTCGTCCATTGCCACCTCGATCACGTCGTCGCGACCGGCCAGCAATGGACCGGCACCGCGATCACCGGTTAGGTTCCTAAGCGCTTCCGCGAGCTTCCCGAGGTCAAGCAGGACCGGATTTCCGCGTCGACCGTCGCTGACGGGAACGACGGCGCTCGGACGTTGCCGGACGTCACGATAGGCTGCGATGAGCCCATCGAGATGATCCGCCGTGATCCGCGGCATGTCGGCGAGCAGGATCAAGGCCGCCTCGACCGCGTCCGGCATCGCAGCGAGGCCGGCACGAAGCGAAGTCGAAAGCCCCTCCGCATGGTGCGGGTTCTCGACAAACCGCAGGTCGAGCCCTTCGAGCGCTGCGCCGACCGCACTGGAATGCGCGCCCAGCACGACGACGATCGGGTGGGCCGAGGACGCCAGGGCCGCCTTCGCCACGTGTCGGACCAAGGGCTCGCCGTCGAGCAGCGCGAGCAGCTTCGGCTCCGGGCCGAACCGCGTACCACGCCCGGCCGCGAGGATCACCGCGCCGACGCGCGGGTCAGGCATCGATGTCGTGGCGCATGCAGTCGGCCGGCTTGCCGGCGGTGCGGCCCTTGATGCGGTCGCGGCGGAGCGTCGCCACCACCTCGGCGAGGATCGAGACGGCGATCTCGGCCGGCGTGATGGCACCGATGTCGAGGCCGATCGGGCCGTGGATCCGCGCAGTCGCCTCGGGGCTGAGGCCTGCGTCGCCCAGGCGCTCGAGCCGCCTTGCGTGCGACTTCCGCGAGCCCAGCGCCCCCACATAGAAGCAATCCGCCTTCAGCGCCGCGATCAGCGACGGGTCGTCGATCTTGGGGTCGTGGGTCAGCGCCGCCAGCGCCGTGTAGCGGTCGAGCGTGCCGATCTGCGCGAAGGCGTCGTCCGGCCATTCCGCCAGCAAGGTGACGTCCGGGAACCGCTCCGGCGTGGCGAAGGCGGTGCGCGGGTCGATCACCGTCACGTCGAGTTCGAGCGCCGCCGCCATTGGACAGAGTGCTTGGGAAATGTGGACCGCGCCGATCACCAGCAGGCGTACCGGCGGGACCTGTACGGTGAGAAACAGCGAACGACCCTCGACCTCGACGAGGCCGCTCTTGCCGCTCAGCAGACGCTCGCGAAACGTCTCGGCCAGCGGATCCGTGGCGAACTCCGCCTCGCGCACGAGGCGCTGGCTGCCGTCGGCGGTGTCGGTCACGAGGATCGCCGGCCGGCGGGCCTCGCGTTCGGCATTGAGGGCGGCGAGACTATCGAGCTTCATCGCGAAAAACTCAGTCGATCCGCTCGACGAAGACGCGGATGCGTCCGCCACAGGAAAGCCCGGCCCGCCAGGCCGTCTCGTCGGCGACGCCGAATTCGAGGACGCGGGCACGGCCGTCCGCGATCACGTCGAGGCTCTCGGCGATGACGTCGCCCTCGACGCAACCACCCGAGACCGAGCCCAGAAAGTTGCCGTCGCTCTCGATCACGAGGTGGCTGCCGACCGGGCGTGGAGCCGAGCCCCAGGTCTCGATCACCGTGGCGAGGGCGACGCCGCGCCCGGCACGCCGCCAGGTCTCGGCCTCGCGCAGAATGGTCTGGTCGGTCGCGAGCATCGTTGTGGGATTCTCTCCGTCGGGCGCCGGTCCGCGATGAAGCGACGCCTCTCGATGAGGTAGGCGGCCGTCGCCGTTTCGCAATGCGGTATCGAACGATGCTTCCGGCCTCGGCGGGCAGGCGCTATCACGATGGCAAGACAAACGGCGCGCCAGAACAAACAGCGCGCCAAGACAGACGGCGCGGGCTGGGAGGCAGGGCGGATCATGAGACGGCCTCTTGCGCTCGCGTCCCTGGCCCTTCTGCTGTCGATGGGCATCGCGCAGGCAGCACCCCCACCCCTGAGGATCGGTCTTGCGGCGCCGCTGACCGGGCCGGATGCCGGCTTCGGCCAGGGCATGCAGGCAGGAGCCGAGCAGGCCATCGCCGACATCAACCGGGGCGGCGGCGTCAACGGGCAGAAACTGCAACTGGTCGTCCAGGACGACGCCGGCGATCCGAAGCAGGGCGCGGTGGTCGCGAAGACGTTCGCCGCGGACGGCGTGATGCTCGTCATCGGCCACTTGAACTCCGGGGTCAGCGCAGTTGCGCTGCCGATCTACGAGGAGGCCGGCATCATCGCGGTCACGCCGGGTGCGACCTGGGCACCGCTCACCGCGCGCGGCGCCTGGAACCTGTTTCGCCTCTGCGGCAGCGACGCACAGCAGGGGCAGGTCGCCGGAGACTGGCTGGCGGAGCGCTATCCCGGCAAGCCCGTCGCCATCATCAATGACAAGTCGAGCTTCGGTCGCGGCCTCGCCGACGAGGTCGCCCGCGTGCTGAAGACGCGCGGGGGCCGCGAGGCGCTGTTCGAGGGCATCTCCCGGGGCGACAGGGAGTTCTCGGGGCTCGTCGCACGGATGAAGGGGGCGAAGGTCGACGCGGTCTATTTTGGCGGCGCCTCCACCGAGGCGGCGTTTCTCGTGCGGGCTTTGAGGGATGCGGGCTTCAACGGCCGTTTCGTCGGCAGCGACGGCATCCTCGACAAGGATTTCGAGAAGCTGGCCGGTTCCGGCGCCGAGGGCACCGTGATGACGCTGGCGCCGGAGCCGCGAAAGCTCCCCGAGAGCAAGGACCGCAAGGCCACCCCACTTCGCTCGCCGGAGGCCGAGATGTTCGCGGCGCGCACCTACGCGGCCGTCGAGGTGCTGAAGGGCGGCATCGAAGCGGCGAAATCGACGGAGGCGCGCCGCGTCGCCGACAGCCTCCATTCCGGCAAGCCTCTGCGCACGCTGATCGGCGAGGTTGCCTTCGACGCCAAGGGTGATCTCGCGAAGCCGCCCTATGGTCTCGTCGTCTGGCGCAGGACGCCGGACGGCCGCATCGACTATGCCGGCAACGCGGTTTCGCCCTGAGACGCCGGCCCGATGCGCATCGGCGGCGCGGTTTCACGGCTTCCCGGTCGATAAGTCGCTGCGCATCCCCTGTGCATGGTTGCGCACGGGATGCGCGAATATTAGATCAGCAGCACGCTCGACCCGGTTGCGCCTCCACGGATCGGACCCGCACGGTACAGCGTTTTGCTTGGCAATGATCGACTTGAGGTAGCCGACGCGCCCCGTGATGGCGTTCCGGCCGGAGACAGGGTGCATGGCGAAAGAAGAATTGATGCAGTTCGACGGTCTCGTGATCGAGATCCTCCCGGACGCGCGGTACCGCGTACAGCTCGACCAGGGACACGAGATCGTGGCCTACACGGCGGGCAAGATGAAGAAGAACCGCATCAAGACCTTGGCCGGCGACCGCGTCACCGTCGAGATGTCACCCTACGATCTTGAGAAGGGTCGCCTCGTGTTCCGTCACAAGGACGAGCGCGCCTCCGGTCCGCGTCCGCCCCAGCGCGGCCAGCAGTTCCGCCGCCGCTGATCGACGCCCTTCGTTTCGGCCCTCATGGCCGAAAGTTAGAATTGACGAACGGCGGACACCGCTGATGATCGCGCCCACGCGGCGGCCTCCCCCGGATCCATCCGGGGCCGAGCCAAGAACCGCGATGGGAGGGCGCCTTTGCGACACGCTTCGCCGGCCGGCTCGCGGCTTTCCTCGTCGCCCTTCACGTCTCGACCGCACCGGGCCTCACGGCGCCGGTCGGTGACGCGCGTCTGCTCGCTGCGGTGGGGGTATTCGGGCTGCCGGATTGGGCAGCCCCCTCCTACTTCCCGAACCGCTCGAACCGCGGAAAGCTTCGCGTCATCAGCGTGCCGACCTCGGCACGGTGGCCGAGCCACTTCTCCAGCACCTGGGCGTTGGCGAGCCGTGTCGCACCGGTGGCATCGCGCCATGGCAGACCCTCGCTGAGCGAGAAGACGCAGCCGTCGCTGAGGACGCTCTGGCGGCAACGTTGCATGCGGACGCCCTTGCCGCGGACGAATTCGGCGAGTTCACTGATCGGGAACACCAGCATCAGCCTCTCGGTGTTGCAGACCGCGACGTGATCGCCCTCAGCCTGCACCAGGAAGGCAGCCTTGGCGTCGTCGTCGAGGCCCAAAATACCCTTGCCCTTGCGGGTATTGGCGATGAGCGCATCGGCCGGCGCGACGAAGCCGCGGCCGTCGCTGCCGGCGATGAGCAGCCGGCTCTCGGGCTTGTAGGGCAAGGCCGCGACGATCTCGGTGCCGTCGTCGAGGTCGACCATCAGCCGGATCGGATCGCCGAAGCCGCGACCGCCCGGCAGCTTCGAGGCCTCCAGGGTGAAAACCTTGCCGTTCGACGTGAGCACGAGGACTTTCGACGTCGTCTCGGCCTGGAACGAGACCTTGAGGCTGTCGTCGCCCTTGAACGCGACGCTCGACAGGTCGGCGACGTGGCCCTTGAGCGCCCGGATCCAACCCTTCTGCGAGACGATCACCGTCACCGGCTCGCGCTCGACCATCACTTGGTTGAAGTCGATGCCGGCAGTGTCCGGCGGATTCTCGAGCGTCGTGCGCCTCTTGCCGAGCTTGGTCTCCGGCCCGAACGCCTTCTTCACCGCACGGATCTGCTTGGTGATGTCGCTCCACTGGAGCTTCTCGGAGCCGAGCAGTTCCTCGATTCCCTCCTTCTCCTTGGTCAGGCCCTCGAATTCGCGTTTCAGCTCCATCTCTTCGAGCTTGCGCAACGAGCGCAGCCGCGTGTCGAGGATGGCGTTGGCCTGGAGTTCGGTGAGTTCGAAGCGCTTCTGCAGCGCCGGCCGCGGCTCGTCCTCCTCGCGGATGATGCGGATGACCTCGTCGAGGTCGAGATAGACGATGAGCAGGCCACCGAGGATCTCGAGGCGCCGCTCGATCTGCGCGAGGCGGTGGCGCGAGCGCCGCTGCAGCACGACGCGGCGGTGGTCGACCCATTCGCGCAGGCATTCGGCCAGCCCGATCACGCGGGGCACGAGGCCGCCGACGAGGACGTTGAGGTTCAGCGGAATGCGCGCTTCGAGCTCGGTGATCCGAAATAGCGATTCCATCAGCAGGACCGGGTCGACGCTGCGCGAGCGCGGCTCCAGCACGACGCGGACGTCCTCCGCAGACTCATCGCGGACGTCGGCGAGCAGCGGCAGCTTCTTCTCCTGAAGAAGCTCGGCCATCTTCTCGATGAGCCGCGACTTCGGGATGCCGTAGGGGATCTCGGTGACGACGATGTTCCAGGTGCCGCGGCCGAGGTCCTCCTTCGCCCAGCGCGCGCGGACACGGAATCCGCCGCGGCCGGTGCGGTAGGCCTCGCGGATCGATTCCGCGCTGTCGATCAGGATGCCGCCGGTGGGGAAATCCGGCCCCTGCACGAAGGTGCAGAGCTGCTCAGAGGAGGCCTCACGGTTCTGGATCAGATAGAGCGCGGCGTCGCAGAGTTCGGCCGCATTGTGCGGCGGGATCGACGTCGCCATGCCGACGGCGATGCCTTGGCTACCGTTGGCCAGGAGGTTCGGGAAGGCCGCCGGAAGGACGACCGGCTCGTCCTTCTCGCCGTTGTAGGAGGGGCGAAAATCGACGGTGTCCTCGTCGATCCCGTCGAGGAGCAGGCGGGCGACCTCGGTCAGCCGGGCTTCGGTGTAACGGTAGGCGGCCGGCCCATCGCCATCGATGTTTCCGAAATTGCCCTGCCCGTCGACCAGCGGATAGCGCTGGGCGAAGTCCTGGCTCAGCCGCACCAGTGCATCGTAGATCGCCTGGTCGCCGTGCGGATGGAAATCGCCCATCACGTCGCCGACGATCTTTGCGCATTTCTTGAACGCGGTGTTCGGATCGAGTCTGAGCAGCCGCATGCCGTAGAGGATGCGGCGGTGGACCGGCTTCAGCCCGTCGCGGGCATCGGGCAGCGCCCGGTGCATGATCGTGGAGAGCGCATAGGCGTAGTAGCGGTCCTCCAGCGCCGATTTCAGCTCGACGCTCTGGATGCCGTCATCGCTCGGCGGCTCGAAAGCCTCGCCCATCACTTAACCCCAATCGACGCTTCGTTTGGAACATAACACGAACATCAGGCCGTTGGCTCAGTGCCGGCGGCAATGAATCGCGCACGCTCCTCCGGGGACTGCAACCCGCGCGGTTCCCAGATGTGCTGGTTCAGGAAGTAGCCGGTCAAGCCGAACCCGTCCGCGACGTCCCGCTCGTCCGGTACGCCAGAGCGGTCGCGCAGGAAAGCCGGCAGCTTCAGAAGCCGGTCGCGATAGGGCTCGCCGGCCGAGGCGCTGACGGCCCGCCCGCTCTTCGGCGACACGTAGACGAGTTGGTCGTTGCCGCCCGACGCCGCGCAGGCGCTGAGGTCGAGGCCGAAGCCGAGTTCGGCCAGTAGCGCGAGTTCGAATCGGACCATCAGCGCCGGCGCGATGCCATGGTCGCCGAGATGCTCCACAAGCACCTGCGCCGCATCGTAGAGCCCGACATGCGGGTCGCGCTCGGGCAGGAGCCGCAGCAGCGCCGCCAGATGGCCGATGCCGTAGAGCGCGAGCGCCGACCCCATCAGTCGCGAGGCGACCAGGCGCGTCGGCTCGACGGTGTAGGCACCGAGAGACTCGTCGAGCCGCGCCCGCCACGTGGCGTGGAGCGTGTTGCCGGGCTGAAGCATCGGCTGCTTGCGGCGCGAGCGTCCGCCATGCACGAGGCCGAGATGGCGCCCGTGCCCCGCCGTCATCAGTTCGAGGATGACGCCCGTCTCGCCGTGCTTGCGCAGGCCGAGCACGAGACCGTCGTCGGTCCATTGCATGGGCCAGAGGCTTAGGGCCGTCTGCGACAAAAGCCGAGGGGAAGGTTCGCCTCAAACCATGCTGCGTTTGAGCGCGATCACGGTGCGGGCACCTGCGCCATGCTCCGCGTCCGGATTACGCAGCTCACGGATGCCGGGCGCGCGCCCGACCATTACGAACGCCACCAGCGTCAACACCAGACAAACCTTGTACCGCATGGCCCTGTTTCGCTCGTTCCAAGCGCCGCGGTATAGGCTTGGCCATACGGGCTGAACTTGCGTTGGCGCACACGGGCCGAAGGATCGGGACGACCCTTCGCGGCATGATGATCGAAACGTGAAGACCGGGTGCCGGGGTTCGCGTCCGGCGGCATCAAACGGCGCGGCGCGCACCGAGCACGATACGCGCGGCGGCGCGGCTCGGCTCGTCTCCTCCGGGAAGGCTCATGCGGTCGTCGATTCGGGCCAGGGCATCGAGTTGCTTCACGCGCTCCGCCCCGCCCGTCACCAATGGCGACAGCGTGTCCGCGAGGCGCTGCGGCGTACACTCGGCCTGAACGAACTCCGGCATGGCATTTTCGGCGAGAATGAGGTTCGGCAGCACGATGGTCGGCACCTGGATCAGCCGGCGGGCGATCACCTCCTCGGCCCGCGAGACCTTGTAGCCGACGACCATTGGCACGCCAGCGAGCGCCAGTTCGAGCGTTACCGTGCCCGAGGCGGCGAGCGCGGCGCGCGCGCGCCGGAACGCCGCGTGCTTGGCCGCCTCACCGTGAACGATTCGCACCGGCACGTCCCAGGCCAGCACGAGGCGTTCGATCAGGGCGCGATGGCGGGTCACCGCCGGCAGCGCCACGTCGATCCGTCCGATTCGCGCAGCGACGCGCGCGAGGGCCTGCCCGAACACCGGCATCAGCCGCTCGATCTCGGAGCGGCGGGAACCCGGCAGGACGATGATCAACGGTGGATCGGCAGCGCGGGCACGCTGCTCCTCGAGATTCGGGCGGAGCGCATCGAGCCGTTCGATTAGGGGATGGCCGACATAGGTGCAGGCCGGGCCGCCGAGACGCTCGTGCGCTGCCGGCTCGAACGGCAGCAGCGCCAGCACGTGGTCGATGAAGGGGCGCATGCCCTTGGCCCGCCAAGGCCGCCAGGCCCAGACGCTCGGCGAGACGTAGTCGACGATCGGCAGGTCCGGCAGGCGCTTGCGGACACGTGTCGCGACGGCGTGGGTGAAGCCCGGGCTGTCGATGATGACGAGCACGTCGGGCCGGCTCGCGACCACCGCGTCCACCGTCTCGCGGATGCGGCGCAACAGCGAGCGCAGACGATAGAGCACGGGCAGGTAGCCCATCACCGCCACGTCATCGATCGAAAAGAGCGAGGTCAGCCCCTCGGCGATCATCGCCTCGCCGCCGACGCCCTGAAGAGTGAGCGTGTCCGGCGACAGGTCGCGTAGCGCCCGCATCAGCTTGGCACCGAGCTGATCGCCCGAATCCTCGCCCGCAACGAGCCAGATTTTCCGGTGCATCAGGGCGCCACGTCGAGCCCGACGAGAAACAGGCCGAGGCGGTCGGCCTCGGCGACGGTCTTCGCCTCGTCGATGACCAGGGTGTGACCGGCGCCGATGGCGAGCCCGGCGCAGCCGGCATCGGCGGCGTTGCGGACGGTACGCGGACCGATCGCCGGCAGGTCGATGCGCAGGTCCTGGCCCCGCTTCGGCAGCTTGACGAGCACGGTGCCATCGGGAGCCGAACCACGCCCGAACGGCTTACGGCCGATGGCGCGCGCCCGCTTCAGCATGCGATCGGTGCCCTCGGGGCCTTCGACGGCGATGACGCGCTGGGCCACCACCACCGCCGCCTGTCCGACGTCGTACGGTGCGAGCGCGTTCAGCATCCGCTCACCGGTACCGATCGAGACCTGCGCCGCCGCATCGGGCGCGTATTGCCCCAGTTGCCCTTCCCTGCCGAGCAGATCCGGCGCGACCTCGTTGACGCCGACGACGCGATGTCCGTCTGCTTCCAGCAGGCCGATCACGCCACGCAGCAACCGGTCGTCACCGCCCGTGATCTGCCGAAGGAGATCGCGGTTGCGAAGAGCATGCGACGCGTTGAGGAGGGCGGCGGGGCTCGGCCGTGAGACGCCCCCGGCCGGCAAGACGCCGGACGGCATCCATTCGTTCAGGATCCGCAAGAGGCCGGGGATGTCCAGAAGATCGATGGTGGCCGAGGCCCGGGCCCGCATCGACCGCTCGGTGAAGCCGCGCAGGGCAAGGACACGAAACGGCCGGCCGGACCGCTCCAGCGAATCCGCAACGAGTTCCGGCAGGCGGCCGGCACCGGCCACCAGCGCGAGCGAACCCGGTTCTACGCGCGCGTTCATCGCCGTGGCCTTCAGATCGCCTGCGCCGTGCCGCGCGGCGTACAGATCGAGCGCTTGCTGCCCTCACGGATGAAGGCGAGAATCTCCTGGACGGCGGGATGCGAGTCGAACTCGGCAGCCGCGTCCTCGACCCTCTCCATCAGCGTCCCTTCCGGCGCGAACAGCTGCCGGTAGGCGCGGCGCAGCGCGTGGATGTCGTCCCGCGAAAAGCCGCGGCGCTGCAGGCCGATGATGTTGAGGCCGGATAGGTAGGCCCGGTTGCCGAGCACCATGCCGTAGGGAATGCAGTCGTTCTCCAGCGCCGCACAGCCGCCGACGAAGCCGTGGTTGCCGATCCGCGCGAACTGGATCACGCCGGCGCCGCCGCCGAGGATGGCGTAGTTGCCCACCGTGCAATGGCCGGCGAGCATGACGTTGTTGGAAAAGATGACGTTGTCGCCGACCCGGCAATCGTGGCCGACATGGCTGTTGGCGAGGAAGGCGCAGGCATTGCCCACCGTCGTCTCCATGCCGCCGCCGGCCGTGCCGGGATTCATGGTGACGCCCTCGCGGATCATGCAATCGGCACCGATCGACAGGGTCGAGGCCTCGCCGCGATACTTCAGGTCCTGCGGCGCATGGCCGAGCGAGGCGAAGGGATAGATCTTGGTGCGCGAGCCGATCGTGGTGTGACCGGCAACCACGACGTGGCTGAGGAGCTCGCAGCCCTCACCAAGCACCACTTGCGGGCCGACATGGCAGAACGGGCCGATCGTCACCCCGTCGCCGATCTGCGCGCCGTCCTCGACGACGGAACTCGGGTGGATCGTGGCGGCGGCGCTCATTCCGCCACCAGCATGGCGCCGATCTCGGCCTGCGCGACCAGGAAGCCGTCGACGCGGGCCTCCCCGCGGAACCACCACATCGTCCGCTTCCGGGTGATCTTCTTCATGTGGAACCTCACCTGATCGCCAGGGACGACGGGCTTGCGGAACTTGCACTTGTCGATGGTCATGAAGAAGACCTGCTTCGACTTCACGTCGTCCGTCTTGGCGATGTGCCGGCAGCAGATGGCACCGGCCGTCTGTGCCATGGCCTCGATCAGCAGGACGCCGGGGAAGATCGGCTGGCCCGGGAAGTGTCCGGTGAATTGCGGCTCGTTGACGGTGACGTTCTTGATGCCGATGCAGCTGTCGTCGCCGTCGATCTCGATGATCTTGTCGATCATCAGGAACGGGTATCGGTGAGGCAGGTACTGCATCACCTTCTGGATGTCGGCCGAACCGAGTTCTTTTGCCGTCGCCTCGGTCATCGACACTCCATCCCGCTCGCACGCTTCCGCAGGCGGTCTCGACGCCGCCCCTGCTGCCCTGTTGTCTCAGGAAGCGGCCCTGTTGGGGAGAAAATCGGGCGGATGCAAGACCTTCGGTCGGATTGGGCTGTATCGGGCAGTGCCGAACGGGGTGTCGTCAGACGATCCGCCGATCCAACCGAATGACGCGGCAAGGGTCGCCTTGCCTGGCCGCCGGCGCATACGGCTCACGGATCAGCAACGCCTCCGAGCGCCCGAGCACCGCCAGCATGGACGAGTCCTGCCGGGTCTCGGCGGTGGCGATGGGCAGCCGGTCGGGTACGGTGTCGAGCCGGGCGCGCATGTAGTCTTCGCGCTTGTCGTTCTCCGGCATGTCGCGGCCGAGCGTCGCCGGCTCGCTGCGGTCGGCGCCGGCCTGGGGATCGCCGAGCAAGGCCCGGATCGCCGGCACCACAAATAGGAGGCCGCAGACGATCGAAGATACCGGGTTGCCGGGCAAGCCGATGGCGAGCATCGGGCCGAGTCGGCCGTGCATCAGCGGCTTGCCGGGGCGCAAAGCCACGCGCCAGAAGCCGAGCTCCATCCCCGCCTCAGAGAGCGCCTGCTGCACGAGGTCGTGGTCGCCGACCGAGGCTCCGCCGAGGGTGACGAGGAGGTCGGCGCCTGCCTCCCGTGCCCGGCCGACGGCAGATTTCAGGGCGCCGAGATCGTCGGCGGCGATGCCGAGATCGATCGCGTCGGCGCCGGCCTCGCGTGCAAGTGCCTCTACCGCCAGGGAATTCGAGGCGACGATCTGGTCCCAGGCGGCAGGCTCGCCGGGGCGGACGAGTTCGTCGCCGGTGGCGAGGATGGCGATGCGGGGGCGGCGGCGGACGCTGAGGCTGGCATGCCCCGCGGCCGCGGCGAGGGCGAGACGGCGGGCGTCGAGGGTCTCGCCCGCCTGCATCAGGACATCGCCCTCCCGGAAGTCGAGGCCAGCGGGGCGGATGAACTTCCGCGCGGTCACGCTCTCGCGCGCCGTGACGAATTCCCCTTCGGCGTCAGCATCTTCCTGGATCAGGATCGCGTCGGCGCCCTCAGGAACGGGGGCGCCGGTGAAGATCCGCACGGCCTCGCCGGGCCCGATCGAGCCCGAAAATCCATGCCCGGCCGCGCTCGTCCCGACGAGCCGGAGGGTCGCCGGAACGGTGGCGACATCGGCCGCGCGGACGGCGTAACCGTCCATGGCGGAGGCCGGAAACGGCGGCTGGGTCCTGCTGGCGTGGATGGTCGTGGCAAGCACCCTGCCATGTGCCAGGCCGAGCGCCACGGTCTCCGCCTCTGTCGGCCCCGGCACGCTCGCGAGAATGCGCGCCAGCGCCTCGGCGACGGAAATCAGCCCGCTCATCGCGGCTCGCTCCGCCACGAGCCGGACTTGCCACCGTCCTTTTCCAGAAGCCGGATGCCCTCGATCCGCATACCGCGGTCGGCGGCCTTCACCATGTCGTAGATCGTCAGGCAGGCGAGGGAGACGGCGGTCAGCGCCTCCATCTCGACGCCGGTCTGGCCTGTGACGCGAACCTCCGCCGTGACCCTAAGGCCCGGCAGAGCGTCGTCCGGCTCGCAATCGACCTTCACCTTGGTGAGCAGCAGCGGATGGCAGAGCGGGATTAGTTCGTGCGTGCGCTTCGCCGCCATGATGCCGGCGAGCCGGGCGGTACCGATGACGTCGCCCTTCTTGGCGTCGCCCTCGCGGATCAGGCGCAGCGTCTCGGGCAGCATCACCACGACGCCCTCGGCCCGCGCGGTGCGCGCGGTCGCGGCCTTGTCGGAGACGTCGACCATGTTGGCGGCGCCGGCCGCGTCGAGATGGGTGAGCGTGCTCATGCGTGCTTGCCGAAGAGGAGCGCGTGGGTGGCGGCGGTGACGTCGGCCTGCCGCATCAGGCTCTCGCCGACGAGGATCGTGTCCAGCCCCGCCTCGCGCAGGCGTTTCACGTCCTCGTGCCCGTCGATGCCGCTCTCGGCGACGGCGATGCGGTCGCCGGGAATGCCGGGTTTTAGGCGGATCGCCGTCTCGAACGAGACCTCGAAGGTCTTGAGGTTGCGGTTGTTGACGCCCACCAGCCGCGTGCCGAGCGGCAGCGCCCGCGCCAGTTCCTCAGCATCGTGGACTTCCACCAGCACGTCCATGCCGAGATCGTGGGCCGTCTCGGTGATAGCGCGGGCCTCGTCGTCGTCGAGGCAGGCCATGATCACGAGCACGCAGTCGGCGCCCCAGGCCCGCGCCTCGAAGACCTGGTAGGGCTCGAACAGAAAGTCCTTGCGCAGCACCGGCAGGCCGCAGGCCGCGCGCGCCGCGATCAGGTATTCGGGCGCCCCCTGGAACGAGGGCGTGTCGGTGAGCACCGAGAGGCAGGTCGCGCCGCCGGCCTCGTAGGCCCCCGCGAGGGTGGCTGGGTCGAAATCGGCGCGGATCAGACCCTTTGACGGCGAGGCCTTCTTGATCTCGGCGATCAGGGCCGGCCGGCCTTGCGCGATGTGGGCGGCGATGGCGTCGGCGAAGCCGCGCGGCGGATCGGCCTTGGCGACCTGCTTCTCCAGCTTCGCCAGCGGCACGCGCAGCTTCGCCTCGGCGATCTCGCGGCGCTTGTAGGCCTCGATCCGCGCGAGCACGGAGGCCCGCTCGGCCGCCGGCCCGGTCGTCACGTCGGCCACGATGTCGTCCATCGTCCTGTCCTCGACGGTCACCGGCACGGTGTCAGGCGGCTCCTGACGGTGGCGGGTGAGGAATACTTCGGTGCGACCCCGACACAGCGCGGGGTACGCCGCCCTCTATCACGCGTTCGAAACCGCGACGAGGCTGGCCAGCGTCGCCCGCGCCGCGCCCGTGTCGATCGCGTCCTGAGCCCGCGCCACGCCCTCGGCGAGGGTTCCGGCCTGGCCGGCGACGAGCAATCCCGCGGCGGCGTTGATCACGCCGATGTCGCGGTAGGCGTTGCGCGCGCCCTCCAGCACCTGGACGAGGGCGCGGGCGTTGTGATCGGGATCGCCGCCGCGCAGGTCGTCGAGGGTCGAGAGAATGAGGCCGCATTCCCGCGGGTCGACGCTGAAGGAGGAGATGCGGCCGTCCTCCAGAGAGACCACGCCGGTCGGGCCGGTGACGGTGATCTCGTCGAGCCCGTCCGAGCCGTGCACGGTCCAGACCCGCTTGGAGCCGAGCTCGGCCAGCACACGCGTCAGCGGCTCGGCCCAGGCCGGCATCGAGACGCCGAAGACCTGCGCGGTGACGCCGGCCGGGTTCGAGAGCGGCCCGAGCATGTTGAAGATGGTGCGGAACGGCAGTTCGCTGCGCACCGGCGCGACATGGCGCATGGCGGCGTGATGCGTCTGCGCGAACAGGAAGCAGAGCCCGGATTCCGCGAGGCAGCGCGACAGCCCCTCCGGCGGCAGGCCGAGCTTCACCCCGAGCGCCGCGAGCACGTCGGCCGCGCCGGAGCGCGAGGTCGCGGCCCGGTTGCCGTGCTTGGCCACCGGCACGCCGCAGGCGGCGGTGACGATCGCGGCGAGGGTCGAGACGTTGTAGCTGCCCGAATGGTCGCCGCCGGTGCCGACGATGTCGATGGCGTCGGCCGGCGCCTCCACCGGGATCATCCGCGCGCGCATCGCTTCGACGGCGCCGACGATCTCTTCGGTGCTTTCGCCCTTCACCCGCAGGGCGGCGAGGAAGGCCCCGGCCTGGACCGGCGTCACCTCGCCCGAGAGCAGGTCGTCGAAGGCGGCGCGGGCTTTTTCGCGCGTGAGAGACTCGCCGGCGGCGACCGTCGCGAGGTGGGGCTTGAAGGTGTCCATGGCCACGGAATCATCCGCTGGAAACCCCTCTCCCCTCCGCGGGAGAGGGTGGCCTTCGCGTCAGCGAAGGTCGGGAGAGGGGAGCGCCGTATCCGGAAAACCCGAGCCGACCCCTCTCCCGCCTGCTCCGCAGCCACCCTCCCCCCGCAGAGGGGGGAGGGAGAAGGAGACGCCTCAATGCACGCCGACCTGCGCCTTGTCACGCCCCGCCCGCCACGCCGCGGCGATGTCGAGGAAGTTGCTCACGATCCGCGCGCCATGATGCGAGAGAATGCTCTCCGGATGGAACTGCACACCGTGCACGGGGAGCGTCGCGTGCTGGATGCCCATGATCAGCCCGTCCGCCTCGGCGGTGACGACGAGCGCGTCGGGGCAGCTGGCGCGATCGACCACGAGGGAGTGGTAGCGCGTCGCCTCGAAGGCATCGTTCAAGCCGCGAAAGATCCCCCCGGCGCGGTGAGTGATGGTCGAGACCTTTCCGTGCATGGGAGCCGGCGCCCGCACCACGTCGCCGCCATAGGCCTGCCCGATCGATTGCAGCCCGAGGCAGACCCCGAAGATCGGGATCTCGCCCCCGAGGTCCCGCACCACGTCGAGGCAGATCCCGGCCTCGTTCGGCGTGCAAGGGCCGGGCGAGAGCACGATGGCATCGGGCGCCCGCGCGCGGATGTCCTCGATCGTGATCTCGTCGTTGCGCACCACGTCGATGCCGCCGCAGAGCGGGCCGATCAGGTGGACGAGATTCCAGGTGAAGGAATCGTAGTTGTCGATGACGAGGACGTTGGACATCTTGGGCGGCCGCGCGATCACGGAGAGCGGATAGCGGCTTTCGCCGCTCCACGGGTCGAGGTCAATCGCCCCGTCCGCGAGCAGAATCGTCACGGATCGATCAGGCTCGCGATCCGCGCGCCCAGTTCGTCGATGGTCGCGGCATCGGCGTTGCCCACGAAGCTGGCCGATCCGTCGGCGATGCGTGCCCGCAAGTCGAAGCTCCGGACCTGCGTGCAGATCGCGATGCCGGTCACGCCATCGCCGCGCACGGAGACGGCGAGGCCGGAGTCGCGGGCGCCTTGCGCCACCGTCGAGACGACGACGGCGATCGCGACGCCATGGACGTTCACGGCCTCGGGCGTCAGCACGATCCAATGTAGCACAATCCGGTAGGCGGCACCATCAAGGCCGCCGCCCCACCAACGCGAAGTTCGCTCCCTGCGGATCGGACGCCTGGACGATCCACATCCCGCCCGGCACCTCCATCGGGCCGTTGATCACCGCGCCGCCCGCCTGGCGCAGGCGCTCGGTGGCCGCGTCGATCTCGTCGACGTTGACGTAGTAGAGCCAGCTCGGCGCGGGCGGGCCGGGCAGGCTCATCATGCCGCCGGTCGCGGTGCCGTCCGCGGGCGCGTCCCGGGTGTGGAAGAGCTGGTAGGTGCCCATCGGCCCGAGATCGATCGTCTCGCCCGCCTTCCAGCCGAACAGCGCCTCGTAGAAGCCGAGGGCCGGCCGCCAGTCGTGGGCGTAGAGCTCGTGCCAGCCGAAATGCCCCGGCGTCCCCGCCGCGGGTGCAGGCAGCGGCGTGCCGTCGCCGCGAAACAGGACGAATGTCGCACCCTGCGGATCGGCGGCCACCGCGAAGCGGCCGACCTCGGGGATATCGCCGGGCGGGCGATGGATTGTGCCTCCCAGCCGCATGGTCTGCTCGGCCTTGGCGTCGACGTCGGAGACGGCCACGTAGCCGATCCATCCGGGATGTCCGCCACGCGCGCGGACCTCGTCGGGGATCGCCATGATTCCGCCGACCCGGTGCTCGCCGACGCAGGCGAGTCTATAGGGCATCACCGGATTGCCGGAATCCAAGAAACTCCAGCCGGCGACCTTTCCGTAGAAGGCTTCCGCGGCCTTCGGATCGGTCGTCATCAGCTCGTACCAGACGAAGCTGCCTTCGGTGGTGGTCATCGGAGCCTCCGGTCAGGGCGTTGCGCGAGTCGCAGCGGTTTATACTGCACCATCGCCGGTTCAGGCCGTATGGGACAGCCGTAATGACAACGTCATTACGGACTGATACGCAGAAGGTACAGGAGTCGAAATGGCCGCCACCGCACCCAAGCGCGAGACCCTCAATCTGCGTATCAAACCAGAAGTCCGCGACCTGATCGACCGGGCAGCGCAGGCCGGCGGCAAGAACCGCACGGACTTCATCGTCGATGCGGCGCGGCAAGCCGCAGAGGATGCGCTGCTCGACCGTACGGCAATATCAGTCGATCCGGATGCCTACGCCGCGTTCCTGGCCCGGCTCGATGCGCCGGCACAGCCGAACGAACGGCTTGTGCGAACCATGCGGACGCCGGCACCCTGGGACGATGCGTGACCCTCGCAGCGCCCGAACCGCTTGCCGACGATCACCTGATCGACATCTTCGCGTCAGGTATTCCAACGCTCGACAACTGGCTCAAGCAGCGGGCGCGCCGAAATCAGGCAACAGGTGCGTCTCGAACCTTCGTCATCTGCAATGATCGAACGGTGATCGGCTACTACGCGCTCGCCTCCGGCAGCGTCGAAGCGGCATCCGCACCCGGCCGTTTTCGGCGCAACATGCCTGAGCCGATACCGGTAGTGATCCTCGGGCGACTCGCGGTCGATCGGACCTGCCAGGGACGAGGCCTCGGGAAGGCACTGTTCCGTGACGGCGCACAACGCGTGCTGCACGCAGCCGACACCATCGGCATCCGCGGCATCCTCGTGCACGCAATATCCGAGGATGCGAGGGCGTTCTATCTTGCCCTGGGCTTCGACCCGTCGCCGCTCGATCCGCTGACGCTGATGGTCTCGCTCGCCGATCTGCGCGCCGGCCTCGGCGCCTGACGAAGCCTACTGCCCCCGCCGCGCCCGGCTCGCAAAGGACACCGCATCCTCGGCGGCCCTGAACAACGCCTTCGCCTTGTTCACGCATTCCTGCTGCTCGGAGGCCGGATCGGAATCGTAGACGATGCCGGCGCCGGCCTGCACGTGCATGCGGCCGTCCTTCACGATGGCCGTGCGCAGCACGATGCAGGTGTCCATCTCGCCGCGCGCGCCGAAATAGCCGATGCAGCCGCCATAGGGCCCGCGCTTCTCGCGCTCGAGTTCGTCGATGATCTCCATGGCGCGCACCTTCGGCGCGCCGGAAACCGTGCCGGCGGGAAAGCCGGCGGCGAGCGCCGAGAGCGTGTCGTGGGCCGGGTCCAGATCGCCCTCAACGTTCGAGACGATGTGCATGACTTGGCTGTAGAATTCGAGGAAGAACGAGCCGGTGACGCGCACCGTACCGATCCGCGAGACGCGGCCGACGTCGTTACGGCCGAGATCGAGCAGCATCAGGTGCTCGGAGCGTTCCTTCGGGTCGGCCAGCAACTCGTCGGCGAGCGCCTTGTCCTCGGCCGGCGTCGCGCCGCGGGGGCGCGTGCCGGCGATCGGGCGGATCGTGACCTTGTCGTCGCGGACCCGCACGAGGATTTCGGGGGACGAACAGACGACCTGAAAGTCGCAGAAGTCGAGGTAGCAGAGGAACGGCGCCGGGTTGGTGCGGCGCAGCGAACGGTAGAGCGCGAAGGCCGGCAGCGTGAACGGCGCCTCGAAGCGCTGCGACAGCACCACCTGGAAGATGTCGCCGGCGACGATGTACTCCTTCGCCCGCGCGACCAGCCCGAGAAAGTCGTCGGGCGTGGTGTTGGAGACCGGCGTCGGCAGGGCGAGGCCGGCGGCGTCGGCCCGTGCCTCGATCGGCAACGGGGATTCCAGGGCCGCGGCGGCGCGGTCGATCCGCTCCAGGGCCGCCTCGTAGGCCGCCCTGGCCGAGACGCCGTCCGCCGGGCGCACGGGTGTGACGACGGTGAGCGCGTCGGCCACCGCATCGAACACCACCATGACCCGAGGGCGGATCATCACCGCGTCGGGGACGCCGAGGGGGTCCGGGTTCGGCGCGGCCAGTCGCTCCATGGCGCGCACCATGTCGTAGCCGAGATAGCCGAACAGGCCGGCGGCCATCGGCGGCAATGTCTGCGCGTCGTCCTCGCCGATGGCACTCTCCGCGATCAGGGCGCGCAGGCTGTCGAGCGGCGGACGGTCGTCGGCGACGAAGGTTTCGAGGGCGGCATCGCGGGCGATCTCCGGCCGGCCGTCGCGGCAGCGCCACACGAGGTCGGGGTCGAGGCCGATCATCGAGTAGCGCCCGCGCACCGCGCCGCCCTCGACGGATTCGAGGAGGAAGCCCGGGCCCGGCGTACCGCCCTTCAGCTTGAGGAAGGCCGCGACCGGCGTTTCCAGGTCGGCCACCAGCGTCAGGCTGACGAGGCTGCCGCGGCCCGCCGCGTAGGCGCGTGCGAAGCCTTCGAAGCGGTCGGTCTCGGCCTGCATCAATACTCGCCGCCCAGCGCGCGCTTGAAGGCCGCCTGGTTGACGCTGACGCCGGCGTTCTTCTGGACGTCGGCGATGTATTCGCCGAGCACGTCGTCGGAGAGCGCCGTGCGGAAGTTCTTCTCGACGGTCTTGTCGGTCTGCGCGCCCACCACGTAAGCCGGCATCTCGGCCTTGGTGACCTTGTAGACCGCGCGGCCATCGCCCGAGGGGGCCGAGCCGGCCTTGTCGACGGCAGTGGCGAAGATGCGCTCGATCACATCGTTGGCGAGGTCGTCCTTGGGCTGGTTGCGGGCGAGGTCGGCGACGGTCTTCGCCGGGATGCCGGCCGCCTCGGCCACGGCCTCCACGGTCTCGCCCTTATCGAGCTTTTCCACCAGCTCCTTCGACTTCGCGGTGAGGCGCTTGGCCGTCTCGGCCTCCTTCCAGCCCTTCAGGGCTTCGTCACGGACCGCGTCGAGGGGCTTGTCGTGAGCCGCGTCGATCTTGGCGACGTCGTACCAGACGTAGCCGCCGGACTTGGTGCGCAACGCCTCGCTGTCGCCGCCGATCTCGGAGCGGAAGGCGGCGGCGAGCGTCGTGTCGGGATCCGGGATGCCCTCGACCTTCGCGCCCGCCGGGTCGTTGCCCTTGGCGTCCACCGCCGGCACCGCGACGAGCGTCAGCCCGCGCTCCTTGGCGATGTCGGCGAGCGACTTGCCGCTGGCGCGGGCGTCCTCGATCGCGTCGTGGGCCGGCTCGAGACCGTCGCGGGCGCGCTGGAGCGCGATGGTCTTGCGGATCTCGTCCTTGACCTCGTCGAACGGCTTCTGCGAGCCGGGATCGATCGCGGTGACGCGCAGCAGCACGGTGCCGAAGCGGCCCTTCACCGGTTGGCTGATCTTGTCCTTCTCGAGCGCGAAGGCGGCGTCGGCCACGGCCGGATCGAACAGCTCGGCCTTGGTCAGGGTGCCCAGCGTCAGGTTCTTGGGATCCATGCCGCGGGCGGTGGCGGTGACCTCGAAGGGCACCTCGCCACTCTCGATCTGCTTGGCGGCGATCTCGGCGGTCGCTTGATCGGGGAACGTGATCTGCTGGATCGTGCGGCGTTCCGGCGCGCCGTACTTCGCGGCGTTGGCCTCGTAGATCTTGCGGGCCTCGTCGTCGGTGATCGCGTCGGGCTTGGCCATCGTCTCCGGGTCGAGGACGAGCAGGTTCAGGCTCCGCGTCTCGGGCGCGCGAAAACCGCCCTTGTTGTTGTCGTAATAGGCCTTGAGCTCGTCGTCGCCCGGCGCCGGGATCTCGCCGGCGGCGGCCGGCGTCAGCATCAGCACGGAAGCCGTGCGGCGCTCGGTCGAGTAGCGATGCACCGCCTCGCGCATCGCCTGCGGCACAGCCAACTCGGCGGTGACGGCCTCGGCGAGCTGGAGGCGGGCGGCGACTGAGCGCTGCTCGCGCACGAACATCTGCTCGTTCAGGCCGGCCCGCTGCAGGGTCTGGAAGAACAACGTCCGGTCGAACTTGCCGTCGGCGCCCTTGAAGGCCTGCTCGTCGCGGATGGCGCGCAGCACGGCTTCATCGGAAATCGCGAGGCCGAGATCGCTGGTCTTCTGGTCGAGGGCGGCCTCCGTGATCAGCTGGCTCAGCACCTGCCGCTCGAGGCCCATGGCGCGGGCCTGTTCCGGCGTCAGCACGCGCTTGAGCTGCTGCTGATAGCGCTGGAGCTGGTTCTGGTAGGCCGAGCGCACGGCCTCCGCCGAGATCGGCGTCTTGCCCACCGTGGCAACCGTCTGGCTGCTACCCCCGCGAAAGAACTCCTCCACGCCGAAGATCGCGACGCCCGCGATCAGGAAGAAGAACAGGATCGACAGCACGATCTTGCCGAGCCAGTGCTGGCTGGCGTTGCGGATGCTCTGGAGCATGGTGTCGTCCGGATCTGCGCTTCTGCGCCCGATTTCCTCGGAAAAAGGGCTTTGAAATTCGGGGCTCGCGATAGACCATCCGCAGCCCCGCGCAAAGGGCGGACGCCACCGCGAGGCGGGCCGGCAGGCGGTTTGCGCGCCCAAGCTTGCTCTGGTAGTCCGCCGGGACCACGAAAAGCGGCTTTGCAGGAGACGGACCAACGATGGCGAGCGAGGGACGACGTCCACTGGTTGCCGGCAACTGGAAGATGAACGGCCTGCGCTCCTCGATCGCGACGGTCGAGCAGGTGCTGGAGGGTCTGACCCCCAAGCTCACCGACAAGATCGACGTCCTGATCTGCCCGCCCGCGACTCTGATCGCCTCCTGCGTCGCCGCGGTGACCGGCTCGGCCATCGCCATCGGCGGCCAGAACCTGCATGCCCGGGCGAACGGGGCCTTCACCGGGTCGATCTCGGCCGAGATGCTGGCCGATCTCGGCGCCCGCTACGTCATCCTCGGGCATTCCGAGCGGCGCGCCTACCACCACGAGACCGATAACGGCGTCCACGCCAAGGCGCTGGGCGCGCGCCGGGCCGGCCTTTGCGGCATCATCTGCGTCGGCGAGACCGAGGACGAGCGCGAGGAGGGCCGCACCCTCGACATCGTGCGCGCGCAGCTCGGGCTCGGCGTGCCGAAGGGCGCGACGGCCGAGGACACCGTGCTGGCCTACGAGCCGGTCTGGGCGATCGGCACCGGCAAGACGCCCTCGACCGCCGACATCGCCGAGGTCCACGCCTCGCTGCGCGACATGCTCGGCACCATGGTCGGCAAGGCCGAGGCGGACAAGATCCGCATCCTCTACGGCGGCTCGGTGAAGGCGAAGAACGCCCGCGAACTCATGGCCGTCGAGAACGTAGACGGCGCCCTCGTCGGTGGCGCCAGCCTCGTCGCCGAGGACTTCTTGGGAATCTGCGCCGCCTATTCCTGAGCGGGACGGCGCATCCGTCCGGGTGCGAACTCAGTAACCAAGACCGGGACACTGCATCGGCGCAGGAATCTGCGCCGGGCAAGCGGAACCATGAGCTTGACCGTGAGTTTTCCGGTCATGATCCACTTGAAATCAACCCTCGCGATCTCTGCGATCATGCTCACCGGGTTGGTGGCGGCTTCGCCCTTCCCCTATGCGAGCGATCATCAGCCGAGACAGCCGCGCCGCACGGCCTCGGTGCAGATCGCGCCGGCCGTCGAGGCCGCCGCGACCCCGGCCGCGGTGACGGCCTGGGCCGACCCGCCTGCGAAATCGCAGGCTCCCGTCGAGGCGCCGGTCGTGCTCGCAGTCGCAGATACGGCAGCGCCAGTGACTCAGGACAGCGCGGCTCCCGCCGCTGTCGTCGCTACGCCGCCCGTACGCCACGTCTCGCTGCAGGCCTCTGCACAGAAGGCCGAGCAGGCACGCCGTCGCAAAATCGCCCGCGCCGCCGCTGCTCGCGAGCGTGAGACGGCGACGAAGCAGTCCCTTTCGACGGCCTCCGGCGAGACCCAGGTCGCTTCCCGGGCGACGCCCTCGGCTTCGCAGAAGATCGATCCGATCGGCGATATCCTCCGTGGATTGGGCATCGGCAAGGAAGGCTGAGGAACGGATCCATACGCGCACTGCTGTCCGTCGTTCACATTCCGTCATTTCGAGCGCAGCGAAGCAATGACGTGGACGCGCTGATCGCTATCGGTCCCGCAATGACTGTAAAACGGACGGTGAAACGCCTGTCCTGTTCGCCGGCCCTGGCGCAGGTTGGCGCTGGTCCCCAACTGGTGTAGGAGCCGGCCTCACCGAACGGAGCACGCCTCCGGGCGGTTCGTCGGCTTTGCCGATCGCCTGATTGCGTCCGTGATCGCGGACTTGCCGGAACCCCGATGCAGACCGTCCTGATCGTCGTCCACCTCTTCATCGTCCTGGCGCTCATCGTCACGGTGCTGCTGCAGCGCTCCGAGGGCGGCCTCGGCCTCGGCGGCGGAGGCAGCAGTGGCGGCGGCGTCTCGGGCTTCATGACCGGACGCGGACAGGCCAACGCGCTGACGCGGGCCACCGCGATCCTCGCCGCCCTGTTCTTCGCCACCAGCATCTCGCTGGCGATCGTGGCGCATCACACGGCCGCGCCGCGCTCGATCCTCGACGACGGGACGGCCCAGCCGGGCCAGACCGAGAAGCAGCCGGCCAACGCCGACAACTTGCTCGACACTCTGCGCCAGCAGGGCGGCAAGCCGGCCGACGGCACCCCCGCACCGCAGAGCCCGGCACCTGCCGCGCAAGTTCCTCCTGCGCCGGCAGCCCCGGTCGAGACTGCGCCGGCCGCTCCGGCACCGGCGACGCCCGAGGCGCCTCAGTCGCGCTGAGGTCGGTACGGCGCGGCCAAGGTCGCGCGGCGGACCTTCGGGTTGCGAAAGAGAATTGCGGCCGGCGCATAGGCCGGCCGATCCGGGCCCGAGGCCCGCACGGAATCCTCAACGTCGTCAGCGGCATGGCCCCGTAACGCGTGCCCGATGGGCATCGCGGCGGGTCGACCTTTGCGGTTTGGCGAATCGTGAAACCCCGTTTATGAGCCGAGGCCCATGACGCAATACATGACGCCTGGGATTACGACGCGGTACGTCTTCATCACCGGCGGCGTCGTGTCGTCGCTCGGGAAGGGGCTCGCCTCGGCCGCGCTGGCGGCCCTGCTCCAGGCCCGTGGCTACCGCGTCCGCCTGCGGAAGCTCGACCCCTATCTCAACGTCGATCCGGGCACGATGAGCCCGACGCAGCACGGCGAGGTCTTCGTCACCGACGACGGCGCCGAGACCGATCTCGACCTCGGCCATTACGAGCGCTTCACCGGCCTGCCGGCGAGCCGCGCCGACAACATCACCACCGGCAAGATCTACCAGGACATCATCACCAAGGAGCGCCGCGGCGACTACCTCGGCGCGACGATCCAGGTGATCCCGCACGTCACCAACGCCATCAAGGCGTTCGTGCTCGACGGCAACGAGGGCTACGACTTCGTTCTCGTCGAGATCGGCGGCACGGTGGGCGACATCGAGGGCCTGCCCTTCTTCGAGGCGATCCGCCAGCTCGGCCAGGAGCAGCCGCGCGGGACCTGCCTGTTCATCCACCTGACGCTGCTGCCGTTCATCCCGTCGGCCGGCGAGCTCAAGACCAAGCCGACGCAGCACTCGGTGAAGGAGCTGCGCTCGATCGGCATCCAGCCCGACATCCTGCTCTGCCGCTGCGACCGGCCGATCCCGAACGAGGAGCGGCGTAAGCTAGCGCTGTTCTGCAACGTGCGCGAGACGGCGGTGATCGACGCCCTCGACGTGCCCTCGATCTACGACGTGCCGCTGTCCTACCGGGGCGCCGGTCTCGACCGCGAGGTGCTGGAACATTTCGGCCTCGACGCCGAGTGCGAGCCGAGCCTGGACCGCTGGCGCACCATCTCCCACCGGGTCAGCAACCCCGAGGGCGAGGTCACCATCGCCATCGTCGGCAAGTACACGGGGCTCAAGGACGCCTACAAGTCGCTCACCGAGGCGCTCACCCACGGCGGCATCGCCAACAACGTGCGCGTCCACCTCGAATGGATCGAGGCCGAGGTGTTCGAGCGCGAGGACCCCGCGCCCTTCCTCGAAGGCCTGCACGGCATCCTGGTGCCCGGCGGCTTCGGCCAACGCGGCGCCGAGGGCAAGATCCGCGCGGCCCGCTACGCCCGCGAGCGAAAGATCCCGTATTTCGGCATCTGCTTCGGCATGCAGATGGCTGTGATCGAGGCTGCCCGGTCGCTGGCAGGCATCACCGAGGCCAACTCCACCGAATTCGGCACCACCACCGAGCCGGTGGTCGGCCTGCTCACCGAGTGGATGAAGGGGGACGCGTTGGAGAAGCGTGCGGCCGAGGGCGACCTCGGCGGCACCATGCGGCTCGGCGCCTACAAGGCGACGCTGGCGCCGGACACGCGCATCGCCAAGATCTACGGCGACACCAACATTTCGGAGCGCCACCGCCACCGCTACGAGGTCAACATGGCCTATCGCGAGCGGCTGGAGGCCAAGGGCCTGCGCTTCTCCGGCCTCTCGCCGGACGGGCTGCTACCCGAGACGGTGGAGCACGAGGGTCATCCCTGGTTCGTCGGCGTGCAGTTCCATCCGGAGCTGAAGTCGCGGCCGTTCGAGCCGCACCCGCTCTTCTCCAGCTTCGTCGCCGCGGCCGTCGAGCAGAGCCGACTGGTTTGATACCGACGGCCGCTGCAGCCGGCCGTCGGCAAGCGCGAATGCGCGCCGCCGCCGATGCGGCGGATCCAATTGGCCATTCATGGCCAATTGGACAAACAAAACTGGAGGCAGCTCGATGCACGTGATCTCCGGGCTGCCCGCCTTCCTCGCCTATTTCGCCGCCGCGCTCGTCCTCGTCGCGCTCTACCTCGCGGTCTACCTGACCGCGACGGCGCATCGGGAGGTGGCGCTGATCCGCGCCGGCAACGTCGCCGCCGCGCTCAGCCTCGGTGGCAGCCTCGTCGGCTACGCCCTGCCGCTCTCGGTAGCGATCCGCAACGCGCAATCGATCCTCGACTGCCTCGTCTGGGGCCTCGTCGCCCTCGTGGTCCAGATCCTGATCTACTGGCTGATGCGAATCGTCCTGCCGGACCTGTCCCGCCGGATCGAGGACAACGAAACCGCCGCCGCGATCCTGCTCGGCTCCGCCTCCCTCGCGGGCGGGATCGTGAACGCCGCCGCGATGTCGTATTGATCTTGCCGTCGGTCACGGTTCGGGCGGTATCCGGATGACGCAGCAACGGACGAGACCTCCGGTCGTCGATGCGGCGACGCCGCCGGTGAAGCGCTCGCGCACCGTGTCCCTGGTGTTGCTCGCGGGCGCGGGCGTCATGGCCTATGGCCTCGCCCACCTCGATCCGTCGCAGGACGAGGAGGACGTCCGGGTCTATCCAGCCCCCTCCGACTGCATCAATGCGCGCCTTCGCGACGCGCCGGACTGCCAGAGCGCGTACGAGACCGCCCGCGCGCTCTACCCGACGGCCGCGCCGCGCTATGCCTCGAGCGGTGAATGCGAGGCCCATCACGGCCCCGGCCATTGCGTGACCGGCGAGAGCATCACCGAGGACGCGCGTGGACAATTCCTGCCGCTCATGGCCGGCTACGTGATCGGCGCCGCGGCCGCCCAGAACCTGGCACCCCAGCCAGTCTACGACCATGCCCCACAGGACGAGGCGCATGCGGGGGTGCATGGCGGGGGCGGCTACTGCACCGGATCGGGCGCCCGCATCTGGACGACCGGCGGCGGCCGGTCCTCGGCGGCGCGGGTGTCGTCGGCGGCCTTGCGCGGATCGTCGTTCGGCGGGTTCGGCGGCACGGGGCGGTCGTTCTCCTTGTCGTCGCGCGGTTTCTTCGGCGGCGGCTGATGCGCCGGATTGCGACGGGCGAACGCGTGGACTGGCGCGAGACCGCGCGAAAAAACGGCTTCGTGTTCCACACCCTCGACGACGCGCCCTATTGGGACGAGAGCCACGCCTACGCCTTCACGCTCCGTGAGATCGAGGAGGACATCGAGGGGCCGAGCGGCGAACTCCATGCCCTCTGCCTGGATTTCACGGCCCGCGCCGTCGAGGACGAGCGGATCCTGGCCGCCTTGCGTCTCCCGGAGGGCGCCTGGGACGCCGTCCGCGACAGCTGGCGGCGGGGCGATCCGAGCCTCTACGGCCGGCTCGACCTCTCCTACGGGGGCACCGGCCCGGCCAAGCTCCTCGAATACAACGCCGACACGCCGACCGCCCTCTACGAAACGGGCGTGTTTCAGTGGCTCTGGCTGGAAGAGCTGCTGCGCGACGGCCAGTTGCCGGCCGGCAGCGACCAGTTCAACGCCGTCCACGAACGGCTGATCGCCCGCTTTCGCGACCTGCCGCCAGCCGGCCTCACCGCCTTCGCCGCCGAGGCCGACGCGCCGGAGGATCGCGGGACGGTGGAGTATCTGCGCGATTGCGCGATCCAGGCCGGCCACGCCACGCGCTTCCTCGACCTCTCCGAGATCGGGCTGGCGGCCGACGGCCGCTTCTGCGCACCGGACGGGGCGGCGATCGACCGGCTGTTCAAGCTCTATCCCTGGGAATGGGCCTTTGAGGATGCCTTCGCTGGCGCCGTGGCGACGAGCCCGACGCGCTTCCTGGAGCCGCCCTGGAAGGCGGTGCTCTCGAACAAGGGGCTGCTGCCCCATCTCTGGGCGCAGGAGCCCGGCCACCCCAACCTGCTGCCGGCCTATTTCGAGGACGATCCGCAGGCAGCCGGCCTCGGCGATTCCTACGTGCGAAAACCCGTCTTTTCGCGGGAGGGCTCGAACATCGCGATCGTTCGCGAAGGCACCGTGCTGGCGCAGGAGCCGGGGCCCTATGGCGGCGAAGGCTGGATTCGGCAGGCGCTCGCCGAACTGCCCCTGTTCGACGATCGCCGCCGCCCGGTAATCGGTTCCTGGATCGTCGGCGACGCGCCGGCCGGCCTCTGCATCCGCGAGGGCCGCGGTGCCATCACCGGAAACGACGCGCTGTTCGTGCCCCACTACATCGAACCCGCGGCCTGAGGCCGCGAGGCCGGATCATGCCGCTGCAGAACGCGCCGTTCCGCGCTATGATGGGGCCATCGTGACAGAGATCCTGTTCTATCACCTGCAGCGCCAGCCCCTCGAAAAGGTGCTGCCGAGCCTCGTCGAGAAATCGCTGGAGCGGGGCTGGCAGGCCGCGATCCAGGTGATGAGCGAGGAGCGGATGTCGGCCCTCGACGACGGCCTCTGGACCTATTCCGACGACAGCTTCCTGCCCCACGGCACCGAGCGCGACCCCGATGCCGCGTCGCAGCCGGTGGTGCTGACCTTGCGCGAGACCAACCCCAACGCCGCCGCGATCCGCTTCCTCGTCGAGGGCGCGGCCCTACCGCCGGATGCGAACGCCTACGCCCGCATCTGCATCCTGTTCGACGGCACCGATTCCGATGCCCTCGCCCACGCCCGCGAGCAGTGGAAGGGCGCCAAGGAGCAGGGCCACACCCTCGCCTACTGGCAGCAGGACGAGAATGGCCGGTGGAGCAAGAAGGCTTGACGTTTTTTGCGGGTCCGCCCGCAGCACAGACAGATCGGGACGACCGGATGACGAATGTGCCCACCGGCAGACGCTGGCGCCTTCCCTCCCCCTTGTGGGGAGGGATCGAGGGTGGGGATGGCTCCGCTTGTTTCGGTAGCGGCAGGCGGAACCAACCCCACCTCCAACTCCTCCCAACAAGGGGGAGGAGAGGCGCGCGTTCGACAGTGGTGGCGGCTCTGATAGCCCTCACGCCCCTCCCCTCCATCGCCCAATCGTCGCCGCACGGCCCACCAGAGGCCGCCCGCAAGGCCCCGGAGCGCGGGAGCGAGACCCGCGAAGGCCGCAAGCTGCCGGCGGATTCCTTCACCGAGCACAGCCTCGCCCTGCCCGGCGGCCGCACGATCGACTTCACCGCCACCGCCGGCAGCCTCGGCCTCGTCGACGAATCCGGAAAGCTCCAGGCCGAGATCGCCTTCATCGCCTACGTGAAGAAGGGTGATGCCAAGGACGTCGCGAGCCGGCCGGTGAGCTTCGCCATCAATGGCGGCCCGGGCGCGGCGTCGGCCTATCTCAACATCGGCGCGCTCGGCCCGTGGCGCCTGCCGACCGACGGAACGAGCATCAGCCCGTCGCAAAAGATCGCGCTGCAGCCGAACGCCGAGACTTGGCTGGACTTCACCGATCTCGTCTTCATCGACCCCGTCGGCACCGGCTACAGCCGCGCCGCCGACGGCGACGGCAAGAGCTACTGGAACGTCGATGGCGACGCCTCGGTGCTCGCCTCGTCGATCGCCCGCTACCTGCGCCAGAACGACCGCATGGCCTCGCCGAAATTCTACGTCGGCGAGAGCTACGGCGGCTTTCGCGGTCCGCTGATCGCAAGCAAGCTGCAGGAGGAGATCGGCGTCGGGCTCTCGGGCCTCGTGCTGCTGTCGCCTGTGCTCGACTTCGCCTGGCTGCAATCGGCCCGCACCACGCCCTGGGGCTTCGTCACCCGCCTGCCCTCGCTGGCCGCGGCGGCGCTCGAGCGCTCGGGTGCGGTGCCGACGCGGAGCCTGATGGCGGAGGCCGAGCGCTACGCTGCGGGCGATTATCTTACCGACCTCCTGAAGGGCCCCGGCGATACAGAGGCCGTCGCGCGTCTCTCCGGCCGGGTGTCGGCCCTGACCGGCCTCGATCCCGAGACGACGCGGCGCCAGGCCGGGCGCCCGACGACCAACAGCTATCAGCGCGAGATCGGCCGCGATCTCGGCCGCGTGTCGTCGGCCTACGACACCTCCGTCACCGGTTGGGACCCGGACCCGACCGCACCGCATTCGGGCTTCGAGGATCCCGTGCTTACGGCCCTGCAGGCCCCGCTGACGAGCGCGATGGTCGAGCTCTACGGGAAGACGTTGAACTGGCGCGTGACCAACATGCGCTACGAGCTTCTCAACGGAGCCGTGAACCGCGGCTGGTCCTGGGGTTCGGGCCGCAGCGCTCCCGAAGTGATGGGCGCGCTCAAGGGCATCCTGTCTCTCGACGGGTCGCTGCGGGTGCTGGTGGCGCACGGCTACACCGACCTCGTCACGCCGTACTTCACCTCGAAGCTTCTGATCGACCAGATGCCGGCCTATGGCGGTGGTGAGCGCCTGAAGCTCGCCGTTTATCCGGGCGGCCACATGTTCTATGCGAGGGCGGATTCGCGGGCCGCCTTCCATGCCGACGCGGCCGACATGTTCGCGCGCGCCCTCCAGGCCCGGTCCGACGGCGCCGCGCGGACACCGGGCACCGCGCGCGACGGCACACAGGAGCGCCCGACCCCTTGATCCGCCCCAAGCACCTCCTAATCCTGCTCGCCGCGACGAGCCTCGGCCTGCTCGGGGCCTGCACGAGCACCGAGGATCGCGCGTCGGCACGCCAGCCGCCGCAAGCCAGCGCCGCGCCGCAGGCTGCCCTTGCTCCGCCGACCGCGCCTTCTGCGCCGGCCTTCAGCGGCCCGGTCCTCGATGGCGGCGGCACCTGCACCGGCGCCGTGCCGACGGCTGCGAGCGCCATCGCGCCCGGTATCGGCGAATGCGAACTCGTCCGCCTCAAGGGCCGGCCGCCCACCGACGTCCTCGTCGGCGAGGGCCGCTCGGGCCGCGAGGTTCAGGTGCTCTACAACGAGCCGGGCGCGAAGGAATTGTACTTCTTCGTCAACAACAAGCTCGACCGGATCGTGAAGTCGTAGGCGACCCGGATCGTCTGTGTGGCATCGGCGCGTCCGGCGAATTTCTCAGGAACGGTATCGGGCTCCCTCGGTTTCCCGGGCATACAACCGAGGAGATATCGTCATGAAAAAACGCGCCCTCGCAGCCGCCTGCCTGTTGCTCGCGACTCCCGTTCTCGCCGAGACCGGCAACAAGACGGTCGGCGAGCAGACCAAATCCGTCGGCGAGCAGACCGGCGTGAATTCCCTGATCGGCGCCAGCCCGACGACCCAGGATTTCGTCACGGCCGTCGCGATCAGCGACATGTTCGAGAAGCAGTCGAGCCAGCTCGCCGAGGAGCGTGCGGACGACAAGACCAAGACCTTCGCCAAGCAGATGGTTGCGGATCATTCGAAGACGACGGACGAGCTCAAGGCGCTGGTCACCGGCGGCAAGATCAAGGCCGAACTCCCCACCGCCCTCGACAGCACGCACCAGAGCAAGATCGACAAGCTCAAGGGCCTGAAGGGTGACGACTTCACCAAGCAGTTCCAGTCCGATCAGGTCAGCGCGCACAAGACCGCCGTCGACCTGTTCAAGCGCTATGCGGAGGGCGGCGAGAACGCCGATCTGAAGGCCTGGGCCGCCAAGACGCAGCCCCACTTGGAGGAGCATCTCAAGTTGGCGCAGGACCTGCAGAGATAGGGACGGATCGGCGGGAACCGGACGACCGGATTTCCGCCGAAACCGACCGCTTGCTACCTCATCATGCTTTGATATTCTGGTCAGCATGACCAGAATATCGAGATTTGCGGGCGAGCGGCGACGCTGGCGGCTACAGGACGCAAAAGCCCGTTTCAGCGAACTGGTGCGAACCGCTCGGAGTGAGGGCCCCCAACACGTCACGGTGCACGGCCGCGACCAAGTAGTCGTCATCTCCGCAGAAGAATTTCAGCGCTTGAACGGTGATCGAAGCGGCCAAAGTCTGGTCGCTGCAGTTCAGGCATCTCCCTACCGCGAGGTCGAGATCGAACCCGAGCGCAATGCCATGCCCATACGCCACGTTGTGCTATGACGGGCTGGTTGTTGGATACGAACATCCTATCGGAATTACGCCGGCCACGCCCGGAGAAGAAAGTCGTAGCCTTCGTATCGGCTCAGCCTCTGGAGTCGCTTCACGTCAGTACGGTCACGCTCGCCGAAATTCGCTTTGGGATCGAGCAGCTTTCTGACGCGGGACGCCGAGCCGAACTCAACGCGTGGCTGATGCACGAGGTCAGGCCGACATTTGGGCAGCGAGTGCTTGCGGTTAGCGAAGACGCGATGCTGACGTGGCGGCTTCTGGTCGAGGATGGCCGCAAGGCGAGGCATACGTTCTCTCAGCCGGATCTCATCATTGCCGCGACAGCACTTCGGCACGGCCTGACTGTGGTGACACGCGATACCGAAGACTATCGACGGGCGCGCGTGCTGCTGTTCAACCCATGGGTCGATCGTTGGCCAACGAGCTAAAGCCACTTACCGCAAGGATCCGCAAAAGCGCTGGATCCGCGTGCAGGCCTCTTCCAGCACGGCGTTCGAGGTCGCGTAGGAGATCCGCAGGTTCGGGCCGAGGCCGAAGGCCGAGCCGTGGACCGCGGCGACACCTTCCACCTGCAGAAGCTCGGTGACGAAGTCCTGGTCGGTCTCGATCACCGTGCCGTTCTCGGTACGCTTGCCGATCAGTTCGGCACAGGACGGGTAGACGTAGAAGGCGCCTTCCGGCGTCGGACAGGTCAGGCCGCGGGCCTGGTTCAGCATCGACACGACGAGGTCGCGCCGGCCCTGGAAGGCGTCCCGGAAACGGGCGAGATGGTCCTGCGGTCCGTCGAGGGCCGCGACGGCGGCCCATTGCGAGATCGAGCAGGCGCCCGAGGTCTGCTGGCCCTGGACGAAGTCCATCGCCTTGATGATCGGTTCGGGACCGGCGGCGTAGCCGATGCGCCAGCCGGTCATGGCGTAGGCCTTCGAGACCCCGTTCATCGTCAGCGTGCGGCCATAGAGGCCGGGCTCGACCTGGGCCGGCGTGACGAAGTCGAAATCGCCGTACGTCAGGTGCTCGTAGATGTCGTCGGTGAGGACGTGCACCTGCGGGTGGCGCAGCAGGACGTCGGTGATCGCCTTCATCTCGTCGCGCGCATAGGCGGCGCCGGACGGGTTCGAAGGCGAGTTCAGGATGATCCACTTGGTCTTCGGCGTCAGCACGCGCTCGAGCGCCTCGGCCTGCAACTTGAAGCCGTGCGCCATGTCGGTCTCGACGAAGACCGGGGTACCGCCGCAGAGCACGACCATCTCCGGGTAGGAGACCCAGTACGGCCGCGGGATCACGACCTCGTCGCCGGGATTCAGCGTGGCGAGCAGTGCGTTGTAGATGATGTGCTTGCCGCCGGTGCCGACGATGGTCTGCGAGATCTTGTAGTCGAGCCCGTTCTCGCGCTTGAACTTCTTGACGATGGCCTCGCGCAGCGCCGGGATGCCGGACACGGGCGTGTAGCGCGTCTCGTTGCGGGCGATCGCCTCGACCGCCGCCTGCTTGATATGGTCGGGCGTATCGAAATCGGGCTCGCCCACCGAGAGGCTGATGACATCGACGCCCGAGGCTTTCAGCTCACGAGCCTTCTGAGTCATCAAGATGGTTGCTGACGGCTTCACGCGCGACAGGGCATCGGCCAGGAGGGCCATGGGGAGGGCTCCGGTGGATCGGGCCCGTCGCCCGGGCCTCTCAGCGGCGCGGACCGTAGTCGCGGGCGACCGAGCCAGCAAGGCGAGAGCTTGGGGAACCAGCGCTCCGAGGTGCCTGTCGCGTGTCGGATGCCGGCGTCTGGACGAGGCGGCACGCGCGATCGGCGCATGACGGGAGCTGCTGTCGGCCACGCTTTGCGCCACCGACGCGACCGCACGGAGCGCAAATCCGCCGGCTTGGCCAGCGTCACCCGGATTGCGAAAGCCAGCCCAAGGCCCAGGGCCCGACATTCGAAGGACCGAGGTCGTCCGATGATCGGTTGGTGTCGCCGCCAAGGCGACCCATATCGACCGGATCATCCGGGCACTGGAACGCGAGCCTTCAAACGGAATCAGCCGAAACTTCGGTGTCCAAACGATCGCCCGCTCGTGGGACAGCATGGGACAGGCGGGACGCCCGTCCCATGATTCCGGTTTAACGGTACGCGTCCCCTATCACGCGAGACGCGTCGATTCGGCGCGGTCTCGATCGGACCCAGGCTCAGATGCCTCCGAATACCCAGCGCAGCCGCGAGAGGAAACCGCCCGATGCGGGCGCACCCTTGCGTTTCGTCTCGTCGCCCCTTGGCTCGACAGCGATCGACGCCTTCACGAGACCGAGCGCCGCCGTGTCGGTGGTTTCGCGATCGATAAGGATGAGCGAGCCGGTGTCGCGGTTGTCGGCATAGGGATCGACGGCAACCTCGCGATCGAGATTCAGCGTCACCTCGCCGATGTCGTTGATACCGAGCTTGTCGGCCGCCACGGTCTGCCCCGTCTCCAGATCGATCCGGCTACGAACCGCCTTGACCACGGCGTTGGTGGTGACGGTGCCGATCTTGGCCCAGAGACTCGCGCCCGGGATCAGGTCGGTCTCGGAAGCCCAGAACAGGCGGACGTCGAGCGTGTCAGTGACGGTCAGCGGCGCGTCGGCGGTAGCGATCACCGCGCCACGCGAGGCGTCGACCTCGTCGGCAAGCACGATCGTCACTGACTGGCCCTCGCTGGCACGCGGCAAGTCGCCGTCGGCCGTGTAGATCCGCGCGATGGTCGAGGTCTTGCCGGATGGCGAGACTACGACCTTGTCGCCCGGCGCGGCCGAGCCCGAGGCGATGAGGCCCGAGAAGCCGCGGAACTCGGAATTGGGCCGATTGACCCACTGCACCGGAAGGCGAAACGGCGCGGCGCGTTCCTCGGATTTGACCGGCACTTCTTCGAGGTAACGCAGCAACGGTCCCCCGGTGTACCAGGTCGCCGCCGTGCCCGGCAGGACGACGTTGTCGCCGTTCTTGGCCGAGAGTGGAATCGGGCGGATCTCGTTGAAACCTAGGGGGGCGGCGAACTCGCGAAAGCCGGCGACGATGCGGTCGAAGGTGTCCTGCGACCAGCCGGACAGGTCCATCTTGTTCACTGCCAGCGCCACCCGCTTGATGCCTAGCAGCGAGACTAGGATGGCATGGCGCCGGGTCTGGCGCGTGAGGCCCTGACGGGCGTCCACCAAAATCACGGCCACGTCGGCCGTCGAGGCGCCAGTCGCCATGTTGCGGGTATACTGCTCGTGGCCAGGCGTGTCTGCGACGATGAACGAGCGGCTTTCCGTCGAGAAGAAGCGGTAGGCCACGTCGATCGTGATGCCCTGCTCGCGCTCGGCCTGCAGGCCGTCGACGAGGAGGGCGAGGTCGATCTCCTGGCCCTGCGTGCCGTGCTTCCGCGAATCGCGCTGCAACGCCGTGACCTGGTCGTCGAAGATCTGCTTGGTGTCGTGAAGCAGGCGGCCGATCAGGGTCGACTTACCATCGTCGACGGAGCCGCAGGCGATGAAGCGCAGGACTTCCTTGTTCTGGTGCGTATGCAGGAAGGCTTCGTAGCCGAAGGCCTCGGGGGACTGATGGATGGTCATCAGAAATAGCCCTCCTGCTTCTTACGCTCCATGGCACCGGAGCCGTCCTTGTCGATGACGCGGCCCTGACGTTCCGAGGTGCGGGCGGCCAGCGTCTCGCCGACGATCTCGGGCAACGTCGTTGCCGGGCTCTCGACGGCACCGGTCAACGGGTAGCAGCCCAGCGTGCGGAACCGGACGAGCCGGTTCTGCACGGTCTCGCCGGGCTCCAGCGGTAGGCGGTCGTCGTCCACCATGATGAGCTGGCCGTCGCGCTCCACCACGGGGCGCTCGGCCGCGAAATAGAGAGGCACGATCGGTATCTTTTCCTGCTCGATGTAAAGCCAGATATCGAGCTCGGTCCAGTTCGAGAGCGGAAACACGCGGAAGCTCTCGCCGCGCCGCTTCTTGTAATTGTACAGGTGCCAGGGTTCGGCGCGCTGGCGCTTCGGATCCCAGCGGTGCTGCGCATTGCGCAGCGAGACGATGCGCTCCTTGGCGCGGCTGGCCTCCTCGTCGCGGCGGGCGCCGCCGAAGGCCGCGTCGAACTTGTACTTGTCCAATGCCTGCCGCAGGGCCTGCGTCTTCATCACGTCGGTATGGACTTCCGAGCCGTGGCTAAACGGGCCGATGCCCTTGGCGATCCCGTCCTGATTGGTATGAACGATGAGCTCGAGCCCAAGCTCCTTCACCCGCCGATCGCGAAAGGCGATCATCTCCCTGAACTTCCAGGTCGTATCGACGTGGAGCAGCGGGAACGGCAGCTTGCCCGGCGCAAACGCCTTCAGCGCCAGATGCAGCAGCACCGACGAATCCTTGCCGATCGAATAGAGCATCACCGGAAGCTCGGTCTCGGCGACCGTCTCGCGGAAGATATGGATGCTCTCGGCTTCGAGACGCTGCAAATGCGTCAAGCGCGCCCGCGAGGGCGTGGCCAGACCCGACGGTTTTTCGGCAATGGCGCCGCTCATCAAACCAATTCCCTTCTGTTGTCCCGTGAGGATGCGGCGCGTGCCGGCTCCTCGAACGCCGCCGGCTCCTCGCCCGGCTCGACATCGGCCTCGGGCGCGTGGAGGTGCAGCCCGCACTCCTTCTTGGATTCCTGTTCCCACCACCAGCGCCCGGCCCGCTCATCCTCGCCGATCTTCACGGCGCGGGTGCAGGGCGCACAGCCGATCGAGGGAAAACCGCGATCGTGGAGCGCGTTGTAAGGAATGAACTGGTCCTTGACGAAGGCGTCGACCTGCGCCCGGGTCCAATCCGCCAGCGGATTGACCTTGATCAAGCCGCGATCGTCGTCGGCCTCGGCGAGCGGCGTGTCGGCGCGGTTTGCCGACTGCCCGGCGCGCAAGCCGGTGAACCAGCCTGCGGCTTGGTCCAGCGCCCGGCCAAGCGGCTCGACCTTGCGGAAGCCGCAGCAGGCCTGCCGCGCCGCGACGGAATGGCGAAAGCCATTGATCCCCTCGGCCGCGACAAAGGCCTCCTCGGACTTCCGCTCGGGTGCGTAGGACCGGATGCGGATGCCGTAGGCCGACTCGGTTTCCGCCCAGACATCGTATGTTTCGGGAAAGAGGCGGCCGGTATCGAGGGTTACGATCTCGGTGCGTCCCTTGGCCATCGCGATCGCGTGGGTGACCACCTGATCCTCGATGCCGAGGCTCGTCGTGAAGACGAGGCGGCCGGAGAGTTCTGATTCCACGAGGCGGATGCGGGCGATGAGATCGAGCCCCGCCATCCGTGCGGCGAGCCTCTCGGCCTGCTGTGCGAGAGCGACGGTCATATCGGTGTGTCCGTAGATGTCTTTTTGCCGCTTGAGCTTGACCCGGTTGTCTACGACCTGACATGTTCGCTATACAGAACACTGTCAAGGCGCCAGTGGTGCGGATCTGCCGTCTGGCAGCGCAGCATTTCGTGAGCGGGAAACCGGAAAAGCGACGATTCGTTGCCTTTCTGCGGAAGATCCTTCTCAGGCCGGGTGCCGCAGCACACGTCGGGGCCGGCAGTGCCGACACCAACCAAGGCCCATGCCGGGCGCCAATTATCGAGAGGCCCTCTTGGACGCCATCGACCTGAAGATCCTCGCCCTCCTGCAGAAGGATGCGACCCTCTCGATCGCCGCCATCGGCGAGCAGGTCGGGCTGTCGCAGACCCCCTGCTGGAAGCGCATCCAGCGCCTGGAAGCCGACGGCGTCATCGACCGGCGCGTGGCCGTGCTCGATCCCGTGAAGCTCGGTCTCGGGCTCACCGTCTTTGTCTCTATCGAGACGTCCGACCATTCCAAGGAATGGCTGGAGCGTTTCGCGTCGGACATCGCGGCGATGCCGGAGGTGCTGGAGTTCTACCGGATGGCCGGCGACGTCGACTACATGCTGCGCGTCGTGGTGGCCGACATGCGGGCCTACGACCTGTTCTACAAGAACCTGATCGCCACGCTGCCTCTGAAGAACGTGACCTCGCGCTTCGCCATGGAGAAGGTGAAATCGACCACGGCCCTGCCCCTGCCGGCACCGCCTCCCCGCGGCCGCATCGCTCCGCAGCTTGCGGTTGTCGGAGAATAATCTTCTTTTTGCGACGCGACGGCAGGTCACACTTTCTCCGTCTCGGTCGTCCTGTAAAAAGAACAACTCTTCGTTGACAGCGGCCCGTCCGCGAACGACATGGCATGCACGATGGCACGCAACGCTCTTCTCCCTCGCACGGCCCCCTTCGGTGATACCGAGCGGGCGAGTCTCGACGCCGTCCTCGGCGCGGCGACACCGATCCAGCGCGCTTGGCTCGCTGGGTTCCTCGCCGGCCTCGACGCGGCCGGCGGACAGCCTGTGGCGCAGCCCGTGGCACCGCCCAAGGCCTCCGAGCCGCTGACGATCATCTTCGCGTCGGAGTCCGGGAATTGCGAGGCGCTGGCCGGCAACGTCGCCAAGCTCGCGAAGAAGCAGGGCTTCAAGCCGAAGGTGATCGACTTCGCCGACCTCGACATCGCGACCCTACAGAGCGCCGGCAAGCTCGTCGCCATCGCCGCGACCTGGGGCGAAGGCGAGCCGCCGGCCCGCGCGGTCGAGACCTACAATGCGCTCATGGGTGACGGAGCACCGCGGCTCGACGGCGTCGAGTTCGGCGTCCTGGCGCTCGGCGACACTTCCTATGCGGAGTTCTGCTCCATCGGGAAGAACCTCGATGCGCGTTTCGAGGCGCTCGGCGGCAAGCGGGCCTACGACCGCGCCGACCTCGACCTCGACTTCGACAAGCCGGCCGCCGACTGGATCAAGGGCGCGCTGAAGGCGCTGGCCCCGGCGGAGGTCGCCTCCGACAACGTCGTCGCCATCGATTTCGCCCGCAGCACTTCGCAGGACGAGGACGAGGAGCCGAGCCGCGATCCCGTCGTGGTCGAGGTGATCGAGCACGTGAACCTGAACTCCTCCCGCTCCAAGAAGGAGACGATCCACCTCGCGCTGGAATTCGCGGATGGCGCACCGGCCTACGAGCCGGGCGATTCCCTCGAGATCTACCCCGAGAACGACCCGCAGCTCGTCGAGGAGATCCTGAGCGCCACCGGGCTCACCGGCGACGAGGCCCTGCGCAAGGCGCTGCTCTCCGAGCGCGACATCACCACGCTCTCGGCCGCCACCGTGGAGCGCTTCGCCAAGGCCACGGGCCACACGGATGCCCAAAAATTCATCGAGAGCGGCGAGGTGAAGGCGTGGCTCGAAGGCCGGCACCTGATCGACCTGATCGAGGCCTATCCGGCCGCGCTCACCGCCGAGCATCTCAACACCATCACCCGGCCCCTGCCGCCGCGCGCCTATTCCATAGCCTCATCGCGAAAGGAAGTCGGCGACGAGGTGCATCTGGTCATCGCCGCGGTGCGCTACACGACGCATGACAGGGCACGCACCGGTGTAGCCTCGACGCATGTCGCCGACCGCATCAGCAACGGCGCCAAGCTGCGCGTGCGGCTGAAGCCGAACAAGCATTTCCGCCTGCCGAGCGACCCGGCCACCGACATCATCATGGTCGGCCCCGGCACCGGCGTCGCGCCGTTCCGCGCCTTCGTGCAGGAGCGCCGCGCCACCGAGGCGCCCGGCCGCTCGTGGCTGTTCTACGGCGACCAGCACTTCACGCACGACTTCCTCTACCAGCTCGAATGGCAGGAAGCCCTCGAAGACCGCTCGCTGAGCAGGATCGACGTCGCCTTCTCCCGCGACCAGCCCGAGAAGATCTACGTCCAAGACCGGATCGACCAGCACGGCCAGGAGCTGGTCGAATGGCTAGACGGCGGCGCCGCGTTCTACGTCTGCGGCGATGCCAAGAACATGGCCAAGGACGTCCGCGCCGCGGTGGTCCGCGTCTTCTCCAAGCATAAGGGCCTGAGCGACGCCGACGCGGAAGCTCATGTCGCAGGGCTCGAGCGGGCCCGACGCTACCAGCAGGACGTTTACTGACAAAACGGACGGATGGGACGATCGTCCCGCCTGTCCCAGGCCGTCCCACGCTCCGGTCGGAGCTTGGCGGCGGTTTCCGCGAAGCCGGACGGTGTTTTCGAGGACGCCGCCTCGCGCGGCCATCTCGGAATGAGATGGTCCGGCAGCGGCAGCCGATCAACACGTGACCGACAGAGATCACCATGGACGATCACAAGCCGATCGATACCGCTGACGGCCCGGCCGTCGAGACACCCGGTTCGGGCGCACGCCGCTACGAGACGCCGCCGACCGGCCGTCCGATCGACGACCCGCAGGCCGCCAAGGAGGCCGGGCTCGCCCATAACGAGCATCTCAAGATCGGCAGCCGCTTCCTGCGCGGGGGCCTCGCCGACGGGCTCCTGAAACACGCCACCGGCGCGATCTCGGACGATGACGGACAGCTCGTGAAATTCCACGGGATGTACATGCAGGACGACAGGGATCTCCGGCCCGAGCGGACGAAGAAGAAGCTCGACAAGGCCTACAGCTTCATGATCCGCCTGCGCATCGCGGGCGGCGTCGTGACGCCGAAGCAGTGGCTGATCCTCGACGACATCGCCACGACCTACGCCAACGGCACCCTGCGGGCGACGACGCGCCAGACCTTCCAGTATCACGGCGTGATCAAGTCGAACCTCAAGCGGACCATGGCCGCGATCGACTCGTCCCTGCTCGACACCATCGCCGCCTGCGGCGACGTCAACCGCAACGTCATGACTGCGACGAACCCGGCGCAGTCCGGCGCGCACAAGACCGCTTACGATCTCGGCAAGGAGATCTCGGACAGCCTCCTGCCGAAGACCAACGCCTGGCGCGAGATCTGGCTCGACGGCGAGAAGGTCGTCGGCGGCGAGGAGGAGTTCGAACCGGTCTACGGCAAGACCTACCTGCCGCGGAAATTCAAGATCATCATCGCCGTGCCGCCCTCGAACGAGGTCGACGTGTTCGCGCACGATCTCGGCTTCATCGCGATCCTCGACAAGGCAAACAAGGTCACGGGCTGGAACGTCACCGTCGGCGGCGGCATGGGCATGACCCACGGCGAGACCGACACCTTCCCGCGCACCGCCGACGTGATGGGCTTCTGTCAGCCGGAGGATGCCCTGAAGGTCGCGGAGGCGGTGATGACCGTCCAGCGCGACTGGGGCAACCGCAAGAGCCGCAAGAACGCGCGCCTGAAGTACACGATCGAGCGCTACGGCCTCGACGCCTTCCGGGCCGAGGTCGAGAACCGCATCGACAAGAAACTCGAAGCCCCGAAGCCGTATAGATTCGACGGCAACGGCGACCGCTACGGCTGGACCGAGGGCGACGACGGCCGCCACCACCTGACGCTCTACGTGCCGTCGGGCCGGGTGAAGGACATCGACGGCGGCCCGCAGTTCCTCGCAGGCCTGCGCCGGATCGCCCAGGTGCACGAGGGCGACTTCCGCCTCACCGGCAACCAGAACGTCATCATCGCCAACGTCCCATCGGAGAAGCGCGCGGAGATCGAGGCGCTGGTCGACGAATACGGCCTGACCAAGGGCGCGGGCGCGCTGCGCCGCAACTCCATGGCCTGCGTCTCGCTGCCGACCTGCGGCCTCGCGCTCGCCGAAAGCGAGCGCTACCTGCCGAGCCTCATCGACGAACTCGAGGAGAGCCTGGAGCGCAACGGCCTCAAGGACGACGAGATCACCATCCGCATGACCGGCTGCCCCAACGGCTGCGCCCGGCCCTACATCGCCGAGATCGGCCTCGTCGGTCGCGGCCCCGAGCGCTACCACCTTTATCTCGGCGCCGCCTTCGACGGCTCGCGACTCGGCAAGCTCTATGCAGAAGACGTGGACGCCTCGGCGATCAAGACCACGCTCGATCCGCTTTTTGCGGATTACGCCAAGGGCCGGCAAAACGGCGAACGTTTCGGAGACTTCCTGATCCGCTCCGGCCACGTCGCCAAGACGACGAATGGGCCCGATTTCCACGAGCGGATCGGCGCGTTGAAGCCGGCGGCCTGACCGGATCGATTACCGACTAGGGAGATCGCGACAAATCCATCGCGATCTCCCCGAAATTAATCCGCCACCGTATCGAGAATTTCGAGAACGACGCCCATAAACCTTAACAAGACATTACATATTGAAATCGCAATCTTCGACTGTCGCCGGATGACGATGCCGTTATAACGATTTGGTAAGCATCTTCGTCTTGCGAGGCGGAAATGGATCAAACAGTCGATCTTATTAAATCAAAAGAACTCAATCACAATTTATTTACAGTCGAAGAAGTCCAGCGCATGATTGCGCAGACTCGCGATTATCCGGTCGATGGCCAAAAACCGATCAACATTCAGATCAATGTCGGCGGTGACAACGCCCGCGGGCGCAGTCGCAAGGACGAGACGGGCTTCGCCATCGCCCGCTCGAAACTGTTCTGGATCGTCGTGGCGCTGTCGGTCTCCGCGGCCATTTCCTATGCGCGAACGCGTGTCATCTGCCAGTCCTTCAAGGACAGCGGACGGTCCTTCTACGGCATGGGTGTGGACCGCTGCATCGGCGTGCTGATCAAGCAGCCTTTCGAGAAGGTGGCCGACCAGCTCGAGGCGCTCAATCGGAGCTATTAGAGCGCTTTCCGACCAGGTGGATACCGGTTGGTCGAAAGAAAGCGCGGCAAAACAAAGTCTTAGAGACGCCGAGCCGATGCAATCGGATCGGATACGGCTCTAGAGTACTTTCCGACCAGGTGGATACCGGTCGTAGCCGATAGGCCGTGCGGCAGCCGCCCCAGTCGCGGACGCGGGACACATCGATCTGGCGCCATCACGACCTGAACGCCGATCTCGCGGCGATACGCCTGGACCGTCAAGGGTCGGGTCGAACGTGATGCAGTACGCGCGCGCGTCGCGTCGAGGAAGCCAGCACTCATCGCCGCCGGGTTCTGCACAGTGGTGGTAGCGCCTGCATCTGCGAGCGAATGCCCGTGAACCCCATCTGCATGCGGCCGCCATCGGACGTAGTGTTGCGATCGAGCCGCCGATATCGCCGATCGCGGCGGGTACGTGGCCTCGATCGTCATCTCTTGCGCCACGCCCGCAAACCAGTACGAGGCCGGACATGCGGCCCGATGGGACCGGATCGGGGTCATTGCGTTGACAAGGGGTCGTTTTTTGACGCGACCGGTCTCGGTCTCTAAGCTCGACCGATGACTATCGCCGCCGATCCGATCCACCCACTCGCCGAGGAGAGCGCACCGACGACCCGCTGCCGTATCATCGCGACGGCGGAACAGTCGTTCCGCGAGATCGGCTATCAGAAGACCACTGTCGCCGACATCGCCAAGACGCTCAAGATGAGCCCCGCCAACGTCTACCGGTTCTTCGACTCGAAGAAGGCGATCAACGAGGCCGTCGTCGGCCGCCTGACCCGCGAGGTCGAGGTGCTGATCCTGGCGATCGCCGAGGCGCCCGGCCTCAGCGCCGCCGACCGCCTCTCGGAGATGATCACCGCGCTTCACCGCGACTGCCTCGAGCGCTGCGAAGCGTTCCCGCGCATGCACGAGATGGTCGAGGCGGCAATGAGGGAGAGCTGGGCGGTTTGCCGGCACCACGTCGACAGCATCGTCGCCGTCTTCGAACGGATCATCAGTGAGGGCGTGAGACGCGGCGAGTTCGCGGTCGCGGATACGGGCCTCGCCGCCGCCTGCGTCCACGCGGCGATCGTGCGCTACTGCCATCCGGTACTGGTCAGCCAGTGCCCCGAGGCTCCGGTGCCGCCGCTCGACGCGATGATCGCGTTTCTGCTCAGAGGGCTGACGCCGGCTCGCCGACCGTAGACTAGCGGTAACGGCCCCGGCGCCAGACGCCGTCCTCGCGCATCATGTTCATCAGCAGGCCCTCGCGCAGGCCGCGGTCGGCGATGCGCAGGCGCTCGGAGGGAAACACCCGGCGGATCGCCTCCAGGATCGCGCAGCCGGCCAGCACGAGGTCGGCCCGGTCGCGGCCGATGCAGGGGTTGTCCGCACGCTGGTCGAGCCGCGTGTCGAGCAGGTCCTCGATCGCCTCGGTGACCTCGAAATCGGCCATCCAGAGCCCATCGACCCGCCGCCGCTCGTAGCGCGGCAGGCGCAGATGCATCGCGGCGAGCGTCGTGACGGTGCCCGAGGTGCCGAGCAGGTGGAAATACGGCGCGGTCGCCGCGGCCGCCGCCCGGATCGCGAAGGGCGCGAGCAGGTCGCCGACCTCCTCGACCATGCCCTCGAACATCATCCGCGTGACCTCGGAGCCGCCATGCTTCTCGGCGAGCGTCACCACGCCGACGGGGAGCGAATCCCAGGCGCGGATGCGCAGGGTCGGATCGGTGGAGGGATTGGTCGCGGCACCGTCGAGCCAGGCGATCTCGGTGGACCCGCCGCCGATATCGAAGATCACCACCGATTCCGCGCTCGGGTCGGCCAGCGCCGCGCATCCCGTCACCGCGAGATAGGCCTCGGTCTGCCGGTCGACGATCTCGAGATCGAGGCCGACCTCCCGGCGCACCTGGTCCACGAATTCGGCGCCGTTCACGGCGAGCCGGCAGGCCTCGGTGGCGATGACCTTCGAGCGGACGACGCCGCGGGCCTCCATCTTCACCCGGCAGATGCGCAAAGCCTCGACCGTCCGGTCGATGGCGACCGGGCTCAGCCGGTCGGAGGAACTCAGGCCCTCGCCGAGACGTACGATGCGCGAGAAGGCGTCGATGACCCGGAAGCCGTGCGAGGCCGGCTCGGCGACCAGCAGCCGGCAATTGTTGGTGCCGAGATCGAGGGCGGCGTAGGCCCCGCGCCGGCTCGTGCGCAGGGGCGCCGGCCGATCCGCGTAGGACGATTCGGCGGCGGGACGGCTGCCTTGGGCGAACGCCGTTCCCTCACGCGGAATCTGCGGCATCGCACCGGTACGAGCCGGCATCACGGCCGAACCGGCCGCCAGGCCGGTTGCGGCGCTCTCATCCCTCATCGGCAAAGCCGGATCCTCAGGGTCTCGGCTGCGGCAGGCAGCCGGCCGTCAACTTGTGCACGACGCTACAGGCGTTGTTAAGAAACGCAAAGACTCCTTCGCTTCCCTTTGCGCGTCCCTTTGCGCATCGCTTCGCGCGCACCCCCCGGCAGCCAAGATGTGTCAGACCATCGCCTTGGCGGCGCTGTTGGCGCGGGGGATCGGCCGGAGAAGGCTCTTCACCTGAGAAAACGGGCGCGGCCGGTTGATGACCTCGTCGAGGCGCGACCACAGCGTCTTCGGCGAGAACGGCTTCGCGATGATCTCGTTGACGCCGAGCGAGATCGCCCGGTCGACGACGTTGCGGCGGGGCTGGGCCAGCATCAGGATGATCGGCACCGTCGGCGACGGCGAGGTCGTCGGCGTACGCGCCAGACGAATGAACTCCTCGCCCGACAGGATGGCGAGGTCCCAGTCCAGGATGGTGAGGTCCGGCTTGCTCTCGGCGAGCACGCCGAGCGCTTCCGCGCCATCCGGAGCTTCCAATACGCGCTTGATCCCGACACGCAGGAGCATGTCGCGCACCGTGCGGCGGATGTAGAGGCTCTCGTCCACGACGAGGGCGGAGAGATCGGGGAATGTCGGGGTCGCGATCACGGGCGCGATCCTCGGTGGACGTGGCGGCTTGCCGTCACCCTAGGGCCGAGGTCGTTTGCGCTTTCCTAATTGCCCCCGCGCGACCGCTCGGCCGACCCGGCGGCGCACTCGAGATGACGCAGGTTTGCAACGCCTCCGCCCGTCGCCCACGAAATTCGCCGGGTTGAGCCTGTCCATTAACAGAAGGTCCTTGCGGCGCGGTCGGGATTGCGTCAGGACTGAGGCGTTGCTCTCGGTTACCGCGGCCGATGGTGATGGTGGCGTGGGCGCATCTTGTGCGGAACAGGGTGCACACGGTCTTTCGACAAGATGGTCAGCGGTCGGGTTTTGCGAGCTTTCTATGGGACGTGGTCGTGATTTCAGGGGGTCGCCGAAGCGCGGCTTCGATGAGGGTGGAGCAGAGCCGCGTTGGCCTGACCAGCTCCCTCCCAGCAGTGGCGGATTTGGCGGCGGTGGTTTCGGCGGCGGCGGCGGTGGTTTCGACCGCGGCCCGCCCCGGGCGGCTGCCCCTCCGACGGGTCCGGAGCGTGATGCGACGGTCAAGTGGTTCAACAAGGAAAAGGGCTTCGGCTTCGTCGAACTCGGCGACGGCTCGGGCGACGCTTTCCTGCACATCCGCGCAGTCGAGGCCGCCGGTCACGACGACCTGCAGCCGGGCACCCGCCTGACGGTCCAGACCGCGCAGGGCCAGAAGGGTCCTCAGGTCACGGCCGTGACCAGCGTCGACACCTCGACGGCTGAAGCCGCTCCCCCGCGTCGCGAAGCCCGGCCTGCCGGTCGCTTCGGCGGCGACGATCGCGGCGGCGGTTATGGCGCCGGCGGTGGTGGCTATGGCGCTGGCGGCGGTGGTGGCGGCTACGGCGGCGATCGCTTCGGCGGCGGTGGCGGTGGCGGTGGCGGTGGACGTATCGCCAGCGGTCCTTCGGTCGAGATGACCGGAACCGTGAAGTGGTACGACCCAGCTAAGGGCTTCGGCTTCGTCTCGGTCAACGACGGCGGCAAGGACGTGTTCGTCCATCGCTCCGCCCTCTCCCGCGCGGGTCTCGAATCCCTCGCGGAAGGCCAGACGGTCACGCTCGGCGTGATCGACGGCCAGAAGGGCCGCGAGGCCCAGAGCGTCAGCGTCGATTACTGATCGACGCGACCAACGGAATCGAGAGCCGCGATCCGGGAGACCGGATCGCGGCTCTTTTCGTTTGTAGACTGCTTGGCTCGACGGCGGCAGCTAGACCGCCGCCATAGTCGCGCTGGGTTTCGGATCGATCATCGACGGCCGTCGGCACACCTGAACGGCCGGCCACGGATCAGCGCGTGAGCATCTCTCAACCCGATCGCCGTCTGGCTCTTCTGATCGCCCTGGCACTCGGGGTCTCCCCTGCATGCGCGGAAGACTTCACCGGCTTCTATGCCGGAGTGAATGCCGGCTACGCCTTCGATCGCGAGCGGCACGCGCAAGCTGCATCGAGCGCTTTTCCGGGAGCACCTTCAGCAGGCGGCAATGCCGAAGGTCTGCCCCCGAGCGCCCTGTCCGCATCGCAATCCCCGGCGATGCGCGGCTCCCGCGCCGAACGGCCCCCGCAACCTGATCTCCCCACGAGATGAGGGTGCACGAGGCTGCCCGCCCCCTTGTGGCTACGGCCTAAACGGATCCGAGCCGAAGCCGTTCGCTCTTCCGTCGTCCCACCCCAAACCCCGGCCTGAGGTGCCCGCGACAGCGTGCCCCGAAGGGTTCTCCAGGGATCGCAACGGGATCTGGAGATCCTTCGAGGCCTGCGCTTCGCTCCGGCGCTTCAGGGCGAGGTGTTGGGTCGGGTCCGTACTGGCCGGAGACAGCGCATGAAAAAAGGGCCGCCCCACCGGGCGGCCCTTCTGCGTTCTCGGCCCTGATCGAGAGATCAGCGCGAATAGAACTCGATGACCAGGTTCGGTTCCATCTGGACCGGGTACGGCACCTCGTTCAGGGCCGGGACACGGGTGACGCGCGCCGTCATCTTGGCGTGATCCGCCTCGATGTAGTCGGGGACGTCGCGCTCGGCGAGCTGCGAGGCCACGACCACGAACTCGAGCTGGCGGGACGCCTCCTTGATCTCGATCTGGTCGCCCGGCTTCACCTGGTAGCTCGGGATGTTGACCCGGCGACCGTTGACCTTGATGTGGCCGTGGTTGACGAACTGACGGGCCGCGAACGGCGTCGCCACGAACTTCGCACGGTAGACCACGGCGTCGAGACGGCGCTCGAGCAGGCCGATCAGGTTCTCGCCCGAGTCGCCGCGCAGGCGGATCGCCTCGGCGTAGTAGCGGCGGAACTGCTTCTCGGTGATGTTGCCGTAATAGCCCTTGAGCTTCTGCTTGGCGCGCAGCTGCGTGCCGAAGTCGCTCATCTTGCCCTTGCGGCGCTGGCCGTGCTGGCCGGGGCCGTATTCACGACGGTTGACCGGGCTTTTCGGACGGCCCCAGATGTTCTGGCCCATCCGGCGATCGAGTTTGTGCTTCGCCTCGATGCGTTTTGACATTCGCGGTTCCTCTCAAGAAACTTGAGCTAGAGGAACGCGCCCTCCTCTCCCCCAGCAACGGCGCGGGGGCGACAGACCGGCCGTTGGCCGCTCGCGGGTGCGCTTGAAAACGTCACGGGGCCCCAAACCGGAGCCCCGCGAACCGCGCGTGCCTAGACGGAAAGCCGGGACAGGTCAATCAAGAGTGATCGATCGCACAGGGCTCCGAACTGAGGTCAACGCTCAGCAAGCCCGAGCAACGATCTGTAGTTCGCGACATCTCCACCGTGATTCCGGGGCAGCGCAGCAGAACCTGGAACCTACGACAGGCCTCGACGCCCTGTCTCCGCGTCGCATCTCGGGTGGGTTCCGGGTTCCGCTACGCGGCCCCGGCATGACGACAGTCTGTAAGATGCTGTCCAGGCAAAGACGTTACTGACGGACCAGCGGCATCGGCTCGACCGTCAACGTCTCTAACCCGCGTTTGGCCAGCGAGCGCTCCAGCGCGGGGTTCAAGCCGGCGCCACCCGTGAAGGTACCGAGCACGGTCGGCGCGGCGTCCTGGGGGGCCATCACAACCGGCCCGAGCAACTGAACCACCCGTCGCGCGATCGCCGGAGCCGGATCGATCCAGGTCACCGGCCAAGGCGCGAGGCGCTCGAAGCGCGGCAGCAGCAGCGGGTAGTGCGTGCAGGACAGGCAGACCACGTCCGTGCGCCGACCGTCGGCCAGGGTCACGAAGCAGGGCGCGATCTCCGCCGCCAATACCGCATCGTCGATCGGCTCGCCGGCCATCTCGGCTTCCGCGAAGCGCGCGAGGTTCGGCGCGCCGACGAGGGTCACGTCGCAATCGCCGGCATAGGTGGCGACGAGATCGCGGGTGTAGCTGCGGGCGATCGTGCCGGGCGTGGCCAGTAGGGTGACGACCCGCGAGCGCGTCGCCGCCGCCGCCGGCTTGATCGGCGGCACCACGCCGACGAAGGGCGTGATGAAACGCTGGCGCAGGCTCGGAAGCACCACCGTCGAGGCCGTGTTGCAGGCGATCACGACGAGGTCGGGGGCGTGGAGCGCCAGCAGGCGCTCCATCACCGCCAGCACGCGGGCGACGAGCGCCGGCTCGGTCAGCCCGCCATAGGGAAACGCCGCATCGTCGGCGGCATAGACGTAGCGCGCGTCGGGCCGCGCGCGGCGAACCTTCTCCAGCACGGTCAGGCCGCCGAGGCCGGAATCGAAGACGAGGATCAGGGGTTGGGGGCTCTGCGCGGGATACGCCGCGGAGAGTGTCGCTCCGGCCATCAGATCGATCCGCATGACGTCACCCGACATCGCCCGAAGGGCCAGTGTCGATCCGGGACGGTTAACGCAGCCTCACCGCGCCGGCAAACGGAGCACGGATTCGCGATCCGGGCGGAGCGAGGCCGTGAAATGCCTGTGCATCGCGAGGCTCTCCCGCTCGTCCTGCCGAGGCCGCGACGAACGGCGCAGGCGCTCGGGCGTTGTCCGGAAGAAATTCGAGGCTACATCCCGGCAATCTGAGAGAAAGAGAATCCAGGAATGGCCGCCAGCGCAGCGATTTCCCACTTCCCCGGTTCCTTCGACCGCGCCGCCTTCCCTCCGCCTCGCCTCGACGCCCGGCCCGTGGATCGCGAAGCCTGGATCGCCGCGTTCCGAATGGTCCGCGACGAGACCGAGCAACGCGCAGCCCCGCTTTCGCCCGAGGACCAGCAGGTCCAGTCGATGGAGGATGCGAGCCCGACCAAGTGGCACCGGGCCCATACGACTTGGTTCTTCGAGCAGTTCCTGCTCTGCGCGCTTCGGCCGGACTACCGGATCTACGACGAGCGCCTGCACTACCTCTTCAATTCGTACTACGTGCAGGCTGGCCCGCGGCAGCCCCGCTTCATGCGCGGCATGATCACCCGGCCGACGGCGATGGAGACCCAGGGCTACCGGGCCCATGTCGACCGCGCCATCGAAGCCCTGCTGCGCGAGGCGTCGGATCAGGCCCTCGAAACCATCCTGCCGATCCTGGAGATCGGCCTCTATCACGAGCAGCAGCATCAGGAGCTGATGCTCACCGACATCCTGCACGCCTTCGCGCAGAACCCGCTGGGGCCAGCCTACGACGAGGCTTGGCGCTGGCCGGCTTCGGAGGGCGGCAAGGGCCGCGTGGAGCTGTCGCGCGGCATCACGCAGATCGGGCATGACGGCGAGGGTTTCGCCTTCGACAACGAGTCGCCCCGGCACGACGTGCTCGTGTTGCCGGCGACCATCGACCGGGCGCTGGTCACCAACGCGCAATGGCTCGCATTCATCGCGGACGGCGGCTATGCGCGCGCCGAGTTGTGGCTGTCGGACGGCTGGGTGAAGCTGCAGTCGGAGGGCTGGGAGGCACCGGGCTACTGGCGCCGCACTGGGGACGGTTGGTCGAGCATGACGCTCGGCGGCATCAGCCCGATCGATCCGGCCCAGCCCGTCACCCATATCAGCTACTACGAGGCCGACGCCTTCGCCCGCTGGTCCGGACGCGACCTGCCGACCGAAGCCGAATGGGAGATCGCCGCGCGCGACGGCCTGCTCGGCGACGCCTTCGGCCATGTCTGGCAATGGACGCGCAGCGCCTACGGCGCCTATCCGGGCTACCGGCCGCTGCCCGGCGCGCTCGGCGAATACAACGGCAAGTTCATGTCCAACCAATACGTGTTGCGCGGTTCGTCCGTTGCCACGTCCGAGGGGCATGCGCGGGTGGGTTATCGCAACTTCTTCTATGCCCACCAGCGTTGGCAATTCACCGGGCTGCGGCTCGCCGACGCCCGCGTCTAAAGTGCTTTCCGACCAAGTGAATGCCGGTTGGTCGAGAAAAAACGCGTCACAACAGAGGCTTAGAGACGCCGGCCTGATGCAATCGGGTCGGGTACGGCTCTAAGCAACCGGCCGCCGTGAACAAACGTTCTCAAGGCTCGTTTCTCACCCGCAAACACAACCGCTCGCACGGGGACGCCGAGCCCCGGCCGGAGGACGCCTTTTGACCGTCAATCCCCGTTTCGAGGGCGCCAGCCCGATCAGCCGCCTGCCCGACGACCGTCAGTTTCTCGAAGACGTCTGGGACGGCCTCGCCGCAACGCCGAAGGCCCTCCCGGCGAAGTATTTCTACGACGCGGCCGGCTCGGAGCTATTCGAGGGCATTACCGGCCTCGCCGAATACTATCCGACCCGCACCGAACTGCGGATCCTCGACGAACACGGCCCGGCCATCGCCGCCGCGTTGCCGTCGGGCGCGGCGCTCGTCGAGTTCGGGGCCGGTTCCACGGTGAAGGTGCGCCGGCTGCTGCGCCATCTGCGCGATCTCACGGCCTACGTGCCCGTCGACGTCTCCGGCGAGTTCTTGACGGCCCAGGCCGAGGGTCTTCGCCGCGATATTCCGGATCTTGCGGTCGAGCCGGTCGTGGCCGACTTCACCCGCCCCTTCGCCTTGCCGGCGACGGTGGGCAATGCGCCGCGCGCGGGCTTCTTCCCCGGTTCGACCATCGGTAATTTCCGGCCGGAGGAAGCGATCCGTCTGCTCGACACCTTCGGTGCGATTCTTGGCGAGGGTTCTCAGCTCATCGTCGGCGTGGATCTCGTCAAGGACACCGATGTGCTCGAGGCGGCCTATGACGACGCCTCCGGCGTGACGGCCGCCTTCAACCTGAACCTCCTGACCCGGATCAACCGCGAACTGGCCGGGGGCTTCGCAGACGACAGCTTCCACCACCGCGCCTTCTTCAACGCCGCGGCCTCACGGATCGAAATGCATCTCGTCAGCCGTGAAGCGCAGGAGATCGACATCGCCGGCCGCCGCTTCGACTTCGCGGCAGGTGAATCGATCCACACCGAGAACAGCTACAAATACTCGATCGCCAGCTTCCGGGATCTCGCGGCACAGGCCGGTTGGGCTGCCGGCGAGGTCTGGACCGACCCGGACGGACTCTTCTCGGTGCATGCCCTGCGGCGCAGACCGGTCTGAGCAGCCGCGACGCAAAAAGCCTTCTCCGTTCGACGGAGAGGGCTTTTTTAGTAGGCGCGGGTCGATCCGGCCCCGTCAGTAGACCGTTTCGGCGCCGTCCTTGCGCGGCGTGGCACCCTTCACGCCGGCCTCGGTGTCGGCGCGCTCGGCGTCCCGCTTGTCGAGGGACCGGCTGACGACCTTGGCGAGCCCGACCATGATCGTGTCGAGGATGTAGTCCTTCGGCGTGTAGACCGCCGTGACGCCCATGTTCTTGAGCACCAACTCGTCGTCGGTCGAGATGATGCCGCCGACGACGACGGGGATGTGATCGAGGCCGGCCTCGCGCAGCTTCGCCTTCACGTCGCGCACCAGCGGTACGTGCGAGCCCGAGAGGATCGACAGACCGATCACGTGCGCGCCGGTCGACTTGGCCTTGGCGACGATCTCGGCCGGAGTCTGGCGGATGCCGTCATAGGTCACGTCGAAGCCGACATCGCGGGCGCGAAGGGCGATCTGCTCGGCGCCGTTCGAATGGCCGTCGAGGCCGGGCTTGCCGACCACCAGCTTCGGCGTTTCGCCAAGGCGCTCGCCGAGATCGGCGATGAGCAGCCGCGCGTCCTCCGCCGCACCCGAGGTCACCGTCTCCAAAGTCACGCCGGTCGGCGCACGGTACTCGCCGAACACCTCGCGCAGGCGCTGGCCCCACTCGCCGGTGGTGACGCCGGCCTGGGCCGCCGCGATCGAGACCGGCATGATGTTGGCGCCCGAGCGCGCCGCCTGTTCGAGATCGTCGAGGGCCTTGCCGACGGCGTTGTCGTCGCGCTTCTGGCGCCATTCGCGGATGCGGGCCTCGGCCTCCATCTCGACGGTTTCGGAGACGGTGAAGATCGCGCCCTCGCCGGCGGTGAGCGGCGACGGCTCGCCCTGCTGCCACTTGTTGACGCCGACCACGACCTGATCGCCCGATTCGATCGCCGAGATGCGCTTGGCGTTGGATTCGACGAGGGCCCGCTTGAGTTCGCCCGCTTCGACGGCCGACACCGCGCCGCCGAGTTCGGCGATGCGCTTCAGCTCGGCACGGGTCTGCTCCTTGAGTTCCTCGACGCGCGCCTCGATCACCTTCGAACCGTCGAAGATGTCCTCGTATTCGAGAAGGTCGGTCTCGAAGGCCAGGATCTGCTGCATGCGCATCGACCATTGCTGGTCCCAGGGCCGCGGCAGCCCGAGCGCCTCGTTCCAGGCCGGCAGCTGCACGGCGCGGGCGCGGGCGCGCTTCGACAGCGTCACGGCCAGCATCTCGATGAGGATGCGGTGGACGTTGTTCTCGGGCTGCTGCTCCGTCAGCCCCAGCGAGTTCACCTGCACGCCGTAGCGGAAGATGCGCTTCTTGGCCTCGGTGATGCCGTAGCGCTCCTGGGCGATCTCGTCCCAGAGTTCGGCGAACGCCCGCATCTTGCAGATCTCGGTGACGAACCGCATGCCGGCATTCACGAAGAACGAGATCCGGCTGAACACGTCGGCGAAGCTCGCCTCGTCGAATTCGGGATCGTCGCGCACCGTGTCGAGCACGGCGATGGCGATGGCCAGCGCGTAGGACAGCTCCTGGACCGGCGTCGCCCCCGCCTCCTGCAGGTGGTAGGAGCAGACGTTCATCGGGTTCCACTTCGGCACTTCCTTGGTCGTGAACAGGATCACGTCCTTGGTCAGGCGAAGCGAAGGTTTCGGCGGAAACACGTAGGTTCCGCGCGAGAGGTATTCCTTGATGATGTCGTTCTGCGTGGTGCCCTGGAGAGCATCGAGCGGCGCGCCCTGCTCCTCGGCCACGGCGAGGTAGAGCGACAGCAGCCACGGCGCCGTGGCGTTGATCGTCATCGAGGTGTTCATCTGCGACAGCGGAATGTCGTTGAACAGCGTCCGCATGTCGCCGAGATGCGCGATCGAGACGCCGACCTTGCCGACCTCGCCGCGCGCGAGCTCGTGATCTGGATCGTAGCCGGTCTGCGTCGGCAGATCGAAGGCGACCGAGAGGCCGGTCTGCCCCTTGGCGAGGTTGCCGCGATAGAGCTTGTTCGATTCCGCAGCGTTGGAATGGCCCGCATAGGTGCGGATGATCCACGGCTTGTCGCGGTTGCGTGCTTCCAGCATTCTCTCGACCCACCTCGTCGTTTCCAGCCCTTTTGCTATGGGCCGGGTGCGGTGTCGAGTGACGTCACGCGGGCGCGGGAGACGCGCAGACCCTCGATCCCAAGCCGATTGCCGTGAGCCTTCGCGGGCGGGCGCAGGTTGAGATCATCGGCCTCTTCGCTTGGCCTGGGGCTCACGAGTCCCGTTCTTCCAAGATCACGTCAGAGAACGTCGCCCCTCGATGCCCGCCCGGGAGGCTCTCCTGATGGGCTGGCATCATTAAACTAGAGGCGCAGTTTCCCCTCGCAGATCTCTTTGAATAGAGACGGATCGAGCCTCCGATAGCGATCGTCGAGGCATACATAAAGAACATCCCGGATCCGGCTCGGATCGAACCCCTCGGCAGCAAGCGCGCCCTTCTTCTGCTTGAAGGTCTCAGTATGGGCGAATGTCGGCACGATCCGCAGGAAGAGCGGGCGGGCATAGGCCGGCAGGCGTTCCGCGAGGACGGCATGCAGGGCCTCGAGCTCGAAGTCGGGACCGATGACGAGCGCAGCCATGCCGGCCCGGCCCTCGGCACCGGAAACCGCAACCCCGTAGACGCTCGCCTCGATCACGCCCGGGCAATTGCCGATCGCCTCGGCGACCTCGTTGGTGGCGACGTTCTCGCCCTTCCAGCGAAAGGTGTCGCCGATCCGGTCCACGAAATAGAAGAAGCCCTGCACGTCCCGGCGCATCAGGTCGCCGGTCCGCATCCAGGCATCGCCCGGCTGGAGCACGTCGCGGACGACCTTGCGGCTGGTCTCCTCGGCACTCGTGTAGCCTTCGAAGCTGTGTTCGGCCTTGGACGAGAGCCGTCCCAGCAGCTCGCCGGACTCGTCCGGTTCGGCCGGGACGCAGCGGCCGGCGGCATCGCGCAGCGGCAATCCGGTCTCGACGTCGTGGCGCACGATCAGAGCCGGCGAGCGCCGCGCCATGAAGGACGGCACCCGCCCGACGGCGCCGAGCTTGCCCTCGACGTTGTAGAGCGAGACCGTGCCCTCGGTTGCCGCATAGAATTCGAGAATGCGCGGGATGGCGAAGCGATCGCGAAAACGCTCCCAGACATCGGGCCGCATGCCGTTGCCGGTGCAGAGACGCAGGGCATGCCGGCGCTCGAACGGGTCCGGCGGCGCCACGGTGAGATAGCGGCACAGTTCGCCGATATACTGAAACATCGTCGCGCCACTCTCTGTGACGTCGCGCCAGAAAGCGCTCGCCGAGAACTTCTGCCGGATGACCACCGCGCCACCGCCGAGGAGCACGCTGCCGGGCGCAACGACACCGCCGACCGAGTGGTAGAGCGGCAGGCAATTGTACATCCGGTCGTCCGCGCCGGCATCGATCAGCCCGGCGAACCAGTGCGTCCACATCATGATCCGGTGGTGGCTCACGCGGGCGGCCTTGGGCAGGCCGGTGGTGCCGGAGGTGAAGATCAGCAGGGCCTCGTCGCGAACCCCGACGGCCGGTCCCTCGCCGTCCTGCAGCGGAGCCTCGGAATAGCCTGCCGCGGCCTCGGACAGGGACGCACCGTCGGCGCCCATCCCCTGCCAGACGATATCGAGCCGTTTCACGAGATGCGGCTCGGCACTCGCGACGGCCTCGGCGAGTTCCCTGTCCGCGATGAGGATGCGGGGGGCCGCCACGTCGATGCAATGGGCGAGGCTGCGGTCGCGCAGATTGGTGTTGAGGAGGGCGACCCGGACGCCGACCCGCGTGATCCCCAGCCAGATGGCCAGGAAATCCGGCCGGTTCGTCATGAGGAGGGCGACGGTCTCGCCCTTGGCGAGTCCCAGATCGAGGGCCCACCGGGCATAGCGGTTCTGGCGCGCCGCGAGCTCGCGGTGGCTCAAGGTTTCGTCCGTGCCGATCAGGGCCGGCGCAGCGCCGTGGCGGGCGGCCAGTTCGTCGATCACGCGGGGGAAGATGCGTTCGGGCTGCGCGTCGATGCGGGCCGTGCGCTCGAGCGCGCCGATCCAGCCCGAAGTCGAGGACGGCCGTGGCGACGGTTGGGAAAGAGGGGAAGCGGCCATCGTGGCTCTGCGTTGCGGAAGGATGGGCTTCAGACGGCGCAACGGTCCGCAACGACCACGCGGCGCAGTGCGACCTGGGCGATCCAGTTGCGGAAGAGCTGCGCCGCAGGGGCCTGCCAAGCGGGCGCGTGCGGGGGAGCGGCGGCAAAGCTCGGGAACCGGGTGAACAGGGCCGGTTCACGCCGCGCCTGCACCTCGGCCGCGAAGGCATCGAGTCGGACGACGGCCTCGGGCGAAAAGTAGTTCTCCGGCAGTGGCGGGCAGGTGTCGCGGCTGCCGTCGAGAAACCGGCCGACGTCGCGGCGGTATTCGCGGGCGAGGCTGTCGGGCGCGTATTCGGGATGGCCCTGGAGGAAGACGAACAGGCTGCCGGACTCGCGGACGAAGAGGTCGACCCCGATTTCGGCCGAGCGCCGCAGCACCGTGTAACCGTGCGCCACGAGATCCGACTCGGATAGGTCGTTCCAGCGGGAATGCGGCACCGCGACGGTCTCGGGCATTCCGGCCAGCAGAGGATGGGAGACGGCCGAGCAGGCGAAGACACCGGAATGCTTCGCCGCCAGCGGCCTACGCCGGATACCGTCGAGATGGAGGACGGCCGCGTGCGACGCGAGGCAGGAAAACAGGGTCGAGACCGTGTTGACCTCCGCCCAGTCCACCACCATGCCGAGCGGTCCGAAGAAGGGCTCGTCATCGAGCCTGTCGGCCTTCGGCTCGCATCCTGTCACGACGAGAGCGTCGAGGCCCGCAGCGGCGAGCGCTTCGTGCGGCGCATAATGCGCATCGATATGCGCCCGGACGAGAGGACCGCGCGGCAGGTCGCGGAAGACGAACGGCGCGAGCACGGCCTCGTGCCCGATTAGTTGCCGGAACTGCCGTTCGGTCTGGACGAAGGCCGCATCGGGCATGTTGTTCAGGAGGCCGATCCGCAACGGCGGCGCGACGCGTGCCCGCGCCGGCATGGCCGGCGCCGGGACGGAACCGTCCCACCCGAAGGCGGGAGCGGAGCTCGCATGTCCATGATCGAGCATCGCCGGTAACTCCTAGTTTGCCGCTGCCCCGACGGTGCTCACGCGGCGCGGGCGAAGGCGGTGGCGGCGTCGAGGGCCTGAGCGAGATCGTCGGTGATGTCGTCGATGTGCTCGATGCCGACGCTGATCCGGATCATCTCGGGCGAGACACCGGCCGATTTCTGCTCGGCCGGCGTCATCTGCCGGTGCGTGGTCGAAGCGGGATGGCAGGCGAGCGACTTGGCGTCGCCGATATTGACGAGGCGCTTCACCAGCTTCAGCGCGTCGTAGAACGACTTGCCGGCCTCGAAGCCGCCACGCACCCCGAAGGTGAGCAGCGACGAACCCTCGCCGCCGAGATATTTTTGGGCCATCGCGTGATGCGGGTTGTCAGGGAAACCCGCGTAATTGACCCAGGCGATGCCGGGATGCGCGCGCAGGAATTCCGCGACCTTGCGCCCGTTCTGCACGTGCCGCTCGACCCGGAGGGCCACGGTCTCGATGCCCTGAAGGAGCAGGAAGGCGCTCATGGCCGGCAGCACGGCGCCGGTGGTGCGCTGGTAGACGCTGCGGGCGCGGGCCACGAAGGCGCCCTTGCCGAAATGCTCGGCGTAGACGAGGCCGTGATAGGACACGTCCGGAACCGAGAACATCGGGAAGCGCCGGGCCTGCGCCTTCCAGTCGAACCGGCCGGAATCGACGATGAAGCCGCCCATGGTCGTGCCGTGGCCGCCCATGAACTTGGTCAGCGAGCCGAGGACGATGTCCGCGCCGTAATCGATCGGCCGCAGCAGGATCGGCGTCGCCACCGTGTTGTCGACGACGAGGGGCACGCCTCGGGCATGGGCAACGCGGGCGAGCGCCTCGATGTCGCAGATGTTGCCGGCGGGGTTGCCGATCGACTCGCAATAGACCGCGCGGGTGTCGTCATCGATCAGCTTGGCGATCTCGGCCGGGTCGTCGCTGGCGGCGAAGCGGCACTGGATGCCCTGACGCGGCAGCACGTGGGCGAGCAGCGTGTGCGTCGTGCCGTAGAGCTGGGGCACCGAGACGATGTTGCCGCCGTGGTCGGCCAGCGTCGCGATGGCGTAATGCAGGGCCGCTTGGCCGCTGGCGACGGCGAGCGCCGCATGGCCGCCCTCCAGTTCGGCGACCCGCTTCTCCAGCACCGCCACCGTCGGGTTGGAGATCCGGCTGTAGCGGTAGCCCTCCTCTTCGAGGTTGAAGAGGGCCGCGCCGTGATCGGCGCTGTCGAAGCTGTAGGCGACGCTCTGGTAGATCGGAACCGCCACGGCATGCGTCGTCGGATCGTGATCGAAGCCGGCGTGTACGGCGATCGTCTCGCTGCGCATGGGGCGTTCCGTCTCGGAAAGAAAGCGTGTCGGCCTTCCAGCAAGGCCTGCACCAAGCTTTCGCGCACCAAATCGAGACAGACCATTGAGAACTATGATGAACGACAATGCTTCGCATTCGTGGTTAAATTTTTCATGTGATACTGCATGCAATCGATCATCGAATATTCAAGACCACATCAGGCTGAGACCGACCCGTCTCGATGGCCTCGGCGCCCGTGTCGCAGATCGGCACAGGCGTATCGAAACGAAACGTGTTCCTTTCAGTCTCCACGCGCCGGATCTATCGAAACCGAAGCATATTCTTGCGTCGTTAATGATCCGCGGAAGGAATTCTTGCAGATTTTGCCAATAACGGCTCTCTCTGATGCAGCAGTGCCCCGGAACGCCGTGGGCGCCGACGCAATTCTCATGAGGGCGACCGTGGCGACGATACCGATGATTCCGTCCGTGACCTCCGTGGACCTGAGGGCGGCCCCGATCGAGCCGAGCTGGATCCGCAAGGGCAATCCGCTCGCGCGGAACGCGACCCTGTCGCGCAGCGCGGACGGCCTCGCCAGCACGCTGGTCTGGGACTGCACCGCCGGCGAGTTCCAGTGGATCTACGAGATCGACGAGACGATCTACTTCCTCGAAGGATCGGCGACGATCTCGGACGGCCACAACCCGCCCAAGACCTTCGGGCCGGGCGATGTGCTGTTCCTGCCTCGGGGAGCCGTGTGTCACTGGCATGTCGAGAGCTACGTCAAGAAGGTCGCCTTCTGCCGCCGCACCCTGCCGAAGACGGTCGGCCTCGGCATGCGGGCTTTCGCCCGGCTCGTCCGGATGGTGAAGGGCGGCTCTTCCGGCGGCTTCCAGGTCGGCCCTGCCGGGGCCGCCTGAGCACCGACTGTCCCTTTTTGAGTGAGACCCGAGCCATGACGGCGCCCGATCCCGAGACCTGGACCTATTTCGAGGATGCCTGGCATCCCGGCAACGTCCGCATGATGGGTCCGCGGACGCACGGGTCGTGGCTCGGCTCGACCGTGTTCGACGGCGCGCGTGCCTTCGAGGGCATGACGCCGGATCTCGACCTGCACCTCGCGCGGGTGAACCGCTCGGCCACGGCGCTGGGGCTGCTGCCCAAGGTGGACGTGGCGCGCTGGGACGAACTCGTGAGCGAGGGGCTCGCCCGCTTCCCGCATGATGCGGAACTCTACATCCGCCCGATGTACTGGGCGGAGCTCGGCTTTGCCGGCGGCGTGCGCTTCGACCCCGATTCCACCAACTGGTGCCTGTCGATCTACCACGCGCCGATGCCGCTGCCGTCCGGCGTGCGGGCGACGCTCTCGCCGTTCCGCCGGCCGTCGATCGAGGTGGCTCCGGTCGACGCCAAAGCCGGCTGCCTCTATCCGAACGGCGCGCGGGCGCTGATGGAGGCGCAGGCGCGCGGCTTCGGCAATTGCCTGATGCGCGACGGGCTCGGCAACATCGCCGAATTCGCCAACGCCAACGCCTTCCTGGCGCGCGACGGCGTCGTCTATACACCGGTGCCGAACGGGACCTTTCTTGCCGGCATCACGCGCGCGCGCGTCGTCTCCCTCCTGCGTGCGGCGGGCGTCACCGTCGTCGAGAAGACGCTGTCCTACGAGGATTTTCTACAGGCGGACGAGCTGTTCACGGCGGGGAATTTCGCCAAGGTCGCGCCCGTCGTGGGCCTCGACGACGTCCGCTACGAGCCCGGCCCGATGTTCCGACTCGCCCGCCAGCTCTACTGGGATTTCGCGCACGGACGCGGCCGGTAAGCCACGCCCGTACGAGGCGCGTCGAAACTCACCGGGAGGCGAGAGCCTTCTCGCGGATCGCGGTCAGGCTCAGGCCCGGCGAGATGGCGTCGGTCGACATCTTCAGGTGGATGATGGCAGGCTGGCCCGAGGCGAGCGCCGCCTCCAGCGCGGCCGGGAAATCCGCGGTGCGCTCCACCGTGATGCCGAAGCCGCCGAAAGCCCGGGCGTAAGCGGCAAAATCCGGGTTGCGCAGGTCGGTCGCCGAGACGCGGCCGGGAAAGTCGCGCTCCTGGTGCATGCGGATCGTGCCGTAGCTGGCATTGTCGCAGACGATGCAGACGATGGGCAGGTCGTACTGGACGGCGGTGGCGAATTCCTGCCCGTTCATCAGGAAGTCGCCGTCGCCGGCGACCGAGATCACGGTGCGATCGGGATAGAGCCGCTTGATCCCGACCGCCGCCGGCACGCCGTAGCCCATCGAGCCCGAGGTCGGGGCAAGATGCGTAGCGAGGCGACGGAAGCGGTAATAGCGATGGATCCAGGCCGCGTAGTTGCCGGCGCCGTTGCAGAGGATCGCGTCGGCCGGCAGCGTCTCGCGCAGGTGGATCATCACGTCGCCGAGGTTCACGTCGCCGGGCTGCGGCGTCGCCGCCTCGCTCCAGGCGAGGTAGTCGGCATGGGCCGCGCGGGTCTCCTTCGCCCACGGCACGCTCGCGGGCGCATCGAGCCGCGCCAGCGCCGCCGCCATGCGGTTCGGTGCGGCGTTGATCGCGAGATGCGGGACGTAGACCCGGCCGAGCTCTTCCGCCCCCGGATGGATGTGGACGAGGCGGGTGCGCGGGTTCGGGATGTCGAGGAGCTCGTAGCCCTGGCTCGGCACTTCGCCGAGGCGTCCGCCCAGCACGATAAGCAGGTCGGCCGCCTTGGCCCGCGCGACGAGCCGCGGGTTGGCCGCGAGGCCGAGATCGCCGGCATAGGCCGGGTGCAGCGGGTCGAACAGCGGCAGGCGGCGGTAGCTCGTAGCGACGGGCAGATCGAAACGGTCGGCGAAGGCGTGGATGTCGCGATAGGCTGCCTCGCTCCAGCGGCTGCCGCCGAGGAGCAGGAAGGGGCGTTCGGCCTCGGCCAGAAGCGCCGCGAGCTGTTCGATCTCCTCGTGCCCTGGGGCGGCCTCGACCGGGCGCCAGGGCGCGGCGAGCGGTCCGGGACAGGCATCCTTGAGCATGTCCTTCGGCAGCGCGATCACCACCGGGCCCGGCCGGCCGCCGGTGGCAGCATGGAAGGCGCGCGAGACGTATTCCGGCACGCGCGACGCGTCGTCGATCTCGGTGGCCCATTTGGCGATCGGGCCGAAGGCGGCGCGGTAGTCCATCTCCTGCCACGCCTCGCGGTCGCGCAGATGCCGCTCGATCTGGCCGACGAACATGATCAGCGGGGTCGAATCCTGCTGGGCGATGTGGATGCCGGCCGAGGCGTTGGTCGCGCCGGGTCCACGGGTGACGAAGCAGATGCCGGGCCGGCCCGTGGCCTTGCCGTAGGCCTCCGCCATCATCGCGACGCCGCCCTCCTGCCGGCAGACCGTGACCTGGATGCTCGATTCGTAGAGGGCGTCGAGCACCGGCAGGAAGCTCTCGCCGGGCACCGTGAAGACGTGTTCGACACCGTTCGCGGCGAGCTGATCCACCAGCGCCTGGGCCGCGTTGCGGTTTGCGACGGGACCGTTGGAGACGTCTTGGTCGAGCATGGTGCAATCCGGACCGTCGCAGGCGCGCCGTACAGGCGTAGCGCTCAGGCCGTGAAGATTTGGAGAACGCGTCGTCCTGCCGGCGATCTCAAGTCCCGATGACCGCAGCCTCGGTATAGGCAAGGTCGCCACAGCGTGGGGTTATAGGTCCGCGCGCGTATTTCGGCATGCGCCCAGCCAGGAAGCGTCCGGGCAGGCCGGGCACCGGTCCCTGCGCGTCGAGCAGGAGCAGGAACAGGCCATGCCGGGCGAGCGCGCGGCCGACGGCATGCGAGAGCCGGCGCCAGTCCGTCCCCTCCGCGCAATAGACGACCTGCGCGATCGGCAGGCGCCCCTTGATCAGCCGGCGCGCCACGACGAAGGGATAGGCCCGCCCGTCGGCGAGGCACCAGAAGGTGATGCAGCCGAGCGCCGCGTGGTGGTCCATCAGCGCGGCCTCGGTGGGATCGACGATCACGTCGCCGCCCGGACGCTCCCGGGAAATCGTCGCGCGGCCGAGCCCTGCCAGCGACGCCAACGGTGCGGCGAGCATCACCCCTTCCGTGTAGCGGCGGAAGCCCTGCGCCTCGATGATCGGCCGGGTGTGGCGCTCCGAGGAGATGTTGACGTAGGTGATGGAGCGGTCGCGCAAGGCGGCGCTGACCAGCATCGTGCCGAAGCGGCGGTAGCCCTCCGCGACGTACCAGCTCGACATGTTGCAGCGTGTGCCTCCGGCTCCGAAGAGCGTGAGCAGGCAGCCGACGAGGGTGTCTCCGTCGACCAGCACGAAGCCGAGACCGGGCAGACCCTGCGCCTCCGTCCAGGCACCGAGCCGCGTCAGGGATTTGCGCCAGTCTGCGAGGCTGCGGGCCGGAAAGCCCTGCGTCAGAAGCACCGCCAGCGCGTCGATATCGGCGGGCTCGACACGGCGGCAGCGCACGCCTCGGGGTGGCAGCGCTGCGGAAGCGGCTGGTGCCGATGAAGCCTCTCGGATCGTCGTCATCGCTCGCCTCCACCTGTCTCCGAACGGCACGCCGGCGGGATGCCCGCACCGAAATACGTGCCGGATCCGAACGGCCGGTCCGCCATGCCGGGGTCCCGAACTTGCAACCTGAAGCTTCGAACGCGCGGCTTTGCCATTTCTGGACTGGTTCGATGGGCTCGGATCAGGGCCCGACCGAGGCTTCACCCTAGAGAGGCAACGTTAAATGTTTTCGGAAGGGGTGGACGACATCATGCGAACCCTCGCAACGCGGTTTCTCGCACCATGATCCAGGCCTTGAAGTCTTCGGTGCTCGGACGTCTGTCTCGCACGCCCGCGTCGGTCGGTGCAGCGCCCCGTGGCGGGTTCGGCAGCCGGTTCGCCGTGATCCTGTCCGGTGAACTGATCCAGAGCCTGTTCCACTTCGTGCTGAACGTCGTGCTGGTGCGGACGCTGAGCCAGCACGATTACGGCCTGTTCGCCATCGTGTTCACGAGCGGCGCCGTGGGCATCGCCTATATCCGCGCGCTCGTGGCAGTCCCGGCGACGCTGTTTCTGTCGCGCAGCCTCGGCCGGCCAGCCGAGCGCGGCTACGACATCGTGTTCGGCTCCGGCGCGCTCGTCGTCGCGCTGGGCATGGGCCTCCTGGCGACGGCCATCCTGTTCGCGGTGATCGGCGCCTACGGAGCGCTGGCGGCCGGAGCCTTCATCGCCCTCTACGCCTTCCGGAGCTATCTGCGCATCGTCCTGCTGGCACGGAAATCCGCGCGGATCGCGGGGATGAGCGACGCCGTCTACGCGGGCGTCGGCCTGCTGTTCGCGCTGGTCACCCTGCACGGCAGCGACGCCGCCGTCCTCGACCACGCCTTCCTGTCGCTCGCCTTCGCCCATGCCTGCGGCATCGCCGTCTCCTACTTCGCCCTGCGCCAGCCGCTGCGCATCACCCTGCGCCGGTCGCTGTGGCGGCGTTACCTGTCCCTGTGGCGGACACTGCTGTGGCAGTTGACGGGGGTCACCAGCATCACCGTCCAGGGCCAGGGCCTGACGCTCGCCTTCGCTGCCATCGTCGGCCCGGCGGCCTACGCGCCGATCGCGGCCACGCTCGTACTGTTCGCGCCGCTGCGCATCCCGACAAATGCCCTGACCAACATGGCGCTGGCCGAGGTCACCGCCTTGCTGGCGCAGGGACGCACCAGCGCGGCCTATCGGATCGTGGTCCGCTCCACCGTGGTGATCGCCATCGCGAGCCTGATCTACGGCTTGGCGATGTGGGGCGCGCTGCCGATCATCGAGCATTACCTGTTCAAGGGTCGGTTCAGCCACGAGCCGATGAACCTGATCGGCTTCGCCGTGTGGGGCGTGGTCGCGATCTCGCTGCTCTACGCCATCCCGCGCGCCTACCTCGAAGCGTCGGCGGCGTTCCGCACCATCGCCTGGGGCGCGATCGCTGCCGCCTGCATCGGCTTCGCCATCATGATCCCGATGCTGCTGACCCTGCCACCGCATTATGCCCTGGCCGGATTGGCGGCCTCGGAGCTCGCCGTCGTCTTCGGATCGGCCATCGCCTTCCGCAAGTTCGCGCGCCGGGCGGACAAGCGGGTCCTGGAGGCGGCCGCGGCCGTCGCGGAGGCCGAAGCACCGCACGAAGACGCCCCGGTCGGGCGCAGGGAGACCACGGTGCCGATGCGCGCTACGTACGCACCGGCCTATTCGGCACCGGCCGAATGAGGGCTGCGACCGGGCAGGCTATGGCATTCCCGATTGCGGCGAACGTGGCGAAGGGGCAGAGGGCCGATCGGGGGGAACGCGCGTTCTCTGCGGTCGGACCGTCGGCAGGGTCGGTCGCGGATCAGGAGAGGACGATGAACATTTCGGTCCGAGACATCCCCGCGCCGCCCGCGAGCGCGGCCCTCTTGAAGATGGCGATGCGCCGGCTCACCGGAGGTGTCGTCGTCGTCACCGCCGGCTCGGGCGACGAGCGCGTCGGCCTCACGGCGACGTCGGCGGTGTCGCTCTCCGTCGATCCGCCGACCATGCTCGTCTGCGTCAACCGGTCGTCGTCGACCTGGCCCGTCATCGCGCGGCGGCGGCACTTCTGCGTCAGCGTCCTGGGCGCCGAGCATCAGGCCGTGGCCGAGCGCTTCGCCGGCATCGGCGCCCTGCGCGGGACCGAGCGTTACCAGGGTGCGGATTGGGTCGTCATGAAGTCCGGCGCCTCCGGCCTCGCTGGCGCCCAGGCGATCATCGACTGCGAGATCGACGAGGTGATCGAGCGTCACAGCCACGCGATCCTGCTCGGCGCGGTCCGCGAGGTGCGGATCGCCCACGAAGACTCGGGTTCCCTCGTTTACCGGCTCGGCTCCTTCGGAAGCGTGCCGCTGCCCTGATCCATCGGTGCGCCCGCGCTCCGCCCGTCGAGGACCTCGCGGAAGCAGGCCACCATGCCGGCAGCCGAAGCCTCCTCGGCGAAGATCGCGCAGTAGCGCCGCCGGGCTGCCGCCGGAAACTCCGTCCAGCTCTCCGGCTCCGTCACCAGTGTCATCAGCCGCTGCGCCAGCGCACCGGAATCGCCGGGTGGGACGAGCCAGCCGCTCACGCCATCCTCCACCACTTCAGGCAGCCCGCCGATATCCGAGACGACCGGAGGGATCCCGTAGGCCATCGCTTCGATCGCGACCCGGCCGAGGGATTCTGGCAGGCGCGAGGGTACGACGGCGATGTCGGCCCAGCGGAAATGCTCGGAAGGGTCCGGCGCAAAGGGCAGCCGCTCGATCGACCGATCCAGTCCGGCCTCGGTGATGGCGTCGGCCAGCACGCGCTCGCGATCCGCATCCTCGAACGCACTGCCGACGATCCGCAGGGCGATCCGGTCGCGGACCGCCTCGGGGAGCCGGGCCATCGCCTCGACCATCACATCCTGACCCTTGATGCGGCTGATCCGGCCGAGCATCAGCAGGCGCAGCGGCCGGTCGCCGCAATACTCCGCCCCCTTCGGCCGGCCCGGATTGGCGATGCCGTTATAGACCACGCGGCCCGGCCGTTCGGGGTTCGGCGCGAAGGCGCGCTGTGTCGCCCGCGAGTTGAAGATGATCCCGCAGGCGCTCCAGCGCGTCAGCGTTCGCAGCACGGTGCGCACGAAGCCTTCGGGGATCTCGTGGATGTGGACCACGCAGCGCCGACGGAAGAACCGTGCGGCCAGCAGATAGTCGGCTACGACCGAGGTGTTCACGTAGACGAGGTCGCTGCGGGCCATGCGCAGGAGCGCTCGGCCGACGGCGACCGGCAGGGTCAGGAGCCCCAGCGTCGCGAGTCGCGGCAGGTCGCGGCGGCGCAGGATCCAGAGCGGCTCGACGAGGATGCGGCTGGCCACCAGCTCCAATGGCGCGACGATCGGGCCATGGCGCGGCAGAATCACGTCGATCGAAGCGGAGGGCCATGTTTCACGCATGACGCGAACGGTTTCGATGAAGCTTCGGTCGGACCCGTAGAGTTCGAAGCCCTGATGAACGCACGTGATGCGCATAATCTACCTACTTCTTGCGGGTGAATTAACTTTAATAGGAAATTCACCGCTTGGCATCGTCTGTAGAGACTATTGATCCGACGCCACGGTCTATAGGTCGATTCTTAAATATTGGCGCAGCATGATCGCGTCGCGGGTGATTGGCGGGATCTGCGATCTTGCCGTCGTGATCCCAGGAATAGATGGCCAGAATGACGACCCAGCCGGCTCCTTCACTCCTGATTCTCGGAACGCGCGGATTGCCCGCCGATCACGGAGGTTTCGAGACCTTCGCGGAGCGGCTCGCCCTGTTCCTCGTGGAGCGCGGTTGGTCCGTCGGCGTGTATTGCCAGGACGAGGTCGGGCAGGTCGACACCCGGTTCCGGTCGGAGACCTGGCGCGGGATCGAGCTCATCCACGTTCAGGTGTCCTCGCGCGGCCCGCGGGCGACCCTCGAATTCGATTATCACTGCGTCCGGCACGCCGCCCAGCGCGAGGCGGTGAGCCTCGTTCTCGGCTACAACGGCGCGATCTTCCTGCCTCTGCTGCGTCTCGCCGGCCGCCGGATCGTCACCAACATGGATGGCATCGAGTGGCGCCGGCCGAAATGGTCGATGCCGGTGCGGGCATGGTTCTGGGTCAACGAGTGGATCGCGGCGTGGTCGTCGCACCACCTCGTCGCCGACCATCCGGCCATCGCCGACCATGTCGCGACGCGCCGGCCGCGCCGGGCCATCAGCATGATCCCCTATGGCGGCGACCCGGTCCTCACGGCACCGAGCGACCCGCTCGCGACCTTGGGCCTGCAGCCGGGAGGTTACATGGTCTCGATCTGCCGGATCGAGCCGGACAACAACATTCTCACCATCGTCGAGGCTTTTTCGCGGACGAAGCGCGGAGCGAAGCTCGTGGTGCTCGGCGAGCTGCGCGAGGGGAACGACTACCATCGGCGTGTCCGCGCGGCGGCGAGCGACGAGGTGATCTTTCCGGGCGCCATCTACGATGCGGTGACCGTCGGCGCGCTGCGCTTCCACGCCAGGGCCTACCTGCACGGCCATACCGTGGGCGGCACCAATCCGTCGCTGGTCGAAGCCCTCTGGGCCGGCAGCGCCGTCATCGCCCACGACAATCCGTACAACCGCCTCACGGCCGGCGAGGATCAGAGCTACTTCAAGGACATCGACAGCTGCGAGACGCTGATCGCGCGCGCGCTCACCGACGACGCGGCGCTCGGGAAAGCCCGCGAGAGCGCACGGCTCGCCTCCCTGCGGTTCGACTGGACGGACATCCTGCAGGCCTACGAGACGATGATCGTCGGCGTGGCGGAGAGCCGCTCCAAGGCACGCCAGGGCTACCTGCCGGGGCCGGAAGCCGCGAACGGTCTGTCTATCGACGGACCGACCGCGACCCGCTGATGCCGCAGGACGGCGCCACGCGGCGTGCGGTGATCGGGGGCGGGCTCGCCAGCGCGTTCCTCCCCCGCACACCCGCGGTGGCGCGCACCGGATCCGAGCCGATCGCGATCCGTCGCGGAATCAGTCTCTGGCCGTGGTTCTCGCTGACCCGCGAGTATCCGGCGCCGCGCACGGATTTCGGCTGGCCGGCCTTCCAGGAGCAGCGCCCGATCCCGACACGTTCGGACCTGTCGCGCCTCGCGCGGGCGGGCTTCGATTTCGTCCGGCTTCCCGTCGATCCCGGCCCCTTCCTCGCCTTCGACGGCAGGCAACGCGCCGCGCTTTTCGCCGACCTCCACGCTGCGATCGCCGCGATCCTGGCCGAGGGCCTGACCCTCGTCCTCAACCTCCACGCCAATTCGGCGACGCATCACTACAACCCGGGCAACCTCTACGGCGACACCCGCGCTCCGCTGCTGCCGGCCTATCGTGCACTGGTCGCGGAACTCGCACGGGACCTGACACGGTACTCGCTCGAACGGGTCTCGTTCGAGCCGGTCAACGAGCCGCCCCAGGACTGCACGGCCGCCTCCTGGACACTCGTGCAGACGGACCTGCTCGCCGCGGCACGCGTCGCCGCGCCCCGGCTGACGCTCGTCGCGACGGGTGCCTGCGGCAGCATGATCCGAGGCCTGACGGCGCTCGATCCGGCCCCGCTACGGCTCTACGGGCCGCTGCTCTACACCTTCCATTTCTACGAGCCCTACCTGTTCACCCATCAGGGTGCGCCCTGGATGCGGGAGCCGGTCTACCGGGCCCTGAATGGGGTGCCGTGGCCGGCCTCCGCCGGACGTCTCGACGCGACGCTGGCAGCCGTCCGTGCCCGGATGGCGCGCGACGACGAGACGCCGCAGCCGGACAAGGCGGACGCCTACCGGCTGACCGAGTCGAAGCTCGCGGAGTATTTCGCGGCTCGTCCCGACCGCGGCTTCGTCGACCGCTACCTGGGGCAGGTGCGCGACTGGTCGGTGCGCAACGCGATTCCGCCGGGGCAAGTCCTGATGGGCGAGTTCGGCGCCCTGGTCAGCGACCACCGCTACGTCGCGGCGAACGCCGCCGACCGTGCCCGCTATATCGGCGACGTGCGCCGGAGCGCGGAGGCCTTCGGCTTCCCGTGGGCGTTCTGGAACCTGTTCGATGGCATGGGGATCATGGACGACACCAGCCGCGAACTCGATCCGGACCTGCTCGGGGCGCTGGGCCTGCGTGTGCCCGTCTCCGGCCTGAGACCCTGATCAGGCCCCGTTCGCCTCTTCCTCCGGCGTCGGCGCCCGATAGAGGGCGAGCAGCAGGATCACGAACTTCGCCACCAGAGTCGTCTTGCTGCCGACGCTCTCGTAGGTGTTGGCGAGGACGGCGAACGTGATCATCGGCATGGCGATGCCCGGCCGGCAGCGCAGTCCGATCTCGTACAGGAACAACGTCAGGGCCACGGTGAGCAGAGCGGTCATCGCAGCGCCCTGGTAGAGCATGAGCCGGACGATCGGGTTCTCCAACCCCATCGCCAACCCGTTGATGCGCCGCATGCTGTCGACGATGGTCGGATCCGGACCGATCACGAGTTCGCGTAACGACAGCCGGCTGAACAGGTCGAGCACAACGACCCGCGCGTTGGCGCTTCCGCCGTCGTCGACGAAGCGCCCGATCAGCGCGTCGAAGAAGCCGAAGCCGGCGAGGCCGGCGAGGACGAGACCGAGCAGCGGCAGGGCGAAGGCGGCGCCCGCCACCGCGAGCAGCGGGATGCGCCCATTCATGACGGCACGGATCACTCCGATGAGTCCGAGGCCGCCGCCCAGGGCGAGGGTGACGACGATTCCGGAGCGGCCGCCGAAGGCGACGAGTGCGGCGATCTGCAAGCCGATGACGAGGAGCCGCCGCATCGCGCTGAGCGATCCGCCGCCGGAAGCAAGGGCGATGACGTAGCAGGCCGTCAGGGTCGCGTTCGCGAGCGGATGGCCTTGCAGGGCGACCGAGCGCGTGTCGTATTCCAGCAGCGCGCCATCGAGCCGGTACGGGAAGAAGCGCTGGCCCGACACGAACTCGAGGAGACCGAGGGCCGCGTTCACGGCCATGACGACGTGGACCGTCGTCTCGATCCGCTTCATCGTTCGCCCGTCGCAACCGATGAAGAGGATGGCGACGACGGCCGGCAGAAGGAACGTGTCGATCGCGCCTGCGATGCCGGCGCCGCCACGAACGGTGATCTGGACGGCGAGGCCGATGCCCATCAGGCCGAGCAGGAGGCCGGCGGGCCGGCGCTCCAGCGCCGTGACCGCGTTGGCCACGGGGTTGCCGACGCGCGCCATCGTCCAGGCGAGGAGCAGGATCGAGAGATAGGTGGCCGGATGGATCTTCTGCACCGCCGAGCCGGTCAGCCCGTCGTAGTTGATCCCGACGAGCCAGAGCATTCCGCCGGATACGCCGAAGACGAGGACCGTCAGCGCGATGAGGGCGAGATCCGGTGGGGGCGTCAGGCTCGCCCGCTCCGGCGCCCAAAGGCGCGCGTCGGCCTGCATCATCGCGACCGAACCCGGTCGTCGACGAGCAGGGCACCGAACGCAGACCGCCCCATCGCCGAGGCGACACGATCGAGATCGGTGAGATCGGCCTGCAAGGTCCGCCCGGCCTGCGCCACCACGAGAAGCCTATCCGCCGCGCCGACCACCGAGGCGATCCGGGTATTCGTGGCCAGGATCCCGCCATTGATCAGGACGAGGTCGAAACGACCGCCGACATGGTCGAGGAACTGCTCGACATTGGCCCTGTCGAAGGCTCCGTCCACCGGCTTGTCGCCGTTGCCGATCCCGAGCCAGCGGGCGCCCGTGGCCGCATCCGCCGTGATGGCGGCATAGAGGCTCATCTCGCCGCGCAGCACTTCGAGAAGACCGCCCTTTCCGAGATCCTCACCGTTCAGGTCGGCCTCGACGATGAGAACCCTGTCCCCACGCGCGACAGCCGTGCCGGACAGGACGTCGATCAACGATCGCTGCTCGCCGGCATCTCCGGCCGACGCGGCGACGACGACGACAAGCGCACGCTCGGTCCCCTTCGGCGGCCTGAACCGGCTTCGCAGGGTATCGAGGGCGACGATCGCTTCCTTCTGGCAGGAGGGATCGCGTAGCCCCAGGGATGGCGGGAATGTCGCCAGGACCGGCGCCCCGAGCAGCCGCTCGCATTGTCTGCGGGAGAGCAAAGCCGGCTTGGCGTATTCGCGAACCATCGCGAGACCGACGCCGATGCCGAGCCCCGCCATCAGGCCGGCGGAGAGGATCAGCCCGCGCAGCGGCCAGCTGCGCTCTTCGGGCGGCTGCGCCCAGGTGATCACCCGGGTGTTGGCCGTGTCGATGTTGGCCTGCTCGGCGATCTCCCGCGACCGCACCAGATAGGTGTCGTAGATGGACCGGCTCGCCTGGACGCTGCTCTCGAGTTCGCGCAGCTGAACGGTGGCCTTGCTCGTCTGCACCGACTCGGTGCGCAATTCGTTGAGATTGGCCTTCAGCAGCTTCTCTGCGGCCTGGGCGCGCTGAACCTCGATCTCGGCCGCCTTGGTGATGCGCCCGAGTTCGGTGTCGATCAGACGCTTCACGTCCGACATCTGCGTGCGGATGGCGGCCATGTAGGGATGGCGTGCGCCCATCTGCGTGCGCAGATCGCCTTCCTTGCTGGCGAGTTCGGAATATTGCGAGCGCAGCCGCTCGATCGTCGGCGACTGGATCGCCTCGGGCAGCGCGCTCGTGTCGACGGCGGCGCCGCGGACGCCCTGGAGGTCCTGGAGCTTGCTCTTCGCCTCGGCGATACGGTTGCGGGCCGCGATCAGGCGGGCGTTGCTGTCGGTCAGCTGCTGCTCGCTGACGAGGCGTCCGCTCGACGCGATCAGCCCGTTCGCGGCCTTGAAGGCTTCGAGCCGCGTCTCCGCCGCGTTGACGTCGGTGCGAAGGCTGTCGAGACGGCCGCGCAACTCGCCGGAGGCGCGGTTGGCCGCGTTCGAACGGGCCTCGGCCTGATCGGCGAGATAGGCTTTGGCGATGGCGTTGACGATACGGGCTGCCTTGTCCGGATCGGAGGCGGTCACGATCACGTCCACGACGAAGACCTTGTCGGCCCGCTTCACGGCGAGTTTCCGCCGCAGCTTCAGCAGCGCTAGCGTCCTGCGGTTGCGCTCGATCTCATGGTGGCCCAGCAGCGCCGTCTTGAGGTCCTGCAAGGTCTCCTGGATCAGGCCCCGGGACGGGGCGCCGAACTCGGGATCGTCCTCGAGCCCCGTCTCGGCGATGGCGCGCAGGAGGACCGAGTCCGATTCGATGACCTTGACCTGGCTCTCGACGACGGTGACGCCGCCATCCGGAGCGACCGCGCTGTCGTTGAGGTCACGACTCACCACCTGCCGGTTGCGCGGGTCGATCAGGAGCTGCGACGTGGCGGAGAACAGGGGCGCGGCAAGGAGGCTGTACAGAAGAGCGCCGAGCACGAAGAGTGCGGTCGTGAACAGCACGATCCCGCGGCGGCGCACGATGATACGCCACAGGTCGCCGACATCGGCCGCCGTATCCTTCGCCGGGTGGCTGGGCCTGACCGGGACGTAGGGCAGCAGCATGTTCGACTGAGCCGAAGCACGTTCTCCCTGTCTCACGCTTGGCCATTGTTGGTTCAAAGCGGAGCTCCGTCCTCTCGTCCGCAATCCGGTCTGCAAAATCCGCGCGATCGTCCAACCGCGCTTGAAGGCACTCCTCCGAGCCGGCTTCGTCGAGAATTTAGACCGCTAATACCTAATCGATCGTAGCGATCCTGAATCTAACGGCGATTTTGTCCAAAAGTACGGGTCATCAAGGAAAATTTTACTGAAAAACTTGTAGTAGAACGTCTCTGTGCCATGGCGATGCGAGGCATTCTCTTCAGAAATCGCTTTGCGTGGTTATCAAATCATTTCGAGAGCTGTCAGCAACAGGCTGAGAACCAGATCGCCGTCCGAGAACCCAACGTTGCACCGAGAGCGTGAGATCACCGATGGGGCGGACCCCGACAACGATACAGGACGCCCCGTGCTTGTGAGACTTCGGCTCGACGGGCGACGCCCGCGGTTCTGGCACGCTGCGTTGATCGACAGCCTCGCTCGGCGCCCCGACTGCCGGATCGAGGTCGACGCCCCCCCCGGCTCCGACGACTGGCCGCATCACGCGGACAGGCTGTTTCGGATCGAGGCCTTGTTCCACGGCTTGCCGCGGAACGGTCCCGCCGCACCGCTCGACGACACGGCCACGGCTGCGTGGCCGCGCCCGACAGGCCAAACGCCCGACCTCGTCGTCGACCTGTGCGGCGACGTCGTCGAGGCCGGCGAGACCCGCGTCTGGCGTCTGGCATATAATGGTCAGCCCGGCGAAGTGGCGCTCCTCACCAGCCTGCTCGCCGGCCGCGTGCCGCTCGCGAGCCTGACCGAGGATGGTTGCACGATCTGCGAGGCGCGCCTGGGTACCGAAGTGCGCGGCGTCGTGCAGACGATGTTCGAAGACGGGCTCGCGCGCACGGTGACCATGATCGCTGCCGCCTTCGACGGCGGGGCGACCGCCATTTCGACCATGCCGCAGGAGCCTGCTGCCAGGACCCATCTGACGACCGCGGATCTCGGCCGGCGAGCCTTACGGATCGCGGCACGCAACACGCTCCAGCGGCTCTACCGTCTCGGCTACCGCTCGCCACACTGGCGTACGGGCTGGCGCAGGCTCGACGGGCCCGATCTCCTAGCGCTGGGGGAGCACCCCGAATCCGGCTGGCGCGAGTTGCCCGACGACGGGCGGCGCTTCTACGCCGACCCGTTTCCGATCGTGCATGAGGGTCGCTGCTGGCTCTTCGTCGAAGACTTTCCGCATGCGACGGCCAAGGGCGTAATCTCGGTCGTCGCCTTCGACGAGGCCGGACCGGTCGGCATCCCTGTACCGGTCCTCGAGACGCCTCACCACCTGTCCTACCCGTTCGTCTTCGAGCGGGACGGCGCGGTCTGGATGGTGCCCGAATCCTGTGCCGCCGGAACGATCGACCTGTACCGCGCCACGGATTTTCCCAGCGGCTGGATCAAGCACGCGACTCTCGTCTCCGGAGTGGCGGCGAGCGATCCGACGCTGTTCGAGCATGAAGGCCGCTGGTGGATCCTCGCCACCGTGCGCGGAGTGCCGACGACGGCTCCCCTCGGTCACGGCTCTTACTCGGACGCGCTCCACCTGTGGAGCGCACCGGATTTTCGCGGGCCGTGGATCCCGCACAAGGCGAATCCAGTCCTCATCGACATCGCCTCGGCCCGGCCGGCGGGCCGCGTCGTGGTGCGCGACGGCCGGATCATCCGTCCCGTCCAGGATTGCAGCCGCGGCTACGGCGCGGCGCTCAGGCTGATGCGCATCGACCGGCTCGACGACGGCGGCTTCGCGCAGAGCTTCCTGTCGCGGATCGAGGCCGGCCCGCTCTGGCCCGGCTCCCGGATTCACACCCTGAACACGGCCGGCGGGTTCGAGTTCATCGACGGGTCGGCCCGCGTGCCGCGGTTTCCGGCCCTGGGGCTCCTTCCGCGCCTGACCTGACGTCCGGGCGTCGGCCGGTCAGGCCGTGCTTCCGGCATCCACCGTGAGAACGGTGCCGGTGACGTTGCGGGCCTTGTCCGAGACCAGGTAGGCGACGGCGTTCGCCACATCGTCCGGATCGGCCAGGCGGCGCAGGGCGCTGCGTTTCGCGATTCGCTCGCGCTCGGACTCGTCCATGCCCTCGGTCAGAGCCGTCTCGATGAAGCCCGGAGCCACCGCGTTCACGGTCACCCCAAGGCGGCCGACCTCGCGCGACAGCGAGCGCGTGAAGCCGATCATGGAGGCCTTCGTGGCGGCGTAGACCGAGAGCGCGTTGTAGCCGGTGAAGGCGATGATCGAGCTCACGTTCACGATGCGTCCGCTGCCGGAGGCCATCATGCCGCGCACGACGTATTTGGTGAGCAACATCGGCGCGAGGGTATTGAGGTGCACGAGGTCCGACACCGCGTGGTCGGGCATCGTCGCGAGGAGGCCCGGCGTGCCGATCGCCGCGTTGTTGACGAGACCGTAGATCGGGCCGTGCTCGACGCGAACGCTGCGCACGAGCGGCTGAAGCGCATCGGTCCGTCCGAGGTCGCAGGCCATGAAATGCATCGATCCGGCGGGAGCCGCCGTGGCCGCAGCCTCGAACGCCTCCGAGGAGCGCCGAGCCACGGCGACCACGCGAAACCCCTCGGCCGCGAGCGTGCTTGCGATGGCGAGCCCGATACCGCGGCTCGCTCCGGTGACGATGACGGTGCGAGGCTCGCTCATGGCGCCCTCCGCAGGAGCTTTCCGCCGGCGGTGAGCGGCAGATCGGGAACGAATTTCACGCTGACCGGGACCTTGTGCTTGGCCAGATGCGGGCGGCAATGGGCAATGATCGCGCTTTTCAGCGCGGCGGGATCGGCTTCGTCGGCGGCATCGCTGCGGAGAACGATCTCGGCTTCGACGACCGCGCCGAGGATCGGGTTCGGCCGGGCGCGGACGCGGGACATCGACACGCGGGGATGGCCGTTGATGACCGTCTCGACCTCTTCGGGCTGCACCTTGGCGCCGCCGACATTGATCATGCCGCTGCGCCGGCCGAGGAAGAAGAAGCGATCGTTGCGCCGCTCGACGAGATCGCCGGTGTCGACGAACGCCTCCGCATCCGCCAGCGGCGCCGCGCCCTCACCGAGATAGCGCCGTCCGGTACGGTTCGAGCGAATGTGGAGCGTGTCGTCGCGCACCACGATCTCGATGCCGGTCCGCGTGCCGACGAGGCCAGCCGGAAAGCCCTCCCGGCCATCCTCGACGGTGAAGCCGACGCCGCCTTCGGTGGAGGCATAGGCATGCGCGATCCGCGCCTCCGGGAAGGCGCCGCGGAGCAGGTCCAGAATCGTCTGGTCTGCGATCTCCCCCGACAGCCGCACGTAGCGCGCCGACAGGTGCGGAAGCGCCGTGCTCATCATCGCCAGCCGCCAGTGCGACGGCGTGCCGAGGATGTGGCTGACGCCGGCCGCCGCCGCCCGCAGGATGAATTCGCGCACGGGCTCATCGGGATCCGACAGCACCAGCGGTGACGGCCCGAGGACAGCCCGCAGGAAGACCTGCAGGCCGCCGTAGCGACGGATGTCGTAGAATGTGCTCCAGACCGTGCCGGGATCGGGCGCGGCCGCCGTATTGATGCCGCCCGCCAGGCCTTCGAGGGTGTGCGCGACAAGCTTCGGCGCGCCGGTTGTGCCCGAGGTCGTCAGGACCCACTCGGTCGGCTGCAGCACGTCCGGCGGGGCGGCCAGGGCCGCGTCGGCGGCTTCGATGCACGGCAGGCCCTCGAGCGCGGCCCGGAACGGGCAGCCGGCATCGGTGACGCAGAGATCGATCTCGGCGGCGGCGACCACGCCCGGTACCTGCTCGGTGCTCATGCCGGGCGGCGCGAGCACCATCCGGCGCACCAGCCCGTCGAGGGCGATCATCGCGAGAGCCGCCGCCATCTGGCCGCCCGTGGCGACCAGGACCGAGCGCCCGGCGAGCTGCTCGGCGATGTCGGCGCGACCCGGCGCATCGATGGTATCGCGCAGGAGCCTGCGGCCGGACCTGTCCGCGAGGAACAGGCCGTCGGGCGTGCCCGCGCGGGTCAGGCGCTCGCGGAGGTTCATCGGCTCAGGCCGCGTTCGCCACGGCGGCGCGGTCGTAGAGGGCCACGAGGTCGCCGAGCGTCACGGGCAGGTCGGCGACCTCCATGGTGCCGAACGGGTCGACGCCGAGATGGTCCTCCATCCGGGCAACGAGCAACGCGAAGCAGAGCGAGTCGAACTCGGTGTCCATCAGCACCATGTCGTCGGTGAGCGGCGGCATGGTCTTGTCGTGGTCGCGGGTGATGGCCTCGATCTCGGCGACGATGGTCGAACGCATGGTCATGATGCTCTCCGCAGATGCTCGGGATGGACGATGTCGGGCTGCACGGCAGGAAAGCCGCGCAGGAGGCCGCCGAACGCGGCGCCGATCTCGGTGAGGATCGGCTGTGCCGCCGGGATCAGGCGGCCGAGCCCGTAGAAGAAATGGATCATGCCCGCGTGGCAGGTGTAGGCGACCGGCACGCCGGCCTCGGCGAGGCGCTCGGCATAGGCCGCGCCGTCGTCGCGGACGATGTCGAAGGCGGCCGTGTGGATATGGGCCGGCGGCAGGCCTGCAAGATCCGGTTCTAGGAGCGGCGAGACGCTCGGATCGTCGGTCATGTGCGCCACGCCGTTGGCCGCGATGTCGTGGCGCATGGTCTGCGCGTCGAGCATGTAGCCCGTCGCGAACGCCCCCTGCGCCGCGCTCCCGCAACGCAGGTCGAGCACCGGGCATAGCAGCAGTTGCGCCGCGATGGCCGGGCCGTGGCCGCGCAGTTGCTGGCAGACCCGTGCCGCAAGTCCGGCCCCGGCGGAATCGCCGCCGACCGCGAGACGGGTGGGGTCGATGCCGAATGCGGCGGCGTCGCCTGCGATGTGGACGAACGCCGCGACCGCATCCTCGATCGCGGCCGGAAAGGGATGCTCAGGCGCGAGCCGGTAGGCGACGGAGACGACACGGCAACCGGTCGCGATCGCCAGGCGGCGGCAGAGCGTGTCGTGCGTGTCGAGGTCGCCCGAGACGAAGCCGCCACCGTGGAAGAAGACGAGGCCGGGACCGCTTTCAGCCGCATCGGCCAGCGCATAGAGCCGTGCTGCGCAGGGGCCGGACGGGATCGGCAGCACCCGCTCCTCGACGAGGACCGGGTGCGGTTCCAGGCCGGCGAGGCGGGCCAGAACGCGCTGACCCTGCCGGCGTGCGGCGATGGTCGGTGCGTTCGGTCCGCTCATGGCCAGCGTATCGAGAAACCGCCTGACATACGGGTCGAGGGACATCACGCTTCCTGCGATCGAGCGGCCTTTTCGCGTCGTGTCAGAGTGACAGCGCGCTGCGCACGCTCTGCGGCCAGCCGGCGATCGCGGCACCGTGCGTGGCGAACATCGCCACCGCGAGCCGGTCCATGCCGAAGGCGACGCAGCCGGTATGGGCCGGCTCGCCGTCGGCGTGGCGCAGATCCCAGGTCGTGCCGAAATGCTCGCGGTGATAATTGAAACTCATGCAGGCCGTGCCGGCCGCCTGGCCCCGGAGCGGGATGAGCAGCTCGAACTTCAGCGCCGCTTCGAGTTGGCTGAAGGCCTTGATCTGGCCGAGCCGGCCGAAGAACGGGTCGCTCGCCTGCTCGACGGTGTAGGGGAGACCGAGGTCGTCGGCGAGCGCCGTGGCGCGCACGATCCAGCGCTCGCGGAACTCGGCGACCTGCTCGGGCGTGCCGATGGTGACGTATTCACGCATCCGGAAGGATTGCAGCCGGTCAAGATGCGGCGACGGCTCGCGACGGAAGCAGTCGCAGGCGACATCGAAGCGGTAGCCGGCCGCGGGAACGGGTCCGCGCGCGGCCGCGATCGGATAGACCGGGTAGCAGGCGGCCGGCGTCAGCACGAGGTCGGCGGTCTCCAGGCCGCTGGTCCAGTCGCCGCCCTTCTCGTGGAGGCCGGCCTGGGCCAGGATTTCCGACTCGCTGCCTTCGAGGCAGGAGACGCAGCCGAGCAGGTTCGGGAAGCTCTTGAGGTAGCCGTGCCGCTCAAGATGCGCGCGGCTCATCACCGGGGGAAACCGGAACACCTCCGTGTCCGCCTCGCGCTTCGACGTGATCAGCGCGGCCAGCGCCTCCACCACCGATTCGTATGCGCCGGTCCGCGCATAGACGCCCTGCGCGTCCATGGGGCGGAACATCGTGTCGAAGAGCGCGTCGAGCGGGTCCGTCGCGGGGGGCGCCGCCGGAGCGATGGTGACGTTCATGTTCATCGTCGTCGATCCTTGCGAGAGGGGAAGCGCTCAGTCGCGCAGCGATGCAGCCACGGGGGCCATGAGGGTTGCCGTCGTGAGGTTGGCGACGATCCGGTCGTTGTGGATCATGATCGGCGCCGAGAGCACGTCCCGCAGGTGGCGGCCGATGGCGAAGGCGCCGTCCTGCCGATAGCCGGCGAGGCCGTTGGCGCGCATCGCGCTCATCACGGTGGAGACGGCGAGTTCCGAGACCTCGACCTTGAGCATCGTGATGGCCGTCTGGAAATCCATGGCCGAGAGCGCGGCGGGATCGCTGCCGGCGGCCTCGAACCGGTCGAGGCTCTGGCCGATCAGCGCGCGGGCCTGCTTCAGACCCGAGACGGCGCGGCCGTAATGGAGGACGCCCGGCGGAGCGACGCCGCCGGCCCCGCGCATGGCGGTACGGGTGAAGGCCTGCGCCTTTTCGACGGCCGCCGCGGCGATTCCCGTCCAGGCGCTCGACCACAGGATGTGCGAGACCGGCGTCATGGTCTGGCCATGGATGTCGGCGTAGCGAGCCTTCAGCACCTGCTCGGCGCCCCCCTGAGCGAGGAGACGGAAGCCGCTGCTGCAGGTGCCGCGCATGCCCAGCGTTTCCCAGCCGCTCAGACGCTCCAGCGTGTAGTCCTCCTTCAGGAACACGCAGAGGACCTGATCGGACGATGCGGCGTCGACGGCCCGGCGCGCGACGGTCACGATGCCGTCGGCTTCGGCGCCGTACGAGATCACCGTGGCGGCGCGGTCGAGGCGCACGCCGTCGTCATCCACCTCAACGGCAGCCGCGGACGAGCGAACGTTGCCGCCGTTGTTGCCCTCCGTCGTGGACGAGGCCATCAGCAGCTGGTCATGGGCGATGCGGCGCATCACACCGTTCTGCCAGTCGTTCCCACGGCCGTGGCGCACGAGGCAGGCCACCTTGGTCTGGTGCATCGCGAAGATCATTGCGGTGGAGGCGCAGGCGCGTCCGAGGGTGTAGCAGACGTCGGCAAGCGCCCGGATCGAGGCACCCTCCCCACCGAATTCGATCGGGATCGCCGCGCCGAGGAGGCGGTGCGTCCGCATCGCCTCGCGCGCCTCGGCGGGGAAGCGCCCCGCGCTGTCGACCGAATCGGCATGGGCGGCGGCGATGGCGGCCACGGCCTGTGCCCGCGCCTGCAGGTCGGCGGCCGTCGTCGCCGGACCAGTCGCGTTCGCTCCTTGCTGGATCGTCATGGTCACCCTCGAAAGTACTTCGGCCCGGCCACGACCCGGCCATCGAGCCTGGACGTTCGGCCGGCTCTCAAGTGGACCAATAGGATATAGGGCTTAAGACTGAATTTCTCTCAGTCGCGAAAAATACGTACAGCGAGTATGCTTAAAATTAACGATATATACGGAACTTCCCGCCGGCTTCATTGACCATCGATAGGTCAGTATCACTATGGAACCCGAACAATTTTCCGCAAAATGCAGCCCGCGCTGACGCCTGCGGGTCGAGATGGATGAGCCGATATGAGCATCGAAACGGTTCTCTCAGACTACACGGACCGGACGATGAGCCTTGCCAAGGCGATCCTGGCACAGGAAGCGCAAGATCGGGACTTCGCACCGGAGGATGCATTGGTCGACGTCGGCCTGTCGTCGCTCGATCTCGTCAATCTCATGGTCGCCGTCGAAGCTGAGTTCGACATCATGATCCCGGCATCACATCTGAACCCGAAGAATTTCTATTCGATCGGTTCGATCGCAAGGATGATCAGCGTCGTGAGCGCGCCGGCAGACATGACGAGGGCACCCGCCCAGGTACATATCGTAGCTTGATACTATCTGTGACGGGCTTTTGTACCTCGCAGGGTCTTCTCGAGTTTTTTGGTAGCTAGAGCGCTTTCCGACCAAGTGGTTGCCGGTTGGTCGAAAGAAAGCGCGTCACAACAAAGGCTTAGAGACGCCGACCCGATGCAATCGGGTTGGGTACGGCTCTAAGCCAACAGCGAGAGCATGCTCGCTGCCCGCAGCATCGCATCCGGAACATACGTCGGTGAGACGCTCTCGCGGGGCGGCGTGAGCGTCTTGGCTACCGGCGCCGACGCGTTCCATCGGCACGACGTTACATGGGCTTGGACCGAATTTTCGATCAAGGACATGCTCTCGTGCCTCCCCGAACGCTACGTGCGAGATCCCGAAACCGTCGCCTCGATCACGCCGCTGGCGTAGCCCAGAGGCCGGAGACCGTTGAGTCTCAAGCAGCCGCCCGGCCATAGACGACGTTGGCGCGGGCTTCGAAGGCATCCGTGAACTTGCGGAAGGCGCGATCGAACATTTTTCCCATCAGAAGCCCGAGGGCAAAGCTCTTGAACTCGTAGGTGATGAAGAAATCGATGTCGCATCCGCCGTCCGATGCGTCTTTGAAGGCCCAACGGTTCTCGAGATGGCGGAAGGGGCCGTCGATATACTCGGCGGTGATCTTCAGGTTGTCCCGGTCGAGGCCGACGCGGGTGGTGAAGCGCTCGCGGATCGCCTTGTAGCCGACGCCCATCTCGGCGACGAGCACGGGGTTGCCCTGCGCGTCGTCCTGCCGGCGCAGGACACGCAGCGACTCGCAAAGCGGCAGGAATTCGGGATAGCGCTCGACGTCGGCCACGAGGTCGTACATCTGCTGGGCCGAGTGCCGCACGTGGCGGGTAATGCGGAAGGACGGCATCAGGCGGTCGCGGTCTCGCGTGTCAGGCCGAGTTTCGCCAGCCGTGCCACCTTAAGCCGCGAAAAATCCTCGCCGGCGTGGTGCGACGAGCGCGTTAGCGGGGTCGCCGAAACCAGCAGGAAACCCTTGGAATAGGCGGTGGTCTCGAGGCTCTTGAACTCGTCCGGCGGCACGAAGCGGATCACGGCGTGATGCTTCGACGTCGGCTGCAGATACTGCCCGATCGTCAGGAAGTCGACGTCGGCCGAGCGTAAATCGTCCATCAACTGAACGACTTCGTTCCGCTCCTCGCCGAGGCCGACCATGATGCCGGATTTGGTGAAGATCGTCGGATCGAGCTCCTTCACCCGCTGCAGCAGGTGCACGGAATGGAAGTAGCGCGCACCCGGCCGCACGGTGACGTACTTGCCCGGCACGGTTTCGAGATTGTGGTTGAACACATCGGGCCGGGCCTCGACCACGCACTCCAGCGCGCCCGGCTTCCTCAGAAAGTCCGGTGTCAGGATCTCGATGGTGGTGCCGGGGCTGGCCCTGCGGATCGCCGCGATGGTCTGCGCGAAATGCGCCGCACCGCCGTCGGCGAGGTCGTCGCGGTCGACCGAGGTGACCACCACGTGGTTCAGTCCGAGCTTGGCCACCGCGTCGGCGACCTTCGCCGGCTCGGCCGCGTCGAGCCCATGCTGCGGCAGGCCGGTTTTCACGTTGCAGAAGGCGCAGGCCCGCGTGCAGGTGTCGCCCATGATCATGAAGGTGGCGTGCCGCTTCTCCCAGCACTCGCCGATATTAGGGCAGCCCGCCTCCTCGCAGACGGTGACGAGTCCGTTCTCGCGGACAATCCGGTTCGTTTCCGCCCAGGCCTTCGAGCCGGGTGCCTTCACGCGGATCCAGTCGGGCTTGCGCTGGATCGGGTTGTCGGGCCGGTGCGCCTTCTCGGGGTGGCGCGGACGGGCGGCGACGGCGCTTTTCGGCCGGCTGTCTTGGTTCAGGAGATCGAGGACGACGGCCATGGTGGTCCGTGCTGGAGGGCGCGGGCGGGCTTCGACCCGAGTCCTGATCTAGGACGCCGAGGGCCCCACCGCAAACCTGCCATGGATCGACATGGCGAACACCGCGATGCGCGCCGTGGCGGCTACCGGGCCGGAGCCGAGCTGTACCGGGTCGGCACGCCCTGCGGCAGGGTTAGGCCGTAGGCCACCTGGGTCGCCTGGATGGACGGCATGCGCGGACGCGGGGTGCCGGTGGCGAACGAATCGGGCGTGTCGAGCAGCGTCGCCATCTGGATCGGCACGAGCTTGCCCGAAGCGGTCTGGACGACGGCGTGCGGCAGGACCGCCGGCAGATAGCCCTCGCGGTCGGTTTTCTCGTAGAACTGGTTGCCGCCGGCGAGCGCGACGTAGTGCATGTTGGTATAGGGGAACGTGTAGCCCGCGGTGTGGAAGTGCAGCGCCGGGCCGACATCCTTGTGGCGCTCGCCGGCGAGCAGCAGGTCGGCAACCTTCTCGATCCGTCCGCGGTCCTGGTCGCGCACGGGCTTCGAGAGCACGCCGTTGGCGAACTGGCGCTTCTGGCCGACCACCTCGCAGACGCTGCCGGGATATTTCGGCGAATCGAGGCGGTTCATCACCACGGTGCCGACGGCGAGCATGCCCTCTTCGTCGGTGCGGTTGGATTCGAAGTACATGGCGCGGGCGAGGCACTCGCGGTCGGCGCGGGTCGGGGTCTGCACGACCTTGGCGTTCTGCGCCACCGACCCGGTGGTCATCTCGCCGCCTGCCGGGAGCACCCCGCAACCGCCGAGGCCGGAGCCGGCGACGCTCACGAGCAGGAGGCTGCCGATCAGGGTGCTCTGGTTCCGGCGCATGCGACCTCCCGCGTGTCTGGTTTCGCCGTCCCGGGGAACGACTCTGCCGTCAGAGCCCCAGGATCGCTTGCGGAAAGCTTAGGCGTAAAGGGTTTCGGAAACCCTATCGGGGGAATGGCCACGCTTCTCCCGGCGATGTGACATCGATGTCACTCACGCGTTACCGTGGGTTGCCAACCTCGGGAGAACGGTCATGCCGCGTGGATCCGGCCCCTGGACGAGCCTCGCGGTCGGCCTCGCCGCCACCGGCCCCGCCCTCTCGGCCCAGGGCGTGGCGGTGGGCGACGGCACCGCCACGCCAGCGGAACAGGCGATCGCCATCGCCTTCATCCTGTCCCTGCCGGTGACCCTCCTGCTGATCGGGCTCGGCCGCCTGCGGTGAGGGATCGAACTACGCCGCCCGGGCGTTGAATGTCGCGGCAAAGCATCTCGAAATGCCGCATCGCGAAAGGGTCGCCCTATGCCGGAACTCACTTTGCCGACGGACGACATTCTTCGCGACGAGGCGTCCCAGTCGGGCCGGGCCGCGCTGGAGGCCTCCCTCGAAAAATTCACGCCCGACGTGCGCGACGCCTTCTGGAACGCCATCGGCCTCTATTATTCCAGCCGACGCCACCCCGGCGCCGACGAGCCCAAGACCGATGCCTCCCCTCCGGCCGTCGCGGCCTGACGCATTCCAGCGCTGCTGGCACCTCGAACGCCCCTCAGGCTGAGGCGCCGCGCGGCGGCCTCGTAGCACAGCCGCCGCCGATCCAAGGCCCACGCGGCGCGACGGTTGCACCCCCGTCAGCCATGCTTCGACGCTCGCGCCTCGGCATGAGGAGCGTGTGTAGTTGCAGGATTATGGCGCCGGAACCGTCCCCCCTCCCCCGCCAACCAATTCCCACCTCCCGCGAACCCACGCCCCTTTCCGGCGTTGAACCCCGCGGCGCCGCCCCGATGCGCCGCGCGATATCCGGAACGAGTGCGGACCCCGATGCGGACAGGATCGAAGATCGGCCTCGCGGCCCTCGTGGTGGCATTGGCCGGCGGGGTCGCGTTCTACGAGTTCGTCCTCTTCCCCGAGAGCGCCACCCTGGCATTCGCCGCCGGCACCGGCGCCAGCCCGACCCTGCCGCCGCCGAACCCCACCCTGATGCCGACGGTGAACATCGCCCGCGTCGCCGGTTGGCAGGACGGCGCCAAGCCGCAAGCGGCGCAAGGGCTCGCGGTCGCCGCCTTCGCCACCGGCCTCACCCATCCGCGCTGGGTTGTGACGCTGCCGAACGGCGACCTGCTGGTCGCCGAGGCGAACAAGTCGAGGACCGACGACCCCTCCACCGGCATCGCCGACTGGGTGGCCGACAAGGTGAAGAGCATGGCCGGGGCCGGCGTGCCGAGCCCGGACAAGATCACCCTGCTCCGCGACAAGGACGGCGACGGCAAGGCCGAGGAGCGCCACGACTTCCTCAAAGGCCTGCATTCGCCCTTCGGCATGGCGCTAGTGGGCGGCGACCTCTACGTCGCCAATGCCGACGCGCTGGTGAAGGTGCCCTACACGGAGGGCCAGACCGAGATCACGGCGACGCCGGAAAAGGTCGTCGACCTGCCGTCCGGCATCAACCACCACTGGACCAAGAACGTCATCGCCAGCGCCGACGGCCAAAAGCTCTTCGTCACGGTGGGCTCGAACTCAAATGTCGGCGAGAACGGCCTCGACAAGGAAAAGGGCCGCGCCGCAATCTACGTCTACGATATCGCTGCGAAGGATTTTCGCGAATACGCCACCGGCCTGCGCAACCCGAACGGCCTCGCCCTCGAGCCGCAGACCGGCGCGCTCTGGACCGCCGTGAACGAGCGCGACGAGATCGGCAGCGACCTCGTGCCAGACTATATCACCCACGTGCAGGAGGGCGGCTTCTATGGCTGGCCCTGGGCCTATTGGGGCACAAACGCCGACGCCCGTGTGCAGCCGGCGAACCCGGACAAGGTCGCACAGGCGATCGCGCCGGACTACGCGGTGGGCACCCACACCGCCTCCCTCGGCATCGCCTTCGGCATGGCCTCGTCCCTCCCCCAGGCCTGGAAGAGCGGCCTCTTCGTCGCCCAGCACGGCTCCTGGAACCGCCGCCCGAAGAGCGGCTACAAGGTGCTCTACGTGCCCTTCGCCGACGGAAAGCCCTCCGGACAGCCGGTGGACGCCCTCACCGGGTTTCTGGATGCCGACGAGAAGGCGCAGGGGCGTCCGGTGGACGTGACGCTCGACAAGAGCGGGGCTTTGCTGGTGACGGACGATGTGGGGAAGGCGGTCTGGCGGGTGACTGGGGCGCAGGGGATGTAAAAACCATTCCTAAAGACCGGGGTAGCAAAAGATTGCTACCTATCGATATTCAAGGAATATTTAGACAATAGATCTGTCCAGACACGGCTCAAAAGAAAAGTAAAACTGCCTATGGCGCATGACGTGGAGCAGAGTCCGGCCTTGAGAGTTTGAGAAGATTATCGTTCAAGATAGTCGACTCCGTAGGGACTGGAAGATGGCCGCGAATTTTTCGCCATCTCCATATCGCCGGTCTCATCCGCCGAATGTGCGTCGATAATCTCAAGAAAAATGGAATATATAATTTCTCTCTTTATTAGATCAAATACTTAAACAACTCCATTAATTTGCGCAACATATAGAATGTTATACCGTATCCGGTTGATCCGTTCGGTCTCATGGCCCTTTCCCGGATGCCTGCAGCGGAGCGAAAGGTGATCCGGGATCCAGCGTAACAAGGGCCGCGCCTGCGGCTCGAATGGAACGGCGCAGACGTTTAGACGCTTCGCGACGTCCTTGTGCTGGGTCCCGGATGGGGTTCCGCTGGCGCCCCACCCGTCCGGGGACGGGAGCGTGGTAGGCTGAAGGAATCAACCGGAAACCGTATTATTGACTGATATTGGTAACGCTCAGTTCTGAAAAATTCGTCGTAGAGGCAAATCTTACAAAGCCATTTCTCTGTTTCTAAAGAAAAAGCGTTAATATTACCGTCATAAGCGAAAGTCGTTAGAAACTGGTCACGCCAAAAAACTGGCTTTGCTCGCGAACTTCCAAACTAAGAATTTTTTCGACACCGTCCTTTTGCGAGACGCGCGCCAAATTCGTTCGTTACCGATAAAGGCCATGCACTCGACAAGGGGCAATCATCGTACGTATCTTCGGTGATGAGAATTGTCTTATCTTTGCTAAAAAATCCAAAAAACCAGCTTGGCGACTGCCGCCACAATTGTCCTGCGAGGTCCGCATCTCTATCAGGCGAAGTTCCGAGCCCACATTCTGTTCGGACCAATCCTCTACACCCATGGCCGATTGTCCTAGCGGTTGACCGGCCCTCGAGAGGTCCGGTCCTGCACAAAGAACCGAGCTGCCGATGACGTGGTGGATCCTGGCGACGCAGAGCTTTCTGGCGGCCGCCTCAGCGTTGTTCTCCATCGTAAATCCCCTGGGCGGTGCGCTGATCCTCGCGCAGATCACCGGGGATCGGACCCACGCGCAACGCACCGTGCTCGCGCGGCGCGTCATGATCTACGCCGCGATCGTCATGATGTCGTCGCTGTGGATCGGCGCCTATGTCGTCGACTTCTTCGGCGTCTCGATCTCGGCATTGCGCGTGGCTGGCGGCCTGGTCGTTGCGGCCAGTTGCTGGCGCTTGCTGAATGCGCCCGAGAAGAACGATGACAAGAAGCAGGCCCAAGCCGAGGATGCGCGGGGCCAGGACGACATCGCGTTCTTTCCCCTAACGCTGCCGCTGACGACGGGGCCCGGCTCCATCGCGGTCGCCATCGCGCTCGGATCGAACCGTCCGGCAGGGGGTGCCGCGTTCGCGGCCTTCGCGACGGGCACCTCCGCTGCTGCGCTGGCGATCGCGCTGACGATCGGCCTCACCTACAGCTGGGCCGACTGGATCACCGATCTGCTCGGCCAAGCGCGCATCAGGATCATCGCGCGGCTCGCGGCCTTCATCCTGCTCTGCATCGGCGTACAGATCACGATGAACGGCGTCTTGGACGCGCTGAGCGCGCAGGGGTGCTTCTCGGGCCGATCGTGACGGGGTATCGGATCGCTGGGCGGCCTGCCGCGCAGCTTCACCCGCTCAGCGGAACGTCGCGTGCCATTCCGGCCGAGGGTTCACGCCTGCCTCGCCCGCCTTCACCGAAAACTCTTCCCATAGAGTGGATACAGATACGTGTCGTCCGGCGGCTGCACCCCGGTCGAGCCCGTCGCGATGCCGGCGCCGGAGGGTGCCCCACCGGTTCCGGACGTGCGGCCGAAGGAGAGCCCGCCGGGATTGGACGCGGCCCCGCCCGTCCCCGCGCCGGACGTACCGCTTCCGCCAGCCGAGAGCCCGCCGGGATCGGCGATGCCGCCCGCCGACGGCAAGGTCGCGCCCGAGCCGGAAGGCGTGGCCGACGTGACCTGCGCCGAGGCCGGCGCAGCCAGCGACAGGGCGATGACGGCTCCTGCGAGTAGTCTCATTCCAAAAATCTCCTCCTGCGCGGCCGAGGCCGCGCCGTGTGGAGGGTCAACGTCCACCAGAGCGAGCCGGTTTCGGGCGCCCTCCCCTCGGGCCGGCAGCCGCGGGCCTCGGCTCTTCGGGCTGCCGGCCGGCGCGAACGCGCGCCGCCACGCCTGCCCGGACGGGCCGCTGTTCTCAGACCGCCAGCGCCGGCCGGCGGACATAGCCGCGCGAGATCATGCGGCCGGTCTCTCGCGTCCGGCGCTCGGCCTCCACGAGGTCGGCGAGCGCGTCGGCGATCACCCGGCGCAGGGCCAGGGCCGCATCGCCCCCCACGGTGCCGAGATAGGCCTGGGCGATATCTTCCACCGGGCAGGCCGGGACGCTCGGGTTCACCAGGGGCTGGGGCATGGTCTCGCTCCGACTCGCATTGAGAACGGATCCAGAACACGCCAGAGTGGTTAACGAGGGGTTAACGCCCTCCCCGCAATCCTGTGGATGACGCCGTTTCGCCCCCGCGCGCCACCCCGCCGCCGCCGGCCACAGCCGCTGCGCGGATCATCTTGACCAGACCCCGACGCCTCCGCTATCACCCGCCCGTCGTCGGCCCGTTCGCGGTGCCCACGACCGATCCAGGCCCGCCCGCGCTGGCGGCCGGGGGGTGGGAGAGGTGGCAGAGCGGTTGATTGTACCGCACTCGAAATGCGGCATGGGTGCAAGCCCATCGGGGGTTCGAATCCCCCCCTCTCCGCCAAGGTTTTTCGCTTCCAGTTTGCCTGCCAGGACGCCCCGTGAGGGCGTTTCCGTTGGCGCCCTTCCTTTTGAAAACCGAACCTTGCGCGGTTCAGCGCGGTGGCGGGAACGTCCAGAAGAATTCGCCGGTGCGGCCGCCGTTCATCGTGGCCTGCCGGGTCAGGAACCGGCACTCGGTCTGCAGCGCGGCCTCGCTCCAGCCAGTGCAGGAGATCATCTTGAGGGAGACCGGATCGTAGTCGAGCCGGTGCTCGGGCGGGGAGCGCACCATCAGGCCGGAGGGCAGCACGACGCAGTGGTAGACGCGCAGCGCGCAGGGCAGACAGCGGGCGCGCTCGAAATTGCGACGGAAGGCCTCCGGGCTATCGCCGGGCAGGCCGAGGATGATCTCGACGGCGAGGCTCGCCACGGCGTCGAGCTTGGCGAAGGTCTCGTCGAAGCGCCGCTCGTCGTAGGTGCGGTCGACATGGGCCAGCACGGCGTTGTCGAAGCTCTGCAGGCCGATGCCGACATAGGCGTCGCTGACGGAGGCCAGGAAATCCAGGTGCTCCTGGCGCACGGCCGCTGGGTAGACCTCGCAGATCAGCCCGTGTTTCTCGAAGAAGCCGCTCTCGTCCGCCGCGCGCCTGAGGTTGAGGAAGGCATTGCGGTTGAGGTTGAGCCCGGCGTCGACGAGCAGCGCGGCGTAGACCCCGTGGCGGGCAATCGCCCCGAATTCCCGGTCGAGATGCTCCACCGCCCGGACGCGCTTGGGCGATTCCATCACGCCCCACTCACAGAAGGCGCAGGTGAAGGGGCAGCCGCGATAGGTCTGGAGCACGCCGAGCCCGCCATGCTGGACGAGGTCCAGGGCGTAGGGCGAGGGCAGGCTGTCGAGGTCGGCGAGCGGCCGGGCTGGCGTCTCCCGCCATCCGGGGCCGTCCTTGACCGCGACGCCGCGCAGCGTCCCGAGCGCTTCGGGCGTGCGCGCATCGAGGGAAACGATATCGCGAAACGTTTCCTCGCCCTCGTTGATCACGAGCACGTCGATCGCATCACGCAAGCCGAAGAACGGTGGCTTCGCGAACATCACCGGGCGGGCGGAGGGGCCGCCGAACACCAGGAGCCGGCTCGGGTCGTCCTGCTTGATCAGGGCGGCGACGCGGCAGAGGAACGGCAGCGACCAGAGATAGGCCGAGAAGCCGACGATGTCGGGATCGAAGGCGACGATCTCGCGGGCGACCGTGGCGGGATCGGCCTCGTCGAGGTCCCAGACGCGGCAGGCGAGATCGGGAAAGCCGGCGGCGCGCACCGAGGCCTCGACCATGCGCAGGCCGAGATTGGGCACGAAGCTCGGCATCGCCGGATCGCGCTCGGGATATTGCGCGACGAGGGCGACGCGCCGGCCGGATCGGCAGGCCGTCATTGCCCTGCGGCCCGCCGCCAGGAGGGGCGTTCCTCCCGCCGGGGAAACGCCCACCAGAACTCGCCGGCCTTCCCGCCCGCGGCGAGCGAGCGGCGGCGCAGCTCCTGGCGCGTGCGGGCCACCGCCTCCTCGCTCCAGCCCTCGCAAGAACGGATCGTCATGGTCTCAGTGTCGAAGCGGATGTTCCATTCCGGCCGGCTGCGGGTCAGCAGCGCGTCGGGCAGCACGAGGCAGTGGTAGACCCGGACGTTGGCCGGCAGCGACAGGGCGTAGTCCAAGGTGCGAAAGAAGCCCTCGGGCGTGTCGCCCGGCAGGGCGGCGATGATCTGCAACTCGATGTTGGTCACGGCGGCCAGCGCCCGCACCGCCGCCTCGAAGCGCGGCGAATCCGAGGGCCGGTCGTGCAGCCGCAGCACGGCCGGATCCATCGACTGCATGCCGACGCCGAGATAGGCGGTGCCGATCTCCTCAATGAAGGCGAGGTGCTCGTCGCGCACGATGGAGGGGTAGATCTCGGCCCAGAACAGGGTCTCCTTGAGGAAGCCCGAGCGCTGGTTGGCGATGCGCAGGTTGCGGAACGCGCCGATGTTCAGGTTGAGCCCTGCATCGAGCAGGAAGACGGCCGGCGCCTCGTGTCGGCGGAACGCCTCGAGCTCGCCCGCGACGTAGTCGGCGGAGAAGGCCGCCTTGGTGTTCTCCTTCGAGCCCCACTCGCAGAAGCGGCAGGAGAGCGGACAGCCGCGAAACGTCTCGAGATAGGCGACCCCGCCCTGCGGCATCAGGCCGTGCGCGTAGGGCGAGGCGATGCGGTCGAGAGATGCGATCTGCGGCCGGCGCTCGGTTCGGAACCAGCCCGTTTCCGTCGGCAGCGTCAGCCCCCGCACGCTCTCCCACGCGGTGCGCTCGAAGCTCGGCAGCTTCGCGATGTCCTGGATGATCTCCTCGCCGTCGCCCTCGACGACCGCGTCGAGGTAGCCGTGCGCCGGGCCGTAGGGTTCGAGGTCGAAGAAGGCCGAGCGGGCAGAGGGTCCGCCGAACACGATCGGGAGCCTGGGCCGGTGGCGCCGGAGGCGACGCGCCACCTCGATCATCGCCGGGGCCGACCAGACATAGATCGAGAAGCCGACGAGGTCGGGTTCGAAGGCCAGGATCTCCTCGAGATAGCCCTCCAGGTCATCGGCGCGGCGGTCGATCTGCGCGACCTGGAGGCCGGCGAGATCGGGGTCGCCCAGCAAAGCCGCGTGGATGCGCCGGATACCGAAACTCGGCAGGCGCAGATGGCCGAGTTCCTGCGCATCCGGACGCGGGGTCAGGCAGACGAGGGCGACACGCCGTGCGCGGGTTGTGGGGAGGGACATGCGACTCGGGAGGGGAGCTGGCAGGCGCACTACGTCTTCGTGCGGCGGATGAGCGAATTCAAGGCGTTGCGCGAACGGCGCCGGCTGGATGCGTTCGGAGCTCCTGCGTCATCGCCTGTCGAGACGCAGATGGAGGTAGCGCAGGCAACCGAGGCGGTGCAGCTCCCGGAGCACGACGCCGCCACTCAGCTCCGCACGATCGTCGGGGGCGATCGTGTGGTAGCTCGGCCGGACGTGGGCAGTCGCGTCGGTCATGCCGAGCGCGAAGCCGGCCCGCTCGGCATTGCAGCGGATTTCGTCCAGAGAGGTCCATAGGGCGGGCCAGGGGCCGAAATCCGCCTCCAGCCTGTCCGCGAAGGCGGCGATCGTCCCTGGCGGCAACGGCGGCCTCGCGAGAACGAAGTCGCTCATCACCAGGACGCCGCCGCGCGGCAAGACGCGATGCGCTTCCGCGAAGAAGGCGCTCCGGCTCGCGAAATGAAAGGCCGCCTCGACGCAGAGGAGCCGGTCGAACGCGGCGTCGGCGAAGGGCAGACGGCAGGCGTCGGCCGCGACCCAGGCGGCATTCGCCGCCGCGGCATCGCTGCGGAGGCAGACCCTCAGCTGGCGTGCATCGATGTTGATGCCGAAGGGCATGACGCCGGGATGCGTCCGGCAGATCGCATGCAGGGTGCCGCCGAAGCCGCAGCCGACATCGAGCACACGGTCGCCGGGCTGAAGGTCCAGCATGGCGATCAGGTGTTCGCTCAGGCGCGCCTGGGCTCGGCCAAACCCGGCGCGGGCCTGGGACGGCCCCACGGCATCCGGCTCGTCCCAGTATCCGAGATGGACATGGTCGATGGCGGCGCCTTGGGCGATCGCTCCGAGAAACGCATCGAAATAGGCCGGGACCCGCGGCAACGCCCTAGCCCCAGCAATAGACGCCGTCCCCGGCGCGCGAGGCGGCCATGAACGAGCAGGCCGTCCAGCGCTTGGTGCCGCCGGCCACGGGAGTGACGTGGTGCAGCATGCGGCCCGACCGCAGCAGCACGAGCGTTCCGGCCTCGACGTCGAAGGCATGCCGGGCGAAGGCCGCGAGATCCGGCTTCGCTGCCGTGCGGTCGCGGTTCTGGAAGCGCGAAGACCACGCCTCGGATGGCGCATCGAAGACTTCGAGCATCCCACCCCGTTCGGCCTTCGACAGGGTGAGCACGAAGGAGAAGGTGTCGCCTTCGATCAGGGATTCGAGGTGGCGGTAGCTCGGCCGCATCCGCTGCTCGTTGTCGAAATGGGGCGGGATGTAGCCGCCTTCATGATGCGAGCGCAGGGTGGTGACCATGTAGGGGACGGCACCGGGCGGCCCGGGCGGCGCGGTGTAGGAGCGGCCGCCGTCGATGGCCGAGAGGACCGCCATGACGCGGCTTTCGAAGCCGCCATGGGGCGCCATCAGCGCCGCGAGGGACTCCGAGAAGCCCGGCGCCATGGAAAAATACGCCTCCAGGTCCGGATCGGCGAGGTTGAGGTTCATGCCGTAGAAGTGCGAGCGGAACGGCGCCGGGAACGACGTGGTCGGGAAGTCCTGCGCGTTCGCTTCGATCTCGGACACGATCCGCGACGATTCCGAGGCCGTGAAGACGTTTCGGACGACGACAGCCTGGATCGCGTCGGCGCGCAGCCGGCTCAAGGCGGTGCTGTGGGACGCCATCTCCGCCCTGTCGAAGGTGACCGTTCGCAGAAACGTCATCGCATACCATCTCGGCTCGACCGTCCGGACCTTTCTCCGTGAGCGCAGCAGCACAGGCCCGCACAGGCTACGTTTCCAGACATAGCGCTGGCCCTACGGATGCAGACCCGGGCGCCGTCGCCGCATGCCGGCTGCCTCGATTGACGAGGCAGCCCTTTCGTCGGAGGGCGCGTCCGCCGGCGGATGTGCCCGCCCCTCACTTCGCATGCTGCGTCGGATCGCCGAAGCGCTTGGCGAGGAAGAGGATGTCGTCCTCCTGCAACGCCTGTTGCACCAGGCTGCCCTTCGCCTCGTCGAAGAACCAGGTCGTGTACTTCGACGGCGCGCCGGTCGGGACGTTGTTCGCCCGCAGCAGGATGTCGCCACCCTGGATCGAGCGGATCACGTCGCTGGCCAGCAGCGGCTTGTGTGCGACGCCCTCGATGAGGGACGGCCGGCCGGCGATGGACTTCGGCATGAGCGAGTCGGCGGTCGTCGCGGAGAGCGACGGCAACGTGACGCCCGCATCGTAGACCCAGCCCGCCCGCTTCTTGACGAAGCCGTTGAAGGTCAGGCCGCCGCCCTCGGTGATCTGATCCGGCCCGGTCTGCGTGCCCTGCGGCATGCCGAACGGTGCGAACCCGAACCAGAACGGTCCCGCAGCGTAGGGGTAGCCGTAGGGCGTGGAGGCCTGTGACGGCAGACCGTAGGTGGACATGGAGTTCGCCAGCGACGGAGCACCGTATCTCCCGGGCACCGGCACACCGTAGGCGTAGTTGAGGATCTGGTTCGGCGTGCCGGCCGTGGTGATGATGCCGATGCTGGCAGGGTAACCGGCCGGGCTGAAGCTGCCGTTCTGCGTCCCGATATCGGTGGGATTGAGCGCCGTGAGGGCGTTCGGTCCGACCATTCTGCCCTCGGCATCGATCGCGGGAACGAGCGTCGCCGTCGAGCCGAAGATGCGGTTTTCACCGGCACCGCCCGCGATGATATCCTCGCCGGCCTTCACCGAGCTCGCATAGACGCCCGAGGACGGCTGCAGATCGAGCGGCACGCCCGGCGCGAAGCCGGACAGGACCGCCCTGCTGCGCAGGAACTGCGACAGGTAGCCCGGCTCGGCCGGAAGTCCCCTCAGGGCCGCCGACGGGAAGCCGAAGATACCCCCGTTGAGCGGATTGGCCATCTGCCCGGAGGGCGGGCTGGACTGGAGAACGGACCCGTTCCAGCTGTAGCCGTACCAGACGGGATAGACCGCGCCGAGAACGTCCACGGCCAGGGCGTCCGAGGCCGAGCGGGTCCACGGATCGAGATCCGTGCCGAGACCGGCGGAGCCGATCCCCAGAACCCGCGCCGACACCTGCGCACGATCCTCCGCCAGGCTGGCGGCGGTCACACCCGCCCCGTCGGAGGCGTTGGCCGACGGCATCTGGATGAGGGCGGTGTCGCCGATGAGCGTGTCGTTCCCGGTCCCGCCCAGGATGCGGTCGTTGCCGAGTTCGAGGCGGTTGCCCGTGGCGTTTGCCGCGGCGATCCAGTCGAGGCCGACGGCCTGGCGATCGACCGGGAAGTCTGCGGTGAGCTCCTTCAGCATCGCCTCGAACCGCGCCGCCGCCCGGTCGACGAGCGCCGCCTCGATCGAAGCCGCCGTGCCCGCCGCGGCGGGATCTGAGGTCGCGAGGCCGCGCGCCACGCCCGGCCGAAGCATCACGAGGGTATCGCCGACCACGAGGTCGTTGCCGGCGCCCGCATCGATGACGTCGTTGCCGATCGACACCGTGTGCTTCGTCCGCAGCTGATCCGGCAAGCCGAACAGCAGCATCTCCTTGAGAGACATGCCGGACGCGTTTTCCAGGTTCGTCGTGACCTGCGCCTGGGCAACCCGACCCGTCATGGCGAGGTCGGTGACGACCGTGCGCATGTCGGAAAGGAAGTCGCTGAGCGAAGCCGCCGCCTCGCCCGACAGGCTGCGCAGGGGACCGGGTCCGCGCACGATCGTGCGGGCTGCATCGCCGACGACGATGTCGTCGCCGTCGCCGCCGGTGATGGTGTCGTTGCCGTAGGCGATCGCCGCAGCCGAAGGCTGGCCGCGACCGGCGTTCAGCATGTCGACCCCGGAGCCGAGGCTGGCGAAGACGCCGAGCAGATCCTGCAGAGAGGCCGAGATCTTGTCGATCTGGCCGTTCAGAGCGGCATAGGCCGTGACGTCGAGGCTGTAGGTCTCGCCGCTGTCACCGTAGATCGTGTCGTTGCCTGCACCACCGTCGATGGTGTCGTTGCCCGCGAGCACGCCGTTGGCGTTGTAGATGCTCGGGACGAGAGAGGCGTAGACGGTCCAGTTGCCGCCGTCGCTGCGCCGGATCGGATCGGCGCCGGCGATGTCGGCGGCCACACCCGCCATCGCGGGATACACCTCGATGCGCGGTGCGCCGACGCCGAGGGCGGCGGGTACGAGGTTGGCGGCCGGCACCACGACCTCGCCGCCGAGCGGCAGCGCGATCCCGGTTCCCGGAGCGGCCCCGATCAGCCGGATGGCGTTCACGATGCCCGGCTGGTCGGACACGGTCTCCGAGAGGTTGGAGGCCCGGTCGCCGAAGATCAGGTCGTCGCCACCGCCACCGCGCAGGGTGTCGTTGCCACGCTGGCCGAACAGCACGTCGTTGCCGTCGCCGCCGTCGATCGTGTCGTCGTAGGCCGCAGCCAGCGAGACCGTCAGGGCGGCGGTCGTCGCGCCGCCGGCACCCAGCGACAGGCGCGTTCCGGCCTTGTCGCTGGCGCCGACGGCGAGCACGAGGTCCGCCCCGGCGAGCTTGGCGGCGAGGTCCGCCGTCGCCGAAGCTCCGGCCGCCAAGCCGGTGTCGATGCTGCCGGTGACTGAGCCGATCTCCTCGAGCACCACGTCGCGATGCCAGGTGCCGTCGGTGTTGAGCACCGCCGAACCGTCGGTGCGATAGGCGCGCACGATGCGGCCCTCGTCGCCGAGCAGGTAGTCGACGCCGGCGCCGCCATCGATCGTGTCGCGGCCGAGGCCGCCCACGATCTCGTCGGAGCCGTCGCCACCAGCGATCCTGTCGTCGCCCATCTGGCCGAACAGGCGATCGTCGCCCGCGCCGCCGTCGATGGTGTCGTTACCGGCGACGAAGTCGATCAGGTCGAAGCGCAGCACGTCGCGCATCACCGTATCGGCGAAGCTGCCGGGATTGCGCTGCCAGGTGACGGTCTTGACGTCGTCCAGCAGCACGTTGCGCGTGATCACGCCGTTGTCGCCGAGGATCACGTCCGCACCGCCGCCGCCGGTCAGGGTGTCGTTGCCGTCAGCGCCGCCGACCACGTTGTGGCCGCCGGTGATGTCGTCGTCGCCATCGCCGCCGGACAACGTGTCGTCGCCCTGCTGGCCGTAGAGGAAGTCGTCGCCGGCACCGCCCTCGATGGTGTCGTTTCCGCCGCCGTCGACCGCGGCCGTGAAGGTCGAGACCGCGCGCTGATTCACCGGCAGCGCGACGTCGTAGAGCATGTGGTCGCCGAACAGCACGTCGTGACCGCCGCCGCCGAGGATGACGTCCGCGCCGGTGCCGCCGGACACGGTGTCGTTGCCGTCGCCGGCCTCGATGCGGTCGTCGCCGCCCGCGAGCGGATCCGTCGTGGTCGCACGCCGGACCACGGCGCGGCCGCCGACCAGGGCGAGTTCCGCCCGGGCGTTGTCGCCGAAGATCATGTCGGCGCCGGTGCCGGTGAGGATCCTGTCCGCACCGACGCCGCCGAAGACGAGGTTGTCGCCGTCGCCGGCCACGATGGTGTCGCCGCCGCCGATGGTCGGATCGATCGTCTCCAGCACCGCCAGGACGCCGTCGGCGAAGGTGGCGCGGCCGTCGTCGCCGACGATGACGTCGTTGCCGAGACCGGTGGTGATCGCGTCGCCGCCGAGGCCGCCGAAGACGAGGTTGTCGCCGTTGCCGGCGCGGATGGTGTCCCCCGCGCCCGAGGTCGCATCGATCGTCGTGATCGAGGTCACGATGCCGACCGCGTAGCGCACGTCGCCGCTGTCGCCGAGCACGATGTCCGCGCCCGAGCCGACGGTGATGGTGTCGGAGCCGACGCCGCCGAGGACGAGGTTGTCGCCATCGCCGGCATTCATGCTGTCGTCGCCGCCGAGCGTCGTATCGGTCGAGGTCACCTGGGCGAGGACGCCGTTCGCGTCGAAGCGCAGGAGGCCGCTGTCGCCGAGTACGATATCGCGGCCCGAGCCGGTCTCGATCGAGTCGGCATCCATGCCGCCGATGACGATGTTGCTGCCTTCGCCCGCCTTGATGACGTCCTTGCCGCCGATGCCGGCGTCGAGGCTGCGGATCAGCACGGGCCGTCCGAGCGCGAACTGGGCTTCGCCGCTATCGCCGAGAATCACGTCGGCGCCGCCACCGGTGGTGATCGCGTCGGAGCCTGCACCACCGATGACGAGGTTGTCGCCGTCGCCGGCCGTCACCGTGTCGTCCCCGCCGAGCGCCGTGTCGGTCGAGACGACCTGCACGAGGGCACCGGAGGCGTAGCGCACGGTCCCGCTGTCGCCGAGCACGATATCGGCGCCCGAGCCGGTCTCGATGGCGTCGGCATCCATCCCGCCGAGGACGATGTTGTTGCCGTTGCCGGCCTTGATGATGTCCTTGCCGCCGACGCCGGCGTCGAGGCTACGCAGCAGTGTCAGCAGGCCAGCCTCGTAGAGGGCCTCGCCGCTGTCGCCGAGGATCACGTCGGCGCCGCCACCGGTGGTGATCGTGTCGGAAGCCGCGCCACCGAAGGTGACGTTGTCGCCCGCACCGGTATCGATCGTGTCGTCGCCGCCGATCCCGGATTCCACCGAGACGATCTGGCTGAACAGACCCTTGGCGTCGAAGCGGATTTCACCGTTGTCGCCGAGCACCGCGTCGCGGCCCGAGCCGGTGACGATGAGGTCCGCACCAGCGCCGCCGAGCACGACGTTGTCGCCTTCGCCCGCCCGGATCTCGTCCGCGCCGCCGATCGCCGGGCTCGTCGTCCGCACGAACACCGGCACCAGCGCGCTCAGCGTCACCGCGCCGTTGTCGCCGAGCACGATGTCGGAGCCCGAACCCGTCGTGATCAGGTCGGCACCGAAGCCGCCGATGACAACGCTGCCGCCGTCGCCGACCACGATCACATCGCGGCCGCCGACGTCCGGAGACGTCGAGGCGATCTCGGTGGCACGCGCCTGATCGTCGAGATCGACCGTACCGTTGTCGCCGAGAACCACAGACCGGCCCGCGCCCAGCGTCAGGGCGTCCGCACCCGAGCCGCCGAGCACCACACCGTTGCCGGCGCCGAGCGTGATCGTATCGTCACCGCCGACCGTGACGTCCGTGCTCTCAGCACGAACCGGCTTGCCGTTGACGAACCGCACCAGGCCGGCATCGCCGAGCACCACCGCGTCGCCCGCGAGGCCGTCGATCTTGTCGCTGCCGGCGCCGCCGAGCACGAGCTTGTTGCCCGTGCCGAGCTTGATCGTGTCGGTGTCGCCGATGCTGGCATCGAGCGTCTGCGCCAGGGTGATCACACCGGCCGTGAAGTCGAGACGCCCGCTGTCGCCGAGCACGATCTTGGCACCGTTGCCGGCGGTAATCGCATCCGAGCCGAAGCCGCCGACGATCACGTCGCTGCCGTCGCCGGCCGTGATCGTGTCGTTGCCGCCGATCCCGGTATCGGTGGACAGGACCTGCGCCAGGAGGCCGGCCGCGTCGTAGCTCACGGAACCGTGGTCACCCACGATCACGTCGGCGCCGGCACCCGAGGTGATCACGTCGGCATCGGCACCGCCCAGGGCGAGGTTGTTGCCCTCGCCGAGCGTCAGCGTGTCCTTGCCGCCGTCGACCGCCGACAGCGTGGCGACCATGACGCGCACGCCGCCCAGGAACTCCGCGAAGCCGCTGTCGCCGAGCACGATGTCGTTGCCGCCGAGCGCCGTGACCTTGTCGGCTCCGATACCGGCGATGACGAGATTGTCGCCCGCGCCGACCTCAATGGTGTCGTCGCCGCCAATGGCCGTATCCAGGCTTTCGGCCCGCGTGATCAGGCCTGCCGCGTCGAAGCGGATCTGGCCGTTGTCGCCGAGCACCGCGTCGCGGCCCGAGCCGGTGACGATGAGGTCCGCACCCGTTCCGCCGAGCACGACGTTGTCGCCCTCGCCCGCCCGGATCTCGTCCGCCCCGCCGATCGCCGGGCTCGTCGTCCGCACGAACACCGGCACCAGCGCGCTCAGCGTCACCGCGCCGTTGTCGCCGAGCACGATGTCGGAGCCCGAACCCGTCGTGATCAGGTCGGCACCGAAGCCGCCGATGACAACGCTGCCGCCGTCGCCGACCACGATCACATCGCGGCCACCAACGTCCGGAGATGTCGAGGCGATCTCCGTGGCACGCGCCTGATCGTCGAGATCGACCGTACCGTTGTCGCCGAGAACCACCGAGCGGCCCGCGCCCAGCGTCAGAGTGTCCGCACCCGAGCCGCCGAGCACCACACCGTTGCCGGCGCCGAGCGTGATCGTATCGTCACCGCCGACCGTGACGTCCGTGCTCTCGGCATGGACCGGCTTGCCGTTGACGAACCGCACTAGGCCCGCATCGCCGAGCACCACCGCGTCGCCCGCGAGGCCTTCGATCCGGTCGCTGCCGGCGCCGCCGAGCACGAGCTTGTTGCCCGTGCCGAGCTTGATCGTGTCGGTGTCGCCGATGCTGGCATCGAGCGTCTGCGCCAGGGTGATCACACCGGCCGTGAAGTCGAGACGGCCGCTGTCGCCAAGCACGATCTTGGCACCGTTGCCGGCCGTGATCGCATCCGAGCCGAAGCCGCCGACGATCACGTCGCTGCCGTCGCCGGCCGTAATCGTGTCGTTGCCGCCGAGACCGGTGTCGCTCGACAGGACCTGCGCCAGCAGACCCGCCGCGTCGTAGCTCACGGAGCCGTGGTCGCCCACGATCACGTCGGCGCCCGAGCCGGTAACGACGAGGTCCGCGCCCGCACCGCCGAGCACGACGTTGTCGCCTTCGCCCGCCCGGATCTCGTCCGCGCCGCCGATCGCCGGGCTCGTCGTCCGCACGAAGACCGGCACCAGCGCGCTCAGCGTCACCGCGCCGTTGTCGCCGAGCACGATGTCCGAGCCCGAACCCGTCGTGATCAGGTCGGCACCGAAGCCGCCGATGACAACGCTGCCGCCGTCGCCGACCACGATCACATCGCGGCCACCGATGTCCGGCGATGTCGAGGCGATCTCGGTAGCACGCGCCTGATCGTCGAGATCGACCGTACCGTTGTCGCCGAGAACCACAGACCGGCCTAGGCCCAGCGTCAGGGTGTCCGCACCCGAGCCGCCGAGCACCACACCGTTGCCGGCGCCGAGCGTGATCGTATCGTCACCGCCGACCGTGACGTCCGTGCTCTCGGCACGAACCGGCTTGCCGTTGACGAACCGCACCAGGCCGGCATCGCCGAGCACCACCGCGTCGCCCGCGAGGCCTTCGATCCGGTCGCTGCCGGCGCCACCGAGCACGAGCTTGTTGCCCGTGCCGAGCTTGATCGTGTCGGTGTCGCCGATGCTGGCATCGAGCGTCTGCGCCAGGGTGATCACACCGGCCGTGAAGTCGAGACGGCCGCTGTCGCCAAGCACGATCTTGGCGCCGTTGCCGGCCGTGATCGTGTCGGAGCCGAAGCCGCCGACGATCACGTCGCTGCCGTCGCCGGCCGTGATCGTGTCGTTGCCGCCGATCCCGGTATCGGTGGACAGGACCTGCGCCAGGAGGCCGGCCGCGTCGTAGCTCACGGAGCCGTGGTCACCCACGATGACGTCGTCACCCGCGCCGGAGGTGATCGCGTCGGCATCCACACCGCCCAGGGCGAGGTTGTTGCCCTCGCCGAGAGTGATCCTGTCGGCTGCGCCGATCTCTGGATCCGTCGTGCGGACGAGGATCCGCTTGCCGTCCTTACGGAAGGTCGCGAGGCCGTTGTCGCCGAGCACCACGTCCGCACCGGCGCCCGCGACGATCGTGTCGCTGCCGAAGCCGCCGAGGATGACGTTATCGCCGTCGCCCGCCGTGATCGTGTCGTCGTCGCCGCGCGTCGGATAGAGCGAGGCCACCCGCACCAAGCGCCCGTCGATGAAGCTCGCCTCGCCGAAATCACCGAGGATCAGGTCGGCGCCCGAGCCGGTGGTGATCTCGTCGCGGCCGGCGCCGCCGAAGACGATGTTGTCGCCGTCGCCGCCCTTGATGACGTCGCCGGAACCCCTGCGCTCCTCGGTCGTGTAGACCTCGCTGACGAGGCCGTCTTCGAAGCGGACGACGCCCATGTCGCCGAGCAGGATGTCGGCGCCCGAGCCGGTGGTGATGTCGTCGGCGCCCACGCTGCCGATGACGATGTTGTCGCCGTCGCCGCCCTTGATGACGTCGCGCGCGCCGTCATCCGGATCGGTCGAGGCGAACTCGACGCGAACGCCGGCCTGGAAGATCGCGTAGCCATTGTCGCCCAGGATGACGTCGTTGCCGCCGAGCGCGGTGATCGTGTCGCTTCCGGTGCCGCCGATGACGACGTTGTCGCCGCCGCCGACCTCGATGATGTCGTCGTCGCCGAAGGTCGGGTCGAAGCTCTCGGCCCGTTTGACGCGGCCGGAGGCGTCGAAGGTCAGGCGGCCGTTGTCGCCGAACACGACGTCCGACTGGGCGTCGTCCTTGCCGGCGTCGATGCTGTCGGCACCGAGACCGCCCAACACGACGTCGGCACCTGCACCGGTGCGGATGATGTCGCGCGCGCCGCCATCGCGGTCGCTCTGGACGACGGAGCGGATGCCGAGCGCGTAGTCGACGCGGCCGTTGTCGCCGAGGACGATGTCGGCGCCTGTGCCGGTCGTGATGGTGTCGCTGCCCGAGCCGCCGATGACGAGGTTGTCTCCGTCGCCGGCATCGATCCGGTCGTTGCCGGCGTCGAAGGTGTCGGTCGAGACGAAGGCGACGCGCACGCCGGCTTCGAACACGGCGTAGCCGTTGTCGCCGAGGACGACATCGTCGCCGCCCAGCGCGGTGACGATGTCGCTGCCGGTGCCGCCGATGACGATGTTGTCGCCGCCGCCGACACGGATCTCGTCGTCGCCGCCGAAGCCGATATCGAGGCTCTCGGCGCGCCGGACGCGGCCGAAGGCGTCGAACGTGACCTGGCCGTCGTCGCCGAAGACGATGTCGGCATCGGTATCGTCCGTGAGGGCGTCGATCTTGCCTGCGTCGATCGTGTCGGAGCCGAGGCCGCCGAGCACCAGGTCGGCGCCCGCCCCCGTGGCGATGATGTCGCGCGCACCGCCGTCGCGGTCGCTGAGCACACGTGCCCGGATGCCGAGCTCGAAAGCGACGAGACCGTTGTCGCCGAGAACGATGTCGGCGCCCGCGCCCGTGATGATGGTATCCGAACCCGCGCCGCCGAGGACGATGTTCTCGCCGTCGCCGACGGTGATCCGGTCGTTGCCGGCGCCGACGATGTCGATCGAGACGAATGCGAGGCGTACGCCGCCGTCGAATTCCGCCGAACCACCGTCGCCGAGGACGACGTCGCTGCCGCCAAGCGCGGTGACGACGTCGCTGCCGCCGCCCGCGATGACGAGGTTGTTGCCGGCGCCGACAGTAATCTCGTCGTTGCCGCCGAAGCCGAGATCGATGCTCTCGGCGCGTTTCACGCGGCCGTCGGTCTCGAAGGTTACGCGGCCGTCGTCGCCGAGCACGGTGTCGTTGCCGCCAAGCGCGGTCACCTTGTCGGCGCCGGTGCCGGCGATGACGAGGTTGTCGCCGCCGCCCACCACGATGGTGTCGTCGTCGCCGAAGCCGGGATCGATGCTCTCGGCCCGCTTCAGGCGGCCGCTCGGGTCGAAGACGACGTGGCCGTTATCGCCGAAGACGATGTCGTCATCGCTGTCGTCGATGCCTGCGTCGATCGTGTCGGCCCCGAGGCCGCCGAGGATCAGGTCGGCACCGGCGCCTGTGGTGATGGTATCGCCGCCGCCGCCGTTCCGGTCGCTCATGGCCTCCAGGCGGATTCCGCCCGTGAACAGGACCTTGCCGTTGTCGCCGAGGACGACATCGGCGCCCGCACCCGTGATGATCGTGTCCGAACCCGCACCACCGAGGACGATGTTCTCGCCCGCGCCGGCTTCGATCCGGTCGTCGCCGCCGAGGGTCGCATCGATCGTCTCGGCCAGCGTGACACGGCCGAGGATGTCGAAGGTGATGTGAGCGTTGTCGCCGAACACGATGTCGTCATCGCCATCGTCCTTGCCGGCATCGATGCTGTCGCCGCCGAGGCCACCGATGACCAGGTCGGCACCTGCGCCGGTCACGATGGTGTCGGCCGCGCCGCCGTTGCGGTCGCTCGTCGCCTCGAGACGGACTCCGCCCGAGAAGGTGACGGCGCCGTTGTCGCCGAGGACGATGTCCGCATCCTTGCCGGTGGTGATCGCGTCGGAGCCTACACCGCCGAATACGATGTTCTTTCCCGCGCCAGTCTCGATGATGTCGTCGCCGCCCAGCGTCGCGTCCATCGTCTCGGCGAGGGTGACCCGGCCGAGGACGTCGAAGGTCACGTGGCCATTGTCGCCGAAGACGATGTCGTCATCGCCGTCGAGCTTGCCGGCATCGATGCTGTCGGCCCCGAGGCCGCCGATCACGAGGTCGGCGCCCGCGCCCGTCACGATAGTGTCGCGGCCACCGCCGCCCGCACGCTCGCTGAGCGCTTCGAAGCGGACGCCGTTCACGAAATCGACGGCACCGTTGTCGCCGAACACGACGTCGTCGCCGAGGCCCGTGGTGATGCCGTCGTTGCCGGAGCCGCCGAGCACGACGTTGGCGCCGTCGCCCGCACGGATGGTGTCGTCGCCCGCGACGCCCTCGTTCTTGGTGGTGACGCGGACGAGCTTGCCCAGCAAGAAGGTCGCCTGACCGTCGTCGCCGAGGATCACGTCGGCACCCGAGCCGGTGGTGATATCGTCGGCCCCGACGCCGCCGAACACGACGTTGTCGCCCTCGCCGGCCAGGATCAGATCGCCCGCACCGAAGGTGGATTCGAGGGTCTCGACGGAGACGAGCACGCCGTTGCTGAAGACGACGCTGCCGTTGTCGCCGAGGATCACGTCCGAGCCGGATCCGGTGACGATCTTGTCGGCGCCGACGCCGCCGATGACCACGCTGCCGCCGTTGCCGAGGGTGATCTCGTCGCGCGCACCGGAGGTAGCTGCGGTGGTCGCGGCCTGTACGACGCGGCCAAGGGCGTCGAAGGTGGCCTGACCGTTGTCGCCGAGAACGACCGCGCGTCCGTCGCCGGCAACGATAAGGTCGCCGCCCGAGCCGCCGAGGATCACGCTGTCGCCGTTGCCGACCGTGATCTGGTCGCTGCCCCCGACGTTGTCGTAGGTGGTCTCGACGATGATCGGCAGTCCGGCCGCGGTGAAGCGGGCGTAGCCGGCATCGCCGAGGACCACGTTCGCGCCGTCGCCGGCCGTGACGCTGTCGCCGCCGGCACCGGCGATGACGGTGTTGCGGCCGCGGCCGAGCTTGATCGTGTCCCTGTCACCGACCTCCGGGCTGGTGCTGGCGATCTCGACGATGGCGCCAGCCTCGAAATCGGCCTGGCCGCTGTCGCCGAGGACGACGTTGTTGCCGTTGCCGATGGTGATGCCGTCGCGGCCGTAGCCGCCGAGCACGACGTTGTCGCCGTCGCCGATCTCGATGGTGTCGTCGCCGCCGACCGCCGTGTCGATCGAGAGCGCGCGCAGGATCCGGCCGGCGGCGTCGAAGGTGACGACACCGTTGTCGCCCAGGATCACCGCGCCCTTGTCGGCGCCCTTGATGATGTCGCCGGCCGCGCCGCCGAGAACGACGTTGTTGCCTTCGCCGAAGGTGATCTTGTCTGCGCCGCCGATCGCCGTGGCGGTGGTGGCGATGCGCGCGAGCCGGCTCGTCGTCACCCCGCCCGTGACGGTCTCGGTGAAGTCGGCCTCACCGCTGTCGCCGAGGATGACGTGGTTGCCCGCGCCGGTGGTGATCTCGTCGGCACCGGCACCGCCGATGATCCGGGAATTGCCGTCCTTGGCTTCGATGATGTCGGCGCCGCCGACATCCGGCGTGATCGACTCGATGCGCTGGGCACGTCCGTTGCGGAACACGGCCTTGCCGCTGTCGCCGAGGATGACGTGGTTGCCCGTGCCGACCTTGATGACGTCCGCGCCGGCACCGCCGAGGATGGTGGTGTCGCCGCTGGTAGCCGTGATCGTGTCATTGCCGCCGATATCGGTGGCCACCGAGGTGATCGTCGCGATCAGGCCGTTCTCGAACGTGGCCGAGCCGCTGTCGCCGAGCACGACCTGCGTGCCCTTGCCCAGCGTGATCGTGTCGGCGCCGGCGCCGCCCAGCGCCGTGACGTTGCCGTCGGCCGCCGTGATGGTGTCGTTGCCGCCGATACCCGGATCGATGCTTTCGATCGAGACGAGACGGCCGGCCGCGAACAGCGCCCTGCCGTTGTCGCCGAGGATGACGTGGTTGCCCGCGCCCACCGTGATCCCGTCCGCGCCGGCACCGCCGATGATGGTGGTGTCGCCGTCCTTGGCCTCGATCGTGTCGTTGCCGCCGATATCCGTGGCGACCGAGGTGATCGTCGCGATCAAGCCGTTCTCGAAGATCGCGGAACCGCTGTCGCCGAGCACGACCTGACGACCCTTGCCGAGCGTGATCTTGTCCGCACCCACGCCGCCGATGACGGTCACGTTGCCGTCGGCCGCCGTGATGACGTCGTCGCCGCCGATGGACGGATCGATGCTCTCGATCGAAACGAGGCGGCCGGCAGCGAACAGCGCCTTGCCGTTGTCGCCGAGGATGACGTGGTTGCCCACGCCGACCGTGATCTTGTCCGCGCCGGCACCGCCGAGGATGGTGGTGTCGCCGTCCTTGGCTTCGATCGTGTCGTTGCCGCCGATCGCGGTGGCGACCGAGGTCACCGTGGCGATCAGGCCGTTCTCGAAGGTGGCCGAGCCGCTGTCTCCGAGCACGACCTGACGGCCAGCGCCCAAGGTGATCTTGTCGGCGCCGGCACCGCCGATGAGGGTGACGTCGCCGTCGGCCGCCGTGATGACGTCGTCGCCGCCGACCGTCGGATCGAGGCTCTCGATCGAGACGAGGCGGCCTGCGGTGAACAGTGCCTTGCCGTTGTCGCCGAGGATGACGTGGTTGCCCGCGCCGACCGTGATGCCGTCCGCGCCGCATCCGCCGAGGATCGTGGTGTTGCCGTCCTTGGCCTCGATCGTGTCGCTGCCGCCGACCGTGGTCGCGATCGAGGTCACCGTGGCGATCAGACCGTTCTCGAAGGTGGCCGAGCCGCTGTCGCCGAGCACGACCTGCGTGCCCTTGCCGAGGGTGATCTTGTCCGAACCCGCGCCGCCGATGACTGTCACGTTGCCGTCGGCCGCCGTGATGACGTCGTCGCCGCCGATCGCGGCCTCGTCGTCGGCCGTCTTGATCGCGATCAGGACGGGGACCTGCAGGGGAACGCCGTTCACGCTGCGCGTGCCAGGAACGAAGGTCGCCTGACCGGTGTCGCCGAGGATGACCTGCGTGCCGACGCCGACCGTGATGCCGTCCTTGCCGGCGCCGCCGATGATCGTGGTGTTGCCGTCGGCCGCCTTGATCGTGTCGTCGCCGCCGATCGTACCGAAGATGCTGCTCAGGCTCGTCAGAACGCCGGCCGTGAACAGGGCTTCGCCGTTATCGCCGAGGATGACGTGGTTGCCCGCGCCCGCGGTGATCCTTTCGGCGCCGAAGCCGCCGAGGATCACGTTGTCGCCGTCCGTCGCGGTGATCGTGTCGCCGCCGCCGACGCCCGTGTAGGTCGAGACGACACGGCTGACGACGTGGGTGCCTTCCAGCGCGATGCCGGCGGTCGTCGAGCCGTCCTGGTAGATCTGGCCGTGATCGCCGATGAGGACGTTCGCGCCGGCCTTGGCGTCGATGGTGTCGGTGCCCGCGGCCCGTGCCTCGCCGACGAAGGGGTCGGCGATGGTCACGAAGCGGCGGACGTCGTCGAGGTTCAAGCTCGAATCGCCGAGGATGACGTCGGCGGCAGGGCCGCCGGTGATGGTGTCGTTCCCCGTGCCGCCGGCGATGATGTTGCGGCCCTGGCCGCCGATGATGGTGTCGTCGCCCGCGCCGCCGTCGATGATGACGAGGCCCGTCGCGCCCGAGGCGTCGATGGTGTCGTTGAGGCTGACCGGACGTCCGTCGGGTCCGATCGTGCCCTCGTCGCGGAAGGCGAAGGCGCGGCCGGTCGGGTTCGTCGGCGTGGAGTTGTAGCGGCTGTTGTCCGCCGTGGTATCGCCGAACAGGGCGAGCGTGCCCTCGGAGCCGGTCACGCGGATGGTGTCGGCACCGCCGCCGCCATGGATCGCCGTCAGGGCATCGAGCGCCGTGCCCGTGACCGTGACGTTGTCCGCGCCGGAGCCGAGCAGCAGCTCGACCGAGCGCATGCCGCGGTAGGTGACGCCGCCGTCGAAGGTGCGGACGTTGGCGCTGCCGCTCGTCGCCGTCGAGACGTCGTTCGTCGACATGCCGAAGCCGTCGATGTGGCTGAAGCCGGTGACCTTGTCCGAGCTCAGGGTGCCCGAGACGCCGACCGAGATGGTGTCGTTGTAGAGCGTGACCTTGTCGAAGTCCGGCAGGCCGTCATCGATGATCTTGCGGTCGACGGACGGATTGTTCTCGCCGGGCAGGACGATGGCCGGGGTGAGCGAACGGCTCTCGGGGCCGACACCGCCCTCGAGGACCAGCGGGCCCTCTATGCGGCTGAGGTCGTGCGGCTGGCGTGAGAAGGTCTTGACGTCCGACGTTGCCTGCGCGGCGTTCGGATTGCGCTTCACGATCACGCGTACGGCCTGATCGTAGTTCGAGGCGTCGAAGGTGACGGTGGCCGGGCTCGTGGAGGTCGCCGCCTTGAAGCGGCTGTCGTTGCTGGCCGTGATGGTCTGCCCGTCGCCCGCGAGGCTGATCGTGACCGGGCCGGTCGGCGCCGTCGTCAGGACGAGGTCGTAGTAGGAATCCTGGTTCGGCGTCACCGCGACGCCGCCGGCAGCCGGGGTCACCACGACACCCGCCGTGTTGCCGTCCGTGACCTGCACGCGCACGACCGGCGTCCCGACGAGCGCCGCCTTGAAGAAGCCCTCCTGGCTGGTGCCGCCGACGCTGCTGGTCACGACATGGCTGATCTCGGCCACGAAGCGGTTCTCGGGCGTGGTGTCGGCCGGCGAGGCCACGTTCACGGTCTGGGCTATGTTCCAGTTGCTGGCATTGAACGTGAGGTACGCGAAGCCGCCGTCCTTCGGCAGGAGATTGCCCAGGGCGTCGGTGAAGACCAGTTGCGAGAGCTGGGAGGTCGGCACGTTGAGCGTGACACGCACCGTCTCGTTCGCCAACGGCGCGTTGTTGAGGACGAGGGTGTAGCCGTCCTTGTTCTGAGCCTGGCTGGGACGGCCCTGGGCCCCTTCGATCACGGCGGTGCTGCCGCCGCTCTCGACGATGATCAGGCCTGGCTTGTCGTTGTCGATGACCTTGACGAGCGCGGTGCGCACGTAGGTGCCGTTCACGTCGGAGTTCGTGCTGACCACCGAGTGGCCGATGGCGACGTTCTGATCGCCCTCGAGCGCCGTATCGGACTTGGCGCGGACGAAGACCGTCTGCGCCGGCGACCACATGAAGCCCCCATTGCCGTCGGAAACGGCCGTGAAGGTCAGCGTCAGCATGTCGGCGTAGGAATTGCCGTCCCTCGAGACCGCGACCGTGCCGGCATTGCCGCCGAGCGCGCGCGACTGCGACGAGGCCTGTGCGGCCGAGACCGTGATCACGGCCGTGTCGCTCGCGAGGAGTGGCTTCGTCTTCGGCGACGGCGGCAGGATCGTATACATGCCGACGCTGCTGCCCTCGGCGTTCGGCGTCGTGATGACGGAGTCCTCGTGCAGCGTCAGGCCGCCCTCGTCGCTGACGGCACCGCCGTCGGCCGCCGAGACGGAGGCGTTGATGCCCTGCACGAACAGGCCGTCGAAGCGCTTGTCGCTGCTCGCGATCGTGTGGTTGATGACCGCCGAGTTGCCCTTGGCGTCGCGCGCCACGACCTCGCCGCTGACGTCGCCGGCAACGTTGAAGGTGTCGCTGCCGAGGCCGCCGATGAGCGTCGTGACCACGCCGGCCGGCGTGGACAGGACGTAGAAGGTGTCGTCGCCCTCCAGGCCGTCGACCTCGACCGCCTGGATGTTGGTGAAGCGGATCGACAGGCCGGCGCCGAAGATGCCGCCGCTGGTGACGACGAAGGTGTCGTTGAACTCGGTGCCGAGCGCGACGATCTTGTTGAATCCGGAGCCGCCGTCGATGTCGAGCGGCGCGTTGATATTGTATTCGATCCGGTCGTTGCCGGCGCCGGCATTGAGCTTGATCTTGTTCGCCTGGTCGGTGGCGAAGGCGCGCACGATGAAGGTGTCGTCGCCGTCCTCGCCCTCAAGGCGCAGGTCCGCCTTGTTCGAGTAGATCTGGAAGGTGTCGTCGCCGACGCCGCCATAGATCACCGTCGGGATCGAGATGCCGCGCGACAGGTAGCCGCCGAACGACAGCTTTGTCGTCTCGAATGCGTCTTCCTCAAGCAGGCCGTTGGCCGTGTCGCGCGGGGTCGCGAAGACCTGGCCGATCTGGAAGACGTCGTTGCCCTCGCCGCCGTCGACCGTCATCAGCGCGGCGTTGTCATCCATGGCGAAGCGGTCGGCGCCCTTGCCGCCCTCGACGATGACGCGCCCGTTGACGCTCATGTCGTAGTTGATCCGCTCGACGGCGGTGTTGGTGTAGGTGCCGTCGGTATTCGGGTGGGTGAGCGCCACGAAGTTGCGGCGCATCAGGAACTGGTCGGCGGCATCCGTGCCGAGGATGGTCAGCGTATCGACACCGCGGTTCGCGTCGCCCGAGTCGTGGACGTTGATGCGATAGGACGACGTCCCGGCCAGCTGGATGCGGATCGCATCGGAATCCTGGCCGCCGTCGATGTCGAGCGTGTCGGTGCGGCTGCCGGTCTTGCTGGTCAGCTCGGGCAGGCGATCGACGTTGATCGCGTCCGCGCCGTCCTGGCCATAGACCTTCGTGTTGCCCGCGATGGAGATGGGCGCCAGGTCGAGGGTGTCGTCGCCCGCGCCGAGGCTGATCGTGGTCGTCGAGGACTGCATCCGGCCGCGCAGGGCGAAGCGGTCGCGTCCGCCGAGGCTGGTCATCGCCAGCGTCGAGGTCGCGATCGTGGTGCCGAGTAGCGTCAGGGCGTTGTCGCCCGCGCCGAGGTTCAGCACGATGTCGGCTGCGTTGATCGTCGCGGTCTTGACGACGGTGCTGCCGTCGAGAGCCGCGTCGACGACGGTGTCGGCATCCGCCCCGGTGTTCAGGATGAAATCGGCCTTGGCGGTGTACGTGCCGGCGAGGCCGACGCCGTTGGCGCCGTTGCCGAGCGCGACCGCGATCCGACCGGCCTCAAGATCGATGGAATCCGTGACCGCTCCGCCGACGAGGCGGTAGTCGGTCAGGGTGTCGAGGCCGGCCCCGGTGGTAAGCGTGAAGGCGTCCGTGATCCGGTACTTGCCCGTGAGCGTCGCCGTGTTCGTGCCGTCGCCGAGGTTGATCGCGACGGATTTCGCCTCGACATCGGCCTTGGACACCGTGCCGCCGACGACGCGCAGGTCGGTCAGCGTGTCGGTGCCGGCGGCGCCGGTGATCGTGAAGCCGTTCGTGATCCGGTACGTTCCGGTCAGAGTCATGGCGTTGTCGCCGGCACCGGCATCCACCGCCATCGAGCCGGCAGTGTAGCTGCCCTGCAGGTCGATGGTGTCGTTGCCCGAGCCGGTGCGGATCGTGAGCGCGTTGGTGACGGTGTAGCTGCCCGAAAGCATCAGGGTGTTGTTGCCGCCGCCCGCATCGAGGGTGAAGCTGCCGGCCTTGATGCCGCCCGTCAGGGTGATGGCATCGTCGGCGCTGCCGCTGACGAACTCCAGAGAGCCGGAAACGTCGTAGCTGCCCGTCAGGCTCGCGCTGTTGGCGCCGTCGCCCAGGTTGATCGACAGCGAGCGGGCCTTGATGTCGGCTCTCGTCGTCACGCCGTTGACCATACGGGAGTCGGTCAGGGTGTCGATGCCGGATCCACCGCGGATCCTGAACTCATCCCCGATCTGGTACGAACCCGTCAGCGTGACGTCGTTCCGCCCGGCGCCCGGCCCGGCATCGATCGAGAGCGTATCCGCCGTGTAGCTGCCCCGCAGGTCGATCTGGTCGGTCGCACCGCCGGTGGTGATGCTCATCGCGCCGGTCGAATAGGTCCCGCCGAGCGTGACCGCGTTGTTTCCGGTTCCGCCGCTCAGAGCATTGATCGCGATCGAGCCGCCGCGCGTGACGGAGCCTTCCACGATGTTGGCGACAGAGCCTTCGCCGGTGATCGAGCGGGTGCCCGTCGTGAAGCTGCCGTTCAGGAGGATCTGGCCGCCCTTGGTGCTGCCGTCGATCTCGATCGAGGCGCCGACGAAGGTGCCCTTCAGGTCGATGGTCGCCGTGGCGTCGTTGGACGCCGTGTGGGTATCCCGGTTCCAGTCGGCTCTCAGGGTGATGGTGCCCTTCGCCTTCACGACGGCCGTGCTCTCGACGATGAGATCGTCGCCGGCATTCAGCTCGACCGAGCCCTCTGTCGAGAAGATCGTGACGCCCGCCTTCACGGTGAGGTTGTCGTCGGACCGGCTCGTCTCCTCGCCGGACTCCACCAGGATGGAGGCTTTGGCGATCATGTCCTTCGACACTTCGACGGGGCTCGACGTGCGGATACCGAGCTTGCCGCCGGCCTTCACGCCGACGGTGGACGCCGCGTTGACGCCGCCGACACGCAGGCCGCCGATGTTCCACAGCCAGAAGTCGTTACCCGACGAGCCCTCGATGCCACCGAACGCATCGCTGTCCGTGCTGACCATCTTGGCGACGATACGCCGGGTCTCGGTGCCGATGCTGCCCGAGGCGATCAGGTAGGCCTTGCCCGAGGTGAGGTTGGTATCGGTGTTGAACTTGTCGGTGTCGAAGTATCGGGTCGCCCCGTTCAGGATGCTCCCGGTCGTCGCGGTGATGAACGCGGTGTGGCTCGCATCCGTGCCGACGGTGTTGAGATAGAGGTCGCCCGCGGTTTCCACGACGGCGATGTGGTTCGCCCCGGCCGTCAAAGTCACGACACCGTTCGTGGTGCCGCCGACATTGCTGTCGATCTCGAGTTCGTGGCCGAGCGTGTCGCTCAGGCTGCCGATGCCGTCCTTGGCGTTGAGATCGATCGAGCGGCCGCTGATGTTGACACGGCCCGAGCCGGCGATCGGCGCGGAGTCGATGTCGGTCGGCGTGGTGAGATCACCCCCGTCGATGATCGACGCGGTGGCCTTCAGCACCACGTCGCCCTTCGTGGTGATCGCGACCACCTTCATGGTGCCCTGCGTCTCGCTCAGCACGATGTCGCCGGTGGCGCTCGCGCGGACCGTGCCGCCGAGCTTCATCTCGATCGCGTCGGTCTTCGAACCGATCGCGCCCGAAGCCGTCAGGTAGACGTTGTTGGCGACGATCTTGTTCGTGTCGGAGCCGATGCCGTCGAGAATGCTGCCCGAGGTCGCCACGAAGGTGACGTCGCCGCCCGCCGAGAAGGCGGATTCGAGGTTCAGGTTGCCGGTCTTCTCGGTGACGAAGATGCTCTGGTCGGCCCGCACCGCGATGGTGTTCGTGGCGCCGAGATCGATGCCGAGCGCCTTCTGCGCGGTTCCGATGCCGCCGGTGCCGCCCTCGAGGACGGTATCGCCGCCCTTGACGTTGACGGTGCCGTCGGCGCCGCCGTTGACGAGGCCGGCGCCGGTCTTGAGCCGGATTTCCTTTGTGCCCGTCGATTCGACGCTGCCGATCGTCAGTGCAGTGGTGGTGGGAACGTCGACGTAGATCTGCCCGCCAGCGCTTACGTCGAGCGTACCGGTATTCGCCAGCACGACCGGCTTGCGCTTCTGGATGAGGACCTGAGTGATCTTGGCGAAGGGGTTGTTGGGATCGGTCTTCGACTGGAAGACGATCAGGTTGCGCCCGCTCTCGACCGTCGGTTTCTTGCTAGCGTCGAGGACCAGGCTAGCCGCACTCACCGTGGCGATGGTGTAGCTCTGCTCGGCGCTGGTGGCGTTGGCGGTCTTCACGCCGAAGCCGCCGGCCACGCCGATGCGCATGCCGTTCGTGAAACCGTCCGCCACGAAGGTGTCGTCGGCATCGGCGAACACACGGTTGATGACGTAGACGCCCGTCCCGGTGGACGCACGCACGCCGACGTCGACCTTCGCAGCCGCGCTGGCGGCCTGCCGGCCGCTCACCGTGCGGGTATCGAAGAGCTGGCCGACCTTGAGGCGGATCACGCCGCCGCTGACCGAGGCGATCTCGTAGACGTTCGACGCGACCGCCGTCGTGTTCCGAGTCTGGCCGGCGATGTAGAGCGTGTCGCCGACGGCGTAGGAAGCGTCCCAGGTCCCGCTGCTGCGCGTCAGGATGCCCTGCTGGGCCGCTGTGTCGTTGCTGAACGTGACGTCGACGGTCGTCGGGGCCGCCTTCAGGAGGTCGATGGAGGTGACGGCGCTGGCCCGCGGCGCCTCGCCGTTCACGGCGATGCTGACGCCGAAGCTCAGGCCGCGGCCGAGGCCCTCCTGGTCGAAGCGCTGGTCGACGGTGATCACCGAGCCCACGACGCTGAGGATCTTGAAGACCTTGCCGGTCTGGCCGTTGGCGTTCGCCGACAGGCCGCCGATGTAGAGCGTCCCGTCGAAGAGGTTGCCGTCCTTGAAGAAGGTCGCGGCATCCCACGCACCGCCGCCCTGAAGCGTCACCGTCCCCTTGGTCCCGTCATGTCCGAAGACGACGGTGCCGGTCACGATCGGAGCCTTCGTCAGGAAGACGAGATCGCTGCGCTCTGCGGCGCCGAGGTCGATCTGCTGGTCCGTGGTCAGCGGCGTCTTGTTGGTGCCGAACCCGATCAGCGTCGTACCGCTCACCGAGCCGACGTTCCCCGATGTCACGATACGGACGTTGGCGCCCTTGATGATCGGGTTGCTGTTCGTGATCGTGCTGGAGACCTCCTTGAGCAGGCCCTGGCCGACCGCGCCCAGGAGTTCGTCCTGTGTCCACCGCTTGATGCCGGCGTTGATGCCGTCGGCCGTCGCCTGGTCGACGAAGAAGGCGGGTGCCGCCTGCTTCTGTGCGGTGAGGGCGTTCGTCTCGTACGAGGCAGGCAGCTTGTTGAAGAAGGTGTTGAGCTCGGCATACTGCGCCGTGAGCTTGGTTTCGCGCGCCGTCTGAGCGGCGGTGAGGGCAGCCGTGATCGCCGTCGAGCCGGCATTCGCCGCGACGGCGGCCGCACGGGCCGCCGCCACCGCGTCGGCGAGCGCCTGGCCCGTCAGGCGTGGTGCGAACGATGCGTTGTAGATCGACGGATCGACCTGCTGATTGCGGTAGTTCCAGTAGGTCTCGTAGGACGCCTGCTCGGCCGAGGTCAGGTTTGCGACCTTCGCGGCGTCGTAGACGGTACCGAGGCTGCCGAACGTCGCATGAAGCGACGCATAGGTGGCCTTCAGCCCGGCCTCGACAGTGGCGACCCTCGCCGACGTATCCATGCGCAGGGCAGCCTCGCCCAACGTCTGCGTCGCCGCCTCCGTGGTGAGTTGTGCCGTCAGCGCGGTGAGTTCGGCCCCGGTGATCGCCGTCTTGTAATCGCTGTAGATCGTGTAGGCCGCGGCGAGTTTCGGCAGATACGCGTCGCCGAAACGCGAGAACACCGTGTCGAGGGCGGTGTAGGTCGCGGATGGCGTATCACCCGGAACCTGGGCTTCGCGCAGCTGCCAATACTGAGCGTACTGAGCGGCAAAGTCCGTCACCGTTGTGCTGACGAAGCCTGTAAAATACGACTTCAGGTTGTCGTAGTCGGCGGTCCTGGAGTCCTGGATCCGCTGGATCTGCGCGGTGACGTAAGTCTGGAGATCGGTGCCGGCGAGCCGGAGGTTGCGCGCCTCGGCCTGGATTGCGGTGGTGTAGAGGCCGGTGATCTCGGCAACGCTCAGGCGGACCTTGCCCGCATTCGCGTCGAAGGCGGCCCGGTATCCGGAATAGAGCGCATACGCCGCCTGATCGCCGGCCGAGACCTGCGTGGGATCGGTGACACCGTCGAACCTGGCCCGGAGGGCGGTATAGGCCGCCGTCCGCTGGTCCTCCAAGTCCGCGATCTGGGCGGTGACGACCGCCATCATCGCGTCGCCGGGGATCGGCGCGGCATGCGTCGCCGCCTGGATCTTGGCGAGCTCCTGAGCGGTCGCCTTCACCGTGTAGGTCGAGCTGTACGCGCCGGCGCCCTGCTGTGCGCGGTAGGCCCAATAGGCCGCGTAATCGCCGGCGAGGTCGGCGTGATAGACGTCGCCGTAGACGCCGTATTGCTCGTGCAGCGTGTGGTACTGCAGCGTGCGGTTCGTCTCGAGAGCGGTGATCGCCTTGGCGACGTAGGTCGCGACATCGGTGACGCCCTGGCTCACCGCTTGGTCCGTGTAGAGTTTAGTGTAGTAGTCGCGCTCGCCATTCGTCGTGCTGAGCGTAATGGCGCCGGCCGTATTCGGCTGCTGCTTCCGGTAGGACCAGTAGGCGTTGTAGTCGCCCTCGCGGGTGGTCTCGAAGGCATTGAGCGTCGCCTGATACTTGCGATCGGCATCCGCCGTCGTCAGGGCGAGGTCCTTCCAGACGCCGTTGACGAGCTGCGACACCACGCGGGTGTCGCGCACCACGACGCTGTTGACGTTGAGCAGATCTCCGGCGTCGACCTTGATGTAGACGTCGCCGTTGGCGGTGAGGCTGTTGAGGCGCAGATCGCCCGCGATTTCCTGAACGCCGACAGTGCCGCCTGCGACGATATCGGTCTTGTCGCGGCCCGTGCTGCCGCCATCGAGTTTGATCGGCGCGGCCTCGGAGCCGAGACGGCCGCCGGCCGCCAGATTGAGCGAGCCGCCGGCGATGACGCCGCTGCCCTGGGTCTTCACGCCGGCCGAGGAGACGAGCTTGACGTCGTAGCCGCCGCCTGCGGCGATCCTGTCGATGCCGAGCTCGTTGTCGAGCGTCCGCACGTTGAGGTTGATATTGCCCTGCGTGGTCGTCGCCGTGAGGCTGTTGCCGGCACCGACGGTGGTGACGTTGAGACCCTTGGTGTTCTCGGCGAGCAGATCGCTGATGGCTTTGACGGGGGCAGGCGTATTGACGTCGGTCTTGATGACGGGGGCGACACCGCCGATCCCGCCTACGGCGCTCAACACGACGCGCGAGCCCGTGACGGCCGCGGTCGAGCCGAGATGCTCGATCGTGCCGCCCGACGCGATCGTCGTGGTGCCGTTATCGTTCTTGATACCGCCGGCAATCAGAACGCGTCCCGCGCCCTGCGAATCGACGTTCACGGTACCCGTGCGACCGCCGGTGAAGGTGATCTTGATGCCGTAATCGGCCTCGAGACTATGGGTCGCCTGCGTTTCGGTATAGTCGACCGTCTGGAACTTCGAATAGTAGGTTTTTTTACCGTACCACGTGCTGGTGGTCCAGCTCGCGACCTCCTTCGCCGGCTCGACGCTGCGCGTGTACTCGGGCGCGCCCAAGAACGCGTAACCCGACTTGCTCGCGTCGATGTAATAATAGGCGGATTCCGGCTGTAGGGCCGCCTTCGTGGTGGTTTCCTTGTTGAAGGTGCTGAGGTCCGGCGGGTTCTTCGCGAAGGCGTCGATACCGGCCCAGGACGACGTGCCGATGGTCTTGCTGTAGGTGTTCTTGTTGCCCTGCCCGATAGTGAAGGCATAGCGGAACCCGCTCACCGGCGCGTAGTCGGTCAGGCTGCCCGAGGCCTTCGCAACCTCGCGGCCGGACGCGCTCAAATCGGCGCTGTAACGCGTGATTGTCCCCGCAGCATCTTGCCTGATCAAGGTTTGGCGGAAAGCGATGTCCCGCGCGTCGTTCTTGTAAGCGAGATCCTTGATGTCGATCGCGCCGACGCCGCGCTGCGACAGGTCGATGCGGTTCAGGACGACGTCCCGGTTGAGCTTGTTGACGACGTTGACGCTGGCATAGCCGCCAAGCGCGCGCAGTTCGCCCTTACCCTGGTTGGTGTTGACGATGACGCCGGTCAGGTTGATCTGGCCGCCCGTCGAGACGATCTCGTCGATCTCGATCGCGCCGGTCTGGCGGTTGTAGCTCGCCGAGAAGCCGTCACGGGTGAGCGAGCTGAGGTTTGCCGTGCGCCCCGGGTTGTTGATGATCTGCCGGATCTCGTTCTCGACCGTCTGGTCGATGACGATGGTGTAGGTGTCGCGCCCGCTCTGCACGAGACCGTTCACATTGAGGTACTGCGCCTTGATCGTGACGGCGCCGCTCGCGACGAGGCTCGCCGTCGATTGGCCCAGCGCGGTCGCGATGGCGCTGTCGGTCTTCGCCGTCAGCGGTCCGGTGCCCGTGTCGAGCACGGTCTTGATCTGGCCGTAGGGGTCGCCGCCGACGGAATAGGTGCGCAGATCCTCCGTGGTGCCGATCGAGACGGCACCGCCGACATCGAAATCGGTGCTCTTCACCGAGGTCATGGCCGTGATGCTCAGATCGCCGCCGCTCGCCGTCTTCACGTGGAAGACAGCAGTCGGTGCGTAGACATCGCCCACGACGAAGACCGAAGGCGCAGAATTGCCATTGCGGGCGCCGGAGGTATTCGTGAGGTAGATGTCGCTCTTCACGGCATCGGTGGCGATGCCGCCGGCCGTCAGCGTCGAGAAGGAGACGCCGCGTCCGCCTGCAACGATCGCGGCCGCCGCGGCGTCCGGGCTCTTGGCGTTCTCGGTGGCGATGGCCTGCCGGCGCGTGGTCACGTCGCCGCCGGACGTCACCACGTTGCCGTTCAGGAACGTGCCGCCGTTCGATTCCGGCATCGTGATGCCGCCGATGACGAGGTTCGCCACCGAGTTGTTGGTAATCTCGACCTTCGTGTCTGACGCGGCGTCGAGCTTGCCCGATCCGAGCAGGGCGTCGGCCCGCACGAAGATGCCGCCGGCGCCCGCCGTGAACGGGCTGACCGTGATCGCCTGCACCTGCTTGAAGACCGGAACGAGTACTTCTTTGCCGCTAAAGTCGATCTGGCGCTCAGCCAGACCATCGGCGAGTAGCTCATTCCTGATGCGGTTTACTTCGCCCTGATAATAGGCCTGGAGCGTGCTGTTGTCCTTGTAGGTCGCAAGCCCCTTCGTGGCTTCGTCGAAGGCCGCGATCAGGCTCGACTGCGCGTTGGTGTAGCCCAGGCTGACCGTGATCGGCAGCTTCGGAAGAGTGGCCGAGGCGGAGGTCGCGCCGTTCGCCAGGGAGATCGTGAAGCTCTTCGTCGCGTCATTATCGGCGATCGGGTTGCCGTTCGCGTCGTATTTCTGGCCGTTCAGCTTCACCGTGCCCGTGATCACGGTCGGGGGGTTGCCCCCGGTGCCGCGGGTCAGGTCGTCGAAAACGATCGAGATGTTGCGCGTGATGCCGGTGACGATGTTGCCGTCGACGATCACGGTGCCGACCGAGCCGGTCTGGGCGTCGCCGACCGGCGTGATCGCCGAGCCGCCGAGCGCGCTGTCGATGCCGCCGGCAACCGCCGTCGTCCAATTCGTGCCCTTCATCCGCGCCAGCGCGCCGGCATTGCCCTGCCGGTTCGTGAAGAGGTTCGCGTTACCGGCCGTCTTGATCGTGGCACCGCCATCGACCTTGATCGTGTTGGTCTCGCTCACCCGGATCTTGGCGGCGAGCGTCGAGATCGGGATCGCGCTGCCCGCGAAATTGTCCGTCGTCGCGGAGGTGTCGTAGCTGTCGTCGTAGGCCTTCTTGTTGGTGCCGGCGAAGAAGTCGGCATCGCCGTAGGCGGTGATGTCGGCATTCGCGCCGATGTTGACCGAATTGTCCGGCTTAAGGATCACCGCCGTGCTGCCGACCGCGACAGTCGCCGCGCCGTAGGTCTCGGAGTTCGAGACCGCGTTCGCCGAGCCGTTGCCGTTGGCCGAGAGCGCTAAGTTTCCGAGCGTGAACAGCGTCGCATTGCTGCCGACGTTGACCTGGGCCTGAAAGTTGCGCGTCTCGATGGTCGAGTAAGCGCCGGCCCCCGAGATCGCGCCGCCAGTGGTCAGGGAGACCTTGTCGTAGGCGTTGATGACGTTGGTCGCCCCCAGGCGAATACCGCCCTGGCTTCCGCCCCGCGCGACGGTGGTCAGGTTCGTTTTCTGACCGGCATTGCTATCGACGGTGACCTTCGTCGTCAGGTCGATGGTGGTGGTGCTGTGCGCCGAGGCGCCGCTGGCGATGCCGCCCGTCGAGCCGACGATGTTGGCCTGTCCGAGCTGCGGCTTGTTCACGGTGTTGGTCGCAGTCGCGACTATGTCGCGTGCCGTCAGGCGGACACCTGCGCCGAAGGTGGCGGCGACGGCATGCGTGACGTCGTTCGTGACGACGGCACCCGCACCGGCGAGCGCACCATAGCTGTCGGTGATCACTTGTCCGTTGATCGTCGCGGTGTGGTCGGCCGCGAGGTAGAACAGGCCGGTGCTGTCGCTGCGCGTCGTCAGGTCGATGGTCACGCCCAGGCCGAGATCGGCCCTGGTGCTGCCGCCCGTGGTGGTGCTGGAGCTCGCGGCCGTGCCAGAGACGAGGCCGCCGCTTCCGGCGACCGACTTGGCGAAGTTGTCGTCGGTCCCCGAAGCGGTGACCGTCATCGAGCCGGCATTGAGCCTGCCCAGCGATGCGACCTTGGCGGCCGTCTCGGTCGCCGAATTGGCCGTAGCGAAGGTGGCGCCGGCCGCAACGAGGCCAACGCTCGCGCTGCTGGCATTCGAGCTCTGCTTGGTCGTGCTCGTCGCCGTGACGGCAACCGCGCCGCTGACGGTGAGCACCGTGCCGACGTCGATCGTGCCGGTGACCTTGCTGGCGTTCTCGGCCGTCGTGACCGTCGAGTTGAGGCCGATCAGGCCGCCGACGGCGCCGGATGCGCTCGCGGTAGCGGATTCCTTACCGGCCTGCTGGGACAGGTTGCCCTGCACCGTAAGGCTCGCCGCGGTGATCGCGACGTTCTTCGTATGGGCATCGACGATCGCTGCGACCTTGGCGAGCGCAACCGAAGCGCCGATCGCCGCAGTGCCGGCATTGATGCCTGAGGCCCGGGCGACGACAGCCGGAAGCGCGGTGGCGAGGACGCTGACATCGCCAGCGGACAGGCTACCACCCTCGATCGCGGCCGTGACCGTCGGCCGTGCCTCGACCGTGGCCACCGAACCGCCGGCGGCGAGGGCGAGCAGGCCGCCTGCCACGGAGATGCTGAGAACCTGCGAATCGACGCTCGTCGTATCCGATGCGCGGACGGAGACGTTGCCCGCAGCGGTCACCTTGCTGTCGTAGATGCCGGCAGTCGTCGTGCTCTTGACGGTGTCGCCGGTGCCGGCGCCGCCGCCGGAGATGGAAATGCCGACGGGCGAGAAATTCGCAGCGAAGGCGGCCGTACGCGCACGGCTCGTCAGGGTCGCCGTTTCGGTCGCGGTCACGTTCACCGCATTGCGGGCGGACAAGCCGTCGTTGACGTTCCTGATCGCGGCCGTGACGCGGTTCTCGATCACGTTGTCGGCCGCGGCGACGGCAATCGCCGCCGAGCCGCCGCCGACGATACCGACCGAAGCCGCGACAGAGGCCGCACCGGTGTCGACGCTGAGCGACGAGGCGTCGCGGGCCGAGACGGTGACGGTCCCGGCCGAGATGCGGCCGTCGGTGCCGTCGCCGTCGATGGTCGCGCTGACCTGCGCGGCGATGCGGTTATGCGTGCCGGCACCCGCGCCGGCGGCGCTGACGGCGATGGCGCCCGCGCTGATCGCGACGGAGCCCGCCAGGATCGTCGCATTGATCGTCTGGCCGGACACGGCCGTGACGTCCAGGTTACCCTGCGCCTCGATCTTCGTGTCCTTCGAGACCGCCTCGATCACGAGGGCGGACGACCGGGCCGAGCCGAGGCTGCTGCCGATCAGGTTCGTCGCGACGCCGACACCGATGCTGGCGCCGACTGCGACGCCGCCGACGCTGGCGCCCGCGGCGATCGCCGCCACCGAAGCCTCGATGCGGCTGTTGTTCGCGGCATTGACCACGATGTCGCCGGAGGCCTTCAGCGTGGCCGCGTTGACCTTGGCGCTCGTGCTGCCACCGATCAGGTTCGTCGCGACGGCACCACCGCCGGCAACCGAGACCGCGACGCCGCCACCCGAGATCGCGGCGGATGCCGCGGCGACCCGGGCCTTGATGCTCGCACCCTCAATGCCGGCAGTGCCCGGATCGTCGGCCGGAACCAGCGCCTCGACGCGGATTCCGCCCGAACGCGCAGTCACGCTGCCGCCGTCGATCACCGCGCTCAGCGCGTTGTCGATGACGTTGAGGGCCGTAGCGACGCCGATCGCTGGAGCCCCGGCAACGCCGCCGAAGGCGGCGGCGACCGCGGCTGAGCCGACATCGACGTTGATTGCGGCCTGATCCTTGGCGCGCACGGTGACGTCCGCTGCCGTGACGCTGCCCGCGCCGACGATCGCCGCCTTCGTGGCGAAGCTGATCGCGTTGCCGGAGAAGCTGCCGGCGCCCGCGACGCCCACGGCCACTGCCGCACCCGTCACCACGGCCGCGGCCGACGCGACGGTGGCATCGATGGTGCTGGCGGACGTCGCGGTGACAGCGACGTTACCCGCCGCATCGACGATCGTGTCGCCGATCACTGCCTCGACCTTGGCGCTGCCGTCTGAGACGAGCGTCGGCTGGTCGAGACGCGAGCCGTCCGCAGCGGTCGTCTTCCAGCTGCCGATGATGTTCTGAGCGCCCGAGAGGCCGATCGCCACCGGCACGCTCGCGACGCCCGCGCCGCCGCCGGCGGCGGCGAGCGAGACCACGGTGGCGTCGATGTCCTGGTTGCTCGTCGCGGCGACGCGGAGTGCCGCGCCGCTGGTGACCTTGTTGAGGGCCGTCTGACCCGTGGCCTTCGCGATCACTGCGCGGGTGCTCGTCGTGATGATGTTGACCGCCGAGGCGCCGCCGCCCGAGACCTGGACGTTGACGGCTCCGGCGCCGCCGAAGCTGAGGGACGCCGCCGAAGCGATCGCCTTGATCGCGCCGCCGCTGGTCGCCTCGACCGAGACGTCTCCGGAGGTCGAGGTGACGCCGGTGTCGGCATTGCCGATCGTCGCCTCGACCGTGTTCCCGATCGTGTTTGTGGCGAAGGACAGGGAGACCGCGACGCCGACGCTGACCGCGCCCGCACCGCTGCCGGCGATGCCGGCCGCGCCGACGGAGGCCGTGATCGTCGAATCGTCCTTGGCGGCGATGGCGATGCCAGCGGCCTTGACGCCGTCGGTGCCGTCGCCGTCGATGGCGGCGCGAGTCTTGACCGCGATGGTGTTGGTCGCGCCGACACCGGCGCCGGCCACACTGACGCCGGCAGCGCCGCCGCCCTGGATCGCGGCGGAGACCGCCGCGACGTCGGCCTTGATGGTCTGGCTCGAGGTCGCACGGATTCCGAGCGTGGAATCCGAATCGAAGCTCGAATTGCTGAGGTAGGCCTGAACCTCGTTGCCGCTGCCAATAACGTTGGACGCGCCGCCGACGCCGACCGAGACGCCGACACCGGCTGCACCGCCGCCGCCGGCAGCGATCGCCGCCGCTACGATCAGCGCCTGGATGTCGGACTTCGACTCCGCAGAGACCGTGGAAGCACCCCCGCGCACCGTCAGACGGCTGTCGGCGACGAAGGCGTTCGTCTTGGTGGTGATGACGTTGCCGGCACCGGCGCCGCCGCCGCTGACCGAGACGCCGGCCGCGCCGCCGCCGCCGACCGAGACGGCCGCAGCCGCCGAGGTCGCCTTGATGCGGCTGTTGCTGGTCGCCGTCACCGAGACGCCGCCGGCACGCGTGGTGAGCCCGGTATCAGCGTTCCGGATCGAGGCTTCGACGCCCCCGGCGATGGAGTTGAGGGCAAGCGCGAAGCCCACCGCCACACCGACGCCGGCCGCACCGCCGCCCGCTGCGGACAGGGATGCGGCACCGGTAAGCGCGGTGATCGCGGAGGTGTCGCTGGCTGAGACGGTGACGCTCCCGGCCTTGATGCCGGTGCCGTCGCCATCGATCGTGGCCCGTGTCGCGACGCCGATGGCGTTCGCGGCCAGGGAACCGGCCGCGCTCACCGCGACACCGGCGGCCCCGCCGCCCTGGATGGCAGCCGAAGCCGCGACCACGGTGGCGGAGATGGTCTGGCTCGACTTGGCTTCGAGGCCGAGCACACCGGCGATGTCGAGGGCCGAGTCCTTGACCTTGGCCTCGACGGCCATGCCGCTGCCGTCGGCGAGGGTGTCCTTGCGGGTCGCGCCGCTGCCGCTGGTGCTCCAGCTGCCGATGCGGTTCTCCGCGCCGCTGACGCCCAGCGCCACGCCGACGCCGGCCGAACCGCCGCCGCCGGCGGAGGCGGCGACCGCCGAGATGATCGCCGTGATCTCGGAGGAGCCGCTGGCCTTCACCGTGAGGCCGCCTGTGCTCGTGGTGATGCTGCTCGCATCGACCGTGGCGGTGGTGGAGCCGAGGATCCGGTTGGAGGCGAAGGCGCCCCCGCCCGAGACGCCGACGCCGGCCGCGCCGCCGCCGGCGATGCTGATCGCCGCCGCGGCCGCGGCCGCGTTGATGCGTCCGGCGCGCGAGGCCGTGACCGAGACGGCGCCCGCGCTGAGGAGGGAATTCGCACCCGTGATGCTCGCGGCGACGCCACCGGCGATGCTGTTGAGGGCGAGGGTGAAACCGACCGCGACGGCGACGCCGGCGCTGCCGCCGCCCGCTCCTGCGAGCGAGGCCGATCCGGCCAACGCATCGATCGTGGAGGTATCCGCTGCGTTCACGACGACGCCGCCAGCGTTGATGCCGGTGCCGGAGCCGCTGATCGTGGCGCTCGTGGCGACAGCGATCGCGTTCGAGACGACGGCGCCGGCAGCCGACGCGCCCACACCGGCGGAGCCGCCGCCGCCGATCGCGGCGGAAGCCGCGACGACCTGTGCGTTGATCGTCTGCGACGAGGTCGCAGTAACGCTGAGCGCCCGGCTCGCCGAAACGCCGGTATTGCTCAGTAGGGCGGCAACGGCCGTGCCGCCGGCGCCCTTGAGCGCATAGGCGGTCGTCTCGGTCTTATCTTTCCCGTTCGCGTCCTTCTCGACGGTCTTGTCCCAGGAGCCGATGTAGTTCTCGGCGATGGCCGCGCCGATGCCGACACCGACGCCGTTGCTGCCGCCGACACCGACTGCGAGTGCGGCGGCCAGGATCTTGGCCTCGATCGTGGCGGAGGATTCCGCCTTCACGTCGACCGTGCCATTGCTGCCGGTCGCGGTCAGAGCGCTGTCGACGACGCTGGCGCGCGTGCCCGTGGTGATGACGTTGCGCGCATAGGTGACAGCTGCGCTGACCGCGACGGCGTTCGAGCCGCCGCCGGCGATGCTGAGCGCCGCCGAGGCGGCGTGCGCCGTCAGCGATCCGGCCGACTTCGCGCTGACGAGGATCGCGCCCGTGGTCTGGAGGCCGCGGTCGACGTTCTTGACGGTGGCCGAGACGTCGTTGGCGATGCTGTTCAGCCCGACGCTGCCGCCGACCGCGACCGAAACGGCATTGGAGGCGCCGGCCGCGAGCGCGAGGCTCGCCGACAGGGCCTTGGCCGTGATGGCGGAGGTATCCGTCGCCGAGACCGTGGCGCCGGCAGCCGCGATGCCGGGGCCGGCGCCCGCGCCGTCACCATCGATGAGTGCGCCGGTCGCGAGACCGATACTGTTCATCGCGAAAGTGCCGCCGAGACTCACCGCCCCGGCGTTCGAGCCGGACAAGGCAGCGCCGACCGCAATCGCAACGATGTTCGCCGTGATCGTGTTCAGGCTCGTCGCCGTGACGGCAAGCGCGCCCATGGCCGAAACCAGCGTATTCGAGAGAGTGGCGGAGACGTTGGCGCGGCTGCCGAGGGTCGGCGTCTGACTGAGCGTGTTGCCCGCCTCGTCATAGGCCGTCCAGGCACCGATCTCGTTGTAGGCGATGGCGATTCCGAGCGCGCCGGCACCACTGCTGCCCGAGCCCGCACCGACGGACGCCGCGGCCGAGATGATGTCGGCCTTGATCGTGGCCGTGCTGGCGGCCGAGACGGTGATCGCGCCCGCGGCGTTGAGCGAGGCATCCTGACCCGTCGCGGTCGTGCTGCTGTTGATCTTGTTGACGGCGGCGGCGCCGGCGCCGGACACGCCGATGCCCTTGTCGCCGCTGACGCCGACCGCGACGCTCGCGGCCGCGGCGGTGGTGGCGATGGTGCCGGTCCGCGTGGCCGCGATCGTGATGCCGCCGCTGCGGGTCATGACCTGCGCGTCCTTCACGGTCGCGCTGACGTTGCCGGAGATGCTGTTGAGGGCGACGCTCGCCGCGAGGGCGACCGTGACCGCCGTGTCCTGGCCGAGGGCTGCGGCGATCGAAGCCGCGCCAACGGTGGAGGACACCGACGATTCGTTGCCCGCGGTGACCGACACGCTGCCGGCATCGACGATGGAGGCCGCACCGAGAACCTCGGCCGTGGTGGCGACGTCGATGACGTTGCGGGCGACCGAGCCGCCGAGGCTCGCCGACGTGGCCGTGCCCGTGCCGCTGCCCGAGACGCCGATGGCGACGGCGACCGTCGTGGCGTCCACCGTCTCCTTCGACAGGGCGCGCACGGTGACGGCGCCGGCGGCACGCACGGGCGTGCCGGACAGGGTCGCACGCACCGCGGCGCCCGAGCCGATCACGTTGTTGGAGACCGAGGCGCCGACCGCGACGCCGATGGCCTTGTCGTTCGCCGAGGCTGCCAGCGCGATTGCGGTGGCGCCGGTGAGCGCGGCGATCTTGGCCTGATCGTTCGCGAAGATATCGAGGCTGCCGACCTTGCTGGCGTCGGTCGTGCCGTCGCCGACCTTCGAGCCGAGCATTTCGGCGACGGTCGATCCGCCGATCGTGTTGAGCGCGAGGGCTCCGCCGCCGCTGACCGCGACGCCCTTGCCCTGTGACGAGACCTGGGCGCCGACGGAGGCGGCGAAGGTCTGTGCGGAGATGTCGGCGGTGCGCGCCGCGGAGACCGAGACTGCACCGGTGCTGGCGAGGTTGGCGACCTGCGTGATGCGGGCCGTGACGTCGCTGCTGATCTCGTTGTTGGCCAGCGACGCACCGATGGCGACGCTCGGCTTCGTGCCGGTGTCGCTCGCATTCGCGCTCAGGTTCGCCGAGACCGCCAGCGCGATGGACGTCGCCTTGATGAGGCTGGTGTCCTTGGCCGAAACGATGATGCCGCCAGCACCCGCGCCGACTGCGTCGTCGGTGCTGCCGCTGCCGTCGATGACCGCCGTCGTCGTGGTGACGATCTTGTTGCCGACGTAGAGGCCGCCGCCGGCGAACGCGACGTTGCTGCCCTGGCCGCCGCTGCCACCGCCGGTGGACGCGGCGACGGCGACGGCCGCAGCGAGCGTCTTCGCGGTGATGGCCTCGGACGAGGTGGCCTCGACCGAGACCCGGCGCCCGGCCGTCAGGCGGCTGTTCGTCACGCTCGCGCGCACGTCGAGGGAGCGTGAGGTTCCGTTCTTGAGGTCCGCGCCCGTCGGCAGGCCGGCCCCGTAGAAGCCGATCATGTTGAAGGCGAGGCTCACGCCGATGGCGACCGCCTGCGAGGTGCCCTTGCCGACGACCACGGCCGCAGCGGCCGCCTCGACCGAGGCGGTGATGGCGGAATCGTTCGTGGCCGTGACGGTGATGTTACCCTGGCCACCGGTGCCGTCCTGGGCCGGAGCGACGGCGCCGCCCGCCGTGATCTTGCTGCCGGCGATATGCGCGTCGACGCCACCGAGGATCGTGTTGAAGCCAAGCGCCCCGCCGCCGGCGAAGCCGATGTTCTTGCCGTCCTCGGTGCTGAGAAGCACGGCGATCGCGGTGGCGGTCGCCTTGGCCGCGATGGTGGCATCGCTCGAGGCCGAGACGCGCACGTCGCCCGCGCTGGCCGTCACCTGACCGACCCGGTCGATCCCGGCCGTCAGCGTCTCGTCGACGATGGTGTTGCGCGCAATGCTGAGGGCGACGGAGATCGTCTTGCCGGTTTGGCTGGTAGAGCCGGTGTTCCCGGAGCCGGTATTGCCGGCCGACGCATCCGTCGGGGGCAGCTTGTAGGCCACCGACGTCACCGGTGCGGTGACCACGGCGTCGATCCTGGAGGCGCTGAGCGCGTTCACCGAGACGCCGCCGACGGCATTCAGACTCGTCATGTCGGCGATCGTGGCCGAGGTCGCGAGGCGGGCGAGGTTCAGGCCGACGACTGCACCGACGCTCGTCACCGAGGCGCCGACCGTGGTCACGGCGTTCTTGATCTCGGCCTTGATCGTCGCCTTCGACTGCGCGGTCACGGAGACGGCGCCGGCGGCGTTGATCGGCTGGCCGGTGATCGAGGCGGTCGCGGCGAAGGTGTTGGCGCCCTGGAGCACCGTTCCGAGATCGGTCCCGAGGATCGCGTCCGAGAGATCGAACAGGACGTTCTGGCTCGACGTGCCGATCTTGTTAAAGGCCGCAGTCACGCCGACGGCGGTCTCGCTCGACTCGACGGTGCTGTCGACAGTCGCGGTGATCGCAGCGGTGTTGCTCGCGCCGACGGCGACGTTGCCGACGGTCCTGCCGATATCGACGTCGCCGAGCTTGCTCCCGCTGATCGTCGCGCTGCTCGTGCCCGTCACCACGTTCGCCGCGATGACGGCACCGATCGCGAGCGCGCTCTTGTCGCCCGGCTTGGTGCCGGCCTTGAGCTTCGATTCGACCTTGCTCGTGATCGTTGCGGTGATCGTGCCCGTTTGGGCGGATTGCACGCTCACGTCACCGGCCCGGACCACACTCGTGTTCACGAGGCTGGCCGTCGCCGTGCTCTGCACATCGTTGCTGACGAGGATACCCGCGACTGCCACGGCGTAGGGCTTCGAGGAGGTGCCCCCGCTCGCGGGCTCCGCGCCCTGCGCAGGCGGCGTCGCGGAGCTGCTGGCATCCTTGCTCTCGCCGAGGTTGAGCACGCCCGGCGGCAGGAACTTGATAAATTCGCGCAGATTGTTTTCGCGCCAGGAATTCGCTTCCGTGAAGATCCCCGCCGCCGTTAGGTCGACCGATTTGCTATCGCCAAAATAGACGAAGCGCTTCTCGACGCCGTTGATCTGGGCGAAGACGATGTCGCCGAACTTGACGGTCTTGGTGCCGGATTTGGTCGTGTAGGTGTAATTGTCGAGAACCTTGCTGGCGAAGTCCTCGAGCACGCTCGGCTTGGTGAGGCTGGCGAGCGAGGACAGGCTGTTCAGCGAGACGATCGAGCCGTTGCTCGTAGCAGAGATCGTGACGGCGCCGCCGGCATCGACCGTCTTCGTGGTGCCTGTGTTGTCGATGGTCGCAAGCGCCTTGGCGTTGACCATGTTGCCGGTCAGCGCGAAGCCGATCGCGTAGGCGCTTGCGTCCTTCAGTACGGCGTTCGAGGCGCTGGCCTTGTTGTTGACCTGCGCATTGATCGTCGCGTCCGAGCGCGCCGTCACGCCGAGCGTGCTGCCGGCACCCGTGACGACCGTGCTGCGCAGGATCTGCGCGGTGGCGCCCGACGGGGCGTCGTCGTTGCCGGCTCCGATGAGCGGCTGGCCAGTGATCAGGTCGGCCGTGCGGAACAGGATGTTCTGCTCCTTCCAGCCGATGGTGTTGAAGGCCAGCGTGATCGAGACGGCCCCCTGGTCGCTCGAGGTCGCGACCTTGTTCGTCGCGTCGATCGTCGCGGTGTTGACCGCGCCGACGGCGACGCCGCCGCCACCCGTGACGGTGCTGTCGACGATCTCCGCCTTGGCGGTGCCAAGGACGGCGTTGGTGGCGATGATGCCGCCGAGCGCGAGGCTCTTGGTCTGCGTCTTGCTGCCGGCCGTCGGATCGGTCGTGGCCGCACTCGGCGCCGGCGCCGCGCCGGCAGCCGCCGTGCCGTTGGTCTGCTTGTAGGAGCTGGCCGACTTGACGGTGGCAGCGCTGTCGGCCGTGGCGGTGATCGTCGCCGTCTCGGTCGCCGATACCGTGATCGCTCCGGTTCCCGCGGTGGCGGTGACACCGGTGATGCGGGCGACGGCGTCGCCGTGTACGCTGTTGAGAACCACGAGGCCGCCGATCGCGAGAGCCGAGGCCGATTGCGGCTTCACGGTCCCGGCCTGGGCGGCATTGCCGGCCGAGGGATCGCCGGTGGGCGTGTCCGTGCTGGTGGCGGGGGTCGCCGCCGGGGCAGGCGTGGCGGCGTTGCCAGTGCTCGGCAGCGTCAGGCCATCCGGAATGAAGTTGGATTCGAGGGCGCGCTTCCAGAGCAGCTTGTCGCCGTAGTTCGTCGCCGCGAGATTCACCTGCGAGGCGTCGGTGCCCATGTAGATGTAGATGTCTCCCGCCTTGTAGGCGTCGGACTTGGCGGCGATCAGCGAGAACTTCGTCTTGTCGGTCAGCGTGAAGGTGCTCGGCTGGACCTTGCTCAAGAGCTCGGCGCCGACATACTTGTAGATCTTGCCGTCGAAATCCTGAATCGTATCGCCAGTCTTGACGGTGACGCTGGCCGAGTCGACTGCCTTGAAGGTCGGCTTGGCGTAGCCGTCCGCGATGCGGACTCGTGTGCCGAAGGTGACATCCTGCTTGTTCACGGTCTTCGGCACTTGGCCGAAGGCCGAGAGGTCGAGGGTGCCGATGCTGTCCGTGCTGAGGCCGAGTGGCTTCAGGAACGCGTTCAGGCCGTCCTTCAGCGCCACGATCCTGGCGGCGACGTCGAGGACGGCGCGGTCGGCGGCGACCTGCAGACCGATCACCGCGCCGACCGTCTTTTCTGCCGCCTTCGTGGCCGTGTCCGCATTCGTGCTGTTCCGCAGCGCGGCATCGTCGAGATAGCCACGGCGTGCCGCCTCTGCGGCAAGCTTCAGCGCTTCGGCGCGCGCCTCGTCGGCCGCGGGCGTATTGAGGAAGCCCGCCAGGGTGAACGGCACCAGATCGTCCGAAGCCTTGGTGAGGCGGCGGGCAAGGTCGGTCTGTTCCGTGGTCGGAATGACCTTGGCATCGACCACGGCCTTCAGCGTATCGACGAGGGTCTTGTTGATGCCGCGCAGATAGGCGTCGACGCTGTCGCCGGCCTTGAGCTTCAGCGTGGCCGTCTCGACCTGCTTCAGCAGTTCCGCCGGGCGAGCCTGCAGCTCCAGGATCAAGCCCTTCACACGGGCGATCTCGGCGGTGGCCTTCTCTTCCAGAGCAGTGATCTCGGCCGGCAGGAAGTCCTTGCGGTTCTTGACCAGGTTCGACTGAATCGTGGCCGACTGGACCTCGTTCGGATTGGTCGAGAAGTCGGACGGCAGGTACTTGTTGAGCTTGGACTGGTTGGTGACGGCGCCGCCGTCGGTCTTCACCACGGTCGAGCTCGTCACGATCTGGACGTTCGAGGTGATGCCGGCCGCATCCTTCGCCGTGACGGCAAGCGCGCCGCCGGCGGTGATGTCCCGGGTCACGCCGGTGTTGTCGATGAGGGCGACGGCGCTGCCGCTGACCTTGTTGGAGGAGAGCACGACGCCGAAGCCGGAGCCGCCCGATCCCTTCATGGAATCGGTCGACGACATGGCCGCGTTGCTGATCGTCGCGTTGATCTTGGCAGCTGACGTCGCGGAGACCGAAAGGTTGCCGCCGGCCTTCGCAGAGGACTTGACGATCGTCGCCTTGGCGCCGGACCCAACCTCGCCACCGAAGGCGCCCGAGATGGCCGACTGGCCGATCAGGGTGTCGACGGCGTTGAACAGCAGATTCTGCGTCTCGTAACCCACCGAGTTGAAGGCGAGCGTCACGGCGCCGGAGACGCCGCCGCCCTCGCCGCCCGAGGTCGTGGACGAGGCGCGCACGCGCGCATCGACGCCGGCCGTGTTCTCGGCGGTGACGTCGAGATTGCCCGTCTGCGCCTCGACGGCCGAACGCAGGACGCTCGCCTCGGCACCGCCGCGCACGACGTTGGTCGCCGCGATGCCGTTGGCCGCGATCACCGTGCCACCGCCGGTGCCGCCGCTGGTCCCGGCACCGGATTGCGACTTGAAGGACGCGCCGCCGGAAGAGGTGACGGTGCTCACGAGCGTCGCCGAGATGTCGGCGGCGTCCTCGGCCCGGACCGCAAGGTCGAGATACGACGTCACCGCCGCGTCGGTGATGCGAGCCGTGGACCCGCCGTTCACCTCGTTGAAGACGATCAGGCCGCCGAAGGCCTTGGAGGACGAGGCGGGCGTGCGCGCGACCGGGGTGGGATCGCCCTGGGCGGGCGCCGCCGCCGGGGCAGGATCGGCCACCTTGTCGATCTGCGGCATCACGGTCTTGGCCGCGGCCGGGATCCAGTTGTCGCTGGTATAGTCCGCGCCCTTCAGGGTGACCTTGGTGTTGTCCGCACCGCGCCAGATGTAGACAGTGCCTTTCTCGCCCTTCGAGGTGGTGTCGGCGCGCGAGAGCAGGACGCCCTGGCCGGCCATCATGAACTGGAACCCGTCGTTCGACGAGTAGCGAGCCTTGTTGCGCGCGATCGTCGTGGTGCCGGCCGCCGTCGTGACGGTCGTCGTGTCCTTGTCGGGGTTCGTGGGGCTCGTCGCGGCGGGAGTGCCGGAAGGCTTCGTGGAGACGATCGCACCGTCATCGACCGCGAACCAACGGGCCGCGTTCGTGTAGTCCTCGCTGGCAAGATTGACTGAGGCGTCGGCAGCCCCGACGAAAATGAACACACGCCCTGCCAGGCGAGGCTTCTCCTTCCGATCTGCATCGGTGCTTGCGGCGGTATTCTCGCTGAAGTCAGCCGCGAGCCTCACCCGATCGCCCGCGTTGAGCGCCTTCGTCCCAGACTTCGAAGTGTAGTCGTAGATGTTGAGGGCGGTCGCGACCGCCTTCCTCGCGAGCTCGGCCACGCCGCCCGACACGGCCGAGGAGCCGATCATCGTGCTCTCGGACTCGATGCCGGCCTGGTTCTTTGCGGAGACGAGAATCGACCCAGCCGTCGAGGTGACCGTCGCGGAAGGCTGTGCCGGGGCCGCGGCTGACGCGTCCTCGGATCCGATGAAGGCCTCGGCGCGGGCGCTGACCTTGTTCAGGGCGAGGACGGCACCGGCGGAGATGCCGCGTGCGCCGGTCTCGGCCTTGTGGACGGTTTCCTCGGAATCCGCCTGCTTCACCTTGTTGCCGGCCTCGGCCTTGATGGTGGCCTGGCTCTCGGCGGTGACGGAGACGTCCCGCTCGGCCGTGACGGTGCTGTTGGTGATGTAGGCCTTCGCCCCGGCCGGGTTCTCGGCATTGGTGGCGGTGGCGATCAGCGGATCGCCAGCGATCGTGTCGACGGCGGCGAAGAGCGGGTTCTGCTGCTTGAAGCCGACGGTGTTGAAGGCGAGCGTGAAGCCGAGGGCCGTTCCTTCGCCCGAGACCGAGCCTGCGGCGCTGGCCTCGATGCTGGACGCGTTGACCGCCGAGACGCTGACGCCGCCGCCGCTGCTCGTGACGGTGCTGTCCTTGATGTAGGCCAGCGCCCCATTCTGCACGTTGTTCGAGACGAGCACGCCGTTGGCAGCCGCGCCGCCCTCGGCCTCGACTTCGCTCTCGTCGGTCGCGTTGATCGAGGCAGTCGAATCCGCGCTGACGGTGACGTCGCCGCTCGCGGCGAGGGTGGTGTTGACGATCTTCGCCTCGGCCTTCCCCGAGACGTCGTTGCGGGCGAAAATCCCGCCGAGGCCGGTCGCCGACATCTTGCCGGTCGGGGGCTCCGCACCGTTGGTGCTGCCGGACAGGACGTTGGTCGCGTCGAGCTTCTTCCAGAGGGCGAAGTCGGCGAAGTTGAGGTTGGCGTCCGTCGTGCTGCCGAGATCGACCGCGGCGGCGAAGTCGGTGCCCATGTACTGGTACACGGCACCCTTCTCGCCCCGCGTGGCCGGTCCGGCCCAGGTGTCGCCGAGGCGGATCTTCTCGCCGAACTTGACCTGCCGCGCGCCGGAGGCGGTGGTGTAGGTGTACTCGCCGAGCAGTGCCTCGGCCCCCTTGGAGGTGCCGCCGACCTCGCCGGTTTTTTCGGCAGTGGCCGTGGCGGCGACGGCCGTCTCTGCCTCGATGCTGACGGAATCAACGGCCGAGACCGTGATGTCCGTGCCCGAAACCGTCTTGCCGGCGGCATCGATCAGCGCCAGCGCGGCACCGCTCACGCGGTTCATCGCGACGAGGCCGGACACCGCCAGCGCGTTGACGCTGGCGGCCGCAGCGGAAGCGGTGACCTCGTTGCTGAGCGTCGACGTGATCGCGCCGGAGGACTCGGCCGTCGCGCTGATCGCGCCCGTGGCTGTCACCGTGCTGTTGCTGATGCGGGCGCTGGCCTGCGCCGTCGCTGGGTTGGTCAGGTTGGTGCCGACCACGGCGTCGAGGGTTTCGAAGCCGAGATTGCCGCTCTCGTAGCCGATGGCGTTGAAGGCGAGCTGGATGCCGGCCGCCCGCGCTGAGGTGGTCGGTGGCTTGGCCTGACCGGAGCCGGTCGTGGTCGTCGCCGCTTCGGAGCCCGACGGGCCGCTCGTGGCCGCGGTGATCGCAGCCTCGACCTCGGCCTCGATCACGCCGGCCGTCTTGGCCGTGACCGCGACGGAACCGTCGCCACCGCTGCCTCGGGTGGTCACTGTGGCATCGGTGATCGACGCGTCGGCCGCCGACTGGATGGTATTGGTCGCGATCACCGCGTTGATGGCGAGCGCGCTCGAGCGCGACTGGTTCGCCGTATTCGGCTGGCCCGACTGCGCCGCAGGTGCTGCCTTGTCGAAGGCTGAGGTCTTGCCGGGAACGTCGCTTGCGGTGCCGGCCGTGTCGGCTGTGCCGTCGGCCTTCTCCCCGGTCTGCTCGCGGATCGTCGCGATCGCCTCGACGGTGGCGTCGGCTTTCGACGTGATCGTCGCGCTGCGCTCGGCCGCGACGGCGACGCTGCCCGCGGTAACCCGGGTGGCCGAACCGCTGATGGCCGCGACGACGCCACCCTTGATCTCGTTGCGCACGACGATGCCGCCGGCCGACATGCCCGCGGAACCGGTGGTCTTGGCGGGGGCCGCCCCGCTCTCGCCGACGCGGCGCCAGAGGTCGCGGTTCGTGAAGTCCGCCGTCTTCAGGTCGAGCTTAGTCGCGGCCGTGCTGTCGGGGCCCATATAGGCGTAGACGGCGCCCTTCTCGCCGACGAGCTTCCAGCGTGTGGCGTCGGTGAAGTCGGCCTTGGAGAGGTCGATGGAATCCTGTGGGGCCGGCACGGTCGGCGTGCCGGTCGCCTTGACGTAGCGGTAGTAGGAGCCGACCTCACCCTTCCCGGACGGGTGGCCGGGGCTGACGAGAACGACGTCGCCGGTCTTGATGGTACGAGGGGTCGCGGTGGCGGCGGTAGCGCCGGCCTTCGCGTCCTTGGTTGTCGCGGGCAGCTTGGACTTGATCGCGTCGGTGGTGCTCACCGTGCGGATCGGGTCGATGCCCAGCCCATTGGCGAAGTCGACCGCAACACGCTGGCCGAGCTTGATCTCCACCGGCTGGCTGGCATTCGCCTTGAAGTCGGACTTGATCTGCGGCTGCTTGCCCGAAAGGCCGCCATCGCTCGCAGCCTGGCTGGACGCCACCAGCTTCACGTTGGCATTGATCGTCGACATGTCGGCGGCGCGCACGCCGAGTTCGCCGGCACCCGTGATGGTCGCGCCGCTCACCACGTCGGCCGTGGCCGAACGGTTGATGCGGTTGGTGGCGATCAGGCCGCCAATGCTGCGGGAAGCCGCATTGGTGACGGTGCCGGCAGACCCGGTCAACGCGTTCTTGCCGAGAGCCGTCCGGGCGCTGTTGAGCGCCGTCTGCCGCGCCTCGGCCTTCGCGAGGTCGGCGCGCGTCTGCTCCGGCGTGCGCGTGGTCACGGTATTGCTGACCGTGGCGTTCACGGTGCCCGCGCTCGCGGCGTTCACGCCGACGCGGCCGGTGGTCGCCGTGACGCTGGCGGCATCGATCCGGGCGCGGATCTGCTGGGTGGCGGCGACCGTGAAGAAACCGGTGCCGAGCACGGTGTCGAGGGCCATGCCGACGATCTTGTCGGCGAGCTTGTCCGTGCCGGTGACGCCGTCGGCGCGGTAGCCGACAATGTTGAAGGCCGCGGCGCCGCCGATGGCATTGTTGCCGCTGGCGGTGCTGCCGACGGCGGCACCACCGGAGGTTGCGGCACCCTCGGCCGTGGTCTGCGCCCGCGAATCGATGTTCGTCACGTCCGCCGCGTTCACGGTGACGTCGCCGGCGGTCGCGGTCACGCTGCCGCGCAGGACGGTCGCCGTGGTGCTGCCGAGAACGATGTTGACGGCGTAGGAGCCGGCGACGCCGAGCTTGCTCGACGCGACCGCCGCCTTGGCCTCGGTGGTGAGGTCGAGGGCGTTCTGTGCGGTGAGCGTGACGTCGGTCGCGGCGCCGACCACGGAATCGGTGAACGCGGCGGTGATGTCGCGTTCCGAGGTGTTGACCGCCGAACCGCGCGCGATGCCGATGAGCTCGCGATCGGTCTTCTGGGTGTCGGTCTCATTCTCCAGGCTGCCGGTGCCGATCGGCACGGCGATGGCGCTCGCCGCGGTGGCATCCATCGCCACGACGGAGACGGCACCCGCGCTCGCGCTCAGGCGCGACGCTTCGACGACGGCGCTGGTGGAGCCGGTGAGCAGGTTGCGCGCCTGGATGGCACGACTCTCGATGCGCGTGTCGTTCGTCGCGGCAACAGTGAGCGACGCGGCAACGACGCGAACGCCGCGCACGGCCACGCGCACGGTGTCGTTGACGGTGATCTGCGCGGCGCCGGCCTTGATCGGCGCCGGCAGCGAGCCGTCTTCCTCGCCGTCGCCCGCGACCGTCTTTCTCGGATCGGCAGGATCGGGAGCGTCGGTGGCCGCGCGGATGCGAACCTGCAGCGCGCCGCTGTTCGAGGCTTGGATCGCGGCATTGCCGTCGGCCGCGATCAGCGCGGTGGCACCGTCGGCGGGTGCGCCGACCGGCAGCGAGCCGGTCGCGGGCACGCCGAGATCGACGCTCGTCACGCGCGTGAGGTTCTGGTTCGCGGTCAGCGCGAACAGGTTGAGGAGGCTGCTGAGGACGGGGATGTCTGTCCCGTCCTTCGCCACCAGGGTGGTGGTCGCGTTGGTGCGGTCCTCGGCCGAGATCTGGACCGAGACGGCGGGATCGGCGCCGGCGATCGTCGCCGCGCCGGACTGGGTGATCTGCGCGCCGGTGGCGACCGTCACCTGGGCCTTGCTGGTGATCGTCGTCTCCGACTTCTTGATCACGCCCTCGACCGCGAGCTCCGCGGGCGTGAACACGTCGCTCAGGCTCTTCTCGCCCTTGACGATGGACTTGATCGTGTCGGCCGTCCCGGACGCGGCATCGGTGAACGTCGTGAGGCCGGGCAGGACGAGCCCCAGCACCTTCACGTCGACGGTGGCGCGCGTGTTGGCGGCGAGCTTGACTGTACCGCCGTTCACGCCGCCGTTCGCGCCGACGACGATCGTCGAGCTGTTGGTCAGGGTCGGCGTGACGCGCTTGAGCTGCGACGTCAGCGTTGAGGTCAGCGTGATGCTGTCGACGACGTCGGTCGTCAGCGCGGCATCGCCCGTCTTCGCATTGATCCGGCCATCGAGGGTGATCCCGGCGAGGCCGTCGGCCGTGACGGTGAGGGTCTGCGTGTCGGCGGGCGCGACGTCGTTGACCGTGACGCTGCTGCGTACGGCGATCGCCACGCCGACGCCGGTGATGACGGCGTCCTTGTTGACGGTGATGCCCATGCGTGCCGTAGCGGCGGCGGAACGATCGTTGCCGACCGTGACGAGAGCCGGGGTCAGGGTCGCGTCCGCGGCGATGCCGACGCTGCCGCCTGCGGTGATCGTCTTGCCCTGGGCGACGGTCAGGCTGTTGTCGCCGGCGCCACCCTGGAAGGTGATGCCGATATTGCCGGCCACTGCGCTGAGATTGGCGGTAATGTCGATACGGTCGTCGCCGGAACCGCCGTCGAAGGTGATGCCGAGGTCGCCGCTGGCGAGAATCAGATCGGTATCGAAGACGATTCTGTCGGCGCCGGCGCCACCGCTGACCGTGAAGGACCGCGCGGGCGGCAGGCTGGAGAGGTGCAGCGTATCGTCGCCGCTGCCCAAGATCACGCCGAGGCTCGTCGTCGGGGCGGTGAAGGCGAGACTGCCGAAACTCGCGGCGCTGGAATTCGCGGTCTTCGCCAGAGTGTACTTGCCCGAGACGGCCGACAGGGTCGCATCGATGCTGCCCGCCACCGTGGACGAGAGATCGAGCTGGAGGCTGCCCTTGCCGCCGTCGAAGGAGCCGCTCAGGCTGGCGCCGGCCCCGATCGTCAGCTTGTCGTCGGCGGCTGCCGCGCCGATCAGGTTGGAGACGCTTGAGAAACTGCCCTCGAACTTGCCGGAGGTGATCTTGCCCGCATCCGGCCCTGTCAGTGCGAAGTCTGCACCCTGCTTGCCTAGGCCCGTCGGCTTATTGAGGAGCGCGATCGTATCGCCATCGGCGCTGCTCGAATCGCTGAACGCCAGCGTGTGCGTATAGGCCCCGGTCAGCAGCTTGAAGGAATCGGCATCGACAGTGATGACGTCCTTGTTGGCCGTGCCCTGGATGGTGAATGTCTGGTTGGCGTTGGCATCGATCGCGCCGAACGTATGCAGCGCCGTCGTGCCCTGCTGGCCGTTCGTGTAATCATAAACCTGGATGCGCTGGACCTTGGTCTCCGGATGCGCCGTGTCCTCGTTTCGCTCGATCAGCTTGACGAGAAGCTGGTGCTCCGCTGCCGGCGGATCGGCCGGGATGGTGCCGATCGCGTAGGTGATGTCGGAGTTGAGCAGGACGCGCGGCTCCAGCGGATCGAAGATCAGCCGGTCGCGGTTGAAGATCCGGTCGGCCTTCGCCTTGAGGTGCAGCACGAGCTGGCGCTTCGACGGGCGCCCAGCCCGCGGCACGTCAACGCTGCGCGCCCGGTCACGGCGGCGGAACAACGGTCCCCAGAAGCCTTCCGACTTGAACGGAAAAGCCATGACGCTCTCTCCAACCGGGCAGGGCGTGCCGCATTCGGCACGCACACATCAAGTGACCCGGCGCGATAGGGCGCTGCCGGATCGTCTAAAGGCGGTCTGAAAATCCGACCGGCACCCGCTGGCGCGCGCCGATCCTTGTCGCGGGCCTCGTCCGCTCGCCGCGGACGAGGCCGACGGCCAAATCAAGCGTTGCCGGTGGTCTCGAAATCGGCCGGGGAAGCCGGGGCCGTCTCGGCTTCCTGCGCAGCCGTCTCGACCGGAACGCCGATGCGCTCGGCGATCGGCGTGAGGTTCCGCAGCGAGGCGAGGTGCTGATAGATCAGCTCCATCTCGTCGGCCTGCATCAACTCCGCGAGCTTGTCGGCAGACAGCGCCTTGAGCCGGTCGCGGTTGACCACGCTGAACCCCGACAGGGTCGAGCGCTGGCCGGTGCGCAGGGTGAACTGCGCCTGCATGGATTCCAGCAGGTCGAACTCCTGCAGACGCTTCACGAACAGCTTGGTGCGCTGAAACTGCGTCTGGTAGGCCTGCAGGAAGCCGAGCACGTTCTGCAGATACTGCGTGCGGTCCCCGTCGGCATCGAACAGACGCTCGCCGCGACCATCGTCGTTGCAGCCGGAGAAATCCTCGTCCACGCAGAGCGTGAAGGTGGCGTCGGGGTCGTTCGCGTTGTCGCTGGAGAACACGAACGGGTAGCGGCGCAGGAAGGCCGGAACGTAGGCGCCGGACCAGGAGCCCGCCTCGCTCACGTAGAGGTTCTCGCCGTCCCGGATCCCGAGGAGCGCTACCGGGATGATCTCGTCGTCGGCTCCGCCGAACACGATCGTATACTCGGCCCCGGCATTCGGGAACTCGGCCACCATCAGGGGCACGGAGTTCACGCCACGGGCGAATTCGAATGTCGTGCCGGCCTTGACCGACCAGCCGCCGTGCCGCTGCCGGGTCACCGGAACCGCACGTTCGTAGATGAGAAGCTGCTTACTCATTCTGACCCCACGTTGCCACGCATGTGCGCTTCCCGCATCTTTGCGTTCCGCTAGCTACCAGCTAAGGCCCGATTTGCGGAGGGATTGCACGGCTTTTCGATTGATCCAGCGTCTCAGTTTTCGGGTGCTGGAGTGCGGATGCGGGCGACGGCGGCCCAGCCACAACAGCCACCACGGACGATGTCGAGCGCCATGAGCCCGCCCGCGCGAACATTCCTGCGATCGCCGACAGTCGCCTTCAAGTATTAATAAAATATTCAGCCCCGCGGCACTGGTCGTGCGTGCAATCCGATTGCCGGCAAGCGAACCGAAAGCCGATGCACTGGCCGGTCCTTTCGACAGAATACGAATGTCGCTCCCTTCGCTATTTATTAAAATTCCTCAAAAAAACATTCTTTGGACAGATAAATTTATCGATATCATTTTAATTTTATTGAAATAGGATTTCACTCTGAATTTCCGCCTTTTATCGACCAGAAGTAAAAGCAGTTAAGCAAACGATGTCTCGACAGCATCGATCGCTCCAATCGCCAATATAGAAATATCACGAAATTTTATCTTGATCGACATTAGACGAGTCAGGAATTCGGACGTGAGCGAATGGGACGCTGAGCCTCTTGAAAGCGGCAGCGGTGCCTTTAGCTTGCTCGCAGCTTCTGTTGTTGAAGCGTCGCATATGACTGAAAAAGCAAGATCGGTCCCAGAATCAAATCACGTTCCAAGCCGGGATAAGAAATAATTCACGGTTGCAAGTTGATCGTCGGCGCCTCGACGTCTTCGGTCGCACGACGAGGGCGCGGCGCTGCGTCTGACCGACCCCTGACGACACCGAAACCTTCCCCTGCCCTTATCGTAGAAGCCTCCGTCCGCGTGCCGATCCTCCAGCGCCTCGACTACCTCTCGACAGGTCTGCCGAACGAGAAGGCGCACGAAATCTGGAAGGGCGTCGTCGGCACCCTGTTCGAGCCACGCGTCGTACACCCGAACCAACGCCTGCCGACCGGCTCCGCGAGTGGCGTCGTCATGGGCGATATCATCGTCGCGCGCGTCGTCTTCGGTGCGCAGAGCTTTCGGCGTGATCGCGACCTCGTTGCCCGGACGCCCGATCACATCCTATTCCACCTCTATAATGTCGGCGGCTTCAACGGCCTGATCAGCGGCCACCAGACGACGCTGTGGTCGTCGCAGGTCGCGATTATCGACCTTGGCTTCGAAGTCGATACGTTCGCGACCTCCTCCGATACGGTCTCGCTGATCGTCCCGCGCGCGCTGCTGCCCAACCTCGCCGGCGGCCCGTTGCCACCCCGACTCGATCCGGCACGCAACCGCCTGCTGGCTGCACATCTCATGGCCTTGCGCGAACGCAGCCTGTTCCTCCAGGAATCGGAAGTCGCGGGCGTCGTGGAGCATACGGCCGACTTCCTGCAGGCGCTCCTCGACCCGGTGCGGTCGAAGGACCTCGCGCAGCAGGAGCAGGAGTTCGAGACCTGCTATGTCGCCCTCGCCGAGCAAGCGATCCGCAACCATCTCGCCTCGCCCGACCTCTCGCCGGAACTGATCGCCAACGAGATCGGCGTGTCACGCGCCACGCTCTACCGGATGTTCGCGCCCCATGGCGGCATCATGCGTTCGGTCCAGGAGCGCCGCCTGCTCGCGGTGCGTGCGGCCCTGAGCGATCCGCTCGAGACGCGGCGCCTCTCGCGGCTTGCGACCGATTTCGGCTTTCGCGGCAAGGTCCATTTCAGCCGTGCCTTCCGCGCGCAGTTCGGCGTCACCGCGAGCGAGTTCCGGGCCGAGCAGGTGGCCTCGGCCCGGAAATCCGAACGGACCGGCCTCGACGTCCTGACACTGTGGTGGGATCGACTCGGCGCCGTACGCTGACGCGACCGTCCTCAGGCCGACGGCCGCTGCCAGCGGCGCCCGATCGGCTTCAGCAGATCGGCCTCGAGGCCGAATTTTTCGATGTAGGCCGTGTTGAGCCCGAGGCATTCGCGAGAGGCGCAAACATCCCGATGCACGCACTGGTAGAAGCCGTTGCGCGCGAATTCCGTCCAGAAATCCGGGTCGATGTGCAGTTCCGGCTGGCCGTTGACGAGCGCGTCACCAAGGTCGCCGAGCAGGCACTCCGGAAAATTCTTGATCTCGACCGCGCGTCCCTGGGCACGGGCGCGGGACACCGCTTCCCGTAGATAGGGCAGCACGTCGCCATGACGCGGGACGAGGCCCTTCTCGTCGCGCTCGGACATCGGAAAATAGACCCAGAATTCCATCTGGGTCAGGCGCCGGAGATGGCTCAGTCGATCGACGAGATCGGGCAGGAGGCGATAGCTCCGCTCCGTCACGACGGTGTTGGTGAGCGTCGCCACGCCCTCCATGGCGTCGAGGGTCTCGAGGCCCCGCAGCGCACGCTCGAACGATCCCGGCACGAGGGTCAGCGCGTCGTGGGTTGCTGCGTCGCTGCCGGCGACCGAGACGAAGAACTCGTCGACGCCGGCCTCGACGAGGCGACGGCAATAGCTCGCCTGGCCGAGATGCATGCCGTGGGTCTGGATGCGGACATGCCGGAAGCCGCTCGCCCGCGCCCGGCGCGCCAGATCCGGCAGGTCGCGCCGCAGGGTGATCTCGGAACCCGTCAGGATCAGCCCGATCCAGCGCTTTTCGCGTGCGTTAAGCGCCAGCAGCGCTTCGAAATGGGCGTCGGATTCCGGCGCGAGCCGGTCCATCGTGCCCTCGATCATGCAGTGGACGCATTTGAGATTGCAGCGGAATTCCATCGTCAGGGAGACGTAGGCTGCGTGATCGTAGCGTCCCATGACGTCTTTCGCTGCGAAGACTTCGGTGCGGTGCTCGTGAGAGCGGGTCGGAGGCGACTGTTATCGTGGGCAGAGAGATTCAAAGAAGGCCGTAATAGGCACTCTTCGTGACCGTCAGCCGTCCATCGACGACGGCATAGTCGATTCCGAGATCGAAGAGCAGATGCGACAGACGCCGACGCTCTGCGCGCACGAAGTCGCGAATCTCGGCCGGATAGGCGAGACGGTCGAGGAAATACAGCAGCCCGTCGACGTCGATCCGCGAGAAGTAGACGCCGTCGCAGAGGCGCTTGTTGGCCACCACCACGACACCGCAGCGCATCAGTTCGGGCCAGAGGATCGCGTCGCGGTCGAGGCCGGGCAGGTCGAGATGAGCCGAGCAGGCGGTCTTCGCCGCGATGGCTTCCCGCTCGGTCGCGGTCTCGAAGAAGCTGTAGAGGTTGTCGAGGACGAGGCCCTGAGCGGTTAGGCCGTAGCACAGGCCGGAGGAGACGCTACTGCCGGGATTGCCGAGATAGACGTTGAGCCGGTCGAGGCTCCGCGTGCCGCGCGCCAGGGCGTCGTCGAGGTCGAGGGAGAACATGAAGTAGGGGCGCGCGCCGGGATAGTGCAGGCCACAGGGCGCGAAGGGCGCGAGGATCGCGAGCACGCGCTCGATCGAGACGCTGCGCTCCAGCCGGGCGTAGTCGTAGAAGTAGAACTCCCAGGTGGTGACGCCGTCGCGCAACTTGGCCCCCCAGACGCTGCGGCCGGGACCCAAGCCAGCCCGCAGCGCGTCGCAGATCGCGAAGAGACGGCGATCCGCGCCGGCCGCGGTCAGGGAGTGCCAGAGCAGGCTGGACTGGCGCAGCCGGCCGGCCGTGGGTCCGAGGGGCTCGTAGTCCCACAAGCAGTAATCGGCGTAGCGGTCGCCCGGCGCGGCGTATTCGAGGCGCGGCGGGTCGAGGCCGGTCATGAGCCGGCCATGCCGGAATAGACGGTAAGGAAGGGCCGCCCGTCGCGCCCGAGGCCGCCGGCCACGTGCCCCAGGGCCTCGTCGCGGCGCTCGCCCAAGACCGCCGCGACCGCCTGCGGCGCGATGCCGAGATCCGCGAAGGCCGGCGCGAGCAGCGGCTCCACGTCCGCCACCATGAGGCCGCAGGCATAGAGATTGAGATCGTAGGACAGGCGGGGCCCGGGCTCCTCGCGGGCTTCGAGATAGTGGATGGCGCCCCGCCCCCGCTCCTGAGCCAGCCCGAGCACGGCGTGGGCGAGGCCGATCACGCCCGACCCAGCCTCGCCCCAATCCGCACCCATCCGCGTCAACCGGGCCCCGATCTCGGCGGCCGCGCGCACGCGCGGCCAATGGTAGAGCGTCACCACCGGAGGCGTCGCCGCGTGCGAACTCCACTTGTAGGCCCGGTGGACGAGGAGCGGCTCGCCCTTGGTCTCCGCCTTCTGCCAGGCCGTGTCGGTGTCGGCCGACCATTCGACGTAGAGCTTGTAGAGGGCGCCGGAGGGACCGTCCTCGTAGCCGAGATGCAGCACGTCGGCCTCGCCAATCAGGCCGGCGGCCTCCGCGCGCTCCCGCTCTGGCAGGCCGAGCTTTTCCGCCAGCGTGTCCAGGGTCTGCCCGGGCTGTAGCCCGAGGCTGGTGCGGTGGAGACTCACGAGGAAGCGTTCGACCTGGAGCCCGCCCGGCGTCGCCTTCACGGAACGCTCGTAGCCGTAGGGTTGGCCGAGGCCGGCGACGAGATCGGCGAGTCGCGTACCTTCAGGCGTCCGGCGCAGGCTCGCCGGCCCGGATGCAGTCGCGGCCACAGTGATGCGAGCGACCGGCCCGGCGGCGGGTGCCGTCCCGTGCAACGGTTCGAGGAGGCTGGCGTGCAACGCCGTCGCGTCGGCGACCTGCGCAGCGCGTGCCCGGATCTCGGCGAGGTATCCGCCAATCTCGCGGCCATCTGCAACATCGACCGGTGCGAAGGCCCGGCGCGGCAGGAAGTCGGCCCCGGTGAACAGCAGGTAGTAGTCGGTCTCACCGAACACCGCTTCCTCGCGCGGCACGACATGGCCGGCGACTTCGTAGAGATCGAGACGGTCGGCAAGCCCCTCGGGGAGCTTGGCGCGCGCCGCAGCCCAGACCGGTTCGGGTCTCCGTCCGAGCACATAATGCGCCGCAAGCGCTTCCAGCGCGTCGTCGTGCAGGCGGTTCATCCGGGCGGTGTAGGACCGGCGCAGGATCTCCGCCCCTTCCCCGCGCGGCAGATGCGCGACGAAGGCTTCGAGCGCGACGAGATCGAGATCGAGGCCGAAGCCCGCCAGCGGCTCGACGGCGCGGGCCGCGGCGCCGAGGGCGACGACGTTGCGCAGCCAGGGATTGCGCCGACCGCTGGGCAGGCTGCGGTGGACGATGTGCTCGCCCAGGCCGAACGCCGCCTGCAGGGCCGCCTCGGCCGCCTCCGGCGTGGTCGTCTCGCCGTCATAGGCCAGCACGGCTTCGGTGCGGCCGGCGAGCGGCAGCGACGCGGTCCAGCCCTCCGGCAGGCCCGCATAGGTCGTGAAGGGCGGCGGATCCGGTGCGGGCGGTAGGGACAGGCTGACGAGGCTGTCGCAGGCGGCGCTGTCCGCGATCCAGGCTTCGCCGAGCGTCTCGCCGATCAGCAGCGCCGCCGCGCCGGTACAGTCGAGAAACAGGTCGCCCTCGACGCTGGCGCCGCCTTCGAGATCGAGGGAGCGGATGTTGCCGGAGAAGTCACGGCTCGCCCCGAGCACGCGCGCCGGGACGGCCCGCACGCCTTCCGAGAGCGCGATCTCGCGCAGGAAGCGGACCAGGGCGGTGCGATCGAGATGGTAGCCGTAGCTGCTGGCCTCTACGGCCGAGGAGACGCCCGTTTCGTTGCGTGGACCGCGCCCGGCCGCCGCCATCAGCGCCTGCGGCGCATAATCGGCGTACGCAGCCCCCGACCCGCCCTCGTTGCGATGCTTCAGCCAGTAGTGGAACAGATCGCGCCCATTGATGCGTGGGCCGCAGACCCCGAACGGGTGCCAGTGCCCCTGCCCCGCCTCGAACCAGTCGTCGAAGCGGCTGGCGACCCGATAGGTCGCCCCGCAGCGGCGCATGAAGATGGCCTCGTCGATGCCGAGGCCGCGCAGGAAGCGGGTGAGGATCGGACGCGTCGCCAGGCCGACGGACGGTCCGGCCGGCGGCACCGGTCCGACCACCGTCACCGTCCAGCCGACCCGGCGCAGCATGCGCCGCAGGTAGGCGGCGGCGGTCCAGGCCGCGAGGCCGCCGCCGGCGATCACGAGGCGCGGTGGCGCGGTACGGGAAGGCTCGAGCATCAACGCGGCTCCAGGGATAAAGTCGCTGGGACCCCGAGCGGCGTCAGGGCGCCGAGGGTCTCTGCGATGTGGTCGGGGAGATTTCCGGACCCCAATATCTGATCGGCTCCCGGCCGTACCCGGTCGCGCTGAAGGGTGTAAGTCGGGCGCAGCAGGGTGTCGTAGCGGCCGAGATAGGCGTCGAGGGCGTGCAGCAAGCCGGACGCCGCCGACGGATCGCGACGGGCCTCCGTGGTAAAGCTGCGCAGCTTGCGCGCGAGCGCCATGTCGAGTGGCAGGTCGAGCCAGATCAGGTGGTCGATGAGCGGCCCGGTTTCGGCATGGGCGCGGCCGAGCAGGGTGTCGAACACGATGACGGGCCGCCCTGCGCCGGTCCCGGGCAGGCGCAGCGTGCCGCCGCCGTCACGGTCCCTGACCGGCTCACCGTTCCGCAGCCGTGCGAGGTCGCCGGCCAGACCCGGCACGGGGATCTCGTCGAGCGGCGCGCCGCGCGCCAGCCACGCCGACACGCGCTCCGGCGGCCAGCCAGTGATTTCCTCATACGAATCGTAGGACAGCACGGGCGCGCCGAGACGCTCCGCCAGGGCGCGACAGAGGGTCGTCTTCCCGCTCCCCGGCGGGCCGGCGACGGCCACCACCAGCGCCGGCCTCACGACCGGCCCCCAGGCTTGCGCGCCGCGATCAGGTGGAACGGCGTCTCGAGGTCGATGCGGTCGACGGTGATCTCGGTGAGACCCTGTGCCATCAGCGTCTCGGCGTAGAGCCCGGCCTCGCGGAAGAACGGTTGGAAGACGAGGTCGGCCGCCTGGACGTAACCGGCCGGACGGCCGCGGAGCGGCACGGGCGTCCGCTCGTAGACGACGAGGCGGCCTCCCGGTGCGAGGGCCTGCGCGGCGCGGGTGAGGAGAGCGCGGGCCTCGTCCGGCGGCCAGTCGTGCAGGACCGACTTGAAGGTGACGAGGTCGTGCCCCTCCGGCAGCGGATCGCGCCGCATATCCCCGGGCTGGAAAGTGACGCGCGAGGCTTCCGGCCGCCCCGAAAGGTTCTCCCGGCCGAGGGCACAGACCACCGGCAGGTCGAACACCGTCGCGGCGAGCTCCGGAGCCCGCCGGCAGGCCTGGGCGGCGAACTCGCCGCTGTTGCCGCCGAGATCGAGCAGACGCCGATGGCCCCCGAGGTCGATTCGGTCGAGGCCGGGGCCGGCCTCGTAGCGCGTCAGACAGGTCGTGTAGGAAACCCAGCGCCGGGTCGCGGCCAGGTTGTCCGGGGTGACATCGAAGCAGCGGTCGTAGCGGAACAGCTCGAAGGTGCGCGAGGCTGCCATGAAGGCCGGAAGATCCGCGATGAAAGCAGGAAAGCAGCGGCGCAGGTCCTCCGCGGCGGCGGCAGCGAAGCCGAGCTTTGCCGCAATCAGGTCGCGGTGCGGCAGCACTGCGCGAAAGGCCGCGGCGAGTGCCAGGAGGCCGGCGCCGGGCTCTTCGAGGATGCCGCCGCCGACGAGAAGGCCGGCGAGGCAATCGAATCGCGCCGGATCGAGGCGAAGTGTGGTGGCCAGCGCATCAGTCGCGGCCGTCGCCTGCCGGTCGAGGCGGTCGATCAGACCCTTCTCGAACGCGAAAGTGAGGGCGTGGGCGACGACCTCGCTTTCGAGAAAGCGGTCGACCCGCGGAAAATCGTCTACGTCCACGTTACGGTTCCGACATCTCTTCGGCCCATGCACCGTCCTGGCTGGCCGGCATCAGCGTGAGACGGGACCGCCGGCACGGGAGCAAGATCGCGGGCCGGGTGTCCGCGAAGGAATGCGAATTCTGAGACGCTGGATCAACGCAAAATCCTGCGCGGTCGTCGCACTTGCCATATTCCATTCGTGATCGGACCGCACAGACCGTGCAATAACTCCTAGTGCGTCGTCTCGCGGAAGCGCAAGGCAACGGGAATGTGCTGAGGGCACGAGACAAGCCGCCAGTTCCATGGCGGCTTTATTCGTGAAACGTCTTGCCGAGGACTAGGGTCTTTCACGCCGTGCAGGTCGTATCCGGCGGCGCGGATCGGGGTCCGGGTGTTTAGCGTCAACGGGGGAACAGTCGTGAGCGAGACCAACGAGGCCAAGGGCGGCGCTGCGGATCAGGTACGGGCCATCGAGTGGCGTGAAAACGACATGGCGACCCAGTTCGCCAACGTCGTGAACGTCCAGGGGACCCGCGAACAGGTGGATCTGTTCTTCGGAACGAACCGGACCTGGAATCTCGCCGAGACGGCGAATGTCGTCGTCGACCTGTCGAACCGCATCATCCTTACGCCGCTCGCGGCCAAGCGCCTCCACTCGGTCCTCGGCGGCGTCCTGACCGAATACGAGAATCGCCACGGCCGTCTCGATCTCGACGCCTGAGCAGATTCAGCAAAAACGGGTCGTGGCTTTGCGGCCGAAACTGCTGTTCAGCAGCAACCTGAGCGGGTTCGCTCAGGTCCGCAAGCAGAACTTCGTCACGAAGGGGGCCAAGGGGCGATGAGCGAGCGTTTGGCGGCGGAGATTGCGTCGACGGCCGGGCCGGCTGCGCGCCTGCCTCTGGTCGAGCCCGCGCTCTGGCAGGTTCTCCAGACCGCCCAGACCCTGCAGGCGGCGGCCGAGGCTTGGCTCATGCTGCAGGCGCCGATGCTGGGGGCGCCGCGCGCCTGCGTGCTCATCCCGGGGACCTCGGTCGGGCTCGCGCCCATCGCGGTGTTCCCGATCCAGACCGAGTGCGAGGTCGGCCTGCGCGAGACGGCCGAGGCCGCGCTGCGTGAGAACCGGCCCGTCGTGCAGGCCATGGAGGAAAGCGGGACCGGCGCCTGGATCGCCCTGCCGGTCGTGCTGGACGGCGAGCGCTTCGCCGTGACGGCCTTCGCGATCGAGGGCCGCGACAAGGACGATCTGCGCAGCGCGATCCGCCAAATCCAGTGGGGCAGCGCCTGGCTCGTGGCCAAGCAGGCCGAGCTGATCGGGCGCGGTAACCAGAAGACCCTGGCGCGCTCGTCCTCGGTCCTCGGGCTCCTGGCCGGCGTGTTGGAGCAGTCGCGCTTCTCCGCCGCCTGTACCGCCGCCGTCACCGACCTCGCGATCGCCTTCGGCTGCCAGCGCGCAGCGATCGGCTTCATGCGGCGCGGCACCGCCCGGATCAAGGCGATCTCCCACTCCGCCCAGTTCGGCCGCGAGATGAACCTGGTGCGCCGGCTCGGCGCCTGCATGAACGAGGCGGTCGACCAGCGCAGCCTGATCCTGTTCCCCGCCACCGATGGCGACGTCTACGTTACGACGGCACACGAGGACCTTGCGCGCCTGCAATACGGCGGCCGCGTGCTCACCGTGCCGATGCTGGTGGACGACCGCTTCGTCGGCGCTCTCACGCTGGAGCGGCCGGCCGACCAGCCCTTCACTCTCGATACGATCGAACAGATCAGCGCCTGCGCGGCGGCGATCGGCCCGGTGCTCGAAGAGAAGCGCCAGAACGACCGCTGGCTCGCCGCCAAGGCAGCCGAGTCGGTCATGAACGGCATGCGGCTGGTCGTCGGCCCGAATCGGACCGGGTTGAAGCTCGGCATCGCCGGCGTCGTTGCGGCGATCCTCGCGCTGTCGGCGATCAAGATCGACTATCGCGTGACCGCCGACGCCCGGATCGAGGGACTGGTCCGGCGCTCTGTGGTCGCCTCATACGACGGCTACCTGAAGACGGCCGAGCACCGGGCCGGCGATACGGTCCGCAAGGGCGATCTCCTCGCCGCGCTCGAGGACCGCGACCTCGCCTTAGAGCGCCTGCGCTGGGTGACCGAGCGCCAGCAGCGCACCTACGAATACGACAAGGCTCTCGCCACGCGCCAGCCGGCCACGATCAATGTGGTCAAGAGCCAGATCGACCAGGCCGACGCGCAGATCCGCCTCCTCGACGAGCAGCTGTCGCGCTCGAAGTTCCACGCGCCCTTCGACGGCCTGATCGTCTCGGGCGATCTCTCCCAGGCGATCGGCGGCTCGATCAGCCGCGGACAGGTCCTGTTCGAGATCGCGCCGCTCGACAGCTACCGGGTCGTGCTCAGCGTCGACGAGCGCCTGATCGCCGACCTGAGCGAGGGCCAGACCGGGCACGTGCTCGCCACCTCGCTGCCCGACCAGCCGCAGGCGCTCACGATCCAGACGATCACACCGGTGGCCGAGGCCAGGAACGGCCGCAACCTCTTTCGCGTCGAGGGCCGGATCACGGATGGCGCCACCCGGCTGCGGCCGGGCATGGAGGGCATCGCCAAGGTCGATGTGGACCGGCGCCTCCTCGTCTGGGTCTGGGCACGACCGATCGTCGACTGGCTGCGCCTGACCCTTTGGCACTGGTGGCCGTGAGGGCGTGAGGGATGTCCCAGTCTCTCTTCAGCCAATCCTGGTACCGGGTCGCGGCCCTGCGCCCGCGGCTGCGCCGCCACGCCGAGATCCACCGGCAGAGTTTCCGCGGCGAGATCTGGTATGTCCTGCAGGACCACCAGACAGGACGTTTCCACCGGCTCTCGCCCTCGGCCAACCTCATCCTCTGCCTGATGGACGGGCGCCGCACGCTGCAGGACATCTGGGAGCGGGCGGCCCGCCGCAATGAGGACGACCCGCCGACCCAGGACGACACGATCCGCCTGATCTCGCAGCTGCACGGCTCGGACCTGCTGCAGGGCGACCTGCCGCCCGACCTCGCCGAACTCGCCGAACGCGCGGAATCGACGGCCCGGCGCACGCTGATGGCCCGGGTCAAGAACCCTCTGGCGCTACGTTTCGCGCTGTTCGATCCCGACGCCATCCTCGACCGTCTCGCACCGTTCTATCGGCCGATCTTCTCGCTCTGGGGCCTCGCCGTCTGGCTCGCCGTCGTCATCGCCGGCCTCGTCGTCGCGGCCCTGCACTGGGGCGAGCTGACCGGCGACGTCGCCAACCAGATGCTCTCGGCGCAGAACGTCGCGCTGATGCTATGCCTCTATCCCGTGATCAAGGCCCTGCACGAGACCGGACACGCCGTCGCCGCTAAGGCCTGGGGCGGCGAGGTGCATGAGGTCGGGATGATGCTGCTCGTGCTGTTTCCGGCGCCCTACGTCGACGCCTCGAGCTCCGCCGCGTTCCCCAGCAAGTGGCAGCGGATGATGGTGGCCGCGGCCGGTATCTTCGTCGAGCTTTTCCTGGCGGGGGCGGCAGCCATCGTCTGGGCGCTGGCCGAGCCGGGCCTCGTGCGCGCGGCGGCCTTCAACGTGATGGTGATTGGCAGCATCTCGACGCTGGTGTTCAACGGCAACCCGCTGCTGCGCTTCGACGGATACTACATTTTCGCCGACCTCATCGAGATCCCCAATCTCGGCTCGCGGTCGAACCGCTACTTTTTCTATCTGATCGAGCGCTATGTCCTGAAGATCGAGGGGACGAAGAGCCCGGTCACCGCGAACGGCGAACGGCCGTGGATGCTGTTCTACGCGGTAAGTGCCTTCGTCTACCGCACAACCGTCTCGATCGCGATCGCGAGCTTCATCGCGACGCAGTACTTCGTGTTCGGCGTGATGCTCGCATTGCTGGCGCTCGTGGGCACCGTCGTGAGCCCGCTCGTGAAGGGCATCAGGTTCATCCTGTCGGACCCGAAACTGAACGGGCGCCGCCGGCTCGCGATGACCGTCACGGGCGCTGCGGGACTGGCAGCGTTCGCAATCCTGTTCGTGATCCCGCTGCCCTACACCACGATGGCGCAGGGCGTCGTCTGGGTGCCCGACGACACGCAGATCCGTACCCGGACCGACGGAATCCTGACGAACCTCCTCGTGCAGCCCGGCCGGGACACCCAGGCCGGCGAGGCCCTGGCCAAGCTCGAAGACCCGAGCCTCGACAGCCGCGTCGCAGTCCTGCAGGCGCAACTTGCGGAGCTGCGCCTGCGCTACGACGCGGCGCGGCTCGGCGACCGGGTCCAAGCCCAGATCCTGCAGGAGCAGATCACCAGCACGCAGGAGATCCTGCGCGTCTACAGCGAGCGTCAGGCCGGCCTCACGGTGCGCACCGAGCATGCCGGGCGCCTGATCGTTCCGGGCGCCGTCGACCTGCCCGGGCGCTATCTGCGCCGCGGCGAGCGCATCGGCTACGTGCTGACCGCCGACGACCCGGTCGTGCGGGTGGTCGTGCCGCAGACCGACGTCGACCTGATCCGCAACCGCACGCAGGGCGTCGCGGCGCGACTGGCGGAACGTCCCGAGGAGGTGCGCGTCGGCGCGATCCGCCGCGAGGTGCCGGGCGCCCAGCAGGAGATCCCAAGCCTCGCCTTGGCCACGCAGGGCGGGGGCACCATCGCCGTCGACGCGAGCAACCCGCAGAAGCCGATCGCGCTCCAGAGCATCTTCGTGTTCGACGTGCAGCTCGCCGGCGGCCTGCCGTTCAACGTGCTCGGCGAGCGTGTCTACGTCCGCTTCGACCACGGATCGGAACCTGTGGCATGGCGTGTTCTGCGCAGCCTCCGCCAGGTCTTCCTGAGCCAGTTCCGTGTCTGAGCCGCTGATCGCCCTGGCCCCGTCGCAGATCGCGCCGGCCGAGGCCGCTTGGCGGCTGCCACAGGCACGGGCCTATACCGAGCGCAAACCCCTGAAGCCCGACCGCCTCGACCAGGCCGTGGCCCAGGTCGTCGGTCTGGTGCGCGCGGGTCTCGCAGGGGTGAGTGCGCGCCGCTATGGACGCATCGCACACGACGCCCTGGCACAGGCACAGGCGATCGACGCGTTGTCCGACGCGACGCTCCGCGAGCGGGTTCGCGGTCTCGCCGGACGCCTGCGAGGGTGCACGACGTTTCGCGATGCCGACATCACCGACGCCTTCGCCCTGATCCGCGAGGTCTCGGGCCGGGTCAGCGGCCAGCGCCATTACGGCGTGCAGATGATGGGCGCCGCCGCCCTGCTCGACGGCCGCATCGCCCAGATGGCGACAGGCGAGGGCAAGACCCTGACGGCGACGCTCGCCGCGGGTACCGCGGCGCTGGCCGGGCTCCCCGTCCACGTCGTCACCGTGAACGACTACCTCGCCGAGCGCGACGCCGAACTGATGCGCCCGCTCTACGCCGCCCTCGGTCTGACAGTCGGCGTGATCAAGGAGAAGCAGGAGCTGGCCGAGCGGGCGCAGGCCTATTCCTGCAACATCACCTACTGCACCAACAAGGACCTCGCCTTCGACTACCTTCGCGACCGCATCGCGCTGGGCCAGCGGGCGAGCGACGTACGGCTGAAGCTGGAAAGCCTTTACACCGCGGTAAACCGGCTCGGGCAGTTGCGCCTGCGCGGCCTCTACTTCGCGATCGTCGACGAGGCCGACAGCGTGCTGATCGACGAGGCCCGCACGCCGCTGATCATCTCGGCGCAGGCCGGCTCGCAATTTGCAGACGACGTGCTGTCGCGGGCTATGGAGATCGCCAAGACACTGGCGAGCCCGCGCGACTACGCGATCGAAGCCTCCGAGCACCGAGTCGTCTTCACCGAGGCCGGCCGCGCGCGGATCGCGGACCTAGTCTCGGGCGACGGGGCGGCCTGGCGTGGCCGCGTCGTCCGCGAAGGGCTCGTGCGTCAAGCCTTGTCGGCGCTCCACCTGTTCCACCGCGACGAGCATTACATCCTGCGCGACGGCAAGATCGTGATCGTCGACGCCAACACGGGCCGGGTCATGCCGGACCGGACCTGGAGCGACGGTCTCCACCAGATGGTCGAGCACAAGGAGGGCTGCGCGCTGTCGAGCGCCCGCACGACGCTCGCCCGCATGACCTACCAGCGCTTCTTCCGGCGCTATGCCCGGCTGTCCGGCATGACCGGCACGACCCGTGGCGTCGCCGCCGAGTTCTGGACGGTCTACCGGCTGCCGGTGGTGCGGATCCCGACCCACCGGCCGCTCAAGCGTGCGCATCTTCCCGACGAGATGCTCACCGACGAGGCGGAGAAGTGGAAGCGAGTGACCCAGCGCATCGCCGAGCTGCACGCGCGGGGATGCCCGGTCCTCGTCGGCACGCGCTCGGTGGGGGCGTCCGCCCGGGCGAGCGCCTACCTGACCGGGGCCGGCCTGCCGCACACGGTGCTGAGCGCCGCCCAGGACAATGCGGAGGCCTCGATCGTCTCCGAGGCCGGGCAGCTGGGTCGCATTACGGTGGCGACGAACATGGCCGGGCGCGGCACCGACATCAAACTCGGGCCGGGCGTGGCGGAACGCGGCGGCCTGCACGTCATCATGGTCGAGCGCCAGGACGCACGCCGGATCGACGACCAGCTCGCCGGCCGCAGTGGCCGCCAGGGCGAGCCGGGCTGCTTCCAGGCGATCCTCTCCCTCGACGACCCGCTGCTTGCCGGGGGCTTGATCAAGAGCGGTGCGGCCCGGCGCATCATGGCCCTGCTCGGCCACGAGCGGGGGCAGGCCTTCGGCTGCCGCCTGCTGCGCTTCGCCCAGTTCCGGACCGAGCGTCTGCATGCGCGCATGCGCGCCGACCTTCTGCGATCCGATCAGATGCAGGATCGCATCCTGGCCTTCGCCGGCCATTCCGAATGAGAACTCTGCCGAATGAGAACTCCGCCGAATGAGGACCCCGTGATGACGTCTCGGCCCGTACGCCACACGCAGCTGCTCGCACTCTCGCTCCTGGCAGCATGGATGGCGACGTCGGCCGGCGTCGCACAGGCGCAGGAGACCCGCGTCGATTGTGTGGTCGAGCCCGCGCAAAAGCTGAAGATCGGCAGCGCCACGCTCGGCATCCTCAAGAGCGTGCCGGTGAACCGCGGTACGACCGTCAATGCCGGCGACGTCATCGCGCGGCTCGATTCGAGCGTGGAGGAGGCGAACGTCGCGCTCTCGCGGGCGCAGGCCGAGTCGGTCGCCACCATCGAGGCCCAGCAGACCCGCGTTGAACTCTACAAGCGGCGCCTCGACCGCCAGAGCCAGCTTTCCAAGGGCATCGTCACACAGGAACGGCTCGATCAGGTCGAGGCCGATTACGAGATCGGCCGGCGCGACCTGCAGACCGAGATCCTCAAGCGCAAGCTCGCGGGGATCGAGCTGATGCGTACCGAGGCGCAGCTCGAACTGCGCATGATCCGCAGCCCGATCCGGGGGATCGTCACCGAGCGCCTGATGTCCGCGGGCGAGTTCGTGCGCCAGGACAGCGCGATCTTCACCCTCGTCCAACTCGATCCGCTCTACGTCGAAGCTTATCTGCCGGTCTCGCGCTGGAAGGAGATCAGCCTCGGGATGGCGACGACGGTCGAACTCGACCAGCCGATCGGCGGTACCTACGAGGCCAAGGTCACGGTCGTCGATCACGTCTTCGACGCTGCGAGCGGCACCTTCGGCGTACGCCTCGAATTGCCGAACCCGGATTTCAAACTACCCGGCGGCCAGCGCTGCAAGGTCGGCTTCCCCCTACCTCAGAAGGGCCCCCTCGCGACGGCCGTGCCCTTCGGCCGATAAGGAAGACACACCGACGGACTTATCGGTACTGTCCGGCAACCCAATCCTACCGATCTTGGCGCCAGGGGTGGTGCAACTGACGGGTGATCATCGCCGGCCTTCGACGTTGCTTCGACCCGCAAGACTCAAGCGTCGTCTGCTGGGCTCACATCGTCGGCACGCGACGCGCCGCGGTTTCGCGCAGGGTCCTGTCGGCGTAGGTGCCCTTCACCGCTTCACGACCGCCGTGGGTGGCTAGATCCAGCACCAGAGCGCTGTGGACGAAGGCGAGATGGCTGAAGGCTTGGGGGAAGTTGCCGAGGAAGCTGTTGTCCCGCTCGTCGATTTCCTCGGCGTAGAGTCCGACGTCGTTCTGAAGCGCACGTAGCGCCGTGAAGCGCGTCTGCGCCTCCTCGATGCGGCCAAGCCAGGCCAACGCGTCGACCAGCCAGAAGGCGCAGATCAGAAAAGTGCCCTCGTGGCCCGGCAGGCCGTCGTCGTTGCGGTAGCGGTAGACCAGCGGCCCATGGCCGAGGCGCTCGACGATCACGTCCACGGTTTTCGCGAAGGCCGTCTCATCGACCGGGAACCCCACCATCGGTGCGATCAGGAGCGCGGCGTCGACGTCGTCGCTGCCGAGGAACTGCGGATAGTAGCCCTCCGCATGGATGCCCTCGCCGTTGACCCGGGCGACGATCCGGTCGCGCTCGGCACACCAGTCGGGGCGCTCGCCGAACAGCCGGATCGCCCGATCGAGGGCGACCCAGTTCATGATCGCGGCGTGGAGATAGTGCTCCTCGGGCTTGCGCGGCTCCCACAGGCCGGCATCCTTCTCGTGCCAGTGCCGGGCCGAGAAGTCGGCGAGTTGGATCGCCTGGGCCTGCGCGGCTTCCGAGATCGTGCCGCCGAGGCGGTGGTAGAGGTAAAACAGGTCGAGCACCTGGCCGTAGGCGTCGCTCTGGTGCTGCTCGGCGGCGAGGTTGCCGTGGTTGACCGGAGACGACCCGCGCCAGCCCTCGAAATGCGCGATCTCGCGCTCGGTCAGCCTGGTCTCGCCGCCCACCCCGTAGAGCGGCTTGAGGCCGCCGCCCTCACGATCCGACAGCGTGCAGACGAAGCCGAAGAACGCTTCCGCCTCGGCCACCATGCCGAACTTCTTCAGCACGTAGAAGGACAGGCAGGCGTCGCGGATCCAGCAGAAGCGGTAATCCCAGTTGCGGACCCCGCCGATCTCTTCGGGCAGCGAGGTCGTGGCCGCGGCGACGATGGCGCCGGAGGGCTCGTAGGTCAGTGCCTTCAAGGTCAGCGCGCTACGGATCAGTTCGTCGGAGAGTGGGCCGTCATAGGCCGCGCCTGCCGCCCATCCGACCCAGGCGCGCCGTGCCGTTTCCATCAGTTCGCGAGCCGGCAACGCCTCGAAGCTGCCGGCTCCGGCTTCGAACAGCGCGAAGCTGCAATCCTCCAAGCCGCCCAGGGTGAAGCGGGTGACGGCGCAGCCATGTTCCAGCTCGAACCGGGCCTCGGAGACGAGGCAAGGCAATCCTTCCCCCGTGACGCGGCCCTCCGAGATCACGAGATCTGCAAAACTGTCGGCAAACCCGGCGAGCGGACGATAAATCGCCACCACCGGCACCGCACCCGACACGCCCGTCACCAACCGCACCAGGGTCGGATGCCCACCCTCCGGCGCCAGCATGAAGTCGTGCAGGCAGAGTACGCCGGACTGTGTGGTGAAGGTCGTCTCGAGGATGTTGGTGCTGGCGAGGTAGATCCGGCGACTCTCGAAAGGCTCGTCCGGCTGGATCGTGAAATAACCCCCGCGATTGCGGTCGAGCAGCCGGGAGAAAACCGGCTCGGCGTCGAACCGCTCCAGGGAGGCCCAGTCGATCGAGCCATCCCGCGCGACGAGCGCGCTGCCTCGGCAATTGCCGAGAAGGGCGTAGTCCTCGATGCGCTGGTAGGGACGCGCGTCGGATCCGGTCATGCGTGTGCTGTTCTCTATGGGTGATGAAGGCAGCGACGCCGATGCTGCCGCTCATGCCGAAAGGCGGAAGCTCGGCTCTAGAAGGCCGCGAACGCCGACCGTGAGCAGGAAGGTGCGGCCGTGGTCCGGGTCGGCGGCGCGCTCGTCGTCGGTCATGCCCTCGTAGGCGCTGGTGATGAGGAGGCGGTCGAGGGCGGGTCCGGCGAAGGTCGGGCAGCTCGGGCGGCTCGCCGGCACGGCAATGGTGCGGACACGCTCGCCTTCGGGACTGTAGGCGTCGATGCAGCCCGCACCCCAGCGTGCGCTCCAGATCAGCCCCTCGGCATCGACCGCCGCGCCGTCGAGGCCGCCCTCGCCGCCGCGATGGTCGTAGAGGGTGGCGGGCTCGCCCGTCGGCAGGCCGGTGCGTCGATCGACGGCGACGCGTTTGAGCCGGTCGTCGTCGGTGTCGGCGAAATAGGCGGTGGCGCCGTCCGGTGAGAAACAGATCGCATTCGGGATGGTGAGGCCGCCATAGAGCCGCGTCACGCGGGTGCCGACCACGTGATAGATCCCGCCGCGTCCAGCCTCGGCGTTGCGACCCATGGTGCTGATCCAGAGCGCGCCGCTCGGATGCACACGTCCGTCGTTGGAGCGGGTGCCCGCATCGTCGGCCTCCAGGGGGCAATGCAGCGAAAGCTTTTCGTCGGCGATGATGCGCAGATAGAGCCCGTTTTCGCCTGCCAGCAATTGCCGCTCGCCGTCGACTGCCGCGACGGCGCTCGCCATGAACGGCAGAGCGTGCTCGCGAACCCGTCCCGAAGCGAGGGACGCCGCGAACAGGCGGCGCTCCAGGATATCGACCCACCACGCCGTGTCGGTTCCCGGATCGTAACAGGGCCCCTCGCCGAGATGGCAGCGCGGCGCGTCGAGAATCTGGATGGCGTCCCGTGCCGGCATAGTTGTCCTGGGCGAAGGTTCGTCGTTGATACCCTGACGCGTCAGGCACGCGGATCATCCCGCGCCTGCCGGTATGACGCAGCAGACGCAGGTTGAACCGAGGAACATCGTGGAGCGGTCGGGCTGCCCGTCTCAGAGAACGGGCATGGCGCCGGCGACCGTGATGAGGGCACCCGAGGTGTAGCTGCTCTCGCCCGAGGCCAGCATCACGTAGGCCGAGGCGAGTTCGGCCGGCTGACCGGGACGCCCGAACGGCACCTGCTCGCCAAAGCTCTTCACCGCATCTTCGCTCATTCCGCTCGGGATGAACGGCGTCCAGATCGGGCCCGGTAGCACGCCGTTCACGCGGATGCCCTTCTCTGCGAGCAGTTGCGACAGGCTGAGCACCAAGTTGCTGAGTGCGCCCTTGGTGGCGCTGTAGGCCACGAGCGTCGGCATCGGATGCTTCGAGTTCACCGAGGAGGTGAAGATCACCGAGGCGCCGGGCTTCAGGTGCGGAAGCGCCGCCTTGGTCACGTAGAATGGACCGAACACGTTGGTGCGGAAGGTCTTCTCGAAGATCGCGTCCTCGATGGCGTCGAGCCCCTGGTTCGGCTGCTGGAAGGCGGCGTTGTTCACGACCACATCGAGGCGGCCGTAGGCCGAGACCGTCCGCTCAACGAGCTCGCGGGCATAGGCCGGATCCGTGATGTCGCCGGGCAGCAGAAGGAAACGCCGGCCCGCCTTCTCGATCCAAGCGCCGACCGTCTCGGCATCTTTCTGCTCGTCGGGCAGATAGGAGATCGCAACATCGGCGCCCTCACGGGCATAGGCGATGGCGACGGCCCGGCCGATGCCGCTGTCGCCGCCGGTGATCAGTGCGGCCTGACCGGCCAGCTTGCCCGAGCCCTTGTAGCTCTCCTCGCCGTGGTCCGGCTCCGGAGTCATCTTGTCCGTCTTGCCCGGGAAGCTTTGGGGCTGACCCGGGAAGGGCGGGCGCGGATATTTGTGCAGCGGATTTGTGGTCATCAAAGGCCTCCGATGGAATGCCGCGACAACCATCCCCCTGGGTGGGTGTTCCGAGGGATCGGACCGCCCGGCTGCGGCATCCGGTGCCCGCGGGCCGATTCATGTGAACATCGGCCGATGCGGCGTGTTGCGTTGCCGATCCCACCGTCTCGGACAGAACGACCATGCGCACGGCATTCGTCATCGCCACGGCCTTGAGCCTCACCATCGCCGGCGCCGCCCTGGGGCAAAGCACCGGCATCTCGGCGGGCGGCGCTGCGGATCGTCCGACGCCGCGCGTGAGCGCCGGTCCCCGGTCGAACCAGATCGACACCCGCGTGCCCGCCGGAGCATCAGGTTCGCAGGGTAATTCCACCGTCTCCGGCACGACGCCGGGGACGTCGATCGGTGGTACGACGACGGGTGGTCCGCCCGGCACCGGCGGTGCCGCGGGAGGTCCGTCACTTGGCAATCGATAGAAGGCTCTTCGACGGATCGGACGCTCACGCGTCGAGAGAAGGCGCTTCCGCCTTCGTCTCGATCACCGAAGCTGCAGTCGCACGCGTCACTCCGCTGAGCGCAGACCTCGACCGGCACGATGCATTCCCGACGGAGGCCATCGACCACTTTCGGGAGTGCGGTCTACTCAAGGGGCCTCTTCCGATGGCGGCCGGCGGTGTCGGCTTATGCGAACCCGAGCAGGTCGCGGCTTTGCGCGAAGTTCTCTATCTGGTCGGACGTGGCAGTCTCGTGCTCGGGCGGCTCTACGAGGGCCACGTCAATGCGCTCGCGCTCGTGCTCCGCTACGGCAGCGCCGAGAGCCGGGAGCACTTCGCGCAGGATGCGCGGGACGGGCACCTGTTCGGAGTCTGGAACACCGAGCCGGATCCGGGCGGCCTTTCGCTGATGCAAGCGGACGGCGTGATGCAGCTGGGCGGCATGAAGAGTTATGCCTCGGGTGCCGGCTACGTCACCCGGCCGCTGGTGACGGCGCGCACCGAGGACGACCGACGGCTGATGCTGGTGGCGCCGCTCGAGCCCGGTACGCGCTCCGATGCGACGGCATGGCGGGTGCACGGCATGCGCGCCACCGCCACCGGCACGGTGGAGTTTTCCGGATTGCGCATCGACACCGAGGCAGTGATCGGCGAGCCCGACGACTACTTCCGCCAACCGTTTTTTTCATGCGGAGCGTGGCGGTTTCTTGCCGTCCAGTGCGGCGGCATCGCATCGGTATTCGAGGCGCACCGTGCACACCTCCTCAAAACGGGCCGGGGCGGCGATCCGCACCAGCGTGCCCGGCTCGGCAAGGCAGCGGCAGCGGTCGAAACCGCGCGCCTTTTCGTCGCCGGCGCGGCCGAAGCTGCAGCGCATGCCGAGGCCGATCCGGAGGGCGCGGTCGCCTACGTCAATCTCGCGCGCGGGGTGGTCGAGCGGGCGGGGCTCGACGTGATCGAGCTGGCTCAGCGCTCCGTCGGCCTGTCGGGCTTCCTCGAAGCGCATCCGCTGGAGCGGCGCGTGCGCGACCTCGCCACCTATCTGCGCCAGCCGGCCCCGGACTATGCCCTCGCCTCGGCCGCCGGCCATATTCTCGATGCACCAGGGCCGTTCCACGCGCTCTGGCAAAGGCCGTGACGCCATGCGCGCCGACGCTTTCTTCGCCGCCCTGGAGCAGATGCCTGTCGCAACTCTGGACACGATGCTCGGTGCGGGCGGCCTTGTCGTGGTTGCACCTCATCCCGACGACGAAAGCCTCGGCTGCGGCGGTCTGATCGCGTCGGCTTGCGCGGCGGGACGCGGGGTGCGGCTCGTGGTGCTGAGCGACGGCTGCGGCTCACACACCCACTCCCGCACTTATCCGCCGGAGCGCCTGCGCGATCTGCGCGAGACCGAGACACTGAACGCTGTGGCCGAGCTCGGGCTCGCCGCCGAGCACGTGCGCTTCCTTCGCCTCCCCGACGCCGCAGTGCCAAGCACGGGACCGGAAGCCGAAGCGGCGGCTCTGGTGATCGCCGACGCGGCCTGTGCCTGCGAGTACGGCACGGTCTGTGTCACGTGGGGCCACGACCCGCATTGCGATCATCAGGCCGCCGCCGCGATCGTTGCCCTGGCCCGGCCGCGCCTTGGAACCACACGCGTCTTCGCCTACCCGGTCTGGGGCTGGACCCTGCCGCCCGAAACCGAGGTCGGCCCGGCACCCGAGGGCGTTCGGCTCGATGTGACGGACAACAGCGCGGCGAAACGCCGGGCCATCGCAGCGCACGCCTCGCAGACCACAGCGCTCATCGCCGACGATCCCGAGGGTTTCCGCCTGGAAGCCGCGATGATCGACCGGCTCTGCGGCCCTCACGAAGCCTTCATCGAGGTGCCTGCATGACCCGTCACCCGACCTCGCTGTCGCCAGCATACTTCGCCGGTCTCTACGCCGACGATCCCGACCCATGGCGCTTCGCAACCAGCGATTACGAGCGTGCCAAGTACGCGGCGACGCTGGCGGCCCTGCCTCGGCCCCGCTATGCCTCGGCTCTGGAGGTCGGCTGTTCGATCGGCGTGCTGACGCGCCAGCTCGGGTCCCGTTGCGGGGCTCTGACGGCCTTCGACGTGGTGTCCTCCGTGCTCGAAAGGGCGCGTGTCGCCTGTGCCGACCAAACCCAGATCCGCTTCCTGCAGGCTGCCGTGCCCGGCGACTGGCCGGATGGGCGCTACGACCTCATCCTGCTTTCCGAGATCGCGTATTACCTCGACCGGGCCGACCTCGCCCGCCTCGTCGCCTGCGTGGAGACGGCTCTGCTGCCCGGCGGGGACATCGTCCTCGTCCACTATCTGGGCGAGACCGACTACCCGCTCTCGGGTGACGCGGCGGCGGACGGCTTCATCCAGGGCTCCGCCGGCTTCGCTGAGATTCTCGCCCAGTCGCGGACGGCCGAGTATCGGCTCGACGTTCTCCGGAGGGCCGTCCCTGAGGTGGCAGTCGCGTGAGCACCGTCAGCGTCATCACGCTGAACAAGAGCCGCCGTCCCCACCTCCTGCGCCTGCTCGAAGGGCTATCGCGCGGACCAGCGCCGGCCGACTGCATCGTCGTGGAAATGGGTGGCGACACGGCTGCATTGCCTGATCCCGGTTGTCCGCTGCATCGGGTCGATCTGCCGAGCGAGGGTCTGCCGCTGGCTGCAGCACGCAACGCCGGACGCGCTGCAGCCTCGGGCGGGACGCTGATTTTTCTCGATGTCGATTGCATCCCCTCCGCAGATCTCGTCGCGGGCCTCGCTGCGGCGGTTGCGGAGCACGACGGCCTCGTCTGCTGCGAGATCCGCTATTTGCCGCTCGGTGCGGTGACGGATGGCTGGACGGAGGAGGGTCTCGACCGGGTTGGGCTGCGGCATCCAGCACGTGTATTTCCAGCGCGGGGCATCGTGGCGGCAGACAAACCGGGATTGTTCTGGTCGCTCGCCTTCGCCGTGCGCGCGACGACTTTCGATCGCCTGGGTGGCTTCGATGAGGGCTTCGACGGCTACGGCGCCGAGGACACCGATCTTGCCTTCCGCGCCTCCGAACTCGGCGTACCGGTGCTCTTTGCTGCAGGACCACGCGCCTGGCACCAGCACCACCCGTCCTGCGACCCACCGCTCCAACACTTTTCTGACATCGTCCGCAGCGCCCGCCGCTTCCACGCGCGGCACGGCCTCTGGCCGATGGAGGGCTGGCTCGAGGCCTTTAGCGAACGCGGCTTGATCGCGTGGGATCGGAGCGATGGACTCGCTGTTCGGCGCGTGCCGACGCCGGACGAGATCGCCGCGGCGCGGCTATCGCCGGACCAAGCCTTCTGAGGACGTCCAGGTGCCGGGACGTCGCCGGTCTTCGATCTCCTGTGCCATCGCTTCGATCTCGGACACCGTTCGCGTAAGCGCATCCGGCTCGGCGAGGCCGGCGATCATCGCAGGATCGAGCGCGAGCCCCCGGCGGACGAGATCCGGCCATTCCGCAGCGGCCGGCCAACCGTCGGAGACGACGACGGCAGCCCCGAGCAGGGCCAACGCTTCGGCCTTGGCCGCCTGTTCGTCATAGGGGCGCGGTTCGGGCAGACAGATGAAGCGCTTGGCCGCCCCTACGACCGCAGCCACGACGCCGTCACCGCCGCCACCGACGACGAGGGAGGCCGCCACGAGATGCGCGCCGACATCAGTGACCCAACCGTGCAGATGCAGGTTCGCAGGCAGCGATAATGCGGCGCTCGTGCCATGAACCGGGCCTAGGACGTGCCAAGCGCGATCCGGTACGGCGTCGGCTGCGTCAGCCAGCAGCGCGAGCCGGCCGCCCTCGCCACCCTGCCCGAAGACGACGACGATCCGGCCGTCCTCGGCCGCTGCCGGCGCTGGAGCCGCTCCGAGAAACCCAGAAAACAACGTCTTGGCGCGGACCCAATCCGGCATCTCCCCGCCATCGAGAGCAGCGGGAAACGGCGCGATCAGGCGTCTCGCACTCCGGAATGCTTCGAGATGAGGCAGATCGGTTCGTGTCCCGGCAAGCCGCACGACGAGCGTCGGTACGGACAGGAGGCGGCACAGCAGGGCTACCTCGACCGAGACGTCGACGATGACCAGAACCGGATCCGCTTCGGCGATCCAGGCCGCGATCCGCGCCATTCGTGCGCGGATGCCAGAGTGGCCGAGCGGCGCGTAGTGCAGGCTTGTCGGGCGGTCGACCTCGCGATCGTCTCCGTCGAAGCCGGCGATCCGGTCGTCCGGCAGATCGACGAACGGCCCCGGCGCGTTCCCCGGATCGCGTTCGGAGAACGTCCCGATCAGCGTGCAGGGCCGGTCGAGCGCCCGTCCGATCATGCAGGCGCGCTGCCAGTGCCCGGCGCCCTGATGGTGGACGTAGATGCCGATCGGCCGAGTCACGCCGCATCCTCGCCAAGCAGCACATCGAATTCCGCGAGGGCCGGCTCGAGATCTTGGAGCACCGCCGGGGCCGCCCGGGCGTCGAGCCACCGGCTTGCCCGCTCGACGAAGGCGATGGCGTTCGGACAGGTCTCGGGGGCGATGGCGGAGCGATCCTCGTGGTCGAGCCCGATTTCTTCGGCAACGCAGGACCAGCCTCCCGCAACAGCAATCTCGGGCCAAAGCCGGCGCAAGGCCGCGCGGCGCTGGATCAGGGCGCACCAGTGCGCGGGCGACGGCAGCCGGTAGGCGTCCCCACCGCCCGCGACGGCAAGGCGCCGGATCATCTCGACCGCCATGCCACCCTCCGCGCGCCCATGGGCTCGGTCTGAGACATGGACACTGACGGCAGGACAATGCCGCAGCCGCCCGCCCTGCTCCTGCACGCGGCCCACCAGAGCGTTGTCCTCGCCTCGGCGCAGCGCCGGCAATCCGCCGACGGCGCGATAGAGGGCCGCCCGCAGGGCGAGACTCGCGCCGGTATGGTCGCCATGGCGCGGAGCCGGGTCGTGGACGGGCGGATCGAGCCTGTCCTCCAGTGCGCGGACAGCCTGCCAGTAGCGTTCGATCCGGGCATGCAGGCCTGCGACTGCAGGGTCCAGCTCGGTTTCGCGTGCAATGATGAGGCGGCCGCCGACGATCTCGGCCGTGGACAGGGCGCGCAGGTTGGCGGCGACCCAATCCGGCGGAAGCCAGGCGTCGGCATCGGTGGTGAGCAGGACGCCATCCTCGCAACCCTCCTCATCCAGCCAGTCCGCGCCGGTCTCGAGCGCGAGGCGACGTGCCGTGCCGACATGCGCCTCGGCGGGGGCGAGCGTCGTCTCGATCAGGCGCACGTCGAGGGCCGCAGTCTCACCGCCGGCGATCATCGCCCGCACAGCCTCCACAGTGCCATCACTGCAATTGTTGGCTGCGATCACGACGCGCAGTCCCGCGTCCTCCGGAAAACCGTCCTGAGCCGCGAGCGAACGGATCAGGCGGGGCAGTCGCTCGACCTCGTCCCGCGCCGGCACGCAGACCACGGCCGCCGATCCTCTAGGGTCGCTCATCGCGGTCAGACCGCGACGGCGTCGAGCATGCGCCCCGGCTGCTCGCACGCGGGCGCAGCGGCGAGGATGGAGTGGTAGAGCGCTTCGTAGCGATCCGTCATGGTCTCGACGTCGAACAGCGCTTCGCCACAGGCCCGACAGGCCTGACGGTCGAGCCGGATCGCTTCGCCGATGGCGCGTGCGAGATCAGCGACGTCGTCGGCGCGGGCGCAGCGGCCGCAGCTTCGCGCGATCAGGTCAGGCAGCGCCCCGCGGGCGAAGGCCGCCACCGGCGTCCCGCAAGAGAGGGCTTCGGCAACGACAAGGCCGAACGGCTCCTCCCAGCGCGGCGTGACGAGGGCGACGGTGGCCCGGCCAAGATGTTCGGCGAGCGCACCATGCGACAGGTGACCGAGATCGGTCAGGTCCGGCCCCAAGCGAGGCGCGATGTCTTTCGTCCAGTAGGCGATGTCGGTGCGCGGCCCGGCAAAGGTCAGCGGCAGTCCGGCGAGGCGTGCGGCGTCGATCGCCAGATGCAGGCCCTTCTCCGGAACGATCCGGCCACTCCAGAAGGCGTAAGGCGGCTCCGTCGGCTCGGCCCGGAAGCGGAAGATGCTGAGATCGATGCCGTTGCCGATGACATGCGCGTGCGGCACCAGCACCCGCCATTCCTGCGCGAGGCTTTTGGAGACGGCCGCGAAAGTCATCCGCGGAAAAGCCGCCGCGACACCGGCGGCGAGCGAGGCGAAGGGCGGCGTGTGGAGTGCTGTAACCATCGGTACCCCAAGACCGCGGCTGGCCCGTAGCGGCAGGTCGTGCAGGCTGTTGTTGTGTACGAGATCGAACCCGCCCCGTGCCACGGCCGCCATCATCTCCGTGTAGGCCGCGAACTCCGCAGCATCGACGGCGAGGGCCTTGACCGGATCGGCGAAGGCTTCGCCGGTGGGCGTACAGACGGTGTGAAGATCGAGCGCCGGATCGGATCCATGCGCGGCGAACAGTGTGACGGTATGACCACGCCGTTGCAGCGTCCGCGTCAGGAGGTGCGTGTGCATTTCGAGGCCGCCCGCATAGGGCTGAGCGATCGGATGTTTCAGATGGGCGAGGATTGCGATCTTCACGCTTGTCCAGTTCGTCGATGTCAGTTCTCGAAATCGTACAGGCATGTGCTTCGCAATGTCGCGAATGCCGGTACCGATCCCACTTCAGTTCCGGCACAACCTCGCCTCAGTAGAACGAGTTCCTGGCCTCGCGTGCATCGACGAAAGGTCGCATGCGACTATCTTGCGAGGGGCGCAAGTGTGGATGCGAGCACGGCACACGATGAGCTGAAGGGCGACGATTTCTGCGCGGATCCGGCGCGTCACGCCTTTCGGGTGCGGACGACTTATTGGGTTGGCGTGGTCGCATTTCTGGCCCTCGTCGTCGGTGGCGCAGGCATCCTGCTGGCGCGGCCTGGATCGTGCCGCCATTGCCGGCAAACCTCGATCAGACGGGATGGAGCTGCGGCCTGCATCGACGGGCTGGGGCACGGCCGCGGCAGCATGATCTCCGATCTCGCCCGGCCCTGGTATGCCGGGATCTAACGGCACGGCCCGAGCCTGCGCCACACGCTCACCGTCGCCCGTTTCATCCACAGCGGAGACGAAACGCCGCGTGGTGCAGGCGAGGCCATGCGCGTTGTTGGGCCGGAAGCAGGGCGGCGATCTCGTGTCCGGACGCCGCCCGATCGACGATGGTGGCGTATGCGCGAGACCGGACGGCTCGACCTCGATGAACGGGCCATGGTGCTGGAGCGCCAACGCACCCTGAAAATGGCGCGCTCGGCGCATGCCTATGTCCGCGGCAATACCGGCACCTTCTACGATTGGCTGGACGGCCTGAACCGCGGCACGCTGCCGGAAGGTCCTCCTGTCTGGATCTGCGGCGACTGCCACCTCGGCAATCTCGGACCGCTCGCAGATGCCGACGGCCGTGTCGACGTTCAGATCCGCGACCTCGACCAGACCGTCATCGGCAACCCGGCGCACGATCTCGTGCGGCTCGGCCTCTCGCTGGCAAGCGCCGCCCGCGGCTCCGATCTCCCGGGTGCCGTCACGGCACGGATGCTGGACGGCATGATGCGCGGCTACGCCTCGGGCCTCGGCGGCCCGATGGGAGACGGGCCGGCAGAGCCGGACGTGGTGCGCAGCGTGCGCCGACGGGCGCTCGGGCGGCACTGGAAGCATCTCGCCCGCGAGCGCCTCAAGGATGTCGAGCCTGCGATCCCACTCGGCCGCAAGTTCTGGGCGCTCGACGACGCGGAATGGCATGCCCTCAAGGAGTTGTTTCGCGAGACGCGCGTACGGAACCTCGTGCTGAGCCTCGAAAGCCGTCGCGAGGGCGCCGAGATGCGTCTGCTCGATGCCGCCTACTGGATGAAGGGCTGCAGTTCGCTCGGTCACCTGCGCTACGCGGCGCTCGTGCGGATCACCGAGTCCGACGGCAAGCGCAAGCTCGCCCTCGTCGACCTCAAGGAAGCCGTCGCGGCAGTCGCGCCGGCGGCCCCGGGCGCGGAAATGCCGGCCGACCACGCCGAGCGGGTCGTCGCCGGGGCGCGCGCCCTGTCGCCGAACCTCGGCGAGCGCATGCTGCCGGTGCGCCTGCTGGACCGTCCCGTGGTGATGCGCGAATTGCGGCCGCAGGACCTCAAGCTCGACGTCGACCAGTTCTCGCAAGGCGAGGCCGTGCGCGCGGCGCACTACCTTGCCCATGTGGTCGGTCGGGCCCATGGCAGGCAGATGGAAGAGACGTCGGCCAAAGCCTGGCGCCGGGATCTCGCCGGCGGCAGTTCGGCCACGCCGTCATGGCTCTGGTCGAGCGTGGTCGAACTCGCCGGACGCCACGAGGTCGGCTATCTGGAACATTGCCGGCGCTACGCCGCCGAGCAGGAGGCGGCGTAGGCGATCGGAGCCGAAGGATCGAGTTCATGAAGGTGGTCGCGGATCTGTGCATCGTGCCGATGGGCGTCGGCCCTTCGGTTTCCGGCTATGTCCGGGCGATCAAGGCCATCATCGATGCGAGCGATCTCGACGCCGAGATGCATGCCAACGGCACCAATATCGAGGGTGAGCTGAGCGACATCTGCCGTCTGGTCGAGTTGTGCGAGCAAAAGCTCAGCGAACTTGGTGTCCAACGCGTGTTCTTCACGATGGCCTTCTCGTCGCGCCGCGACAAGGATCAATCGATGGCCGACAAGCTGGCTGCCGTTTCTTAGATTTCGGAGGCACCCACGACCGAGAACCGGCAGGACTCTCCGGTCCGCAAGATCATCCACATCGACATGGACGCGTTCTATGCGTCCGTGGAGCAGCGCGACGATCCGGCTCTGCGCGGCAGGCCGATCGCCGTCGGCGGATCGCGGGAGCGCGGCGTGGTGGCGGCGGCGAGCTACGAGGCACGCGTCTTCGGGGTGCGCTCGGCGATGCCTTCGGTCACGGCGCGCCGGCTCTGCCCGGACCTCGTCTTCGTGAAGCCGCGCTTCGACGCCTACCGCGCGATCTCGGAGGAAATCCGCGTGGTATTCGCCGAGCACACGCCGATCATCGAGCCGGTGTCCCTCGACGAGGCCTATCTCGACGTCACCGAGAACCTGCAGGGCCTGCCGACCGCGACGGACGTGGCGCGGGCCATCCGCGCAAGCATCCTGGCGCGCACCGGCCTCATCGCCTCGGCCGGGGTCTCCTACAACAAGTTCCTGGCCAAGGTGGCCTCCGACTTCAAGAAGCCCGACGCATTGTTCGTGATCACTCCGGCGATGGGGCCACGCTTCATCGAGGATCTCGCCATCGGCCGGTTCCACGGGGTCGGTCCAGTCACCGAAGCGAAGATGAAGCGGCTCGGCATCCATACCGGTGGCGACCTGAAGGCGCGCTCGCTGGACGAACTCGCCACCGCCTTCGGCAGCCATGCCTCCTACTACTACGGGGTGGCCCGGGGCATCGACGATCGGCCGGTGCGGGCGCACCGTATCCGGAAATCCATCGGCGCCGAGACCACCTTCTTCGACGACCTTGCGGAGTTCGATGCCCTCGCCGAGCGTTTGCAGCCGCTGATCGATAAAGTCTGGACGTCGAGTACGATGAAGGCCGTGCGCGGACGGAGGGTGACGCTGAAGCTGAAGTTCTCGGATTTCGAGCAGATCACGCGCGCGCGCTCAGTCCCGGCCTGTGTTCCGGATCGCGCGGCCTTCGAAGCGATCAGCCTCGGTCTGCTCCGCGAGGCATTTCCGCTTCGCCGCAGCGTACGGCTCGTCGGGGTCTCGCTATCGGCCCTGGAGCATGGCCCGCAGACGGCGCCTGAGCAGCTCGGCTTCGGTCTTTGAGGTCCGGGAAAGGCCGCAACCGCCTTGATACTCGGCCGCCATCGGCGTGAAGCAACCTGTGCTGAGGTCGTACGACAGCCATCCGGCGGCAGATCTCGGTCACCGGAAGCCCCGTCTCCTGCTCCTCGCTGACGGCCTCATCTCGATCATCCATCGCTCGTTTCGACGGAGCCTGACTTCAGAGCGGACCCATTCCATGGGACAAAATCCGCAAGCCGGATGCCCTGCGAATGACGTTCAGGATACGTCCGATCGCGCAAGTTCGGCGGTGATATGCTTCACGGACGGCGTGACGATCGCGACGAACTGGGCCTCGCGGAGGCGTCGGAACGCCTCCGCACCCTCGAGGTAACCGCGCGCGCCGAAATGCAGCATGGCCGACTGCGCCGCCTCCAGAGCGAGCCAGGAGACGTCGAGGCGTAGCCGCAGGGTTTCGAGGAAGGTCTTTCGGTCGGTTTCCGCATGCGACCGAGCCGCCTCCGCGACCCGTGCGGAGATAGCGGCCACGCGATCCTCGATCGCGGACGGCCCGAGCGGCAGGTGCTCGGCCGGGGCGCGACCTCGCGCATCGGCGCGCATCAGAGCCGCGACGCCCCGAGCGAGCCCGAGACCCATGCCGGTCTGCAGCAGGACGAAGCCGTTGCGGATGCGAGGCACGAAAGCGGCCGCGTCATGCGCGATCACATCGAGATCGGGGACGAAAGCGTCCCGGATCATCACCGTGTAGGTGCCGGTGCCTTCCAGCGCGACGAAACGGGCATTGGCCGAGATCGCCACGCCCTCGGCTCCGGCCTCGAACAGGCCCATAACCCGGCGTCCGTCGGGCAATGAAAAGATGCCGGCGAAAACGTGCCCGGGGGCGAGGTTCGAGACCCAGGGCAGGCGTCCGCGCACGCGGTATCCGCCGGCCTCGCGCTGCGCCGTCAGCGCCAGCGGCTCGATGCCGGAGAACGCCTTCATCGGGTTCGACAGGCCGGTGCCGCCGAGCAGACGTCCCTCGGCGACTCCGGCGAGGAGACGGCGCGGGCCGGACTCCTCGGAGCGGGCGAGGTACCAGACCAGCGCGTCTTGGCACCAGACGCAGAAGGCAGTGGAGAGGCAGGCCTCGCCTGCCAGCGTCATCGCCTCGACCGCGGCGAGGAGCCCCGCGGCCGATCCGTCGACGTGGCGGCCGTAAGCGCCGGCAGCGCCGAGACTGCGCAGCACATCCTCCGGGTAGAGCCCGGCATCGATCGCCTGGGCCTGCGGATGCAGGTCGTCGCGTACGATGGCCGCGACATCGCGCGTGATCTCGATCCGTGCGGTCGCGGCCATCGGCTCAGACCCGCGCGAGGCTGACGGAGACCGGGTTCTTCACGGTGTTCAGCACCGGCGACCATTGCCCGGCATGGGCCACCAGTTCGTCGAGTTCGGCCGGGGTTGCGCCCTCGATGTCGAGACGCGCCTTGAGCCGCACGGCGGTGAGGCCCACGGCCTTCTCCGACAGGTCGCCCGTGCCCCATACTGAGGTGATGTTGATGTCGCCCTCGCTCTCGATCTCGATGCCTTTCACGGTCCAGCCGCGGGCGATCGCGTTGGCCTGGAGGCCGACGGCGACGCAGGTGCCCAGCGCGGCGAGCAGCGCTTCTGTCGGGTTCGGGGCCGTGTCGTCGCCGAGGAGCGCCGGCGGCTCGTCCACGACGTGGGCCTCGAGATTGCGGACGTAGGTCAGGTGCCGGAACCGGCGGCCCTCGGCGACCGTGCGGGCGCGAACCGTCTTGACGACGGTGGGGTCGGAGCGGCCCCTCTCGGAGAGAGCGGTGAGCGCGTCGCGATCGATCGGCTCGAAGGTCTGAACGATCTCGCGGGGTGCAGCGGAGGAGGACATGCAGTCTTTTCCGTTCTTCAGGTGGCGGGAACCCAGCGGGCGCGGGCCGCCAAGCGGCCGAGCAAGCTGTCGAGGGCGTAGCCGATCAGGCCGATCAGCAGGACGAGGGCCGCGAGGCGATCGTAGGAAAGCGTGTCGCGGGCGTCGTTGATGGCGTAGCCGAGCCCGCTCGTGACCCCGAGATACTCGGCCGGCACCAGCACGATCCAGGCGACACCGAGCGCGAGGCGAAGCCCCGTCAGGATGTCCTGCGTCACGGCCGGCACCACGATGGTGCGCAGGGTGACGAGCCCGCCGGCACCGAGGTTGCGCGCGAGCGTCAACCAGACCGGATCGACGCGCTTCACGCCGGCCGCGGTCGAAAACAGGATCGGCCAGATCGCGGCGGCCGCGATCAGGAAGACGATGGCGCCGTCCCAGCTCGGAAACACCAGGATCGCCACCGGCATCCAGGCGAGCGGCGAGATCATGCGCAGCAGCTGGAACGGCGGCTGAAGGATGCGCTCCAGACGCAGCGACGAGCCCATGAGCAGGCCGAGCGGCGCACCGAGCACGAAGGCGAGGCCGAGCCCCTGCAGGATGCGGGCGAGGCTTGGCGCCGCCGCGCGCCAGGCCTCGCCCGTGCTCAGCAGGTCGGCGAAGGAGGCCAGTGCCGGCCCCGGCGCGAAGCCGACGAAGGCGGAATAGGCCGGGATGCTCTCCAGCACGAGGCCGGCGACGAACCAGAGCGCCAGCAGCCCGCCGAGCCCGATCAGCGGAGCGATCCGGTCGAGCCAGGGACCGAGAGCGCCCGCCCGATCGGCCTGCCGCTCGGGCGGCGCGGCCTCCACCGCGGGGTCGGCGATGCCGACCGGAATCACACCGCCGCTCACAGGCTGAGAACCTCCTGGCGCGTCAGCGAGGCCGCATCCGCCGCCCCCGGCCATTCGGGATAGCGCTTGAGCGAGGCGATCACGAAGCGGTCGTCGACGAGATCCCGCGCCACGAAATCGGGATCGAGACCCTTGAGGAAGGAGGCGTCGCCTTCGACGACCGTCTTGCCCATCGCCTCGACGATCAGTTTGGTCGCGGATGGATAGGGCCAGGGCTGGAAGTCGATGCGCTGTCCCTCCCAGTCGCGGTGGCGGATCGCGCCGCTTTCCTCGTAGGACGCGCCGTAATCGGTCATCGCCTTGATCACCACGTCGGCCGGCATCGGCAGGTAGCCGCGCCCATCCTTGGAGATCAGCCGGGCGACCTCCTCGCGGTTCTTCACGATGTAGGCCTGGGCGCGCACGATGGCGTCGACCGCCTTGCCCGTCCATTCGGGCTGCGCCGCGACCTGCCGCTCATGCGCGACGACGACGCAGCAGGGATGGTTCTTCCAGATGTCGCCGGTGAAGCGCAACATGCGTGCGCCGGCCTTGATCTCGCCGAGCGCATTGAACGGCTCGGCGACGATGTAGCCGTCGATCTTCCCCGCCGCGAGCGCCGCCAGCATCTCCGGTGGCGGCAGAACCTGCAAGGCGCATTCGTTCGCGCCTGCTTCGCCCCGGATCACCGGCGTCACGCCGGATTCACGCAGCGCGTATTGCAGCACGACGTTGTGCATCGAGTACCAGTACGGCACCGCGATCCGTTTGCCGGCCAGCCCCTTGAAGTCGGTGATGCCGCTCTTGCCCCCGACGACGATGCCGGAGCCGTTGGTGTGCGCCCAGGCCAGGATCTTGACCGGGAACTTGTTGTTGTAGCGCATCCAGACCGGGATCGGCTTGAGCAGGTGCGCGAGATTGAACTTGCCGGCTGCGAACCCCTCGACCAGCGCCGACCAGGAGCGCACCGGCGTCGGGTCGGCGACCTTCAGGCCGGCCTCCTCGAAATAGCCCTTGGCGTGGGCGACGAGAAGCGCAGTAGCATCGGTGATCGGCAGGTAGCCGATGCGCACGGTATCGTCGTCGGCGGCATGGACCGCCCCGGCCGACAGGCCCAGCGCCCCGCCGCCGAGCAAAGCGGCGAGGCCGCCCTTGGCCAGCGCGTCGAGGGTGTTGCGCCGGGTCCAGTCGGCGCGAGTCCACTCGTGCGTCCACAGGGCGGAGAGATCGTCGGGGGCAGTCATCGGGTGTCCAGTCGAGGATCAGGCCGCTTGGCGGTTGGTATCGCGGGGTTCGTAGGAGCCGACGCGGCGGCGCAACTCCGCTTCGGCGTCGGCTCCGAGGGGAAAGTCGGCGACGATCCCCGCCGGCCGGCCGCCAAGCACGATGGCGCGCTCCGCGAGCGCGGCGACGTCGGCGAGATCGTGCGTCACGATGACGAGGGTCAGCCCACGCTCGCGCGTCAGCCGCAAGACGTCGGCGCGCAACGCGCCGCGCATCTCGGGGTCGAGCGCCGAGAACGGCTCGTCGAGAAGCAGGATTTTCGGGTCGCTCGCCATCGCACGGGCCAGCGCAACACGCTGCTGCTGACCGCCCGACAGCTCGGACGGCCTGGCGTCGGAGCGGTCGGCAAGCCCGATCTCCCGGAGGATCCGATGGGCCTCGACCGTCACCCCGGAGCGGTCTCGGCGAAGTCTGCCGGACAGTCGGGCCGGGAGCAGGACGTTGTCGAGCACACTCGCCCAGGGAAGCAGGGCCGGGCGCTGAAACATCACCGTACAGCCCGGGACCGGTCCGCGGACGGTCTTGCCATCGATCCGCACCTGTCCGGCCGAGGGCGAGACCAAGCCGGCGACGATCTGCAGCAAGGTCGACTTCCCCACGCCGGACCGGCCGAGGATACCGACGCGTTCGCCGGAGCGGACACGAAAGGCGACATCCGCGAGTACCGGGCTCCTGCCGTGCCGAAAGGCAACGCCGTCGAGGCTGATGCGAGATTCGGTGAAGGACATCGATCCTGTAAGGTTGGGCGCGGCCCAGCACGTCGACGGCCCCATGACCGTCGAACGCCTGCAAGACGCCGCGTGATCGAGAGAGTGTTTGCTCCTACAAACGGCGTCAATGGACGCTCAATCCAAAGAACTTTGCAATTTAGGAGAAAATTTCTACTGTGGGATCATGAATAGAAAATTATCGCATTTCATCGCACGGCACCGATGTGCCACCGGATTTCAGGACCTCGCGCAACGTTTTGAGGGCGAGCCGATCACCAACCCGGCGCGATGCCGCTGCGAGAATTTCTCCAAGGTGATCCATCGGCGGGGGCCGCGAACGTCGAAGTCGCGACCCTGGAATGGACCGATCGATTCGACATCTGCCGCCCGCCCGAGCCATCGCGTCCTGCCGTCCGCAAGCCACGGATGGCAGCAAAACGCTTGGCCCACGTCGTTCCAAGGCTTTCGGAAGGCAGAACGTCGGCTCTCACATGGGGCGTCGCGCCGTTCTGAATACGATGCGCAGCCCTCGATGCGAGCTAAGCCCGACCCGCGATGGGCGAAAGCATGGCTGGATCGATCCCGTTCATCCGCAGCACACGATCGTACTTGTCGTCGAGGGTGGGGTTGAAGATCAGCTCCGGGTCGGCCGCGCAGGTGAGCCAGCCATTGGCCATGATCTCGTTCTCGAGCTGTCCTGCCTGCCAGCCGGCATAGCCGAGTGCCAGGATGGCGCTCGAAGGACCGCATCCCTCGGCGATCGCACGCAGAATCTCCACCGTCGCGGTCAGGCAGACGCCGTCGTCGATCAGAAGCGTCGACTGGTCGATGCGAAAATCGGACGAGTGCAACACGAAGCCGCGCTTGGCGTCGACGGGACCGCCCATCAGCACCGGCATGTGCCCGACCTGCTCGCGCAGGCGGATCGCGTCGGTCTCCGGCGCGATGTCGAGCTGCATCAGCAGGTCCGGCATGGTGAGGTCGGTGGCGGCCTTGTTGACGATGATGCCCATCGCCCCGTCGGCTGAGTGGTGGCACAGGTAGATCAGCGAGCGGGCGAAGCGCTCGTCGCCCATGCCCGGCATCGCCACGAGGAACTGACGATCGAGATAACCCGACCCGTCGTCTTCGACAGGTACGGGTTCGTCGGATGACTGCGGAAATCGCTGCATGGCCCCATGCTAGCCCCGGGGCGGGCTTTGTCCATAAGGCAATGACGCGGCATCCATCCACGGGCGTGCCGTTCCCATCGCCTCGACACCGTCATCTCGTCACGCTAACGCTGCCGCACGATCGAGGAGACGGAACGAATGTCCATTCAGGTTGGCGACCACCTGCCCCAGGCGACCTTCCGCGTGAACGGCCCGGACGGCCCGCAGGCGAAGACCACCGACGACGTGTTCAAGGGCCGCCGCGTCGTGCTCGTCGGCGTACCCGGCGCCTTCACCCCGGCCTGCCACCGCAACCACCTGCCCGGCTTCGTTGCCAAGAAGGACGAGATCCTCGCCCGCGGCATCGATGCCATCGCCATTACCGCGGTGAACGACGTCTTCGTGCTCAACGCCTGGCAGGAGGCCACCGGCGCCGAGAGCCTGGAATTCCTCGCCGACGGCAATGCCGAGTTCGCCAAGGCGATCGGCCAGGAACTCGACGGCAGCGGATTCGGCCTCGGCCCGCGCTCGCAGCGCTACGCCATGCTCGTCGACGACGGCGTGGTGCGCGTGCTCAACGTCGAGGACTCGCCCTCGAAGGCCGAGGTCTCCAGCGCCGAGGCTCTGCTCAAGGTGATCTGAAGCCGTCTCATGGAATGGGACGCGCAAGAAGCCGGGGCATGTCCCCGGCTTTTTTGCGTCCGCTTGCGAGAGTTCGCGCATATTCGGTCCACGGCATTCCCGCGATTTTCTTGGACACCTCGGCAGCTATCAGCGTAGATATTTTCAATCTACGAGTCGGCCGGGCAATATTTTAGATTCTCGATACGTCAGGATCGGCGCGACCAACCTAGATATTCTAAATTTCAAGCAATACAGCTTCCGCGGGTAGCGCGGTCGCAGGTCCGAGGGAGGTCGTTTTGAAGCGTCTCGTTCTGCTGTGTACGCTTGCGCTCGCATCACCTGTCCATGCGGATCAGGTCGATCTGTCGACCTCCACCTGCAAGCAGTTCCTCGAAAGCGGTGAAGAGGGCATCAAGACCACGCTCACCTGGCTCGACGGATACTACAAGGACGAGGACGACCCGCCTGTGATCGATACGGACAAGCTCGTGGCCAACAGCAAGAAGCTGGGCGAATTTTGCGCCAAGAACCCGACCCTCGGCCTGATCACCGCAGCCGACAAGGCGCTCGGGAAGTAGCAGCGATCTCGGACGGCCCCGCCGATCGGCGAACGCGTTGCGCTAGAGCGCTTTCCGACCAAGTGGATACCGGTTGGTCGAAAGAAAGCGCGGCAAAACAAAGCTTTAGAGACGCCGAGCCGATGCAATCGGATCGGATACGGCTCTAACGCGACCAACCGTAGTCTCGCGCATGGCCCGCCGTGCGATGGAAGGCGAGCCGGCGATCGTATTCCAGCGGGTTCTTCGGCTGCACCAGCGCGCCGGGCGGCACGTTCAACCAGTCCACGAGGCGCGTCAGCATGAAGCGCATCGCCGCGCCCCGTGCGAGGATCGGCAGCGCGTCGACCTCGGCCAGCTCTAGGCGGCGACGTTCCTCGTAGCCGGCAATCATCGCAGCGCCCATCTCGCGCTGGTAGCGGCCGTCCGCTTCGAAGCACCACGCGTTGAGGCAGATCGCGAGATCGTAGGCGAGCGCGTCGGTGCAGGCGAAGTAGAAGTCGATGATCCCGGAGAGATCGTCCCCGATGAAGAAGACGTTGTCGGTGAAGAGATCGGCGTGGATAACACCGCTGGGCAGATCGCGTGGCCAGTTGGCTTCGAGCAGTGCGAGATCGGCGCTGGTCCGCTCTGCGAGCCCTGGTGCGACGGTGTCGGTCTCGGTGCCGGCCTGCTCGAACAGCGGCCGCCAAGCCTCGACGGACAGGCTGTTGGCCCGGCTCATCGGAAAATCGCGACCGGCCTCGTGAAAACCGGCGAGCGCCCGGCCGAGTTCGCGGCAATGGTGGGCGGTGGGACGCTTCACCGAGACGCCGTCGAGGAAGCTGATGATCGCGGCGGGCCGGCCGCAGAGCGCGCCAAGCGCGGTGTCGTGGCGGTTCCTCACCGGCTGCGGGCATGAGAGCCCGGCGCGGAACAGGTGTCCCATCAGGTTGAGGAAGAACGGCAGGTCCTCCTCGCGCACGCGCTTCTCGTACAGCGTGAGGATGTAGGAGCCGGCCGTGGTGTGCACGAAGAAGTTCGTGTTCTCGACGCCCTCGGCGATGCCCTTGTAGGACAGGAGCGAGCCGAGATCGTACTCGCCCAGGAAGGCGGTGAGCGCCTCGTCGGAAACCTCGGTGTAGACGGCCAAGGAGTGCCTGCCTCTCGCTTCGCGCTCAAAACAAAGGGCGCCGTCGAGGCGCCCTTGTCCGTCGTCGTGTCCGTGCCGGATTACTCGGCGGCTTCGCTGCGCAATTCGCGCGGCAGCGGGAAGGACATGTCCTCGACCGTCACCGACACCTGATCGACGCTGACGTCGTAGCGTGCGGCGAAGGCGTCGATGATCTCCTCGACCAGAACCTCCGGCGCAGAGGCGCCCGCGGTGAGGCCGAGCCGGCGGATGTTGCCGAAAGCCTCCCAATCGATCTCTTCCGCCCGCAGCACGAGGCGGGTGATCGGACAGCCGGCACGCTCGGCCACTTCGCGCAGGCGCTGCGAGTTCGAAGAGTTCGAGGAGCCGACCACGATCAGCGCGTCGACCTGCGGAGCCACTTCCTTCACCGCTTCCTGGCGGTTGGTGGTGGCGTAGCAGATATCGTCCTTGTGAGGCCCGGTGATCAGCGGGAACTTCGTCTTGAGTGCCGCGACGATATGCTTGGTGTCGTCGACCGAGAGGGTGGTCTGGGTCACCCAGGCCAGATTCTTGGCGTCCGCCACTTCGAGATTCTCGATCTGCTCGAGATCCTCGACCAGCGTGATCGACCCCTTGGGCAGCTGGCCCATGGTGCCGACGACCTCCGGGTGGCCGGAATGGCCGACGAGGAGCACGTGGCGCCCGCGCTTGTGATGGATCTCGGCCTCGCGGTGAACCTTGGTCACCAGCGGACAAGTCGCGTCGATCGTGGTGAGGCCGCGGGAATCCGCGTTGTTCGGCACCGTCTTGGCCACGCCATGCGCCGAGAAGATCACCGGAGCACCGGAATCCGGCACCTCGTCGAGTTCGCGCACGAAGATCGCGCCCTTCCGCTTCAGCGTCTCGACCACGTACTTGTTGTGGACGATCTCGTGGCGGACGTAGACCGGAGGCCCGTAGATCGCGAGCGCGCGCTCCACGACATCGATCGCGCGAACCACGCCGGCACAGAATCCGCGCGGTGCGCAGAGCAAAATCTCCAGCGGCGGCTTCTCGCCGCTGATGGCGGGATGAGGGATCCGGTCGGGATCCGCGGTCAGGTTGATGGTATCGGCGCTCATGATCTCGCGGATGTGGAGAGGCTGGGGGCGGGCTGTCAACCGGCGTCGCGGGGGAATTCCGAGATAGCACGGGCTCCCTAGCACAATCCGTCGCCGACGTGACCCCCGCGTGTCGAACGGCACAGGATCACGCTCGCATGCCGCGGTTGCGCGGGCTAAGGGACAGCTTCCCCTCCCCTCGCGGGACGATGCAGCCCCGGGAGCCCCATGGCGAGCGCCACGACGCACGCGAGCTTCCTGCCGCCGGTCCTGACATTTCTGTCGGCCGCAGTGGTCGGCGTGCCGATCTTCCGGTTGCTCGGACAGAGCGCCGTGCTCGGCTATCTCGTGGCCGGGGTGGTGATCGGCCCGTTCGGCTTCTCGCTGATCGCCGAGCCCGAGACGGCGGCAAGCGTCGCCGAGATCGGCGTGGTGCTGCTGCTTTTCATCGTCGGGCTGGAACTCGAGATCTCCCGCCTCGTCTCGATGCGGCGGGATATCTTTGGACTTGGCGCAGCGCAGTTGGCGCTTTGTTCGCTGGTTCTCGCCGGTGCGGGGCTGATATTCGGGCTGTCGGTCGCGGCCGCGGCTGTTATCGGCATCGCGCTCGCCCTTTCGGCGACCGCGGTGGCGCTGCAGTTGCTGGAAGAACGCGGCGATCTCGGCAGCGCCTATGGCAGCCGCTCCTTCGCGGTGCTGCTGTTCCAGGACATCTCGGTGGTGGCGATCCTCGCCGTGCTGCCGCTGCTCGCTTCGGCGGGAGCGACGCCGGAGGGCGGTTGGATCGAGGGCGCGCTGCGCTCCACCGCCATCGCGGGCTTGAGCATCGTCGCCGTGATCCTGGTGGGGCGCTACGGCCTCAACCCGTTCTTCCGCCTGCTCGCCGCGTCCGGCGGGCGCGAGGTGATGACGGCAGCGGCGCTGCTCGTCGTGCTCGGTACGGCGCTGCTCATGGAAGAGGTCGGCCTGTCGATGGCGATGGGCGCCTTCCTCGCCGGCGTCATGCTCGCCGAATCGAACTTCCGCCATCAGCTCGAAGCCGACATCGAGCCGTTCCGCGGCATGTTGCTCGGCCTGTTCTTCATGAGCGTCGGCATGTCGATCGACGGCGGATTGCTCAAGGCGCACTGGCCTGCCTTGTTCGGCGCAACGGCCGCCGCGATCCTGTTCAAGGTCGTTCTGGTGGCGGGCCTGTTCCGGCTGTTCGGTTCGTCGTGGCTCGATGCGGTGCGCGGCGGCGCGGTGCTGGCGCCGGCCGGCGAGTTCGCCTTCGTGATCCTGCCGGCTGCGGGCGAGCTACGCCTGCTCGATCCGGCTGCGACACGCTTCTCGGTGGCGCTGGCGGCGCTGACGATGATCGTCGGCCCGATCGCCGCCAAGGGTCTCGACACGGCGCTCGCGCGAAGACCGGTAGTCACTGAAACGCCCGCGGATACGATCGAATCCGCCGAGGCGCGCGTCCTCGTCATCGGCTTCGGGCGGTTCGGGCATCTGCTGACGCAGGTCCTGCTGGCCGAGGGGGTCAGCGTGACGGTCATCGACAAGGACGTCGAGCAGATCCGCAACGCCGCCCGCTTCGGATTCCGGGTCTATTACGGCGACGGGACGCGGCTCGACGTGCTGCGCGCCGCCGGCATCGGGCGGGCCGAACTGCTCTGCATCTGCATCGACGACGCCCAGGCCGCGCTCAAGATCGTCGACATCGTGCACGAGGAATTCGCAAGCGTGCGGACCTATCTGAGGGCCTACGACCGCAACCACGCCATCGAGCTGATGAACCGCGACGTCGACTTCCAGATTCGCGAAACCCTCGAATCCGCCCTCCGCTTCGGCCGCGCCGCCCTCGAGGGTCTGGGGCTCTCCGAGCAGGCCGCCCTGGCCCGCGTCGAGGACGTCAGGAAGCGCGACCTCTCCCGTCTGGTGCTGCAGCAGGCCGGCGCCCTGCCCGACGGGGCGGCCTGGATGCGCGGGGCGACGACCGAGTTGCGGCCCGAGCCTTTAACCGAGCCGCAGCGGCCGTCGCGGGCGCTCAGTGCGGAGACGCGAGGCCTGCTGGAATCGGAGCGCCGTGAAGCCGCGATGCGGGAGCTGGAGCCGCACGACGCCGCTGCCGATGGTTAGCAAGCGCAGCACACACACACTCGCCCAGGTCGACAGCGACGGACGTATGGAGGCGGCCACCCCGCCCCCGGCGTCGGCCCGATTCGTCTCGGGCTCCATCCTGCGCCACGTCGTCGTCATGAGCTCGACCGGGGCGGTCGGCCTGATGGCGATCTTCCTCGTCGACCTGCTCTCGCTCGTCTACGTATCGAAGCTCGGCGACCCGACGCTCACGGCAGCGGTCGGGTTCGCGTCGATCGTCCAGTTCTTCGCGATCTCGATCAATATCGGCCTGATGATCGCAGCCGGCGCCCTGGTCTCTCGTGCCATCGGATCCGGGGACGAAGCGCAGGGACGGCGGATCGGAAGTTCGATCCTGATCCATACGATCATCGTGTCGGGGCTTCTCGTCCTGGCGCTGCTGCCGCTGCTCGACCCGCTGTTGCGGGCGATCGGAGCCGATGCGCATACCCTGCCGATCGCGAAGCGCTTCCTCTGGATCGCCCTGCCCTCGAACCTGCTGATGGCGCCCGGCATGCTGTTCACCGGCCTCTTGCGGGCGGTGGGGGCGGCGCGTGAGGCGATGTACGTCACCCTCGGAGGCGCCATCGTCACCGCCTTCGTCGACCCGCTCCTGATCTTTACCGCCGGGCTCGGCGTCGACGGCGCCGCGATCACCGTCTGTCTCGCCAGGGCGATCTTCGTCGTCATCGGCTGGATCGGGGTGCGCAAATACCGATTGCTGTCGCCGCCGAAGCTGGTCGAGGTCCTCGACGACGGGCCGGTGGTCGGGCGCATCGCGCTCCCGGCGATCCTCACGAACCTCGCGCCGGCCGTGGCGAGCGCCTTCGTCGCCCACACCCTTTCGGGCTTCGGTACGACGGCCGTCGCCGCCAACGTCGTGATCGACCGACTGTCGCCGGTGGCGTTCTGCGGGCTTTTCGCCATGTCGGGGGCGATCGGTCCGATCCTCGGACAGAACTGGGGCGCCCGCCGCTTCGACCGGATGCGTGGCGTGCTGCGCGACGGCGCCGTCGTTGGCGCCGGCTACGTGCTGGTGGTCTGGCTGACGCTGGCGCTCTGCGCCTGGCCGCTGACCCGGCTGTTCGAACTCGACGGCGTCGCCGCGGATCTTCTCGTCTTCTTCTGCTTCCTCAGCGGCCCGATCTGGTTCTGCAACGGGCTGCTCTTCCTCGGGAATGCCTCGTTCAACAATCTCGGCTTTCCGCTGCTGTCGACGGGTCTGAATTGGGGTCGGGCGACACTCGGGACCATGCCCCCAGCCCTCCTCGGCGGGGCGCTCTATGGCCCGCGCGGCGTCATCGCCGGAATCGGGATTGGGTCCCTCGCCTTCGGGCTCGTCGGCATCACGCTGGCCATCCGCACGATCGGTACGCTGGAACGCCGCGCCGCAACGGCGGGACCTCAACCAGCGGCGTCGATTCCTGGCCCTACGCCGCCGGTCGAGACCGCCGAAGCGAACGATATGTTCGTGTGAGTGGCCATCTCAGGTAGAATTCCCGCACATAATCACCAATGCCGAGCGTTCACGCTGGAACATTGCTGGCGGATGCGACAGATTCGGGTGAGAAACCTCCGGATCCGAAGCGGAGCGTCCGAGCCAGAGTATCGTATCATGTTCAACCTGTTCGATATCTTGCAGAGCCAAGCCGGCCCCGGCATGCAGTCGATCGGACAGCAATTTGGCCTGACGCCGGAACAGAGCCGGAGCGCGATGAATGCGCTTCTGCCGGCGCTCGCCGCCGGCCTGCAACGCAGTGCGGCGAGCGACCCGATGGGCTTCGGCCGGATGCTCGGCATGGCCGGGGCCAACCCGTATTTCGGCGCCCCGCCACAGCCGCAGCCCACCCCGCAGCCCGACCTGCTCGGGCAGATCTTCGGCTCGTCGATGCTGAGCCAGGCCGTGCTTCAGCAGGCTTCCACGACGAGCGGCATCGGCCAGCAGGCGTTGCGCCAGATGCTGCCGGTGATGGCGGGCATGGTGGTGGCCGGCATCGTTCACGTCATGGTGAACCAGCCGCCCCCCGCCCCCCAACCCCAGAGGCAGGCCGCGCCGCCGCCGGCGCCCGATGCCGGCTTCCCGGTTGCCGCATTCTGGAACGACTGGATGAACCAGTTCATCGCCGCGCCCGACACCGCAGCGCCTGCCCGGAACCCGCGCGAGCCGGAGCCGAGACCGGCTCCCCAAGCCCCATCGCCGGATTTTTCGAAGCCGCAGGACACTTCGGCAAAGGAGGAGGGCGGCGACGAGGCTCCGTTCGAGGCCTTCCAGCAGATGTTCCAGACCGGCGTTCAGGTGCAGGAGCAGAACGCCAAGGCCATGCAGGACATCTTCGAAGCCTTCTGGAGCCCGCCGAACGATCCGCAGACTTCGACGGAGCCGCCTGAGCAACCGATGACGCGGAAGCCGGAATCCGGCGTCTCCGACAATCCTGCCCCGAAGGATCCAGCGGCCAGCAAGCGCACGGCTCGCCGCAAGGAGCCGTAGACCGGCAGGACGGGATGGTCCCGGGTCCGCGCTCGGCCAGGGCCACGGGCAGCGCGTCGATGTGCCCGTTACGGGATCTGCTTCGCTGCCCAGAGAATGACGCGAAGAACGATGACCATGTCGGGAAAGGCCTGACAGAGCCACTGGGGAGGTCTCGTCCGGAACCACGCGTGTCCCGCGTTCAACCGGAGACCATCACGCCATGAGCGATTCTCTTCGCGAACTGCGTCGCAACCGGCGCAACGACACCAGCATGTTCTGCCGCCGTCTCTGGCCGAGCGATGTCGACACCGTCCGTGCCTTCGTGCTGCGGCTCGATTCCGAGACGCGGGCCAACCGCTTCCTGGCTGCCGTCAGCGATGCGGCCGCTCTGGCTTACGCCGAGCGCGCCCTTGTCACGAAAGGGTTGGTCATCGGGGGTTTCGTCGACGGCATCCTGCGCGGTCTCGGCGAGCTGCGCCCCGCGGGCCGGCCTTCGCCGGGATGTCTACTCGCTCCGCTGGCGGAGGCGGCCTTCGTCGTCGAGCATCCCTTCCGACGCGAGGGGCTCGGCTCGGCCCTGTTTCGACGGATCGTCGAGGCGGCCCGAAGCCGGGGTGTCGGCGATCTGCACGTACGATGTCTCAACGGCAACGGCCCGATGCGCCGGCTCGCCTTGAGGCACGGCGCCGAACTGAACCCGGCCGGTTCGGAGATGGATGGCACGATCCACCTCGACCGGCCGACGCCGTTCTCACTCTGGTCGCAGGGGGTTGCCGAAGCGTTCGATCTCAGCCTTGCCCTGACAACCGCGGCGATTGGACGGAGTCAGGCCGCCTCGTCCGGCCACGGCACGATGCGATCGACGAGTTCGTCCTCGGTGAACTCCTCCTCGTTGCCTGCGACGCGTCCGCGCACCGAGATGCCCGCCTCGTGAACGCTGGCCCTGCGGCCTGACACGAGTGGATGCCAGGAACGCAGGTCCTGGCCCTCGCGCACAAGCCGGTAGGCGCAGGTCGGCGGCAGCCACGGGATGGTGCGGACCGCCTCCGGCGTCAGGCGCACGCAATCGGGCACGCGCTTGGCCCGGTTGCGGTAGTCGCGGCAGGTGCAGGAATGGGCATCGAGCAGCGTGCAGCCGACATCGGTGTGGTGGATCTCGCCGGTGTCGTCGTCCTCGAGCTTCAAGAGGCAGCAGCGGCCGCAGCCGTCGCACAGGCTCTCCCACTCGGCCGAGGTCATCTCGTCGAGGCTCTTGGTCCGCCAGAAGGGATTGTACGTGTTCTGCGACATCGCCTGCTCGTGCAGCACGGGCGGGCGGCAGGCAAGGGCTGGGGATCGGGCGGCGGTCGACGCCACCCGGGCGCCCCATTCATGCATCAAGGTTAACGGGAGCTTTCGATGGCAATACGCCGTGCGGTTGCGATTCCCGGCGTTACCGAGGTGATCGCAAACCTCGCGCAGGCTCGCGAGCCTTGATACAAGATCGACGTTCGGATCGGTGGACCGCGCCCTGAGGCGAGGAACCGGCTCGCAACCGGGTCATCCGAGGGACCGGACCAAGCCGTGCGCCTGCCCAGCCTCACTTCGATCAAGACCCGGATCAGCCGCGCGGCCCTCGGCTTCGATGCCTGGGTCAACGCGAGCATGTTCGAGGGCGGCCGCTCCTCGGGAGAGGCCTACGAGCGCTTCCGCGAGCGGATGGCCGTCTTCTCCTTCCGCGGCTGGAAGCGCTTCGCGCTGGACCTGACGAGCGAGGCCGCAACCATCGGCACCGCAGGCGCCCTCCTGGTGCTGTTTCTCGCGCAGTCCGCCTTCAACCTCACCAGCGAGCAGGGCTGGCTGAAGGAGCAGGATCTCGCCGTCACTTTCCTGGACCGCTACGGCACCGAGGTCGGGCGGCGCGGCATCAAGCACGACGATTCGCTCAAGCTCGACGATTTCCCGGAACTCATGATTAAGGCGCTGCTGTCTACCGAGGACCGGCGCTTCTACGAGCATTGGGGCATAGACCCGATCGGCACGGCACGCGCGCTGGTCTCGAATTCTAGCGGCAAGGGCGGCACCCAGGGCGGCTCGACCCTGACGCAGCAGCTCGCCAAGAACCTGTTCCTGTCCAACGAACGTTCGATCGAACGCAAGATCAACGAGGCCTTCCTGGCCTTCTGGCTGGAGAACCACCTCTCCAAGAACGAGATCCTGAAGCTCTATCTCGACCGCGCTTATATGGGCGGCGGCACCTTCGGCGCGGTTGCGGCGGCCGACTATTATTTCGGCAAACGCCTGCAGGACGTGACCCTGGCCGAGGCCGCCATGCTCGCCGGCCTGTTCAAGGCGCCGACGAAATACTCACCGAACGTCAACCTGCCCGCCGCCCGCGGCCGGGCGGTCGACGTGCTGCACAACATGGTCGAGGCCGGCTTCGTCACCGAGGGCCAGATCCAGACGGCACTGCGCAATCCGGCGACGCCGGTGGTGCGGGCCAAGGACGTCACCGCCGACTACTATCTCGACTGGGCCTTCACCGAGGTGAAGCGCCTCGCCGATGCCGGCAAGCTCCGCAACGACCGCGTGCTGACGGTAAAAACCGCGCTCGACATCCGCATCCAGAAGAGTGCCGACCAGGCCGTCGAGAACGTGCTGCGCCGCTTCGGCGACAGCTACAACGTCGACGAGGCCGGCGTGGTGATCGCCGATCCCGACGGCGGCGTCCGCGCCATGGTCGGCGGTGCCGATTACGGCGAGAGCCAGTTCAACCGGGCGGTGGACGCGCTGCGCCAGCCCGGGTCCTCGTTCAAGCCCTACGTCTATGCGGCCGCCCTGTCCTCGGGGTTGTTCAAACCGGACACGATCGTGACCGACTCGCCGGTCTGCGTCGGCAACTGGTGTCCGCAGAACTACGGGCGGTCGTATTCGGGCCGCCAGCCGATGTGGCTCGCCGTCGCCAAGTCGATCAACACGATCCCGATCAAGATCTCGATCGCGCTGGGCAAGGGGCTGGGCATCACCAACGAGTGGAAGGCCGCGAAGGCCGGGCGCGACAAGATCACCGAGACGGCCAAGGCCATGGGCGTGCTCTCGCCGCTGCCGGACACGGTCTCGATGCCGATCGGCGCCGACGACATCACCGTGCTCGACCAGGCCTCGGGCTTCGCCGTCTTCGCCAATGGCGGTCGCTACGCCCGCGCCTTCGCCGCGACCGAGATCCGCAATTCGAGCGGCGAGGTGATCTATCGACGGACCGACGACCCGGCCCCACAGGTGCTGTCGACCAAGGTCACCGCCGACATGAACTTCATGCTGAACAAGGTGGTCGAGGAGGGCACGGCCCGCAAAGCCCAGATCGAGGGCTGGAAAGTCGCGGGCAAGACCGGCACCACCAACAATTACCGCGACGCCTGGTTCGTCGGCTACACCGGCGCCCTCGTCGGCGCGGTCTGGTTCGGCAATGACGACCATAGCACGACCAACAAGATGACAGGCGGCTCCCTGCCAGCGATGACTTGGCACGAGATCATGGAACCGGCCCACCAGGGCATTGAGGTGAAGGCCCTGCCCGGCCTCAGCGACAAGACCAAGCCGGGGCCAGTCGCGCAGGCGGTTCCAGGCCTGGCTCCCGTCAACTTGACGGCCAGTGCGGCCGGAAAGCTGTCGAAGCGCTCCTTCGAGGTGATGTCGAGCCTCAACGGCCTGTTCCGCTCGGTCGATTCGGGCGCGGCGGCGAAGGCCGGGCAGGCCAAGCCGGATCCGCTCAAGTCCGGGTCGGTCCGGCCTGATCAGGTTCGGCCTCCCGGCCTCGCTCCCGTCGAACTGGCCGAGGGCGGCCGCTTCGGGACGCGTTGAGGCGGCGTGTCGTGAACGCATTCACTCGGATCATGACCGGCTCCACGAGCGAGCGCACTTCCGCGTCCGATCCTAAGTCGTTTCGGGAACGCGGTGCCCGCATCGGTGGCGTGCTCGGCGGCTTCCTGCGTCGAACGTCGCGGACGGGGTTCGTGCTCTATGCCCTCGCCCTCGGCGCGCTGCTCGGCCTCGCCAGCGCCGACTTCGCCACGCGCGGCGGCTACCCGTTCGGCGGCACCACGATCGGTGCCTGGACGGCTTGGCCGAGAACCGGCTCGGCAGATGCCGACCCGTATTCGCGCGCCGTGAATTCCCGCCGCGGCGAGATCCCGCTCGCCATCGGAGAGGGCCTCCTGCTAACCGCCGCCGTCGACGACAGCGGTCGCACCCTGGAGGCGGGCTGCAGCTACGCCATCGGCGGCGTCGTGCCGCCGGCCCGTGCCTGGACCCTCACCATTGCCGGCCGTGGCGCGGCCGACCCGGCGAAAACCCGGCTGCGCGAGGGCTTCACGTCCACGGAAGTCCTGCGCAGCACCGATGACCGCTTCGTCATCGCGGTTAGCCAGGACGTACAGAGCGGCAACTGGCTGCCGATGCCGCGTCCCAGGGGACCGGTCCGGCTCGCGCTCCGGCTCTACGACACCCCCGTCGCCGCGAGCGTGGGAAGCCTCGACCGCAACACTCTGCCGGCGATCACGCGCCTCGGATGCAGCCGATGATACCCGCGGACGTCGAATTCGATTCTTCCGGCATTCGGCCGACGGCAGGCGCGCGTGCACGCCGATGCCGCGGACTGCCCTCGATGCATCGAAATCGAGGGCCGCTGGCATGAGCACGCGCGGACGCCTCATCCTCGCGACGCTGTGCGGGCTCGTGCTCGCCGGGATCGTCCACATCGTCACGGTCCGCGCGATTCCGTATTTCGCGCAGGGCGACGCGTTCTCGCTCGCCCGCAGCAGCGAGAGCCTCGACCATCCCCTGCGCATCCACAGCCTCGCCGTCGCCGGCGTACCCGCCCCGGCTGAGGCCTGGCTGCCGATCCCCGATCCGGCGGTGGCGGTCGGCGTCTGCGCCTACGATCTCGACGACGGCCCGATGCGTGTCTCGGCACGTACCGGGGCACTCACCCTGTCGATAGCCGTGCATAGCCGAAAGGGCGCCTTCTACGCCGTCACCGATCAGGCGGCCGTACGCGGCTCCCTCGACCTCGTCATCATGACCCGTGCCCAGTACGACGAAGCCCTCGCGTCGGAGGACGAGAACCAGGTCAACCGCGACGTCCGCATCGTCGCTCCGGAGCGCGAGGGCTACGCCGTCGTGCGCGTCATCGCGGCCCTGCCGAGCCAGAGCGCCATGGCCAACGACGCGGTCGACGCCGTGTCGTGCTCCATCGATGCCCCTGAAGAACCGACGGACGCGAACACCAAACCCGGCGGCTGAGCGTCAGACCGTCCTTCGCGGCAGCGGCTTGCTGACGAAGCGCGAGCCTACGAGCAGGAACCGCCACGGCGTCTCGACGCCACGGCTGATGCCGACGCGCGCGCCGGCCTCAACGCGTACCGGCGCGGAAGGAGGACGCCATCCGAACGGTGCCGCATCGATCGGCAGGCCGTCGTGGGCGGCGGTGATGGCGAGCGCCTGCGACAGACGGCCTGGTCCGGCGCAGAGGAGGCGGGACTCGCTCAGCCCGCGGCGCGCATGCATCGCGTCCAAAACGTCGGTCGGCTCGAGAGCGCGCAGCAATACAGCGCTGCCCGACTCGCAGACGAGGTTGAGGCACCAGTGCAAGCCGTAGGAGCGATAGACGTAGGCATGGCCCGGCGGCCCGAACATGCTCGCATTGCGCTTCGTCGGACCCGAAAAGCTGTGCGAGGCCGGATCCTGCCGGTCGTAGGCCTCGGTCTCGACAATGACGCCGCCGACGCCGCCGACCAGCAGCGTGTGTCCGATCAGGTCGGCGGCGACCTCGGCCGCGTGCCTGGCGAAGAAGCTCGCCTTCACGAACGCCGTCAGGACGCCTGGGCCGGGGCTCTTGCGCTGTCGAGCGCAAGCGCCTTCCTAGTCCGGGCGACGCCCTCCGGGCCGAGTTCCAGGGCGAGCCGGAGCGCATCCTCGACCAAGGCGCCTTGGGACAGCCCCAGGCGCTTGGCTGCCCGCGCGATCTCGCCGGCAAGCCCGATCTCGACCATCATCGGGATCGTCGCAGGCGCTGCCGGCGAAGGAGCCTTGGCCGGCGCGCTTGCGGGCTTCGTCCGCTCGCCCAGCATCTCGCGACGCCCGAGCGTCGCCAGCACGTCGGCGCGCTCGTTTCCGACCTCGCCGGAATGGCCGCGCACCCAGGTCCATTTCACGTCGCGGGTGCGCGCCAGCGCGTCCAGCCGCTCCATCAAGTCGACGTTCTTGACGGGGCCGGTGGCCGTGCGCCAGCCGCGCCGCTTCCAGCCCGGCATCCACTCGGTGACGGATTTGACGACGTACTGGCTGTCGCAGCGCATCTCGATCGCCGCGCCCTCGGGAAAATATTCCAGCGCGCTGATCGCGGCGGTCAGCTCCATCCGGTTGTTGGTGGTGACACGGTCGCCGCCATGCAGCTCGACCGGACCGTCGGCCGCCTGGATGACGACACCCCAGCCGCCGGGGCCGGGATTGGGGTCGCAGCCGCCGTCGGCATAGACGATGGTTCGCATCTCTGGACTCGTGGATCGGTGGAAGCCGACGATAGGCCGTTCAGTACTTCGCGACCACCGGCGGGACCAGTCCGGCGAGCGGCACGGCGCTCCGCACGAGGCCGCAACGCGCCTCGGCCTCGGGCGGCAGCAGGGCGGCGAGGATCGGGCGGCGGTCGTCGAGGAAGGCGATCGTACGCTCCGCCGCGAGGGCTTCGCTGCCCGGCATCTCGACCACGAAATGCTCCAGGGCGAAGCGATAGCGGGCGACGCGCAGGCCGGTCTCGAGCCGAACCCAGGCGATCAGGCAGCGGTTCTCGGCCACCCGCATCGCGGCGTGGCGGACATCGAAATCGTCGAGGCTCGCCGAGAACAGCAGGGCGCGCAGACGCAGGCGGTCGGCGTCGATCACACGGGAGGCCGTGGCCGCGAAAGACGGGATCAGGCGGCCGTCGGCGGTAGCGTCCTCGGAAAGCCGGCTGTAGCGCGAATAGGGCGAGCGGAACGGGCCGGCGATCAGCTCGGCGTGGTAGCCCTCGATGTCGTCGATGCGCGCCGACGGCGGCAGCAGGCGCGAGCGCGTGAGGTTGGCGAGGATGTCGGTGAAGGCGGCGCGCCCCTGGGCCGGCATCAGGAAGCGCCAGGCCCGGTCGCGCAGGATCCGCTCATCGTCGGTCAGGGGAAATACGGAGGACGGCTCTTCGCGCTCCCGCGCGGCGATGGCGCCGGTGGAGTCGACGAGGGAATTCCAGGCACTCGGCGCCGGCCGTCCGAAATCGCCTTCCTGGGCGCAGCCGCCCATCAGGAACAGGCCGGCGATCGGCAGGGTCCGTAAGAGAACCCGTTTGGCAGAGAGCGTCACGAGCGCTTGCGCTGTGGGACCGCCGGCTCGACCTGCACATCCGGCATGCGCTCGTAGCGAACGCCGGTGAAGAGCAGGATCTGCCCGAGTGGCGCGGCGTCGGCCGAAGCTTCGCGCCGGAAGCGGCGGCCTGCGGCTGTCGGCATAGCCAAGACCAGCGCCGACGGCTTGGGCTCGGCCGCGCTATTGCGGCTCTTCGAAAGGGTGTTGCGGGGGTTCATGCGGATGATCCCGTCCGATTCCGTGCGGCTTGCGTTCCGGGCACCCGCGGACGGCGAGTGAACGGTCGAGGATGGCCGGACGATGGCGCCGCCCGGCTTGAGCGTAGGGGAAGATCATCACGGCATCGTTAACGGAACGTTTCCATGCGGCGGTGGCGATCATCCCATCCACTGCGTGCGCCAGGGGCTCACGGCTAGTTCGACCGGCGGACTAACGGACGAAATGCAGGGGGATCCATCCCGAAACGGGGCATCGTTCCGCATTGGCCCGAAATTTGCTGATCGATTAGCTGTCCTAAGGCGGGCTTTTCCTCCCTGAACTTTGGCTCCGCTCGGCCCCCCGAGCGGAGCCTTTTTTCGAGCGGTACCTCCCTGCTGCCCCCGGCCTGTGGTGTTACCCGCAAGCGACCCATGCCGAGGAACCGGCCCTCCCGGCCATCCGGCGCGCTTGCTTACGTCGCGTTGCGCCCGATATGCCGTCTCGAAACACCGTGAGCGCAAGCGCGTAAGGACACCTTAGGATGAATTCGGATTCGGCACGATTCGGGGGCCCGTCGAAGGGCCTGTCGACGGTATTGAAGATTGCGCCGTTCGCTATCCTCCTCGCCGCGACCAGCCCGGCGCTTGCCCAGCGGGACGATCCCGGCCTGCAGCTCAACTGCGCCAACGACTTCTTCCGCCTCTGCGCCGGCGTAGATCCGAACAGCGGCGAGGCCGACAAGTGCATGAACCGCAACCGACCGCGCCTCTCGGCCGAGTGCAAGGCCGCGATCGGCGACTTCGACAAGCGCGAGCCCGGCAAGATCAAGGGGCGCTGAGCCCGCAATCGTCACGACCGGAGGGGGCCACCTCCTCGCACAACAGAGGTTACCCATGGCCCTCACCGTCGTGGTCCAGATGGACCCGATCCAGGCGATCCGTATCGCCGGCGACACCACCTTCGCGCTGATGCTGGAAGCCCAGGCGCGGGGGCACCGCCTCCTCTACTACACGCCTGATCGCCTCTCGATGCAGGGCCGGCGCGTGACCGCCCGTGTCGAACCGGTGACCGTTCACGACGTCGAGGGGGCGCATGCCACCCTCGGCCCGATCGAGCGCATCGACTTGCGTGAGGCGGACGTGGTGCTGATGCGCCAAGATCCGCCCTTCGACATGGCCTACATCACGGCCACGCACATGCTGGAGGCGATCTCCGACGAGACCCTGGTGGTCAACAACCCGGCCGAAGTCCGCAACGCTCCCGAAAAGCTGTTCGTCCTCGACTTCCCCGAGCTGATGCCGCCAACACTGATCTCGCGCGACAAGGCCGAGATCGAGGCGTTTCGCCGGGAGCACGGCACGGTGGCGATGAAGCCGCTGCACGGTCATGGCGGCGCTGCAGTGTTCCGCGTGACGGAGGACGACCCGAATTTCGGCTCGATGTTCGACCTGTTTGCCGTGACGTTCCGCGAGCAGTGGGTGGTCCAGAAGTTCCTCGAGAAGGTCACCGAGGGCGACAAGCGCATCATCCTCGTCGACGGGGAACTGATGGGCGCGATCAACCGCGTGCCGGCCAAGGGCGACATCCGCTCGAACATGGTTCGCGGCGGAGCCGCCGGCCCGTCCGACCTGACCGAGCGCGAGCGCGAGATCTGCGCGACCATCGGCCCGGAGCTGAAGCGACGCGGCCTGATCCTCGTCGGCATCGACGTGATCGACGGTCACCTCACCGAGATCAACGTGACCTCGCCGACTGGCCTGCGTGCCATCAAGCGGCTCGGCGGGCCGGATCTGGCAGTGTCGGTCTGGGACGCGATCGAGGCGCGGGTCGGCGCCGGCTGAGCGACCGCTCAGGTCTCGGCGCGCGGCGTCGCGCTGAGTTCGGTCCAGTCGAATTCTTCTTCCAGCACGAAGAATGCGTCGTCGCCGATCTCGCCGGCCCGGCGCAGCGCCAGGATGCGTTCGCGGGCAGCCTGGATCGCCCGGCGGCGGGCATCGTCGGCAGGCAGGCCCTCGGGCGCCAAGCCCTCTTCGTGCGCCTCGGCTTCTTCGACGACGAGGCGGAACTCCCGGCGCAGGGCTTCGGCGATCTCGGACTCGTCGCCCTCCAGGCTTTCGATCGCAGCTCCGTAAGCCTCGGCCCGGCCCCAGCCGACCTCGTGGCCGACGGGGTCGGTGTCCTCCAGCTTCAGCCAAGCGAGCAGCGGGCGCAGGGTCAGCCCCTGGATCACCAGGGTGCCGATCACCACGGCGAAGGCCGTGAGGACAATGAGGTCGCGATAGGGAAAGGCACCATTCGGTCCGCTCTCGGGCAGGGCCAGGGCACCGGCGATGGTAACGAGGCCACGCATGCCCGCCCAGGACACGGCGAACCCCGCACCGGGCCCGAGATCGGACGCCTCGCGCCCGCCCGCCGCGATGCCCTTGCGGAAGGCGTTGCCGAGGTCGAGGACGGAGCGATCCTTGGAGCGGCGCGCTTCGGCGAATCCGATCCGCCGGATGCCGCTCGCAGGCAGCACCCAGGCGATACGGACGAGAACGACCGTCAGCAGCACCGAGCCCGCCACCATCGCGAAGGGAAGGTTCTCGGCGGCACGCAGCCGTTCGAGGATCGGGCCGAGCTGATTGCCGATCAGGACGAAGGCCAGGACGTTGAGGACGAAGATCACCGTGTCCCAGACGGCATAGGACAGGATGCGCGGGCGCGGTGCTGTCCGCTCGGGGGCGTAGCGGGCCACGACCAGGGCGAAGCTGACGACGGTCAGCACGCCCGAGAGTTCAATCGCTTCGGCCGCAATCCAGACCCCGAAGGCCGCCGCGAATTGCAGGACGATGCTGCTGGCCGGGTCCGACACCCAGCGCATCCCCCACAGGTAGATCCGGGCGAGGATCGGACCGGCAATCAGGCTGCCGACGACGCCGAGGAGGAAGGCGGGCGCGACCTCGGACAGGGAGAAGTGCCCGGTGACGGCCGCCGCGACGCCGAGCCGGTAAATCAACAACGAGCCGGCATCGTTGAGCAGGCTCTCGCCACGCAGGATCGTCGTGAGCCGGTGCGGGAGCGGCACGTGCGCGAGGACCGAGAGCGCCGCCACGGCGTCCGGCGGGGCGACGATGGCACCGAGCACGATCGCCGCCGAGAGCGGCATGTCCGGTACCAGCATCTTGACCACTACGGCGACCGCAAGCGTCGTGACGAGAACGGCGCCGACGGCGAGCCCGGCGATCGGCCGCCAGTTGACCCGCAGGTCCCGCAGAGACGTGGCGTAGCCGGCGTCGACCAGGACGGGCGCGAGAAACAGCGCGAGGGCAAGGTCGGGATCGAGCCGCAGGTTCGGGAAGCCCGGGGCCAGGGCGAGCCCGACGCCGCCGAGCGCGAGGAAGGCCGGATAGGGCGCGCCGACGCGCCGCGCTAGGGCCGCAAGCAGCACGGCGCCGACCAGCACCGCGACGATCCATTCGAACACGAACATCTGGAACCGGAGATAGGGCGGCGTGGCGGTTTCGAGCGACGTTGTCCTGCGGCGTCTCAGCCCGGCAGGATGCCCTCCGGTAACGTAGCGACGTGCCGGGCTATCGCACCGGGCGTCGTCAGCCAGATCGTCTTGCGGTGCTCGACGATGCCGGCGAGCGCCCGTCGCAACGGTCTCAGGCGGTGCGGCTGGCCGACGATGTAGGGGTGGAGCGCGATACCCATCACCAGCGGCGCGGCCCGTGAGGCCGTTCGCATCTCGGCGAAGCCGTCGCGGATCATCCGTGCGAATTCCCGGGCGGTATGCCCGCGCGCGATGACCGCCGGGATGTCGTTGAGCTCTTGGGGGTACGGTACCGAGAGGATGCCGCGCCCGTCCCGGGTCGCGAAGCGCACCGGCTGGTCGTCATGCGCCCAGTCGAGCAGGTAGTCGTAGCCGGCCTCCGAAAGCAGGTCCGGCGTGACCCGCGATTGCGAGATCCAGGGGCCGAGCCAGCCCGTCGGCGCCCGGCCCTCCTCGCGTGCCAGGGCCTGCGTCGCGTCGGCGATCAATTCCCGTTCCGCCGCCTCGTCGAGATCGCCCTGCCGCTCGGCGTTGCTGCGGCCATGGGCGACGATCTCGACGGGATGGGTTTCGCCATAGCGGCGCACGGCCTCCATCAGGCCCGGGCAATCGGCATGGAGCCGGCTGTTTGCGAGCACCGCCACCGGCAGCGACAGCTCGGCGAACAGGTCGAGCAGGCGAAACACGCCGACGCGGTTGCCCCAGTCGCGCCAGGAATAGTTGAGCACGTCCGGTTGCGGTCCGCCCGGCGCCAGCTCCGCGCCGAGGCCCTCGCCGAAGGCGAAGGTTTCGAGGTTGAGGGCAACGTAGACCGCGAGCCGCCTACCGCCGGGCCAGTCGTAGACCGGGCGGCTGGGCAGGGCGCTGTAGCGGTAGCGGCCGTGTGCGGCTTCGGTCACCCGACGGCTACTTGGCAGGGGTCGCGTCCGGAGCCTTCGGGGCGGGCGTCGGCGTCTCGCCGGCGGCCATCGGCTGCAGCACGTTCTTGGCGATGCTGCCCTCGGGGCCGTATTCGCCGGCCACCGCGATGCAGGACTGCTCGCGATGCAGCGCCATGTCGTTCGACATCATCCCGAAGATCCCCTGGATGCGGGCGCCGAAGGGCCCGCGCGGGCTGACGTCCTCGGACTTGGTGTTCATCTTGGCGAGCACGGCATCGAATTCCGGTACGCCGATCTTGTAGCCGCAGACGTTCGAGGCCGCGTAGACGTACGCCGCAAGTTCGAGGGCGCGCGGTGCAGGAGCGTTGCGGATCGTTCGCGGCGGCGCAGCGTCTTCCGCGACGGCGGGCAAGGCGAAGCCTGCGAGCAGGGCTGCGGCGAGGAAATGTCTGGACATTGTCTGGGGCGGTCCTCGAATGGAGCAGCTTCTTACGAGCCGCTTATAGGCAACCGCGACATAGATCGTCCGCCCTCGGCCCTCCAGGGGGCATGAGCGCGCAGACGCGCTCGTGCTTATCCCATCCGCGTCCAGGTCTTGCGCTCACAGATCCACGCCGCGCTGCACCGAGGTCGGACCCATCACGAGCAGCGGCATCGTTTGGGGCGATCGGCTTGCCCAGCGAAGCCGGTTTCGCAAGGCACCGCCTTGACTTCGCCCCCATCGCGACCTTCAACGGCGCCCTCTCGAACAGGGCCGGCGAGCCCGGAGGACGGCGATGCGCGTGATCGAAACGGAGATCCCCGCGGTCAAGCGCGTCATCCCAAAGCGGCATGGCGACGAGCGCGGCTGGTTCTCGGAGGTGTTTCGGGTCGATCAGCTTGCCGAGGGTGGTATCACCAGCGCCTTCGTGCAGGACAACCAGTCCTTCTCGGCCCCGGCCGGGACCCTGCGCGGCCTGCATTTCCAGACGCCGCCGGCGGCGCAGGCCAAGCTCGTGCGCGTGCTGGCTGGCGCGATCCTCGACGTCGCCGTCGACATCCGACACGGCTCGCCGACCTTCGGCCGCTACGTCGCGGTCCGGCTCGATGCCGAGACCGGCGAACAGCTGTTCGTGCCGCACGGCTTCGCGCACGGCTTCTGTACTCTGGAGCCGAACACCATGGTGGCCTACAAGGTCGACGCGTATTACAGCCCGGCGAACGACCGCAGCATCGCCTGGAACGATCCCGACATCGGCATCGACTGGCCGGTGAGCGAGGCCGAGGCGATCCTGTCCGGCAAGGACAAGACCGCGCCGCGGCTCGCCAGCCTCGAAAAGCTGTTCTGAGGCGAACGAATTGTCCGCCGGGCGTCGTGGCGCCCGACGCCCAAGCTGACGGAGACCCCCATGCGCATTCTGGTGACCGGCGGCTGCGGCTTCATCGGCTCCGCCCTCGTCCTGCATCTCGTGCAGGATCTCGGTCACGAGGTGCTGACGCTCGACGCGTTGACCTATGCGGCCAACCCGATCTCGCTGCAGCCCCTCGACGGCGACGGCCGGCACCGGTTCGTCCAGGCCGACATCTGCGACCCGGCCCGCGTCCACGCGCTCTATGCCGACTTTCGGCCGCAGGCGGTGATGCATCTCGCCGCCGAGAGCCATGTCGACCGCTCGATCACCGACCCCGGCGCCTTCGTGCGCACCAACGTCGTCGGCACGCAGGTGATGCTCGACGGCGCCCGCTCGTTCTGGGATGGCCTTCCCGAGGCCGACCGCAAGGCCTTCCGGTTCCTCCATGTCTCGACCGACGAGGTCTACGGCTCGCTGTCGCCGGACGCCTTCTTCACCGAAGAGAGCCGCTACGACCCGCGCTCGCCCTACTCGGCCTCGAAGGCCGCCTCAGACCACCTCGCGCGTGCCTGGCACGAGACCTACGGCCTGCCGGTGCTGGTGACGAACTGCTCGAACAATTACGGGCCGCGTCACTTCCCGGAAAAGCTGATCCCGCTGATGATCCTAAACGCGCTGGAGGGGAAGAAACTGCCGGTCTACGGCGACGGACTGAACGAGCGCGACTGGATCCATGTCGAGGACCACGCCCGCGGTCTCGTCGCAGTGCTTATGACGGGCCGGATCGGCGAGACCTACCTGCTCGGCGGCCGGGCCGTGCGCAACAACCTCGCCGTGGTGAAGGCGCTCTGCGCGGCCTTCGACCGGTTGCGCCCCGAGCACGCGCCACACGAAAAACTGATCAGCTTCGTCACCGACCGGCCCGGGCATGATCGGCGCTACGCCATCGACCCGTCGAAGGCCGAACGCGAAGTCGACTGGGCACCGACCAAGGTGTTCGAGGAGGCGTTGGAGGAGACCGTGCGCTGGTATCTCGACACCGAGAGCTGGTGGCGCCCGATCCGCGAGGGCCGCTACACCGGCGAGCGGCTCGGTCTGGCAGCCAAGAGCGCCTGAGATGGACATCCTGGTTCTCGGCGGCGGCGGTCAGGTCGGAACGGAGCTTCAGGCCTATGCCTGGCCCGAGGGCGTGCGCGTCCACGCGCCCGATCGCGCCGGCCTCGACATCACCGACGAAGCCGCTATCGCCCGCATCATCGCCGAGCGCGACTGGGCGGCCGTGATCAACACGGCCGCCTACACCGCCGTCGACAAGGCCGAGAGCGAAGTCGCCGCCGCCTGGCGCCTCAACGCCCTCGCTCCGGCGATTCTTTCCGCGACGACGAACTCAAAAAAAATTCCGCTGGTTCATGTCTCGACCGACTACGTTTTCGACGGTTCGAGCAGCGGCTCCTACGAGACCGACGCGCCGATCGGCCCGACCAGCGTCTACGGAGCAAGCAAGGCGGCCGGCGAGATGGCGGTGCGCACCGCCAACCCGCGCCATGCCATCGTGCGGACCGCCTGGGTGGTCAGCCCCCACCGCGGCAACTTCGTGAAGACCATGCTGCGGCTGGCCGGCGAGCGTGATCAGCTCAGCGTCGTCGACGACCAGCATGGCTGCCCGACCTCGGCCGCCGACCTCGCTGCGGGGTTGGCCCGGATCGCGCTGCGGCTGGCCGAGGACACAGATGCGCCGACGGGGACCTTCCACTACGTCAATGCGGGCGTCACCACCTGGCACGGCTTCGCCGAGGGCATCGTCGCCGGCAATGCCCGGCGCGGCGGCCGCAGGATCCCGGTCAAGGGCATCCCGACGAGCGCCTACCCGACCCCGGCGAGGCGCCCGGTCAACTCCGAGCTCTCCACGAAAAGCCTGACAGTCGCCTACGGCCTGACGCCCCGGCCCTGGCACGAGGCACTCGACGACATCCTCGACCGCCTCGTCGGCCCGGCGCACTGACAGATAGGAAAAAGGCTACGCCATGAAGGGCATCGTTCTGGCCGGCGGCTCCGGCACCCGGCTGCATCCGGCGACGCTCGCCATCAACAAGCAGCTGCTGCCGGTCTACGACAAGCCGATGATCTACTACCCGATCTCGGTGCTGATGCTGGCCGGCATCCGCGAGATCCTGGTGATCTCGTCGCCCGAGCATCTCGGCAACTACCAGCGCCTGCTCGGCTCCGGCGAGCAGTTCGGCGTGAGCTTCACCTATGCCGTCCAGCCGCGGCCCGAGGGCCTGGCCCAGGCCTTCGTCATCGGCCGCGAGTTCGTCGGCAGCGATTCCGTCGCGCTGGTGCTCGGCGACAACCTCTTTTTCGGCAGCGGCATGAGCGAGCTGCTTCGGCGCGCCCGCGAGCGGCAGGGCGGCGCCACGGTGTTCGCCTACCATGTCGACCACCCGGAGGCCTACGGCGTCGTCACCCTCGACAAGGAGGGTCGGCCACTGCGTCTCGTCGAGAAGCCGAAGAAGCCCGAATCCCCCTGGGCGGTCACGGGCCTGTACTTCTACGACAACCAAGTCCTCGAAATCGCCGCCGCGGTGAAGCCCTCGGACCGGGGCGAACTCGAGATCACATCCGTCAACCAAGCCTATCTCGATCTCGGCCAGCTCCACGTCGAGCGGATGTCCCGCGGCTATGCCTGGCTCGATACCGGCACGCATGACAGCCTGCTGGAAGCGGCGGAGTTCGTACGCACCCTGCAGAACCGCCAGGGCCTCCAGGTCGCCTGCCTGGAGGAGATCGCCTATCTTCAGAACTTCATCACCCGCGACCAGCTCGTCGCCCGCGGCGAACTGTTCGCCAAGACCTCCTACGGCCAGAACCTGCTCAGGCTCGCTAAGGAGGACCAGCCGCTGGACGGGACGGCCTAGCGCTCGCCCAGCGCCAACACCGCGCCGGTATAGGTCTCGGCGACTTCGCAGAACGGGATGCCGGCCGCCGTCGACAGTACAGCCTCGACGAAGAACAGCTTGTTCTCGGGCCCAGGCAGTTCGGCCTCGCCCGGCGTCCAAAGCATCTTGAGCGACAGGTTGCGCCGCGTCGGCGACAGTGGATGGACCACACGCCCGAACGGGACCTGTGTGGTCTCCAGCATCGTATTCATCTCCGGCGTCAACCGGCCAGGGACGTACCAGTTGTCGGCCTCGGACAGGACGTGGCCACCGCAGGTCAAGCGGACGCGCCGATAGCGCACCGGCTCATCGGCACCGATCGCCAGACGCTCACGCTGCTCGGCCGAGAGCGGCTTGTCCGCGCCTGCAACTCGTACGGCCGTGAGACGCGGATCGGCGGCGAGGCCGCGCTCGGCGCACCAGGCCTCGAGGACGGCGGTCGCGCTGTGGGCGGCCAGCAGGCGGGCACTCAGGGTTTCGATCAAGCGCTCGGTCCCGGCCCTCGGTTCGATTGGGAGGATCGTCGGCGGCTCTTGCGCACGGGCCGGTGCCGGTGTCGCAACGCAGCCGACAGCCGCCGCGAGGGCCAATACCGCGATCCGCCGGCCACCCTCGGGGCCTGTCGCACCGTCGGCTTCCGCATCCATTGCGCAGCGCAATACGGTGTCCCGCTGGAAACGTCCATCGGCGAAGGAGACGCAGCTTTGCCCGTCATGGCGCAATTCACGCTTGTCTCTCGCTTGCAGAACACTTGAAGAACGCTTAACGTGTTCGTGGTTTGTTTCGGCGGTTCCGCGCTTGGCGGTCGCCCCCTCCTAGGTGGCTCTCATGTTGACGCGCAAGCAGTTGGAGCTGCTCCAGTTCATCCAGCAGAGAATGAGCGAGAGCGGCGTTCCCCCCTCCTTCGACGAGATGAAAGATGCGCTCGATCTGCGCTCCAAATCCGGCATCCACCGGTTGATCACAGCGCTGGAGGAGCGTGGCTTTCTGCGGCGCCTGCCGAATCGGGCGCGCGCCATCGAGATCATCCGTATTCCGGAGCCGATCACGGGCAAGCAGCCGCCCGCGCCACAGGCCGAAGTGCGTCGTTTCACACCGAGCGTGGTCGAGGGTGGGCGGTCCAAGTCCGTTCCGCCGAGGCCGACGACGACACAGGTCTTCGACGAAGACGGCCGCTCGGTGATGGTGCCGGTGATGGGCCGGATCGCGGCCGGTACGCCGATCTCCGCTATCCAGAACCAGAGCCATTCCATCGCGATGTCGCCGGACTTCCTGGCCGGCGGCGAGCACTACGCGCTGGAAGTGCGCGGCGATTCGATGATCGAGGCCGGCATCCTCGACGGCGACCTCGTGGTGATCCGCAAGCAGGATACAGCCCAGACCGGCGACATCATCGTGGCGCTGATCGACGACGAGGAGGCGACCCTGAAGCGCCTGCGCCGCCGCGGCTCCTCAATCGCTCTGGAGGCCGCCAACCCGGCCTACGAGACCCGCGTACTCGGACCCGACCGGGTCCAGATCCAGGGCCGCCTCGTCAGTCTCGTGCGCCGCTACTGAAGCGGCTCGGCAGGGGCGTCCGCAGCAGAAGCTTCGGTGTCCTCAGTAGGTGACGGCTGCCGGTAGTTCGCGAAGCCTGATGGCTGATCGGGCGTCGGCAAATCCGGTTTGGACGTAGGCGGTTCGGGCGGCTTGATGGCAGCCGCCGGACGCCAGGGCGGCGGTGGACCGGGCTTTCGTACGGTGACCAGAACCGGTCCGCTCGAGTCTAGGCGGATCATCGCCGCGCCGTGCTCGGCCAGAAATTTCCGGTCGAGGAGCAGGCCCGCCGCGCAACCGGGCGGCGCATCTCGGCGGGTCACCAGAATAGCGGCGCGGGCGCAATCCTCGAACAGGCCGCGCCGGTCCTTGACGAGGGACAGCCACCGTCCGTCCGCCAGCCGGATCGTACAGCCGAGCCGGTCGCAGCGGGCGCCCTCCCCCTGCCCGACCTGATCGGCCCGGCGCCCATCGCCGTCGGCCTTGAGCCACTGCTCCAGCACGAAGTTCGGCGGCTTGCCGAGGATGGCGAGGCGCCCATCGGCACCCCGAACCGCCGCGCCGGCCCCATCGCGATCGATGAAGACATCGTAGCGAGCGGGCGTCGCAGCGAGGGCAAGTCCCCCGACGGCTGGCAGCAGAGCCAACCAACGTAGCCGCGAGACCAGATCGTGCACACCACCACCTCGCCGATCTGGAGGACCTCGGTCGCCAGGGCGTGGGACACCTCGTGGCGGGAAATGGCCAGGAGCGTCGCGGGCGAGCGCGTCTCGGGCGGCGCGAGCTGGCCGAGGAGGTCCGGCAGGCGCATGTCGCGCTTGCCCGCGCGGGCGGCCATGCGGGCCTGCCTGGCCCAGCCGGCGACCTCGGCGCCCGACGCGCCCGCGCCGATGGCGGCCAGCGGCATCAGGTCCTCGCCTGCCAAGTCGTCGCCGAGGTGCTGGCGCAGGATGGCGGCGATGTCCTCGATGCCGGGCCGTTCGATCCGCACGAGCCGGTCGAGGCGGCCCGGGCGCGTCAGGGCGGGATCGAGCCGATGAACGAAGTTCGTCGTTCCGATGACGATCAGTCTTGATGCGGGGCTTGAGGCTGCGCCATCAAGCAGAGTGAGGATATGCGAAGTAATCGGCACCCAAAAATCACGATGCCGATTATCGATTGTTTCACGGTTAGGGACGGCATCGATCTCGTCTAGGAGTAAAATCCCATTCGTTGCCGATGCGGCCGCGAACACCTCGTCGATGCGGCGGATGATGTCGTTGAGATAGCCGTTGCCGGCCCCGAACCAGGACGAGACGCTGGTGACCGTAAGAGGTAATTCGGTACTCTTGGCGATGATCCGGGCCAGCGTCGTCTTGCCGGTGCCGGCGTCTCCGAAGAATACTGCGTTCTTGGCTTCGATACTTTCCCAGGAGCGCTTGCCGGCCTTGAACTCCTTGACCGCGGCGACGAGCCCCATCCCCCAGGACATGGCGTCCTCGCCGTAGCCGACGGCTTCGTCCAGGGTCGGCACGTCCGCGAGGCCGGGGGCGGTCCGACCCAGGGACCGCTGGGCCGCCTTGAGCCGCCGGACGCACTCGCCGGCCCGGGTGCCGGTGCGGATGCAGGCGACGATGGTGTCGAAACCCAGGCCGGCTGCGATGGCCGGGGGCAGCCGGCTCGGACGCTTGCCGGTGGCGAGCCGGATGACCGCCGAGACAACCCGATTGCTCGGGGACGGCAGGTCGATCCGCATGTCCGCGGCTGCGACCAGGGCAGCCGGCAGGTACTTCTCGGGCGACTGGGAGACGCCGGCCACCCTGTGGCCGGACGCGAGGGCGCGTCCGATCACGTCGTTGCCCTTGTCGGGAGTTTCGGTGCGGCTGCTTCCGGCCCGCTTCGAGATCTCGGCCCACGGCGCCATGCCCCAGAGCGCGTTGGCGACGGGAACGACCCAGTCTGGGCCGGGAACGGAGACCACCAGGGCGAGGCCATCGCGGCCTGCGATGCGGGCGGCATCGCGCTTCGGCAGCCCATCCTGGATCAGGGCGATGGCGAGGATGGTGCCGACCGAGACCGTGCCGGGGACGTCCAGGGCGGACGGGTCGTCCCCGTAGGCTCCGTCGTCGGCCGCGTCGAGGATGCCGGCCTCCCGGGCGACACGCTCGGCGTGCGACCTCAGGGTGGCCTTGGGTGTCTTGGGCAGCTTCTTCAGATTCGTCATGGCGGCCTCGTCGGGCCGCCGGGCTCGTGCGCCGGTCAGCCCTTGGGAAGGGTGTCGATGGGAGGGTTCGGGCGGTCGCACGGCGGGCGTTTCGGCCGGCCGGCGGAGAGCGGTATCGAGAGCGCGGGCATGGGGATGTCCTTGGGTCGGGAAGGCTCAGCCTTCGGGAAGGTCGGCGCCTTCGGTCGGGCGGCGCTGGCCCCAGGGGGTGACGCGGACGTCGGTCGGCCTGGCTCCGGTCCGCTCGGCGACGCGGCGGCCACGGGCCTCGGCCTCTTCGAGGGCGGCGCGCCCGAGGGCGACGAGGGCTCCCTCGATTGCGGCGCGGAAGGTGACCTCGGACAGGTCGCGCATCAGGTACAGGCGCCGGAAGAGGTCGCCGACGAGAAGGTCCGAACTGCGGGTGTCGGGGGTCGTGTGATCGTTCATGGCGGCCTCGTACGCGGGCCGCCGGGCGCTGGGTGCGCGCCGCCTAGGCCCGGGCGATGGGGAGGATGGGAAAGGCAGGTCTGCCGCTGGGCAGAGGTTTCCGTATGAGGAAGGCCAGGGTCACGGTCTGGGTCTCTCGTCGGCGGGGATGGGAAGCAATTGCCGTCGGTGTTTACTTTGAATCCCAAAGCCTGGGCGTCAAGGCAGGGATCCAAAAGATCCCGCATCTATGTAGTTTGAGCTGATGGGGCCTGTGGGACGGTGTGGAAGATACCCCGAAGTCCAGGGTATTTTTCGACGTACGCGCCCGAGATCTCCAACCCATGCCCCGTCCAGTGCTTAAGGTCGCCCGTCGATGGCGTGCACGCCTCGCGGGTTCGAGGCGCCGGTGATGGCCGAACCAAAGTTCCGCCTTTGACCGTCAAAGTCCCGCACTAAATCTACCTCAATTATACGGACCACCCGACGCCAATCGGGTCGGCCGTTTCGACATGCGGTATGCTGGAAGCAATCCGATGATGCGCAGCGGGTAGGACATCGGGCGTTCTCGATTTTTGCCGAGGATGGATCGACGACACCAAATCCTTATGCCCTTCGGTCCCGGACCCTCTCGAACCCTTATGCGGGTTCAAGGATCTTCGCCGACCGCCCGGACAGGGTGCCAGGCCGAATTTCCGTGGACTACACCGACCGACAACCGGCCCTCTCCGATGGACATGGTGCCATCGACCGATCCCCGACCCGCGAAGGCCTGCAGCGTTTGCTGTCCCGGTGCCGAGCATGCGGGACCGGGTTCCATGGCTATCGTCTCGAAGGCGATGGCGTCGTCCAGGTCGACCGTTCGAGGTGGCTAAGCGAATGCCCCCGGGCCGTCCAGGCTGGCTGCCCGCTCGGGTGTGTCGAGTTCCGTCTCGCCCTGCGCATGGCCGCGCCGGCGGACTGAACGACCACCGTCCCAGGGCCGACCAGCGAGCCCCCCCCCCGCGATCCTAATGCGTCCCTTATAAAATCGCCCTCGCTTCCGTCTCGAACCCTAATGCGGTTCGCGTCCACATTGGTCCTGGGCGAGACCGGTCCTGCATCGGCCCCCGAACCGAAACGGACCGACCATGCTCGACATCGCCTTCATCGCCGCGGGGCTCGCCTTCTTCGGCCTGGCCGCCGGCTACGCCGTCCTCTGCGAACGCCTCTGAGGCTCGCCATGACCCTCGACCTGACGCTTGGCGCCCTCGTGACCCTGGGGCTGCTCGGATACCTCACCTACGCCCTCGTCCGCCCCGAGCGGTTCTGAAGGAACGCCTCCCATGACCATCAACGGCTGGATACAGATCGCGCTGTTCTGCGCGGTCGTCCTCACGCTCGCCCGCCCTCTCGGCGGCTACATGACCCGTGTCTTCACGGGTGAGCGAACCTTCCTTTCGCCCGTGCTCGCCCCCGTCGAGCGCGGGCTTTACCGCGTCGCCGGCATCGACGCCCGCCAGGAGCAGCACTGGCTGTCCTACGCCCTGGCCATGCTCGCCTTCCACGTGCTCGGCTTCCTCGCCCTGTACGCGCTGCTGCGCTTCCAGGCGGTCCTGCCGTTCAACCCGGACGGGCAGTCCGCCGTCGCGCCGGACCTCGCCTTCAACACGGCGGCGAGCTTCGTGACCAACACGAACTGGCAGAACTACGGCGGCGAGACGACGATGTCGTACCTCACGCAGATGCTGGGGCTGACCCACCAGAACTTCCTGTCGGCCGCGACCGGCATCGCCCTGGCCGTCGCCCTGGTGCGCGGCTTCTCGCGCGCCTCGGCCGCCACCGTGGGCTCGTTCTGGGTCGACCTGACCCGGACCACCCTCTACGTGCTGCTGCCGATCTGCGTCGTCTACACGCTGTTCCTGGTCTCCCAGGGCATTCCCCAGACCTTCGGCGGGGCCATCGAGGCCACCACCCTGGAAGGCGCCAAGCAGACCATCGCGGTCGGCCCGGTGGCGAGCCAGGTCGCCATCAAGATGCTCGGCACCAACGGCGGCGGGTTCTTCAACGTCAACGCGGCCCACCCGTTCGAGAATCCCACCGCCCTCGCGAACTTCGTCCAGATCGTCTCGATCTTCGCCATCGGCGCGGCGATGACCAACGTCTTCGGCCGCATGGTCGGCGACGAGCGCCAGGGCTGGGCGATCCTCGCTGCTATGGGCGTGCTGTTCCTGGCGGGCGTCACCGTCGTCTACTGGGCCGAGAGCGCCGGCAGCCCCGTCCTCAACGGCCTCGGCCTGACCGGCGGGAACATGGAGGGCAAGGAGGTCCGCTTCGGCATCGTAGCGTCCGCCCTCTTCGCGGCCGTCACCACGGCGGCCTCGTGCGGCGCGGTCAACGCCATGCACGACAGCTTCACCGCGCTCGGCGGCATGATCCCGCTGATCAACATGGAGCTCGGCGAGATCATCGTCGGCGGCGTCGGGGCCGGCCTTTACGGCATCCTCGTCTTCGTCATCGTGACGATCTTCGTCGCCGGCCTGATGGTCGGTCGCACGCCCGAGTACCTCGGCAAGAAGATCGAGGCCAAGGAGGTCAAGATGGCGATGCTCGCCATCCTGTGCCTGCCGCTGATGATGCTGGGGTTCACGGCGCTGGCCACCGTGGTCGCCGCCGGTCTCGCAGGCCCGGCCAACGCCGGCCCGCACGGCTTCTCGGAGATCCTGTACGCGTTCACCTCGGCGGCGGCGAACAACGGCTCGGCCTTCGGCGGACTCACCGGCAACACCCTTTTCTACAACACCACGCTCGGCCTCGGCATGCTGTTCGGCCGGTTCTTCGTGATCGTCCCGGCGCTCGCCATCGCAGGGTCGCTCGCCGCCAAGAAGACGGTGCCGGCCTCGGCCGGGACGTTCCCGACGCATGGGGGCCTGTTCGTCGGCCTACTGGTCGGCGTGATCCTGATCGTCGGCGGGCTGACCTTCTTCCCGGCGCTGGCGCTCGGACCCATCGTCGAGCACCTCGCCGGCGGCCTCGGCCAGACCTTCGCGGCGGGGGGGTGAGGTGCAGGACGCCATGCTTCCATCCCGCAACCGCGCCGCCATGCGGCGCACCCTCGCACGTCACCGGCCAAGGCCGCCGACATGGGACCGGGTCCGACGGGACCGCCGCGACCTCCGCCTCTCGGACGTCATCCTCGGCATGCTCGGCCTGACCCTGCTCGGCGCCCTCGGCATCATGGCCGGGGCGGCCCTCCTCGGCACCGCCCTGGCCCCCTGAGCCCCCACTCGGCGGCGCGTGACCGCGCCGCCGCCCGAGATGCCTCACCATCCAATCGGACAACCGCAATGGCCCGCCCAAACTCCACGAGCCTGTTCAGCGCCGCCCTTGTCGGGCCGGCGCTCGTCGGCGCCCTGACCAAGCTCGACCCCCGCAAGATGATCAAGAACCCGGTCATGTTCGTGGTCGAGGTCGTGGCCGCGCTCACCACCGTCCTGTTCGTCCGCGACGTCCTGACCGGTGGAGCCAACCTCGCCTTCTCCGGCCAGATCATCCTGTGGCTGTGGTTCACCGTTCTGTTCGCCAACTTTGCCGAGGCCATCGCCGAGGGCCGCGGCAAGGCGCAGGCCGACAGCCTGCGGCGCACCCGCACCGAGACCATGGCCAAGCGCCTGAAGGGCACCGGACGGGACTTCGAGACCATCCCCGGCAACGACCTGAAGGTCGGCGACGTGGTCCTGGTCGAAGCCGGCGACATCATTCCCTCGGACGGCGAGGTCATCCTCGGCGTGGCATCGGTGAACGAGGCCGCCATCACCGGCGAGTCCGCCCCGGTGATCCGCGAGTCGGGCGGCGACCGTTCGGCGGTGACCGGAGGCACGCAGGTGCTTTCCGACGAGATCCGGGTCCGCATCACCGCCGCCGCCGGTTCGACCTTCGTCGACCGGATGATCGCCCTCGTCGAGGGCGCCTCGCGTCAGAAGACCCCGAACGAGATCGCGCTCAACATCCTGCTCGCCGGCCTGACCCTGATCTTCGTCTTCGCCGTCGCCTCGATCCCAAGCTTTGCCTCCTACGCCGGCGGATCGATCCCGTTGATCGTACTGGTCGCCCTGTTCGTCACCCTGATCCCGACGACCATCGGCGCGCTCCTGTCGGCCATCGGCATCGCCGGCATGGACCGGCTGGTGCGCTTCAACGTGCTCGCGATGTCGGGCCGCGCGGTGGAGGCGGCCGGCGACGTCGACACCCTGCTGCTCGACAAGACCGGCACGATCACCCTCGGCAACCGGCAGGCCACCGAGTTCCGCCCCGTCCGCGGCGTGACCGAGCAGGACCTCGCCGACGCCGCCCAGTTGGCCTCGCTGGCCGACGAGACCCCGGAGGGCCGCTCCATCGTCGTCCTGGCCAAGGAGAAGTACGGCATCCGGGCCCGCGACATGGCGAGCCTCAACGCGACCTTCGTACCGTTCACCGCGCAGACCCGGATGAGCGGCGTCGATCTCGACGGTTCCTCCATCCGCAAGGGCGCCGTCGATTCCATCATCGCCTCGGTGAGTTCACAGCCGATGGCGACCCGTGGCTCCGGTGCGGCGCTGGCTTACAGCCCAGGCGTCGCCGACGAGACGGTGCGCGAGATCCAGGCCATCGCCGAGGACGTCGCCAAGGCGGGCGGCACCCCGCTCGCCGTGACGCGGGACGGCCGGCTTCTCGGCGTCGTCTACCTCAAGGACATCGTGAAGGGCGGCATCCGCGAGCGCTTCGCGGAACTCCGCCAGATGGGCATCCGCACGGTGATGATCACCGGCGACAACCCGATGACCGCCGCCGCCATCGCCGCCGAGGCCGGCGTGGACGACTTCCTCGCCCAGGCCACCCCGGAGGACAAGCTGGCGCTGATCCGGAAGGAGCAGTCCCAGGGCAAGCTCGTCGCCATGTGCGGCGACGGCACCAACGATGCCCCGGCGCTCGCCCAGGCCGACGTCGGCGTCGCGATGAACACCGGAACGGTCGCGGCGCGCGAGGCCGGCAACATGGTCGACCTCGACAGCGACCCGACCAAGCTCATCGAGATCGTCGGCATCGGCAAGCAGTTGCTGATGACCCGCGGGGCGCTGACCACGTTCTCCATCGCCAACGACGTCGCCAAGTATTTCGCCATCATCCCGGCGATGTTCCTGGTGCTCTACCCGCAGCTCCAGGCCCTCAACGTCATGGGCCTCGCCTCGCCCGAGAGCGCGATCCTCTCGGCCATCATCTTCAACGCGCTCATCATCGTCGTCCTGATCCCGCTGGCGCTGAAGGGCGTGTCCTACCGGGCGGTCGGGGCCGGGGCGCTGCTGCGCCGGAACCTCCTGATCTACGGCTTGGGCGGCATCCTGGTGCCCTTCGTCGGCATCAAGGCCATCGACCTCGCCATCACCGCCCTGCACCTCGTCTGAGCTGCCGCCGCACACCACCTCTGGGACCATCGTCATGCTGAACCAGCTTCGCCCCGCCCTCGTCCTGCTGATCGCCCTGACGGCCATCACCGGGCTCGCCTACCCCCTCGCGATGACCGGCATCGCGGGGGCGATCTTCCCGGCCAAGGCCGCCGGCAGCCTGATCGAGCGCGACGGCAAGGTCGTCGGCTCCAGCCTGATCGGGCAGTCCTTCACCGGCGCCGGATACTTCCACGGTCGCCCCTCGGCCACGAGCGCCGCCGATCCGGCCGACGCCGCCAAGACCGTCCCATCGCCCTACAACGCCGCGAACTCGTCGGGCTCGAACCTCGGGCCGACGAGCGCTGCCCTGGCCGAGCGGGTCAAGGGCGACCTCGACGCCCTCAGGACCGAGAACCCCGGTAAGCCCGTCCCGGTCGACCTCGTCACCACCAGCGGCTCGGGCCTCGACCCGGACATCTCACCGGACGCTGCCCTGTTCCAGGTGCCCCGGATCGCCAAGGCACGCAGCCTGCCCGAGGATCGGGTGCGTTCCCTCGTGGAGTTGCAGGTCCAGGGGCGTCTCTTCGGCATCCTCGGCGAGCCCCGCGTCAACGTGCTCGCCCTCAACCTCGCCCTGGACGGTTCGGGGTCGAAGTAGAACCGCCGGATGACAGGCCGCCCCATGTCGACGCCGCATCGCGATCCGGACCGTCCCTCGCCCGACGCCCTGTTGGAGGCCGCGCGTCGGGAGGAAGGCGGACGGGGTCGCCTCAAGATCTTCCTCGGGGCGGCCCCGGGGGTCGGCAAGACCTACGAGATGCTCACCGTCGGGCGCGCGCGGCTCAAGGCCGGCACCGACGTGGTCGTCGGCGTGGTCGAGACCCACGGGCGCGCGGAGACCCTGGCGCTCGTCGAGGGCTTCGAGGTGCTCGGCCGGCGGTCGGTCGCGTACCACGGCACGGCGCTCGACGAGATGGACCTCGACGGATTGCTGGCCCGCAGGCCCGCCCTGGCGCTGGTGGACGAGCTCGCCCACACCAACGCGCCGGGCTCGCGCCATCCGAAGCGCTACCAGGACGTCGAGGAACTGCTCGACGCCGGCATCGACGTCTACACCACCCTCAACATCCAGCACGTGGAGAGCCTGAACGACGTCGTCGCGCAGATCACCCGCATCCGGGTGCGCGAGACCGTCCCCGACGGCATCCTCGACCGCGCCGACGACATCGAGGTGGTCGACCTCAACCCCGACGACCTGATCCAGCGCCTCCGGGACGGCAAGGTCTACGTGAAGGGCAACGCCGAGCGCGCCCTCAAGCACTACTTCTCCCGCGGCAACCTGACGGCCCTGCGCGAGCTGGCGCTCCGCCGCACCGCCGACCGAGTCGACGACGAGCTCATCAGCCACATGCGGGCCAACGCCATCGCGGGTCCGTGGGGAGCCGGGGAGCGGGTGCTCGTCTGCGTCAGCGAGGACCCGAACTCCGCCGGCCTCGTGCGCCACGCCAAGCGTCTCGCCGACCGCCTGCACGCGCCGTGGACCGCCATCACCGTGGAAGGGCCGCGCAGCCTGTCCCTCGACGAGGCCGCGCGCGACCGCATCGCCGACACCCTGCGCCTCGCCGACCGGCTGGGCGGGGACGCGGTCACGCTCCCCGGCGGCCGGCGCGTCGCCGACGACATCCTCGCCTTCGCCCGCTCGACCAACGTCAACCACGTCATCCTTGGCAAGGCCGAACGCTCGCCGCTGTTCGAGCTCCTCAACGGCTCGGTGGTGCACGACATCATCCGCCGGTCCGGCAACATCAGCGTGCACGTCATCACCGGCGAGGCCAGCAGGGCCGATCCGGTCCCGGCGAAGACGGTCGCGACGGCGGTCGAGAAGCGGCCCATCGAGATCCTGCCCTATGCCGTCGGGCTCCTCGGCACGGGTGCCGCCCTCGGGCTCGCGCTGCTGGTCGAGCCTTATCTCGGCGTCGAGAACGCCGACCTCATCCTGCTGACCGCCATCGTCGCCGTCGCGGTGCGCTTCGGCCTGGGGCCGTCGCTCGTGGCCGTGGTCGCCGCGTCGTTGGCCTACAACTTCTTCTTCCTGCCGCCGGTCTACACCCTGACCATCGCGGACCCGACCAACATCGCCGCGTTCCTGCTGTTCACGGTGGTGGCGGTGGCCGTCTCGAACCTGGCGTCCCGATCCCGCCGCGAGGCGGTGGTCTCGCGTGGCAGGGCGCGGGCGACCGAGCGGCTCTACGGCTTCAGCCGCAAGCTCGCCGGATGCGGCACCCTCGACGACGTGCTCTGGGCGACCTCCGCCCAGATCGCCGCCATGCTGAGGGTCCGGGTCGTCGTCCTGCTCCCCGATCAGGGAGCGGTCTCCGTCCGGGCCGGCTTCCCGCCCGAGGACACCCTCGATGCGGCCGACCTGGGCGCCGCGAATTGGACCTTCGACAACGAGCGGCCCGCGGGGCGGGGCGCCGACACGCTACCGGGGGCCAAGCGGCTGTTCCTGCCGATGCGGACGGGCCGCGGCATCGTCGGGGTCATCGGCCTCGACACCGACGGCATCGGACCGATCCTCTCACCGGAGAGCCGGCGCCTGTTCGACGCGCTGGCCGACATGGCGGCACTGGCCATCGAGCGGGTGCGCCTGGTCGAGGACCTCGACCGGGCGGAGCGCGCCGCCGAGACCGACCGGCTGCGGCAGGCCCTGCTCACCTCGATCTCGCACGACCTGCGCACCCCTCTGTCCTCGGTGCTCGGTGCGGCCACGACCCTGCGCGACCTCGACGAGGCCTTGGAAGCAGACGCCAAGAGGGACCTTCTCGACACCATCATCGAGGAGTCCGAGCGGCTGAACCGCTTCATCGTCAACCTCCTCGACATGACCCGATTGGAGGCGGGGGCCGTGGCGGCGAGCCTCACGCCGCAGGACGTCGGCGAGACCGTCGACACCGCACTGCGCCGCTTAGGCTCAATCCTCGCCGGCCATCGGGTCGAGCTCGATCTTCCGGCCACCCTGCCGGCCCTGCGCCTCGATCCGGTGCTGTTCGAGCAGGTGCTGGTCAACCTCCTCGACAACGCCGCCAAGTACGCCCCCGAGGGGTCCACCGTCACCGTCAGGGGCTCTGTCGAGCGTGGGCAGGTCCGTCTCACGGTCCTCGACGAGGGCGACGGCCTGCCCGAGGCCGACGTCGAGCGCGTGTTCGACAAGTTCTATCGCGTCCGGAAGGGCGACAGCGTCCGGGCCGGGACCGGCCTCGGCCTCGCCATCGCCCGCGGGTTCGTCGAGGCCATGGGCGGCACGCTGACGGCCGGCAACCGCCGCGACCGCCTGGGCGCCGTTTTCACCGTCCTCCTGCCCGTCCCCCCGGCGGGAAACGTTCGCGCGGATCTGGCGGCATGAGCATGAACATCCTCGTCATCGACGACGAGCCGCCGATCCGGAAGCTCCTGCGCATGGGCCTTGCGACCCAGGGCTACGAGACCTTCGAGGCACCGAACGCACGCGCCGCGCTGGACGTCCTGTCCCGTGAGACCGTCGACCTGATCATCCTCGACCTCGGGCTGCCCGACATGCGCGGGCACGACCTGCTGCGCCTGATCCGCAAGGACCATCGCGACCTGCCCGTGGTGGTCCTGTCCAGCCGGGACGACGAGGCCGGCAAGGTCGAGGCGCTCGACCTCGGGGCGGACGACTACGTCACCAAGCCCTTCGGCATGGGCGAATTGCTGGCCCGCATCCGCGCGGCCCTGCGCCACCAGCTCGCGGTCCAGGGCGAACGCGCCCTGTTCGAGGTCGACGGCCTCAGCGTCGACCTGGTGCGCCGCCTGGTCCGGGTCCGCGGCGAGGAGGTGAAGCTCACGCCGCGCGAGTACGACTTCCTGCGCGTCCTGATCCAGCATGCCGGGAAGGCCTTGACCCACGCCCAACTCATGAGCGAGGTCTCCACCTCGTCCGACCCGCAGTACCTGCGGGTCTACATGCGCCAGCTTCGCCTAAAGCTGGAGGCCGATCCCGAGCGCCCGCGCATCCTCCTGACCGAGACCGGCGTCGGCTATCGCCTGCGTGCCCCCGAGGACGAGGCCCGGGCTTGATGGCGGGTTTCGCCGTGCATGAAGGCGAACCCTTCGAGATCCTTCCGGACCCGGGCGCTTGAGCGAGCCCCTCGACCCCTACCGCAGTTCCGCGACCGAGCCGACCCGAATGACCATCGACGAGATCCTATCGCCCGACCAAGTCGCCGTCGGGGTCCGCACGGCGAGCAAGGCCGCGCTCCTGGACGACCTGGCGCGCCGGGCCGCCCAGGCGCTCGGCCTCGATGCCGCGTCGCTGCGGACGGCGCTGGAGAAGCGCGAGGGCCTCGGTTCGACCGGGGTCGGGGACGGCATCGCGCTGCCGCACGCCCGGCTGGAGAGCGTCAGGCGCCCGTTCGGATGCCTGGTACGCCTGCGCGACGCGGTGGACTTCGACGCCATCGACGAACGGCCGGTGGACCTCGTGTTCCTACTGCTGCTCCCGACCGATGCGCAGGGTTCGCAATTCAATGCCCTGGCCTGCGTCGCCCGCCGGATGCGTGATACCGAGGCGGTGGCGGCGATGCGGGGAGCCCGCGATGCGGGCGCGCTGTACGCGACCATGAGGGGCAGCCGGACGGCACCGTGACGGTCTACCCGCTGTCGATACAACGACACTGGATGCCATGCAGCCTAACGTTCCATGATGGGTGGATTGCAGTCGGTCCGCTTCTGGGGGCCAATGTATGTGTGGATCGGCGTCGAAAAATGACACCGGCCGAGCCGTTCCTAACTTTCTAACGCAGTGTGAAAATTGGAGTTTCCAGTAGGGTCACGATCAGCGCCGGTTGTGACCCCACTCCTCAAGGTACTTTGTCAAACATCGCAGTGACTTTACAGAGCTGAAGGAGGGTTCAGGCTTCAAAGCTGATCCACAGCGGAACGATGCAATCCGAAAATCGGCCCTTTCAGAGCCCTGATCCAGGGCCTCGCCGAGGCGCTCCGACCGAGCTCGCGACGTCGCCGGGAGCAGTCAGCGGAACCCTGCTGCGCCAGGCGGTCCCGGATCGCGCCTTCTCGAAGCCGGCCTCGTAGAGGCTTCGCATGTACGAGACCTCGAAGCCGTCCACCGTCGTCGGCCTGGGAGCCGACCCGTCGATGTAGGCGAGGTGGAACCCTGCCCGGCGGCTGGCGGCGAAGGCGTAGGCCGCCGCCAGGCTTGCCGAGCTACGCGCCTGCGCCCCAGTGGCGAGGGTCTGCTGGACGATGGGAAGGGTCTCGGCCCGCACGATCTCGAACTCGGGATCGATCCGCCCGTTCATGAGGACGTAGAAGTCGGCCTTCCCCGGGGCGCCACGGATCCTGTCGCCGACGAGCGCCGCCTGGGGCAGGATGAAGACCGGCGCGACCACGGCGCCGTCGACGTGGAGTTCCTGATGGACGCGCCCCTCGGCCTGCACGTCGAAAAGCTGCGGTTGGAACACCGCCGGCACGCTGGCCGATGCCGTGAGCACGTCACGGAACAGTGCCATGGCGCTCGGGGCGCCGCTCGCGGCGATGGTGCCCATGTTCCAGACCATGGCCCGCTTGGCGTCGAGGTTCGTCGTCATGACCAGTAGCCGTCGACCCTTGGCATGCTCGCTCGCCACCGCCGCCAGCAGGTCGGTGGTGACGTAGCGCCCGACGAGGTCGCGAAGGCGCTGGTCTCCGAACAGCCCCGATCCGAAGACCACGTTGGCGAGGCTCGGATTGGCGACGAGCGAGGAGGCGACGCCACTCGTGTAGATCTCGGTGAGGACCGGGTCGTAGGCCGTTCCCAGGAAGGCGAACGGCGCGATCAGCGCTCCGGTGCTGACGCCCGAGACGAGGGAGAACTCGGGCCGCGTTCCCGCCGCCGACCAGCCGTTGAGGACCCCGGCCCCGTAGGCGCCGTCGCCGCCGCCGCCCGACAGCGCCAGGTATGTGAACGGCCTCGAACGCGGCTGTCGGGCTCCCATGAACGTCGCGTACCGCTCCAGGGGAACGTCGGCGAATATCCGTGCGCCGGGAATGCCCGCCACCTCGGCCGCCGCGGACTCGCTCGCGGTGTAGGGCGTCCGCGGAAGCGAGGCGCAGGCCCCGAGACTCGACAGTGCGGTCGCTGCGACGACGGCCCGTATCCGGCCTGCGAATGGCATCGTCTTCATGGAAAGCCTCTCGCTCCCCCTCAACAGAGGGTCGGTCACGCGCGCACTCGGCCGGTTCAGACTTGGGCCAGCCGCAGAAGGTCCTGCAGGGCCGCGGTCAGCCCGGCCGGGTCGGCCGGTCCGAGCCCGAGGGCGATGGCAAGCCAGGAGCCCTCGACGAGAGCTCGCACGGCGTGGGCACGGCCCGGTTCGATGCCGTTCAGGTCCGGGTCCAGCCATGCGTCGGAGAAGCCCTGCCACCGGCGGAGCGCCTCCGGGTCGGCAAGCAGCGCCGCCAGGATGACGGGCCGGTTGCAGGCAGGGTCCGGCGCGACGAGGGCCTGGACGTAAGCCCTCAGACGACGTCCTCGCGGATCGGGATCGGCGGCCGAGAAACGGAGCAGGTCCCGCTGAAGCCGGGCGATGAGGTCGTCCAGCAACGAGGCCCGCAGCCTCGCCTTGCTGGGGAAGTGATGGAGGAGCCCGCCCTTGCTGGTGCGCGCCTCCCGCGCGACAGCCTCCAACGTCAGCGCCTGCACGCCGTGGCGCAGGAGTACGCGGGAAGCGGCCTGGAGGAGCCGCTCCTTGCGGTCCGAGCCCTTCCGGGCGCGGATCGGCGATGCTGGCGGCGTGGCCGATGCCATCGGGTCGTGGGCCACGAGCATCACGCCGGCACCTGTCCGTGGCTATGCGGGTCCGCGGCGGGCACCGCCTTTCCTTCGCCCTGACCGGGCTTGATCCGGTACCAGCCGACATACAGTGCGGGCAGGAAGAACAGGGTCAGGAAGGTGCCGGCGATGATGCCGCCGATCATGGCGTAGGCCATCGGCCCCCAGAAGATCTCGCGGGCGATGGGGATCATCGCGAGGCTGGCGGCGGCGGCGGTTAGGAGAATGGGCCGCATGCGATGGCAGGTCGCCTCGACCACCGCGTCCCACCTCGGCATGCCCGTGGCCTCGTACTCCTCGATCTGGGCGACCATGATCACCGAGTTGCGGATGATGATGCCGATGAGGGCCAGCACGCCGAGGATGGCGACGAAGCCGAGGGGCGCCCCCGAGGGCAGAAGGGCCGCCACGACGCCGATCAGGCCGAGGGGCGCGACGCTGACCACCAGGAAGAGCTTCTGGATGCTCTGCAGCTGCACCATGAGGAAGAAGGCCATGGCGAGGAGCATCACGGGCGCCACGGCCGCGATGGGACCGGAACCCTTCCCGCTTTCCTCGACCTCGCCACCCGTCGCGAGGACGTAGCCTGGGGGAAGCGTCTTCCGGAACGCCTCGATCTCGGGCTTCAGGGCGGCCACGACCGTGGCCGCCTGCGTGGCGTCCTTGATTGTGGTCTTCACGGTGATGGTGGGGAGCCGGTCGCGCCGCCAGACGATGGGTTGCTCCAGGTCGTAGCGGATTTTGGCGAAGGCCAGCAGGGAGACGGTGCTGCCGTTGGGGAGCGGGACCTGCAGGCTCTTCAGCGTATCGATGGAGTGCCGCTCGGCGGCCTGGGCGCGGCTGACCACGTTTACGAGATAGATCGAATCCCGGACTTGGGTGATGCTGCCACCGCCCACGACCCCGTTGAGGATCGTGGCGATGTCCTTCGAGGTGATGCCGAGCTGGCGGGCCTTGTCCTGCAGGATCTCTACCTTCAGCACCTTGCCGGGCTCGTTCCAGTCCAGCGTCGGGACGGACAGGCTGGCGTTCGCGGCGACGATGTTCGACAGTGTCATCGCCGACTGGCGCACCACCTGCAGGTCGGGACCGCCGATCCGGTACTGGATCGGGCGTCCGACCGGCGGCCCGATGTCCAGTGGGTGTACGAAGACGTCGGTGCCGACGAAGTCCCGCTTCGCAACCTTGCTCAGGCGAGCGATGGTGCGACCGCGCGCTTCCAAGGAGGCCGTCTCGATGACGATCTGGCCGAAGAAGGCATTGGCGAGCTGCTGATCCAGCGGAAGGTAGAAGCGGACGGCGCCCTGTCCGACGTAGGACGTCCAGTGCCGGATCTCGGGATCGCCCTTCAGCACGCTCTCGAAGCGGTCCATCTGCGCCTGCGTCTCGCCGATGCTGGCGTTCTGCGCCAACGTCATGTCGACGAGGACCTCAGGGCGATCCGAGGACGGGAAGAACTGCTGCTGCACGAAGCCGAGGCCATAGACGGAGGCCCCGAGCAGCGCGACGCAGAACGTCACCGTCAGCCAGCGATGGTGCATGGCGGGCAGGAGCAGGGCGCGGAAGGCCGAGAGCGTGCGGCTCGGCTTGTCGTGGTGGCCCTTGATCGTCTTCGGCAGGATCTTCACTCCGATCAGGGGGGTGAACGCCACGGCCACCACCCATGAGACGAGGAGCGACACAGCGATCACGACGAAGAGCGAGTAGGTGTATTCGCCCGCCGACGAGCCGTTGAAGCCGATGGGGATGAAGCCGGCCACCGTCACGAGCGTGCCCGTCAGCATCGGGAAGGCGGTGGAGGTGTAGGCGAAGACCGCGGCCTTCTGCAGGCTGTCGCCGACCTCCAAGCGTGCGACCATCATCTCGACGGAGATCATGGCGTCGTCGACGAGCAGGCCCAGCGCGATGATGAGCGCGCCGAGCGAGATGCGCTGGAGCGTCACCCCCATGGCGTCCATGATCACGAAGGTGATGGCCAGCACCAGCGGGATGGAGAGCGAGACCACGAGGCCGGCGCGCCACCCTAGGCTGATGAAGCTCACCGCCAGTACGATCACCACCGCCTCGACCAGAGCCTGGACGAAGCCGCCCACCGCCTCCTCGACGATCTTGGGCTGATCGGAGACGAGGTGGATGCCGACGCCCGCGGGCAGATCCGCTTCCAGTTCGCGCATCTTATCCTTCAGCGCCTCGCCGAAGTGGAGGAGGTTGGCGCTGGCCTGCATGGCGACGGCGAGCCCGATGGCGGGCTGGCCGTCGTAGCGGAACAGCGCCTCGGGCGGATCGGTGAAGCCGCGGGAGATCTCGGCCACGTCCGAGAGCCGGAAGAAACGGTCGTTGATTCGAAGGTTGATGGCCTTCAGGCTGTTCTCGTCCGTGAACTGCCCGCCGACGCGTACGCTGACTTGCTCGGGCCCGGCCTGGACCACGCCCGAGGGCTGGACGGCGTTCTGGGCCTGGAGGGTGTTGATGACGCTCTGCATATCTATGCCGAGCGCGGCGAGCTTGCGCACCGAAAAGTCGAGGTAGATCACCTCGTCGCGCGCGCCCAGGACCTGGGTCTTGCCGACGTTCTCCACGGCAAGGACGCCGGTGCGCACCTGCTCGACGTAGTCGCGGAGCTGACGCATCGAGAGGCCGTCCGAGGTGAAGGCGTAGACGTTGCCGAACACGTCGCCGAACTCGTCGTTGTAGCCCAGCGGCTGGACGCCCTGCGGGAACGTACCCTGGATGTCGCCGAGGCGCTTGCGCACCTGGTAGAACAGCCACGGGATCGTCTTGGGGGGCGTGGTCTCGCGAAGGTTCACGAACACCGTAGTCTGGCCCGGGGTCGTGTAGCTCTTGGTGTAGTCCACGGCGTTGATCTGCTTGACCTCCTTCTCGATGCGCTCGGTCACCTGTTGGAGCGTCTCGTCGATGGTGGCGCCCGGCCAGCGGGCCTGGACGACCATGGTCTTGATCGCGAAGGCCGGGTCCTCCTCGCGCCCGAGCTTGGTGTAGGCCATGGCCCCGGCCACCAGCGCGATGGCCATGAGGAACCAGATGAAGGACCGGTGGGACAGCGCCCATTCCGAGATGTTGAAGGATTTCATCGGCGCATCCTTGCGCGGCTCGACAGGTCGGGAACCCGCGGGTGAACGGGAAGGGCGATTGAATGGGAAGAGCGAGGCGGATCGGGCCTAGAGGCCGGTCTCGGGGAGCCGGACCGCCTGGCCCTCGGTGAAGCCGTGGACGCCGGCGACGGCGACTTTCTCGCCGGCCTTGAGACCGGTCCCGACGAACGCGCGTCCCTCCTCGCGTTCCAGGATCGTGACCTCGCGGCGGTTGATGGTCCTGCCGTCCGGCGCGACGACCCAGACCGCGGCATGGCCGTCGTCCTCGACGACAGCCGTCGACGGCACGGGGAAGCGCGGGGAGACCGGGCGCTCGAACGCGACCGTGACGGTATTGCCGAGACGGAAACCATCGGGCGGATCGATCAGGGACATGCGCACGCGTCGCGTCCGGGTCGAGGCTTCGGCCAGGGGACCGATCTCGCGCACGCGGGCCCGGGCGGTGACCTCGGGCACCTCCTGAAGCCTGACGGTGAACTCGATGTCCTTCGGCAATTCGCCGATCAGATCGTCCGGGATGTCGACCACGGCTTCGCGCACGTCGGGACGCGCCACCGAGACGACGACCTGACCCGCCGGGATCACCTGTCCGACTTCGGCGCTCCACGACGTGACGACTCCGTCGAAACCTGCGGTCAGCGTGGCGTAGCCGAGCTCGTCGGTGGCCTTCTGCAGGGCGGCCTTGGCCTGGGCCAGCCGGGCGTCGGCGGTGTCGCGATTGGCCACCGCCCCGTCGAGCTGGGCCTGCGTCACGGCACTGTTGTTCTCGAACAGGATGCGTTGCCGCCCCTCCGCGGCCGAGGCGTTCTTCACCTGTGCCTGGGCATCGGCCACGTCGGCGCGGGCCCGCACCAGGGCGAACTGCTGCACGGTGGGATCGAGGGCGGCGAGCCGCGTGCCCTTGGCGACCTGGTCGCCGACGAAGACATCGCGAGCGACGATGCGACCGCCGATCCGGAAGCCGAGTTGGCTCTCGTAGCGTGGCTGGACTGTGCCCGCGAAGGGGCCGAATATCCGGGCTTCCTCCAGTGCCACGGTCGCCGTCAGGACCGGGCGAACAGGCGGCGGGGCTTCGGCCTTCTGCTCCTTGCAGCCAGAAAGAGCGACGAGGACAGCGATGGGGAGGACGAGGCGGCTCACGGCGTGCCCTTTCCGGCGACGGTGACCTTCCGGCCCGGTGACAGGAATTGGATGCCGGCGGTGACGACCTCCTCGCCGGGCTCGACGCCACCGGCGAGGACGATGCCCGAGCCTTCGTAGCGTTCGATCTCGACCGGCTTGGGCGACACGCTCCCCGTACCCGCGTCGAGGACCCAGACCGCCGATGCGTCCTTCCAGCGAAAGAGCGCGCTCCATGGCAGGGTCACCGCATCCCGCGGACGCAGGCGGGCACGTCCGAGCACCACCGCCCCCAGCGACATCCCGGCCGGCACGGCGTCGAGACCGATCTTCACACGCACGCCGCCGGAGTTCGTGTCCACGGTGGGGGAGATCTCCCGCACGGTCCCGACGGTGGTCACGCGCGGGTCGGCCTGAAGCGAGACGTCGACCTTCCGGCTCTCGGGGGGCGGCTCCAGCAGGATGGTCGGCACCGTGAAGACGGCGTCGCGGCTCCCGTCCTGCGCCAGCGTGAACACGGTCTGTCCCGAGGAGACCACCTGGCCCGCCTCCGCGCTGCGGGCGGTGATGATGCCGGCCACGCCGGTTCGAAGCTCGGTGTAGGTGAACTGCTCCTTGGCCGTCCCGAGGGCCGCCCGGGCCGAGTCGACCGACGCCTGCGTCGTTCTAAGCTGCTGCTCCGCCCCGTCGTAGGTGGTGCGGGTGGTATAGCCGCTCTTCATCAGGGTCTGCTGGCGCTCGAAGTTCACCTTGGCTTGGGTGAGGAGCGCCTCGGCGGAGTTTAGCGCCGCCTGGGCGGTGTCGACGTTGACCTGTTGCTCCTGCGGCTCCAGCCTCGCGATGACCTGATTGGCCTGGACGTGGTCCCCGACCTCGGCCAGGCGCTCCGCGATCTTGCCGGTTACACGGAAGGAGACGTTGGATAGATACTTCGCCTGGATGTCCCCGCTCAGCACCACGTCCTCCGAGACCGGGGTGCGGATCGCGGTGACCGTCTTCACGGAGACCGCCTCGGTCGTAGGCCGACCGTCGGCCGCAACCGCATCGGCGGCGGCGAGCAGCGCGACAGAAACAAGCGTCAGGCGGGTCATCATGGGATCGGGCTCCGTGTCACCCGCGTGGATGGGAGGCGAAGGAGCGGCTGCGAGGGGGCGGAGCAGCCGCTCCTTCTTGGCCGTCGAACCTGAGGAGGGGGCGACGGCCATTCCGGTGCCCCGGGATGGGGCGAAAAGGTTTTCCCGGCGCGGTGATGCGGCCGTGACGGCGACGCGCTTGCCGGAATGCCCTTGATCTACTAATAACTAACCAGTCAGTCAACAGGGAACGAAATGAGCAAGGCGGCGGTCGGACCGAGGCAAAGACGCAAGGAAGCGCGACCGGGCGAGATCCTGGAGGCGGCGTTCGAGGAGTTCGCCCTCAAGGGCTTCGCCGGGACGCGGGTCGACGACGTCGCCGTGCGCGCCGGGATCACGAAGGGCACGGTCTACCTCTACTTCCCGAGCAAGGAGGATCTGTTCGTCGCCACCTTCAAGGAGATGGTGCAGCCGACCCTCGACCTGCTCGCCAGCTTGGCGACCAATCCGAAGGGCCCGGCGATGGAGATCCTTCGGGCCTACTTCCGGTTCGTCTACGACGCCCTGGTCCATGACCGACGCGGCCGGGAGTTGCTCCGGCTGCTGCTCGCCGACGGGACACGCTTTCCGGAACTGGCTGTGCGGTGGCACGACGAGGTCATCGGGCCGGTGAACGCCCGGTTGGCCGCCGTCCTCGCCTACGGTGTGGAACGCGGCGAATTCCGGCCGGTCGCGGCGAGCGAGTTCCCGAACCTCATGATGGCAGCCGCGGTGTCCGCCTCGATCTGGCGCACGCAGTTCGGGGATGCCTACCCCATGGATATGGCCGCCTACTTCGACGCCCACCTCGACATGCTTGAACGGACCCTCGTCGTGGGCCGCGCAGGCGAAGGTCGCTGAGATTCGATCAGGAGGACGTCATGGAAATCGCGGTCCTTACGGCCGCCACCGGCCTGGCCGGCTCCCTCGTGGGCGCGGCCTCGTCGCTGGTGACGACGTGGCTGACCCAGAACGGCGCGCGCAAGGCGCAATGGCAGGCACAGGAAGCGGGAAAGCGCGAGGCGCTCTACGACGAGTTCATCGCCGAGGCGTCGAAGTGTCTGGCCGACGCGATCACGCACGATCCGGAGGGGCCGGAGGTGGTCGTCGGCATGTTTGCCATCATCGGTCGCATGCGCCTGAGATCGACACGTCCGGTGATCGAGGCGGCCGAGCGGCTGCTGTCGCGCGTGGTCGACATCTACGCCTCGCCGAACCTGACCTTCGCCGAGATCCAGGACAGGATCAGGCAGGGGAAGGACGCAGACCCCCTCGCCGACTTCGGTGAAACCTGCCGCCGGGAACTCGAAGTCCTTCGGCTTTAAGGCGAAACCGGAGCGCATTGGCGGCCGTCCTCGCGAGGGCGATGCTTGATGTGTGTGGCGTTAGACCGGTGAGGACACTCATGGCAGGTCAAGGACCAAGTCGTGAATTTGCTGCGGACGTTCGCTTGCTGCGGCGGAGACACGGCGCTGCTCCTCTTCGGGAACAGCATGAGGCCACTCTCAAGCACCTGCATCCCGAGACCGTTGCAAGCGATGCCAACCGATGCGCGCGCGCCTCAGCCCTGTCCCTAATTCAGATTAGGATTGGTAGGTCTCAGCTCCCTCAGGATGACCCTTCATCCACCAAGTTCGATCTGCTCTCTTCAAAGGGACGGAGCCGCCCTTCAGTCAGGCATTTTGTGGCCTTGAACGATCTAATTGGCGCCTGACAGCGATCAGAGGCGGGGTTGTGTGCTCTAAGGCAAGCCAAAAGGTCATCGCTTCCTGAACACTCAGACCACGAACGTCCGCTCCCGGGAGTACCATCGACGGGCTACTATGGCAGGGTCGGGTCGGGACCCGTCCGCTCTACGACCGGGTTGGGTGGATTTCTGCCCGTCTGCTTTCGAGCGACCAGGCACGATAGCAGACGTCGTCGCTGGGCCCACTCACGGCCCATACCGGCCACCCGAACGGTGTGAGGATGATTGATGAAGGTCAGAAGCCGAGGCCGTCGAGTTCCGCTGCCATGGCATCGACGAACACCCGTGCCCGCGTCGGCATTCCACGCCCGGATGCGATGAGCGCGTAGACCGGGGTCGGCGCACTGGCATGGCTCGGGAGCACCCGTTCGAGGCGGTTGGCGGCGAGATCCGCCGCAAGGTCGAGGGCAGACTTCAGCATGATCCCTCCACCCGCCAGCGCCCAGTCGTGCACCGCATCGCCGCTATCCGAGCGTAGGCGCGTTCGCAAGCGAACGTCCGTCTCGATGCCGTTCGGGCCGACCAGCCGCCAGGTCGTGGGGGCATCGCCGTAGCTCAACCCGTCATGGGCGGCGAGGTCCGCCGGGCACGACGGGCGCCCATGCCTGTCGAGGTAGCTTGGCGACGCGACGAGGATGCGCCGGTTTTCGGCCAGTCGGCGCATGACCATCGTGCTGTCCTGCGGCGGACCGATGCGGATCGCCACGTCGATGCGCTCGCCGATTAGGTCGACGACCCTGTCGTCGAGCGTCAGGTCGACGTCGAGGCGTGAATGCAGGGCGACGAGACGGCCCAGGACCGGGGCCACGTGCCGACGCCCGAACGAGACCGGCGCACCGACCCGCAGCAATCCCATCGGTTGGTCACGTCCGGTCTTGAGCCGTTCCTCGGCGGCCTCGATGGCATCCAGCGCCCGATCCACCTGCACGAGCAGGGCCTGGCCCTCGTCGGTCAGCGAGAGGCTGCGCGTCGTGCGCTGGATCAGCCTGGTCCCAGCGCGCCGTTCCAGGGTCGTCAGCCGCTTGCTGACCACCGCCAGGCCGACGCCGAGTTCGCGCGCCGCCGCGGTCAGGCTGCCGAGCGCCGCGATGCGTCGGAAGGTGCGCAACTCGTTCAGATCGTCCAACATCCGCTCTCAACCGTCGTTCAAGTGTGTCTCCACGATCAGCGTCCTTATGCGCTCGATTTGCAAGAGCTAGATCCTGGTCATGAACCGGGACGCCTCAAACCTCGACCACCGCGCCCATCGCGACCGGCCTGCCCGACTCGGCCGAATGAACCCCCCTCCCACGCAGCAGCACGCGGAGACCTGAACGATGCCCATGGACCTGAACGGACGCAGCGTCCTCGTCGTCGGCGCGGCCGGCGGGATCGGCTCGGTGACGGCGGAAGCCTTCGCCCGGAACGGCGCCCGCGTCGTCGCGGCGGGTCGACCCGGTCCGAAGCTCGACGCGGCCGCGCGGACCGCCGGTGCGGAGCCCGCCGCCCTCGACTTCACGGACGAGGCGGCTGTCGAGGCGTTCTTCGCTGACCGAACCGCCTTCGACCACGTCGTCGTCGCGGCGGCGTCCACCAAGACTGGCTCGGTGGCCTCGCTTTCCCTGGCGGATGCCAAGGCGGCGATGGAGTCGAAGTTCTGGGGCGCCTATCGAGTCGCGCGGGCCGCGAGGGTCGTCGATGGCGGATCGCTCACCTTCGTCTCGGGCTACCTCAGCCAGCGTCCCGGTCCCGCCGCGGTGCTGCAGGGGGCGATCAATGCCGCCCTCGATGCGCTTGCCCGAGGGCTGGCGCTGGAGCGGGCGCCGGTGCGGGTGAACACCGTCTCGCCGGGGCTCGTCGACACGCCGCTCTACGCCAAGATGGATACGGCCGACCGGGTGGCGATGTTCGAGACGCGCGCCGCGCAGTTGCCGGCACGCCGGATCGGGCAGCCGGACGACATCGCCCAGGCGATCCTGTTCGTGGCGACTAACCCCTTCGCCACAGGCTCGACCGTCACCGTCGACGGCGGCGGCACCATCGCCTGACGGCGCGGTCGATGCGCCTCGACCACGTCACCCTGCGCGTCCGGGACCTGGACGCCCATCGCCGGTTCTTCAAGGCGGTCCTCGACCTGCGGGACGGGTTCCGTCCGGCCTTCGGCTTCCCCGGGTGCTGGCTCTACGCGGGCTCCGAACCCGTCGTGCACCTCATCCCGGCCCGGCCCGGCGGCGCCGAGGCCGCGCCGAGCGGCGAGGGCATCGATCACGTCGCCTTTCTGCGCGACGACCATGACGCGTTCTGCGAGCGGCTCGATCACCACGGCATCCCCTACGGCCGGATGGAGCTTCCCGAGATCGGCGAGCGCCGCCTGTTCATCCACGCGCCAGGCGGCGCGCTGATCGAGGTAGCGTTCCGGGAGCCGACGCCAACGCCCCGAACACAGGAGGCCTTGCCATGATCCCGCACGTCCGTCCCATCGCCCTGGCTCTCGTCCTCGCATCCGCGCCCGCCGCGGCGGAGACGCTCGTGGCGCCGAAGGTGCTGATCTTCGATGCCGATCAAGCGACGCAGCAGCGCGACGCCGTCGTCCTGGCGGCACGCCGCTACGCCACATTCTGGAACACCGGCGATCCGACTTACGCGCGGGCGGCCCTGGCCGACGGCTTCGTGGACGAGACGCCGCCGCCCGGCCGCGTCCAGGGCCCGAGCGGGCCGCTCCTCGCGTCCGAGGGGTTTCGCAAGGCGGTCCCCGACCTGACCTGCGAGGTCGAGCAGATGATCGTCGCCGGAGACCGGGCGGTGCTGCACCTACACCTGCGCGGCCATTTCACCGGTTCGTTCGAGGGCCGCCAGGGCCGGGGCGAACCGGTCGCGTTCATCGCGACCGACATCTACCGCGTCGTCGACGGGCGCATCGCCGCCAACTGGCACATCGAGGACAACCTCACCTTGCTGCGTCAGCTCGGCGCCGTGCCTGCTCCGTAAAGGCACCGGCCGTTCCAGACGCCTTCACTGTTCAAGGAAATCAGACCATGCCCGTCGCCCGTTGCCCCGTCATCATCAGCCTCGCGCTCGCCGTGCTGGCGGGCGCCCTTTCCGTTCCGGGCGTCGGCCGGGCCAAGGCCGCGGAAGATCCTCGACTTGCGGTGGCGATAACCCTCGACGTCCCGTCGACCGGAATTAGCATCGCATCGGACGGACGGCGCTTCCTCGTGCTCGCGCGCCTGGACGGCTCGGCCGGTCCGCAGGTGGTGGAATGGAAGGATGGCCGCCTCGCCCCATACCCGGACGCGGCCCGGAACGGCTGGACCAAGGGCGACGACCCGGCCAAGGCCTTCATCCGCGTCAACGCACAGCGCATCGGGCCGGACGGGGCCCTGTGGCTGGTCGACACCGGCGCACCGGGCATCGGCAATCCCGTCCTGCCCGGTGGGCCGAAGCTGATCCGCGTCGATCTTGCGACGAACGCCGTCGCGCGCATCTATCCTCTGGCCGCTGTGACGCGAGCCGACAGCTTCGTCGACGACGTCCGCTTCAACGGGGGACACGCCTACCTCACGGACGCGGGCGCGCCCGGCCTGATCGTGCTCGATCTCGCCACCGGGCAGGGACGGCGCGTCCTCGACGGGCATCCCTCGACGGTGAGCGACCGACCGGTCTCGGCCGAGGGCAAGCCGATGCACGGTCCCGACGGCAAGCCCCTCCACATCCATGCCGATCAGCTTGAGGTCTCCCCCGACGGACGCTGGTTCTACTACCAGCCGAGCTCCGGCCGGATGTCTCGCATCGCGACGCGCTATCTCGACGACCCCTCGTTGAGCGATGCGGCCCTCGCCGCCTACGTCGAGCCGTTCGCCGAGACCCCCTCCACCGGTGGCACCGCCATCGACGCGGCGGGCAACCTCTACGTCAGCGACACCGACCGGCTCGCGGTCTTGAGGTTCGCCCCGGACGGCACCCGTACCACCGTGGTCCAGGACCCGCGCCTGGTCTGGGTCGATGCGATGTGGATCGACGATGCCGGCAAGCTCTGGATGCCGGCGGCGCAACTGAACCGTATGGCGCCGTTCAACGACGGGACTGACCGGGTGGCGAAGCCGCTGACCGTGTTCACGCTCGCCATCGACGCCAAGCCCGCGCCGAACGACCATCGGTGATCCGTGGAAGGCGCAGACCCTGAGCGTGGCCGTCCGCCCTCGTCACCGCACCGGTTCCCGCGACAGGCCGCCAGAGACGTCGTCCTCGACGGAAAGGGATCACGCTATGCGAACCGAACCGGTTCTCAGGTTCGAGGAGCTATCCATGCTAGTCAAGCCAGGGCTCACAGGGCGACGTCCTCGAAGACACTCGCATGAACACTTCGGGGCGAAAGTCGGGGTCCGCTTACCAAACCGAGCTGAAATTGCCTGATGGTCAATGAACGGCCGCTTATAGGATACGCCGACGACGTTTCTTACGACTGGCATGGGTCGGGACCCGTCGGTCCGTTCTACGGCTGGGTTGGGTGGAAAGCCGCCGGTCCGCTCTTCGCCTCGTATCGCTCAAAGCGGACCTCGCAGCCGAAGTTCAGGACCCGGAATACTCCCCGTCGGTAACCTGCTCCATCCACGTCACGGCCTTGCCGTCGAGCCGCTCCTGGATCGCGATGTGGGTCATCGCTGTCGACGCGGTGGCCCCGTGCCAATGCCGCTCGTTCGGCTCGAACCAGACCACGTCACCCGGCACAATTTCCTCGATCGGGCCGCCCTCACGCTGGACCCAGCCGCGCCCGAACGTGACGATCAGCGTCTGGCCGAGCGGGTGCGTATGCCACGCCGTGCGTGCGCCGGGCTCGAAGGTGACGCTCGCCATCGCGAAGCGGGCTGGATCGGGAGCGCTGTGAAGTGGATCGATCCGCACCGTGCCGGTGAACCAATCGGACGGTCCCTGGCCCGAGGGCTGACTACCGCTGCGCTTGATGTCCGTGGGATCCATCCACTGTCCGGTTCAGAAACGCGCGTCAGAGCGACCAGCCGCCGTCGACCGAGATCGCCGCACCCGTGACGAACGCCCCGAGGTCGGAACACATCCACAGGACGGCTTCGGCGATCTCCTCGGGCTTGCCGAGCCGCCCGACGGGCTCAAGGTCGATCGCCTTCTGGATGTCGCCGCCGGTAAAGCGGTCCATCATCGGCGTCTCGATGTTTCCGGGCAGGACGGCATTTACCCGGATGTTCGCCTTCGCATAATCGAGGGCGGCCGACTTGGTCAGGCCGATGAGGGCGTGCTTGGAGGCGGCGTAGCTCGCGCCGCCCGCTACGCCCCTGATGCCAGCGCCGGAGGAAGTGTTAACCAACACGCCGCCGCCCTGGCGCAGCATCTGCGCGATCTCGTGCTTCATGCACACGAATGTGCCGCGCAGGTTGATGTCGAGGATGCGGTCCCACTCGTCGAGGGTGATCTCGTGGACGGGAGCGGCCTTGTTCTCGACGCCGGCATTGTTGAAGGCGCAGTCGATGCGGCCGAACCGCTCGGTGGTTTTGGCAACCGCCGCCTCGACATCCTCCGGCACCGACACGTCGCACCGGATCGCGAGCACCTCGCCGCTCGCCGCTTCGATCTCGGCGCGAAGCTGATCGAGCGCTGCCTCTGTCCGGTCAGTGATCGCGACCTGCGCGCCTTCCCGCGCGAAGGCGAGCGCGGCGGCGCGGCCGATACCGCTGGCCGCGCCCGTGATGAAAGCGACTTTTCCGGTGAAGCGATGCATGTCTCGATCTCTCAGCTGACCTCGATGGGCCAGACGTAGACATCGAGCGGGCTGACGATCAGCCGCTTGATCCTCATCGGAACGATGAGCCTCGCTCAACGCCGGAGTACGACCGCTACAGGTTGAGCGGCCTGACCTCACGGATCAGATCGATGAGGAACCGCAATCCGGTCGGCAGTTGGCGTCGTCCGGGGAAATAGACATGAAAGCCGGGCCCCATCGGAGCCCAGTCCGCCAGCGCGACGCGGAGTTCGCCGCGCTCGACCGAAGGCGCGACGCACGGCTCAGGCAGGTAGGCCAGACCGCCGCCGGCCACCGCGAGCGCCAAGCAGAATTGCGTGTTGTCGATCGTTACCGCCCCGGGGACGTCGAGCGCGATGGCCTCGTCCGCCCTCTCGAATTCCCAGCGGTAGAGGCTCTCGTCGCCGAGCCGAATGCGCATGCAGCGGTGGGCTGCGAGGTCGCGCGGATGATCCGGCGTCCCATGCCGATCGAAATAGGCCGGCGCGCCGACCACGACCCAGCGCAGGTCGGCCGACAGACGTTGAGCGACCATGTCCTGAGGGACCGAGCCCCCGTAGCGGATGCCGGCATCGGCTCCGGTCTCCACGACGTCGAGCAGGTCGTTAGACACCCGGACGTCGACCTCGATCTTTGGATGACGCTCGTGGAAGAGCGGGAGCACGGGGGCGAGCAGCAGCGTGCTCGCGTGCTCCAGCACGTTGAGCCGGATCCGCCCTATGGCCTTGATTGGCTCCCGGTGCTGGTTGAGCACGTCGAGCGCGGAGGCGATCGCCGCGAACGGAGCTTCCAGCGTAGCGAGCAGATCTTCCCCTGCCGCCGTAAGTGTGACGCTGCGGCTGGTGCGGTTGATAAAGCGAACGCCGTGGCGCGCCTCCATCGCCTTAAGCGCATGGCTTAAGGCGGAGGCGCTAACGCCAAGCTCCAGACCCGCCCGCCGGAAGCTGCGGTGGCGCGCGATGGCGAGAAAGGTCCCGAGGTCGGCCAGATCGGTTCGATTGATCCGCATAAGGCCAGTGGAGTGTCTGCTAGCGGGAAAGCAATCCGTATCGCGGCGTGACCGCGTTGGGTCGTTATCCGCCTGTCGGCGCACGAAAGGGCACTGAAGACTGACGCACCCCCGAGCATGAAAGTATTCCTCTGCTTCCTCGGGGCGATCTTCCGGACCCCGGCACTATGGGATGTGACGGTCGCGGCCCACACTCGCCGCACGCCCCGGCCTTCTGAGGCTGAGGACGCCAGACCCCGATGCGACAGGCGTCCTCGCGTCAGCATGGATTAGTTCGGGATGAGTTCGCGGGCCGGGCCACCGGTCTCCTGGCCACGGGCCTGGGCGTAGCTCGGAAGCGCGGGGTTCTTGGCGTTGCCGCTGTCGGTGTCCATGCGTCCGAGCCAGTACGGGGAGCCGACGGTCGCTGAGGGAGGCTCCGTCAGGACCGAGTGGGTGTCGGTGTGCTGAACGGTGCGAGCCTCCGAGGCACCCGTCAGAACGGCAAACGTACAAGCGGACGCGATAAACAGACCCGAGAGGTTCTTGAGGTAGTTCATGGCATGTCTCCAGTCATCCTGCCAGGAACGACGATATCTGGCAGCGATAATCGGACAGACGCCAGCTTCCATCTGTTATTCCCGACCGCGCTCAAGATCTTTTTCTAGGCGTTTCGGGTCACTCCATTGTGAGGAGCCACCTCGAAAACCCGCTAAAAAAGGCGTCGGGATGCTGGAATAAACCGAGATTGGCAGCGTCCATGCCTCCGTAGCCAGCCCCGGAGTGTCTCCGGTCCAGCCGGCGCGAATGCAGGAGCCCCGCCCATGCCAAGAGACCGGACATGACGGACATGATGCGCCTCATCGAGCCGCTGATCCCGGCCCTGCGCCGCTATGCGCGGGCCCTTCTGCGCAATCCCACCGATGCCGACGATCTCGTGCAGGACTGCCTGGAGAAGGCGGTCGGTCGCTGGCACCAGCGCCAGGCCGACGGCGATGCACGGACCTGGCTCTTCGCCATCGTCCACAACCTCGCGGTGACGCAGATGCGCCAGCGCGCCCGCCGCGGAGCCCACATGCCGATCGAGGAAACGGCGGAAGCCAATCTCGCCGTGGCGCCCACCCAGGAGAGCGGCCTGCGCTACCGGGATCTGATGACGGCCCTGGAGGCGCTGCCGGAGGAGCAGCGCAGCGTCCTCCTGCTGGTGACGGTGGAGGGCCTGTCCTACGCCGAGACCGCGCAGGTCCTCGCCATCCCGACCGGGACCGTGATGTCCCGCCTGTCCCGGGCGCGGGACCGGATGATCCAGTCGATGGACGGTGCCGAGACGGCCGTTCCCGCCAAGCGCCCGCTCCTGCGGAGGGTAAAATGACCACGCGTCCGATCAGCGAAGACGATCTCCAGGGCCTCGTGGATGAGCGCCTCGATGAAAAGCGGCACAGCGAGGTCGAGACTTATCTCGGCGACCATCCGGATGCCCGGGCGCGGGTCGCACGCATGGTCGCCCTGCGCGAGGACATGCGCGCCGCCTTCGCGCCCATCGCGGCCGAGCCGGTGCCGGCCCAGCTCAACCTGTCGCGCATCGTCGAGGCGCGCCGTCGCCCAGCTCCTCCCGCCTGGCGGGCGATGGCGGCCGGGCTGCTGCTCCTCGTGGGCGGCGCCGGCGGGTGGGGCCTGCGCGAGGTGGTCTCGCCCGTCCCGACCGGCATCGAGGCGTTGGCCCAGGAGGCGAGCACGAACTACGCGGTCTATGCCCCCGATCATACCCGGCCCGTCGAGCTCGTCGCCGCAAACCGCGATGAGCTCGCCGGCTGGTTCTCCGACAGGCTGAAGCGGCCGGTCGGCGTGCCGGACCTGAGCGGTTCCGGCTACCGCCTCATGGGCGGGCGCCTTGTCGCCACGCCGCAGGGGCCCGCCGGCTTGCTGATGTACGACGAAGGACACGGCACCCGCTTTGTCATGCTGATGCGGCCGATGGCCCAGCCCGGTGACGCGCCGATGCGTGCGCATACCTCGGAGGCGTCGAACGGCTACGCCTGGGCCCAGGACGGGCTAGGCTACAGTCTCGTTGGTGCCGTCGACCCGACCGTCCTGCACCCGCTGGCCAACGAGATCCGTCGCGCCACCGCGAAAGCCATCTGAAGGTCCGCCATGTCCCTCCTGAACGATCTCACCGGCGCTAGTCCCGGCTTAAGTCCGCGCGCCGTCTTCCTGCGGCTTGGTGCCATCGGAGCTCTGGTCGCCGGCACCGCGGGGGCCTTCGCGTATGCCGGAGGCTGGCTCTCGCCGGGGGACCTCACCCAGGCGCGCATCGTCGATCGCTTCGAGCAGATCAACGGCCCCCATCCGGGATTCCGGCGCAACCACGCCAAGGGGCTCTGCCTCGCCGGGCGCTTCGAAAGCAGCGGCGGGGGGGCGCGCCTGTCGAAGGCTTCCCTGTTCGCTGCAGGACAGGTCACCCCCGTCACCGGGCGCATCGCGCTCGCCGGCGGACAGCCCTCCGCGGCGGATGCGGTCGCGACAGTGCGTAGCCTCGCACTTCGCTTTCATCTTCCCGATGGGGAGGAATGGCGCACCGGCAACAATGACATCCCGGTCTTCCCGGTACGGACGCCAGAGGCGTTCTACGCCCAGCTCCTTGCCGCCAAGCCCGATCCGGCCACGGGCAAGCCCGATCCCGAAGCGCTGAAAGCGTTCTTCGCCGCGCACCCGGAGAGCGCGAAGGCGGCGGCTCTGATCAAAGCGCGGACGATCACCTCCGGGTTCGCCGACGACACCTTCCGGAGCCTGAACGCTTTCCGCTTCGTCGCCGCGGACGGCAACGAAACGCTCGTGCGCTGGGCCTTCGTGCCGGAGCAGGCGGCCACAGCAGAGAGCCCCGCTCAGACAGCGCGCGCAGACAAGAATTTCCTGTTCGACGACTTCGCGGCCGTAATCCGTCAGGGTCCCGTGCGCTGGCACCTCGTTGTCACCTTGGGTGCGCCCAAAGAAGCTAGCGCCGACGCGACCCTTCCCTGGCCGTCCGAAGGAGCGAGCGTCGACGTCGGCAGAGTGGTCGTCACGGCGACGGAGGCGGAAGCGAGCGGCAATTGCCGCGACGTGAACTTCGACCCCCTCGTCCTGCCCGCCGGCATCGTCGGATCGGACGATCCACTGCTCAGCGCACGCTCGGCGGCCTATTCGCAATCCTTCACGCGCCGAGCCGGCGAACCGAAGGCGCCGAGCGCCGTCCACGACACCCCTGTCTCAGGAGCCGGATTGTGAGCGACCCTGTGCACTTCAACCTGCAGGCTCGGCTGCTGCATTGGACCATGGCGGCGATGGTCCTGGCCATGCTGTTCATCGGCGTAGCGATGGTGACCTCGGTGGCTCACTATCACGCCCTCGTCGCGCTGCACCGGCCCCTCGGCATCGGCATCCTAATCCTCGCGGTGCTGCGTCTGATTAACCGCTGGCGCAGTCCACCGCCTGAATTGCCGTCGGACCTTCCAGGCTGGCAACGGCAGGCAGCGCACGCGTCGCACATTCTGCTCTACGGGTTGATGCTCGCGCTGCCGCTGGTCGGCTGGGCGATGCTATCGGCGGCCGGCTACCCCATTGGCATTGCCGGCTCCGTCGTGCTGCCGCCGATCCTGCCACGCGATCCCGCCCTCTACACATGGCTCCGTCCGCTACACACGGTGTTTGCCTACACGCTGTTCGGCATCATCCTGGCCCATCTCGGTGCCGCACTGATGCATGGACTGATCCGCAGGGATGGCGTTCTGGGCAGCATGGCCTTTCGTCTGACGGCATCCCAGCCGCGGTGATACAAACTCGGTTACATCGCCCAAGCATGTCTCACGCGGGCTAACGTCCGCTATTCGGTTGCGCTAGCTCCCGCGTGCGTGACCGGGTTGGGTCGGCAGCGGATGGTACCAACCGTCAAATTTTGACTGTTGGGTAGCGATATCAGGTAGCACTCATCGCTATTACTTCCCGGTCGGAATTGCATTCGACGGGCGTCGCGACCGTGCCCATCGTCGTCCAGCGTGTGGAGCTCGATGACCCTTGCCTGTCCGCCTTGATGCGACGACGCCCGTTCGACCCCCATCGCACCCGAAGGCGCACCGTATGATATCGCGCAAAGCCATAGGCACTTCTTAACCCGCTCGACTCCATCAAAGGGCATGATGAGCGCCCTGACAGATGAAGCCGAACGGCTCGCGTGCTTGGCAAGCCTCGGGATCCTGGACACGCCTCCCGAGCGCGAGTTCGACACGCTGGTCAGGACGGCGCAGCGCCTGTTGGGCTGTCCGATTGCCCTCGTCTCGATGGTCGATGAGACCCGGCAGTGGTTCAAGGCATCCTGCGGACTGGACGTGAGCGAGACGCCGCGGGAGGACGCATTCTGCACCCACGCGCTCCGAGCGGATGACCTGCTGATCGTCACGGACGCGACACAGGATCCGCGCTTCGCCCGCAATCCCCTGGTCACGGGCTCGCCGCATATCCGGTTCTACGCCGGCATGCCGATCCGCATCGAGCGGGCGGACAGTGCCGGTCGCATCCCCGTGGCCACGCTCTGCGTGATCGACCGGGAAGCGCGAGAGATCGACGAGACCGGTATCGCGATCCTGCGTGACCTCGCCCAACTCGCGGAAGCGCTGCTTGCCGCCCGGAGCACCACCATCAGCCTCGTCCGGCTCGCTGAGGAACGCCGAAAGGACCTGGAGGCTCTCGACCGGAGCAATCGCCAGCTTCATCAGGCTGAGCGCATGGCCCAGATCGGTTCATGGCGGCTCTGTCTGCGCACCCAGCACACGGCCTGGTCGGACCAGACCTATGCCATCCACGGGGTTCCAGTGGGTGACGGCACGCCACTGGAGACAGCCCTCGACTTCTACTCGCCGCAAGGACGCGCATTGGTCGAGGCCGCGGTGGCTCGCTCACTGTCGAGCGGCGAGCCGTTCGACATCGAGACCGACTTCCGCAATGCGCAGGGCGAGGATTTGCGGGTCCGCTGCATGGGGGAGGTGGAATTGCGCGAGGGAGAGCCTGTCGCTCTGATCGGGGTGTTCCAGGACATCACCGAGCGGTACGCCATGGAGCAGGCTCTGCGCCACACGGCACAGACCGACGATCTAACGGGCATCGCCAGTCGAAGCCGGCTTAACTTGTTCCTGGATGAGCGTATCCGCCTCGCACGCGAGAGCGACGTCGGCTTCACGCTGCTCATCATCGACCTCGACCACTTCAAGGCCGTCAACGATGCCTACGGGCACCCTGCCGGCGACGAGGTCCTACGCGTGATGGCCGACAAGCTCCAGTCGGCCTGCGGCGAGAGTGGCCTCGCTGCCCGGATAGGAGGGGACGAGTTCGCCTTGGTCGTGACCGAGGGCGCCGATGACGTTGCGCTGCCCCGCTTGCTACGAAAACTCCTCGAAGACCTGCGCTATGACGTGAGGACGGCAGGCAGGGTTATCACGGTCTCGGGCACGATTGGCGCCTGTCACTTCGATGGGACAATCGCGAGTCGGAGCAGCTTGATGAAGAAGGCGGACGAGGCCCTCTATCGGGCCAAAAACTTCCAGCGTGGGTCCGCTGCCATTCATGGCGATCCGACCGCAATCATGGCGTATATTGTTGCGCCTAAGAACATCAAACCGCCTCGCGTCGCAGGGGCTGCCCGACACCACGGCGGCCGCGTCGAACATGGCTCGTCGGAGGCTGGTAGCCGGACGGTCACACGCCCTCCGATGCCTACCTGAGGCAAACTGGCGGAGGAAGACAAATGGGCCCGCTCACACCTCGGCGGCCTTCGGTAGCGCTATGACGCCCCGTGCTCGTGGTGTCTTCACCTTTAAGCGCAGCCGATAGGTGTCGACTAAGGTCGGTCCAGAGCCCCGGCTTCCGTTGACCGCCAATGCACTTGGCCATGAGGCGTTGTCCCATTCGGGCGGACGGGTCGTCGTGACCTGGGCAGTCGAGGATCAGCCCGACGGGCAATAGTTAGGCTGGGTCTGGAACGAGCACGATGGATCGCCGCCCGAATTCCCTCACGGGCCGCGGCTATGGGTCCAGGCACGACTCATCGGTGCAGGAATTGGCGTTCCCGCTTGACTCCCGAAGGCGTCATGTGGCTTGTGAGGGATTGTTCGGGTCCCTCGTGGCCACTTCGATTTTTGCGGGCTTCCTGTTTGGCGACAGGGGGCCCGTAGTCGTTTCAGGGTCTAGCTCGCGGCGCTGATCTCCTTTTCCGGCTCACGACTCGCGATAGACGAGTCCAACCGGAGCAAGGCATGTCGGCCGGGGCGCACGGTTAAGTCAACGTTAGGAAACCCAGGCATGGCAGGTGAGACGCAACGGCCCCAATCCCGGGTTGCCTTAGCTGCGTCTGTCGCCTTCGCCATTGCCCTTGCCGGCGTCGGCACGATTGGTTGGCGCTGGTACAGCTACGTGACGGCTGGCGCCTCGCCTTATGACGAGGTCGGGATCGAAGTGAACCGACGCTTGCCTGAAGCCCTGCGTGCTTGGGGCTGCGAACGCATCAAGGAGCGGTTTCCGCGTGCAGTGCCGCCTTACGGATGCCAGCCTGGGCAGGTCTAGGAGGGAAACAGTCCTCCTCGAAGCGAAACAGCTGAGTCGACCACGTCCAAAATTGTGATAGCAGGCCGGAATGGCTGCGTGGGTTCGGATTGCGCAGCGCCTTCGATCGGAACCGCTATGCGCCTGTTCTCAGCCCTGGCCGCTCTCTACGTTGGCGTCTTGCTGCCATGCTCAGTGATGGCTCAACCGGTGGCCAATCCGAACCCGACGGTGGCTGCTCCCGATCCAGCTACCTTGAAAGCGGCCCGGGAAGTGATCGCATCGATGCAGGGCGACCGGGCAACACTGCTCAATGCGATGGCTGCGCCCATGGTGGGAATGATGCAGCAGATCGGAGTGAAGCAGCAGGATCAGGCGCAGACTCTGGTCCAAGAGGTCGTGATGCCGACCCTCACTGCCCACTACGACGAACTTCTCGACATCCAGGCTCGCAGCTTCGCTGCCACGCTCGGGAAGGAGGATCTCCAGGCCATCGCCACGTTCTACGCTTCACCAGCCGGCAAGCGGCTTGCCGCAGCGCAACCGCAGCTCGCGCAGGCGCAGATGGCGGGAACGCAGCAGTGGATGCAATCGGTGATGCCCGAGATGCAGGGCAAGCTGACCAAAGCGATCCAGGCTCATGGCTGGATGCCTGGAGCGCAGCCGAAGGCACGATGAGCCGGACCGTTGATATCGGTGAGTACACCAGGCGGATGTGTATGACAGGCAGGCCGTGATCCCAGCGATGCGGAGGGCTTAAGTAACCGTTATGCGCGAGTTACAGCGTGCTTCGCTCCTCGAACCCCGGCACCGAGCCCCCGATCGCCGGCCTCAGTCCGGGCCATGAAAGTGGGCCGCGCCTGAGCCCAACCTGGATGGCAAGCGCGAGCATCGCAAGACAGCCGCCCGCAAGGATATCCGGTAGGTAGTGGCCGCCCGATCCGATCGCAGAGACAACGACCGCTGCGTTGAGGAGCAGCGCCAGCGGCCCAAGCATTGGCACAGGGGCGAGCGCCCAAGCCGTAATGGTAGCAAGGCAGACGTGGAACGATGGGAAGGTGACGAGCCCCCGGATATCAGCCAGCGCGATGATCTTGAGCGTGCCGTTGCGCAGCTTGGCGAGGGGCTCCAGATGCCAGACTGCGCCCACCGTATCGATTTGGTCGGCCGGGACGACCTGAGGCTGATAGTAGGCGTATGGCCCAACGGCAGGCATCACGGCCGATATCAGGATCGCACCCATCAAGAGCGTCACGTAGAGCCGAATAAACGCCCAAAGCCGCCCGAGGCGCGAGGTTGCGCTGAGCGCGATCACCACGAGCGCAATCTGCGGCCCGCTCGAATGGTAGGCCAGCGCCAGCCACCACGAGAGGTCAGGGTGGGCTGCAAGGAAACCGACATAGCCGATCCAGTCGAAGCCCAGCGCCCGCTCTGCCGCTGCCAGCCCCCGATCGGTGAACGACAAGCTCAGGGTCGCAGTGAGATAGTGAAAGACCGCCACCGCCTCGGTGAAGGCGATGAGGCAGGCGGCCGAGAGCGCCATTGCCCGAAGCTTCGGCTCGGATCTCACGCGGGCCAGGACGCCGGCCGCAAGCAAGAGCGCCGCGACAACGCCGAAAGTTATCCAGAGGGCGTGGGTCTCAATCGAGATGCCAACCGCGACTAGCCAAAATGCGTCTAGGACGACGAGCCCAGCTGTCAGCGTCCAAACCCAGGGGTGAGGAGCAGCCAAGCCGAGCGCAAACCAACGCACCTTGGTGATCAAACCTGCCTGTCCCTCAGGTGTGGTCTCACCTGACACTAGGCATCGCCAGCTCACTCCCGTCCATCGCATTTCGTCCCGCCCCCGCGCGGGCGAAAGCGCCCAAAACAAAGGGGGTTACTCCCAGCTAAGCAGAACGTTCGCACTTTCTCGATGCAACGCATTTCGAAGCTGCTTGCAGCAGCCGGATGCGGCGCCTCGTCTCCTGAGCCCTGTCCCACTTGAGCCTGCTGTCAGGCCGCCGGGTCCCCATTGTACCCAGATCGGATCGAGCGGCAGGGCCGAGCTGGTAACCACTTACACTAGGCGCGTTGCTCCATAGGCAATTCAGGCTGCGACCAGTAAGCGAAGGTCGCTCCCTCGATACGTTCGCCGTCGCTGGTGATGTCGATCTGGCCGTCCAGACGATCGGTTGCGAGCATCCACCGCGCGATACCCGCGGCAAAGCCGCGAGCTAGATCGATTGAGGTAAACTCGGCAGGACCGATCGCGATGACAAGGCCGGTCGCGTCGCGGGCTTTGACCTCATACATATCGAAAGCCTCCAACCTTTGCTTTCGGTTCATATGGTCCGGCCAGCGGACATTAGGCAACTTGGTTGCGGGCTGTAAGCGTGACGACTCATGCTTGGCAGTGAACTTTAGGTGTTTTGCCTGGTTCCCGACGCATCGTCGAGCGCAAGATCGCGCACAACGGCGTCACGGATTAGCATGCCGCTCTACCGCATTAACCTCCAGTACGGGGTCGAAAAACCTCAACAGTTCAACAATCTGGCGCCAGATGATGCCACGGCACGGGCGACCGCCCTGGCAATGGTGGCATCGTTTGGCGGCGACACTCAGCGCCTTGAGGATGAAGGTGCGATCGTAGTCCAAGTCACCGATGATTCCGGGCGACTGGTCTCGACCATCAGGCTGGTCTGTTCGATCCTCTAAGCGTCAATCGGTGATGCACTTGGACGCCAGCTCGCAGCCTGCCATCCTGAATCAGTAGCGAATGCTTAGCTTTTGCACTCCAAGCTGGCCTTGTCGGTCGGGCATTCATGCTCGCTGCACGTCGAAACAGCGCCTAACCTCCCCCTCGGGCGCGGGCTCTACGTGCAGCTGACGCTCGCCACCCGGAGACGGGCAGGAGCAGGAAGGCTCACCCCGGCTCCCCGGGGCGGGCCTTTCGCAGTTTAGATCGCACCGTTCGCATGAGGCGCTGCATGGATGGCCAGCCAAACCATTGCTGCGTCAGACATCGTCAACCGTCCCACGATCATGCGCTGCGGTATCGCCGCCTTGATCGTCCGCTCCTGTCTCGTCCCACGCTTGCAGCCACGCCGCGCGGTCCTCCGATCCCTCAGGATACGGGCAGCTATCGCGTGTCTTCCCGTAGGCACGCGCGTTGCGGCCCTTGATGAAGGGGCTATCGCTCGCCGTAGCACCTGCTGTCATGATGATCCTCCCAAGGCTTAGCGGTCAGCTTTTTCGCCAGCGGTCGTCAATTCGATGTACCGGCGGGTCGTCGGCCCTACGAGTTCGCGAACCTTCTGCGCCATGCCCTGCTCTTCCTTTAGGGACTGCTGAAAGCCCGTGGTGTGGCCGCTCTGTCCGGCAGCATCGGCGATCACGAGCAACGACTCGTATGCTGCGATCTCGAAATTCTCGAAGGCGTGATTGGCGTAGGTATTCTTCAGGATCTCGTCTTGGGCCGGCGTATGACCCAATGCCATCATGTTGCCGACGAAGCCGAGGAAGCCCTCCTTGATCGTCGAAGGGCTGTCGCCGAGGCTCTGCAGTGCCTCCTCCAGCCGATCCCGCTGCCCGTGAGTTTCGTCGACGTGACGGCGAAGTGCCTGCTCCATCTCAGGATAGTTTTTCAGCCGCTCGATCTGCCGCTCCATGATCTGAAGGGCCTGCATCTCGATCGCATGCGTGTTCTTGAGAGCGGTAACGTAAATTTCGCGTGTGTCGATCGCCATGGCGTTTGCCTTTTCTCACCCGAGCACGTGGCTCGATATGCAAGGCAACCGCCCTGTCGTGCGGCCAAGTTCCAACTTGGAACAAAGCCGCGTGTTTCGCGGATCCGCTGTCAATCTTTGCCCAGAGCCCTCCATGAATTCCACGGGAACACCCAAGAGGTGCCTACGGTTTGCCTGATCTCATACCTTTGCAAACCACAGATGGGGAGCCAGTATGAATCGGCGTAAAGAGACATCTGAGGCGAGGCAGGCAGATCGGGGCAAGTCTACGCTTTTCGCGTTGATCGTCGGACTTGGTGTGGCACTTGCAATGGGTGCTGCAATCCTGGCCTACCAAGGACTGAAAGCACCTGCTGATCCTTCAAACCAGAGTCTTAAAAATCGTCGAGCAGACATTCAATCGATGTTGAAGGCTCTCCCTCGAATGAACAACAGGATAGCCTAAACAATATATCCTCAGCTTAGCCCAAACTCCTGGTGGGACAAAAGCTTGAATCGAGCACCTCGTATGAAAACTTCCAACAAGCCAGCACCGCCGCCTGCGAGCGATAAAAAAGAAGAGGAGCCGGTTGGCGGCCTAACTGCACCAGTCGTCTTAAATGACAAGAACCACGAGGGCCCGAAGACCGGCGGATATGATGATCATTCCCTCGATCAGACTTCAAGCAACGAAAAGGGCGGATACGGCACGGGCTGACTTCGACGCTATCGAGAGGTACCCAGCGGCCAGTGGCTCGAACCTCAGGTCCGAGGGCGCGGCACCGTGATCTCGACGGTCTCGCCGGTGAGCGGGTTGAGGATGAGCATGGCCGGCGCCTTCGATGAGAAGTGCCTAGAAAACGCTCAAGCTCGGCTATGGAGCCCCTCGATCCGGACAATTGCGCCGACGTGGTCAATGAAATGTTTACCCTGACCGGCACGGTCTGCCTGCGGCCGCTCGGCAACCTCATTCTTGGGTCGTACTCGAGCGATTAGGGACACTTCGTGCTGATGGCCAATTTGATCGAGCTTCTCAAAATCACTGAGTACCGCTGATGTCGCTTTGGCCGAAGCGCGGTCCAGGTGGGTACACGGTTGGAGGCCGGCGGGCCTGCGCGCTTGATACGGTGCGAGTGGTCGTGGGCGATGCGCCTCGCGCAGCTGATAGATTTGCGGCCGCACCCGCGACTGGGGCAAGAGCCGTTGCAACGCTTAGTGCCCCGGAAAGGAAATCACCGGCGTCGGACAGAGTAGGCCCTGCCGAACCCCCTTCCGCGTCCTCCGTCACAGTACGAACCGGTTCAGCATAAGGCCGAACCTTCTCATAGGCCGGGCTTGCTGCGCTACCCGCACCGTTCGGCTCCTCACCCTCGACACGTCCATAGGCTACGCCTGGCCGTCGAGCGTCATCTACGGGGTGCTTGGCTCGATATGACTCGCGAGCCAGTTCTTCACGAAGCAAATATCGCAGCCCTCCTCTCAGTCGGTAGATCGCACCATGTTCGACTTCAGGGGACAGTTTTAGATCACGGATCCTCTGTACCTGGTCCTCGATAGTATCTTGGCGACCCCGAGGAGCGTCGCCGCGGGCAGATTTGGACGACTTACGCTGCTTTTTTTTAATCTCGGGTGGGTCGAAGCTATTTACAGCGTCACCGGGCACCCACAATCCCGTATGGTCGCAGCAGGCGGTGCTGGATGGCATGCGAGTATCGTGGATCCACGTCTTCGTAGACTTGTCGTAACGTGCCTTCGGGTTGCGCCACAGGCCTGTCTGAGACTCCCAATGCCAACCATCGCCGCTGCGATATTGCTCGGGCGAATAATGGTCACTCGCGGCTAACGGTGCAGCAGCTGAGATTAGACATGTGCCGATCGATAACAGCGCGATGATTCTGCTGCGCATCGAAGCCTCCAAGTTATTGGGGACTGATCACACGGCGTCTTCAATGCGGTCAAGGGTTGCAGATTGATACGCGACCACTGTTGCAAATTAGACAAACCACCTGTGGCGGGCGCTTGCTGCGACCACTGAAATCGCTTGCCAGAATACTCACCAATATGTGCCCTCTGAAAGAGCTACCCCTGCGCGCCGCCGTCGTTCGCGGTCATGAGCTGATCCGGCCGTAGGCTCTCGTTGAGCTATTCGATTTTGCCCTTCTCACTGCGAAAGGCGCCCAGGAAGCGTGACAGCCCTTTTAACGCCGAGTCATCGGTCGGATCAATCGAAGGCTCCGGTTCTGGGCGAAAGCCAAGGCGCCGACCGATGTCGCTGGCGGCCTGATAGCCGACCTTCACAACATGACTGGCGGCGTCATCCACGACGGCGGCAAGGTGTCGTTCTGCGACGCGGCCGGTAGGGTTCACCGCAGGCCGGTGGCCGACTGGATCGGCTTCTTGGCCTCGCGCCTCTACGTGTCGGCTCGGAAGGAGATGGTGCGCCACGTCAGCGACCCGTCGCTCGACGATCCTGGCCGTGCCGCACTCCGCTGTACGCAGGCGTGCTAACGCAACCTTCAAACCCAAGAAGCTGTTTGCACCGCAGCATTGACCTGACGGAGCAAGCCTTGGGTAGCGTTCGCCGTGCTTACCGAATCGTCCCCGTGATGGAGTCCGAGCATCCAGCTGAGTGGTTTGAAACGGCCAGCGAGGCCATGAAAGCCGTTGATCGGCTTCGCACGCTACAGGGCGGATATTGCGTGATCCGCAACGAAGCTGGCGTGGCCATAACAGAGCGAGCGCTTGCCATGGCCGTTATGCAGGATCGTTTCCGCGCCGCTCGGGCAGCGTAGACTGCAACCCGCGCCACCAGCTTCATGAGGGGGCTCGAAGAAGCGGCGGACGGGGGCGGCCGGGGAGCGATGAACGACCCGACCCGGTCATTCTGCGTCAGGCTTGTTACCGTCCGGTTGCTGATGCTGGCCGGCTCGATGAACTGCTGGTAGCCGTACGAACTCGCCTATGCCCGGACCGAAAGATGAACGCCTCCAGCGACAGGCCCAAAGATGCTGAGGTCGTCTTGAACCTCCAAATCGCGAATGCTGAGATGCGGTTGAAGGCGGTGGGGGTCGAGTTGACCGCACTGCTTGCGACCGACGCCGACATCGCGGACGCAGAGCGTAGGCTTGCAGAGGCGCTGGATGCCTTGATGGACCTGCGTCGAGATCTGTGGGACCTCAGGATGGCGGAGGCCCCTTGAGCGTGGCGCTGGAAAGCGTGCCTATGCGCGCGTCTTCTTGACCTCGATCAGCGCCATGTCGATCAGCGTTTTGAGCCGAAACGAGCCGAGTTGCTCCACGAGCGCGCCGGCCTCGACGAGGGCATCTGTGATCCGCTTGACCGTCTGCACCTGCGTGTCGGCGCGCTCGACGCGGCGGCTGTCCGTGACGTCCACCATGATCCCAACGCAGCGAAGACCCTGGCCATCGGGGCCGGTCTCGACTCGGCCACGGGCCAGGACAGTGCGTGGCCGATCACGGTTGCCGATCGTGCGAAACTCGGCTTCGAAGCGCCCGGCGGTCGTATGGGCTTCATGCACCAGATGCGCGACTTCCTCGCGGTTCTCGGGATGTACCCCCTCCAGGAATTCCACAACCTGAATGCCGGCCGTTCCGCGATGCTGCTCGATGCCGAGTAGATCCGCAGCCTTGCCGGTGATCGTTACAGTCTGTGTCTTCAGATCGGTCTCCCAAGCACCGACGTAGCCGGAGGCATCGAGAGCAGATTGCACATCAGGTATCATGTCAACTTCCTATAAGAGACCAAAATAATAGTGCTACATATTCTAAGATCAAGTATTATATTGCTTGGGCAAGACCTGATTGCCTGCAATTCGGTTTGCTTAACATTTGTTACATGCGCGCAAAACGGCGTATGCACATGCAAAAGGCGATCCACACTCAACGCCGGTCTAGCTGCTGACACTTTGCCGACTTCGTGTCATCCACGCCTCTCATGGCCAAGCCTGCGCGGTTCGACACCTATCTCATTGCTGTGAAGCAGAAGCGCGAGCCTACGCGGCTCTACGCGCTGCTGGCTGCTTCGCCGGCCGAGGCTTTAGAGATCGTGACGGCGCAGGCTTCCGAAGGTGTTGCGGTGGAGGTCGCCGGCAAGCTGTCGAAGCGCATGGCGAGGCCGTACAAGCTCAAGGCCGGCGATCTGATACTGATCTGAGGTGGCTGGCATGCCGGCCCAGGTGAGATGTCGGCTCACCAGAAATGTATGGCGGCGCGGCGATCACAACGGCTACGCTAATCAACCTTGCTGGAAACCTCGCCCCTCCGGCGACAGCAGGCCCAAACTTCGCCCTGCAGTGGTCTCCGCTTGCGGGGCGCTTTCGTTTTAGCACGCCTGCCCCGCCGAGACGTTCAGGCGAAACACGGGTGAACCTTGTTCATTCGTCACCGCGACGTGCCAGTCGTCAGCGGTGAGAATTTCCGAAGCGTGATCGCGCAGGATGTAGCCGGCGAGGACAACGGCCTCGAACCGCGCAGCGTCGGGACCGTCCAAGTCCGTCCCATCCGTATCCGGGTAGTGGCGGCGATCGTTCACGGTGAAAAAGTATCGGGGCATACGAGGACTCCGCTGAAGTTTAGGCGGGAGCGCTCGTCTCTCTCTGTCGCCGGCGCCCGTTGATAGTGGCCAGCGATGATCGTTAAAGCGTATTCATTCTGTCGGGTTCCCGACATATCTCAATCAGTGCCATCAAACTGCTCGATGTACCTAAGTCCGTCCCAAAGCTCGGCGCTCAACCCGTTCGACATGCGTTGCGCTACGGCCTTGGCTAACTCGTCGTCATGAACCGGGATCGGCACACTCGACTGCACTTTACCGTCCCGGTCGAACAGCAGGACTCGGTAGCTCGGTGGCGTATCGGCTCCACCTGGTAGGCCACCTTGCGGGATCTCGGACATGGACGGCTCCTTCAGCGTAGCGATGAGCGCGTCTATCTGCGGCACTCCGGGCAAGGAGTTGGAATGTTAATGGCCAACATTTCTCCGCTCAACACCTGCACTCGGGATGTACGAAAGCGTACCCCGCGCCAAAGACCGTCCGAGTTCAGAAGACACATCGATAGTTACTGAAGGCTGGATGCGCGGACGACACATCCGCTGATCAATGACCTCGGCAGCGCGACCTCAAAGGGGGCTCAGCACATACCGACGCGGCAGGAGAACCAGCGGCGGTCTACAAGGTTGTCGGCGCATGCGGCTATTCATGCACATTCGCGACGGCGACACGTTGATAGAGGACCCGGAAGGCAGCGAGTTTCCAAACCTCGCGGCAGCGCAGCAGGAAGCGTTTGTGGCGGCTCGGGAAATTCTCGCCAACGCTTTGCTGTCGAACCAGGTGATCGACGGCCAAGAGTTCGAAATCACTGACGAGCACGGAGTGATCGTGATGCGGGTTCCGCTTCGCTCGGCCATGCGGACGGCTTGAGCGTCAGACCAGCGCCATCAGCCGTTCGTATTCATGTTCGGCAACCTCGTACGCACCATCTGCTAGATCCTGCAGCTTCTCTCGATCGCGCACGATGATGCGGCCGCGTTTAGCCGAGATCGCTCCGATTCCCTCCAGAACGTGCGTAGCGCTCGTGACCCCGGGGCGTCGTACGCTGAGCATGAGCGACAGAAACTCGTGTGTAATTAGCAACTCGTCCCCATCGGTCCGGTCCTGCACCATCAAGATCCAACGCGCCAAACGGCTTTCGAGGGTGAAGTTGGCATTGGCGTAGGTGGTCTGGGCGATCTGCGCCATCATCGCTGCAGCGTACAGGCTGAAAAGCCTTATTAGGGATGGGCGTTCTTGGATGACGCGGTGCAGTGCGTCGGTCCGGATCCGTTGTGCTGTTCCTGCCCCCTGGACCAGGTAGGCGAAAGGCGATTGGACCGCGCCGAGCAACGCCGGCAGTCCGGCGAGACCTTCGCGGCCGATCATGCCGACCTCGACACGACCCTCTCCCGCATCGGCCAGCATGGAAATGATGCCGGTCTCGACGAAATAGACGTGCTCGATCGGCTTATGCGGCTCGATGATCAGTTTCTGCAGATCGAGTGGCACACTCTCCATCTCAGATTGAAGCGCTTTCTGATCATCTGTCTTAAGAAAGGCCAGAAGTCGATTTTTTCCACAATTATGTTGGTCGTGCATTTTGCTCTCGGTATCAGGCTCACGACTACTCGAACGCGAAGCGTACCGAGCCAAATTTGAAAGTATGCTTCCCTAGAAGCCGGAGCAGATTATTGGCCTGACATTCCGGTCGTGTCACCTCGTGATTTTGATCGCACGCAGGGAAAAGCTCAACCACCGCATGGCGCGGATGACCCGGCGTCTCACCGACCGGCCGAGCGCGCGAGACGAGACCCGGCTGATCGCCGGAGCGCGGGTGTGGCTGCGTCAGACCGAGCGCATCGCGACGCTGGCCGGTACTCCCGAGCCGGAGGAGACCGCAGAGCTATGAAAAATATTCGGAGAGCCGACCGACCGCCGGCAAGCCTGAAATTAGCAGTGCCGCGATACCTGCAAACCGCTCTCGCGGCCTTGCGGTGACCCTCTTTCCCGGTCGGCAGGAATTGCGTAAACACGGTACGCCAGGATGCCGCAAAGCCTGCCAGCCGTGAATCGGGAAGCCCGCAATGCATGTGATCCTGATCGCGACCCAGAAAGGCGGCTCCGGCAAGAGCACGCTGGCTGCGCATTTCGGGGCGCTCGCCGAGCGCAACGGGCGTACCATCCTGATCGACGCCGATCCTCAGGGCTCGCTCTCGTTCTGGTATAAGCGCCGCGAGGCCGACACGCCGTTGCTGGCCAAGGCCGACGCTAACAACATCGGCGAAATCCTCGACGCGGCCGAGGCCGAGGGTATGGCTTGGGCCGTCGTCGATAGCCCGCCGCACAACGCCCCGCTGACGGCTTCGCTGATGTCGCGCGCCACGGTGACGGTCATCCCGGTTCGGCCGGGTCCGTTCGACCTCGACGCCGTCGCGGCAACGCTGGCCATGGCCCGCAGCCTCAAGGCGCCGATCGCGTGCGTCATCAACGCGGCTCCACCGATCACGCGCGGCGAGACCGAGACGTCGATCGTGGCGGAGGCCCGCGCCGTTCTCGTCGGCATGGGCGCTCCCGTGCTGCCCGGCCAAGTGTCCCAGCGCGCCAGCCTCTCGCACGCGCTCATCACCGGCCAATCGGTAAACGAGTACGACCCCGACAGCCGGGCGGCCGGCGAGATAGGGGCGATGTGGTCTGCCGTCGCCGAACTGGCCGGAGCCTTCCCCCGCAAGCCGTGAACGCGGTATCGCGCTAATCCTGCAACCCGCACTCGCGCCAACTCTGAGAGCCTGAGACCATGGCATCCCCGAAGCGCCCCAGCTTGTCGAACATGGTCGAGCCGAAGGGCAAGGCCGTTGAGCCGCCGTTGCCGGCAACCCCGATCGAGGCACCACCCGTGCGAGCGACCGCGCCGACCGATCTTAAAACGATGCAGGTTCGCGTGAACCGGGCAGGTTGGCTGGAGATGACCCGGCTCGCTCAGGACCGCGACATGCCTCTTGAGACGCTGATGGTCGAGGCGTTCAACGACGTCCTAACGAAGCACCAGAAGCCGCCGGTGGTCGAGCGCCGTCAGCCGAACCGGGACTGACTGACAGGCTACCCGGCAGTCTCGGCCCCGCCGCTCAATCAAGGACTGGCGGGGCCACACAAATGAGCATCAGCCAATCTGCTCATTCTGGGCGCCGCTGTCCGGTCGAGCCGGACCAAGCACCGGCTCCTCGCCTAGCGGCTCGTTCTGGAAAACGCTGTAGGTGCCTTTGCCATCAAGCGAAGGCCCGTTCGTCCAGCGGCCCTCGGGTGGCGCCGATCCGTCGCGAGCCGTGGCGAAGAAATTGTAGTTGAATTCCTGGTGCTCCTTGCTCTGCGGAAAGGAGTTCGGAATTGGTAGCGTGCCTTCGTGGCCGCCAAGCTCCTCAATGACAGCGAGCCACTGCTCTTGATGCATCGTGTCGCGAGCGATCATGAAGTGCAGCATGTCTTTCATGCCAGCGTCGTGCGCGGCATTGTAGAGGCGCACAGCAAGCGTGCGGCCTGTCGCTTCGGCAGCGACGTTGCAGTACATGTCGGCAGCTAGGTTACCGCTGGCGTAGATGTGACTCATGTCGAAGGGCACGCCCTCGCAGTTGGCCGGGAACGCTGCCATGCCCGTCGAGAGGAGGTGCCGATGCAGCATGCCCTCTATGGTGTGCCGTGCACTGCCGCCGCCCATAACGGCACCAACAACACCATCCGCAGCGCCCTCTTCCTGAAGTGAGGTCGGGGCCTTTTCGAGGTTCAATGCGACTGCGGTCGCCAGCATCTCGACGTGGCCCATTTCCTCGGTCGCCGTGTGCAGAAGCATGTCGCGATATTTTGTGCTCGGCCCCCGTGAGCCCCAGGCTTGGAAAAAATACTGCATGCAGACACGGATTTCACCTTCGACACCGCCAATGGCCTGCTGCAACATACGAGCAAAAATTGGGTCGGGATTTTCAACCTTGACCGGGTATTGGAGGCGCTTATCGCAATAAAACATGGCTTAGGTTCCGCTCATCTTAGCCGTAAATGGCATGACAGCCGCGCTGACTGATCCGCCGGGGTGATTATCGGCAGAAACTCAGGGCACCGCTGTCAGTTCACCGGCACGACAGCATCTGAACGCTATCGTACAAAGCTGGATGACCTTTCGAGCGGTTGGAACAGGTCGGTCTCCACAAGGTTACGCGGACTTCGCTATCGACCTCTACGCGAAGCGAGACGACGTCTCGGCTTTTTCAGGAGTTGTCATGCATCGCCGTAGTTTCCTCGCCAGTATGCTCTCCGCCACTGCTGCCCTTGCGGTCACGCGTACGGCAATTGCTCAGCCGACGCCGGCCGGCGCGATCCCGACGCCCGTTTACCTCAGCATGGCAACGAAGGGCGGCCTCTTCCTGGAAAACACCGCTCGCGATGCCCACGCCAAGACTACTAACTCGCGCCTGAGGGCGTTCACCCGCGTGGAAGTCAACGAGCAGGTCAATCTGTCCGGTAAGATCGCCGCCTACACGGGCAACGCTCCGGTTCCGGATGTTGCGGCCGGACCTGGCGGTCTGATTGGCGCCCCGCTCGCTCTGGCGACAGGTGTGGCTGGCGCGGCCGTGGGTGCTGCTGGTACCTTGCTCGGCGCCCCCGGCTCCGCCCCTTCTATGACCACAGATGCACAGAAGCAGCAGATCCTCAACCAACTGGCAGCCCAACAGGGTGGGCCCGCTTACGACGCGACGTTCGTCAACGCATCCCTCCAAGGACACTTGGAAGCTCGCACGATCCATGGGACTTATGCGCAGAGTGGCGAAGATCCTGGCCTTCGTCGGATTGCGCGCGGCGCTCTACCACTGATCGGCCAGCATATTGCGCTGCTGTCTCGCATGCAGGGTTCCATGGGTGGGCGCGGGTAAGCAGCCACGCTCGTCGGTAGTCTCGGCCCTGCCGTTCGATCTGTTCACGGATGGCAGGGGAGGCTCGGATCTCGCCAGCGTTGCCGCAGGAGGCACACCAGAGATTGCGCGAGCGTGAAGGGCCGCACCTTCGCGCGCTTCATGGATGCAGGGATGACGCATCGGCGGGTAAACGGCTTCCCTCAGATCCTGCATTCCAGCCTTGCCGAAATCCGTGCTCCGTGAGACCGCCACCGAACGCAAGACAAGTGTTGTTATCTTGCGTTGGAGCAGTGAGGATGAAGCTGGCGGCAGGCGATCCGTATTCGTATCGGCCTCGCGGCCTCGGTCGCGTGAGCGCTGCGCGCTACCTCGGCATCGACGAGTCGAGCTTCGACAACCTGGTGAAGATCCGGAAGCTGTCGCTACCGCGTCGCCTCAACGGCACGCCCGTCTGGGATCGTCATCAGCTTGAGGCGGCTTTCGAGACCTTCCCGAACGATGAGGGCGATGCGTCGGCCACGTCGCAAACGCCCAAGCCTTTTACGCCGCATCCCAAGGTCTACACGCCCGGCACACTGGCCAAGCGTTGGAAATGCAGCGGGACACTCATTCGCAACATGATCAAACGGGGCGAGCTACCCGCCTTCAAATTCGGCGGGAAACTGCTGCGCATCCAGACCGCAGACGTCGTTGCCTACGAGAGCGGGGCGGCGGCCGACGCCAAGAACAGGAGCGCGACATGAGCACCGCCCTCGTCGCTGTTGTTGAGGATCATCCCGTTCCGACGCTGCCGGTTGTCGTGCCCGCGCAGGCCGACGACGACGCACAGATGGTGCGGCTGTGGCTGGCGCGGTCGTCGAGCCCGAACACGCGTCGGAACTACGAGCGCGAAGCTCGCCGCTTCCTGACGCAAGTCGGCAGGCCGTTGGCGTCGGTGCGGATCGGCGACCTGCAGGAGTACCTAAAGGGGCTGACCGGCTCGTCGGCGACGGTCGGCCTGGCGGCCTCAGCGCTCAAGAGTCTTTTCACGTTTGCTCAGGAGGTCGGGTTCCTGCGCTTCAACGTCGGCGCGGCCGTGAAGGTGCCACCGATCAAGAACACCCTAGCCGAGCGCATCATGTTGGAATCCGACGCGCTGGTGATGATCCGACAGGAGCCAGTGTTGCGTAACCGCGTGCTGCTGACCGTGCTCTACGGCGGCGGGCTGCGGATCTCCGAGGTCTGCGGGCTGCGCTGGCGGGATCTCGCTGAGCGCGAGGGCAGCATCGGGCAGGCAACGGTATTCGGGAAGGGCGGTAAGACCCGCGTCGTCCTGCTCTCGGCCGCAACCTGGGCGGTGCTGACGGCCCTACGCGGCGATAGCGAGCCGGCGGTGGCCGACGCCCCCGTGTTTCGCTCGCGCAAGGTGGCGTCGAGGACCGGCGGGGCACTCGACCAATCGGCGGTGCATCGGGTCGTGAAGGCGACCGCCGCGCGGGCCGGACTGTCGATTGACGTCTCGGCGCACTGGCTCCGGCATGCCCATGCCAGGCACGCGCTAGACCGAAGCGCGCCGATCCATCTGGTGCAGGCGACCCTCGGGCACGCCTCGGTAGCGACGACGGGACGCTACCTGCATACGCGGCCGAGCGAGAGTTCGGCGCGGTTCCTCGGGGTTTAAACTCTGCACAGCAGCGTCTCCGGCTTGATTTTCGGCCGAAAACTGAGGCCGCAATAGAGGAACATCGAGATTGGCTCACGATTGACCGAGGCTCATCCAGGGAGAAAATCAATGAGATCCGTCAGTTTAGCCGCGCTTGCCTTCCTCATCGCCGCGCCGGCCTTCGCTGAGACCGTTCCGGAAAAAACCGGCGTGAACTCGCTACTGGGCGTAGCTCCGACGACGCAGGATTTCGTCACTCAAGCTGCGATCAGCGACATGTTCGAGATCCAATCTAGCAAGCTTGCAGAAGAGCGTGCCGATGATGCGACTAAAGCATTCGCGAAGCAGATGATTACGGATCATGAAAAAGTATCAACCGAGCTGAAAGGCTTAGTAAAAGACGGCAAGATCAAGGCCGATATACCAACCGAGATGGACAGCGCTCATGCAAGCAAGATCGCTAAACTTAAGGGATTGAAGGGCGAGGATTTTACAAAGCAATATCACAGCGATCAAGAGACCGGCCATAAGAACGCAGTTGATCTCTTTAAGCGCTATGCTGAAGGTGGAGAGAATGCAGATCTGAAGGCATGGGCAGCTAAGACGAAGCCTGCTCTCGACGGTCACCTCAAAATGGCTGACGAGCTGAATAAGTAAAAAATATAACTTTCATAGGCTATTAGACCAAAACAAGCGGCGCTCCCGGTCTAGCTGAAAACCAAGCTGTGGGTGCCGTTTCTTCACCATCGCGGACATCATCAAGCTGTACTGCACGGCGACCGGGCTCGATGCCTCGACCTTCGGGGCACACTCGTTGCTTGCCGGCTGCATCACGCCGGCGGCCGAGCGCGGCGCCAATCTCGCCCGGATCATGGATCAGTCGCGCCACCGCGATCCGCGCACCGTGCTCGGCTACATCCGGCGGGCGAACACGTTCAAGGATCCTTCGGGGAGCGGGTTTCTGTAGGCCCTGCCACCGCCTCGGCGGCATATCGGCTACGGGCAGCGCCGTCGTACGTAGAGCCGGTGCACTCGCACCAAGCCTTGAACGCCTCCGGCTCGATCGGCACACGCACGACCTCGACGCCGCTGCGCTGGACCTCTCGCTCGACCTGCTCGGTGGAGACCCGCCATGTTTCGTACCGCGCCGGAAGCTTCTCGCCATCGGACAGGCTTCGACGCAGCGCCTCGTAGTGCTCCGGGTTGTACCAGGGCAGGCCGACGCGACGGGGGCGCGCCATCACACTAACCTCAAGACGCTCTTCAACGGGACGGTGGCCTTTACCGCGCCGGTCTCGTCGGTGATCTCGAACACCTGCCCGTCAATCACCGCATCCGTCAGAACCTTCTCGGCAAGGATCTGACGAGCCGCCTTCATCGCTTCCCCACGCGCTTCGTCCAGGTTGAGAAGATCGCTTCCCTCATGGTCTTCGACCAGATTGGAGCCGTCGCGGATGTTGAGGTAGTACAGAGGCATATGGCTAAACCACCGGATTCCGTTGGGGTTTCGGTCGGCCGCCCGACTGTCCGATTTGGTGCATTTGGTCCACGATGCTGGACTATTTCTTCAGCGGATCAGGCTTTCGGCCGTCCGGAAGCAACTCACGCAGGTGATCATAGACCGTCTCAGCCGAGAACGGTTTGCTGAGGAAGCGAACTCCGTCTGGCAACTCGTTGGGCGCCGGCCGCACGCGCCCGGAGGCAACGACGATAGAAATATGCGGCCAGCGGCTGTGCGCCTCCCTGGCGAGCGCGAACCCATCGCGCGTGCCGGGCATCTGCACGTCGGTGAACAAGAGCACGATGGACGCCTGATGCTGTTCCAGCACCGCAATGGCATCATCACCATTTTCGGCCTCCAACGTTCGGAAACCGGCATCCTCCAGGATGTCGAACACGTTCATACGGGTCAGCCCGTCGTCGTCCACGGCCAAGGCATAGGGGGCTGAAGAGGTGCTGTTCATGAGCACCAAATCGACGGTGGCTGATTAAGGTCCGCCCTCGTTCGGAGCGTACGTCTTCAACCATTGCCAGCCCAGGCGGCGAATTTCCGGATTGCCGAGGTGTGCGGCGAGCTATCGGCGGTTCGAGTGCCTGTGATGCTCGGCTTCTTCGGCGGCGGCGATCCTCATGAATTTTCCGGCACGGCAGCACACCGTTCCCAAGATGCTCCAGAAGCGGTTCGTTGATCGCGACGGACTGCTTTGGTTTCATGACAAGAGACGACCCGCCCAGGGTGTTCGGCGAGCGCAGCCGAAGGACCTGTTTGTCGAGGGGCACGTCTACACGATCGAGGATGAAGCAGGAGGGCGTAGCGCGGCCGTTGAAAGCCTGCTGGGCCGAGTTGAGGATGCGGCAGAGCCTATCGTCGAGATGATCGTAGATCGGACCCGGCGGCGGTTGCCCTTGGATCTCAGCGCAGACGATCGCGCAATCATCCTGTTGTTCGTCCACTACCAGATGCGTCGAAGTCCCGACCTCTATCGCCGGATCACGCTCGATGCCGACGTCCAGAAGCTGTTCGAGGACAGCGTCGATGAGTGGAAGCAGGCGAGGGGCGCAGTCGAACAGGCCGAGCGGGCTCGCATTCTGGATCCGCGCAACGTGGCCCGCAACGCTCAACGGGTCCGGATGCAAGGTCTGGCGCAGATCTCAGAGAAGATCATGGGCGCTCTTGACGCTCGCGGCCTTTGCACAGCTCTGATCTCCCGTCCGAACCAGAACTTCGTCCTCGGAGGCTTCCCATTTGCACGGTTTGCGGCAGGGGGCCGGACTGATCTCGGGCATCCCAACGTCGAACTCTGGCTCACATTGGCGCCAGACGTAGCCCTCGGATCTTACGGCCATAGAAGCGATGAGCGCCGGGCCGAGATCACGAATGATCGCGCCGTTCGAGATGTGAACAGCCTGATATCTCGTGGCAGTCACGTCATCGCATCGGCATCTGCCGACTTGGTCCGAGCGGTCGCGCGTCGCAACCCGACGAAAGATTTTTTGCGTCAGCTGGGCTGCCCGGGATGATGGTAGCCGACCCGGATCGGGGCGGGAGATTGAAAACAATCAACGGAATTCAAAGGGTGCGGCGGGTCCGTGGGGCGGGCCGATCCGCTTATAATATTCGCGGATAATGGGAGCGCCGGCCGAATTTTGTCAGCAGTACGCGCTCGCGCGTGAGGGTGAGGCTCAGCCGCCTGCGGGTAGAACTCGTGGAAGTTCTCAATGATGTGGTCGATGTGCTTGGCCATCTCGCGATCTCCGTGGTCGGCTGACGCTGCGAGGCAGTCGCGCATGGTGACGAGGTTGCCGTTGTAGGGTTGCGCGGCAACCTCCAGGTCGGCGCGGATCAGTGCGTTCAACTGCTCGTCGGAGAGATCGTCGTACGGGGCGGCCTTCATCGCCCGCTCGATCTTGCGCAGGCGTAGGTCGATTACCTTGCTCATGGTGTGGTCTCCTGGGCTTTCAGCGGTGCTGCATGCTCTCTTCGATGCGAGCCAGGCGCTCGTGCAGGTCGCTGGCCTCGATCGCCTTCACGTGGGCATCTACAGCGCGGCCGACGTCGGCGGCCTCAGACGGGGTGAATTCGCCGGAAGCCACGGCCTGCAGCAGGGCGTTGGTCGCCTTCGGCAGGTCGGTGGTGGGCTCGATGGTGGGCAAGTCGAACTGCACCGGCCGATCCTTGCGGGCAGGCATCAGGCGGTCGAGGCAGAGGCGCAGGGCCGTCGCCGTCGATCGCGAGTTCGATGGCCTTGCGGGTCAGGGCCTCGCCTTCGCCGTCGAGCAGCGCTTCCATGGCGAGCGTGGCGCGGTTGCGGGCGCCCTTCGGCCGGCCGGCCGGGTTGCCACTCGCGCCTCCACCGAACTGTCCCTCTTCCCTCGCCATCGCTACAACCCTCGACCGCCGACCTGAAAATACAGGTCGAGAACAGATCGTCTCCTTCAACGCGGCAAACCTGCAAACCGGTATTGAGGTATGCCTGCAAGCGAGCATAGATGGAACCAGGCATCAGCCCGATCAGGAACATCCTCGGTGCCAACCGTTGGCCCTATACAACCACGGGAGATCACGATGCCGAAGGTACCGAACGAACGCAGCCCCGATGAAAAGCCTGATTCGAAGCGAGAGCGCCGGCCGAACGAGGGTGGTCTCGGAAAGACGGACACGGGTGGATTGGTTCGGCCGCCAAGCGAGCCAGGCGCGAAGCCTCATGTCCAGGACGGACCAATGGAGCGGCCGGGCACGGAAAATGAGGACGAGCGGCGGTAGAAGCGCATCATTCGCATGCCATGATCCTGCCGGCCACGCCCCGAACGCCGAGGTCTGACGTCCTCCAGGAACATCCGCCCTAGGTTCGGGCGTTTTCCTTGCCCAAGCGCTGGAGGCCGATATGCCGAAGGACACGGAGCGAAAGACCGACGACACCCATAAGCCCTGCGATGGGGGCGATGTGGGACGGGTGAAGACCACAGTCCGATCCCCACCAAAACCAAAACCCCAGATCTGGGATGTCGATCAACGATAGGCGCTCCCTCAGCCGCATCCTGTCGTCGCACCGCAGGCCGTGCAGGTCATGCAAGTGCCTGAGCGCTTCATGGCGAAGGCCCCGCAGGTGTCGCAGGCATCAGCCGTGAAGCCCTGGGCGATGGCGGTCTCTCGAATACCCGCCACAGGGGTATTACCGGGCGCTTGGCTCAGGGCGCTCGCCGTGCCTCTATGCGAGGTGCCGGCAGCGGCGCGAAGACCTTCGGCAAGCCCGTGAAGAGCAGCGGCAGCGGCCTGCTGGCGAACCGCTCGGGCGTCGTCGCGGATCTCGATCGATACGGCCGCGATCCGCGCCATCTCGGCGGCGTGGGCGATTCCGGCGTGAAAAGCGGCGCGCTCGTGAGGGGTCATGCTCGATCCAGTCCGGATCGGCTAAGACGCTGTGCCAGCGCCTCCATCGCGTTGATGCTGGTGATCGTCCGGTATGAGACGGAACGAGCGCGGGCTCTAACGCCACCATTTGGCTTCGCGTTAAGACATCGGCTCGCACCTGCGCCGACGCTCCGACCCATTGTGAGCGCACTCCGCGCAGGCCCTTGAAGGGTTGAAGTTTTCGTCGGAGGAAAAGCGATGTCGGTTTCCCATTCCGCTGAATATTGGAACGACATGGAGCGACAAGTCGCTGAGCGCGTTCGCGCTGGGTTGGCCTGCAACGCAGTTGAACGCCAGCCGACTATCGTGTTCCTGCGCGAAGCCGAGGAGGCAGCGCGAAAAGAGTATGATCGGAACCAGACGGTCCAGATTATTTCGTCCGGCCGACGCCTTCTAGGCGACAAGGTCAACCTGGACAAAGCAAACGGTCGGTACGCGTACTGCCTCGGCAAACGCTGATGATCGGGGATGCTGTCGCGATGACGCTTGCGGCAGCTTTCACTGCTGGCATGGTGATCCATGGATTTGGTCAGCAGGCTTAGGCGTTGACCCCTCCTTTGACCATCGCCGCTGTGTGTCTGGGGTTTTTGGTCGCTCTCACGGCAATAGCCAGCGAACCTGATCACGCAAGCAGGCGGCAGGGAAGCAACCCGCCTCTTCGCACCGGGCAGCAGATCCATTTCGCTGAGGTCGGTGAGGTGGGGATCATCACGACAGCCATCCCGGCAGATCCTTCCAGGCTGCATCAAGATGGGCTGAGCGGCGCTCGTTCCGGTCATCACCGACACCGCAGACGAGTTCGTGCAGGTTCTGAAGGATGATGCCGTCACCTGCCTCGACGATGTCGGCGCCCTTCCTCCGGAGCGCAGCTCTGAAGGCTACGGCCGCTGGATCGGTGGGATGCGCTCCAGCGAGTCCAGTATGGCGTCAATTGCCTTTGCGGCTCCATCAATGATGGTGGCGGCCGGCTTCGTCATGTGACTTCTTCCAACTGGCCGAAGAACGAAGCGATCTCATCATCGTCTTCATTCCATGAGACGCCGTTTGGAAGCGCAAACAGGCGTATGGCGCCATCTTCACAGCGGACGATGCACCAGGCGGTGAACCCGGGCTCCGAGGGAATAGCCCATTGCCGCATCTCAACTGAAGTGAGCTGTCGCAGCCGAAACCTGCGATCCGGATTACCGTGAAACCATACACTATCGAGTTCGGTGGCGATCATTAGGTATCCGCTCGGGGTACAACGAGACGGATAACCTCTGCTCTGATCCTGTGTTCATCGGCTTCCCGTCATGCTTCGCCTTGTCGCTATCTGTCTTCAGCTCAAGACGGCAACGAAGCCAGGTGGATGAAAATCCGCTATATCTGGCAATATGTTGCGGTTACAGCAGCTATCAGCGCGGCCAGCTTCTATGTGGTGCCATATACCCGATGCGAGGCTTGGACGTTCGTAAGAAAATGCACGATCCCGCGGATGCCACATCATCATGCTTGAGCATGATCGGAGCAGACGCTAGAAGCGGGCACCCAGACGAAAAAAGGCCGCCCCGGTGAGGGAGCGGCCCAAGTCTAGGGAGGAAACGCCCAAGAAGGGCTGCAAGACCGCGACGCCATCGCGGTCTCGCCATCACAAGCTAATTTGCTGCACCGCAGCAGGCAACCATGAGCCAGCGCATGGCTCCTGCGGTCTAAGCGCACGTGCATGCGCCCAGGTTATTCCTTGCGATCGCGATCGAGTTGCTGAAGCACCTCGATCAAGTGTGGACCGATCGCCCGATCGAACACCGGTTCGTACATGGCCTGCAGCTGCTGCCCCAACCGCTCCCGCGTCGAGGCATCGAGCAAGGGGACCGTGTCTGCTCTAAAATCAGAGCCTAGGCTGTCATGACCGGCATCCAACACCGGCATCAGACGGGACTGGAGCTGCTTCCCAAGGTGCTGACGGATCGTCGGGTCTAGGGTCGGCGAGGTTGTAGAGGCAGGGCACAGGGCTACGTTTTCTGTGTCGGACATCGCAACTTCATCGATCAGTGACTCCCCCCGATAACCGGCGTTCACGGGTTGGGTTCTGCCAATCCGTTGATGGATCGGCATACCTCAGGCGTGCAGCTCGAGCGCGTCAAAGTGCTCGATGAAACGCAGCCCCTCCCACAGCTCTACGGCGTGACTACCCACACCCTTCCCGCCAAGGCCACCGCGATCGTCTGCGCCTACCTCCGGTTCCGACATCTCCACCTCCTCGGTGAGATAGAGAACGCCGTTGAGGTCGGAAGCACGGCTCTGAGCGACATGGGCGCGCCAGTTGGCGAGTGCAGAGGCAGCTTCTCAAGAAACGAAAATCAGGCCGTCCTGACCAGCAGTCTGCATATACTCTCTTCAACCAAACACGATTGTCACATTGCCCTCGATCCTGACAGGCATTGACCCTGATCCAACTCGTTTTCTCCCTGCGTTAGTGGCTTCGTAGCACCGCCGAAGAGGTGCTCTGGCCGGATTTGCATGAGTTCTCCTGGGGTTATGGCCTGGCACACTGCTTTCTGCGCAGGGCCGTCACGGAGCAGCGGGCTTGATACCCGAGGGTGTGAACCCAGAAGAGCCAAGAGCAGAACGATTTCGGTGCCCGTCGCTGCTATTTCGGGAATTCGCTACGATCTCTCAGCCCGCAGCCGTGGCCAGCGTGGTCCGGAGTTGCGCGTCGCGGCTAACCTTGACGCGCAACTCCGGACCACG